>NZ_AUMN01000009.1:0-169814 GCF_000430705.1 Arthrobacter castelli DSM 16402
GTGGTCACCCGCACGATCTCCGCGACCGTCTCGTCCGGGATGGACGGCTTACGGCCCCGCCCTTTCTTGACCTTGCCCCAGTGCTTGAGCCCATCTGCGTCGAACGCGTCCCGCCAGGCACGCACCGTCATCGCGGAGACACCGTGTTCACGGGCGATGGTGCGGTTACCGACACCCTCGGCGGCCGCAAGGAGGACTCCGGCGCGGACCACCTCGCGGTGCGCGGCCGTGCTCGATCGGGCGACCCGCGTGAGGACTTCGCGGTCGGCCGGGGACATCATCAGAGGGGTTGCTGGAGCGGACATACTCCATTCTATCAACTCACGCTCTAACTATTTGCGTGACACACCACTAGCAGATCACCTCCGGTCTCGTTTGCGAGATGTCTACGAGAGGCACGCCGACAACGGCTGGTCGGTACTGCTTCTGCGCTACAAGTCGCTGCACGAGGCGGACGAACACGACCATGGCGACGAGCTCGACGAGGGTCGGGGCGACCACAACCAGCGGGGCGAGGTCGAACGCGGCGGGCAGGGCGAGGACAAGCGGGGGCACGACGAGCGAGTTCCGGGTAGCGCCGCTGAACACGACCGCGCGCCTGCCGGGCACGTCGAGGCCGGCCATATGGCTGGCAAACACACCCCCACCGGCAGGTCGTCACCGGCACCCCGGAGCAGCTCACCGCGCTCAACATCGGCTAGTCGCTGGAGCCGATCCAGTGCCCGTCTTGCACATCGCCCAGTCGATCTCGCGTTTCAATGCCTCCAGGACATGCCCCAGGAGCTAACTCCGCGCCGGCGCAACGAAACTGCTCGTCGCACCGCATTCCTCGACCGCCGCTTCGAAGTCCTGCTCGGAGACTGAATACAACAAGTCGACGGGCGATTGATCCGAGCCGTCCGAATCCTTCGGCAGTCCACGATGCGGCGTCTGCCACCAGTCCAGCAGCGCCGCGGCGAGTTGCGTTGGATCCACGTCTTCGCAAGCAGCGGCCAACGCCTTGTTGATCTCCGCGAGAGCGTCGATGATCTTGCCGTCGCGGAACTGGAAAGCGGGATAGTGCCTGGTTTTCCCGAGCTCAACCTCGATCACGACTCGGTATTTGAGATAGGTCCGCAGCAGGCTGCGCTGGGCCGCCTTCATCGCCCGCGCCGCCTCCTCCGGGGTCCGATAATGCTCGGTCCCAGCGACCTCTGCCCGGGTCAGCGCGGCTCGCGTCTCGACTGCCGTCCACCACTTGGCGCGGTCGAGCAGGCTCGCCGTCAGCATGGGCGAGGGATCGAGCGAGAAGGCCCGGTCCCAGGTCGGGCTGCTCCGCCAGTCGTCGGGGAACCCGAGTTGGGTCATGGAGAATCCGATCTCGTTCGACCTGGCCTCGATGAGGTCGGCGAGGTCGATGACGTCGGACCGTTCAGGCGCGATGCTCAGCACCAGGTGGCGCAGGATAAGCAGCACGCCGTACAGCCGATTGTTAACGCCCTCCTCGACGAGCGGGGCCAGGATGTCGCCCGCGTCCGCGCGCGCCTGCCCCGGCGCGTCGATGACCACGTCGAAGCTGCGGTTCCACAGGCGGCCGTAGTGCGCGCAGATATTCCGGACGTTCCGGAGGTTATTGAGCCAGTTGCTCAAAGCACCGCGGTCGCCCTTGCCGTCGGCGGTGCTGATGTGAAACCGCGCTGCAAGGATCTCCTGATCGGCCTGGGTCATCAGGTCGTAGAGGCCGCTCAGGACACCGAAAGACATCACCTCCGTGGCCACCCAGATCGGCAGGTGCGGACCGTAGGTCTCGCGGAAATGCACGACGAAGTCGCCCCGTGCACGCTTCTCGTGACGCTCGTACTCCTTGAGCCATTCGCGGTAGGCAGTGGTCGGCTCGGGTGGCGCGCCCGGGTCCGCTGGCCGGAGCGCGCCGAGCTTCTCGGGACGCCGATGGGCGAACCGGTCACTCCTTCCGAGTCGGTGGCCGACGTGGAACCGGAACGATGTCTCGACCATGCTGATGATGTCGCCAAGACGGGTCCGCAGCTCGTGGTCGAACTCGTAGAGGGCGACCACGTGGGCCATGCTCGTGCCGGGCACGAACGAGTCCAGGCGGATCTCACGGCCGTCCTTGTCGAAACGATCCGCGGGAGGCTTGGGTCGAGCTCGGTGGAGGTGCCAGTATCCCGACAGCCGGTAGTAGCCGTAGCGCTCGAGGACGCCCGAAGCGAAAGTGCCTGTTCCGCAGTCCATGCCTCGCCCGCGCAGCCGCCTGATCTGTTCGGGGATCGTCAGGAACGGCTTGGCGTAGGTGCTCTCCGGCGTGCTCATGTGCTTATCGTCCTCGCGTCCCCGGCGCGGGGCAGAAAGAGAACAGGCCCGCGTCTCATCTAGAGAAGCGGACCTGTCGTGTTGGTACAAGCATACGGGGTCGCTGCACATGGGTCAAACGAACGGAGGAGGACCACTTCACGAGTCGTCGAGGCTCGCCTGGCCCAAGGGTTAGCCGGGCTCTGAACTGGGGATGAAGAGCGGTCGTGCACCTGTGAGACATCGGCATCCCCGACGACTGGGCCGACGACTCGTTCTGGTGTCGACACCTCGACTGAGCCATAGACACATACGCTCCGCCAGGCCGAAGCCTGACGGAGCGTATGTGTGAGACGCTGGAACTAGACACGGTCGGGCGTGTCAGGTTCTTTTATTCGAGCGGTTTAGCTCAACTACCGGCAAGTTGCCGAAGCACGTACTGCAGGATGCCTCCGTTGCGGTAGTAGTCGGCCTCGCCGGGGGTGTCGATGCGCAGGTCGGCGTCGAAGGAAACGGGTTGGCCGCTGGTGCCGGTGGCGGTAACCTTCAGGCTCGCCGGGGTGGTCCCGTCGTTCATCGCGGTGACGCCTTCGACACGGAAGGCCTCGGTCCCGTCCAGGCCGAGCGAATCAGCACTCTGCCCGGCAGGGAACTGCAACGGCAACACACCCATGCCGATCAGGTTGGAGCGGTGGATCCGTTCGAAACTCTCGGCGATCACGGCCTTGACCCCCAGCAGGGCGGTGCCCTTCGCCGCCCAGTCACGGGACGAGCCCGAACCGTATTCCTTCCCGGCCAACACCACCAGCGGTGTACCGGCGGCTTGGTAATTCTGCGCCGCGTCATAAATACTGGATTGCTCGCCATCGCGGGTGAAGTCGCGGGTGTATCCACCCTCGACCCCGTCCAGGAGCAGATTCTTCAACCGAATATTCGCGAACGTGCCACGGATCATCACCTCGTGGTTGCCGCGGCGGGACCCGTAGGAATTGAAGTCCTTGCGCGCCACCCCGTTGGCCAGCAAATACTGGCCGGCCGGGCTGTCCGACTTGAACGAACCGGCCGGGCTGATGTGGTCAGTGGTCACCGAATCGCCCAGCTTCGCCAGCACCCGCGCGCCGGCAATATCTTCAACCGGCTCCGGCTCGCGGCCCATGCCCTCGAAATACGGAGGCTTGCGCACATACGTCGAATCCGCATCCCACTCGAAGGTGTCCCCTTCGGGGGTGGGCAGCGCCTTCCACCGGTCATCGCCATCGAAGATCGACGCGTAACTGTTGGTGAACATCTCCTCATCAATCGAGGCATCCATCACCTTCGACACCTCCGACGGAGACGGCCAGATATCGGCCAGGAACACCTCCGCACCCTCGGCATCGGTGCCCAGCGGGTCGGCCTCGAAATCGAAGTCCATCGACCCGGCCAACGCGTAGGCAATCACCAGCGGCGGCGAAGCCAGGTAATTCATCTTCACGTCCGGATTAATCCGGCCCTCGAAGTTCCGATTACCGGAGAGCACCGAGGTCACCGCCAGATCATTATCGGCAATCGCCGACGAAATCTCCTCGGCCAACGGCCCCGAGTTACCAATACACGTGGTGCACCCATACCCCACCAGATAGAAGCCCAGCTTCTCCAGGTACGGGGTCAGCCCCGACTTCTCGTAATAATCGGTCACCACCTTCGACCCCGGAGCCACCGAGGTCTTCACCCACGGCTTCGAGGCCAGGCCCTTATCGACCGCGTTACGGGCCAGCACCGCCGCGGCCAGCATCACCGATGGATTCGAGGTATTCGTGCACGAAGTAATCGACGCGATCGAGACCGCACCATGATCAAGCTCAAACTCACCCCCATACTCCGTCTGCACGGCCACCGGCTTCGAAACCCGGCCCGCCGCCGACGCCGCAGCCGAAACCGTCGCCCGCGGCTGATCCTCCTGAACCTGATGCTCATGCGGGGTGAACGTCGGCGAATCCGAAGCCGGGAACGACTCCACCGACGCCTCATCAACCGTGCCGTAATGCTCATCGTGGTCGACGTAATGCTTCAAATCATCACGGAACTGCGCCTTCGCATCCGAGACCGCCACCCGGTCCTGCGGCCGCTTCGGCCCCGCAATCGAAGGCACCACCGTGGACAAATCCAACTCGAGATACTCCGAGTACTTCACCTCCGCATCCGGGTCGTGCCACATGCCCTGTTCCTTGGCGTAGGCCTCCACCAAGGCAATGTTGTCCTCCGACCGGCCGGTCAGCCGCAAATAGTCGAGGGTCACCTCATCGATCGGGAACATCGCCGCCGTCGAACCGAACTCCGGGCTCATATTGCCGATCGTCGCCCGGTTCGCCAACGGAACCTCAGCCACACCGGCACCATAGAACTCCACGAACTTACCCACCACACCGTGGGCACGCAGCATCTCGGTAATCGTCAACACCACATCCGTGGCCGTCGCACCGGCCGGGATCGCCCCCGAGAGCTTGAAACCAACCACCGGCGGAATCAACATCGACACCGGCTGGCCCAGCATCGCCGCCTCGGCCTCAATACCACCGACGCCCCAACCCAGCACGCCCAGGCCGTTGACCATCGTGGTATGCGAATCCGTGCCCACACAGGTATCCGGATATGCCCGCAACACCCCGTCCACCTCACGGGTCATCACCGTACGGGCCAAATACTCCAGATTCACCTGATGGACAATGCCCATCCCCGGAGGAACCACCTTGAAATCATCAAAGGCATCCTGGCCCCACCGCAAAAACTGGTACCGCTCACCATTGCGCCGATACTCCATCTCCATATTGCGCTCCAGCGCATCCTGATTACCGAACACATCGATCTGCACCGAGTGGTCAATCACCAACTCCGCCGGCGCCAACGGATTCACCTGCGAAGCCTCACCACCGAGCTCCTTAACCGCCTCACGCATCGTGGCCAGATCCACCACACACGGCACCCCGGTGAAGTCCTGCATAATCACCCGCGCCGGAGTGAACTGAATCTCCTTATCCGGTTCCGCCTCCGGATCCCAACCGGCCAACGCCCGCACATGATCGGCCGTAATATTCGCCCCGTCCTCGGTCCGCAGCAAATTTTCCAACAACACCTTCAAGCTAAAAGGCAGACTCGACGCACCCTCCACAGCACCAAGACGGAAAATCTCATACTCACTGCCAGCTACCTCGAGCACACCCCTGGACCCAAAACTGTCCACATCGCTCATCGCCGCGGCTCCTCTCGCCCTACCTCGAATCGGACCAAGGCTCAGCGCACCGGCGGCAGGAAACACCCGGCTGCGGACACGTTGGAGCCTCAGCTACTACTGCTTCCATCCTAACCGCACCGCATCTGCGGCCCTCCGAAAGAGGCCGAATATGGCGCGGACGTGACATACCTCACCGGCGATCCGGGGTCAGTACGGCAAATGTTTCAAGGTGGTGGGTGTTCGGATACAGGTCGAAGGCACGCAGTTGCGCCAGATTCCATCCGGCCCGGCGGAAGTACCCCAGGTCCCGGGCGAAGGAGGCCGGGTCGCAGGAGACGTAGCCGATCGCCTCAGGCCGGGCGCGGACCAGCGAGCGGACCACTTGCTTTCCGGCCCCGGTCCGCGGCGGGTCAAGCACCACCGCGTCCCATCCGGCCCCCCGTGATTGGAGCACCCGTTCCACCCGGCCCTGGACGATGTCCACGTGGCCGAATCCATGCAGGTTCCGCCGTGCATCGCGGCTGGTCCCGGCCGCTGCCTCCACGGACAGCACCGACCCGCTGTCCCCGACGGCGGTTGCCAGCGGCGCGGTGAAGAGCCCGGCCCCCGCATACAAGTCCGCAATCTGCGCCCCGGGTTGCGGGTCGAGCCCGGCCAGCACGGCACCCATCAACACGTCAGGGGCGCGGCGGTGCACTTGCCAGAACCCGTCCCCGGTCACCCTGTAATGATGGCCGCCTGCGCTCTCGGCGACCCAGCTGCGACCGCGCAGCCGGGTCAGTTTCCCGGATCCGTCGCCGGCGCCGCCGTCGGGCTCCCACAGAGCCACCGATGCGGCCTCCGGCAGCCGGCTTACGACGTCGTCGATCTTCTTCCGGCCCGTCCCCGGCCGGGGAATCAACAGGATCAATGGCCGGCTTCCGTTGCCCGGGGCGGCCACCTCGACCCGTTCGATGCCGGAAAAGTCCACTGCCCACAGCGTCAACTCCTCGATGGCGGCCAAGGCCAGCGGCATGGAGCGGATGGGGACGATGTCATTGGACCGGTGAGGGCGCATGCCCAGCCTGCCGGTGTCCGGCTCGACGGCGAAGGCGACCCGGGTGCGCCAGTGCATTCCGCCGCCCGAATCCGGGTCGGGGGCTTCGACCTCGGTGTGCCGTTCCACGCCACCCAGCCTGCGCAGTTGTTCGGTCAGCACGTCGGCCTTGAGCCGGCGCTGTGCGGCGATTTCGATGTGGCCGAATTCGGCCCCGCCCACCGGCTGGCGGCCAGCGCTTGCCGCCGCCAGCGCGTCGGCCGGCTTCCACGGATGTGCCACCCGCGCCGGCGAGGCATCGACGACGTCGACCACGTCCGCGCGCCAGAACCTGGCCTCGTCGGCAGCGTCGGTGAGCCGGATGCGGACCGTCTCCGAGGGCAGACCGTGGCGGACAAATATCACCCTGCCCTCGTGCCGGGCGACAAAGTGGCCGCCGTGGGCCACCGGCCCCAGCGTCACCGTGAGCAGCTCAGCTGCCGCCCGCTCCCCATCACTCATGTGGACCTCTCGTCGGGCTCATTGGGCACTGCGGCATCCGAGGAGGCCAGTTGCCACGGCACGCTGGCGACCATGACGCCCGGCTCGAAATGCAGTCTCGCCTTGATCCGCAGTGCTGTCTGGTTATGCACAAGTTGCTCCCACCAGCGGCCGACGACGTATTCGGGTATATAAACAACAATCAGGTCGCGGGGTGACTCGCGCCGCATGTTCTTGATGTAGTCGAGGATGGGCTCGATGGTTTCCCGGTACGGGGAGGCCAGCACGGTGATGGGGACCGGAATGTCGAGGCGCTGCCAGTCGGCCAGCGTGCGCTGGGTCTCCTCCGGATCCAAGTCGACGATGACGGCGTCCAGCTTGGACGGGCGCGATGCCCGGGCGAAAGCCAGCGCCCGCATCACCGGTTTGCGGACGTGGGACACCAGGATCACCGCATGTACGCGCGACGGCAAGGCCCGGGGGGCAGAGTCCTCGTCGAGGGCGAGTTCGCGGGCGACGTTCCGGTAGTGCCGGTGGATGCTGTACATAATCAGCCACAGCACAATGATGGCCAGCAGCGCGATCCACGCCCCGTACCGGAACTTGGTGACCAGTACGACGACGAGCACCACCGCCGTCAGGCATAACCCGGTCATGTTGATAGCACGCGACTTGATGATCCGCAGCCGCGCGGGCCTGCCGGCGGTCTTGGTCAGCTGGCGGTTCCAGTGGCGCACCATGCCCAGCTGGCTGGCGGTGAAGGAGACGAAGACACCGACGATGTACAGCTGGATCAAGGCGTTGACGTTGGCCCCGAAGGCCATCACCAGCACCAGGGCCGCCGCCGAGAGGGCCAGCACACCGTTGCTGAACGTCAACCGGTCGCCCCGGGTGCGCAGCTGTTTGGGCAGATACCCGTCTTTGGCCAGGATCGAGGCCAGCACCGGGAACGTCTTGAAGGCCGTGTTGGCGGCGACGATCAGGATGATGCCCGTGGCCGCGATAATCACGTAGAACCACAACGACCCGGGGCTGAAAATGGTCTCGGCCAGCTGGCTGATCGCCGGATGCTGCACGTATCCGGCAGGAACCGGCCCGCCATCGAGCCTCAACTGTTGAGCAGGATTGGCCACGACACGCAAGCCCGTCGCCCGGGCCAGGAACAGGATTGCGGTCAGCATGGCCGCGCCGATCAAACCGAGCAACAGCAGGGTGGTCGCCGCGTTCCGGCGCTTCGGTTTGCGGAAGCTGGGAACGCCGCTGCTGATCGTTTCCACGCCGGTCAGGGCCGCCGCGCCCGACGAGAAGGCCCGCAGCACCAGCAGGGCGCCGGCGAGACCCACCAGCCCGCTGTCCAACGCTGCGGCCGGAACGATGTCGAAACCGGCACTCGGCGCCCGCCCCAGCGATCCGGCCATGGCCTGGAAAAAGCCGACGGCGCACATCCCCACGATCGAGGCGATGAAAAAGTAGCTGGGAAATGCGAACAACCGCCCGGACTCCTGCAGCCCGCGCAGATTGGCCAACGCCAGCAACACGATGCCCGCGGCCGCGGCCCACACCTGAGATCCTTCGAGGGCAGGAACCGCTGTGACAAGGTACTGTGCGGCCGAGGAAATGGAGACGGCAACGGTCAACACATAATCGACCAGCAGCGCCGACGCCACGGTGATGCCCGCCGAACTTCCCAGGTTGGTTTTGGCGATCTCGTAGTCGCCACCGCCGGACGGGTAGGCGTAGACATTCTGCCGGTAGGATGCGACGACAATCAGCAGCACCGCGGCAACGGCAAGTCCCACCCACGGCGAAACGGCCACCGCGGTGACACCGGCGAGCGCAAGGGTGAGCAGGATCTCGTCCGGCGCGTAGGCCACCGAGGACAGCGCGTCGGAGGCAAACACCGGCAGCGCAATCCGCTTGGGCAGCAATGGCCGCTTCAGCCGCTCGTTGCCGAACGGCCGACCCACCAGCACGCGTTTCGCGGCATCGAAAAATGTCAGCACAGCCCTAAACGCTAACCCTTATAGTGCCCAATGTCATGATGGCAACCCGGCGCCGGCGACGTAACAGTGGCAGCCGTCTTGGGATTAGACTCTCAACGGATGCCCAAGTGCGCACGGTGGCTGCGGGGTGGAGAGCGAAATTGATGAATGGATTGGAGTGGCGGTCATGGCGCATTTTGTCATCATGGGATGCGGCCGCGTAGGAGTCAGCCTGGCCCATACTCTCGATGACTCCGGCCATACGGTAACCATCATCGACCAGGACGAACGGGCGTTCCGCCGCCTGCGCAGCAGCTTTTCCGGTGAACAGGTCACCGGGGTCGGGTTCGACCGCGACACGTTGCGGGAGGCGGGCATCGATCATGCCTATGCGTTTGCGGCAGTCTCCAGCGGGGACAATTCGAATATCCTGGCCACCCGGGTGGCCAGGGAAACGTTCCACGTGCCGCATGTGGTGGCCAGGATCTATGACTCCGGGCGGGCGGAGATTTACCAGCGCCTCGGGATCCCCACTGTCGCCGCGGTGAGGTGGAGCGCCGACCAGGTGCTGCGCCGGATCCTGCCGGAGCAAAGTATCGCCGGCGATTTCCGTGAGTCGTCCGGACGGCTGATCCTCGGCGAGGTCAATCCCGATGCCGGATGGATCGGCCACCCGCTCACCGCCATGGAGCATGCAACCGGCGCCCGGGTTGCCTACATCACCCGCTTCGGCGAGGGGACCCTTCCCAAGGCCGACACCAGCTATCAGCAGGGCGACATCGTGCACATGATGATGGATCTGCAGGCCAGCGAGGAGATCAGCCGCATCCTGTCCAAGCCACCGGTGGAGGAGTCAGAGTGAAAGTCGTCATTATTGGCGCCGGCAGTGTCGGCTCGTCCATTGCCCGCGAACTTGTGTCCCACCGGCACCAGGTGATGATGATCGACCAGAAACCCGAGCTGTCCGCGCGCGGCGACCTCGATGTGCAGTGGATGGTCGGCGATGCCTGCGAACTGTCCACGCTGCAGGAAGCCCAACTGGAGGAAGCCGACGTCGTCGTCTCAGCCACCGGCGACGACAAGGTCAATCTGGTGGTCTCTTTGCTGGCGAAGTCGGAATTCGGGGTCTCCCGGACCGTTGGCCGGGTCAATAATCCGAAGAACGGGTGGATGTTCGACGATTCCTGGGGCGTCGACGTCGCCGTCAATACTCCCCGGCTGATGACCGCCCTGGTGGAGGAAGCCGTGGAGATCGGCGACCTGGTCCGGTTGCTGACCCTCCAGACAGGTGTCTCAACGCTTGTTGAATTCACAGTTCCCGAGGGTGCGGACCTGGTGGGACGGACGGTGGCCGCCATTGAGTGGCCGCAGGACGCCGTCCTGGTCGCCATCCTGCGCGACGACGTGCCGATAACGCCCAGCCAGGATGACGTGCTTGAGGCCGGCGATGAATTGTTCTTCGTCACCACGATCGCCGCTGAGGACGAGCTGCGGCAGTTGCTCTCTGAGCAGCGACGCTTGGAAAACTAGGACAGCCGCTGTTCCGGGTGGTCGGTCTGTTGCTGGCGGTCGACTACCTCTTTGGGCCGCGAGATCATCCAGGCCACCCACAGGCCCAAAGCGTAGAGCGGGACCCCCATGATCAGCCGGGTGGTGCCGAGGGCCACAAGTGCCTCGGAAAAGTACAACGGCACCTGCACCATCAGGCGCAGCGCCAGCACCGCCATAATCACCACGGTGGCCAGGTGGTACACCCGTCGCCGGGCCGGGTCCTTCTGCCAGTGCAGCCCCTCGCCCCGGATGAACCCGAACAGCAGACCGGCCACCGGCCAGCGCACCGCCATCGAAATCAGCATCCCGGCGATGTAGGCGCTGTTGGTGATGAAACCGACGACGTAGAAATCTTCTGCCTGGCCGGTGCTGTTGGCGACCAGGGCGCAGATTCCGACGCCGATCAATCCGGAAAACGCCTGCGTGACGGTGGTGCGCTGGATCAGCCGGGCGATGGTGAAGACCGCTGCGCTGGCCAGCGACGCGATCAACGAGACCTGCAGGTCGGAAATGGCCGTGAACAGCACCAGGAAGACCAGTCCGGGCAGAATCGCCTCGATCAGTCCCCTGACACCGCCCACCGACTTGAGCACGTCGATCTGGCCGTCGCTGCGGCGCTCAATTCCGGACTGGGCAGCATAGCTTCCGGCGACGTCGGCCAGCGACGGTTCCTTCGGCTGCTGTGTACCGTCGTCGGGCGAGCCGTCGTCGAGCCGGCCGTCGGCGTTCCGGTCCCCGTCTTCGGCGGGCTTGCTCATCATCGGCTTTCCTGACTGGAGATAATTTCGTAACGCGGGTTGTAAATGGTCGGCATGCCGTCAGCGGCCGAAACCATTCCTTCAAGCTTGAGGGTTGTGCCAGCGGCGATCCCCGGAATCTGCCGCTGTCCGATCCAAATCAACCGTAACCGCCCGGCGCCGGAGGACCGGCGTGGCCCGGTATGCCCGGTATCCGCACCGGAGCGGAGCGGAGCTTTCGTCTGCACCGACCCGCCCGTATCGGGTTGCCGCACCACAATTGCGGAGAACGACGGCGGCGCAGACGCCGGCGGGACGGTGATCGAATCGATCACGCCCAGGAACACGGCACGGGAGTGTTCAGCCAATGTGGGTGATTTCGGGACCACGCTTGAACCGGTCCTCCGGTGTCGGCTCCGCCGGTTTGTCTGCCGGCACGTGCCCCTCAGCATCCGTGACGGCATCCTTGGGCAGCCGCAATGGCAGCAGGTCACGCGGCGGCAGCGGGTTCTCGCCGCGGATGACGACCGCAGAGCGGAACAACCGTTCCAGGTTCTCGGCCTTCTCGCGGTCCAGGGCGGCGTCCCCTCCGAACACCCCGCGCAGGAACCAGCGCGGGCCATCGAATCCGATGAAACGTGCCACGCGGTAGCCGCGCTTTCCGTCGGAAGTTTCGGCGGGCAGCTTGGCCACAACTTCCTGGCCGAACCGTCCTTTTACTTCTTCGACGGTGCCGCCTTGCGACCCCACCGATGAGGCAATCTGGCCGCGGATTTCATCCCACAACCCTTCCGAACGGGGCGCGGCGAACGCTTGCAACTGCAGGCTGGAACCGTGCAGGTCCAGGGTCAGGGCCACCACCCGTTTGGTCCGTTCCTCCACTTCCAGCCGAAGCTGCAGCCCTTCAGTGGGGGGAACCAGTATGGAGCCGAGGTCCACATAACCATCATGGCTTCCGATCTCCTCCGCGTCGTAGGGACCGTTCGGTTCCGTATCGGCCTGCGATGGTTCATCGGCAGCCTCTTCGGTGGCGGGGGCCTCTTCCGTTGCCTCTACGGCTTCTTCTTTCTTCTTCCGGCGCCCGAATGCCATGACTGGGTTCCTCTCATTGGTGGTGTGGCTTGCGTCAACGGCGGCGCAACACGTTAGTGCGCCGCGAAACCGCCAGTGGATCCGAACCCGCCCGCGCCGCGCACCGAGCCGGGCAGTTCGTCCACCAGATGGAATCTTGCCTGTTCCACCCGTTGAATAACCATTTGTGCAATTCTATCGCCGCGGTCCAACTTGATGGGTTCCTGCCGGTCGGTATTGAGCAAGGTCACCGAAATCTCGCCCCTGTATCCGGCGTCCACGGTGCCGGGAGCATTAACAATCGTCAGGCCGAGCCGGGTGGCCAGGCCGGAACGGGGATGAATCAGCGCCACGTAGCCGGCCGGCAGGGCAATCGCCACACCGGTGGGGACCAAGGCCCGCTCGCCCGGGGCCAACTCAACATCCTGCCGTGTCCTCAGATCCGCTCCGGCATCACCGGGATGCGCGTAACTGGGCGGCTCCAGGTCCGGATCGAGCAGTTGCAGCTCAATATCGAGGGGCGATTCCCCCGGCTGTCGTTGATCCACGTCTCTCTCCTGCTGTTGGCGTTGGGTCAGCTCATCACTGTAGCCTTTCCGGCTGAACGTCCACGCAGTCCTGCGACCCTGCACGGTTACAGCCTGCTGGCGTCGAGTGGTCATTTTCTGCCGGAATCGCGACGGTTGGACACTATCCCTCCATTTCGACCCAGCCATTCCGGCACTTATCGTCCTACCGGCGGGCGCGGACTGCGCAAGGCCAGAGCACGGGCCGCGCCGGGCCGGACCGTGAGCAGGGGCCGCATTCACGACGGCCGGAGGTGAAATGGTCCGGCAAAGATGAAAAGCTGGCCCTATGTCAGATTCTTCCCCGCCGACCGGATCCGCGCCGCCGGCGGCCGAGCCTCTCTACCGCGAAAAGATGTGGCCCGCGCCGTGGATATGGGTGGTGGTCCTCGGATTCTCCGGAGCAGGAATATTCATCTTCGCTCCGATCAGCATCTCCGCCGGCATCACTGCCGCCATCGTACTCCTGGTGATCGTCAGCGCGCTGCTGATCCTGTCCACCCCGACCATCGTGGTCACGGAACAGACCGTGCAGGTGGGCCGGGCAGTTATCGAGCGCCGCTTTGTCGGCACTGTTGAGAGCTTCACCGGCAGTGAGGCCACCGAGCAGCGGGGTACTAAACTACACGGGTTGGCGTATGTGTGTATCCGGGGGTGGATCAGTCCCGTCGTCAGGATCGAGATCACCGACGAATCCGACCCGACTCCGTACTGGCTGGCCTCCACACGGCGGCCGCGACAACTGGCCGCGGTGGTATCCGGCCGGCGGACGGGAACGTCGACGCCCGAATCCTGACCTGGGTTCTTCGGCGTGGCGGATCCACCGTTGGTCCCCGTGGCGGATCGGCACGGAAACAGCGGCACATCAGCGCCACGCCCGCGTGGTAGTAGGAAAAACGGACCCACGATGGCACAGTTTATGCAGGAGTATATGTCTGGCGGAGGTAAGTAATGCAGGATCTACGGCTGGTGGGTGTTCACGATGGTGGTGAACATCTGCTCTTGAGCGGCGCCGGCGGCGACATTTATCGGCTGCGTATCGATGAAGCGTTGCGGGTCGCTGCCTCCAGGAACCCGCAGCGCTTTGGGGCGTCCGGCCCCGCGCCTGCCAACTCCAGACCCCGGCCAACGGAGCCGGTGGTCAGCATGTCTCCGCGCGATATCCAGTCCCGCATCCGTGCCGGTGCCACGGCCGAGGAAGTCGCTTCCGAATCCGGGCTGGACCTGGCGCGCGTTGAACGCTATGAGGGACCGGTGCAGGCTGAGCGCGACCACACGGCGCAGCAGGCGCAAAAGGTGGAGGTCGCCGCTGCGCTGCCGAACAACGACGGCTACCGCTCCGCCTTCGGCGATAATCCGGCCAGTCTCGGAGAGATGGTCGCACACCGCTTGACCGCCTTTGGCCTGGATTCCGGTTCCGTCGACTGGGATGCCTGGCGGCGTCCCGACGGGGCATGGGATGTCGTGGCGCACTTCGAGGCAACGTCCGATGCGGCTGCCGGCATTGGTGAGCAGCCGCCGGCCCAATGGATTTTCAACCCCGTGCGCAAGACGTTGCACAACAGCAACCGCTGGGCTCAGGTGCTCAGCGAACTCGAGCCCATGGACGGTCCTGTTCCGGCACGGCGGTTGTCTGCAGTGGCCGATCGGGTGTTCGATTTCGAGGCCGAGCAGGACGAAGCGACCGAGGCACAGGCCGACGAGGATCCGGAGTCCTCATCGGCCGATCCGGGCAATCTGCTGGATGTCTTGCGGTCACGGCGCGGCCAGCGCATCGGCGCCGACGAAGAGGGCGACGACGCCTTGGCCATGATGCTCAGCCGCGGCGGGGGTGTGCCCGCGGCCCACCCCAGGGATGAAGAAGCGGCCGACGCGGACGCTTCCGAACGGGACGACTCCGCTACGGCTCCCGCCTTGAGCCTCGCACCGGCATATACCGCCGCTGACGACGAGGGCAACCATCAGTTGCATGACGGCGTCAGCGACGAAACCAGCGAGATCACCATTTCCGGAGCGCCAAAGCAGGAAGACGACGTCGACGGCGGCAGCCAGAGCGCTGTCGACGGCCACGACGCCGCCGACAGCCACGGCGGCGACGGCAGCCGGGACGGGGATCCGGACGCCGGCCGCGCCGCTGCACAGCCGGCTGCAGCTGACGAGGATCCGGCAGTGTCCGAGGCGGCAGACAGGAAGCAGAACAAGCAAAAACGCTCCAGCGTTCCCAGCTGGGACGAAATCGTGTTTGGCACCAAAGGCGACTGAATCTGTCCTGGAACGCCCCGGGTTGAAAAAGCCCCGGGCCAGCGGATGGCAACTGCGAAGCTCGCCCGCGCCTGAGTCCGCTAAGCCCGGGCGTCACGCCGTATAGTGGGCAGACGCGGACTGAGGGCGCAGGAATCGAATGGCAGCACCTGGTCCGTCTCGGCCATGACATTGGCCTGATGAGCCGTCACGCGGCGCATGTAGTGCCGCCGGCATAATGTCTCGTACCCGGTCACCGGCCCGCCATCTGCGAGGTCATCGAGTCCGGCGCCGGACAACACCTCCTGCTGCAGCGGTTCCTCTCCCCCGACCGACCAGTCTGACGTGACATCGCCTACCACCACCTGATCGCCTTCGACCACCATCACGCCATCAACCGTGCGGGCATTGTGGGTGGCTCGCCGCCCGCACCAGCACAAGGCTTCGACCTGGAGCACCTGCACCCGGTCGGAGAGTTCGATCAGGCGCTGCGACCCGGGAAAGAGCCGCGTGCGGAAGTCGGAGGTGATCCCGAAGGCGAAGACGTCCACGTCCATCTCGTCGACCAGCCGTGCCAACTGCTCCACCTGCTGCGCAGTATAGAACTGCGCCTCGTCGCAGATCAGGTAATCGACGGACCCGCCGGCGGTGCGGCTGCGAACCACCTCATCCCAAAAGTCAGTGGTTGCCACCACCTCGACGGCGTCGGTACGCAGTCCCAGCCGGCTGGTGATCTTCGATTCCCCGGCCCGGTCGCGGCAGCTGAACAGCATCCCGCCGCGGCCGCGGGCTCGATGGTTGTAGTCCATTTGCAGTGCCAGCGTCGACTTTCCGCAATCCATGGTTCCGGAGAAGAAAACCAGCTCAGCCACGTACAGCCTTTCCTGCTCCTGCACGCCTGGCGGCGGTGCCGGCCACTTCGATATCCAGCATCGGAACATGACGCTCCGCCCGCGTCAGTGAACCGTGCTGGCCCACAACCTCCATGGCCGCAGAACGCACCCGGCGGGTGTCGTAGAAAGCCACCGGTTCCCGCGCAGCGACCAGCACGTCGCCGATCCGGGGCAACACCGTCCTGCTCACGGTGTCGCCGAAATACCCCGCACTGACGGCCTCGTCCCGGGTCATGATCCACGCCTGGTGTCCATGGGCGGCTGACCAGGCCTCGATCAGCGCCGCCCGGGTCCGTTCGGTGGCGTCGGGTTCCAGGTACAGGTGCACCATCCGGGGTTCGCCTCCGGTATGCCGCACACCCTGGATCAATGATCCCTGCGTCGAATAGTCATACCGGTTCGATTCGGGCACATCGACCATTCCGTGGTCGGCGGTGAGCAGCAGCCTGGTCCCTGCCGGCAATTGGCTGCTTAACCGCCGCATGGCCCCGTCCAGTTCTTCCAACTCGTACTCCCACTCGGGCGAGCCGCAACCGTAGCGGTGTCCGGCCCGGTCCAGTTCGTTGAAGTAGAGGTACATCAGCATCCGCCGGTTCGACGCCATCGCCTCGGCGGCCACCGCCGTCTTGGCGTGGGTGGACCTCGCCGGAAGGAATGTTCCCCCACGCAGAGCTGCCCGGGTCATGGCCGATTCAGCGAACTTCGGCAGGCTCACAGTGGCGACAGGAACCTCGGATTCGACCTGTTCGAATACGGTGCGGTGCGGCTGCCAGGTCAGTGGATCGACGCGTCGGTCCCAGCCGCCGAGCATATTGACGACCTTGTCCTGTTCGGGATCCAGCACGTCGTAACCGACCATTCCATGTGCGCCGGGGACCTGTCCGGTGCCCAGCGATGCCAGCGACGTGGCCGTGGTGGAGGGAAACGCCGAGGACAAAGTCGGCGCCGAGTCCGCCGCACGGCGCAGGAACGGTGCGTGCCCCCCGGCGGCCTTGAGCAATGCGGAGCCAAGTCCATCGACCAGCACCACGCAGATCCGATCCGCGGGCCGGTACGACAGTTGATTGGTGAATCCGGAAATACCCATGGCGGCGGCGGCACTGGTCAGTACTTCTGTCACCGAGTTCCGCCCGTAGGCCGGTGCGGCAGGCAGCGGCTGGGCGGGCGAAGAGCTCATCCGCTACCGCTGGTGGTGGCCGCGCGCAGCCCGTCCGCCGAGATTCGTCAATCGCGCCCTGGGCTGGTCCATTCCGGCCTGCTCGGTGCGGGGCACGGGTGAACCGCTGGTATTAGCCCTGCGCAGCGCCCGGGCGAACGACTTGGCATTCTCCACCGCATTGGTGCCGTCTGCTTCTTCGCTGACGCGCATCACAATGTCTTCCTGGGCAATCGTGCCCGTGTAGCCATGATCCGCTTCGCACTCCGGATCTCCGCAACTGGCCGGGCCCATGTCGATGCGTTGACCACCGGACCAGGCAATGGCCAGCGTCAGCTCACGGACCGGATCCGAGGGCTGGTAGTTCTGCGGCTGCGTGTAAAGGTAGCTCAATACCACCGAACGGATCTGGGTGACCGGAACGGATTCGGTTGATATCTGAGCGACCACCTGGTCCCCGTCGTCGTCGAGCTGCTGGTCGTCGACATGGGTGATGACCATCATGTCAGCCGTCAGCACCAGCACCGTAATGTGCCGGTGGACCTCGGTCCTGTCGAAATGGGTCTCCAGATGGACCAGATGTGACAGCGGTTCCCGCTCATCCAATGCATCCTGGACCACGTCGGCGACCATGCGGGGATAAAACCCTGCCTGCTGCAGCGAGGTGTCCAGCCGTTGCGCTTCATCGTCAGTGGTACTGCGCGAGTCAGTCATATCCCCCAGTTTCCCAGAAAGAGCACCGCAGGCATAACGCGGCACCGGCGGTTGCGGTCCCCGTTGTGCGGGCACGATTACGGGCTCTGTTACGGGCACGGTGTGGGCTCGGGACTCGGTGCGACTCGGTGCCGTTCAGTTGCCGGCTAATTGCGCATGGCCCGCCGGGCGCTGTCGGTCCGACGGGTCGGATTCCCGATCCTCACGTCCGCATGAAGCACCCGCAGACCGGTATCGGAGACCAACACGGGTTTGAACTCGACCACCGCGACGGCGGGATGGGCGTCCTTGAGCACCGACAACCGGGCCACCAGGTCTTCGAGGACATCGACGCGCACCGGCGGCAGTCCCTGGTATCCAAACAGCTTGCGCGCCGCGGCCGGACTGCGCACCAGTTCGGCAACATCGACGTCGGTCAACGGCGGGACCCGGTGCGACCAGTCGTCCAGCAAGTTGACCGCGTCGCCGGAGAGTCCGAAGGAGACCACCGGCCCGAGCAGTGGATCCTCGATGGCCCGCAGGCTGCAGGCCTGGCCGGCGGGCGCCATGCTCTGCACTTCCAGGGCGAAGGACCCATAGGGCTGCAGCACCTGCCTCATCTGCTCAATGTTGCTGCGCAGGGCCTCCGGCCCATCGATGCCCAGCCGGACACCGCCCACGTCCAGCCGCTGCCTCAGATTCTCGTCAGTGGTCTTGAGCACCACCGGCCATCCCAGCCGGTCGGCGGCCTGAACGGCCTCCTCCGGCGTTTCGAAGGGAACAGAAGGCAGCATCGAAATCCCGTAATGGGCCAGCAGCGACGCTGTCTCTTCCGGGTCCAGCCGGTACAGTCCGCTGCCTTCGACCTGCTGCGTCAGCCGCTGCACTTCTTCGGC
Source organism: Arthrobacter castelli DSM 16402 (assembly GCF_000430705.1). GTDB lineage: Bacteria > Actinomycetota > Actinomycetes > Actinomycetales > Micrococcaceae > Arthrobacter_C > Arthrobacter_C castelli. The sequence continues at coordinate 18,803 of NZ_AUMN01000009.1, forward strand.
CGCGGCGTCGGTGTCGATACCGTCCGGCTCCACGAAGGTGCCATGGTCACGCTGCACCCACTGGGCATACTGCACGACGGCGGCCAGCGCTTCAACAGCCTTGCCGGGACCTGCGTAGCAGGGCAGTCCTTGCTGCCGGGGCCCTTCCTGCGGCGGTGGCGGGGTGGACGGCGCCAGTTGTGCCGGTGTCGGTTGTGACGGCGCCGGCGACTCCGCCTCCGGTACATCCAGCAGGCCCTCGGCCCGCACGGAAGGGTCCACAATGCCGGTGAAGGAGGCCACGACCGGCTTACCGGCCTGCACCGAACATTCGCTGAGCACCGCCGCCAGTTCGGAGGTTTCCACGCCGGGGACCGGCAGCAGGGCGACGACGGCGGCATTGACTTCCGGCGCCTGCAGGCATTTCAGCAGGCGCAGCCGCAGCATTTCCAGGGGCGCCGCTCCCCCGTTGTCCAGCTGAAGGTCGGCGGCCACCTGCTTCACCGACAACTGGTGGGACGCCGCGCTGTCGGCTATCACGTGCCCCAGTGCGAGGGAGTTGGTGACCACGGCGACCGCGCCTCCGGCGGGCAGCGGTTGGCTGACCACGATCTGGGCGATGTCGGCCAGTCCTTCGTTGGTGTCGACGCGGATCACGCCGACCTGGCGGAGCAGCGCGTCCAGGGCACCTGGCGGCGCCTGGGTGGTGCGGACCAGGTGTCCGGGTGGCAGCTGCAGACCCATGGTGTCGGACTTGGCCACAATGACCGGCTTGTTGCGGGACAGCCTGCGGGCGATCCGGGAGAATTTACGCGGGTTTCCGATCGACTCCAGATACAGCCCGACCGCTGCCGTGCCGGCGTCGTCCTCCCAGTGCTGCATCATGTCGTTGCCCGAGACATCCGCGCGGTTGCCCGCCGACAGGAACGACGACAGGCCGATATCACGCCGGCCGGCCGCAGCGTAGAGCAGCACTCCGATGGCGGCCGACTGGCTGAACAGTCCCAGCCCGCCGTGGCGCGGCAACCGCGGCGCCATTGACGCGTTCAGCGACACCGACGGCGCCGTGTTGATAATGCCCAGCGAGGCCGGACCAATGACGCGCATCCCGTACGCCCTCGCCTGCCGCACCAGGGACCGCTGCCGCTCGTTGCCCCGTTCACCGTCGTCGGCGAACCCAGCAGTGGCCAGCAGCACACCGCCGACGCCGGCCTGCGCACATTCGTCCATCACCGTCATCACATGCTCATACGGGACGGCGACGATCGCCAGGTCCACCGGGTCCGGAATCGCGGATACGCTCCCATAGGCGGCCAGCCCGCCGACCTCCAAGGCTTCAGTATTGACCGCATACACCGGTCCGGTGAACCCGCCAGCGACGATGTGTTCGAGCAGCTGGGCGCCGAGCGCCCCGTCCCGGCGGCTGGCGCCGATGACAGCCACCGACGACGGCGTCAGCAGGTCCCGCACGCTGCGCGCCTCGGCGCGGTGCTCCCTGGCCTCCATCACCGCCCTGGACCGGGCGGTGGGGTCGATATTGAAGGACAGCGCCACCACGCCGTCGTCGAAATGCCGTTCCACTTCGTAGCCGGCGTCGGAGAAAACATCAAGCATCTTCCGGTTGTTCGGCAGCACCTCCGCGGAGAACTTGCGGATCCCGTTTTCCCGTGCGGCCGCCGCGAGGTGCTCAAGCAGGATGGAGCCCAGTCCCCGGCCCTGGTAGTGGTCTGAAATATTGAATGCCGCCTCGGCCTCGGACGGGTCATCCAGCCGGTCATAGCGGCCGATGCCGATGATCTCCTGCCCGCGGATGATGACGAACGCCACCCGGTCCTGGTAATCCACTTCGGTGAAGCGCTTCAACTCCCGGCCGCTGAGGCTGGACTTGTAGGTGAAGAACCGCATGTAGATGGAGTCTTGGGACTGTGCCGCGTGAAATGCCTTGACCGCCTCGGCGTCTGAGGGGCCGATCGGCCGTAAATGGGCGGTTCCGCCATCGCGCAACACGACATCAGCTTCCCAATATTCGGGGTAATTTCCTCCTCCGGCCATAGACTCAGCTTAGCGATCATTGTCCGTTCCACCAGATAAGCGAGGAATCAGCCCCATTATGGCCCGGCGCCGAACGACTGCTCCGCCTCAGGATTACACCGAAAATGTCGTCGATATCGATGTCACCTCCGAAATGGAGGGCTCCTTTTTGGAGTACGCCTATTCGGTGATCTATTCACGCGCGCTGCCCGATGCCCGGGACGGGCTGAAACCGGTGCAGCGGCGGATTTTGTACATGATGACCCAGATGGGTCTGCGGCCCGACCGTGGACACGTGAAGTCGGCCCGGGTGGTCGGCGAGGTGATGGGCAAGCTGCATCCGCACGGCGATTCCGCGATCTATGACGCGATGGTGCGGATGGCCCAGCCCTTCTCGCTGCGGATGCCGCTGATCGACGGCCACGGCAACTTCGGTTCCCTCGACGACGGCCCGGCCGCGCCCCGGTATACCGAGGCCAGGCTGACCGCCGCCGCCCTGACGCTGACCGACCACCTGGGCGAAGACGTGGTCCCGTTTGTGCCCAACTACGACAACCAGCTCACCCAGCCGGAGGTGCTGCCGGCGTCCTATCCCAATCTGCTGGTGAACGGGTCCTCCGGGATCGCGGTGGGGATGGCCACCAATATGGCCCCCCACAACCTCGGTGAGGTGATCTCGGCGGCGCAGCACCTGATCGCTCATCCCGAAGCCACCCTCGACGACCTGATGGAGCACATCCCGGGCCCCGATCTGCCCGGAGGGGGCAAAATCGTGGGGTTGAGCGGGATCCGCGATGCGTACGCGTCGGGGCGGGGCTCGTTCAAGGTGCGCGCCAAGGTCGAGGTTGAACAGTTGACGGCACGACGGACCGGGCTGGTGGTGACTGAGCTGCCGGTTGCGGTGGGCCCGGAAAAGGTCATCGAGAAGATCAAAGATGCCGTCACCTCCAAGAAGCTGCAGGGCATTTCCGACGTCATCGACCTTACCGACCGCAACCATGGGCTGCGGCTGGTCATCGAGCTGAAGAACGGCTTCAACCCCCAGGCGGTGCTGCAACAGCTGTACCGCTTCACGCCCATGGAAGATTCCTTCGGCATTAACAACGTGGCCCTGGTCGATGGGCAGCCACGCACCCTGGGGCTGCTCGAACTGTTGCAGGTCTACATCGACCACCGGATTGACGTGGTGCGCCGGCGCACCACGTACCGGCTGGGCCGCAAGAAAGACCGGCTGCATCTGGTCGAAGGGCTGCTGATCGCCATTGTCGACATTGACGAGGTCATCCAGATCATCCGTTCTTCGGACGAAGCGGCGGCAGCCCGGGAACGGCTGATGACCATTTACGACCTGACCGAGGTGCAGGCCAACTACATCCTGGAGCTGCGGCTGCGGCAGCTGACCAAGTATTCCCGGATCGACCTGGAAGCCGAGCAGGACGAGCTGCGCCGCGAAATTGCCGCCCTCGAGGAAACCCTGGGGTCGGAATCGCTGCTGCGGACGCTGGTGTCCACGGAACTGGGCGAGGTCGCTGCCGCGCATGCGGACGAGCGGCGGACCGTGCTGCTGGAATCGGACGCGACGACGACGGCGACGGTCACCTCCGGGCAGCTCAAGCCGGCCAAGACGGCCGTGCCGCTGCAGATCGCCGACGACCCCTGCTGGGTGATCCTCTCGGCCTCCGGCCAGCTGGCCCGCACGCCGGACCGGCCGGACCTGGACGATTCCGGGCCGCGGGTCCGCCATGACGTCTTCGCCTCGGTGGTAAGTACCACCGCCCGGGCGGAAATAGGTGCCATCACCTCGCAGGGCAGGATGGTGCGCCTGCAGGTGATGGATATGCCCGTGCTGGCCGCGGCGGCGTCACCGAATCTTGCCGGTGGCGTTCCTGCCGGGGAGTTCATCACGCTGCTCAAGGGGGAATCGCTCGTCTGCCTGGCCCCGCTGGATGCAGTCGTCGCGCTGGGCACCGAGCAGGGTGTGGTCAAGCGCGTCAACCCCGAATACCCGTTGAATCGGGACGACTGGGAGATCATCAGCCTCAAGCCCAGGGACCGGATCATCGGCGCCGCGCCCGCCGGCGACGACGACGACCTGGTCTTCATCACCGCCAACGCACAGTTGCTCACCTTCGCCGCCTCGGCGGTCCGTCCCCAGGGCCGCACGGCCGGAGGCGTCGCAGGCATGAAGGTCGCCGACGAGGACGGGGTGCTTTCCTTTGGCGTGGTCGCTGCGGCCGACCCGGCCGCCGTCGTCGTCACAGTTGCGGGTGCCTCGTCGGTGCTGCCAGGCATGGCGGCCGGATCGGCCAAGGTCACACCATTTTCCGAGTTCCCGTCCAAGGGCCGGGCAACGGCCGGGGTGAGGGCCCACCGGTTCCTCAAGGGAGAAGACGGTCTGACGGTGGCCTGGGCCGGCCATGGCCCGGCCAAGGCGGCCTCGGCAAAGGGGGTGGCCCGGGCACTGCCCACCGAATACGGTCGCCGCGACGGATCAGGCGTTCCGCTGTCCCAGACGGTGGAGCTGATAGGAGCCGCACAGAACTGGACTTCCGGCGACGGGCAGGCTTAACAGCGCACTCAGTGGGCCCCGTTGTCGATATTCAGGGCCACCACGCCGGCAACAATCAGCACGATTCCGGTGATTTTCACCGGGCCGAGCGATTCGCCGAAGACAACGGAGCCGATGACGGCGATCAGGGCGGTGCCCAGCCCGGCCCAGATGGCGTATGCGATACCCACCGGAACGGAACGCAGGGTCAGCGACAACATCCAGAAGGCCACCCCGTAACCGGCCGCGACCCCGAGGGTGGGCCACAGCCGGGTGAAGCCGTCCGAAAGTTTGAGCAACGAGGTGCCGACTACTTCGAACACAATGGCCAGGGCCAGGAAGATGTATGGCATCGCACGCTCCTTGCTCTTGCAGCGGTCAGTCCACCCGGCGGCACAGTGGATCTGTCAGTGGCCACAATTAGTGGCCCGGTTTCAGTGCCCCAGCACCTTGTCATACGTGAAGGTCCGGTGCGTTGGCCGGTACCCCATGGCTTCGTACAACCCGTGTGCACCCGAGGGATTCTCGGTATCGACCTGCAGTCCCGCATGGTCGATACCGTCGGCCTTGTACCTGCGCATGGCTTCGGCCAGCATGGCGGGAGCGATGCCCCTGCCCCTGTATTGGTGACGCACTCCCACCAACTCTGTATATCCCTCAGTGTAGCCGTGGATGGCTGAGAAGTGCGGATCCAGGCTTGCCATATGGTACCCGGCAACGTTGCCGCTTCCGGCGTCGAGCACGGCCAGGCTCCATTCGGGTCGGAAATCCGGATGGGCCACGGTGAACTTCCAGCTTTCCGCGTCCCGTGGTTCGCTCCCCCAGTGGTCCTTGAACGCCTCATTATGCGCCTGCCGGATTTGTTCGGATATTCCGGCGTCGAAGTCCGCGAACACTAACCCGTCATCGAGCACTGCATCCGGGAGGGGATCGTGGAGCGGCCGGGTCATCTCGGTCCAGTAGCGGACGATCTCATTGCCCATCATCCGCAGCAGGGCATTATGGCCGGCATTTCCCTCTTCGGCATACGTCCTGAGGATGGCTGCGCCCCGCTGGCCGGCCCGGGCCTGCTGCCACCGGTACACAGCCGTTCCGGTCCCGCGGCGGCGCCATGCCGGGTCGACGCCTCCCCATGAGTGGGCTTTCCGTGAGCCTTCATTCATAGTGACCCGGCCAAAGGCGCGGGGCGCGCCCGAATCATCGAAGCCTGCGACGCTGTTGTGAACCGGGTCGTTCTTCATCGAAGCGAACACCTCGGCGAGATCTTCGCGCCGTTCGAACCAGATCGGTTGATCTGCCTCGGCCATGCGGAGAATGAGGTCCAGCCAGGCATCGATGTCCGAAGGCACCAGTGCCCTGAACCGCAATCCCGTGGAACGATCCGGGAACGGGGCAGCAGTATCGCTCATATTCCAAGAGTAGCGCCGCAACAGCCGCGCCATGCTTCTACGCAATGTAGAACCTTGGCGCAAAACCCGGTAGATTGGATAGTGAGCACGAACCAGACCATGAACCCGCAGACCAGACCAGCCTGCAGACGCGGCCGCTAAACGCCGCTGTCGAAGAGCTGCCGAAGACAGACAAGGAATCTCGATGGCCACACTAGGTGAGCTTGAACGCACCGTGATGGATATGTTGTGGGAAACGGGAGAAGCTGTCACGGCCAATATGCTTCGGGACAAGCTCGCCCAAAGCCCCGAGGGACCACAGGCGCATAAGGAACTGGCTGTCACCACGGTGCTGACCGTCCTCTCCCGCTTGGAGAAGAAAGGCCTGGTGGACCGGGAGCGCGACACGCGCCCCCACCGGTACCAGGCCGTCACCAGCCGCGAAGACCACACTGCCGAGCTGATGCACCAGGTGCTGGGCTCGGCGCCCGACCGCGAAGCGGTGCTTGCCCGCTTCCTGGGGACGGTCAGCGACGGTGAGGCAGCAACACTGCGAAAGCTGCTCGGACGAAACTAGGGCGCGCCGGCGCTGGCTGAAGGGCGATCATGATCTGGGCTTCCTACGCGCTGGCAGCTCTGGCCATCGTGCTGGCATGGCCCGCTCCGATTCTGCTCTCCCGGGCCCGGTGGCCTGCCCGCTCGCCTTTTACTGCAATGATTCTCTGGCAGGCCATTGCGCTCGCCGGCGGTCTGTCGATGATCGGGGCCATGCTCATTTGGGGCCTGGACCCGCTCTCGGACACGCTGCCTGGAGGCCTGCGGGCGCTGTCCGCCATCGTCTTTGGCAATGGTCCAGCCGGCGCCCTCGGCGTGTGGCATGTGTTCGCCCTCAGTGCCGCACTGCTGCTGGGCACCCATCTTGTCTTCACCCTGCTGCTGACCTATGCGCGCATCCGCCGACAACGACGGCGGCACCGGGATCTGCTGACCCTGCTCAGTTCGCCGTCCCCGGAGGCCGGCGGCACGGTCGTCATTAATCATCCTGCTCCCGTCGCCTACTGCCTGCCCGGTGGTGCCCGGTCGGTGACCGTATTGTCCGATGGGTTGGTTGATCTTCTTGAACCGGCGGAACTTGACGCGGTGCTGCTCCATGAACAGACACACCTGACTCAGCGCCATCACCTATTGCTGTGGGCCTTCGCGGCCTGGCGGGCAGCGTTGCCGTGGCTGCCGACGTCGCGCCTGGCCCAACACGCCGTCAACGAACTGATCGAAATGCTTGCCGACGACGAAGCGCTCAAGAGCGTGGAAAAACCCACACTCATCCATGCCATCGCTATCGTCGCTTCGGGACCGCCGGGAGCGACGGACCCTGGCCAGGACGGCCCGGCCGGTGCCGATCCAGGACAGTACCGTGCAGCTGACGGAGCGGCCGGGGACGGTGCAATGGCCCCTTCAGCACGGGTGCACAGATTGCTGACGCCTCAGCCCCCGTTGCCGCACAGCGGCCGGACGGCGGTGGTGGCCGGATCGGCCGCGCTGCTGGCGCTCCCGACCGCCTTGCTGATGATTCCGGGCCTGTTCATCTGGTGACCGCTGAGCGGCGTTATACGTCGATCCGTTCACGGTCCAGGACGGCGGCGCCGGCAATAATGAACTCCTTGCGCGGCGCCACGTCGCTGCCCATCAGCAAGTCAAAGGCACGCTCCGCTGCCTCGGCGTCTTCAACGCGCACCCGGCGCAAGGTCCGGTGGCGGGGATCCATTGTCGTCTCGGCGAGCTGGTCCGCGTCCATCTCGCCCAGGCCCTTGTAGCGCTGGATGGGCTCTTTGTACCGCTTGCCTTCCTTCTCGAGTCGTGCCAGCAGCGCTGTCAGTTCCTGCTCGCTGTAGGTGTAGATCATTTCATTGGAGGTTGACCCTGAGTGGATCACTTCAACCCGGTGCAGCGGCGGGACAGCGGCGAACACCCGCCCGGCTTCCACCAGCGGCCGCATGTAGCGGAAAAACAGGGTCAGCAGCAGGGTGCGGATATGCGCGCCGTCGACGTCGGCATCGGTCATCAACACGACCTTGCCGTAACGGGCCGCCTCTGCCTGGAAACTCCTGCCTGAACCGGCGCCCACCACTTGGATCAGGGCACCGCACTCTGCGTTGGACAGCATGTCCCCGACGGATGCCTTCTGCACATTGAGAATCTTGCCTCGAATCGGCAACAGCGCCTGGTAGTCGGACGAGCGGGCCAGCCGTGCGGTGCCCAGCGCGCTATCGCCTTCGACAATGAACAGCTCGGACCGTTCGGCGTCGTCGATGCGGCAATCAGCCAGCTTGGCCGGCATCGCCGACGTTTCCAAGGCATTCTTACGGCGCTGGGTTTCCTTGTGGACCCGGGCGGAGATCCGCGATTTCATCTCCGCAACCACCTTCTCGAGCAGCGCGGCGCTTTGCTGCTTTTCCGAGCGGCTCTTCGAATTCAGCTTGGCCAGCATCTGATTTTCGACCACTTTGCTGACGATCTGCTTCACCGCAGAGGTTCCCAGCACCTCTTTGGTCTGCCCTTCGAACTGCGGTTCCGCCAGCCGGACCGTCAGCACGACGGTGAGCCCGGCGAAGACATCGTCCTTCTCGATCTTGTCGTTTCCGGCCTTCAGCTTTCGGGCGTTCGCCTCGATGGTTTTGCGAAACACCTTAAGCATTGCCTGCTCGAAGCCGCTCTGGTGGGTGCCGCCCTTGGGGGTGGCAATGATGTTGACGAAACTGCGCACGGTGGTGTCGTAGCCAACCCCCCAGCGCAGCGCGATATCGACCTCGCAATTGCGTTCGACCTCGCGGACGTGGCTGTGCCCCTTGTCATCGAGGACCGGCACGGACTCGGTGAAATTTCCCGCCCCGTGCAGCCGCCAGATATCGGTCACGGAGGTATCCACCGCCAGATACTCGGCGAACTCGGAAATCCCCCCGTCATGCTGGAAGACTTCTTCGACCGGGCCGGCCTCGCCGGGCGTGCCCGGCAGCCGGCGCTCGTCCCTGAGGGTGATCTCCAGGCCGGGGATCAGGAAGGAGGTCTGCCGTGCCCGGTCCTGCAGCTCTTCGTAGGAGAATTTGGCGTCCGGGGTGAAGATCTGCGGATCGGCCCAGTACCGCACCCGGGTTCCACTGACTCCCCGCTTCGTGGTACCGACTTTGTCCAGGGTTGAACCCGTCGTAAAGGGCTCGAAGGGCGCAGTTGGGGTCAGGGTCTTGCCCTTGTCGGCGAAATGGCCGGGCTCGCCGCGCCGGAACGACATCTGGTACGTCTTGCCCCCGCGGTCCACCTGGACATCGAGGCGTGCCGACAAGGCGTTGACCACGCTCGCGCCGACACCGTGCAGCCCGCCGGACGCGGTGTAGGAACCGCCGCCGAATTTACCGCCCGCGTGAAGCTTGGTGTAGACCACTTCAACACCGGTCAACCCGGTCTTCGGTTCCACATCGATGGGGATGCCGCGGCCGTCGTCGTGGATTTCCACCGACCCGTCCGGATGCAGGATCACGCTAATGCTCTGCCCATAACCGGCCAAGGCTTCGTCCACGGAATTGTCGATGATCTCCCACAAACAATGCATCAAACCGCGTGAGTCAGTGGACCCGATATACATACCTGGACGCTTCCGCACAGCTTCCAGTCCTTCCAGGACCGACAGATGCCGTGCAGAATATTCGGATTTTGTTGGGCCCACGTGTGGTCTAGCTCCTCGTTCTGGCGTTGCTGCCGGTAGCGGCGGCGTTAGGGTAATCGTTCTCTAGGTTAGCCGTCTTTGCCGCCGGTGGTGCGCCAACGACCCGCCTGGCGCGCCGGGATTCCGGGGGCTCACGGCGCTGCGTCAACCGTACGCGGTTAGCGAAAGCGGCCCATCCTGCGAAGAAAATGCCGCGAATAATGGTTGTATGGAGTGTACGAACGAAAAAAGGAGGTCGTCATGACGACAGCTGTAGCCAGCCGCGAACTTAATGCGCTAGACCGCTGTGACCGTTGCGGTGCACAGGCCTATGTACGTGTCGTGCTTGAATCCTCCGGTGGAGAGCTCCTGTTCTGCGCACACCACGCACGTGAACACGAGCCAAAGCTGAAGTCGCTCGCTTCGGAGTGGCAGGATGAGACAAGCCGGCTGCATGAGAAGGTCGGCACCACTGACGAGTGACCTCAGCGGTGGACCCCGTTGCCGTACGCGCAACTGAGGCAGACTTAGGAAAGGCCCCCGGATAACTTCCGGGGGCCTTTTCATCTGGTCAGTCCAGGTAGTCGCGCAGCACCTGCGACCGCGAGGGATGGCGCAGTTTCGACATGGTCTTGGACTCTATCTGCCTTATACGTTCACGGGTCACCCCATAAACCTTGCCGATCTCGTCCAGGGTCTTCGGCTGGCCGTCGGTGAGTCCGAAGCGCATGGCCACCACACCGGCTTCACGCTCGGAGAGCGTATCGAGAACCGAGTGGAGCTGTTCCTGCAGCAGGGTGAAACTGACCGCGTCGGCCGGCACGACCGCCTCGGAATCCTCGATCAGGTCGCCGAATTCGGAATCGCCGTCTTCGCCAAGCGGGGTGTGCAGCGAAATAGGCTCCCGCCCGTATTTCTGCACTTCCACGACCTTCTCCGGGGTCATGTCCAGCTCGAGGGCCAGTTCTTCCGGCGCCGGCTCCCGGCCCAGGTCCTGCAACATCTGTCGTTGGACGCGGGCCAGCTTATTGATGACCTCGACCATATGAACCGGAATGCGGATGGTGCGGGCCTGGTCCGCCATCGCACGGGTGATGGCCTGCCGGATCCACCACGTGGCGTACGTGGAGAACTTGAAGCCCTTGGTGTAGTCGAACTTCTCGACCGCGCGGATCAAGCCGAGGTTGCCTTCCTGGATCAAGTCCAGGAACAGCATGCCGCGGCCGGTGTAGCGTTTCGCCAGCGAGACGACCAGACGCAGGTTCGCTTCGAGCAGGTGGTTTTTGGCCCGCTTGCCATCATGGATCACCCATTTAAGCTCGCGCTTGTTCTTCTGCGGCAGGTCCTGGCCCTCGGCCAGCTTGTGCTCCGCGTACAGGCCCGCCTCAATGCGCAGGGCAAGGTCGACCTCTTGTTCAGCATTCAACAGCGCGACTTTGCCGATCTGCTTCAGGTAATCCTTGACCGGATCGGCCGTCGCGCCGGCGGATATAACCTGCTGAGCCGGCGCATCGTCGTCGTCGGCGTCCGAGTAGACAAAGCCCGAGCCGGAAGGGGTCCCCTCTTCAGCAGCGGCCGTTGGAGGTCCCACAGCGTCGTCGGTTGACGGTTCGGCCTTTGCCTCTTCGCCCTCGGGAGCTTCCTCGGCGTCGGCCTCTTCGACGCTGGGTGCCTCGACGATCTCGTCCACGATGTCCTTCTTGGGGGCCGGCGCCTTCGCCTCTGCCGCTTCGTCGGGCTCAGTTGTTCCGTCCGTGGCACCGGCAGTATCGGGGGCGGCACTCGATGTGCCGGCAGCCCGCTTGGTTTCGGTTTTGGTCTTTGCCGCAGCACTGCCGGACGTACTCTTACGCCCGCCCTTGGGCGCGGACTCCCCGCTGGTGGGAGCTCCCTTCGTCCCCGGCGCCGCGGAAGCGGCCGTCCCGGCCACGGTGCTCTCCTCGGCGGAGTCAGGGTTTGTCTTCTTTGAAGCCGTTGACACAGAAAACCTTTCATACAGCGGTCTGCGGCGTCACCAAGGGGGTAACACCACTATGACCCTGTCAAGTCCGTGATTGATTTCGAGGCACATTTCCTCGCTGGCAGTCCATTGTGTAGAACTAACGACAGCGGCCGGATGTTCCCTGAAACCGGGATTCATTCAGCTGTCTCGAAGCACGGACCCAACCGGGTCTCGCTTCCATTGTCTCACGACTCGGCGGGCACGGCACAATGGACCGCGCGCTACGCTGCGTCCTTACTGCCGCCGCGCCAGGCAGTTGCAGGGCTCATCGCCCAGGACGGCAGCATGCCGGCTGAAAACAGTTCGTCCAGCAGGATGGCCAATTCATATTCCGGATCTATTTGAAGGCAGCTGTCAACGTATTTGGCGGCGCTCGAACCCCGCCCCTTGATCCACTCAATCCAGGCGAGCATCGTCAGCAGTGCGGCTGCGGGTGTCCCGGTACTGTACTCCAGCAGGGATTGGAACAGCATGGCGGCACGGTTGATGACGGGCCAGTCCGGAACTCCTGTGTGCTGGCCCAGCAGCACATCGCGGAAGGCCAGCAGCTTATCTTCAGCATCCGGGTCGCCGACCGCGAGCCGATCCCCGCCTCCGAGAGCATCCGCCATGGGAGCAATCTTCAAGGCCCGGCGCAGTCCATCCGGGACGACCGGGTATCCGCCGGCCGGTTCCAGGGCGCCGGAGAACCCGGCTCCAGTCAGCGCCGTGCTCCGGCCAACACTGATTTGCACCAGCAGGCAATCGCGGATCATCTTGGTATTGAGGCTGGCCAGCAGGAACCCGGTTGATTCCGCGCCGGGGGCGCTGATGCGGTGGTTCGGTTGTTGCCGCCGACTGCTCATTGCCACCTGCCACGCCGCCAACGTGGCTGTGAACTGGTCCTGCTGCAGCCATGACGCACCAATCCGGCTCAGACTGCCGGCCGTGGCATGGTCCACCGCCACCTCACGCCCGGATCCCGCTTCAGGGCGGTTGGCGTGGGCGTCCTGCAGGCTGTCGCCGTAGTGGCTGCCTTGGAAGATCAATTCGGCGTTGAGCATGCTGGTGGTGATGTCGTCGATGTCCCGTCCCGAAGGCGGACAGCAGCCATTGCCGCTGCAGTCATAGCATCCCCAGGTCGACGGGCCGACCCACCAGGCATCCCGCAGGGGAATTCCAGCGTCGCGCAGTTCCTCCTGCAGTGCTGTCATCACGGGTCGGTGCGGAGGGTCGGATGCCTGCCAGTCAAGCTCTGTATACATGGCGACGATGGTTCCGTCGGCAGTGGTGTCCGAGGTGAGGTACTGACGGACCTGCTTAACGAAACTCCGCAATGGCACCGGGCCGGGTTCGTCCGGAAGGTCCACCCGCAAGGTCGCCCCCGACACTTTCCCGGTCAAGGTAATGAATACAAGTGACTCGCCGGGCCAGTATCCCAGCGAGTGGGGAATAAAGCTGAGCACGTCTGCCGCGGTGCTGACGCCGAAAGGCTTTTCAATAGTCATGCATTCCAGTCTGGAAGCACGCCATTTGCCTTCACAGGCACCTTCGGCCGGATGTGGGTAACTGCGCCGTCATGCGTCGCTGTGGAGGACAAGCGGCGACGCCGCCGGCGCCTGTGCTTAGCTGCCGTCCTCCCGGGGGCCGTCGTCATGCTCTTCGGCCTCTCCACCATACTCTCCGCCATACTCCCCGTCGGCCGTGCCGTCGTTGGTGCCGGATCCACCGGAAGGCCACACCTGCGTCGCCAGGTATGCTTCGACCGCAGCGCCCAGTTCCTCGGCGCCGGGCAGCTCGTCATTGTCTTTGGTCAGCAGCGACCGGCGCTCCATGCCTTGAGCGTATTCGTCGTACCGCTTTTCCAGGTTCGCCACCACGTTCTGCACCTCGGACGAACCGGCCACCTGGTCGGCAATTTGGCGCTCGACCGATCGCCCTTCATCGCGCAACCGGTCAGCGGGCAGCATTAATCCGGCAGCGGCACCCAGGTACTCCAGCGCTCCGGCCGCGGCCTGCGGGTATGTCGCCTCGGCCAGATAGTGCGGCACGTGGACCACATAACCCACCACCGGGATATCCGACTCAGCCAGCCGCAGTTCGAGTAAATGGCCAATTGCTGCGGACAGTTCGGCGGTCGGCTTCCACGCCGTGATGCCCTCGATCAGGTTCGGCTGGTTGCCGTGCGCTGTAACGCCCAGCGGCCGGGTGTGCGGCACCGGCATCGGCATCGAGTGGACCCAGGTCACCAGGTTAACGTCCAGCCGGCGCACCAGCGCGATAACGGCAGAGGCGAACCGTTCCCATTGGAAATCCGGTTCGAACCCGGTCAACAGCAGGAATGGCTGCTGCAAGCTGTCATGGAGCCGGTACAACTCCAGCCGCGGAGGCTGATACTCCGCGAAATGGTCCTCGATGAATGTGATGTGCGGCCTGCGGGACCGGTAATCGATCAGCTGGTCAGCATCGAAAGTCGCGATCAGTTCGTGGTCCAGATGGTTCAGCAGCTCTTCGCTGATCTGTGTGGTCACCTGTCCGGCATCCGCATAACCGGTAAAGCCCATGAGCAGGTTCAAGCCCTTGAGCCCATCTGTATCCATGATCTCTGCGTTGGTACTGAACAGAGTCAACGGATCAAGCATGGTCCCTCCATTTCCACGCCCCGTGATCACGAGGCTATCGTCCATCTTTGAAGGGAACGCTGAAGATACCCTCAACAATTCCGCAACCGGCGCCGAAGCATCGGTGACCCCGCTGTGTCCCAAGGTACAGCACACCGGAGGCGAAGCAGACTACGATCAGTAAGGGTGCCACGGGCGCCGAAGACACCACCGGGGCCGGTACGTACAGTGACGTATGACCGGCAGCAACGTTCAGCTCATAGCAGTGAGGAAGGATCTTCGTGATCAAAGCCAGCGAACTCAAACTCAACGCGATCGCCAAGGATGCGAGGAAGCATCAGTGTGATGCGATCGTCATCGGCGTGGGGCAAGGCGCGGACGGCCCCGTGCTGCTGGACAATCCACTGCCACCCAAGGCCGCCAAGGCTTTGGCCGACTCCCTGGACGCCCTCGGCGTCACCGGTGCTGTCGACGAAGTGCGCCGGATGCCGGGGCTGCCGGAACTGAACGCCGATGTACTGGTGCTCGCAGGCGCGGGCAAGACCACTGTCAGCGATGACAGCAAGGACGCCAAATACGACGACGAGGCCTTGCGCCGTGCCGCCGGTTCGGCCGTGCGGCAGCTGGCCGGCGTGGAGTCGGTGCTGCTGGCACTGCCGGCATCGTCGTTGGCCCAGGCAGCGGCAGTGGCCGAAGGGGCCGTGATGGGAGCCTATTCATACGGACACTATCGGCACGTCAGCGCCGCATCCCAACGAGACACTGTGCGCAATGTCACCGTGTTCACTCCGCTGGCCGACGATCCGGAACTCGCTGCGGCCCTGAACCGTGCGACGGTGATCGGCCGGAGCGTGAACAGCACTCGTAACCTCGTCAATCAGCCCCCCAGCGATCTCTACCCGGACACGTTTGCCGCGGCCGCCAAGGAGATGTCCCGGAATCTTCCCATCAAGATCACCGTGATCGACGAGAAGAAGCTGGAGAAGGACGGATACGGCGGCATTCTCGGCGTCGGCAAAGGCTCGTCACGGCCGCCGCGTCTGGTCAAAGTTGAGTATGCCCCCTCCAAGGCCAAGGCGAAGCTGGCCTTCGTCGGCAAGGGAGTCACCTTCGACTCCGGCGGGCTGTCCCTGAAACCGGGCAGCGGCATGATGACGATGAAGCTGGACATGGCGGGGGCGGCCGCCGCATTGCAATCGGTATTGGCCATCGCTGAACTCGGCCTTCCGGTGAAGGCAACCGCGTGGTTGTGCCTGGCCGAGAACATGCCCTCGGGAACTGCCCAGCGCCCCTCGGATGTCATCACCACCTATGGTGGCCGGACGGTCGAGGTGCTGAACACCGACGCCGAGGGCCGCCTGGTGATGGCGGACGGCATCGTCGCCGCCAGCGAGGAAGCACCCGACGTCATCCTCGACGTCGCCACCTTGACCGGCGCGCAGATGGTCGCCCTGGGGTCCCGGGTCAGCGGCGTGATGGGCGACGAAGGGGTCCGGGCCGCTGTGAAGGAGGCCGCCGACCGGGCGGGAGAAGCGTTCTGGCCGATGCCGTTCCCTGAGGAACTGCGGGCAACGCTGGACTCCAATGTCGCCGATCTGAAGAACATCGGCGATAAACACGGCGGAATGCTGACCGCTGGAATCTTCCTGCAGGAGTTCGTCGGGGACACGGACAGCGGAAAGATTCCGTGGGCCCACCTCGACATCGCCGGACCCGCTTTCAACGAGGGGCCCCCGTATGGCTATACCCCCAAGGAGGCCACCGGGGTGGCAGTACGCACCCTGGTTGCCTACGCGGAAGACGTCGTCGGCCGCACCAGTTGAGAGCCCGCACACATTGGGGCCCGTTGCACCGCGTGTCCGGCGGCACCCAACTGGAGAGGGCCCGCGGATGGGCGCTAAGGTGAACACGGGTAAGAGAGCATCAACATCACATACCGACGTGCACATGCACGTCACTGACCACGCGAGGGAGCGTCCAAGTGGCGGATTCAGCTGCTCAAGAATTTGACATCCTGGTTCTCGGTGGAGGTAGCGGCGGATATGCTGCCGCCTTGCGCGGAGTCCAGTTCGGCATGTCCGTGGGATTGATCGAGAAGGGGAAAGTCGGCGGGACCTGCCTGCACAACGGCTGTATTCCCACTAAGGCGCTCCTGCACACCGCAGAAATTGCCGACGGCGCCCGCGAATCCGAAAAGTACGGAGTCAGGGCCAACTTTGAGTCCATCGACATGGATGGCGTGAACAAGTACAAGGACGGCATTGTCGCCGGCAAGCATAAAGGGCTGCAGGGACTTCTCAAGAGCAAGGGCGTCACCGTCATTGAAGGCGCCGGCAAGCTCGTCGACCAGCAGACTGTCGACGTCGACGGCACCCAATACAAGAGCAAGAACATCATTCTGGCCACCGGTTCCTACTCCAAGTCCCTCCCCGGCCTGGAGATCAAGGACCGTGTCATCACCTCGGATGAGGCCCTGAAGCTGGACTACGTGCCCAAGAGCGTTGTGGTCCTGGGCGGCGGCGTCATCGGTTGCGAGTTCGCCTCGGTCTGGAAGTCTTTCGGGGCCGACGTCACGATCGTCGAGGCCCTCCCGTCGCTGGTGCCCAATGAAGACGCCACCATCATCAAGAACCTGGAGCGTTCCTTCCGCAAACGCGGCATCAACTTCTCCACTGGTGTCCGCTTTGACAGCGTCGACCAGCGCAGCGACGGCATCACGGCCAAGCTCGAGGACGGCAAAACCTTCGACGCCGACCTGCTGCTGGTCGCCGTTGGCCGCGGCCCGGTCACTGATGGCCTTGGCTACGAAGAGGCGGGCGTCACCATGGACCGCGGGTTCGTCATCACCAACGAGCGGCTGCACACCGGCGTCGGCAACATCTACGCCGTCGGCGACATCGTCCCCGGCCTCCAATTGGCCCACCGAGGTTTCCAGCAGGGCGTTTTTGTCGCCGAGGAGATTGCCGGGCACAATCCGGCTGTCATCGACGAATCGGGCATCCCGCGCGTCACCTATTGCGAGCCGGAGATTGCCTCGGTCGGGCTGACCGAAGCGGGCGCGAAGGAAAAGTTCGGCGAGGATTCGGTCCAGGTCCAGGAATACAACCTGGCCGGCAACGGCAAGAGCTCCATCATCGGCACCGGCGGTTTAATCAAACTGGTCCAGGAGAAGGACGGTCCGGTCGTCGGGGTGCACATGATCGGCAGCCGGATGGGCGAGCAGGTCGGCGAGGCACAGCTGATCGTCAACTGGGAAGCATTCCCCGAGGAAGTCGCACAGTTGATCCATGCGCATCCGACCCAGAACGAGGCACTCGGCGAGGCTCATTTGGCACTGGCAGGCAAGCCACTGCACGGCTGACCGACCGCACATCAGGCGCAGCCAACCGGGCCCGCCGGAGCGTGTCACAATATGGCCAGTGCAATAAGCTGGCCCACAGGAACCACAAAAGAACTTTGAATGTACGAGGAGAAACGGGGACGACATGTCTGAATCCGTGAACTTGCCCGCACTCGGTGAAAGCGTCACTGAAGGGACGGTGACCCGATGGCTGAAGCAGGTGGGCGACCGGGTTGAAGTAGACGAGCCCCTGCTCGAGGTGTCCACCGACAAGGTCGACACCGAAGTCCCGTCGCCTGTCGCCGGCGTCATCGAGGAGATCCTCGTCGCGGAAGACGAGACCGCCGAAGTCGGTTCCCCGCTGGTCAAGATCGGTGAAGGCGATGGCGGCTCCGGCGCATCGGAGGGCTCCGGTGAAGCCTCGGATACTGACTCTGCTGCGGACTCCACTGCGGAAAATGGGGCTGAGCAGCAGGCCCAGAAAGATACCGCAGGCGAATCGACCGAAGCAGCGCAGATTCCGGCCGAGGCAATGTCCGCGGACGAATCCGGCTCCGGTGCCGAGTCCGGCTCTGGCTCGTCTCAAGGCGCCGGGCAGAGTGGTGGCGAAACCAAGGACGTCACGCTGCCTGCGCTGGGCGAAAGCGTCACGGAAGGAACGGTCACTCGCTGGCTGAAGCAGGTCGGCGAGACAGTGGAGGTCGACGAGGCGCTGCTGGAGGTCTCCACCGACAAGGTCGACACCGAAATTCCATCGCCTGTCGCCGGCACGCTTCAGGAAATCAAGGTGTCCGAGGACGAGACCGTCGAGGTCGGGGCGGTGCTGGCCGTTGTCGGCTCCGGCGCAGCCGCAACAGGCTCCGCCGCGCCCGAAGAACCGGAGCCTGCGGCCAAGCCGGAACAACAGGAGCAGCCACAACAGCAAGCCTCAGCAGCTGAGTCCACGGAGCCTGAATCCACGGAGCCTGCGGCCAGGGAGCCTGCCAAGGCACCGCAGGACGAAAAGGCCCAAGCGGAGAAGGAGACCGCCGAAGCCAAGGCGGACACCAGCCAGGCCGAAGCCGCTCCCTCCGCTGCGCAGTCCGGTGGCGAGTCGACCGGGGCCGATGCCAATTACGTCACTCCGCTGGTGCGCAAGCTGGCCAATCAGCACGACATCGACCTGTCGACTGTCGAAGGCACCGGCGTCGGCGGCCGTATCCGCAAGCAGGACGTGACGGCCGCGGCCGAGAAGAAGAAGTCGGAAGCAGCCGCGCCGCAGGCCCCGAGCGCGCCTGCCGCAGCTGCCGCGTCCGGCGCTGTGCCCGAAGCCAGCGCCAAGCTGCGCGGCACGGTCGAGAAAGTTCCGCGCATCCGCCAGACCATTGCCCGCCGGATGCGCGAGTCCCTGGATGTCTCAGCCCAGCTGACCCAGGTCATCGAAGTGGATGTCAGCAAAATCGCCAAGCTGCGCGGGGCGGCGAAGGACAAGTTCCAGGAACAGAATGGCGTCAAGCTGACCTACCTTCCCTTCTTCGCCAAGGCCGTGGCTGAAGCGCTGAAGCAGCATCCGAAGCTGAATTCGTCGTTTGATGAAGAGGCCAAGGAGGTCACCTACCACGATGCCGAGCACCTGGCGATAGCCGTCGACACGGACCGGGGCCTGTTGGTGCCGGTGATCAACGACGCCGGTAACCTGAACCTGGCCGGACTGGCGAACCGGATTTCGGACGTCGCGGCCCGCACCAGGGATAACAGCATCGGCCCGAACGAGCTCTCCGGCGGAACATTCACGATCACGAACATCGGCAGTGCCGGCGCATTGTTCGATACGCCGATCATCAACCAGCCGCAGGTGGGCATCCTGGGCACCGGAACAATCGTCAAGCGCCCGGTGGTCGTCAGCGACACCAATGGCGATGACACGATCGCCATCCGGTCCATGATGTACCTGTCATTGACCTACGATCATCGTCTGGTCGATGGTGCCGATGCGGGTCGTTTCCTGCAAACGCTCAAGGCCCGTCTCGAAGAGGGCGCCTTCGAGCCCGACCTGGGCATCTAGGACAATAGCTCCTCCGGTGTTGTGCCGGGCCAAGAGCGCCGCGGTGGGCGTCTGCTTCTCAAGCAGGCGCCCACCGGCGTTTAACCTGCCGGTAGTGGGCACTGGTGACGGATCATCCCTAGACTGGTGCGATGGACCTCCTCTTCAACGTCATGATCTTCTTCCACGTCATCGGTGCCGCCATGGTGGTGGGAATCTGGATTGCCAATATGAAGGCCCCCACCGTGCATCCGCGCCAGTTCGACGGAGCCATCCTCCAGCTGATCACGGGCATCGTCATGCTGGGGCTGATACCGGCTCTCGGCTGGGGCACCGGCTGGGAGTACTACGTCAGGTACGGCATCAAGTTCCTCTTCGGGATCGTCATTGCGATCGCCGCCTTCATCGGAGCCCGCAAGCACCGCAAGGGTGAGCCGGTGTCGACGGGGCTGGCGCACGCGGTGGGAGGCCTGGGCCTGATTAACATCGGCCTGGCCACCCTCTGGAATTAGCAGGTTCGATAGCCCGACCCTAGGATGGAGACGGCAGATGTCTTCAGCCGGGCGCTGTTGACCCGACACAATCCTTCAGGAGTATTCATGGCGACAACACGTTCAGCTCATACCGTTTGGAGCGGAGATCTTCCCACCGGCTCCGGCCAGGTTTCCCTCGACACCTCCGGGGTCGGCACGTATGACGTCACCTGGAAGGCGCGGGCCGAGGAGGCCGATGGCAAGACCAGCCCGGAGGAACTGATTGCCGCGGCGCACTCGTCATGTTTCTCCATGGCGTTCAGCGCCGCCCTTAAGGAGGAGGGCAAGACTCCTGAGCGGGTCGAAACCAAGGCGGACGTCTCCTTCCAGCCGGGCGAGGGCATCACCGGCATCCACCTGACCATGTCCGCGAACGTTCCCGGGCTGAGCAATGAGGACTTCCAGCGGGTGGCCGACGGCGCGAAAACCGGTTGCCCGGTTTCAGCTGCGCTGAAGGGCACCACCATCACGCTGGATGCCACGCTCGAGAGCTAGAAGCCGTACCGGCCGGCTCAGTACCGGCCGCGCAGCTGCGAAAGGGGCCCCGTTCAAAGCGGGGCCCCTTTTTGCCGGCTCAGCCCTGCGGCCGGGGCGGCAGCGGCCCCGGACGACGGGAAGGGTAACCTGCCCGTTGAGGCGGCTCGTCGGTTCCCTGCTCGCGGAGCATCTCCGTGAGGACGCCCACGCCATGTTCGAGCTGGGGATCTTCCCCGGCCCCGTGGGCGTGCGGCGGGAATTCGACCTCGATATCAGGATCGACTCCGTAATTCTCCACCGACCAACCGACGGATCCGCTAAACCAGAAAGCATAACGAGGCTGTGTCACCCCGGTTCCGTCGGCCAGTTTGAACCGGCCGTCGATGCCGATCACCCCTCCCCACGTCCTGGTGCCAATAACGGGGCCGATACTGCGCAGCTTGGCTATTTGGGTGATGATGTCGCCGTCGGAACCGGAAAACTCGTCGGCCAGCACAACGATAGGACCCCGCGGTGCATGGGCCGGGTAGGTGTGCGGCTGCTCACCGCGGGGAAGATTCCATGCGGCCACCTTGCGTCCAATCAATTCGGCGACCAGCTGCGAGGTATGCCCGCCGCGATTGCTCCTGACATCGATGACGAGGGCATCCTGCGCGGCTTCGTTATCCAGGTCCCGGTGCAGTTGCGACCAACCTCGCGCCACCATGTCAGGAATGTGCAAATATCCGAACCGACCACCGGAGGCCTCACGCACGACACGCCGGTTACCGGAGACCCAATGCTGGTAGCGCAGCCGTTCTTCGTCTGCGACCGGTACAACCGCTATCCTGCGTTCGACGCCGGCTGCCTCACCGTGGGACGGGCCGTCGAGGATCGTCAGCTCGACCGTTTTGCCTGCTGCACCCGCCAGCAGGGAACCCAGGCCGGCCCCGTTTGCCGCCGGCAAGCCATCGACCGCAGTGATGATGTCTCCTATGCGGGCCGCCGCCCCCGGGGCCGTCAGCGGTGAGCGTGCCAGCGGGTCAGACGAGTCGCCCGGAAGGATCCGGGTGATCTCCCAGCCGTGCCGGTGCTGCTTGACGTCGACGCCGAGCAGTCCCTGCCGTCCGGCACCTGGTTCGGTGACCGGGGCCGGCATGACATAGGCGTGCGAGGTGCCAAGTTCGCCGTGCATTTCCCACAACACGTCGACCAGGTCGTCGTGCGAGCCCAGCTTCGCGACCAGCGGGCGGTACTGATCGTGGATCTGTTGCCAGTCGATCCCGGCCATGTCCGGTGCCCAATAGAAATCGCGTTGCAGCCGCCATGCTTCGTCGAACGCCTGCCCCCATACCCGAACCGGATCGAGGTGGACACGGATTCTTCCCAGATCCACCGAAATATTCTCGGCGGCGTCTTCCTCGGTCTTGTATCCGGTCGGCAGCACCCGCACTTTTTGGTCATTGACCATCACAAGTTGTTTACCGTCGCCTGTGACGCGGTAGCGTTCCACCGCCGGAACCAGCACAGTAACGTCCCGCTTGGCGATATCGAATCGTTCCAGCCGGCGACCTGGATCCTGGTCCGTGACCGAGGCGCGCCCTTCTCCGGTGACGCCGTAGATGTCATTGGCAAGCCACAGCAACGCGCCGTCGACGGCGGACAGCGAATCGTAGCTTCCCTGGGGAACCGGGACTGCAATCACACGGTCGGCAAGGTGCTCGACGTCGACCTCGACCGCTACCGCGTTATCGGCCGATCCGGCAGCTTCGGTTTCGTCCCCGGCCACCGGTCCGTCACGGCCGGAGCGTTCATCCCCGCTGGCAGCGGCCCCATCGGCAGACGGGCCAAAGGGCGAAGGAGTCCGCGCCGAGAGCGCCACCAGGAAGGGCTTGGTCGACGAGGGGAAACTCAAGTCGAAGCGGTGGGTGTCATACACCGGGTCGAAACTTCGCTCGGACAGGAAGGCGATAAATGTGCCGTCGGGTGTGAACGCTGGACTATGGTCGTTGAATCTGCCGTCAGTGACATCGATGATGTTCGCACCGGCTGCCTCATCGCCGGTGCTGTCGCCGTCCGCGGACGGGGTCCCGGCGATCCGGGCGATCCGGATCTTGCATCTGGCTCCTTCGCCGGTAACCGGTTCTGCCCAGCCAATCCAGGCGGAATCAGGGGCGAAGCAGATGTCGTCAATGGCGCCATGGACCGTGGTGGAGATGCTGCGCAATTCCCCACTCAACGTCTGAAGCATCAGCACTTCGCCGAATTCAGTGGCGATTGCCGCCCGCTCGCCGTCCGGACTCGCCGCTATCGCGCTGACCCGGGTCCGCTGCGGCAAATCGATCCGCACTGTGCCGGTTTGTCCGGCAGCTCCGCCCTGTTCAGAGGCGTTCATCCCGGGCACTGGCGAGGAATGCACGTCCTTGATGTAGAGTGCCTCTTCTCCCCCATGGTCGGCTGCGTAGAGCACCCTTCCCTCCCCCAGCGGCCGGGCGAGCCTGCCCCGCACGCCGGGTTGCGCCTCCAGCACCCGCGACGGCCCGTCCCGGTGGGTGAGCCAGTGCAGGGTGCCGTGCGACTCGACCACGCTGGCGCGGCCGCTCGTCTCCGGCACCACCTCCCCCAGATGGGATGCCACCTTCAGTGGCTGTTGCCTCCGTGCAGTTGACGCAGAGCCCAGGGAGATCGCCAGCGGCCGAGGTTCTGCGTCGAGACCATCCAGCAGCCACAACGACCCCGCCGACTCGTATACGATCCGGCTGCCATCGCTGGAGGCGTGCCGGGCGTAGAAGTCATCATGATCGGTGTGCCGCCGCAGGTCGCTGCCGTCCGGGTCGATGGAATACACATTGCCATATCCCTCATGGTCTGAAAGGAACACGATCCGGCCCGCGATCCACATCGGGTCTGCCAGGCTGCCACTGAGGTCGGCGGCGAGGCGTTGGAACCGGCCCGAACCGTCGGCATCCAGCCACAACTTTCCCGCCGTACCTCCGCGGTATCGCTTCCACCACGCCGGTTCCCGGGAGAGGACCGTTGATACAACCACGGCCCGGTCGCCACCGGATGCCGGCCCATATGCCACCGAATCGACCGGTCCGTAGGGCAGCACGTGTGCGGCCGATCCATCCAGTGGAACCGCATGGGCCCATGTATGCCTGCTTTCCTCGCGTTGATAGGAACTGGTGGCCAGCACGTCGCCGCCGGTGGTGAACCCCTTGACCTTGGTGGTTGCCGATCCCCAATACGTCAGTTGCCGGAAGCCACCGCCGTCGACGTCGGCTGCCACCACTTCCGGTGCGCTGCCTTGGACAACTGTCCAGGCAATAGTTGTGCCGTCCGGGGAGAATCTCGGGTTGCGGGCGGGAAGCTGCATCGCGGAAATCCGCCATGCCCGGCCGCCACTCAACGGAGCGGCCCAGACGTCGTCCTCGGCCACGAATGTCACCAATTCGCCGTGCAGATGCGGGTACCTGAAGTAACTCGATGAACTCATGTGTTGATCTTAGTCACAGATGTGCCGCTCGTTTTGCCCTCAGCCGCCCCGGACCGGCCTGAGGATATCGGCGATGAGCCACTGCCCACTGACCCGGCGCAGTTCCAGCACCAGCCGCTGCTCGCCCTGTCGATGTCGCCGCACCACCTGGCCCTGCCGGTCCTTTTCGACGAAACCCCCGCTGGCGACCTTCACCGCCATGAACGCCGCCGGATGGCGGTTATGTCCGGCATGATCGGCATGGTCGGCATGGTCGGCATGGTCGGAGGAATTGCCTTGTACCGCATCTTTGACTGCTGACGGGCCGAGCCGATCCGCGGCACTGATGCGGGTCTGGAATCCGGCAAATACATGCCCGTCACGTTCAAGCCGACGGGCAATCCGGCGATCCGCGGCCATAGCCGGCGAGTTCGCAACATTGACGCTGCCGAGCAAGTCCGTCCGGCCGCTGCTGAAGGCGTAGGAACGAAGCCATGCGAGCCCCCGCACGGCGGAGCCCGGATCGGCCGACCCCAGTTTCGTCCGTATCCTGGCCGGAACATCGGAGGGTCCATCGCCGGCAGAGCCGGCCCGCGTGCTGGAGGACGAGGAAGTGGCCCCCTGAGAGGGGCCTGGCGGCGGAGGAGAAACCGGTGGCTGCGTCGCACCGGTCGCCTGCGGGGTTGCCTGCCCCTGGGTCGGTCCGGGCCGATGCATGGTCGCCGGATCCGACGCCCCCTGTGGAGCCGTTTCCGTCCCGGCCGCTGCGTAGAGGGCACCGGCGGCCACGACAGCGGCCAGGAAGACTCCCCCCGCAGTCATCGTGCGAATCCGGGATCCGCCGCCTCCCTGGTGCGGAACGTCCGGACGTCCCACGGCGGCTCGTTTGGCACCGGACCGGCGGGCTCCACGCTTGCCCGTCCAGGTCCAGCCGCCCTGACCTTCCCGACGTTGCCGGAGGCGATCGCCCCCACGCCCTGTGCGGCCCCTGAAGTGCCGGCTGAGTCGTCCCGCGGGCCGTTCCAGTTCGATGGCCTTGCGCCGGGTCAGCAGGTGAGGCAGCACGCTTTCGTGGACGGATGGAACCAGATTGACAGGTGCCGCGCCGGCACTGTGGAACACCGCCTGCTCGAACTCGGTGGCCGAAGGCCGCAACCCGGGTGAGGCCTGCAGTCCCGCCTCGATGATGAGCGCCATTTCCTCCGGAACCGCGGGAACCACCACCGGCAGCGGCGGACGTCGGTCGCCCGCAGCCGGAATCCGCCCGGTCAGCGCATACCATCCCACGGCGGCGAGTCCATGGATATCGTCTTCGGGCCGGAGCCGCCCGTGAGGCAGTTCCGCCGTATCGGCTGCCGCGAAACCAACTGTGCCGGCCGTGGTGGAACCGCCCTGGCCCGTCTTCCGCCCCGATCCGAGATCGGTCAGCAGCGGTTTGCCGTGTTCGGTGAACACCACATTGCCCGGAGACACGTCGGAATGCGTCACGCCGTGACTGTGCAGATAGGCCAGGCAACGGGCCACCGGCGTGAGGATAGTCACGACTTCCTCAACCGGCAGCGGCCCCCGGGCAGAGACCAGTGCGCCCAGCGAGTCCCCGGCCGCGTAATCCATCAGCAACGCAGTGCCCTGATCGGTTTGACGGACACCGTGCAGCCTCACCAGATGTTCGTGATCCAGCCGTTGCAGCAGCTCCACTTCGGTGCGCATCTGCCCCGCCGTCATCGAGCCGCCGCCAAACACCTTTGCGGCACATTGGCCGCCGTCGTGCTCGGATGTGGCCAGCCAGACTGACGCGCTGCCGCCGGTCCCCAGCCGACGTCCCACCCGGTATCCGTCCAGCCGCGGCGGGCCGCCGGTGGTGGGCTCGTCTGCTTCGGGATCGTGCCGGGTTGAAATCATGGTTCCAGTGATACCCCACCCGGACCGCACCGTGCAGAAGTTATCCACAGCCGCAATGACGGCCGATAAATCATACGTCTAAGCCTGAACCCGTTGCCGCGCTTAGGCTGAGCGTCATGACACTGGAGTTCACACAGCTGGGGCTCGCCCCGCAGTTTGTACAGTACGACGACGGATGGGCGGCACAGCGCGATCTGCACGCGCGGGTGAAAGCCGGTACGGCCCCGAGTACCGTATTGCTGCTGGAACATGCGGCCGTGTTCACCGCCGGCAAGCGCACTGAGGATCATGAATTGCCCTACGACGGCACAGCTGTGGTCCATGTCGACCGGGGCGGCAAGCTCACCTGGCACGGCCCCGGGCAATTAGTGGGATATCCGATTCTGGAACTGCCCGACCCCGTCAGGCAGTCCGCCTACGTGCATCTACTTGAAGACGTGATCATCGAGGTGTTGCGCACGTATGGGGTACCCGGAGAGAAGGTGGACGGGCGTTCGGGGGTATGGCTTCCGGCGGATTCCCGCGGTCCGGCGCGCAAAATCGCCGCCATCGGTATCCGGGTGGCCGACGGAGTGACAATGCATGGGTTCGCGATCAATTGCAATAACGATCTGCGCCCCTACTCAAAGATCGTTCCCTGCGGCATCTCCGACGCTTCAGTGACTTCCATTTACGAAGAAACCAAACAGGATGTCAGCCCTGCCGACATCGCACCAGCCATCATCGCCGGCCTGCGCCGCCACGAAGACCAACTGGTGGCCGGCGCCGCGCCGGCACCCGGCCCGGCCGGTCCAGCCGCCGCACGTACGGAAGGAGCATTGCAATGAGCGTAGCCCCGGAGGGACGAAAGATGCTGCGGGTCGAAGCCCGTAATGCCGAGACTCCCGTCGAACGCAAGCCGGACTGGATGAAATCCCGGGCCAAGATGGGCCCGGAATTCGCCGCCCTGAAAAACCAGGTGCGCAAAGAGGGTCTGAACACCGTCTGCGAGGAGGCTGGTTGCCCCAACATCTTTGAGTGCTGGGAGGACCGCGAGGCGACCTTTTTGATTGGCGGCTCGCAGTGCACCCGCCGGTGCGACTTCTGCCAGATCGACACGGGCAAGCCGTCCCGCCTCGACGTGGCCGAGCCCCGCAAGGTGGCCACCTCCGTGAAATCCATGGACCTGCGGTACGCCACAGTCACCGGCGTGGCCCGCGACGACCTGGCCGATGAGGGCGTGTGGCTCTATGCCGAGACCATCCGTGCCATCCATGCGATGAACCCGGGCACCGGCGTCGAAATCCTGATCCCGGACTTTTCCGGCAAACCGGAATTGATCCAGGAAGTGATCGATGCGAAGCCGGAGGTGTTCGCGCACAATGTCGAAACGGTTCCGCGGATCTTCCGCAGCATTCGTCCCGCTTTCCGCTATGAGCGGTCGCTGGGCGTGATCACCCAGGGCCGGGACCAGGGCATGGTGACGAAGTCGAACCTGATCCTGGGCATGGGCGAAACCCGCGAAGAGGTCTCCGAGGCGCTGCGCGACCTCCATGAGGCCGGTTGCGACCTGATCACCATCAACCAGTACCTGCGCCCCAGCCCGCGGCATCACCCGGTCGACCGGTGGATCAAGCCGCAGGAATTCCTGGATATCCGCGACGAAGCCGAGGAAATCGGCTTTCTCGGGGTGATGAGTGGACCGCTGGTACGCTCGTCCTACCGCGCCGGCCGGATGTGGGCATCGGCAATGCGGAAAAAGGGGCGTGACGTTCCGGATGAACTGGCTCACATCGCCGAATCGGGCTCAACCCTCCAGGAGGCCGCCAGCCTGGTGTGACGTCCCGTAGAATTGGTAATACTATGGCCAAAAGGACTGATTCAGACGTGACAAACGCCACCGGCGGCGGCAAAAGCGACAAACCGGGCAACCCCGGCAAGCCCGAGAAGAAGAGCATCTTCAAGCGGCGGAACAAAGAGGCGAAAGCCAATAAGAAGCCCGGCCGCATGAAGCAGATGCGGGACGTCTTCCAGATGACCCGCCGCAACGACCCCAGCGTGGTCTGGCTGATGCTGCTGGCTTTCCTGGGCATCACCGCCATCGGGCTGGTCGTTGGCCTGCTGATCAACAACTGGATCACTGCGCTCATTGTTGCCGTGCCGCTTGGCCTGCTCGCCGCAATGTTCATTCTGTCCCGCCGGGCCGAACGGGCGGCGTTTGCACAGTTGGACGGCCAACCCGGTGCCGCCGGAGCGGCCCTGAGCACACTGCGCCGCGGCTGGATCACCGAGGAACAGCCCGCCGCCGTCGACCCCCGCAGCCAGGACGCGGTCTTCAGGGCCATTGGCCGTCCCGGCGTCGTGCTGGTCAGCGAAGGACCGCCACACCGGGTCAAGCGGTTGATCGACGGTGAACGGAAGCGGCTGCGGCGGATCCTGCCCAACGTGTCAATCCATGTCATCCAGGCCGGCGACGGCGAACATCAGGTCCCGCTGAGCAAGGTATCGAAGCGGATCCAGAAGCTGAAGAAAGAGCTGACCAAGCAGGAGGTGCAGCAGGTCAATAAGCGGATCACTTCGCTGGGCAACCGGCTGCCGATACCCAAGGGTGTCGATCCGCTCAAGGCCCGGCCGGACCGCAAGGCCGCCCGGGGCCGCTGACCGCCAATTGCCTGTGATGCCCGAACGGTTACATCCGCACCAGCACTGTGCCCATGGCACGGTCATGCAGCCCGCGCTGGTCGACGTCGAACACCACTGCCGGTATCAGCAGGCACAGCAGCACGGTGCGGACGACCGCAGCCAGTGGACCCGCGGGTCCGCCATCGAGTTTTTGCACCTGGATGCCCAGGATCCGGTGCCCCACCGAGTAGCCCAGCGTGGCAACCAGCACCATCTGCTCCACGGCAAAGATGCCCAGAATTGCCATCTGGTTGGCGTCGAACAGACCGGCGGCAATCAGGTAGCACAGCAGCCAGTCGATCAACAGCGCCGCCAGCCTGCGTCCCGGCCGGGCCATGGACCCCGGCCCCGTCTTTGGCTTTCCGAGGCGTTCGCCGGGCCAATGCTGGCCGGAGTTATCCGGCGTTCCTTCCAGCCAGGAACCTATGTCTCGTCGTTGCACCACACAATAAGCCTAGTACGACCGGGGCAAAGGGGGCTTCCAACAGCGACGTAATCTGCCGGAAACATTTCCGATACGGGCATGAAACCGCCGGCTCGTACACTCTAAACCATCGTGCAGACCGGCCGACGGCGGCAATCTGAACCAACAAAGTCCAGCGGCGTGACGTTTCACACTGGTGGCATTCATCTTCATATACAAGGAGCAATTTTCGATGTTCAAAGATGCGGGCGAAGTCCTCAAATACATCGCCGACGAAGACGTCAAATTCGTCGATGTCCGTTTCACCGACCTGCCCGGCGTCCAGCAGCACTTCAATGTGCCCGCCGCCAGCGTCGACGAGGACTTTTTCGTCAACGGCCAGCTCTTCGACGGATCCTCGATCCGCGGGTTCCAGGGCATCGCCGAGTCGGACATGCAGCTCATTCCGGATCCCACCAGCGCCTACATCGATCCGTTCCGTATCGAGAAGACCCTGACGCTGAGCTTCTCCATCGTCAACCCGCGCACCGGCGACCCGTACCATCGCGACCCCCGTGGCGTGGCCGAGCGGGCCGAGGCGTACCTGGCCTCCACCGGCATAGCAGACACGGCGTTCTTCGCCTCCGAAGCTGAGTTCTACATCTTCGATGATGCCCGATTCCAAACCACCCCGGGCAACACGTTCTACAAGATCGACTCCGAAGAAGCCTGGTGGAACTCCGGGCGGGAGGAAGAAGGCGGCAACCTGGCCAACAAGACACCGGAGAAGGGTGGCTACTTTCCGGTGGCTCCGGTCGACCATCAAGCGGACCTGCGCGATGCGATGTGCATCGAACTGGCCGCCGTCGACCTGGAAGTCGAGCGCTCCCACCATGAAGTCGGCGCTGCCGGGCAGGCGGAAATCAACTACAAGTTCTCCACCCTGACCTCCGCCGCCGATGACTTGATGAAGTTCAAGTACATCGTCAAGAACGTTGCCCATGCCTGGGGCAAGTCCCTGACCTTCATGCCCAAACCTGTCTTCGGCGACAACGGTTCTGGCATGCACTGCCACCAGTCGCTGTGGAACAGCGGCGAACCGCTGTTCTACGACGAGACGGGCTACGCCGGGCTGTCCGACGTCGCCCGCTGGTACATTGGCGGACTGCTCAAGCACGCCGACGCCGTGCTGTCCTTCACCAATCCGACGGTGAATTCATACCGCCGCCTGGTCAAGGGTTTTGAGGCGCCGGTCAACATGGTCTACTCGCAGGGCAATCGTTCCGCCGGGATCCGGATTCCCATCACCGGCTCGAACCCGAAAGCCAAGCGGCTGGAGTTCCGCGCACCGGACGGTTCGGGGAACCCGTATCTGGCCTTCTCCGCCCAGTTGATGGCCGGCCTGGACGGCATCCGGAACCGGATCGAACCGCCGGAACCGATCGACAAGGACCTCTACGAACTGCCGCCGGAAGAGGCCAGGGACATCCCGAAGGCCCCCGCCACGCTGGAAGAGGCCCTCATTGCCCTGGAGAACGACAACGAGTTCCTCCAGGCCGGCGGCGTGTTCACCCAGGACCTGATCGACACCTGGATTGAGTACAAGCGCGAGAGCGAAATCGCCCCGCTGGCCGAGCGGCCGCACCCGTACGAGTTCGAGCTGTACTACGGGGTCTAAAGCCCCGCGGCCACCTCGTCCTGCGCCGCTCTACTGCTCGAAGAAGTGGTTCTCGAAGATGCCCCTCGCCCGCCGCGTCAGCCGCAGGTAGTCCTCTTCAATGTCGGCGGCCATACCGGCCTCGTAGCCGCACCATCGGGCCACCGCTTCCAGGTCCTGGCGGGCGGAGGGCAGCAGGTCGGAGGCACGCCCGCTCCAAATCACGTTCGCCGAACGGATACGGCTGGCCAGCTGCCAACTCTCCAGCAGGGTTTGTGCTTCGTCGGCGGGCAGCAGGTCCGCCTCCACGGCGGCATTGGTAGCTTCAACGGTTGACGTCGTGCGCAGCGCCCGGACCGAATACGCATTCTCCAGCTGGAGCAGCTGGACCAGCCATTCGACGTCGGACAGCCCTCCCCTGCCCAGTTTCAGCTGCCGGGCGGGATCCGCCCCGCGAGGCAGCCGTTCGGCCTCGACCCTGGCCTTGATCCGCCGGATTTCCCGCTGCTCGCCGGCGCTGACCTGCGCCGGGTAGCGGACGGGGTCGATCAGCGCGATGAAGTCCTCGGCCAGCGCGTCGTCTCCGGCTATCGGCCGGGCCCGCAGCAGCGCCTGGGCCTCCCAGACCTGGGACCAGCGGGTGTAGTACTCGCGGTAGGAGTCAAAGGATCGCACCAGCGGCCCCTGTTTGCCCTCGGGGCGGAGGCTGGCATCCACATCCAGCACTCGTTCGGCCAGAATGGGCGGCTTGCATGGTTGCTTCAATAACGACGTCGTCAGCGTCACGATCTGCTCGGCCTGCTTTTGCGCCGCTTCCTTGGGCACACCCTCGAGGCCGCGGTGGACAAACAGCACGTCGGCATCGGATCCGTAGCCGATTTCGCGTCCGCCTTGCCGGCCCATGGCCACGATCAGCATGGACGTCAGTTTCCCGGCGGACTCAAACACCTGCTCCTCGGCCGCATGCAGCGCTCCGAGAATCGCCGCCCGGTCCGCGTCTGCCAACGCCTGCCCCACCGTGTCCTGGTCCAGCAGTCCGGAGCTGTCGGCGATCGCAATCCGCAGGATTTCCCGGCGCCGGATCAGCCGGATCAGCCGGATAGCTCCCGCTGAATCGTGGCTCCTGCGCATCTTGGCCCGGATTTCCTCCCATTGGGCGTCGAAGCTGCGCACCGTCAGGCCGTCGTCGGAACCCAACCACTTCACCGCCTCGGGGGAGACCTCAAGCAGGTCGGTGATGAAGCGGGAACTGGACAGAATATGGCACAACCGTTCGGCGGCCGCATTGGAATCACGCAGCATGCCCAGATACCAGGGGCTGGTGCCCAGCGCCTCGCTGATCCGCCGGAAACCGAGCAGGCCGGCGTCGGGGTCGACGCCGTCGGCGAGCCAGCCGAGCAGCACGGGCAGTAATTGACGCTGCAATGCCGCCCGCCGGCTGATGCCGGCGGTCAACGACTGGATGTGCCGCAGCGCCCCCTTGGGATCCATGTACCCCAGCGCCGCCAGCCGCGCGCCGGCTGCCGCCGGCGAGAGCGCCACGTCCTCGGCACTGAGGTGTGCCGCCGTCGCCAGCACTGGCCGGTAGAAAATGCGTTCATACAACGTGCGGACGGACCGTTTGGTACGCTGCCACGAGGCCATCAGGCTTTCGGCGCTGGGCCTGGAGGCGGTCAGCGCGCCGAGCATGCCGCGGGCCAGCGCCCGACGGGCCGCTTCGGACTGCGGCATCAGATGAGTCCTGCGCAAGTGGACCAGTTGAATCCGGTGCTCCAGCACCCGCAGGTAGCGGTACACGGCGTCGAACTCGCGGGCGTCGGACCGCCCGATATATCCCGCCTCGGACAATGCCGCGATGGCCGAAGTGGTATCCCGGCACCGCAGCGACTCGTCCGCCTTGGCGTGCACCAATTGCAGCAGCTGAACGGTGAATTCCACATCGCGCAGTCCGCCAGAACCGAGCTTGATCTGCCGGCCCTGTTCCTGGGCGGGGATATGTTCAGTCACCCGCCGCCGCATCGATTGCACGGATTCAACGAACCCCTCCCGTTCAGAGGAGCTCCAGATCAGCGGGCTCAGCGCCTGTTCGTACCGCCGCCCCAGTTCCATGTCACCGGCGATGGGCCTGGCCTTCAGCAGGGCCTGGAATTCCCAGCTCTTCGCCCACCGCTGGTAGTAGTTCAGGTGGGACTCCACGGTGCGCACCAGCGGCCCCTCCCGCCCCTCGGGACGCAGGTTGGCGTCGACTTCCCACAACCCGGGTTCGCTGGCCGCCGAGGAAATGGCCCGGGAAATCCCGGTGGCCAGTGCGGTGCCAATGGTGGCCGCCTTGGCGTCCTCGGCATCGTCACTGTCGATCACATAGATGACGTCGACGTCGGAAATGTAGTTCAATTCGCCCGCACCGCATTTGCCCATCCCGATGACGGCCAGCCGGATGTCGGCGATCTCGTCGGGATCGTGGTGGGAGGCCAGCTCGGCGCGGGAGACGGCGAGCGCCGCGTCCAGGGCGGCTGCGGCCAGGTCGGCCAGTTCCCGCGCAGCTATGGGGAAGAAGTCCTGCGGGGACGCGGCGCACAGGTCGCGGATGGCCAGTTCGGTCAGATGCCGGCGGTATTGTGCCCTCAATGCCTGGTAGGCGTCCTGACCCACTTCCGCGGCGACCGGCATCAGCTGTCCCGGATCGGCACGCACTGCCTTGAGCAGCGACACGCGCAGCGCTTCCGTGCTCGTGCCGGTAGGTTCGGGACTGACCTTGGCCCGCAGCACGTCCAGATTCTCCGGGTGGCTGATCAGGAATTCACCAAGTGCCTCGGATGCGCCGAGCAGCCGGAACAGTGGCTCGCTGGCATCCGGGCCGCTGTTGACCAGACCGGCCAGCTCCGGGCTTTTTTCCAACAGCCGCACCAGCAACAGCAGTGCCTGGTCCGGATCGGCAGACAGCGCCAGCGATTCGAAGAGCCGTGACGCCTCGAGGCCGTTGAGTTCCGGTGCCTGAAGCAGCCGGGCACTCTTTTCAAGGTCCGCGAAACCTGCGGTGATCAGCCGGCGGGTGGGTGATTTCGGATTCATCGCAACCCCGGCGTTTACAGCACGCCCAGATTGCGCTTGAGCTCGTGCGGGGTGACCTCGAGCCGGTAATCGTGCCACTCGTCCCGTTTATTGCGCAGGAAGTGCTCGAACACCTGCTCGCCGAGGATTTCGGCCATCAGCTCGGATTCCTCCAGTATCCTGATGGCGTCGTGCAGGCTGGAGGGCAGCGGGTCATGGCCCATGGCTCGCCGTTCCGCCGTCGACAACGACCACACGTCCTCTTCGACGGCGTCGGGAAGTTCGTAGCCTTCCTCAATTCCCTTCAACCCGGCGCCGAGCAGCACCGCATAGGCGAGATACGGGTTGGCCGCCGAATCGATCCCCCGGTACTCCACCCGGGCGGACTGGCCCTTGCCCGGTTTGTACAGCGGCACCCGCACCAGCGCCGAGCGGTTGTTGTGTCCCCAGGACAGGTAGCTGGGTGCTTCGCCGCCACCCCAGAGCCGCTTGTAGGAGTTGACGAACTGGTTGGTGACCGCCGTGAACTCCGGGGCGTGCTTGAGCCAGCCCGCGATGAACTGGCGCGCCGTCTTGGACAGCTGGAATTCCGTGCCCGCCTCGAAGAAAGCGTTGGTATCACCTTCGAAGAGTGAGAAGTGGGTATGCATCCCGGAGCCGGGGTGGTGGGAGAACGGCTTTGGCATAAAGGTGGCGTAGCTGTCCTGGGTCAATGCCACTTCCTTGACCACGGTGCGGAAGGTCATCACGTTGTCCGCAGTCTGCAGCGCGTCGGCGTAACGCAGGTCGATTTCGTTCTGGCCGGGCCCGGCTTCGTGGTGGCTGAACTCCACGGAGATGCCGACAGCTTCGAGCATGCTCACCGCCGTGCGGCGGAAGTCCTGGGCCACCCCTCCGGGAACATGGTCGAAATACCCCGCCTCGTCCACCGGCTCCGGGAACCCGTCGGCCCCGAGCTTGTCCGACTTGAGCAGGTAGAACTCGATCTCCGGGTGGGTGTAGCAGGTGAACCCCATATCGGCGGCCTTGGCCAGGGTCCGTTTGAGCACGTTGCGCGTATCCGCGGCGGCAGGCATGCCGTCCGGGGTGAGGATGTCGCAGAACATCCGTGACGTTTCCTCCGTCTCACCGCGCCACGGCAGGATCTGGAAGGTCGACGGGTCGGGCTGGACCAGCATGTCCGACTCGAATACTCGCGACAGCCCCTCGATGGAGGACCCATCGAATCCCAGGCCCTCGCTGAACGCGCCCTCCACCTCGGCGGGCGCGAGCGCCACGGACTTGAGTGAACCGACGACGTCGGTAAACCACAACCGCACAAAACGCACGTCACGCTCTTCGATGGTCCTGAGGACAAACTCTTGCTGACGGTTCACTGCTACCTCATTTCGTTCGACGGCGGCATCGCCTCTGTGCTCACTCTACTTTCCTTCGGGCCGGCGGGTGACGGTACCGGTCTCATGGATGACGTCGCCGCCCGGGACTTCCGCCCTCCCCGCTGTGCTCGTCGTGGTCGTCCAGTAGGCTCTTGGGTATGACTTCCGGTGAACAACCCGCGCCCTATGGTTCCGGCACCACCTCGACTGGCCGGCGGCCCGGACGGATCCGCACCCACCATCTGCAGCAGCTCAAGGACGACGGCGGCAGGTTCGCCATGCTGACCGCCTATGAGCAGTATTCGGCCTCGATCTTCGACGACGCCGGAGTGGAAGTGCTGCTCGTCGGTGATTCGGCCGCCAACAATGTCTACGGTCATAACACCACCATCCCGATCACACTCGATGAGATGATCCCGCTGTGCAAGGCCGTCTCATCGTCCGCGAAGCGCGCATTCGTGGTGGCCGACCTGCCCTTCGGCAGTTACGAGGTCTCGGCCGGCCAGGCAGTCGCGTCTTCGGTCCGGCTGATGAAAGAAGGGCTGGTCAGCGCCGTCAAGATGGAAGGCGGCCGGCGCTACGCCCCGTACGTACAGGCCATGGTCGACGCCGGCATCCCGGTGATGGCCCACATCGGCTTCACCCCGCAAAGCGAACACGCGCTGGGCGGTTACCGGGTCCAGGGCAAGGACACCGCAGGACAGGCGGTGATCGACGACGCCGTCGCACTGGCCGAGGCCGGCGCCTTCTGCGTGCTGATGGAGATGGTCCCCGCCGAGGTTGCCGCCGCCGTCGACCGTGCGGTGCCGGTTCCCACGGTGGGCATCGGCGCGGGTAACGCCACCACCGGCCAGGTGCTGGTGTGGCAGGACATGATGGGCCTGGGGACCGGCAAAAGCCCGCGGTTCGTCAAACAGTACGCCAACCTGCATGCGGTGATGAGCGACGCTGCCGCTGCCTACGCACAGGATGTGCGCGACGGCAGTTTCCCCGGACCGGAACACTCTTTCTGAACCTGTGTGTCCCCGTCAGTTGGGAATTCGCATGCGAAGGCGGCTCAGTCCAGGAATTCGATGTGGTGCTTCCGTGCGAGTTCGCCGGGTTCCATTCCGCCGTCCAAGTCGTCGAAGAAGTCTTCCAGTCCACCAAGAGTCGCCAGGATCAGTTTCTGTCCCCCGTCAGGGCCTGCGGCGTACTTGTGGGGAATTCCCTTCGGTAGATGGACGAGATCGCCTTCGAAAGCGTCGAACACCTGGTCTCCGCACGTGACCGTGTAGCTTCCGTAAAGTACGTAGAACGATTCATCCATCAGCGCGTGGCGATGGGTGTGGTCCGCCATAGCTCCAAGCTTTACACACCGAACTCACCGATTGCCAGGCTCGTTGTTGGTTCGGTTGCCGATCCGTTTGTGAATAAGGTCAGGTTGCTTTCGTTTGAGCGGGGTACGTGCTTGGATGACAAGGTGACCACACATGCTGTAATCATCGTCGATACGGATGGTTTCATCACTTCCTGGAACGATGGCGCGGTCCAATTGTTCGGCCATCAGGCTTCCTCCGCTATCGGAGCGCGTGTAGACATCATCATTCCCGAGAATCTGCGCGATGCCCACTGGGTCGGCTTTCATCGAGCCATGGCCAATCCGGAAATCAAGGACATGGCGGCTGACTTGCCGGTGCTGTGTTCAGACGGCCGGATCCGTGAGTTCGCAGGAAGACTGCTGGCATTGAGCGACGGCATGCAAACAGCCATCGGAGCGATAGCCATCTACCGAGCGGATGGATCCACCGGCGTCCGCCCGTTCTCCACCGGGGACAGCACCTGAAGCTCAATTGCGGCCCATTTACATTTCAGTGATCGACAAGGATATGTCTGCATCTGCCATGGCTGGATGTATCGCGCCATTGTTGCTCCCGATATTCCAAGATGTATTCGGTAGTCATGATGATCTTCCCGTCTCCCCGGAGCTTCCGAGGTCAACGTCATTGTTGACTGCTGTGGGGTGGAAGTGCGCGACGACGGCGGATCTGATTTCGACAGAAAATCGACGGTGCCAAATCTTCAATGTCGGCGATCCGCCCCGAACGCGCTTCAAAGGACAGTCACCGCAGCGAGTCGCCGAGAAAGATTGGCTGTCGGCAGCCGGGTACTCAAAAACGGAGCAGACACGCTGATATTAGGGGCTACTCTCTGAACAGCACATTTCAGTTGAGGACGCATGGATAACTGAGACGGCGCCTGATACCATTCGTGGTATATTTATTGTATGTGGGCAGTTGTCTATCTACCTGATGCCGAGCGCGAGCGGGACAAACTGCCAGCCGGTGAACGTAACGCTCTCTACAACGCGGTGGCCAAGCTCCAGTCGATAGGACCCACGTTGGGCTATCCACATACCAGTGCCGTGAAGGGAGCCTTTCGGCTGCGGGAGCTTCGTCCCAGGGCGGGGCGGAGCCCGTGGCGTGGTTTGTATCGGCAGTTTGGGGACACGTTGGTTATCGCTGCTGTCTCGCCGGAGGCACAGCAGGACCCGAAGGGCTTCAAGCGGGCTTGCAATGCCGCTATGAAGCGGCTGGGCGAGTTGGAGGAGTGAGGAAGATGGTGAAGTTGTCAGAATTGACCGCGGCGGATGTGCTCCATGAGCGGGACCTGGGCGATCCGGCTTATCGGGCCGAGCACGAGCGGACCCGGTTCGCTAACGACGTCGCGATCCGTATCCTGCGCTATCGGAATGAGCACGGTTTGACCCAGACCGCTTTCGGCAAATTGGTGGGCCTGCGCCAGCCCCACGTGGCGCGGCTGGAGTCCGGCGAGCACGAGCCATCGCTGGCTACTCTGGCACGGCTGTCGGCAGCCCTTAATGTGGATTTCACGGTCAACATTCATCGTGGCGGGATACATCTACGCGAAGGTGCCTGACCCGGAGACGGCCATCGCTGTGACTGCTATTCACCACCGGGGTCCGTCCATTATCCGCGTGGCCTGGAGCAGCAGCTGAGGAATAACCGGTTGTCGAGCGGTTATCGGGTCACCAGAAGGACAACTGCATGGTGACTGCGCCACCTTCCTCGAGGCCGACCGGCCGAAAGCCGGCCTGCTCGTACAGTCGTCGAGCGTAATTGTCGGTTTCCACGCTGAGGCTGATTCCCGGCAGACCGGCGCTACGGCTCGCGTCGATGAGGCCCTTGAGCAGGCGGCGACCGACACCCTGCCCGCGCGCGGATGGCACTACGCCCATCGAGAGTTCAGGCACGGCGGCGTCGACGAACCCGTATCCCGGGTCGGCTTCCGGGAAGAATCGAAGCCATGCTGCTCCGACTGGCACATCGGTCTCGTACTCAGCGATCAGGCCGCGGTCGCCGGGACGCGGCCATCCTGCCACGTAATGCGCCAACTCCGGGCGGCGCAGGACCTCGTCGACGCTCTCACGTGGCTCGCTCGGACGCCAGAAGGCGGCTTCAGCAAGCATCGCAGCCAGGAAGTCCAAGTCTGCAGCTTCCGCGGCACGAACTTTCAATGTCATCCCGACAGGATGCCACGTCAGCGCCCCTTGAGCAGTCATCGGCATACCGAAACGGGATCGGTAATTGACACCAGTTGGCTACGCAGCTCGTTACGGATCACCAGGGTCATCGTTGACAAATTGTTGCAGGTGCTCGAGGCTGTCACTGCATCCATCGGCAAAGAAGTCATACGCTTCGTGCCGCAGCTCCTGTCGAAGGGGTCCGAAGGAATGGGGCAGATTTATGCTTGTCTCGTTGCCGGCAGGCATCAGCCCGATTTCGACGCGGTCCATCGGTGCGAATCGTCCGTTGATGTGGCGCTGGATTGCCAATCGATAAGGCGGCTCGTATCCAACGACTCGGCTGAGCTGAGGGGCGGCCCCTTCGTCAACGACAGTTGCCGCCCCTACGCTGGAGTTATGTCTGACAAGAAGGAGCCACCGGAGAACCGGATGCTCGGGCTCGGTTTGGGCCTCGGGGGCGCATTTGGAATCGTGCTCGGCATGCTGCTTGACAACATCGCCCTGGGCGTCGCGATTGGCCCGTCGCTCGGCCTCGCCCTCGCCATCGGGGCCGACCAGCTACGGAAGCGCACCGCCGAAGACCCAGCCGACGAGAATAACAGCAGCTGACCGCAGCGGGCCTGTGAGTGGTCGGGCATAATGGGGTCGTATGACTATCGAACTTCGTAGCTGGTCGCCCGGTGATGCGTCCGCACTGCACGATGCTTATGCGTCGAGTCCCGACTTGGTGAATCAGTTTGGGACGGCAATCCTGGCTACCGTGGAACTCGCCGAAGAGTTCATCAGCAAGCAGCTGCCATTCACCGATACGAGCCGAAACTGGGCGATCACCACCGGCGGTGTAGCCGTGGGCAACGTTGGACTTTCAGCAATCGAGTGGCGGCATGAAACCGCTTGGGCCTATTACTGGCTTTCTGCCTCGGCCCGTGGGCGCGGCTACGCCGCCTATGCCCTGGCCGCGGTGTCCGATTGGGCGTTTGCTCGCGGCCTGTTCAGGCTCGAACTTGGACACCGCGTCAATAACCCTGCCTCATGCGGAGTGGCACGCCGTGCCGGCTTCATGCCTGAGGGGATCGAACGGCAAAAACTGCGCTATGGCGATGAACGGTTCGACGTCGAAACCCATGCACGATTGCGCACCGATCCATTCCCTTCCCTCACAGACACATCACTGATTCGGAGTTGACACGCTGTGTTCGACGTAGGGCATTGATCCATGACCATCGCTGAGACCGAGGAAATTTGCCCAGACAGCTTGGGGCAGCACGCGCACGCTGGCGACACGCGGAAAATTGCTTGGAATCCTACGTCAGAAATCGTCCTGCGAATCCCAGGCTTCGTTGCGCTGCTGCACCTTCTGCATGGCCTGTTCGGCCTCGGCCCGCGTCTGGTACGGCCCGATCAGCTGAGTCCAGTCCGACTGGGCACCTTCTTCGACCTTGCCGGTGACGACGTTGTACCAAAAGTCACCCATACATACTCCTCTCCGTTCGCCGAGGGAGGGATTTTCCACCCGTGCCTAATCTGGCTTATATGATCGATGGTATGCCCCAACATGTTTCAACCGCACCTATTGGCACGCTGACCCAGGGAACCGTCTCCCCCATCCGCCCGGTCCCGCAAAGCATCGACCGGCCGGAGTATGTCGGGAAGGACGCGCCGTCGAAATTCACCGGCTCCGAGGTGAAGAGCGCCGAGACCCTTGAGAGGATCCGCGAAGCCTCGAAAATCGCGGCTCAGGCACTGGTGGAGGTCGGCAAGCACATCCAGCCCGGCGTGACCACCGATGATCTGGACCGGGTCGGCCATGAATTCCTCCTCGACCACCAGGCCTACCCCTCCACGCTCGGCTACCGGAACTTCCCCAAGTCACTGTGTTCGTCGGTCAATGAGGTCATCTGCCACGGCATCCCGGACAGCACTGTCATCGCCGACGGCGACATCGTCAATATCGATATCACCGCGTACAAGAACGGTGTGCACGGCGATACGAACTACACCTTCCTGGCAGGCGATGTGGACGAGGAGTCCGGGCTGCTGGTCGAGCGCACCCAGGAAGCGCTGAACCGGGCTATCCGGGTGGTCGCTCCGGGCCGGCAGATCAACGTCATCGGCCGTGCTATCGAGTCCTACGCCAAGCGCTTCAATTACGGGGTCGTGCGGGATTTCACCGGACACGGCGTCGGCGAAGCCTTCCACACCGGCCTGATCATCCCCCATTATGACGCCGCACCGGCCTATGACAGGCCCATCGAACCCGGAATGACGTTTACTATAGAACCTATGCTCACCCTCGGCACCGTCGAATGGGACATGTGGGATGACGACTGGACAGTCGTGACCCGGGACCGTAAGCGCACTGCCCAGTTTGAGCACACCCTGCTGGTCACCGAGACCGGTGCGGAGATTCTGACCCTGCCCTGAGGCGCATGGCGCACCGTCCGACGGCGGTGGAGGCCGACGACGGTGGAAACGCCGCGCGCCCACGAGACCACCTTCGGAGTATCCATGACTCAGCACCAGCCCGCCGCTACCACCGCCGATGGCGCCGCACCGACCACGGTCATCGGCGTCGACATTGGCGGCACCGGGATCAAGGGCGGCATTGTCGATATGGCCACCGGCAAGGTAATCGGCAAACGGTACCGGCTGGACACGCCCCGCCCCTCGACTCCGAAGCAGGTGGCGCTGTGCGTGAAGGACATTGTCGACGAGCTGTCGACCCGGGAGCTGGCTCCGGCCCCGGGATCCCCGGTGGGGGTGACATTCCCGGCGATCATCTCCCACGGCATCGCCCGCTCCGCGGCCAACGTGGACAAGAGCTGGATCGATACCGACGTCGACACCCTCTTCACTGACATTCTGGGGCGGGAAGTCGAAGTCATGAACGACGCCGACGCCGCCGGTCTGGCTGAGGCCAGGTTCGGCGCCGGGGCCGGAGTGGACGGTGTGGTGCTGATGATTACCCTCGGTACCGGCATCGGCTCGGCATTCATCATGGACAGCGTGCTGGTCCCCAATGCCGAACTGGGTCACTTGGAATTGGACGGGTACGACGCCGAAACACGCGCCTCTGCCTCGGCGCGCGAACGGGAGGGTCTCAGCTGGGATGAGTATGGAGAACGGCTGCAGCGCTACTTCAGCCATATCCAGTTCCTCTTCTCCCCCGAACTGTTCATCATCGGAGGCGGAATTTCCAAGCGGAGCGAGGACTTCCTCCCGCTGCTGGACCTGCGCACACCGGTGCTGCCCGCGAAATTGAAGAACAACGCCGGAATCGTCGGGGCAGCGCTCCATTCGGCGGAACGCTTCAAGCATATTTAGAGAGCCGGTGGTGGCCTGCGGCTTCCCCTCCGCGGCCACCACCGGAGATTACAGCAGCGTCCCCTGGCCGTCAGTGGCCGGCTGTTTCTTCCGGCTCTGGCGGGCAGGCCGGTCACCGGTTGCTTCGACTGCCTCCGATTCGTGGCGCAGCAGCTGGATGGCTGCCTCGAAATCCTCCAGCGAGTCGAACGCCTGGTAGACGCTGGCGAAGCGCAAATACGCCACCAGGTCGAGCTTCCGCAGCGGGCCCAGTATCGCCAGCCCGACTTCATGGGCCTCAATCTCGGCCGCCCCGCTGGCCCGGATGGCTTCCTCGACTTCCTGCGCCAGCACCGCCAGGTCATCTTCGGTGACCGGTCGGCCTTGACACGCCTTGCGGACGCCGGTGATGACCTTGGTCCTGCTGAACGGCTCCCCCACCCCGGACCGCTTGACGACCGTCAGGCTGGTGGTCTCGATGGTGGTGAAGCGGCGTGAGCATTCCGGGCACTGCCGCCGCCTGCGGATGGCTGAACCGTCGTCCGCTGTCCGGCTGTCCACGACACGTGAGTCGGCATGGCGGCAGAAGGGACAGTACATAGTGCCCTCCCTGCTCTGCCGTGAGTCGCCCGATGATGCGCCTGATGGACCCGTTGACCGGCGCATACACATCATAGAACTATATGTGGTGTTTTTACAAGGTTTTTTACTATATCTAGTGGTGACACCCGATAGTGGGCGGCGGCTGCTCCATTCGGGATCCGTCCTCGCCGATGCGCGGACTGCTCCTAATGCCGTGCGGGCGCCGGGTGCTTATTCGAACCGGGCGTCGACGGCTTCGCCATGTGCGGGCAGGTCTTCGCTGGCCGACAAGTGGCGGATGTGGCCGCTGACCTCCTGCAGCGCACCACGATCATAGTCCACCAGCTGCACGGCCTTGAGGAACGTGTGCACATTCAGTCCGGACGCGAAAGCGGCCGTTCCCCCGGTGGGAAGCACGTGGTTGGAGCCGGCGCAGTAGTCGCCCAGGCTGACCGGTGCATAGTCGCCGATGAAGATAGCGCCGGCATTGCGGATCCGCCCGGCCACTGCCGCCGCTTCGCGGGTGTGGATTTCCAGGTGTTCGGCCGCGTAGGCGTCGCAGACTGCGATCCCCTGCTCTATGTCATCGACAAGCACGACGCCGGACTGGCTGCCGCTCAGTGCTGTGTGCACCCGTTCGGTGTGTTTGGTGGCAGCGGCGCGTTCGGCAACGGCGCTCTGGACTGATTCGGCCAATTGAACCGAGTCGGTGACCAGCACCGAAGCAGCAGCCGGATCATGTTCGGCCTGGCTGATCAGATCGGCCGCCACCAGGGACGATCGCGCCGTCTCATCGGCCAGGATGGCAATCTCGGTGGTTCCGGCCTCGGCGTCGATACCGATAACACCCTTCACCAGTCGCTTTGCGGTGGCCACGAAGACATTGCCCGGCCCGGTGACGATATCCACCGGTTCGATAGTTTCCGCCGCAGAAGCCCCACCGGAACCGTCCACGCCCTCGCCGGCGCCGTCGACGCCGTAGGCGAAGGCGGCCACTGCCTGGGCGCCGCCGATGGCGTAGACCTCCTCGATCCCCAGCAGCGCGGCGGCGGCGAGGATAACCGGGTGGGGCAATCCTCCGTTATCGGACTGCGGCGGGGAGGCCAGGGCCACGGATTCGACCCCGGCGGCCATGGCCGGCACGGTATTCATCACCACCGACGAGGGGTAGGCAGCCAGCCCGCCCGGCACGTACAGGCCGACCCGGCGCACCGGTATCCATTTCTGCCTCACGACTGCCCCGGGTGCGACCTCAACGAGCGTTTCATCCGGGACCTGGGCGGCGGCGAAGGCCTTCGCCCGGTCGATGGATTCGGCCAGCGCGGCGGCCACGTCAGGGTCCAGTGCCTGCAGGGCCGCGTCGAGCTCCGCCTGCGGCACCCGGGGATGTTGCTGCTGCACGCCGTCGAACCTGGCGGCCAGTTCGGTCAGGGCGGTAACACCGCGGGCGCGGACGTCGTCAATAATGCCTGCAACGGCCGTGGCGACGTTGCTGCCGGCGCTTTCGGCCCGGGGGACCAGCTGCCGCAACCGGGCATAGGAAAGGCTCCTGCCACGAAGATCGAGAGTCTGCAGCAGCGGGCTTGGGGAAGCAGTGTCCGAAGGTGTCACGGCACTTATTCTACGTGCCGGTGCAGTGCGCCCGGTTATGCCGCCCGCGCGGTGCGCAACATGCTGATCATGGTCACGCCGAACACGGTCAGCGCGGCGGCAGCCGGCCACAGCAGCAGAATCCCATAGGACGCCAGCGAAAAGCCGTGCGCCACGGATCCCGCGGACGCCGATGCCGCCGCTTGCGCGGTCGACCCGGCCAGTGACGCCGTCCATTCGCCGCCCAGCCAGGCAATCAGCGAACCGAGCGCCGAACCCGCAACCGCCGTCGTCGTCCGTGCCGCTGCAGCGATGGCGAAACGCTGCCGGGCCGCCATCAGCCCGACGACCAGGCCGCACAGGATCCCGATCAGCCCCAGCGCCAGGTCCCGGGGCAACCATGCTCCGGTGGAACCGCCGCCATAGAACGCTCCGCCCGGTGCAGCCATCCACCACACCAGCCCCGCGGGGATTCCAGCCGCCGCGGTCAGCGTAAACCATACCCACAGGGGCGTCTGGGGCGCGCGGACGAGCTCCTCCGGCGGAGCAGCCGCGTACACCTCGGG
Organism: Arthrobacter castelli DSM 16402; assembly: GCF_000430705.1. Classification (GTDB taxonomy): domain Bacteria; phylum Actinomycetota; class Actinomycetes; order Actinomycetales; family Micrococcaceae; genus Arthrobacter_C; species Arthrobacter_C castelli. The sequence goes on from NZ_AUMN01000009.1 coordinate 63,492, forward strand.
CGGATACTGCGTCTCGATGGCACCCACCTGCTATCCGGCTTCCAGGCAGGCCGGCCCGAGTAGCACCTTCAGGTCGCCAAACAATTCCGGCGTCGGGCTCACCCGCAGCTGAACGCCCAGCCTGAGCAGCTCGACCTTCCGCGAACCGGTCAGCTTCAGCTGCACCTCGGTACTGCCGGGGTGGTTGCGCAGCACGTCCGACAACTCGGTGACGACCGCCTCGGTGGCCTTGTGGTTGACCATCGAGATCATCACCGGGCCGGAATGCCCGTCGCTGAGGTCCGGGACCGTCAATTCCTGCGCATTCAGGCTCACTGCTCCGTCGTCCCGGCGCTGCACGCGGCCTCGCACCGTAACGATCAGGTCCTCGGCGAGGATGGTGGAAATCGGCCCGTACACCTTGCCGAAGAACATCACCTCCATAGAGGCGCCCAGGTCCTCGATTTCGGCACGCGCGTAGGCGTTGCCACTGTTTTTGGCGATCCGGCGGGACAGCGAGGTGATCATCCCGGCGATGGTGACAACGGCTCCATCAGGCGGTCCTTCTTCACCGATGAGGCTGCTGATGCTGCTGTCGGCGTGCTGGGTGAGCACCGGTTCCAGTCCGCTGAGCGGATGGTCGGAGACGTAAAGCCCGAGCATCTCGCGTTCGAATCCGAGCAGGTCCTGCTTTTCCCATTCGGGCAGGTCCGGAATGGAGATGGCGAATCCTGCGTCCGGGTCCTCCTCGCCCATCAGCGAGAAGAAGTCGAACTGGTTCTCCGCCTCCTTGCGCTTGACGGCCACCACGGAGTCGACAGCCTCTTCGTGGACCATGGCCAGCGCGCGCCGGGGGTGTTTCAAGGAGTCGAAGGCGCCTGCCTTGATCATCGACTCGATGGTGCGCTTATTGCAGACGACGGCGGGCACCTTCTGCAGGAAGTCGTTGAACGAGGTGAAGGCCTTCTTTTCCTTCCTGGAATCGACCATCGCGGACACGGCGTTGCCCCCGACATTGCGCACGGCGCCCATGCCAAAGCGCACGTCCCGCCCGACCGGGGTGAAGTTCAGTTCCGATTCGTTGACGTCAGGCGGCAGCACGGTGATGCCCATCCGCCGGCACTCGTTCAGGTACAGGGCCATCTTGTCCTTGTCGTCGCCGACCGAGGTCAGCAGCGCCGCCATGTACTCCGCCGGATAATGCGCCTTCAGGTATGCGGTCCAGAAGGACACCAGCCCGTACGCGGCCGAGTGCGCCTTGTTGAAGGCGTAGTCGGAAAACGGCAGCAGGATGTCCCACAGCGCCTGAATCGCCGCCTCGGAGTAGCCGCTGTCCACCATGCCCTGGTGAAACCCGACGTACTGCTTGTCCAGCTCGGCCTTCTTCTTCTTGCCCATGGCACGCCGGAGAATGTCGGCCTGGCCCAGCGAGAATCCCGCCACCTTCTGGGCAATGGCCATCACCTGCTCCTGGTACACGATCAACCCGTGGGTGGTGTCCAGGATATCGGCCAGCGGTTCGGCCAATTCCGGATGAATTGGTTCGATCTGCTGCTGACCGGTCTTGCGCAATGCATAGTTGGTGTGTGAATTCGCCCCCATCGGACCGGGCCGGTAAAGCGCGATGACGGCGGAGATGTCTTCGAAGTTGTCCGGCCGCATCATCTTCAGCAGCTGCCGCATCGGACCGCCGTCGAGCTGGAACACGCCCAGGGTGTCGCCCCGGGCCAGCAGCTCGTAGGACGCCGGGTCATCGACGTCGAGGCCCTCGAGGTCCAGGTCTAAGTCCTGGTTGATCTTAATGTTCTCGATGGCATCGGAAATGATCGTCAGGTTCCGCAGCCCCAGAAAATCCATCTTGATCAGCCCGAGGCCCTCGCAGGTGGGGTAATCGAACTGGGTGATGACCTGGCCGTCCTGTTCACGGCGCATGATCGGGATAATGTCGATCAGCGGGTCGGAGGACATGATGACGCCGGCCGCGTGCACGCCCCACTGGCGTTTCAACCCTTCCAGCCCGAGGGCGGTGTCGAAGACCTGCTGTGCGTCCTGGTCGGTCTTGACGATCTCCCGCAGTTCCTCCGCTTCGGAGTACCGCGGGGACTCGGTGTCGTGGACCTCCGGCAATGTAATGCCCTTGCCCATCACGTCCGGCGGCATCGCCTTGGTCAGTCGCTCGCCCATGGAGAACGGGTATCCCATCACGCGGGAGGAGTCCTTCAGCGCCTGCTTGGCCTTGATGGTGCCGTAGGTGACGATCATCGCCACCCGCTCGTCGCCGTACTTTTCGGTGACGTAATTGATCACTTCGCCCCGGCGGCGGTCGTCAAAGTCGACGTCGAAGTCCGGCATGGACACGCGGTCCGGGTTGAGGAAGCGCTCGAAGATCAGTCCGTGCTTGAGCGGATTGAGTTCGGTGATGCGCATTGCGTAGGCCACCACGGAGCCGGCCCCGGAACCACGCCCCGGGCCCACCCGGATGCCGCGGTCCTTGGCCCAGTTGATGAAGTCGGCGACCACCAGGAAGTATCCCGGGAAACCCATTTGGGTGATGATGCCGATCTCGTACTCGGCCTGGGCACGGATATCGTCCGGAATACCGCCGGGGAACCGGTACTGGAGCCCCTTTTCGACTTCCTTGATGAACCAGGTCTGCTCGGTTTCGCCCTCGGGCACCGGGAAGCGGGGCATGTAGTTCGCCTCGGTGTCGAATTCGACCTCGCACCGTTCGGCGATCAGCAGGGTGTTGTCGCAGGCTTCAGGATGATCGCGGAACACGTCGCGCATTTCGGCCGGGGACTTGAGGTAGAACTCGTCCGTGTCGAACTTGAAGCGCTTGGGATCCTGCATCGTCGCACCGGACTGCACGCACAGCAGCGCCGAGTGCGCCTTGGAATCTTCGGCGTTGGTGTAGTGCAGGTCGTTAGTGGCCACCAGCGGCAGGTTCAGGTCCTTGGCCAGCTTCAGCAGGTCGGCATGGACATTGCGCTCGATGTCCAGGCCGTGGTCCATCAGCTCGCAGTAGTAGTTCTCGGCGCCGAAGATATCCCGGAACTCGGATGCGGCAGCGACCGCCTCCTTGTACTGGCCAAGCCGCAACCGGGTCTGCACCTCGCCGGAGGGACAGCCCGTGGTGGCGATCATGCCTTTGCCGTAGGTGTTCAGCAGTTCCCGGTCCATACGAGGCTTGTGGAAGAACCCTTCGAGCGAAGCCCGCGACGACATCCGGAAGAGATTGTGCATCCCCTCGGTGCTGGAGGCCAGCAGCGTCATGTGGGTATAGGCACCGTTACCGGAGACGTCGCCGCGGCCCCCGTCACCGAACTGCACACGGGTGCGGTCCTGCCGGGCCGTGCCGGGGGTGACATAGGCTTCGACGCCGATAATCGGCTTGATCCCGGCCGATTTGGCTTTGGACCAGAAGTCGAAGGCGCCGAATACGTAGCCGTGGTCGGTGGTTGCCACCGAGTCCATTCCCAGCTTGTCTGCCTGCTCGAACAGGTCCGTCAAACGGGCGGCACCGTCCAGCATGGAATATTCGGTGTGGTTGTGCAGATGAACGAACGAGTCTTTTTTCCCAGGTGCCACGGATTCCATTGTAGAGGTGTCAGGACACGGTTCCAGCCAGCCCTCCGGCGGGTCGACGGATTTGGCCCGAGCAGCCTCGACTGCACCCTGTTACGGCGCTACCGGCCTTCCTGAACCGCCTGCAGCGCGTACTGAAGATCCTGCGGGTAATTGCTGGTGTATTCGACCACGTCGGTGGTGCCCGGCCGGGTGAACCCCAGGGAAGTTGCGTGCAGCCACTGCCGGGTGAGCCCAAGGGACGCGGCCAGCTTCGGATCGGCACCATAGGTCAGGTCTCCGGCACAGGGGTGCTTAAGTGCCGAGAAGTGGACCCTGATTTGATGAGTCCGGCCGGTTTCCAGCTGCACTTCGACCAAGGTCGCCTTGCCGAATGCCTCAATCACTTCATAATGCGTGACAGACGGCCTGCCGTCCTCGGTCACCGCGAAGCGCCAGTCGTATCCGGGGTGCCGGCCAATCGGCGCCTCGATAGTACCGCTCAGCGGGTCCGGCAGCCCCTGGACCAGGGCGTGATAGACCTTCGAGACGGTGCGTTCCTTGAAGGCGCGTTTCAGTTCGCTGTAACCGGCCTCAGTTTTCGCCACCACCATGACTCCGGAGGTGCCGACGTCGAGCCGATGCACTATCCCGGCCCGCTCGCGGGCACCGGAGGTGGAAATCCGGAACCCGGCTGCGGCCAGCCCGCCGACGACGGTGGGGCCCACCCAGCCCGGCGACGGGTGTGCGGCAACTCCCACCGGCTTATCGACGACGACGTAGTCTGCTTCGTCGGCGATGATGTCCATATCGTCAATCGGCTGGGCGACAATTTCCAGTGGATCGGCCCGCTCGCGTATCTCGATGTCCAGCCATTGGCCCTCCTGCAGCCGCTCGGACTTGCCCAGCACAGATCCTCGTGAAGCAATATGCCCCTCGGCACACATGGCCGCGGCCGCTGAGCGGGAGATACCCAGCAGGGCAGCGATCCCTGCATCGGCCCGTTGGCCGTCGTGTTCGGCGCTCACCTGCACGGATCGCTGCATCAGGCTCCTTTCCCCCGTCCGGATGTCTCCGGCCCGCCATCACGCCGGTCGGCGTCACGGGGGCTGTCATCGGCGGGTGCACCGTCGATACCAATACCCTTGAAGGTCAGGATGCAGACAAGGATAACCGCTCCGACCACGGCCGAGTCCGCGATGTTGAAGATAGCGAAGTTCGGGAACGCGATAAAGTCCACCACATGCCCCATCCCGAAGGAGGGCGGGCGGAACAGCCGGTCGGTGAGGTTCCCCAACGCCCCGCCTGCCAGCAGGCCGAACGCGATCGACCACCAGATTGATCCCAGCCGCCGACTGAGCCAGAAGACGATCAGCGGCACGATGGCCTGGATGATAGTGAAGATCCAGGTCACGTCCTCCCCGATGGAAAACGCGGCCCCGGAGTTCCGAATGAAATGCCAGCTCAATACGGGAGGGAGCACCTCGGTCACCTGTCCCACCGTCATGGTGTTGACCACCCACATTTTCGTGAACAGGTCGAACAGGTAGGCGAACAGCCCGCAGCCGGCCATGATCAGCAAATAGGTCCGCTTGCGCGCCGGGCGCCGGGGGTGCTCAACCTGCCCGCCCGGCCGTCCGTCCGGGCCGGCGTTTCCGTCGCCGGCCTCGGCAGAGGGGCCGCTGTGATTATCGGTCATGATGCTTTCATTAGTGTTAAGCACAAGGGCCGGTGGCCGAGCAAGCGCTCAACCACCGGCCGCGCTGTGCCGGCTCAGTTATCCTGCCTAGGCCTCGGAAGCGTCAGTTGAATCAGCTGACGCCACGGATCCGCGGGCGTCCAGATCGCGCAGCTGACCTTCGATGTAGGCCTTCAGGCGTGAGCGGTAGTCGCGTTCGAACCCGCGCAGCTGCTCCACCTTGCGTTCCAGTACCGCGCGCTGCTGCTCCAGATCCCCCAGGGTCTTCCGGCTCTTCTCCTGAGCGTCGTTGACCAGTCCGTGGGCCTCGACCTGGGCTTCGGAGATGATTTTGTCCCGCTGCTCCACACCGGCGTTGACGTACTCATCGTGCAGCCGCTGTGCCATGGCGAGCACCCCGGCCGCCGACTCCGATGTCGGCTGGGCCGTATCGTCGGTGGCGCCTTTGGCCGTTGTTTCCGCTGGTTCCTCTGTTTCCTTTACGGACGTTTCAGTGTCAGGCTCGGTTGCGGCCGTCGCAGTGTCCGTGTCGTCAGACTCGGCTGCCCCGGTGGCGGGCACAGGGCCCGGCACGGTCTCAGTCGACGACGTCTCCCCGGTGGCCGACGTGGCCTCGCTGGTCGCCGTGGCCGAAGTGGTTGCAGGCTGAGCCTCGGTGGCCGATTCCGTTTCGGCGGCCTCGGGGCTCGAAGACTCGGACCCGGTGTCGGACAGCTGCTTGCGCAGCTCCTCGTTCTCCTGATTCAGACGCCGCAGTTCCACGACGATTTCGTCAAGGAAATCGTCCACCTCGTCCTGGTCGTAGCCCTCGCGGAACTTGGTGGGCTGGAACCGCTTATTGACTACATCTTCTGGCGTTAGCGCCATCTGGTCACCTCATACTGGTTTTTCTGCAACGGGCTGCCGGGCCTTCGTCGCTATAGTAGATCATTAATCGACGGAACTTCATTCACTCTATCGCTGAAAAGAGTATATCTTCCGCGCCCCGGGGGTGCGCTCACCGTCATTCATACCAAGGAACGGACAACGGACATCGCGATGAATACCGCGAGCACCAGCACCAGGAATGCCAGATCAAGGGAGATATTGCCCAGCCTCAGCGGAGGCATCACTCTGCGCAATTTGCGCAGCGGCGGGTCTGTCACGGAGTAGACGCCGGAGGCCAGCACCAATGCGGCGCCGCGCGGCTTCCACTCCCGGGCGAAGACCTGGACCCAGTCGAATATCAACCGGATCAGCAACGCCAGGAGGAACACCAGCAGCACCAAGTACAGCAGGGAGAAAACGAGACTCACGCGTCAGCCACATTCCTTATAAAAACGGTTGAAAGAACGTTCCCATCCTACGGTACCGCCGGGCGTCTTAGTTCTGATTAAAGAATCCGGACTGTCCGTCGCCGGACGTCTTCTCGTCACCGAGCACCTCGATGTATGACGGGGAGAGAAGGAACACCTTATTCGTGACGCGTTCAATGCTTCCGTGCAGCCCGAACACCAGGCCGGCAGAGAAATCAACCAGCCGCTTGGCGTCCGCCTCGCCCATGTCGGTGACGTTCATGATCACCGGGATGCCATCGCGGAAGCTTTCCCCGATCAACTTGGCGTCGTTATAGGAGCGCGGGTGAATGGTAGTGATCTTACGCAGCCCTGAAGCATCGTCCTTGGACGACGGGGCACGCTTGATCGGGGTCACAGGAGCCCGGTACCCGTCGTCGGCCGTCCGGTACGCCTCGGCCGGAGCCGACGCCTGGCTGCGGTGTTCGTCCCGCTCATAGTCCACTGAATAGTCCTCATTCTTGCGTCCCGAGTGGCGTTGCTCAGGCTCGTAGTGCTCGTCACCATCGGCGAGCCCAAGATAGATCATTGTCTTGCGCAAAGCGCCAGCCATGGTTAGCTCCTATCGTGCCTCTTTTTACGGCCTGGTTCCTATTGGCGCCCCATTTGTTGCCCCAGCTGCGACGCTACCGCAGATCCGGACGCTGACCGAGGACGTCGGAACCGACACGCAGGTGTGTCGCGCCGTGATTCAGCGCCGGTTCCAGATCAGAACTCATGCCCGCCGATATAGCTCGGGCAGCCGGGTAGCGTGCCCGCAAACCGGCTGAAATTCCGGCCAGCGTCTCGAAGGCCTCGTCGGGGTCCCCGCCCAGCGGCGCAACCGCCATCACTCCGGCCAGGTCCAGATGTTCGGCGCCATCGATCCGGGCCGCCAACTGGTGCAGGTGGACGGGGTCGACGCCACCACGGCCAGCCGGGTGCCCGCCCTGCCGGGCTTCGTCGTCATCGACGCCCGCCGGATCCAGATTGACCTGGATGAAGCACTGCAAATTATCCCTCGGGGCGGCCCCGTCGCCGGCACGCCGTTGTTGTTCGACAGTCATAGCCTTGTCCAGGGCCTTAACCAGCGATCCCCGGTCAATGGAGTGCACGGCTGCGGCATACCGCACCACAGATTTGGCCTTGTTGCTTTGCAACTGACCAACGTAATGCCACCGGAGCCCCTGGCAGCGTGGATCGTCCGCTGCCTGTGCCGCTTTCGACGACGCCTCCTGGTCCCGGTTCTCACCCACATCACGCACGCCGAGCTCTGCCAGGGCGGCGACGTCCGAGGCCGGGAAGAATTTGGTCACAACGATCAGCGTGGGCGAATCGTCCCTGCCGGCGGTGTCGAGTGCCGCCGTGACCCGCTGCCGAACTGCCTGCAGATTTCCGCTCAGCTCAGTCTGTCTGTCCACGCCACACCAATCCGGCGAACCGGCCCGTCCGTTGATTGCGCCGATGGGAGAACAACCGGTCCTGCTCCATCGTGCACCCCGGCACGCGCTCCGTTTGAACGCCGAGCGCCTGCAGCTGCGCCTCGGCCCCGGCGCCCAGGTCAAGACCCGTGGTGCCCTGACGTGTTGTCGAGGCACTGCCCGGCACGGCTGCGGCCACCTCGGCAGCCAGCCCCGGCGGCACTTCGTAGCAACTGCCACACACGGATGGGCCGATCCACGCCCGCACCTGTCCCTGGTGCACGGCTGCTTCCACCGCGCCCATGCAAGCTTTGAGCTCACGCACTGTCGCGGGAAGTATGCCGGCTGCCAGCCCTTGGCGCCCGGCATGGGCGACGGCGGTGGCCGCCACCGTCCCGGTGCCCGGCGCAAAGCCGGCGAGCACCACCGGGAGGCAGTCAGCGACCATCACCGCCATCGGGTGCTGCCCCGTTGGGGAGACCATGGCGTCCATGCTCCCGGGCCCCGAGCCGGAACCAGGCCCGGGGACAGCGTCCGGGCCGGGCGGATCCACAGGGACAAGTTGATCCGCCCGCGCCACGCGTGCAGAGTGCACCTGATTCATGAACCGCAGTCCGGCCGGATCGACGCCCATAGCGACCGCCAGCTGCGCCCGGCCTTGGCGTACCGCCACCGGGTCGCCGTCGCCGGCATGCAGCGACAGGTTGCCCGCATCCACATCAGTGAACGCTGCTTCGACACCTGCTGCAATCTGCTGCCGCCACCAGAACACGTCGTCCGACCGCCGCTGCTTATTTCAGGAAGTCGGGGACATCCAGGTCGTCCCGGCGCGACTGCCCGTTGCCCGTATTCTCCGGCTCCACGACGGCAGGCATGTCAACATCGAATCCCCCATCGGCCGGGACCTGGCCGCCCTGCTGACCGCCCTGTCCCTGCTGGTAGACCGGCTGCTGGCCCTGCTGGTAGGCCGGCTGCTGACCCGGCTGCTGGTTTCCCTGCTGATACGTCGGCTGCTGGTTTCCCTGCTGGTACGCCGGCTGCTGACCCTGCTGGTAGGCCGGCTGCTGACTCGGCTGCTGGCCCTGCTGGTACGCCGGCTGCTGCCCCGACTGCTGACTGCCGTTGCCGGCCCAGGAGCCGGCACCCACGGAGGCGGGAATCGCTTCCTCCTGCCGCTGTTCCGGAATGGCCGGCGCAGAGGTGGCATCCACCTGGTCGAATCCGGCAGCAATCACCGTGACGCGCGCCTCGTCGCCGAGCGCGTCGTCGATGACAGCACCGAAGATGATGTTGGCCTCCGGGTGTGCGACCTCCTGGACCAGGCGTGCGGCCTCGTTGATCTCGAACAGACCCAGGTCGGAGCCTCCCTGGATCGAGAGCAGCACGCCGTGGGCACCGTCGATGGATGCTTCCAGCAGCGGCGAGGCAATGGCCAGCTCGGCCGCCTTGACCGCCCGGTCGTCTCCCCTGGCGGACCCGATGCCCATCAGTGCGGACCCTGCGCCCTGCATCACGGACTTCACGTCCGCGAAGTCCAGGTTGATCAGGCCCGGGGTCGTGATCAGGTCGGTGATGCCTTGCACGCCGGAGAGCAGTACTTGGTCTGCGGATCGGAAGGCGTCAAGCATCGACACATTCCTGTCGCTGATGGACAGCAACCGGTCGTTCGGAATAACGATCAATGTGTCGACTTCGTCGCGCAGCGAATCGATACCGGTCTCAGCCTGGGTTGAGCGGCGCCTGCCTTCGAAGGTGAACGGCCGGGTCACCACGCCAATGGTGAGCGCGCCCAGCGACCGGGCGATGCGCGCGACGACAGGTGCGCCGCCGGTGCCGGTTCCGCCTCCTTCACCCGCGGTGACAAAGACCATGTCCGCCCCGCGAAGCACTTCTTCAATTTCATCCTGGTGGTCGTCGGCCGCCTTGCGTCCCACTTCCGGGTCTGCCCCGGCGCCCAGTCCACGGGTGAGTTCACGCCCGACGTCGAGCTTGACGTCGGCGTCGCTCATCAGCAGGGCCTGCGCATCGGTATTAATGGCGATGAACTCCACGCCCCGGAGTCCTACTTCAATCATCCGGTTGACGGCGTTCACGCCACCGCCGCCGATGCCGACGACCTTTATGACGGCTAAGTAATTCTGCGGTGCTGCCACGTCCTGTGTCCCTTGTTCGAATCTCTGCACTGACTGTTCTTGCTCATACCGGAATGCTCTTCCCGGTTGGAAGCTCCTGATTTCAACCTTAACCCTCTAGTTGAGGGTTAGAGTTATGTCAAGTAATTCCTTAACCGAGACGCTATGGCCGATTGGATGCTCTTGCAACGACCGGGGCCAGCGTGTCGGCCGCAAACTTGCTACAGGGAAGAATTGGCGAAAATTCGGAAGAATCCGCCCTGGATGCAGCAGCCCGCAGCCGGCGGCCCTCACGTCCGGCTTTCCTTGCGTCGGGCTCTCCTTGCGTCAACGCGTGACCGGCCTGGTCGGCGAACTGACGTCATAGACCCGGATGGGGGCGGCTCCGGTTTCGGTGTCCTTCTTGCCTGCCTCTTCCAGCAGCACTTGGAGCACCTCGGCCTTCAGCTGGTTCTTCGTGGCGTTGCCCCAGATCACTTTCTTTCCGTTCTCCAGGGTCAGCACCACCGAATCAATGGATTCGGCCGAGGCATGCTCAAGCTTCGACCTGATCGAAGCGGGCAGCGAGGCAAGCACCTCCGTCGTGGTGCGGAAAATCTCCTCGCCCACCTGCCCGCTGGTCCCCTCGATCAGCGGCAGTTGGACCTTGCTGCGATCCTTGACGGAGGCCAATTCGGTTCCGGTCTTGTCGATCAGGGCGAATTTCCCCCCTTTCTTGATCACCGCCACAGGGATCCGCTCCTGGACGTGGACCACCAGCTCCGACGGCGGATGCGCCTCAATGTCGACGTCGGCCACCTGCGGCACATCGTCGAGCAGCGAATGCACCTCGGAGGTAGTGACCTGCGGCAGCGGCACCCCCATCACCGGTTCGAGCTGCTTGCGGATTGTTTTATCCGTGGCGAGCTTGGTGCCGTCAATGGTCAGTGTCCTCACGGCAAACATCGGGGTGAAGATCACGGCCGCGATCAATGCTGCGACCAACACGGCCGCGGTTCCGCCACCGATCAGCCAGTTCCGCCGTCGGCGCCGCCACGCCGGGCGAGGCATCTCCACCACCGAGCCGGAGGTGTCTGTTTCAGTCTCCTTGGTCATTGCCAACGGTGCCTCCCTCCAGCCGGTTCAGGATCAGCGGACCATATTGCGTGACGTCCCCGGCCCCCACTGTGAGGACGATATCGCCGCAGCTGGCCATCGAGACGACCCGGTCCAGTGCCCGTTGCAAGTCGGGCTGGTAGCACCTGCCGGCGAGCCGGCCGGTGATCAGCTCGCTGGTGACCCCCTCCATTGGATCTTCCCGGGCCGGATAAATGTCCATCACAGTGGCCGAATCGGCCGCGGACAGTGCGTCGGCGAAGCCAACCGCGAATTCCTTGGTCCTGGAGAACAAATGCGGTTGGAACAGCACATGCACCCGGCCGGGCCCCGCCACGGTGCGGGCGGCGGTCAGCGCCGCCAACACCTCCGTGGGGTGATGTGCGTAGTCGTCGAAGACCCGCACCCCGCCGGCCTCTCCCTTGAACTCGAACCGCCGCGCCGCACCGGAGAATGCGGAAAGTCCCTCCGCGGCTGCATCCGCCGTCAGGCCAGCCTGCAATCCAGCTGCAAATGCGGCAGCGGCATTGAGTATGTTGTGCGTGCCCGGAACCGCCAGTACCAGCTCCTGGCGGCGGACCGTGCCGCCGTCGCCGAACTCCAGCACCGCGGTGCTGGTCCTGTCCCACGACTCACTGGAGACGATCCTGACCGTCGACGATTCCGAGAACCCATAGGTCAGCACCCGGATCCCGCCACCGCCGCCCCGGTCGTCACCAGCCCATTCCGCGGCCGCCCGACCATCGCGCGCCCGTTCGCGCAGCCGCTCCACCAGTGCGCCTGCGCCGCCGTCGTCGGCACAGGCAATCAGCGTCCCGCCGGGGGCCAGCCTGTCGACGAAACTGTCAAAGGCCGCATACACCGCCTCCGGCGACCCGTAATGGTCAAGGTGGTCCGGCTCCACATTTGTTACAACAGCCACATTGGGCCGGTAGTTGAGGAAAGAACCGTCTGACTCGTCGGCCTCGGCAATGAACCAGTCCCCGCTGCCATGGGCGGCGTTGACGGACAGGCCCGCCACGTCCCCGCCCACGGCAAAGGACGGGTCGAGGCCGTTGTGGTGCAGCATCACGGTGATCATCGCCGTCGTGGTGGTTTTCCCGTGGGTCCCGGCCACGGCCACCACCGACTTGCCGTCCATCGCAGCGGCCAAAGCCTGGGAACGATGGATCACCCGCGCGCCGGCGGCGGTTGCCGCCCGGACTTCGGGATTGTCACTTCGGATCGCGGTGGACACCACCACGGTGTCGGCGGATCCGGCCCATTCTGCGTTGTGTCCGGCATGCACAGTGGCACCGAGGCTGCCGAGCTGGGCAAGAATTTCGGAGTCGCGCGCATCGGATCCGGAGACCGTCACGGAACGTGCCAGCAGGATGCGCGCTATGGCGGACATCCCGGCTCCGCCGATGCCGACGAAATGCACGTTGCCCAGCTCTTCTGCGGACGGGGTGGAACTGTATCTCATCGGACGCCGGCCACCTGTGCCACCAGCCGGGCCATCTGTTCGGCGGCGTCCTTGATGCCCATCGATTCTGCTGCCTCGCTCATTCGAGCCAGCGTGGATTCGTCCCAGAACAGCCGGGGAAGCCGGGTGGAGGCCCATTCGGGAGTGAACTCGGCGTCAGGCACCAGCTCCGCTCCCCCGGCGGCCACCACACCGGCGGCGTTCAGCGCCTGCTCGCCATTGCCGTGCGGCAAGGGCACCAGGATCGACGGCAGGCCCACCGCGCTGACTTCGCACACCGTCGCGGCTCCGGCCCGGGCCACCAGCAGGTCGGCCGCGGCGTAGGCATTCTGCATGCCGTCGACGTATTCGACCTGACGGTAATGCTGGTTCTGCACCAAGGCTCCATCGGCGTCGAAGTTCTGCTTGCCGCGTCCGGTGATGTGGAGGACCTGCACGTCCACCGAGGCAAAAACGTCCTGGGAACCGGCCGCAGTCCTGTTGATGCTGGCGGCGCCCGAGGAGCCTCCGGTGATCACTAAGGTGGGCTTGTCCGGGTCGAGCCCGAGGGCGGTCCGTGCCGCGCTGCGGTGCCTGGAACGCTCCAGATAGGCAATGGCGGGGTTCATCGGCATACCAACCCATTGGGCGCCGGGCAGCCGGGTGTTGTCGAAGGCAACGGCGACGGCGGCCGCCCACCGTGCTCCCAGCCGATTGGCCAGGCCGGGCTTGGCGTTGGCCTCGTGAATCACCACGGGAACCTTCAACCGCCTGGCGGCGATGTACATCGGAGCCGAGACGTAGCCGCCGACACCGACCAAGACGGAGGCTCCGGCATCGCGCAGGATGCGCTCTGATGCGGCGATCGCGGTACGCAGCCGGCCGGGCAGCTTCAGCACGTCGGCACTCGGCCGGCGCGGCAGCGGCACCCGGGGAATCGTGGCCAATTCGTATCCGGCAGCCGGCACGAGTGTGGTTTCCATTCCACTGGCAGTTCCAACTGTCAGGATTTTCGCGTCCGGCCATCGGCGGGCAACGGCGTCGGCGATGGCAAGCATCGGACTGACATGGCCGGCGGTGCCCCCTCCAGCGAGCACCACGGACAGTTCTGCACCGCTCATGCGGAAGATTCCGCCGTCGTCTTCGCCGGCATCCTGCGTGCAAAGGCAAGGATCACGCCGATGCCTGCCAAAGTGAACACCAGGGCCGACCCGCCGTAGGAAATGAACGGCAGCGGAATCCCGATCACCGGCAGCAGCCCGGTCACCATACCGATATTGACGAAAGCCTGGCCGATAATCCAGACCATGATCGACCCGCTGAGGATGCGCACGAATGGATCCTGGTGGCGGGTGATGATCCGCGCGATCGCGACAGCGAGGATGCCGAACAGCGCCACAACCAGCAGTGTGCCGGCCAGCCCGAGTTCTTCGCCGATGATGGCAAAGATGAAGTCGTTGTGGGCCTCCGGGATCCAGCTCCACTTTTGCTGGCCCTGCCCCAGCCCGACGCCGGTCCATCCGCCTGAGGCCAGGGCGTAGAGTCCGTTGGTGGACTGATAGCAGCCCGCTTCTCCCACCGGGCAGACGCCGCGCAGCCAATTGGCCACACGCTCCATCCGATGCTCGCTGGTCACCGTCAGCGTCCCGGCCGCCACGATGCCGACAATAGTTGCTATGACGAACATCCTGGCCGGCGCACCGGCGAAAAACAGCGCCGCGGCGACGATCATCATCAGGATCAGGGCAGTACCCAGATCGTGGCCCAGGATCACCAGCCCAATGACCAGCAGCGCCACCGGGATCACCGGAATCAGCACATGCTGCCAGCGGCTGATCAGCTTCCCCTTGCGGGCCAGCACGGCAGCCATCCACAGCGCGAGGGCAAGCTTTGCGGCCTCGGAAGGCTGGGCGCTGAAGCTGCCGATAGCGATCCAGTTGCGGTTGCCGCCAACTGCGACCCCCAGTGGGGAGAAGACGAGCAGCAGCAGCACCAGTCCCAGCCCCAGGGCGGGCCATGCCAAGCGTTTCAGGAAACTAATGCTCATCCTCGACAACACCAGCATCAGCACGATCCCCAATACCGCGTAGATGGCCTGTTTAACCAGGTAATCGTAGGGGGACTTGCCCGAGGCGATGGCCTCCACCGCCGAGGCGGAAAGCACCATCAGCAATCCGATGGCAGTCAGGGCCAGAGTGGCGCCGATGATCAGGTAGTACCCGGACCCGGAATTGGAATTGCCGCTGCCTTCCAGGAATGCCCAGAGTCGGGCCGGTCCATTGGGCCGGGACGGATTCCGCCCCGCCTTGCCCGCGCCCGGCCGGGTGGGCGTGGTGACCATTACAGCTCCTTGGTGGTCGGCGCCTGCCCCTCCACGTACTCACGTACTGCTTCGATAAAAGCGTTGCCGCGGTGCGCGTAGGAAGGGAACTGATCCATCGATGCGGCAGCCGGGGCCATCAGCACCGTATCGCCGTCTCCGGCCGCATCCGCTGCCGCTGCCACCGCCGCGGACATGACATTACTGCCTGAGGCAGAACCCGCCACGCCGTTGGTGTCCGGCTGTTCCCCCTCAGTTTCCCCCGGCAGCGCCTCAATTATCGGCACATCCGGTGCGTGTCGCCGCAATGCTGTCTTCAGCCTCGAGGTATCGGCGCCGATCAGCACCACAGTTTTGAGCCGGGGCGCGTTCCGGGCCACCAAATCGTCATATTCAACACCCTTGGGCAGGCCCCCGGCGATCCAAATGACTTGTTTAAAGGCTTCCAGCGATGCTTCGGCGGCGTGGGGGTTGGTTGCCTTCGAATCGTTCACCCACGTCACGCCGGCATAGTGGGCGACCAGTTGGATCCGGTGTTCGCCGGGCCGATACGTCCGGATGCCCGCGGCGACGGCGCCGGGCTCGACGCCGGCAGCGCGCACCAGCGCGGCGGCAGCGAGGGCGTTGGCCACCAGGTGCCGTGCGGCGCCATGTTCAAAGTCGCCCAGCGCCGCCAGTTCCGCGGCGGAGGTGTGGCGGTCCTCGATGAAGGCACGGTCCACCAGCAGGTCATCAACCACGCCGAGCATGCTGATGTCCGGGCTGGAGGTGGTGAAGCCGATGGCCCGGCACCCTTCGACGACGTCGGCCTCGGCGACCATTCGTTGTGTTGCCGCATCCTCGTCGTTATAGACCGCCGCCACCCGGGTGTTGGCGTAAATCTTCGCCTTGTCCGCCAGGTAGCCCGCATACGAGCCATGCCAGTCCACGTGGTCTTCGGCCACATTGAGGCAGACGCTGGCCAGCGGCGAGAGGGTGTGCGACCAGTGCAACTGGAAGCTGGACAATTCCAGCACCAGCACGTCAAAGCCTTCCGGGTCCCGGATGGCGTCAAGCACGGGGGTTCCAACGTTGCCCACCGCCGCCGCCCGCAGCCCGGAGGCCTGCAGCATCGATTCGGCCAGTCCCACGGTCGTCGTCTTACCGTTGGTGCCCGTCACCGTCAGCCATTCGGCCGGCTTCCGGCCCTGGCGGTTGCGCAGCCGCCACGCCAGTTCGACATCCCCCCAGATCGGGATGCCGGCGCTGGCCGCGGCGGCCAGCAGCGGCTGAGCGGGTTTCCATCCCGGGGAGGTGACAACCAGCTGGGGCGCTCCGGCCGAGACGTCGGGCAGTGATTGGGCGTGTTCCGCTCCGAGCAGCACGTCGGAGACGCCAACGATCTTCAGAGTGTCGGCCTTGGCGCGGCTCTCGTCGTCGGTGGCGGCGTCGACGACGACGACGTCGGCTCCCAGCTCGACCAGCGTATCGGCCGCGGAGAACCCGGAGACTCCAATCCCGGCCACAACGACCCGCAAGCCGTTCCAATCCGCATCCCAACTGGTCAACGAGTCGGTCCGTGCCGTGTTCACAGTCCGGCCACCCATTCGGCGTAGAAGATGCCCAGGCCAATGGCGACGAAGAGGCCGCACAGGATCCAGAACCGGACCACGATCGTCACTTCTGCCCAGCCTTTGAGCTCGAAGTGGTGCTGGAGCGGAGCCATTTTAAAGATGCGTTTGCCTCCCGAGAGCTTGAAGAATCCGACTTGGACAATGACTGACAGGCTGATGATCACGAAAAGCCCGGCGATAATAAGCAGCAGCAATTCGGTGCGGGACAAGATAGCGAACCCGGCCAGCGCACCACCCAGTGCCAGTGAACCGGTGTCGCCCATGAAGATCTTTGCAGGTGCTGTGTTCCACCAGAGGAACCCGATTAACGCCCCGCACAGCGCCCCGGCCAGCAGTGCCAGGTCAAAGGGATCGCGGACCTCGTAGCAGGCGCCGGTCACTCCGGGTGAACCGCAGCTTTGGTTTTGCTGCCAGATCCCCATCAGCAGGTAGGCGCTGAACACCATGACGCTGGCGCCGGCGGCCAGCCCGTCGAGCCCGTCGGTCAGATTCACCCCGTTGGTGGCGGCGGTAACGATCAGATTGGACCAGATCACGAAGAGGATAACCCCCACGATCGTTCCGGCAAACGCCAGATCCACAACGGTGTCGCGGACAAAGGAGATATGTGTCGACGCCGGGGTCCGCCCCCTGGAGTCGGGGAAGTTGAGCGCCAGCACGGCAAACAAGATGCCCACGGCACTCTGCAGGATGATCTTGGCGACGGCGTTCAGTCCGAGGCTGCGCTGCTTGGATATTTTGATGAAGTCGTCCAGGAAACCCACCAGGCCCATGCCCACCATCAACAGCAGCAACAAGCCGCCGGATATTGTCGGCCCCTGGCTGTCCGGATTGATCAGGTACACGATCAAATGGGTCAGCAAGTAAGCGGCGACGACGGACACAACCACCACCATGCCGCCCATCGTGGGGGTGCCGCGCTTGGTGTGGTGGGACGTGGGGCCGTCGTCGCGGATGAACTGGCCATAGCCGCGGCTGACCAGCAGCTTGATAAACAGCGGAGTTCCGACCAACGCGAAGATCAGCGAGAAGGCACCGCCCATGAGCAAGGTGATCACGAGTGCGGTTGTCCTTCCTCTTTACCTTTAGCCGGGCCTTTAGCCGGGCCTTTAGCCGGGCCTGTAGCTGTGCCTTCGCCGGTCTCTTCCACTCTGTCTTGAGTCGAGGCTATCCGGTCACCCAGCAGCCGCAACGCCGCGCCATTGGAGGACTTGAACAACACCAGGTCACCCGGCTGAAGCTCTGTGCGCAGCACGTGTTCCGCCTCATCGACGTCGGCGGCATAGGCCGCTTCATCGCCCCACGACCCTTCCAGCACGGCCGCGTTGTGAATCGCCCGGGCTCCGTTGCCGACGGCAAGCAACCGGGAGATATTCAACCGCACCACATCGCGGCCCACGGCGTCATGCTGCTCGACCGACTCGTCGCCGAGCTCGAGCATCTCGCCCAGCACGGCCCAGGTGCGGCGTCCGCGCCCCAGTTCGGCCAGCGTGCGCAAGGCAGCCCGCATGGACTCCGGATTGGCGTTATAAGCGTCATTAATCACGGTGACGCCGTCGGCGCGCTCTGTGCGTTCCATCCGCCAGCGGCTGCCCGCAGACTGTCCGCTCAGCCCTGAAACGATGCCGGTGCCGTCCAGCCCGGCCGCAAACGCGGCAGTTGCTGCCGCAAGCAGGTTCACGACGTGATGAGTTCCCAGCAGTCCGGATACGACATGGCCGCCGGAACCATCGGGAAAAGTCACGTCAAAAGCCGGGTGCCCTTCGCGGGTCGTCTCCAGATGGCTGCCGATGACCAGCCCGGTCTCTTGCAGCTCAGTGTCCTGCCGGCCGGAGCTGAACGACAGCACCCGGGCGGCAGTACGGTCCCCCATCGCAGCCACGCGGGCATCATCGGCGTTCAGCACGGCAATTCCGTCGGCGCCGAGCGTCTCGACGAGTTCGCCCTTGGCCCGGGCGATGTTTTCGATTGACCCGAATTCGCCGGCATGGGCCGAGCCCACACCGAGCACCACGCCGATGTCCGGGGCCACCATCCGGGCGAGGTAGTCAATATGCCCGATTCCGGTGGCGCCCATCTCAATAATCAGGTAGCGGGTGGAGAAGCCGGCCTCGAACACGGTCAGCGGAACGCCCACTTCACCGTTGTAGGAGTTGACCGGTGCCACCGTGGGCGCCGCGTTCGACAAGACCGCGGACAGCAAGTCCTTGGTGGTGGTTTTGCCTGCGGAGCCGGTAATGCCGATAACGGTCAGCTCACCGGCGGCGCGGAGCCTGCGGATGACCTCCGCGGCCACGGCTCCCATGGCCAGTACCGCGTCGTCGACGATGACTGACGGATACTCGGCCCCGGACGCGTCGCGGACAGCCCGTTCAGCCAGCGCCAGCACCGCCCCGGCGTCGAACGCCGTACCAATAAAGCTGTGCCCGTCGGCGAATTCACCCGGTTTGGCAACGAACATGGCGTCCGCTCTGACCTGCCGGGAATCGGTCACCACGGATCCAATCGTGGCCTCGGGATCGGCGGTGCCGGTCAGCCGGCCTCCGGTGACAGCGGCAATCTCTTCTGCGGATAGTTCAATCATCTCGCTCAGGACTCTATCCGCTCGGCACCTGCAGGAGTGAATCCGTGCTTCTGCAGCGCCGCGCGCAGTTCGACCCGGTCGTCCAGGGGCAGATTCACGCCGTTGACTTCCTGCCACACCTCGTGGCCGCGGCCAGCCACCAGAATCACGTCGCCTCGGGTGGCCATTTCGACGGCCGCTTCGATGGCGGCGGCCCGGGGGGCGACGTTGGAAAGTTCACACGACAGGCCCCCGTCCCGACGTGCCGTGTCGGCTCCTTCGAAGACCTCGGCGCGGATCGAAGCGGCGTCCTCGTCGTGCGGGTCATCATCGGTGACAATGACGACGTCGGCGTTGCGGGCGGCGATGGCGCCCATCACGGTCCGCTTGCCCTGGTCCCGTTCGCCGGTGGCGCCGAAGACCACGATCACCCGACCCGATTCCTGCGGTGTCCTCACCGACTGCAGCGTCCGCTCGAGGGCGTCGCTGTTGTGGGCAAAATCAACGATGGCGGCCGGTGCGCTGCCCACCACTTCCATCCGCCCCGGAACTTGAACGCTGAATGGGTCCGCGGCGTCGAGCACTTCCTGGATCCGTCCGGCCGGCACTCCCGATTCATGCACCATCACCGCAGCCAGTGCGGCATTCATCACGTTGAAAGCTCCAGGGGCCGGGATATGGCACTGCAGCCGGACCCCGTGAGGCCCGTGCAGCACAAACCGGTTTCCGGTTCCGACCGGCTGCACCTCCGGGATCGTCCAGTCCGCGGACATTCCGCTGCCGGACAGCGTGGTCACCGGAATCATCGTCTCCGAGGCCAGCCGCCGCCCCCATTCGTCGTCGACAGCCACGACGGCCCGGCGCGCTCGTTCCCGGCTGAACAGCGCGGCTTTGGCCTGGTAATAATCCTCCATGTCCCCATGCAGGTCCAGGTGATCCTGGGTGAGATTAGTAAAGCCGGCGACATCGAACTTCACACCATCCACCCGCCGGTACGTGATGGCGTGGGAGGAGACCTCCATGGATGCGGCGCTCAGTCCGCGCTCCCGCATCAGCGCCAGCAGTCCGTGGATCTGCGGCGACTCGGGCGTGGTCAGTTGGCTGGGGATGGATTCCTCCCCCGCGAGGATTTCGATGGTGCCGATCAGCCCGGTGTCGTTTTCCAGTGCACGCAGCAGCGAATCGAGCAGGTAGGTGCTGGTGGTTTTTCCGTTGGTTCCGGTGATGCCAAACAATTTTGGCCGCTGCACCCCTGCCGGCTGGCTTTGGAAGATCAGCCGGGACAACGGCCCGACGGCGGAGCGCAAGCTGGTTCCCACCAGCACCGGGACGCCGCACTCTCCCAGTCGCCGGGCGCCGGCGTCGTCGGTCAGGACTACTGTCGCACCGGCCTCGACTGCCTGCGGAGCGAACTCTGCTCCATGGCTCCGGGCTCCGGGCAGGCCAATATACAGATCTCCGGGTTGGACAGTGCGCGAATCGATGGACACGCCGCTGACGGCAACGTCGGTGTCTTCGGGAAGCGGACTCGTCACGGCAGCGTGGGCGGCGCCAAATGCCTGCAGGAACTCCACCACGGTGGAGATGGATACCGAAGCGACGTTGGCCGGCCGCATCATTACCGCTGTGGTGGAGGCTCCGGTATTCTCTGGCACGAACTACTCCCGTTTTTCGCTGGCAAACAATGGCAAGTGGGCCGGCTTCCCTGTAGAGGGCGGCACATCGAAGGTGTGCAGCACATGGCCCATCACCGCCGTGAACGTCGGCCCGGCCGTGATGCCATAAATATTGCCTTGCGGACGCTGCAGGGTCACCCCGACCACGTACTGGGGGTCCTCCATCGGAGCCATTCCCACGAACGACGCTGTGTAGCCATTGTACCCGCCATTCTTGCCGGGGGCTTCCGCAGTGCCGGTCTTGCCGCCGACCCGGTAGCTTTCCATCTGCGCCAGCTGGGCGCCGGCGTCGGTGACGGTGGTCTCCAGCATGTCCTGGAGCTGCTGCGCGGTTTTATGGGAGACGACGCGCTGTGCCTTTTTCTTGCCGACCTCGTGGCGGGTCCCGTCCGGTTCGATGTAGGCGTCGATCAAACGGGGCTTCAACCGCACGCCGTCGTTCGCGATCGTCTGGTATGCCACGGCAGTCTGCAGTGCCGTCTGGGCCACGCCCTGCCCGAACAGCACGGTGTACTTCTGGCGTACGTCCCAGTTCTTCGGCTTTTCCAGGATGCCCGCAGTTTCGCCGGGCAGCGCCACACCTGTCTTCTGGCCGATGCCGAACTTCCGCATCCAGTCGTACCGCTCCTGCTTGGTCAGCTGCTCGCCGGCCATCACCGTGCCGGTGTTCATCGAATCGCCGAAGATGCCTGCCAGGGTGCGTTCCTGCGTGCCGTGTTCGAAAGCATCGCTGAATGTCTGGCCATCCACGGTGTAGGACGGCGGGACCGTGAACTCGGACAGCGGCCCGGCGATTCCCTCTTCAATCACGGCAGCCATGGTGATCAGTTTCTGCGTCGATCCCGGCTCGAAGGCGGTGGTGACGCCGATAGCCTGACGACGGTTGGACTGCGTCTTGCCCGGGCTGTTGGGGTCCGGGGCCTGCGACTGGGCCATGGCCACGACCCGGCCGGTTTCTGCCTCCAGCACCACAATGCTGCCCCATTCGGCGCTGAGCCGATCCACTTGGCTCTTGATCTGCTGCTGGGCGAACCACTGAATGTCCTGGTTAATGGTCAGCTGGATGGAGGTGCCATCGACGGCCGGCTTTTCTTTCCGCGGAGCGGTGGGAATCGGAATGCCATCGGCGCCGATCTGGTAACTGATCTTGCCGGGCGTGCCTGAGAGCTTGTCGTCCTTGGTCAGTTCAATACCGCCCAACGCGGCGCCGTCCGAGCCCAGGTAGCCAACAATGGAACCGGCCACCGACCCGGAGGGGTAGGTGCGTTCACTGGTGGCCTGCGCGACGATGCCGGGAATGCCCAGGTTCATCACCTTGTCCCGGACCGCCGGAGAGACACCCTTGGCGACGTAGTGGAAGCGGTCGTCACCGGTGAGGTCGTCTTTGACCTTCTTTTCGGGCTTGTCCAGCACATTGGCCAGTTTCGCCACGGCCTCGTCCTTGGTCACGGTGACCAGTTCATTGTCAGGGGTGATCCGCTTGAACTCATCGAGCACATTCTGCTGGTCAACTGTGATGTGGAACCGTTGCACACTTGTCGCCAGCACATCGCCCTGGGCGCCGATAATATCCCCGCGCAGCGGCGCGACGGGGAACGAGCGCGTCCGGTTGTCGACTGCTGCCTGCGCCATCCCGTCGGGGTCGATTCCCTGAATCTGGAACAGCCTGCCGCCAAGTACGAGCAGCAGCAACAGCATCATGGCCAGCCCGATACGCAGCCGCCGGGTGCCCATCGATACTCCTGCTGTGCCGCCTTGAGGGTCTTTAGATCCCGCCATCGTCCTCGTCCGGTTGGGTTGGAAACTTACTCTTGGCCCGCCTGTTGGGGAGCCGGAATGGTGCCGCCATTGAGGTCAGCAGGTTGGCGCTGCACGGGGGCAGGCACGACGCCGTCGTCGGATCCACTGTTGGAGCTGTCGTCGGATGACGATCCACCCGAGGCTTGAGGATTGGATGACTGGTTGCCATCTGCCTCACTCTGCCCGCTATCCGATGCGCCCTGGTCTGGTCCGTTGTCCTGCGATGTGCTGTCCGAGCCCTCGGAGCTGCCTGACGGCTTGCTGTCCGGCTTCTCCGATGAGGGGCCCGACGCCGTCGGCGCCTGATCGATGATCGAGACATCGGGCGCAGGTACACGGGCGTCCGGGCCGTCCGATTTCTCGGCTGGCTCAGGCTCACCGGCGATGCGCATGCTGTTCAAATCAATGGTTCCAAACGTTGGCGAACTAACCATTCCCAATTCTGCCGCCTGGGAGGCCAGATTCTGTGGAGCCACATGGTTTTTCACCCGCTGTGTCAACATTTCGTTTTTCTGTTGCAGCGATGCCTGCTTGCTGTTCAGCTCCACCAGCTGATACTGGCCCGACGACACGGAGACGTTCAGCACCAGCACTCCAACCAGCGACGCCACCAGTGCGACGAAGCAGAATACGGCGAAGGGAACCCGCCGGCGCCGTGTGCCGGCAGGCACCACGGACAGTGGTGTGCGACGCTCGGGGTGCCCTCCGTGGTCGGGGGCGTGCGTGCCTGCCGGCGTCGGCGCCAGCGCTGCACTGCCCGCCACGGTCTGGCCGGGGTGCTCCGTGATGTGTGGCTGCTGAGTCATGCCACCCTCCTGTCCCTGATGCGCTCAACGGCACGTAATTTGGCCGAAGCGGCCCGTGGGTTTTCTGCTGTTTCCGCCGCGGATGGTGCCTCGGTTCCGCGTGAAAGGCGTTTCAATTCCGGTTTGTGCTCGTCCAACTCGACCGGGAATCCCTTGGGCGCGGACGACTGTGAACGTGAGTTGAAGACCGACTTGACGATCTGGTCCTCCAGCGAGTGGTACGACATCACAACTATCCGGCCGTCCAACATCAGGGCATCCACAGCGGCCGGAATCGCCCGCTGCAGCGCCTCAAGTTCCTGGTTGACCTCGATCCGCAACGCCTGGAAAGTCCGCTTGGCCGGATGCCCCCCGGACCGTGCCGCCGCGGCCGGCACAACGCTGCGGATGATCTCGACCAGTTGTCCCGTCGTCGTAATCGGCTCATCCGCCCGCGCGGCCGCGATCGCCTCGGCAATCCGTCCGGCGAACTTTTCCTCGCCCCAGCGGCGGATAATAGTGCGCAGCTGCTGCAGCGGGTATTGATTAACGACGTCGGCAGCGGTCTGGCCTTCGCTGGAATCCATGCGCATGTCCAAAGGCGCGTCGAAGGAGTAGGCAAAACCCCGTTCGCGCTCGTCCAGTTGGAGCGAGGAAACCCCCAGGTCGAACAGCACACCGTTGACGGCCGGAACACCCAAATCATCAAGCACGTCGGGGATTTCGTCGTAGACCGCGTGGACCAGATCGATACGGTCCTGATATGCGGCCAGCCTTTCGGTGGACAGTGCCAGCGCCTCTTCGTCGCGGTCAATACCGATCAGGTGGAGGCCGGGAAACCGGTTCAGCATCGCCTCGCTGTGGCCTCCCAGTCCAAGAGTCGCGTCGATGACGACGGCGCCGGTTCCGTCGATGGCCGGCTCGAGCAACGACACACAACGTTCGCGCAGCACTGGCACGTGGTGCCCGGCTGGCTGCTGTGCGTTCATTGGCCTTGCCCATTCCCTTCGTCATCGGCCCCGCTGGTGCTTGAACCAGATCCCCATCCGCACCTGCCGTTGTGATCCGCCTGGCTCCGGGGAAGGTGAGCCAGGTCGATCCCTGACGGCGGGCGGCTGGAGATCTCATCCCAGCGTCCGGCGTTTTGCAGCGTCCTCTGATCGCTCAGAGGATTCCAGGTAGTTCGTTTTCGTCGGTCTCCGAGAAGGTGGTTTCCTTCTCTTCGAGGTACTCGCTCCACGCCTGGGCATCCCAGATCTCGGCACGGGCACCGGCGCCAATGACAGCCAGTTCGCGGTCAAGCCCTGCATAGGTGCGGAGCGCAGGCGGAATGGTCACCCGGCCCTGCTTGTCCGGAACTTCGTCAGAGGCACCAGATAGGAAAACCCGAATGTAATCACGCGCTTGTCGTGAGGAGATCGGTGCCTCACGCATCTGCTCATGAACCCTTTCGAATTCCCGCTGGCTGAAGACGTAGATGCAACGTTCCTGTCCCCTGGTCAGGACCAGACCGTTGGAGAGTTCCTCGCGGAACTTCGCCGGGAGGATGATCCGCCCCTTATCGTCCAGCCGCGGCGAATGTGTTCCGAGAAACATCGCCACCGCCTTGCCGATCCGGGAGGAGATCCCTCCATGGCCACCATCGCCCTCTAATAGGCCCCACTTTACTCCACATTCCCCCACGGTCAATCTGCGAGCGCGGAATGTCGCGGCGTGTCCTTTCGAAAAAGCCTGAAATGACGCGGAATCATGCCGGTGGAAGGAAGTGGAGGAAGAATCACGCCAGGCGTCGAAAAGAGGTTAAAAAGAATCGGGACCCGTATCTACGGATCCCGATGAATGGCTCGATTCCGGCCGATTTTCCCTTGGATGAGCCTCACCCGCACGACCACGGGGTGGGAAGTGGAGGGGAAGGAGGTGGAGTCGTGGTGGAATGTGGAGCGCCGCTGAATATCCACGGCTCCCCGCCACTCTGCGGCTCGGTGGGACGCTGCTTGCACGGCTCCTCGCGGCGCCGATCCTCCCGGGCTGGAGCGTCTACGGCTCCTCGCGGCGCCGATCCTCCCACTTGTCCTCAAGGTTCGACATGAATCCACTTTGCGACTTCGACTTGCCCGAGCCCTTTTCCTTCCGCTTTGCAGCCTTGGCGCCCTGTGTGGACGCCCAATACACGCCGCCGCCCATGATGAGGAAGCCAACCACTCCGACTATGATCCACTGCTGTGAAATCCCTACCAGCAGCACAAGTAGACCAAGCACTGCACCAAGGGCGCCGAATACGATGTGCCTGGTGGACAGGGCATGCATCCGGTCATTGCCGAGGGAGCTGGCAAATTTGGGGTCGTCGGCCTGTAATTGCCGCTCCAGTTGCTCAAGCAGCTTCTGTTCATGTTCCGAGAGTGGCATTGCTGCCTCCTTACGGTCAGTACCGACGTCAACATGGTCGCAACCAGTGACCTGTGTGGTCACGACCATCAGGCGGACTGCCAAATGATGGCTCTGCCTACTTATAAGGATAGATGGCATTTGCCCTTTGGGAAAGCTGGAACTTACCCTTCAAAACGCGCTCCCTGCGCTATTCGTCACTGTCCCGGGGCCCCTCGTGACCTTCGCCGCCTGAAAGTCCCGCGCTGCCGGGACCGGCAGGCCCGGCTCGGCCCGGCCGGTCCCGGGATAGAAGGCGTGCCGGTTGCAGGTTGTCCTGCCCGTATTTGCTGTTGATCCGATCCAGTGCTTCCTCTGCCGCACGCCAGTTGTCATCCCGGCCGTCGATAGTCAACTGGTCCATAGAATCAGCGGAGTTTTCCAGTGACTCCGCCCGCAACCCGATCAGCCGAACACTCATGGGGCGATTGCCTAACGCAGTGAGCAACGACGCAGCCGCGCTGTACATCAGGTGTGCGCTGTCCACCGGTTCCACCAACGTTTTGGACCGGGTGAGGGTGCTGAAGTCCGAGTAGCGGATCTTGATGGAGACTGTGCGGCATTTCACCCCGGCCGACCGCAGCCGGGACGCTGTTCGGTGCGCCAGCCGCAGCAATTCCGCGCGGAGCGCTTCGTCGGATGCCACATCATCGCCAAATGTTTCTTCAGCGCCTATGCTCTTTTCTTCCCTGATAGGAGTCACAGCACGTTCGTCGACTCCCCATGAGAGACGGTGGACGTGCTCACCGGCGGAACCCAGCGCCCGCCTCAGTGCACCCACCGGCGTCGAGGCCACATCAGCGATAGTGGAGATCCCCAGCCTGGATAACGATTGTTGGGTTTTGGCGCCCACCCCCCACAGCGCGGAGACGGGCAACGAGTGCAGATACGCCACTGTTTCATTGCGCGGGATGACCAGCAGCCCATCCGGTTTTGCCCTGGTGGAAGCGATTTTGGCCACGAATTTGCTGGATGCAATCCCCACCGAAGCCGTCATCCCCAATTCAGCGGCCACCCGACGACGGATCATTTCACCGATATCCCTCGGCGAACCCAGCCGACGTGTTGCACCCCGTACGTCGATGAATGCCTCATCAACGCTGAGCGGCTCCACCAAGTCTGTGATTTCGGAGAAGATGGCCATGACCCGTGTGGAAGCCTGCCGGTATTTGTCTTGATGCGGCTCCACGATGACCGCCTGAGGGCACAACCGGCGTGCAGTCGCCATCGGCATCGCGGACCTGACACCGTAGTCCCTGGCTTCGTAAGAAGCGGACAGCACTACCGAACGGTTCGACTCGGAGCCGACGATCACCGGAATTCCGCGGAGGCCGGGGGCGTCGAGCAGCTCCACTGACACGAAGAACGCGTCCATATCGACATGCAGTACGGTGCTGTCCAGGCCCTGCCCCGCCGCCGGAACTGACTCGCCGGTTGACGGATACATCACTGTCCCATGGTATGCCGGGTATCGCCGGCTTAGCGGTGCGTCCGACACACACACCACCGCTGGCTTCGCTGTGCGTCCTGCACTCACGGCACCGTTGGCCTGTCGGCAACGGGCGACGGTCTCCGGCTCACTGGCTAAGATGGAATCCGTGCCCACACAGCATCTACTACAAGGAGCGCGGTTGCTTTCCAAGAGCACGAGGCCACAAAACACCGCATTGCGGACCGCTCTGCGGGTTTCAGCGGCGCTGTCAGTGCTGCTGGCCTCAGCGGGGTGCACCGACTCCACGGAGCAGCGGGAGCCATCGCGGGTGACAAAGCCACCCGCTCAATCCCTGACGCCGACACCAGCACCGCAACTGGCTGAGCCCGGCCCGGCGTCCCGGGCAGCTCCAACTCCGGGCGAACTGCCCAAGGACTTTCCGCAGGAACTGATTCCGCTGATGGACAACGCCGGGGTTGTTGTCTCCGACGTTGAAACTGCCAACGATACGATTTCCCTCTCACTCGTTGCCGAAACGGATGCCTCCCGCAAGTCGGTTCTGAACTTCTATGACAAGAAACTGAAAAACCACAAATTCCAACCATTGGAGAGCACCACCGCCCAGGGCGCCGCATCCAGGACTTATACCCGCGGTGAAGGAACGGAAACAGTCAACATCTCCGTTGTCAAAAGCGGATCCACATCCACCATTACCATCGGCGCTCACCTGTCGGCCGAGTCTGTCGACAGCCGATGATGGATTCGCTGCACCCAAAGCCGGCATCGGACCTTCCCCGAGCCGCCGACGTCGGACAACCATCGCGGCCGTTTGGGAACGAGCGCCAATCTGCCGCACAACAATCTGCCGCTGATAAAAGTCAGCAACGGTACGCCCAGGCAGTTGGAGACCGGATTGCCGGTTTCCTCGCTTCGCGACGCGACGAACTCTCGAAGATTTCACCAGACGTTGTGGAACTGATCGACGCCATCTCGGACTTGGCCGCAGGCGGCAAGCGGATGCGCGCCAGCTTGTGCTATTGGGGGTTCCGCGGTGCGGGAGGATCACCGGAATCGGAACGAATCATTTCCGCCGGCGCTGCCCTTGAACTCTTCCAGTCTGCTGCGCTGATCCATGACGACATCATCGATAACTCCGACACTCGTCGCGGTGCTCCGAGTGTCCATCGCCGCTTCAGCGCTCTTCATGACCGGAGTGGTTGGTCCCTCAACCCTGATCGATTTGGCAGAGCAGCGGCCATACTGGCCGGGGACATGTGCCTATCCTTTAGCGAGGAACTGTTTGCGTTCGCCACGATGGAAAGCGTCGACGACGGTACCAGCGCCCCGGCTCAACGCGAAGGCCGCAAGACTATACACGGGCAGGGGCCCAGACGGGCACGGGCCATCTTTGACCGCATGCGTGCAGAAGTGATGGCCGGGCAGTATCTGGATGTCCTGGAGGAGTCCGCCGGCCCGGTGCGATCTGCCGAGGGGGCGGTTGACCGGGCCCGCGCGATCATTCAGTTCAAATCGGCAAAGTATTCGACGGAACGCCCGTTGGTGCTCGGCGGAGCCCTGGCAGGAGCGGATGACCAACTGCTCGAACAGTTCTCGCGCTTCGCGCTGCCGCTGGGTGAAGCATTCCAACTGCGCGATGACGTCCTTGGGGTCTACGGCGATCCGGATAAAACCGGAAAACCCGCCGGCGACGACCTCCGCGAAGGAAAACGTACGGTTTTGACTGGATACACCCTGCAACTGGCACCGTCGGAACAGGCGGCCCTTCTCGAGGACAACCTCGGAAACCCGGAACTGACCACGGATCAAGTTGTCGAGCTACGTCGCATTATGGTCGAGTGCGGTGCGTTGGCTGCCACGGAGAACCTAATTGATGGACTGTCCGACCAGGCATTTGGTGCCTTGGAGTCCTTGGACGTCGAACCCGCAGTTCGCACTTCCCTGGCGAGCATCGGACGGGCTGCCATCCGGCGGATTTCTTAGACACCAGGCGCGTCTGACATCCGTACCTGCGCTATCAGAATGGCGGGGGCTCGTTGGGATCGTTGGGTGGCTTCGCCGGTTTTGCCGGTGCGTTGTCCGTCCTGGCGCAGTTTTCTGGCTGGTGTTTGGCTTTGTTGAGCAGGGTGGCGATGTCGGGGGCGGGTCGCATCTCCGGTAGTGGGCCTTCGGGAGTGTTGGAGTATTTCCTGCCTGCCGGTGAGGTCCAGTCCACTCTGCCGTCGCGGTGCTGGATATCCCGCCAGAGTCCCGCGGTCTTGAGGGCATGGCCGGGTTTGCATAGTGGTTTCAGATTCGTCAGTTCGGTTTGCCCTGTCGGGTATGGGACAGTGTGGTCGAGGTCGCAGTGACGGGCGGCTTTGTTGCACCCGTACCCGCGGCAGGTGCGGTCGCGCAGCCGGACCATTTTTTGCAGGTCTTTGGGCACCGCGTAGCTGTCCCGCCCGTACGACAGCGGCGCCCCCGTCTCCGGATGCGTGAGTAACCGCTTGAACGACGGGGCGTTCGCGGCCAATTGTTTGGCGGTGTCCTCATCGATGGGACCGTACCCTTCCAGATCGGCCGGCTCATCCGATAACCCCATCAGGGTCAACACCGGCACCACCACCAGCACCTCAGCCTTAATCCCGGCATAATTGGGGATCCGACCCGAACCCGGCGGATCAACACCGGCAGGCGGATCAACACCGCCGGGTGTTCCGGCACCACCGGGGCCGGCCGATCCGGTGCTTCCGGCTGTCCCGGGCCCGGCACCACCGGCCGAACCGGGTACTGAACCACCAGTTCCGGCTGCCCCGGCTACTCCGGGTGTTCCGGCGGCTCCGGCTATTCCGGGTGCGGCGGGCCCGGTCGGGACCCCCGGTGGCGGATTTGTGCCGTAGAACCCATCGTTGGCACTGCCGGACAGGGCCGCCGGTGGTAGTCCGGTGCCGGTGCCGGTATGGAGCAGGTCCGCAGCCACATCAGCCCGCAACTGGGCGAGATCACGTGGTTCTCCGGGGCCCTGTAACGAACGCGCCAATCCCGTCAGCCGGTTAAACGCCGCGGTGGCGGCCTCGGCCGGTAAATACATGCTCAGCCAGCACATCCCGTCCTCGACCGGCTCGAGGACCACCGTCCGATCGGCCGCGGCTTTTTCCTTGCGCCGCTTGATCGTCTCCGGGTGCGAGCGTTCCCGCACCCTGCGTGCCTTCGCCGCGACCAGGTGCCTCGCCCTCCCCGGAGCGAAGCCCACCATCTCCGCCTCAAAGTCCGCATACGCCTCACGCGGCAGGGACCCGCATTGATCGGCGATCACGTCGGCCTGATCCGGATGCAACACCCCCTGCGCCAGAGCGTCCAACGTGGCCGGCAGGCCGGTCGTGAGCAGGTGACTGTGTCCGATGAGTTTGTCCGTCGCCCGCTTCGACAAGTCCAGCACCGTGCCGATCTCCGACTCGGCGACCATGGACGCCAACTGGTCAGCATCGGGACCCGCCGGCGGCAGGTGCTCTTCCTCACCGACCCGGTCCCCGGCCGTGGCACACACCCGGGAGACGGCTTTAGCTTTGAGGGCCTCGGCGGCCGAGACAAGCTTGGACGCCTCGTCCAGCAGATTCACCGCCTGCCGATAATCCAACGCTTCAGGATCCAGGCGGGTCAGCCCGTTGATAATGCCCCGAGCCAGCACCGGCTTGTCCTTAAACCCCGCGCCACGAACCACGTCACGTTCCAAAAACAACGTCACCAACAACGGCTCAAACACAGACTCACCACCAGCACCACCAGCACCAGCACCCGCGTCACCAGAGGCACCCGCAGCGGCGTCGTCAAAGGCACTGCGGCCCTTGGCAGCGCCGGCACCAGCAGCACCGGCGCCAGCACCCTGCCGGCCACCGCCGTCGTCGTCAACACCCACTCGAACCGTCATAAAAATAGTCAACCATCGAGCACCGACAGTTTTAGAAGAATCAGGCCCGAAAAAATAGCAAGCAGATAACGAAACAATAACGAAGGTGGGGTTGAGGCCCGCGCTTACGCACACCAACCCAACGCTGCGGGGCCCAGCCGCGCAGCGGCAGTGGAGTGCCTACCAGGCGAGGGCTTGCGCCCGCCGCCGGATCTCCCTTTTACGGCCCGCGCGCAACGCGTCAATAGGCCTGCCCGGAAGGGAATCGTCAGCAGTAAACAGCCACCGGAGCATTTCCTCGTCGTCATATCCTGCATCGGAGAGGACGATAACTGTGCCTTTCAGGTTTTCCAGCACATGCCCGTCAATAAGGAACTCCGACGGAACGCAGCGTATTTTACGTTCTCCGATCCGCACCGCGACCAGCGCCCGCTCATCCAGCAGGCTATGGACCTTATTAATCGGCAATTCAAGCCGTTCACTTACATCGGGCAGAGTGAGCCAATCATCGATCAGCGTTTCAAGTTCGTTCACGGCATTAAGCGTGCCATGCCGCAGCCATTCGTTCATAGCCCATACCATGCAGTCCCTCGATGACGCGCCGAAAGTCATAAAGTTCCACGAAATGCTTCCGCTCTTGTGCTATGTGAAAATTCGTGTAAATTCGCAAGAGTCACATTCGAAACACCCGCATCAGCAACATCATTCGCCGCATGAGCAACAATGCAGTGCACTCCCCCGGGTGCCGAAAACAGACCAGACGAGGAACACATTTATGAGCCCGCAACGCCAGTTGACGAATGATCAGCCGACGTCGAGCAATACAGTCTCCGGCAGTGGAACACAGCGGAGCCGGAAATTCGGCTCCGCGATATCCACCGCCGCCATCCCGACAGTCGTCCTCTCATCCCTGGCGCTGGCACAGCCGGCCCAGGCTTCCCCGAGCGTCACAGTCCCCAAGTCGCTGCCGTCCGGAGTGGCCAATGCAGCCACCGCCGTCGGTCCTGCCCAAGGGGTCATCACACCTTCTTCGCTGGTTGCCACGAAGGTTCCGTCAGCTACGACGACGTCCAGTAAGGCACCCTCGAGCTACACCGTGCAGTCAGGCGACACCATCACCAGCATCGCCGCGCAACACGGCAAGAGCGTCAGCGAGGTCCTGGAGATCAACGGCCTCCAGATGCGCTCAATCATTTACCCCGGACAAAAGATCACACTCGAATCGAATGGGAGCCACAGCGCGTCGAAGCAACAACGACACAATGAGAACGTCCCGGCTTCAAACAACAACGGGGCTTCCAAGGGCTCATCTTCGAGCTACACCGTCAAGGCCGGCGACACTATCTCCAGCATCGCCGCACAACACGACAAAAGCATCAACGAAGTCCTCGAGGCCAACGGCCTCAACATGGGCTCCGTGATATATCCCGGACAGGAGATCAAACTCTCCGGATCCACGATCACCACCCAGGCGAACGACCACAAGGTCATCGGCCAGTCCGGCTCGAAACAGGAAAAGACGTCCGGCAGCTACACCGTCAAGGCCGGCGACACTATCTCCAGCATCGCCGCACAACACGGCAAAAGCATCAGCGAAGTCCTCGAGGCCAACGGCCTCAATATGGGCTCCGTGATCCACCCCGGGCAGAAAATCAAGCTCTCGGGCGCCAATGTCACCACCCAGGCGAACGACCGGAAGCTCATCGACCAGTCCGGATCGAAAAAGGGCGAGCCATCCGGCAAATACACCGTGAAGTCGGGAGATACCCTGGGGTCTATCGCCGCACGCCACGGTGTCAGCCTCAGTTCGCTGTTGAAGGCCAATAGCCTGAACCTGGGCAGCGTAATCCACCCGGGCAATAAGCTCGCGATCCCGGGGCAGGGCTCCCAGGACTCCGGGAAGGAGTCAAAGCCGAAGAATCTCGTGCCAAATACCTTCCTGCACTACACCTACCCCAAGCACGTCGTCGCCAAGGCGAATCAGAACAAGGCGGCCTTGCTGGAAGCGCCGGCTCCGTCCCAGGCGGAAATCAAGGACATGATTGTCCAGACGGCGCGCAGCATGGGGGTTCCGCCGTCGTTGGCCCTTGCCCACGCCTACCAGGAGTCCGGGTTCAACCACCGCGCCGTGTCGCCGGCAAACGCCATCGGCACCATGCAGGTGATTCCTGCCTCGGGCGAGTGGGCCTCCGAGCTGGTGGGCCGCCAGCTCAACCTGTTGGATCCGGCCGATAACATCACCGCCGGTGTGGCCATCATTGACGCCCTGCTTCGCACCACTGATTCCCGGTCCAAGGCGATCGGTTCCTACTACCAGGGACAGGCGGCCGTCGAAAAACATGGCCTCTACGACGACACCAAGAACTACGTGAAGTCCGTCAAGGCGTTGGAAAAGCAGTTCAGCTAAGACCCGCGCACCATCCGGCGGCGAAAGGGCCCGGACCGGGTGTTGGTTCGGGCTCTTTCCTGCTGAAACCTCTAGGATCGAAGGGTGCAGGAACGGGCAATTGATGACTTAGTCGGCGCTGTGGTGGACCAGCGCTACCTTGTGCAAGCCCGGTTGGCCCGCGGTGGTATGTCGACCGTGTATCTGGCCACCGACCAGCGTCTGGAACGCGATGTGGCGCTGAAGGTGATGCATTCCCACCTGGCCGACGACGACAACTTCCTCAACCGTTTCAGCCAGGAGGCCAAATCCGCCGCCCGGTTGTCACACCCGCACGTCGTCGGTGTCCTGGACCAGGGCCACGACGATGCCTTGGTCTACCTGGTGATGGAGTATGTTCCCGGCCGGACCCTGCGCGCCCTGATTGAGGACAGGGGACGGCTGCAGCCGCGCCTCGCGCTGGCCCTGTTGGATGCGGTGGTGGACGGTCTTGCCGCCGCACACGACGCCGGACTGGTTCACCGCGATGTGAAGCCGGAGAACGTGCTGCTGGCCGACGACGGCCGGATCAAGGTCGGCGACTTCGGACTGGCTCGTGCCGTGTCGACCAGCACCAATACCGGCACGCTGATCGGAACCGTTGCCTACATTGCCCCCGAACTGGTGACGGGCGGATCAGCCGACGAGCGCAGCGACATCTATTCGGTCGGAATCATGCTCTATGAGATGCTCACCGGCCACCACCCCTACACCGGCGACATTCCCATCCAGGTAGCCTTCCAGCATGTGAACTCGGAAGTGCCGGCCCCGTCCGGCGAACTGCCCGGACTGGCCGAGGATCTGGACGAACTCGTCCAATGGTGCACGGCCCAGGACCCGGAGTCCCGGCCGATCGATGCCGCGGCACTGCTTGGGGAGTTGCGCCATATCCGCACCACTTTGAGCAATGAAGAGCTTGATTACGACGCCGACTCCCCCGGCGGCACTCCCCCTCACCGGCACACTGAGGTGATCAGGCCGGGGATCCATCCCACTACTGTGCTGTCCCGGGACCATGATGCCGGCCCGTCCGCCCCCGCGGACCCTGGTTCGGGCCCGTCGGCCTCTGCCTCCGGGCACATTCCCGGAAATAAACAGGACGAAACCCAGGCCATTGGCAGTATCCGCTCATCCCGCGCGGCGAAGCGCGACACCAAGCGGGACCAGAAGGCCCAGGAGAAGGAGCAGGCCAAGGCGGCGCAGCAGCCGGAACAGAGTCTGCGTCGTGGCAACCCCCGGCGACGGGCACTGCTGTGGATCGCCGCCGTCGTACTGATCTCATTACTGGTCACCTGGATCTCCTGGTTCGTGGCGGCGGGCCCTGCCGCGCTGACCTCCGTTCCCAAGGTGTCCGGCAAGCCTGTCGCCGAGGCCCGGCAACTGCTGGCAAACCGCGGGCTGGAGTCGAGAGCCACGGACATCCATCACGGGAATATCCCGGATGGTCAAGTCGTCCGTGC
Source organism: Arthrobacter castelli DSM 16402 (assembly GCF_000430705.1). Taxonomy (GTDB): domain Bacteria; phylum Actinomycetota; class Actinomycetes; order Actinomycetales; family Micrococcaceae; genus Arthrobacter_C; species Arthrobacter_C castelli. The sequence goes on from NZ_AUMN01000009.1 coordinate 98,544, forward strand.
CGACCCGGCCGCCTCTTCCGAGCTGCGCAAATTCGAAGATGTCACGCTGTTCGTCTCCATTGGCCCGCAGATGTTCTCCGTGCCCGACGTCACGGGTGGCACTATCAAGGAGGCTGCGACGGAGTTGAAGGACGCGCAGCTGGCCATCGGCAAGGTCAGCAAGAAGTATCACGAGCAGATTCCCTCCGGAACAGTGCTGTCCCAGGACGTCGCGCCGGGAGAAGAACGACGGCGGGACGCCGCGGTTGCTGTCGTGGCCTCCAAGGGGCCGCGTCCCATCGAGGTGCCGTCAGTGGTCCGTGAATCCCGCAAATCGGCCGTACGGCACTTGTCCGACGCCGGGCTGAAACCAGAAGTGGCCGATAGCAGGGTCTTCCACCCGTCCATTCGTGAAGGCCGCGTCGTATCCCAAAAACCCGCCCAGGGGCAGCTGTTCCGCGGCGATACGGTGACAATCACCCTGTCCAAGGGGCCGAAGATGGTGGACGTACCCAATTTGATCGGCGATCAGGTGGAGAAGTCAGTCCAGCGACTCGAAAAACTCGGGTTCAAAGTCGAGGTCAACAACATTCTGGGCGGATTCTTCGGCACGGTCAGGGACCAGGACCCCGTGGACAAATCAGTGCCCAAGGGGTCCACCATCACCCTGACCGTAGTGTAAATCAGCCGGTCCGCTGCGACCCGACACTGTTTGTATGAGCCGGCTGGACCGTGGATTCCAGCTGCACTGTGTGGAAGCCGCCTGGACCGTGGAATCCACCTGGACCGTGTGGATTCCGCTAGCTGCTGCGGCTGAGCGCGCTCGCCACCAAAAACGCCATTTCCAGCGACTGCATGTGGTTCAGCCGCGGATCACACACCGACTCATAGCGCGAGGTGAAGGCATCCTGATCGATCGGGTCCGCTCCGCCAAGGCACTCCGCCACGTCGTCGCCGGTCATCTCGATATGCAATCCGCCCGGGAACGTGCCCAGCGAATTATGCACCTCGAAGAACCCACGCACCTCATCGACGACGTCGTCGAAGTTCCTGGTCTTGTAGCCATTGGGCGAAGTGACAGTGTTGCCATGCATTGGATCGCTGACCCACAGCACCTGGGCGCCGGACTCGGTCACCTTCTGCACCAGGGGCGGCAGCTTCTCCCGGATGGCACCCGCTCCCATCCGGGAAATGAAGGTCAATCGGCCGGGCGACCGGTCCGGATCCAGCTTGTCGATCAGCCGCAAGACGTCGTCGGGATCCGTCGAAGGCCCAAGCTTCACGCCGATGGGATTGTGCACCTTGGACAGGAAATCGACGTGTGCACTATCCAAGTCGCGGGTGCGCTCCCCGATCCACAGGAAGTGCGACGAGGTGTCGTAGGCGTTTCCGGTCCGTGAATCGATCCGGGTCAGGGCCCGCTCGTAATCGAGCACCAACGCTTCGTGGCTGGCGAAGAACTCCACCCGCTTCAGGGTCTCGAAATCGGAGCCACATGCTTCCATGAACTTCATCGCGCGGTCGATTTCACGTGCCAGCGACTCGTAGCGCGAATGGGCGGGGTTGGCCATGAAGCCCTTGTTCCAATGGTGGACCAGCCGCAGATCCGCGAAACCGCCCTGTGTGAAGGCGCGGATCAGGTTCAGAGTCGACGCCGAGGTATGGTAAGCCCGCACCAGGCGCGACGGGTCATGGGCACGGGACTCGGCGGTGAAATCGAATCCATTGACCATGTCCCCCCGGTAGGCCGGCAGCGTGACCCCGTCCCGGGTCTCGTCATTCGATGAGCGTGGCTTGGCGAATTGTCCTGCCATGCGGCCCATTTTGATCACGGGCAGTGACGCGCCATAGGTGAGGACGACGGCCATCTGCAGGATGGTGCGGACCCGGGCGCTGATCCGGTCAGCGGTCGCGGCCTCGAATGTCTCGGCGCAGTCGCCCCCCTGCAACAGGAAGGCCTTGCCCTGTGCCGCTGCCGCCAGCCGCTCACGCAGCACGTCAACTTCACCGGCAAAGACCAAGGGCGGCAGCGAGGACAGTTCCGCCATCGAAGAATCATAAGCTGCTGAGTCCTGCCACTGTGGCTGCTGTGAAATCGGCAGCGAGCGCCAGGCATCCAGCTCGGGATAATCCGCCGTCGTGGGGACGGCAGATGGGCTGGATACGAAGTTTGAACTCAGATGGGTTGAATCATTCACCCATCCAGCGTAAGGGGTAATCGGCAAACAGGAGGTTCGCCGGACGTAACCCGGTTCAGCCGAATGTCATAATCCGGCGCGGCGATCCGGCCCGGGCGGCTCCCCCGGGGGATCGGGCGGGGTACCGGAAGCGCCGTCGGAAGTGCCGGAAGCGCCATCGGATGCGCTCTCGGAAGTACCGGCAGGAGCCTCGGAAGCGGCGCCGTGGGTGTCGTTGGACGGCCCCGTGGAACCATTCCCGGAGCCGTCGCCTGCAGCATCGCCCGAACGCCCGGCGGCATCGCTCTGGCCGGACAACGGAGATTGCTGCCCGGCCGGGCCGGGGGGTGCAGCGGACCCCTGAGCGCCCGGGGGGTCCTGATCCTGCCCCTCGCCGGAGGCCTGGTCGCCCGGAGGGCTGTCGCGGGACGCCGCTTTGCCTTCCTCGGGAGCCGGCGCTTTCGAAGCCGACCCAACCGTCGTCACCGTTCCAGGCGTCTTAGTCGCGCCAGGGGTGGCACGCACGGCGGACGCCTTGCCGGCGTCGGCGCCCTTGCCGCCTTTACGAGAGGCCATCCGGTCCTTGAATGTGCTGGCGTAGAGGTCGGCGTATTCCTGGCCCGAGAGCCGCATCAGCCCGTACATGATTTCGTCGGCCACGGACCGCTGCACAAACCTGTCATTCTCCAGCCCTTGATACCGGCTGAAATCCATCGGTTCGCCAATAATGATGCCCAGGCGGCGGATGTTCGGAATCCTGCGGCCGATCGGCTGCACCTTGTCGGTGCCGATCATGGCGACAGGGATCACCGGTACCCCGGTGGTCAGCGCCAGCTTGGCGATGCCGGTCTTTCCCCGGTACAGGCGCCCATCGGGGCTGCGGGTGCCTTCGGGATAAATACCCAGCAGGCCGCCCTTCTTCAGCACGTCGATGCCGGCATCCAGCGACGTCGCCGAAGCGGAGCCTCCGGACCGGTCTATCGGCAACTGATTGGTCAGGCGGAAGAACATCGCCGTGAGCTTGCCCTTAATCCCCTTGCCGGTGAAATATTCGGACTTCGCCAGGAACACCACGGGCCGGGGCACGCACACCGGCAGGAAAATGGAGTCGGAGAAAGAAAGGTGGTTGCTGGCCAGAATGGCCGGACCGTCATCGGGGATGTTCTGCATTCCTTTGACCCACGGCCGGAACAGCATCTTGAGCAGCGGACCGATGAAGATCCGCTTCATAACCCAATAAAACACGCTGTGACCTCTCCTGACCGGCGCTGCGGAAACCGGCCGTCGCCCGACGAACCTCCAGTGGCTTCTGCCACATTACCTTAGGCTTGGCCCACCAATCAGTGACACCATGGAGACATGACAATCACCGCTGGCACCGAGGCGTTCTCCAGTGAAGGCTCAGGGCCCAACGCCAGTATTGGAATAGCCCTGAGCCATGGTTTCACCGGTTCTCCCGCGAGCATGATCGACTGGGCACGGCACCTGGCCGACGCCGGTTATGCCGTGACCCTTCCGCTGCTTCCCGGCCATGGCACCAGCTGGGAGGACCTGGCCACCAGCAGATGGCAGGACTGGTACGGCGCCTTCGAAGCCGAATACCTGCGTCTCCGAAGCAAAACCGACCACACCTTCGTCGCGGGTCTGTCCATGGGCGGGACACTCGCCCTCCGGACCGCAGCCGAACACCGGGTTTCCGGTGTCGTTGCCGTCAACCCGGGTTTCACCTTCTACGATCCGAAGGCGCGCTTTGCTCGAATCCTTCGATATATCCGCCCCACAGTGCCGGCTATCGGGGATGACATCAAAAAGCCCGGGGTCCGCGAAGCGGCTTACATCCGCACCCCCGTTGCCGCCGTCGACCAGCTGCACCGGCTGTTCCGGGACACTACCTCCGCGCTTCACCGGGTCAGCGCGCCGACCCTGATCTTCCAATCAAGCGTGGACCGGGTCGTCCCGCCCAGCAGTGTGTCACTGATAGAGAAGCGTCTGGGCAGCGCCGACCTTGAAGTGGTCCGGCTGTATAACAGCTATCATGTGGCAACGATGGATAATGACGCCGGGCAGATTTTCGAGCAGACCGGTGGTTTCATTCAGCAGCATTCAGGAACTGGCGATGAGTAACTCCGAGCACGATCCGGCAAACCGCGAATCCGGCGGCCCGCAGCCTTCAGAGGACGAGGTGTGGCGCGACCTGGTGTCCCGGCTGGAAAACACCGAAAGCCTGCCGGACCGCCTCGAGGATACACAACCGTCCGAGCCTGACGATTCGCTTCCCGATCCAGTGCGCCCTGCGGACTCACCGCCGGCAGCAGATCAACCACCCGCGACAAACCGGCCACCGGAGACGGTTCAACCACCCGCGGCGGGCCAGCCACCTCCGTCGAACCACCCCAACGGGAACCGTTCAGATCAGGACCGTTCCGATCATGACCGTCCCGATGAGAGCCGTCCCGATGAGAGCCGTCCCGGCGGGGATCTTCCCGGCGGGGTGCGCCCCCTTGGCCCCCGCGATTACATTCCGCCCGAAGATGACGACGGTTTTGTCCCCGAGGAGCCGCCGTCCCTGGCCGGCGCCGAGCCTTTGGTCGTGCTGGCCTGGATTGGCTCCATCGGCGGACCGTTGGCATTGCTGCTGTCCGCCTTTATCTTCCGTTCGATGCCGATGGTGGCCGTCGTCGGCATCGTGGCGGTGTTTATCGCCTCGGTGGTGTTCCTGCTGATGCGGCTGCCCACGGATCGGGGCAATGACCACGACGACGGCGCCGTCGTCTAAGTGCCTGAACGTGCCGGGCGGGTGCCGCGGGTGCCGCTGCGCGCGCTGATGCGGGCCATGTCGGCCGCACCGACCATTCCCGCACGGGCACCGAACTGCGCCATGCTGATCGGTGCTGCCGGGCGGAACCCCCGCCCGGTCAGGTGCCGCTGGAACGAAGCCTGGGTGGGCTGCAGCAGCAGATCGCCTGCGCCGCTGAGCCCTCCGCCAATAACAAACCGTCCCGGATCCAGCGCGGCGGCGAGGTTCGCCAGCCCCATGCCGAGCCAGTGACCCACGTCCTGCACCAGTTCCACGCAGGTGGGATCGCCTTCAGCCGCTCGTTTGGTGACCAGGGCCCCGGTGATCGCATCCGGGTCCCCGCCGACAGCGCGCAGCAGGTCCTGTGCCACCGGCGAGTTCGCGCGCGCGAGTTCGCGCCCCTCACGGCCAAGGGCATTCCCTGAAGCATATTGCTCCCAGCAGCCCCGGTTGCCGCACTCGCAGCGGTGTCCCTGGGGCACGATGATCTGGTGGCCGTACTCCCCGGCGACCCCGTACCGCCCGCGCTCCACCATGCCGTTGGAAATCAGCGATCCTCCGATGCCGGTGCCCAGCGTGACGCACACCAGCCGGCTCTCCCCCCGGCCGGCGCCGAAACGCCACTCCGCCCATCCGGCGGCATCGGCGTCGTTGACCACCATCACCCGGCGCCGCAGCTTATATTCAAGGTTCTTCCGCAGCGGCTCGTTGCGCCATGCAAGATGCGGGCTGAACAGCACGGTGCTGCCGCTCTGGTCCATCCATCCGGCCGCGCCAATGCCCACCGACCAGATGCGGTAACTGGCCTCGAACTCCGAAACCAGCCCCATGATGGCCTCTTCGACCATGCGCGGATCGGTGGCGGGTGTGGGGCGGGCCAACTCTGCCAGCACCTCGCCATGGGCGTCGACGACGCCGGCAGCCACCTTGGTGCCGCCAATGTCGATTCCAATGGCCAGCCCACGCCGTCCCAGCCGGGCGGGAACGGCCGGCATCACCCTGGTGCGTCCGGAAACAGTGCCGGTCCGCGGCCAGAGCGGTGCCCCGCGCCCGGCGCGGGTCCGTGGAGTTCGTCTTTCCATACCCGGATCATTCTACGGTCGGCGTCATCGGCACGATAAGTTACCAAGTGGTAACTTGTGAACAGGCGTATCCAGCCGCTGTTCCCGGTAGGCTGGATAGCAACCCTATGCCGTGGGCCGGCAACAGGTACCGAAGGAGATATCGTGCAAGAATACAGCGTCCCGGTGATGGTGGAATCGCCGCCTGAGAGCAATATCACCGATCTCGTGCTGCGGCAGGCAAACAAACCGACCAATCCGGCACTCTTCTCCCGCAAGGACGCGGAGGGAAACTTCCGGGACATCACGGCAACGCAGTTCCGCGACGATGTCTCCAAGCTGGCGAAGGGGCTGATTGCCACCGGCATTGGCCCGGGCGACCGGGTCGGGATCATGGCCCGGACCCGCTACGAATGGGCGCTTGTCGATTTCGCGATCTGGTTTGCCGGCGCCGTGTCAGTGCCGGTCTATGAAACCTCTTCGGCCAGCCAGGTGGCGTGGAACCTGGGCGATTCCGAGGCTGTGGCGGTCTTCGTCGAATCCGGCAAGCATCAGGACATCGTCCAGAAGGCTGTCCAATCCGAAGGTCTCGACCGCCTCGAACACATCTGGCAACTGGCCGGCGACGGCCTGGACGAACTGCGCGAGGCCGGCCACGGGGTCAGCGACGAGGATCTGGAACACCGGCGCACAGCCGCAAACCTTCACGATCTGGCCACCATTATCTACACCTCCGGAACCACCGGCCGGCCGAAAGGCTGCGAGCTGACCCACGGCAATTTCGTCGAGCTGTCGGACAATGCCGCGGCCGCGATTCCCGAAGTGGCCCGCGAAGGCGCGCAGACCATCATGTTCCTGCCCATGGCCCATGTCTTTGCCCGCTTCATTTCAGTGATGTGTGTCGCGTCAGGCGCGACGGTGGCGCACACCCCGGACATCAAGAACCTGCTGCCGGACTTACAGGAATTCCGCCCCACGTTCATCCTTGCCGTCCCCCGCGTCTTCGAGAAGGTCTTCAATTCCTCCAAGCTCAAGGCCGAGGATGGTGGCAAGGGCAGGATTTTCACCAAGGCCACCGAAACGGCCATTGCCTACTCAAAGGCGCAGCAGAACGGCTCAGTGGGGCTCGGGCTGAAGCTGCGTCACGCTGTCTTCGACAGGCTCGTCTACGGCAAGCTGCGCGACGCCATGGGCGGCCGCGTCAAGCACGCGGTCTCGGGCGGCGCCCCCATGGGCGAACGACTGGGCCACTTCTTCCACGGCATTGGCCTGACGGTGCTGGAGGGGTACGGCCTGACCGAAACCACTGCCCCGATCTCGGTCACCACGCCTTCACTGATCAAGATCGGCACCGTCGGGATGCCGCTGCCGGGCAATGCCGTGAAAATCGCCGACGACGGCGAGATCCTGGCCAAGGGCGTGTGTGTCATGCGCGGCTACTACAATCGTGATGACCTGACCGAACAGGCATTTGTCGACGGTTGGTTTGCCACCGGGGATCTTGGTGAACTGGACGATTCCGGTTACTTGACGATCACCGGACGGAAGAAGGAAATCATCGTCACCGCGAGCGGCAAGAACGTGATTCCCGGGCTGCTGGAGGACCGGATCCGCGCGGATGCCCTGATCTCGCAGTGTGTGGTGCTCGGAGACCAGCGGCCATTTATCTCGGCGCTGATCACCCTGGATGAGGAAGCGCTGCCGGGATGGTTGGAACGGCACTCGCTGCCGGCCTCGACGACGCTGCAGCAAGCCTCCGAACATGAGCAGGTGCTGGCCGAGGTCCAGTCATTGATCGACGCGGCCAACGAGACGGTGTCGCAGGCGGAGCAGATTAAGTCGTTCCGGATCGTGCCGGAGGACTTCACGGAGATGTCCGGGCACCTGACACCGTCGCTGAAGATCAAGCGTGCCCAGGTGTTGAAGGATTATGACTCGCTGATCAACGACATCTATATGGCTCCGCGGGCGTAACCCGGCGCGGGATGGGCACCACCCGGCGCGGGCCGGCACTACCTTGCCCGGGTCGGGATGATCCGGAGCTATTGCGCGGAGCTATGGCGTGAAGATGCTGCTGGGCCTCCCTGCCCTACACGTCGAGGCCCAGCAGCGCGTTCTCCACGACCTCGGGCAGGGCCGGATGGATCCAATACTGACCGCGTGCCATGGTATGGGCGTCCAGCCCGAACGACATCGCCTGAATCAGCGGCTGGACAATCATCGAGGCCTCGTGCCCCATGATGTGCGCACCCAACAGCTTGCCGGTGCCCTTCTCGGCAAGCAGCTTGACGAACCCGTCGTCGTCCTCCATAGCCCAGCCGTAGGCCGTTGAACCATAGGCCTGCAACTGCATGCAGACCTCGGTTCCGTTGCGGGCTGCCCAGCGGCGCGCCTCCTCCTCGGTCAGGCCGACGCTGGCGATCTGCGGGCGGGTGAATATTGCCGCCGGGACGTAGCGGTGGTCGCCGAAGCGCAGATCGTCAGGGTGGACGAGGTTGTGGGAGACCACCCTGGCTTCGTGGTTCGCCACGTGCTTGAGCTGGTACTCGCTGCTGACATCGCCCAGCGACCACACGCCGTCGACCGCGGAGCCTGCAGCCACGACGCGCTGGTAGTCGTCGACGACGACCCGTCCGTCACCGGTGACATCAAAGCCCGCCCGGTGCACGTCGAGGGTGTCCGCGTTGGGCCGCCGGCCGGTGGCAACCAGCACAATATCGGCCTGAACCGTGCCGGCATCCGCTCCATCACCATCGACAAGCGCGGCCGCGACCCGGCCGTCCGGCAACTCAGTGACCGAGCCCGGAACGCGGTTCAGCCGCAAGTCCCACTGCTGTTGCGCCTGGCGGGTGTAGCCTTCGGACACATCACGGTCCGTGTGCTTGAGCAGCTGGCCCGACCGATTGATTTGGACCACCTCGGAGCCGAAGCTGTCGAAGATGTGGGCGAACTCGGCGGCGACATATCCTCCGCCGACAATCAGGATCCGGCCCGGCAGTTCCTCGATCCGCATCACCGTGTCCGAGGTGTGAACCTGTGGCAGGTCCATGCCCGGCACGTCAGGCAACACCGGCCGTGATCCGGCGGCGATGACAATCTGGCCACCTTCCAATTCCGCTCCGGAATCGGTGACCAGCGTCCGTTCGCCGGTGAAGCGCGCGTGCTCCTGGTACAGGTCGACGTTGTCCAGCTCCACGTCGCGGTAGTTCCGGCCGGCCTCGGAGATAGCGTCGATCCGGCCGAAGACGCGGTCGCGGATTTTCGGCCAATGCACCGCGTCCACGCGGGCGTCGACTCCCAGATCGGCGGCTTTAACCGTCGAATGTGCCAGCTCGGCGGGGAATACGTACATCTTGGTCGGGATGCAGCCGACATTGAGGCAGGTACCACCGAACGTGCCGCCGTCGATAATGGCGACCTTCTTCGAGTCCCAGTCCTCGGTGACGAGTGTGTTGCCCGAGCCCGAGCCGATGATGATCAGATCATAGTGCGTCATGCGTTGTACGTTCCCTGCCTCTGCGCTGCCTCTGCGCTGTCTCGTCGGCCTACTCGGCCTGGTCTGGCTGGTCTGGCTGGTCTGCCTTTACGGACACCAGCAGGTCGCCGCCCTGGACCTGCTCGACCTGCGAAATGGCCAGCCGGTCAACGGTGCCGCCCACCGGCGTCGTGATGGCTGCTTCCATCTTCATCGCTTCGATGGTCGCCACGGAATCCCCGGCGGAGACTTGGTCGCCCTCGGACACGGTGACCGTCACCGCACCGGCGAACGGGGCCGCGACGTGGCCGGAGTTGTTCGGGTCTGCCTTCTCGGCCACCTTCTCGTTGCTTTCGATGCTCTGGTCCCGCACGAGGATGGGCCGCATCTGGCCGTTGAGGGTGCACATCACCGTGCGCATCCCCTTCCCGTCCGCTTCGGAGATGGCTTCCAGCGTCGCGATCAGCCGCACACCCTGCTCCAGCTCAATGGTGTGCTCCTGGCCCGGGTGCATTCCGAACAAGTAATCGCGGGTATCGAGGACCGAGACATCGCCGTAGATCTCCCGATTGTTCAGGAAGTCGCGCGTCGGACCTTCGAACAGCAGCCGGTTGAGCGTCGCCCGCCGGGTGGCCGAGTCCGCCTGCAGACCGGCGCTGTCCTCGTCCGTCAGGTCCTCGTCGCGGACCTTCACATTCCGCCCCTGAAGTGCCTTGGAACGGAACGGCTCCGGCCAGCCGCCGGGCGGGTCGCCGAGTTCGCCGCTGAGGAAGGAAATCACCGAGTCCGGGATGTCATAGCTGCGCGGGTTCGCCTCGAAGTCCGCGGGGTCGACGTTGGCACCCACCAGTTGCAGCGCCAGGTCGCCGACCACCTTCGACGACGGCGTGACCTTCACCAGCCGGCCGAGGATCTTGTCGGCGCTGGTGTACATGTCCTCGATCGCCTCGAAGCGCTCCCCCAGCCCGAGTGCGATGGCCTGCTGCCGCAGGTTGGACAGCTGACCGCCGGGAATCTCGTGCCGGTAGACGCGCCCGGTGGGCCCGGCCAGGCCGGACTCGAACGGGGCGTACAACCGGCGCACCGCCTCCCAGTACGGTTCCAGCGCACCAACGGCCTGCACGCTGATGCCGGTATCGCGTTCCGTGTGGGCCAGTGCCGCCACCAGGGCCGACGCCGGCGGCTGGCTGGTGGTGCCGGCCAGCGTCGCGCTGGCGGTGTCCACGGCGTCCACGCCGGCGTCGATGGCGGCCATCAGCGTGGCCAGCTGGCCACCGGCCGTATCGTGGGTGTGCAGGTGGACCGGCAGCTCGAACTTCTGACGCAACGCGGAGACCAGCTTCGCCGCGGCCGCCGGACGGAGCAGCCCGGCCATGTCCTTGATCGCCAGGATGTGCGCGCCGGCGTCGACCATCTGCTGGGCCAGGTCCAGGTAGTAGTCCAGCGTGTAGAGGTTCTCGTCAGGGTCCAGCATGTCGGCGGTGTAGCACAGCGCCGCCTCTGCCACGGCCTTGCCGGTCTTGCGCACCGCCTTGATGGCGGGGGCCATCTGCGACACATCGTTCAGCGCGTCGAAGATGCGGAAAATATCGACGCCGGTGTCGGCCGCCTCCTGCACGAAGGCGTCGGTGACCTCCACGGGGTAGGGGGTGTAGCCGACGGTGTTGCGGCCGCGCAGCAGCATCTGGATGCAGATGTTCGGCACCGCCTTGCGCAGCGTGGCCAGCCGCTCCCAGGGATCTTCACCGAGGAAGCGCAGGGCGACGTCGTAGGTGGCACCTCCCCAGGCTTCGATGGACAGCAGTTCGGGCGTCAGCTTCGACACCGCCGGGCCGGCCGCCGCGAGGTCGCGGGTCCGCACCCGGGTGGCCAGCAGCGACTGGTGCGCGTCGCGGAAGGTGGTGTCGGTGACGGCGACCGCTCTCTGGTCCCGCAGCGAGGCGGCGAAACCTTCCGGGCCGAGTTCAGCCAGCCGCTGCCGCGAGCCGTCCGGCGCCTTGCCGCGCTCCAGCCGGGGCAGCTTCTCCGCCGGATCGAGCGCCACCTTGGCCTCACCGTTGGGCTTGTTCACGGTGACGTCGGCGAGCCAGCTCAGCAGCTTGGTGCCGCGGTCGGCCGAACCGCGCGCCTGCAGCAGTTCGGGACGTTCGTCGATGAAGGAGGTGGCGACGTCGCCGGCCAGGAAGGCCGGATCGTCCAAAACCGCCTGCAGGAACGGAATGTTGGTGGAGACGCCGCGGATGCGGAATTCGGCCAGCGCGCGGCGGGCGCGGGCGACGGCGGCGGAGTAGTCGCGGCCGCGGCAGGTGAGCTTGACCAGCATGGAGTCGAAGTGCGGACTGATTTCGGCACCCTGGTACACCGTGCCGCCGTCGAGCCGCACCCCCGCGCCGCCGGCTGAGCGGTAACCGGAGATCTTGCCGACGTCGGGACGGAACCCGTTGGAGGGGTCCTCGGTGGTGATCCGGCACTGCAGTGCCGCGCCCTGGCGGGTGATCTGGTCCTGCATCAGGCCCAGGTCCTGCAGGCTCTCCCCCGCGGCGATCCGCAACTGGGCCTGGACCAGGTCGACCTCGGTGATTTCCTCGGTGACGGTGTGCTCGACCTGGATCCGCGGGTTCATTTCGATGAACACATGCTGGCCGGCACGTTCACCGGCGGTATCGACCAAAAACTCCACGGTGCCTGCGTTGACGTAGTTCAGCTCCTTGGCGAAGGCGACCGCATCCCGGTGCAGGGCCTGCCGGATCTCCTCGTCCAGCTGGGGAGCCGGCGCGATTTCCACGACCTTCTGGTGCCGGCGCTGCAGCGAACAGTCCCGCTCGAACAGGTGGACCACGTTGCCCTCGCCGTCGGCGAGGACCTGCACCTCAATGTGACGCGGCCGCAACACCGCCTGTTCCAGGAACATGGTGGGATCGCCGAAGGCAGTCTCGGCCTCACGCATCGCAGATTCCAGCGCTGCCTGCAGGTCTTCGCGCTTCTCCACGCGGCGCATGCCGCGGCCGCCGCCACCGGCCACGGCCTTGGCGAAGATGGGAAACCCGACGTCGTCGGCAGCGACGAGCAGCTCATCCAGGTCCGCACTGGGCGCGGTTGACTTGAGGACCGGGACGCCGGCCTTGCGGGCGGCTTCCAAGGCGTGCACTTTGTGGCCTGCCAGCCCCAGCACTTCGGCGGGAGGGCCGACGAAGGCGATTCCGGCGTCGCGTGCGGCAGTGGCCAGCTCGGGGTTTTCGGAGAGGAAACCGTATCCCGGGTAGATGGCGTCGCAGCCGGCCTCGGTGGCGATCCGGATGATCTCGTCCACATCCAGGTAGGCACGGACCGGGTGGCCCTCCTCGCCAATCAGATAGGCTTCGCCCGCCTTCTGCCGGTGGATGGAGTTGCGGTCCTCGTACGGAAATACGGCAACGGTCTTCGCGCCGAGCTCATACCCGGCCCGGAATGCCCGGATTGCGATTTCGCCACGGTTGGCCACCAGAATCTTAGAGAACATGCTCGCCTATCTTCTTTGGATACTGCTTTCTTGGGGTACTGCCTGCTTGGATACTGCTCACGTGAGTACTGCGTAACTTACATCAGTTGTCGCGTCATGCGGATTCAGGTTACGGACGACGGCGCTCCCCGCCCGCCGCTGCTCAGCTGCCCAATCCGGCCAGTTCCTCCAGCGACGGGCAGGAGCAGATCAGGTGCCTGTCTCCATACGCCTGGTCGACGCGGCTCACCGGCGCCCAGTACTTATCCCGCGGTTCCACCCCGGCCGGATACGCCGCCTCGGCGCGCGTGTAGCTATGGTCCCACTCCCCGGTCAGCGACAATGCCGTATGCGGAGCGTTGACCAACGGGTTGTCGTCGAGCGGCCACACCCCGTCCTGAACAGCTGCCATCTCGGCGCGGATGGCGACCATCGCGTCGACGAAACGGTCCAGTTCGGCCAGATCCTCGGACTCGGTCGGCTCCACCATCAGCGTTCCCGCCACTGGAAAGGACATGGTCGGGGCGTGGAACCCATAGTCGATCAGCCGCTTGGCGACGTCTTCGACGCTGATGCCGCTGGAGGACGTGAGCGCGCGCAGGTCGAGGATGCATTCGTGGGCGACCAGAGAATTGGCACCGGTGTAAAGCACCGGGTAATGATCCGCGAGCCGGCTGGCAATGTAGTTCGCCGACAGGATCGCCACCTGGGTGGCGTTCCGCAGTCCGTCCGGACCCATCATCCTCAGGTAGGCCCAGGAGATAGGCAGGATGGAAGCCGAGCCATAGGGAGCGGCGGAGACCAGTCCGATGGCGGAATCGTCGCCCAGCTCGCGGGCCGGCAGATACGTGGCCAGGTGCTCCCGCACTCCGATGGGACCGACGCCGGGCCCCCCGCCTCCGTGTGGGATGCAGAAGGTCTTGTGCAGGTTCAAGTGCGACACATCGGCGCCGAATTCGCCGGGCTTGGCCAACCCAAGCAGTGCATTAAGGTTCGCTCCGTCCACATACACCTGCCCGCCGGCGTCGTGCACCAGAGAGCAGACCGTGGAGACCTCTGTTTCAAAGACGCCGTGGGTGGACGGGTAGGTGATCATCATCGCGGCCAGGTCATCCGAATGCTCGCTGACCAGCCGCTTGAGGTCGTCGAGGTCGATATTGCCGCCATCGTCGGTGGTCACGGGCAAAACCTTCAGGCCGGCCATCACCGCAGAGGCGGCGTTGGTGCCATGCGCGCTTTGCGGGATCAGGCAGATGTTCCGCTCCGGCCGGCCGTTATCCCGGTGGTAGGCACGGATCGCCAGCAGACCGGCAAATTCGCCCTGGGAACCGGCGTTGGGCTGGATGGAGACCGCGTCGTAGCCGGTCAGTTCGGCCAGCCATTCCTCCAGTTGGTTGGCCAGTTCCACCATGCCCACGCTGTCCTCGGCCGGGGCGAACGGGTGCAGGTGGGCGAACTCCGGCCAGGTGATGGCTGCCATCTCCGCAGAGGCGTTCAGCTTCATGGTGCACGAGCCGAGCGGGATCATGCCGCGGTCCAGTGCATAGTCCGCGTCGGCCAGCCGGCGCAGGTAGCGCAGCATCTGCGTCTCGGAGCGGTACTTGTGGAAAACTTCGTGGGTCAGATAGTCAGTGGTCCGTGCCGCTGCCGGCTCATCCGGGGCGGTCCACGCTTCGGTGCGGTGGCCCAGCACGTCGGTGACGGCGGCGAGATCGTCGTCGTCGGTGGTCTCATCGGCCGCGACCTGCAGCGTGTCCGGTCCCACCTGCCGCAACAAGTAGCCGGCCCTGTTGGCGGTGGCGAGGATCCGCACTGCGTTGTGGCCCGCTGCGCCGTCGATCCGGATCCGGACGGTGTCGAAGAAGTTGTCGTGGATAACGGTGTGTCCCGCATCCCGCGCGGCCTGCGCGATGGCCGCTGCGTAACCGGCGACCCGGTCGGCGATCTGCCGCAGCCCTTCCGGTCCGTGGTAGACCGCGTACATACCGGACATCACGGCCAGCAGCACCTGGGCGGTGCAGATATTGGAGGTGGCCTTCTCCCGGCGGATGTGCTGCTCGCGCGTCTGCAGCGCCAGCCGATAGGCCTGCTGCCCGTCGACGTCCTTGGAGACGCCCACCAACCGGCCGGGCAGTGACCGCTCCAGCTTGTCACGGACCGCCATGTAGCCCGCATGCGGGCCGCCAAAGCCCATTGGCACTCCGAAGCGCTGAGCGGAGCCGACAGCTACATCGGCCCCGGCAGTGCCCGGAGCCTCCAGCCGGGTCAGGGCCAGCAGGTCGGCGGCGACGGCGGCCATCGCGCCGTGTTCGTGCAGCGCTTCGATGACCGGCGCCAGCGGGCGGATGCTGCCGGAGTCGCCGGGGTACTGGATCAGCCCCGCGAAGATTTCCTCCTGCGGCAGCGGCTCATCCAGGTCATGGACCAGCACCGGGATGTTCAGGGCTTCGGCACGGGTGCGGATGACGGCCAGCGTCTGGGGAAAGACGTCGGCATCCACCAGGAAGGCCGCATCGTCGGCGGCCTTGCGGTTGGAGCGGCGCATCAGCGTCATCGCTTCGGCCGCCGCCGTGCCCTCATCCAGCATCGAGGCATTCGCAATGGCCATACCGGTCAGGTCGGCCACCACCGTCTGGAAATTCAGCAATGCCTCCAAGCGGCCCTGGGATATTTCCGGCTGGTACGGGGTGTAGGCGGTATACCAGGCCGGGTTCTCCAGCACGTTCCGCTGGATGACGCCGGGCGTGTAGGTGCCGTAGTATCCTTGTCCGATCATCGATGTGCGGACGGTGTTGCGTTTCGCCCAGCCGCGGAGCTCGGAGAGCATTTCCTCTTCCGACGCGGCCTCAGGCAGATTGAGCCGCTCCGTGGACTGAATGGAGGCGGGAAGCGCCGCCTCGCACAGTTCGTCCAGGGAGCCATAATCCAGCTCACTCAACATATGATGAAGGTCGGACCCCGTTGATACACCGATGTGTCGGCGGCTGAACGGTGTCGCCGTATTGCTGCTGGCTTGTTTTTGTTTCAAGTTTGCTCCAATAACGATCCATCCAGTCCATTGCCATTGTAGGTGGCACGACGTCCGTGACGACTGACAAAAAGTTAGGTATTGGTTCTTCAAGTGCAAGTAGTGAGCATCAGCAGCCTCAAAGGCGGTGTCGGCAAAACGTCGGTCACCCTCGGACTGGCATCGGCCGCCCTGGCCGCAGGCACCCGCACACTGGTGGTCGACCTGGACCCGCACGCTGACGCGACAACCGGTCTGGGCGTCCGTGCCCAGAGCGGAACCGATATCGGACACATGCTCAAGAATGCCCGCCGGACTGACCCCGTTGCGAACGTGGTTCCCAGCGGGTGGATCCGACGTCGTCGCCAGAACGGCGGCAGGCCCCCGGTGCTCGACGTCGCCAAGGGGTCGGCGTATACGGCGATCTACGACCGTCCGGACTTGGGCAAACGCGACCTGCGCCGGTTATCCACGCTGCTGTCCAGGATCGAGAACTACGACCTGGTGCTGGTCGACTGCCCGCCGTCGCTGAACGGGCTGACCCGCATGGCCTGGACGGCGAGCAACCGGGTACTGCTGGTGGCAGAACCTGCCCTCTTCTCCGTGGCCGGCACGGAACGCACCATGCGCGCCATCGAGGTGTTCAGCAATGAATTCGCCCCGGCACTGGCGCCGGCGGGGATCGTTGCCAACCGTGTCCGGTCCAGTTCCAACGAACACACCTACCGGTTGGAGGAGATGCGGACCATGTTCGGCGACCTGCTGCTCTCCCCCACCGTGGGCGAACAGGCGAACTGGCAGCAGATCCAGGGCGCCGCCCACGCCATCCACCACTGGCCCGGCGAATCCGCCCGGAACGCAGCCGGGGTGTTCGACCAGTTGTTGGACGGACTGATTTCGAGCGGCCAGGTACGGGACCGCGTCCGCCGGTAGTAGGCGTGGGTGCGCTGGCCCGCGTGAGCGCCCGCGAGGGAGTGCGTGGGCGCGGGACTTCCCGTTTGGGCCGCCGCCGGAACTGCTTCCGCTCCGGTTTGGGACAAACTGCCGCCGGCGCCGGGGGCGAAATGTCCCAAACCGGAGGGAATCCGGGCGGACGGGGCACCGGCCCACCGGAGGGGTCTCCATCCGGGGCGGGGCACCGGCCGGTGTCGACCACCGGAAATCCGGGCTCAGCCTTGTTTGGGGATCAGGATCCAGAGCACGATGTAGACGATCTCGCCGATACCGACCAGGCCGAAGATGATGAAGCCGATACGCACCAGCCATTTAGGAATGCCAAACCTGTTGGCGATGCCGGCGCACACGCCGGCGATCCACTTGCCCTGACGGGGACGTACTAATACGGAAGACATGCCCGCACTGTACCCTGATCGGTGGTGCTCAAACAGCCCCGCCGGACCTGGAGAGCCGACGTCGTTGACATAGCAAAGGCCCCGGATCGCCATGATTCGGGGCCTTACCTTCGGACGTGGCGTCCGGGCCAATCAGCCGATCTTCCGCTCCGCCCGGCGCTTGCTGAGTTCGTCTTCGGGGAATTCCTCCACCTCGGTGTGTTCACTGGGCAGCTGGGAGAGGCTTCCCTCAACCTCGCGCCAGACCCGGCCGACCGCGATGCCAAAGACACCCTGGCCGCCCTGAACCAGGTCAATGACCTCGTCGGCCGAAGTGCACTCATACACACTCGCGCCATCACTCATCAAGGTAATCTGCGCCAGATCCTCGATCCCGCGTTCACGGAGATGTTCAATGGCCGAACGAATCTGCTGCAGGGAAACCCCTGTGTCCAGCAGACGTTTGACGACCTTGACCACAAGGATGTCCCGGAAGCCATAGAGACGTTGTGACCCGGATCCGGCAGCGTTGCGCACACCGGGCTTTACCAGGCCCGTGCGCGCCCAGTAATCCAGTTGGCGGTAGGTAATGCCTGCCGCCTTGCAGACGATGGGGCCGCGGTAGCCGGCGTCCTCATCGAGCACAGGCAAGTCTTCGGTGAAAAGCAGCCCCTGGGCACTCTCCGGAACGGACCTGCCGTGGGCGGCTGCCTGCGACAGCTCACCGCCATCACCTTTCGGACTCACGTGGTTCCTCCTTGTCGCAGCTCCCCGGGGAAGGTAGTCCGACCCCTGTGACGCGAGCTATCTTCATTAAAGCCCGTCAATGGCGGCCGGTGCAATGGGAACTTATGCTTCGACGTTAGAGCGGCGCCGGTCAATGGTCAAAGATGTTGGCTCGTTCGTTGTTGGCGTGTCGCCGCTTGGCAGGCATAACCTTGCCTAATTGTCGAAGTCTTCAGGCTCCACGTCATCGAGGAATTCGCGGAATTTGCGCATTTCCTTCTCGGCACTTTCCCCCGAAACGGACTCGTCGTCCTCGTCATCCGATTCGGCAATTTCGACGCCGGCCTCGTCCAGCACAGCCTCAGCGCACAACACCGGGCAGGGAATCCGCAACGCGATGGCAATCGCGTCCGACGCCCGGGCAGAGACAGTCGAATCGTCGTCGAACACCAACTGCGCAAAGAACACCGAGTCTTCCACCGACGTCAGATGCACTGTCTTAATGGACCGGCCGAGGGATTCGACGACGTCGCACAAAAGATCGTGAGTCATCGGACGCGCGGGAACGATTCCCTGCTGGGCCAGGGCGATGGCGCTGGCTTCGGGCGTGCCGATCCAGATGGGCACATGCCGCTCCCCGCTCGATTCCTTGAGGAGGACAAGAGGCTGATTCGAGGGCAGTTCCAACCTGACGCCCACAATTTCCACTTCAATCACTGCACTCCTCCTACCGGTCCATCCGGGCAATCTGCCCGTGCACCAACGCACTATGCAGGGACAGGCAAATCTCGCTGATCTGGTGGGCCGTGTCCGTCGCCCGCGCTCGGGACGCCACATCCTTGCGCGAAGCCAACGGAGTGATCGCGGTCTCCACCAGCGAAATTTCCCGGTCGGCCGCGGCCCGGAAGGGTCTCAGGTGCCGCGGTTCAATACCGTGCTCCTGCAACTCTACGCACGCCTTGGTGACTTTCAGAGCGTAATCGTCGTACCGCCCGTCGTCATCGCTGATCAGGCCGAAGCTGACCAGCTCCTGAATCAGCGCCGAGCCGGCGTTGGTCTCCGCCTTCAGCTCGTCCAGCGTGAGGTTCCCGGCCCGGCCGCTCAGCTCGGTCGCCAGTTCGTCCGACACCATGCGCGGGGAGATACTGATACCGCCGGGCAGGTGCTCCGGCCGCTCCCCGCGGTCGATCGCGTCCAGATAATCGCGGATCACCTTCAGCGGCAGGTACTGGTCGCGCTGCAGCGCCAGGATGAAGCGGAGGCGTTCGACGTCGGCAATCGAGTATTTGCGGTAGCCCGCCGGGGTGCGTTGCGGGCTGAGGAGGCCCTTTTCCTCCAGGAAGCGGATCTTGGAGGCAGTGATCTGCGGAAAGTCAGCGTTCAGCTGGGCCAGCACTTGGCCGATGTTCAGCGCCTCAGGCGGCGGCTGCGAATCTTCCGCGCTGCTGCGGCCGATCTGTCGACGCGCGGGCTGGGCCGGCGACACAGATTAACCCTGTACCGGGACTTCACCCGAACTGGCCGGGCCGAGATAGAACGTCAGCCGGAACTTACCGATCTGCACTTCGTTCAGCTGGCGCAGCAGCACATGGTCCACGCGGTCCTGGTTCACATACGTGCCGTTGAGGCTGCCGGTGTCGACAACTTCGAACCCCCGGCCAGTGCGGCGGAATTCGGCATGCCGGCGGCTGACAGTCACATCGTCGAGGAAGATATCCGCGTTCGGGTGGCGGCCTGCCTGGGTGACATCCGAGTCCAGCAGGAACCGGGCGCCTGCGTTCGGCCCGGAATGTGCGATGAGCAATGCGGAGCCGGACGGCAGCGCCTCGACGGCGGCCATTTCTTCCTGGTTGAGCTTCGGAGCGGGCGATGGCTTGTCGAGATTCGGCACGCTGATAGTCGTCGTCTCAGGTGCAGGCTCACCTTGTATCCCCGCCTGCTGGTTGGATACGGTGCCGCGCTCGTCGCCAGCCATGATTACCGCTCCTTCGAATGTCGTAAATCCCCATTTGGCAGGGCTCAGTCACCCGAAGCCCCCCAAAAATATGTGGTACTGCTAGCCTACCTGCTGACTGTAGTCGTCGGCACTGAGCAGTCCCTGAACAGCGTCCGCATCGGACGGCCGCATTTCCATCAACCAGCCTCCACCGTAGGGGTCGGAATTGATCAGGCCGGGATCGGCGTCCAGGGCGTCGTTGACCCTGACGATTTCCCCTTGAAGCGGAGCGAAAATGTCGCTCACGCTCTTGGTCGATTCCACCTCGCCAATGGCCTCCGAAGCGGAGTAGCTCGACCCGGCCTCCGGAAGCTGGGCGTAGACCACGTCTCCCAGCGCATCCTGGGCGAAGTCTGTGATACCAACGCGAACCACGCCGTCGCCATCGGGAGCGGTAATCCACTCGTGTTCGGCGGTGTAGTACAGATCTGCTGGGATATTGCTCACGAAGGGCGCCTTTCCGTGTGCTGCGTAATAGAGACTCTGGATAAGAACTCTATATGGGAAGTGCGCGGTGATGCCAGCGGTGACAATTGAGGCGGAAGTTAATTGGGCAACGATCAGATAGCAGCCTGGCCGCGGCCGCCTTCCAGAGGGCGCGCGACCTGCTCCTCCAGCAGGTTCACGGCACGGTCGGGCAGCACGATGAGCCCGTCCAGCTCACGGCGGGCACGCCGGTATGCCGTCTGTCTCTCGTTCGGGGTGGCAGCGTTATCCACGGCGATGGTGACCAGTTTCCGTGCAGTGGCCAGACGCTGTCGTTCGTTCTCCGAGAAGCTGCCTGCTTTAAGGCGCCGTGCCTCGGTTTCAGCCATGCTGAAGGCAACTTCATAATCGTTTACCGCAGCACGGTACTCAGCGCATCGTGAGGCGCTCACAGAATCCGGTTTCACCGGCCGGAGGGCATCGGCGTCGCGCTTCGCCCTGTGGAAGGCCACGGTGAGTGGCTCCCGGACATCGGTCATCATCGGATAGTCAATGAGCTTCCCGACGTCGAGTTCGTAGTCCAACCATCGTTGGTTCACCGCGTCATGGGCCTGGATGAGCGCTTCCACTTCGCCGGCCTGGGTTTGTTCCGCCAGCTGGCCCTGATACCGGAGTTTGTACAGTTCCACCTTCCGCTGATGCCGGCGCTTGCTGGCTTTGCGCCACGAATCACCCCAAGCGGCAAATACGCCGCTCAGGGGAAAGGCCAGCCACCAGTAATTGCCAGCGAATTCCAGCAAGGCATCCACCGCTACATCCTATTCCGAAATCTGCCGTTTGTGACCGGTGGGAATGGCTGGACCTGAATCGACGAACCTTTATCTCCCGTGGCCCGACGGCTACGCTCATGTACAGCGGCACGAGTATCACATGAGGCAGCCGAGGGACCGAGCATGATCGCGAGTGGAGCACATCCCAGGGGCACTGCCGCGGCCGGATCTGACGCGAATGGATCCGGCCTGCTCGACACGCTTGGTTCTGCCCTGTCCTCCCTGGTCGAGGCACTCGGCCTGGGGTGGGACCTGTTCCTGGATCTGATCCTGCCCACTCTGATCGTCGCCGTCGGCGGGGCGTTCCTGTCCGTGTGGTTATGGCGGCGCTCCCGCAGAACGTCGAGCAGTATCGGAACGGACCATTTCACCGGACAGATCGTCACCGTAAAATCGGCCGAAGGGACGCACGGGCAAGCCTTCGTGGAGGGCAGCTGGTGGTCGCTGCACAGCAACGGCAGGCCCCTGCGGAACGAGGAGCGGGTGCGGGTCCGGGCAGTTGACGGGCTGTTCCTGATCGTCGAGCCGCTGACCGCGGAACCGCCAAATGAGGAGGAGACATGATAGATTTCACCCTGATCGGTCTGATCGTAGCGGCACTGGTGATCCTCTTCATCATCGTCCAAGCCGTCAAGATCGTCCCGGAATACGAACGAGGCGTCATCTTCCGCCTGGGGCGCATCCAGGACCCCAAGGGCCCGGGGATCTTCGTGATTGCCCCGCTCCTCGATCGCATGCAGCGCGTGGACCTGCGCACGCACACCTACGATGTGCCTACCCAGGACGTGATTACCTGGGATAACGTCACGGTCCATGTCAACGCTGTCGCATACTTCAATGTGGTGGATCCAGTACGTGCGGTGATCTCCATCGAGGACTTCCGTGTGGGCACCCAGCAGGTCGCCCAGACGACGTTGCGCAGCATTATCGGCCAGACCAGCCTGGACAACCTGCTGACCAAGCGAGATGAAATCAACCAGCGGCTGCAGCAAGTCATCGACGAGGTCACCGACCCGTGGGGCGTCAAGGTCACCATTGTGGAGGTCAAAGACGTCCTGCTGCCGGAGAGCATGCGGCGGGCGATGGCCCGGCAGGCGGAGTCCGAGCGGGACCGGCGGGCCAAGGTCATCCACGCCATCGGGGAGCAGGAAGCCGCCGAAAACCTCGGAAGGGCTGCGGAGGTCCTCGAGGAACACCCGGCCGCGATGCAGTTACGGACCCTGTCCTCGATGCTGGAGCTGGGCGCGGAGCAAAACTCCACGGTGGTCTTCCCGGTGCCGATGGAACTGCTGCGGCTGTTCGAGGCACACGGCGGGGCCGCGCCGGCCAAGAACGACGGGCAGCGTACAACCCCGACAGATTCCGCGCAGGCCGACGGCTTTCCAAAGCCGCCCGGGTCCGACGACGACGGCGAGACGGAAGTGCCCGGGCCGGGCGACGACGGCGGGAATCGTCCCTGACGGGCTGGATCGGCGGCGAGTAAGTCCGTCGTTCACGCCCGTGGCCGGCACCGGCCGATGTTCCACCCGTTAGATCACCAAAGCGATGGCTCGGTTGGAGGCACGTCGTCCAGGAACGCGGCGATCATCGGCTCGAGGACCGGCACCGCTGCCGGGATCGAGATGTGGGACGCCGCAGGCAGGATGACGAGTCTGGCCTGAGGGACATTGGATACCCCTGCCATCGCCGCCTCGACATCGCCACCACCGAGCAGTTTGAACATCGACACGGCGTGCTCGGGCTTCACGTCGTCGGCATCCCCCACGACGACCATCGTCTTGGCTCGGATCGATCGAATCTGCGCGTCGCTGATGTTCTGGTCCTCGATGTTCAGCACCCTCACCTTCTCGACGTAGGCATCGAACGCTTCAGGATCGGTAGTGTGCCGGCGGAAAGCCTCATCGACTGGCGTGTCCGCGAAGGAGTCGGCAGACAGCCCTTCGAGCTCTTGGGCGACCGACGGGTACCAGCCGTCCCGGCGGTAGGTGGCGGACAAGGTGACGAGCTTGCTCACCAGCTGCGGGTGCCGCAGCGCCAGCTGCAATGCGACGCCCCCGCCCTGCGACCAGCCGATCACATCGGCACGCTCGACCTCCAGGGCGTGCAGCAACGCCGCGGCATCGTCGCCGAACTGCTCGTAGGACATAGCACGCGGCGTATCCGCCGTCCGGCCGTGTCCCTGTTGATCAAAGACGATCACTGGCCGCTCGGCGACGAACGCCGTCACCCACTGTGTCATCGAGTCGGTGGACAGGAAGGCCCCCGGAATGATCAGCAACGGCACCGTCTCGGAGGCGCCAAGTTCACCATAGGCTTCGTAGTAGAGCGACAGACCATTGATGGGCAGATGACCGCTGCGTGAAGGCTTCATGCAGCGAGGATATCCCCTCCGGTCACGCCCCACACTGACCAGTAACGCTGAAGCCGCACGGCAAGACCGGCCCACGTTGCTGCCATTCTGCACAGCTTGCGTGTTCTTAGGGCTCAAAGCCTTCCGGGAGGGGATCGAGATTAAAGCCAACACCAATATCCCGCTCCGCCAAGTACCACCGACCCTTAATTCTCTTAAAGATATCCAGGTAGGTACCGCCGGACCGAGCCCACGAACCATCGTCAAACCGGGCTGCAACACTCACATCGGATTCGGCCGTCGCCCTTTCCCCGTCAATACTGATGACAACGTTGGATGACCAGTGATGATAATCAGGTATGAGCTCCCACTGTCGCTGTATCGTGGCGCGAATGTCGCCGATGCCGACTACAGGATCATCGCCGGCAATCCATACTCCGTCGATCGCCCAAACCGCGCTGAATCTCTCTAAATCGCGCTTATCAGCTCCGTGACAGTACTCATGAATCAGCCGTGTAATTTCGTTCCGGCTTTCCAACTCGTCGAGCCTTGATTCGACGCTTCGTGTTCCTGAATTCTCCGACATGTGCTTATCGTAGTGAACCGCGCGGACGGCAGACGCTCCGCCATCTTCCCGCCCACACCCAGACGGTGGCGGGCTGCCCACCGAGGGCAAGTTGCAGCGGCTACGCCGCCTGCAGGTTGAGCAGCATCTCCGGTTCGACGTCGACGACTTCGCAATTCGCGAGCCTCGGATGCGGCTGGCCGAGCAAAGCCGACATCGTCAGCCGGATCAACGTGCCGTGCGCGACGACGACGATCCGCTGCCCGGGGTATTCCTCCAAGACGTCGCGCAACGCGGCCAGCCCGCGCTCGGCCACTTCGTCCTCTGGCTCCGCCCCGGCATGCAGGCGATTGTATTCCGGCTCTGACAAGCCTTTCAGAGGCTGCCCCTCGAGCGGTCCGTAATTCCGTTCCCGCAGTCCGGCCATGGGCGTTGCGGGTTCCAGGCCGATCCGTTGTCCAAAAATGTGCGCAGTTTCCACGGCGCGGCCCAGCGGGGAGGATACGAGCACGTCCCACTGTCGTCCGGCGAGTTCGGCGCCACCTGCCGCGGCCTGCTCACGACCCGTTGCGTCGAGTGGAATATCCGCACTTCCCTGCAGACGGCCTTCTTCATTCCAAGCGGTTTGTCCGTGCCGCACCAGTGCCAACGCCGTACTCATGAGTGTGACCTGCCATCTCTCGTGTCTGCCGCAGCTGGCGTCGCTGCAGGAATAGGTTCTCCGGCCGCTGCGCCTGCGGGGTTGCGGGGCAGCATGCGTGGGCCCGCATGGGCCGAAGAACGTGGAGGTAATGACTGCGCCGTCATCTGAAGATGCGTCCAAAGGCGGGACTGTGATGTCCATTGGACTTGCTGTCGTCTTCGCCCGGGCATCTTCAATAGACAGGCTACCAGCGGGGAGGCCGGCAGGCCGAAGTCGGCCTTCCGGCACGTGCCGAGAGAGGCCTTTCGTGGTCAGCCAGCGCCGACAAGGATAGAGAGTCATTCAACTCCGCCATTTGCAATGTAGACCGGCTTGCACGAGTCAGCGAAGCTCGATCAACCGGTGTCCTGCACCTACCATCGCAACGATCCGATCGATCAACGGACTGAACCATGCAAGAAGTGCCCGTCTACGCGTGTTCCCAATCCGCACCCAGACCACGACGGGAGCAGGAACGACGAATGGCATCATGTCAGAGAAGTCCTCGTCCTTCGTGACAAGCACAGCCTCGTGCTCCACGGCGTAGCCCCAAATTTCGCGATCCCGCGCGTCGTCGAAGGCGATGCTGTCAGGACCGCGTGGTCGGCTTGCCCTGCGGCATACTCAAGGTAGGACTTAATGTCTTCCTGGGTGAGGAGCGGGTCGTCCTCAATGATTTCTTCTTCAGGTGCGCCCGCAGCGAGCAGTGACAGCACATCGGTCACGCGTATGCGCGTGCCACGCACAACAAGACGGCCGTGTACGACGTCAGGGTCGACCGTGATGCGCTCAAGAAGGGACAAACTGCAAGCATAGACGGTGGCCGCTCGATGCACGAGCCGGCTGGACGGTCACAGACAAAGTGGACGAACGTGCCGGGTGGACCAACGAGAAACCCTCCTGAGACACGACGAAGCCATGGTGAGGTTTCGTCGTTTCACCATGGCTTGACTGTCGGGATGACAGGATTTGAACCTGCGACCCCCTCACCCCCAGTGAGGTGCGCTACCAAGCTGCGCCACATCCCGATTGGTGGTTTCCGTACCGGCTGAACCACCTGAAAGATCTTATCGCATCTGTGTGATGGGGACGAACTGGGTCTCCGCGCGGCGCGGGGCGCCTTGGTCGATCACCGGGTCTCGGCAAGCTCGACCACCGGCTCGATCACCGGCGGCGGGAGCGTTTTTCCCGCACGCGCATGGTGACTTCGATGGGGGTGCCGTCGAAGCCGAAGGTTTCCCGCAGCCGGCGCTGGATGAACCGGCGGTAGCCGGGATCCAGGAACCCTGTGGTGAACAGCACGAACTTCGGCGGGCGGGACGAGGCCTGCGTGCCGAACAGGATGCGGGGCTGCTTGCCGCCGCGGACGGGGTGCGGGTGAGCGGACACGAGCTCGCCGAGGAAGGCATTGAGCCGACCGGTGGGGATGCGCCGATCCCAGGACTCCAGTGCCCGGTCCAGGGCGGGCACGAGCTTGTCCTTGTGCCACCCGGTCTTCGCCGAAAGGTTCACCCGCGGCGCCCAGGAGACGTGCGACAGGTCCTTGTCGATCTCCTTCTCCAGGTACCGCCGTCGTTCATCATCGAGCAGGTCCCACTTGTTGAAGGCCAGCACCAGCGCCCGGCCGGAATCAATGGCCATCTGCAGGATCCGCACGTCCTGCTCGGACAGCACTTCATCGACGCCCAGCAGCACGACGGCGACTTCGGCCTTCTCCAGCGCGGACTGGGTCCGCAGCGAGGCGTAGAAGTCAGCACCCTGCTGCATGTGCACCCGTTTCCGGATGCCGGCGGTGTCCACGAACCGCCAGGTCCGTCCGCCGAGATCGATCATCTCGTCCACCGGATCCCGGGTGGTGCCGGCGATCGGGTCGACCACCACGCGTTCGGTTCCGGCGAGCTTGTTCAGCAGCGAGGACTTGCCCACGTTCGGGCGGCCGATCAGCGCCACGCGCCGGGGACCGCCGGTGCGCTGCAGGCCTTCGACGGCGGAGAATTCGGGGAGCTTGTCCATGGCGGTATCGAGGATGTCGGCGGTTCCGCGCCCGTGCAGCCCCGAAACCGGGTACGGCTCCCCCAGTCCGAGCGCCCACAGCACGGCCGCGTCGGCTTCCTGCTGGATGCCGTCCACTTTGTTCGCCGCGAGAATGATGGGCTTCTTCACCCGGCGCAGCTTCCGCACCACTGCTTCGTCGGTCGCGGTGACGCCCACCCTGGCGTCCACCACGAGCAGCACGGCGTCGGCGAGTTCGACGGCGGCCTCGGCCTTTTCGGCGACCTGCTCCTGGATACCCTTGGCGTCATGTTCCCAGCCGCCGGTGTCGACCAGGGTAAAGTTCCGGCCGTTCCAGTGCGCGGAATAGCTGACCCGGTCACGGGTCACGCCAGGGGTGTCTTCGACGACGGCCTCGCGGCGGCCGAGGATCCGGTTCACCAGGGTCGACTTGCCGACGTTGGGCCGGCCGACAATAGCCAGCACCGGGTCCATTCGGCCGGCAGCTTCGTCGTCGAAATCGTCGCCCATGCCGTCCAGCAGGGCGGCGTCTTCCTCGTCGAGTTCGTAGTCGGCCAACCCCGCACGCAACGACTCGGCACGCTGGTCCGCCTCGGCGTCGTCAATGGAGGCGTAACGTTCGGCGACTTGGTCTTCGCCGTCCGGAACGTATTCCTGATCGGAAACCCCGTCGCCGGCGTACTCGTGCTGGGACGGTGTGTTGCTCATTAATCTGTTCCTTCAGTGGGATTGGCGTTCAACTGATCCGTTTCATCCTCCGGCAGCGGCTGGCCGGTGAGATCGATGGCGGACCGGACATGTCCGGCGAGGAGCGCCCGAATGCGTTCTGCCGCTCTATCCATTGAAACACGCCCGGAAACACCCGGTTCGCGCTCAATCAGCGCCGGCTCGCCGAAGCTGACATGGATTTTCCGCCGCAGCGGAGGTATTTTATCCCGGTGCTCACCGGGATGCCGGGTGCCCAGCAGCGCAACAGGAACCACGGGCGCGGCCGAAGCCAGCGCCAGCCAGGCCACCCCGGAGCTCACCGACGCGGCAGCTCCCGACCCGCGGGTCCCCTCCGGCAGAATGCCGATGCAGGAGCCCGAGTCCAGCACCAGCTTCGCCCGCTGCAGGGCCCGACGATCGCCGGCGCGGTCGATACTGACCTGCCCGGACGCGGTCAGCACGCCTCCCAGGAACCCCTTGAACATGTCGTGCCTGACCAGCACATGCATGTACCGCGGCGCCGCGCCGACCATCACCGGACCGTCCAGGTAGCTGAGGTGGTTGGCGGCGAAAATCACAGGTCCGCGCTCCGGAACCCGGTCCTTGCCGTGCACTTCGGTGTTGTAGATGGCGTGGTCCAGCACCCGTCCCACGGGCCTGCCCCACCACGGACCCCACACCGGTGGCCGCCCGGCGGGCGGGAAAACGCGGTGCTGCAGATCTGCCGCTGCCTTGCGCAGCATGGTTCAGTCCGCGATGGAGTGGACGGCGTCGAGCACGGCTTGGACCGTCTCTTCGAAGTCCAGGTCGGATGAATCGACGGTGACGACGCCGTCGGCGGCCTGGTGGAAGTTCACCACCGTTGAGTCTTTCTTGTCCCGTTCGAGGACCTGGGTGCTCAGCTGCCGAGAGTTCTGGGTGCCGCCGAGCTGCATTCCGCGGCGGGCCATCCGCGCTTCCTCGCTGGCCGTGAGCAGCAACCGCACCTCGGCATCGGGCGCGACGACGGTAGTGATGTCCCGTCCTTCGACCACCATGCGGTGGCCGGCGTCGGAGATCATTTGCTGCTGCATCCGGATCAGCTCTGCGCGCGCTCCGAGTTTGGTGGCGATGGCGCTGACGGCGGTTGAGACGTCCGGTTCGCGGATGGCGGCGGTGACATCGGCGCCACCGACCGCCACGAAGTCCGCATCCGGGTCGGTGCTCAGGCTCAGCTCGACGGAGCGGGTGGCCTGTTCGACGGCGACGGCGTCGTCGAGGTCGAGGCCCAGGTTCACGCAGTGCCAGGTGACCGCCCGGTACATCGCGCCGGTGTCCAGGTAGGCCAGCCCCAGCCGCCGGGCCACTTCCTGGCTCACGGACGACTTGCCGGAGCCCGAGGGCCCGTCGATTGCCACGACCAGGGACTTGCCCAGCCGCACCGGTGTTGGCTTGCTCACTGGTCTGCCTTTCTCATGACACCACTTTCCATCCGCGCTCGGTGAGCGCCTCAATCAGTTCCGTCCGCCGGTTGGGCACCACGGAGATTTCAGCCAGCCCCACCGGCTGTCCCGGTGAGTGATCCAGCCGCAGGTCCTCCAGGTTCACGCCGATGGTGCCGATCTCGGTCAACAGTTTGGCAATCTGACCGGGTATATCGTCCACCAGCACGGTCAATTCCGCAAACGCCTTCGGCGGGGCGCCGTGTTTGCCCGGAATCCGTGCCTGCCCGGCGTTGCCTTCGCTCATCAGCTGCGCCAGGTCCAGCCGGGCGCCGTCGGCCCGGGGATGCTCCAGCGTGTTGATCAACCGGTTCAAATCCTCGCGGACCCCGTAGAGAATGTCCACCACCCGGGAGGCGTTGGCACCCAGGATCTGCACCCACATCGACGGGTCGCTGGCCGCGATCCGGGTGACATCGCGCAGCCCCTGCCCCGACAGCGACAACGCCTGCGGCGCCGTGGACTGCAGCCGGCTGGCCACCAGCGAGGAAACCACCTGCGGCAGATGCGAGATCATCGCCACGGTCTGGTCATGCTCCTCGACACTCATCCTGGACACGACCGCGCCCAAGTCCAGCGCCAGCGCCTGGGCGGTTTTGACAGCTGTCCCGGTCGCCGCTTCCGGAGCACACAGCACCCACGGCATCGAGGTGAACAGCTCGGCGCGGGCGGCCACGGGACCGGTTTTTTCCCGCCCGGCCATCGGGTGGGTGCCAACGTACCGGCTCAGGTCGGCGCCGGAGGTGGCCAGGTCTGCCGCGACGGACGCCTTGACGCTGGCAATGTCGACGACGACGGCGGCCGGGTAGTCGGTCAGCGCGCCGGCGACGACGTCGGCCGTCACGTCCGGAGGTGCCGCCGAGACCACCAGTTCCGGGGCGAATCCGGGCTCCGCGTCGCGCAGCAGCCGCCCGGCGCCGATGTCCCGCGCCACCGCCTCTGCCGACGGCGACGGATCCGACAACACCGTGTCGATCCCCCACCGGCGCAGGCCGAGCCCGATGCTGGCGCCCAGCAGCCCGGTGCCGATGACCAGCACCGGTCCGCGCAGGTGCGTATGCCCGTTATCCACTGCGGTCATCGCTACATCCCCACCGAGGCGAGCAGATGCCCGACTTCCTGCCGTCCCAGCGCACGGATAGTGCCCTGGCGCTGGTCGCCGAGCTTGATGGGGCCGATCTCGATCCGCACCAACCGCTCCACCGGGTGGCCGACGGCGTCGAACATCCGGCGGACGATCCGATTCCGGCCGGAATGAAGCGCCACTTCCACCAGCACATGCCCGGGTGTGGAGTCGACCAGCTTGAAGGAATCCAAGGTGGCAGTGCCGTCGTCGAGCTCGATACCGGCCCGCATTTGGGCGCCGACCCCGTGTGCCATCGGTCCGCGCACCTTGACCAGGTACGTCTTGGGAACTTCGTAGGACGGGTGGGTCAGCCGGTTGGCGAGTTCACCATCGTTGGTCAACAGCAGCAGGCCCTCGGTTCCCACATCCAGGCGGCCCACGTGGAAGAGCCGCTCGGTGCGCTTCTTCAGGTAGTCGCTGATGCAGGGGCGGCCCTCGGGATCCTCCATGGAGGACACCACGCCCTTGGGCTTGTTGAAGATGTAGTAGGTCAGGGACTCGTTCAATTGCACGCGGATGCCGTCGACATGGATCGCCACCGTCTGAGGGTTCACCCGCACCCCGAGCTCGGTGACTAGCTGTCCGTCCACCTCGACCCGGCCCGCGGAGATCATTTCCTCGCACACCCGCCGCGAAGCAACGCCGGCGTTGGCCATCACCTTCTGCAGCCGCACGCCATCGGGATCGTAAACGTCCGATTCGTCGGCCGGACGCGCGGTGGGACGGCGCGGCCTGTGCTTGCCAGACACCGGTCCCAGGTCCTTGCCGAACCGCTCGTTGCCAAACGGCTTGGGACCCTTCTGCGGGCGGCCCTGCGAAGGCTTGCCCTGCGAAGGCTTACCGGGCGTTGGCTTACCAGACGCCGGTTTACCCTGCCAAGGCTTGCCCTGCGTTGACTTACCGGGCGCCGGCTTGCCCTGCGAAGGCTTGCCCTGTGTTGACTTACCGGTCCCGGCGGGCCTGCCCGGCTTGGCCGGCCCCGTCGGATTGCCGGGTTTAGCCGGCTTGTTCGAGGGTGCTGGTTTGCTGAACTTGTCCTGCCGGTTGGGCCGGGACGGGCCGGACTGGCCGCCTTTGCCGCCTTTACCTGGCGGTCCTCCCTTGCCGTGACCACTGCCGTGACCACCGCCGCGGCCTGACTGGCCGCCCTGGCCGCCGGGTCCTGAACGGGGTGGTTGTTTCATTGCACGTCCTTAAAGCTAGCGTTATCGTACAGGTCAGTACAGATTAGTAAGTCAGGTCTTCATATTCGTCGAGGTTGTCCAGTCCGGGCAGGTGCGGAGCCAGGTCGGGCAGTTCGGCCACGCTGCCAATGCCCATCCGTTCCAGGAAGTACGACGTCGTCTGGTACAGCACGGCGCCGAACTCCGGATCGGTGCCCGCATCCTCGATCAGTCCACGCTGAGTCAGCGTACGGACCACCGAGTCGACGTTAACACCACGGATGGCCGCGACCCGTGCGCGGGGCACGGGCTGCCGATAGGCAATCACCGCCAGCGTCTCCAATGACGCCTGCGTCAGCCTGGCGGTCTGGCCTTCGAGGACGAACCGCGAGACCACGCCGGCGAAAGTGCTGCGGGAGAATATCCGCCAGCCGCCGGCCACGCTGCGCAGTTCGAACCCGCGCGGCGCAGAACCTGCTGACACTGGATCCGATGAAAGGTCCTGTCCAGTATATCCGTCATACTCGGCTTTCAGGTCCGCGAGCAGCGTCCGCACCCGGTCGACCGGAATCTCCAATGCCGTGGCCAGTTCGATTTCGGTGGCCGGTTCGTCGATCACCATCAGCACTGCTTCCAGGGCCGCCTTGGCGCCGCCCGGCAGCAGGTCCGGGTCCACGGTTTCTTCGCGGTGGCCGGTCGACTCCTGCTGCCCCGACTGCTCATCCTGCCCGGCCGCGCCGTTCTGCTCATCCTGCCCGGCCGCCACACCGTCGTCGTTGTTCTCAGCCATCACTCGTCCTCCGCCGTGTCCGGAACCGGCCCGTCATCAAACTCGCCGCTGATCCCCTCGTTGTTCCATGATCCGTCCGAGGCCGCCCAGCGCACCGTCAGCTCCCCCAGCGGCGCGACCTGGTCAAAGCTGATCACCGAGTCGCGGAACATTTCCAGCAGCGCCAGGAACCGCGCCACCACCGTCAGCGTATTTTCCGCATCCTCGGTCAACACCCGGAACGAAAGCGCCGTGGCGTTCTTCAGCCGTTCACCCAGCACACCTGCCTGTTCCCTGACGCTGACCTCCGGAGCGTGCAGATGCGCCAACCCCACCTCCGTCGGCACCGGCTCCTTCGGCTCCAGCGCCTTGGCGGCCAGCGCGGCGAAATCGTCCGGGGTCGCCTTCCAGATGAGCTCGGGCAGCAGCGCCGCGAACTGCGGCTCCAGGCTGACCTGCCGGGGGTAGCGGGCGCTCTCTGCGGTGAGCCGGTCGTCGATAATGGCGGCAATCTGTTTGAACGCCTTGTACTGCAGCAGCCGGGCGAACAGCAGGTCGCGCGCCTCCAGCAGCGCGATATCCTCTTCGTCCTCCACCTCACCGGCCGGCAGCAGCCGGGCGGTTTTGAGATCCAGCAGGGTCGCGGCCACCACCAGGAATTCGCTGGCCTCATCCAGCGCCGACTCCTGCCCGCTTTCCTGCAGCTTGCGGATGTAGGAGATGAACTCGTCGGTCACCCGCGCCAGGGCAATCTCGGTGATGTCCATCTCGTGCTTGGAGATGAGGCCGAGCAGCAGGTCGAAGGGACCGGTGAAGTTGTCAAGGGTTACTTCAAAACCGGATGATGTCGATTCTTCGATGTCCGGCCCGGTCACAGTCATGATCAGCTTCGCATTTACGGAGCGCTGCCGCGGGCCACCAGTTCCCTTGCCAGCTGACGGTACGCATCCGCGCCGGAATGGGTGCCGGCGTAGGTGGTGATCGGCTCCGAGGCGACCGTGGCATCGGCGAATTTAATGGTCCGGCGGATCACGGTTTCGAACACTTGGTCGCCGAATGCTTCCACCAGCCGGTTGATCACCTCTTTGCCATGCAGGGTGCGCGCGTCATACATGGTGGCCAGCACGCCGTCGACGTGCAGCCGCGGGTTCAGCCGGTCCTGCACCTTCTCGATGGTCTCCACCAGCAGGGCGACCGCGCGCAGTGCGAAGAATTCGCAGATCAGCGGGATGATGACGCCGTGGGCTGCAGTGAGGGCGTTGACGGTGAGCAGACCCAGCGACGGCTGGCAATCGACCAGGATCACGTCGTACTCGTCGGCAAGGTTGCGCAGCGCACGGTCCAGCACCTGTTCGCGAGCCACCTCGTTGACCAGCTGGACTTCGGCGGCTGACAAGTCGATGTTGGCCGGCAGCAGGTCGATGCCGTCGATGGAGGTGGGACGCAGCGCCTCGTGGACATCCACCTTGCGGTCCATCAGCACGTTATAGACGGTCACGTCGAGCTCGTGCGGGTTGGTGCCCAGTCCCGCAGACAACGCGCCCTGCGGATCGAAGTCCACCAGCAGCACTTTGCGGCCGGCTTCGGCGAGGGCGGCACCCAGGTTGATGGTCGACGTCGTCTTGCCCACCCCGCCCTTCTGGTTCACCATGGCGATAATGCGCGCGGGGCCGTGTGAACTCAACGCGGGCGGTTCAGGAAACTCGGTTAGCGGACGGCCGGTGGGCCCCAGCACGGAGTTGCCGTCCTGTTCGGTGCCCGCCAGAGTCGTCGAACTCTGTTCGCTACTCACGTATCGATCCACACTTTCGTTTCGATGGAGCCTTTAGCCCCTAGGTTACCGTGATGTAACGATAACGCCATTTCCATTTGCGCCCGTGCCGCGATATGCCGCCGTCAGCCGGGTGTGTTGCCAAACAGCTGACCCGATGCGAGCACAGGCTTTAACGACCATACGCTGAATCCTGCCGCGGCCGCGATGACCGCTCCGAACATTGCAAGCCACACCCCGGCGGCGACCCCGGTGCGCCGGTACAAAATGTAGGCATCCGAAGAGGCCAGCTCCCGCCGTCGTCGCACGTGCACTGCAGCCACGTTGAGCCAATCCCGCACCGCCCCCACCACCAGCGCCACTCCCAGCATCAGGGTAATGTAACCCAGCGTCGACCGGTCAACGTAGATGAGCAGCGCTGCGGAGGCAAGCACGCAGCCCAGAATCACCAGCACTCCGTACCAGTTGCGGATGAAGAGCAGCGTCACGGCGATGACGACCGCGCTGACCGACAGTGCCGCCGGATGCCAGCCGCTCAGCGCGCACCAGATCAGCGCCGCCCCCACCAGCGCCGGAGCCGGGTACCCCCAGAATCCCGTCCAGACCAGCCTCCATCCGCCGCGTCCGAGGCTGTGTGTAGAGCCGGACTGGTCGCTGTGGATCCTGATGCCGGTCAGCCGCTGCCCCGTGAACAGGCCGGCGAAGGCATGCCCCAGCTCATGAATCACCGTGACGAACAGGCCGAAGTAGCGCCAGGTGGCCTTCGGCACTGCAAGTACGACGGCGGCGGCCACAATGGCGAGCAACGTCACCTGGGACGGAACCACCGGGGTTGCCTGGGTAAATCCATCGAGCAGCCGGTCGAACCACTGCCCGGCCAAGCTTGGAGCGCTATCCACGTTCCGCCGTCGCCCCTACCGCTTGCTGACCAGCTGGCGCAGCAGCAGCACCACGCCGGCGAGCACGAGCAGCGCCACGCCGACCGAGAACAGGAACTCCACGGTCTCGGCGATGATGCCCGCAAGCAGCATGGCAATGGCCAGCACGGCAAGGATGGCAAGCAGGACTCTCATACCTACAGTATGGCTGGTTTCGAGCTCCGGGCGGCCACGCATTAACACAATGAGACCACCGCGACGGCGTGTCGAGGAAAAATCACCGGCGTGGCGCGGGTTGAACCGGCCATTGGTGTTTTTCCGTGCACCGGACCACGGGTGCCTGCCCCGCCCGTCCCGCCTTTAGCCGTGCAGTCCAGTAGGAACCCAATAGCGGCGTTTGGCCACAGCACCGTTCCCGGTCTCGACTACATCCTCCAGCACCCCACCGCCGCGTTCAATCGTCCTGGCAGACGCTGCATTGTCGTCGTCGCACGTCACAAGCGCCGGGTCGATGCCCAGGTCCGCGGCGGCCCGAAGGGACTGACGGAAGATTTCCGTGGCATAGCCCCGGCGGCGGAACTGCGGCCGGACAGCATAACCGATGTGCCCGCCGACGTTCCGGAGGAAGGAGTTCAACTCGTGGCGGATGGACACCCGTCCCACGATCTCGCCAGCGGCTTCCGCAACGAGGAACGACGACGGCGCCCACCCGGCCGGCACATTCACTCCATGCCGTCGTTCGTCCAGGCGCCGCAGATAGCCGCTCCACGCCGTGTCCGGGTCGAAACCGAGCAGGAAATCGAAGTCCTCGCGCTGCAGTTCCCGGTGCGCCTGGTTTGCCTCTGCCTCGTCGGAAAGGGCCAGCGGTCGCAGCCACAACGGCGAAACGCTTCCGGCGGGTATGGTTTCCATTTCCCAAGTCTATGGTCGGGACAGCGCTCAGTCTCCGGCGCTCATGAACCATTCGTAGGCTTTTGCCGAATGGGCGAAGGCCTCCGTCTCCTCCGTTGTCATTTCCTCGAATGGCTCGGCCGCGGCAGTCACGCCGCCTCGTCCGTCGGCCCGCCCCTTCGCTCGCCGCCAGGTTCCGGTCACCCGTGCATCACTGACCATGGTTGGCTTGAAAATCCCGTTCTTCCCGGGAATAACGCGTGGAACGTGTTCGGGGGCAAGGGTGTGCACCCGATCCTGATAACCAATGAGATACTCATCGAATCCGGGCAGCGCATGCACCGCATCCGTTTCAGCCGGTAACGGCTCCTCCAGGCTCCGGCTCGCAACCCAATAGCTCGTTTCCTCGTGGACCAGTTCGGTCAGTTCGTCCCGGGCCAACTGCAGGCCGGTCCTGGCATCCCCCAAGGTCAGTTTCGCCCACCAGGCGAAGTCATTCAGAGACGCGGGGCCATGCCCGGTAAAGTAGCGGACGGCAAATTCGCGCAGTGCCTGGTCGCGGTCCGGCTGACATCCCGCCGGAACCCACTCGTCAAGGAGCACCAGTGCCTGCTGGGTCCCGTACGGCGGCCCCCAGCAGACAACCCCGGTGTGGGCGAGGTGCCAGATGATGTGATAACCCCGCTGGTTCGACGTCGGGATGCCTGCTTGTTCCAGCGCGGCCATAAACTCCTTGCGGCCCACCTCTGTTTGGCCTTCCAAGGTGCTCAGGGCGATATCGCGGGCATGGCTGAGCGTCGACTCGTCCAGTCCCAATTCCCGATGACGCCTCCTGGCGCTGGCGAGCGTTCGCTCCGCGGTCAGGGCGAGTATCCACCGCAGATCGGAAGGCAGCACGAAGAACAGCGTTCCGCGCATCGGCCAGGATCGTATGACCTCACCGGTGGACAGGGCACTGAGCACATCGGCACGGATGGCGCCCGGGGCGCGCAGACCGACCGCCCACAATGCCTGCCCGAAGTCCTGGGCCTGCATCGCCAAAAGCCGGCTGACGACGTCGGCCACTGACCGGTGTCCCTCGGACAGACCCTCCCCTTCGATGAGTTGGTTGGACAGCCGCAGCTGCAATAACCGCCTTCGGTCAATCCGCTGAGCCATGCATTCAGTATGGCCCGGGCACCACGTGGAATGGGAGGGCCCGGAGCAACTTCGCCGCACGGCACTGGCTGCGCTTCGTGGCATAACGTAGGTTCCATGCAAAATGGTCTTGGAGTCCGGGAGGCAGAGTCGGCCGATCTTCCCGCCATCGATCAGGTCCACCACGACGCGGGCTTGCTCCGGGGTGATCACGCGCAGCTGGAAGCTGCCATTGCCGACCCGGGCCGGTTCGTCGTCGTCGCTGAGGTGGGTGGCCAGATGGCGGGTTGGGCGAAGACCCACTACTGGTCCGACGGCGATGGTGTGGCTCCTGCCGGCCACTATCTGGGCGGTCTCACCGTGGCGTCTGCGTTACGGCGCGGTGGGATTGGGTCAGCGCTGACTCAGGCCCGGTTGGAATGGATCTGGCAGCAGGCCCCGGAAGCCTGGTATGTCACCAACGCCCGGAACCACGCCTCCATCGCCTTGCATCGCCGATATGGCTTCGAAGAAGTGGCCCGCGCGTCCCGGTTCCACACCACAACATTCGCTGGCGGCCTCGGGATTCTATGGCGGGCAACGCCGTGGAGCCCTGCCCAGGTTCAATACAGCAGGAATACGTGACGACGCCGGTGACTTGCGCTTAATGGCGATCACTTGCGCTTAATGAGGTTCTCGAACCAGCACTCACCTACAGCAGTGAACAGGAAGGAAGCGCGATCCATGACAGCAGTACCCAACATCACGCTCAACGACGGAACGGTCATCCCCCAGCTGGGGTTCGGCGTCTTCCAGATCAAGCCGGAGGACACCAAGGACGCTACGTTGGCCGCGTTGGAGACCGGCTACCGCCACATCGACACCGCCCAGATGTACGGCAACGAGAAGCAGGTCGGCGAGGCGGTGCGCGAGTCCGGCATCGACCGCAGCGAGCTCTTTGTCACCAGCAAGCTGAACAACCCCTTCCACGCCCGAGAGGATGCACTGCGCGCGTTCGACCAGTCGTTGGAAGACCTGGGCTTCGACTACCTGGACCTGTTCCTGATCCACTGGCCGATGCCCGACGTCGGCGACTACGTTGACACGTGGAAGGCCATGGAAGAGATCGCCTCCTCCGGCCGGGCTCGCTCCATCGGGGTTTCCAATTTCCAGCCGCACCACCTCAAGCGCCTGCTGGACGAGACCGGCACCGTTCCGTCCGTCAACCAGGTTGAGGTACACCCCTACCTGACCCAGGATGAGGTCCGTGCCTTCAATGAGCAGAACAACATTGTCACGGAGGCCTGGTCGCCAATCGCAAAGGGCAACGTGCTTGGCGAAGACGTGCTGAAGGACATCGCCGGCCGCCATGGCAAGACCACGGCACAGGTCACCCTCCGCTGGCACGTCCAGCGCGGCGACATTGTGTTCCCGAAGTCGGTCACCCGCTCGAGGGTGGAAGAGAACTTGAATATCTTCGACTTCGACCTCGCCGCCGACGACATGGCGGCCATCTCGTCCCTCAACCGGAATGAGCGCACCGGCCCCGATCCGGACACCTTCAACTACATTCCGTAGTTTCCGCTATCACGACTGCGACATGCACGACGGCGGCAGGCATCCAGTGTGCCTGCCGCCGTCGTCATTTTGCGTCCCTGTGGCCCTTTTTTATGCCGGGGCTCCGGTGCTTGACTGTAGGTCATGGACGACACCATTCGGATCCGACGATACGAGGAACGGGACCGCTCCGCCTGCCTGGAGCTGTCGCACCGGCTCAAGGACGGCATGGCGCCCTGGCGGGACAACGGGAACCTTAACGACATCGTCAGCCAATGGGTCTCCGGTTCGATCGATGCTGCCACGTCGGCCGATGCCGCGTTTGCCGATGCAGCGTTTTTCGTCGCCGACAGGGGCGGGCGCGTGATCGGATTCGCGTCGGCGTCGCGCTCCACCCACTTCTCAGGCCAGCACGACTGTTATGTCGGCGAGCTGGTCGTATCTGAGATGGAAGCCGGCAATGGCGTAGGTCGCGCCCTGATGAACCGGGTCGAAGCCTGGGCGCAGGACCAAGGGCTCTCCCGCGTCATCCTCGACACGGGTGCCCGCAACACCGGTGCCAGGGATTTCTACGCCGCCCTTGGGTACGAGGACGAGGAAGTGAAGCTCAGCCGCGCCATTCCGCCCGCGTGAGAGACTCGGTCCATGGTCAACGCTTCGGGGGTACGCATCAGTTGGACGGATGTTCCGGACCATGTTCAAGCCGGTGTTGAGCGGATCCTCGACGGCACCGTCGTGCAGGCTGTCTCGCAGAGCGGCGGCTTCTCCCCAGGCACCGCAGACCGTGTACAGCTGCAGGACGGGCGGCGGTACTTCATCAAGGCGGTGCACCCCGGGCTCAATAGCATCAGCCCGTCGCTGCACCGCAGGGAGCTTGCAGTTGCGGCCCGGGTTCCTGCCAACGCCCCGGTGCCGCGGTTGGTGGACGGCTTCGACGACGGCGACTGGGTGGCCTTGGTGTTCGAGGACATTGAGGGCCGCCACCCACACACCCCATGGCAGCGCGGGGACGTGATGGCGACCCTGCAGATGCTGGACGAACTCGCGGACACGACCGTCCCGACGGGACCGGGTCTTGCCTGGACCGCGGAGGACCTTAAAGGCGAGTTCAGCGGCTGGCAACGGCTCACCGATGATCCGTGGCCGGGGTTGGACCCGCTCGCTGCCGAACACCTCCCCGAGCTCGTCGACCTCGCGCAGCGAGGGTTGCCGGCGCTTGCCGGAGACTCGCTGGTTCACTCCGACCTGCGGGCGGACAACTTGCTGATACGTCCCGACGGACGAGTGGTGTTGGTCGACTGGCCGTTCGCATCCAAGGGGTGCGACTGGTTCGACATGCTGACCTTGTTGATCAACGTCGAACTCTACGGCGGCCACGACGTCGAACAACTCCTGGCGGCAACGCCTCGGCTCGCACGGGTCCCGGATGACAGGGTCAACGCGGTGCTGGCCGGGCTGTGCGGG
Source organism: Arthrobacter castelli DSM 16402 (assembly GCF_000430705.1). Lineage (GTDB taxonomy): Bacteria > Actinomycetota > Actinomycetes > Actinomycetales > Micrococcaceae > Arthrobacter_C > Arthrobacter_C castelli. Next base: position 138,361 of record NZ_AUMN01000009.1, read on the forward strand.
TATTTCTATGACGCCGCCCGTAGTCCGCCGCCTCCCAGGCTGCCGACGGTGCGCCAATTCCAGCTCGACCAGGGTGATGTGGTGCTCGGATGGCTGGGCCGCCGGATGGGGTGGGCGCCGCAAAGCACGATGTAACACCAATGCCCGCACCGCCCGGCGTGTCGTAACCGACGCGCCGGGGCATGAGCGCTTTGGGGATTTGTTGGTGTTAATCCCTGTTGCGCCGCCCGGCCTGCCCGTCCCCGGCAGATCCGCCCAGGGCAGATCTGCCCACGGCAGAGAAATGTGGTTCCCGGCGTCGTCGGCGGCAACGCTGGAGACATGACACAACAAATCGATTCCAGCCCCGGAGCCTTCGACGACCAACTGTCGCTGCGCCTGCTGCACCAGCGCATCGTGGTGCTCGGCACGGAGGTGGACGACGCCGTCGCCAACCGGATCAATTCCCAGCTGCTGCTGCTCTCCGCCGAAGACCCCCGCGCGGACATCAGCCTCTACATCAACTCCCCCGGCGGTTCGGTTCCGGCCGGGCTCGCCATCTACGACACCATGCGGCTGATCCCCAACGACGTCGGCACCCTCGCCATGGGATTTGCCGCCAGTATGGGCCAGTTCCTGCTGTGCGCAGGCACCGCCGGCAAGCGGCACTCGCTGCCCCACACCCGGATCATGATGCACCAGCCCTCGGCCGGCATCCGCGGCACCGCCGTCGATATCGAGATCCAGGCCGAAAACCTCACCTACACCAAGCGGCTGATGCACGAACTGCTCGCCGAACACACCGGCCAGCCGGCCGAGGCAATCGCCGCCGACAGCGACCGTGACCGGTGGTTCACCGCCGAAGAAGCACGGGGCTACGGAATGGTCGACCACGTGCTGGAGTCCCTCGCGAACGTGCGGCCATCGGGCACCCACCCAACGGCAGGAGTTTAATCATGAGCCAGTACACCATCCCCCATGTAGTGGAGAAGACCCCGCTCGGCGAGCGCACCTTCGATGTGTTCAGCCGGCTGCTGCGCGAACGCATCATTTTCGTGGGAACGGAGATCGACGACGACGTCGCCAACGTGATCATGGCGCAGCTGATTCACTTGGAGTCGGAGAATCCCGACCAGGAAATCGGGTTGTACATCAACTCCCCCGGCGGCTCGCACACCGCGTTGATGGCCATCTACGACACCATGCAGTTCGTCAAGACAGACGTATCGACGATCTGCATGGGCCAGGCCGCCTCCGCCGCGGCGATCCTGCTGGCCGCCGGAACCTCCGGTAAGCGCTTTATCCTCAACCACGCCAGGGTGCTGCTGCATCAGCCTTCCGGCGGCGGCGAAGGCACCATCTCCGACCTGAATCTGCAGGCCGCCGAGGTGCTGCGGGTGCGGTCGCAGGTCGAAGAAGTGCTCAGCCGGCACACCGGCCAGTCGGTGGCGCGGCTGCGGGCCGACACCGACCGCGACAAGATCTTCGATCCCCGGGAGGCGGTGGAGTACGGACTGGTGGACGAAATCATCACCACTCGTCCGTCGTAAAAATGCGGATGGCCCCGTCCGATACGCCTAAACACCAACGGTAAACTGGGGTCCATGACCTCTCGTTTCAAGCAGCGAAGTGCTGCCTCCAACCTCGTCGGCCGATGAGCACTCCATTTGTCTGGATGGACCGTCGCGTCGACCTGAGCCGCCGCACGTTGCGATGGGCGACGACGACGGCGCTGGTCATGTCCGTGCTGATCGTCGTGGGCGGCTCCGTGGTCAGGGTCACCGGATCCGGACTGGGCTGTCCGGAGTGGCCCGCGTGCACCGAAAATTCGCTGTCCCCGACCCATGAGATGGGCATCCACGGGATCATCGAGTTCGCCAACCGGCTGCTGACCTTCGTCCTCTGTGCCGCGGTGGGATGGGCGATCGTCGCCGCCCGGCTACAGCGTGACCGACAGAAGAACATCACCAAATGGGGCTGGATCCAGTTCTGGGTGGTCGTCCTCAACGCCGTCGTCGGCGGTATGACTGTCTGGGCGGAGCTGAGCCCCTATGTGGTGGCAGGCCACTTCATCGCCGCGACACTGTTGCTGACGGCCGCGACCATCACGTGGGACAAGGCACGCAAGGTGGATTCGACGACCGGAACGGCGGCGCCGGACAGCGACCCCGTCATCATGTCCCAGCTGCTGGTGTTCGTGACCGCTGTGCTGATCATCATCGGCACCGTCGTCACCGGAACGGGCCCGCACGCCGGCGACTCCGCCGAGATCCACCGCATTCCGTTGGACTGGAGCATCATCACGGTCATCCATGGCACCGTGGCCGTCCTCGCAACGGTTATAGGACTCGTGATCTGGAGTTCGCTGCGCGACGGTTCCAATCCGGCGGCGCTGAAACGGAGCAAGATGTTCGTGGCGGTGATCGCAGCCCAGGGCGTCATCGGCATCGTCCAGAGCCTGACCAACCTGCCCGAACTGATGGTTGTCCTGCACGTGGTGGGGGCGGCGCTCGTGTGGATCGGCGCCCTGCGGCTGCTGCTCGATACCCGGCGCCCCGTCCACAGCACCGTCACGGATACGGCAGGCACCGATCCGGCCGCCACGCATCCACGCCCGACCAAGCACACCTAGCGCCCGTATGTGTCCAGGAAGCCCACCACCCGGGTGATGAGCTTGTCGTCGAGCATATCCACTCCGTGCTCCTGGCCGGGCAACACCACCAAGGGTTTGATCGTGGCGGGTGCCTTGGCCGCGAATTCGCGTGTGGCGGCAGTGGCTCCGAGGGGATCGTCGGCGGCGGTGACGTAAAGCGTCGGCACATGCAGCCGCTTGGCAGAGCGAATCACCGGTGTGGTGCCCAACATCTCCTCCGCGGACAGGCTGACGACGGCGTCGGGAGGCTTCGTCGCCGAAGCGGCGGCGATAATCGTTGCCTTGGCGCCTTGCGATGCACCGACCAAAGCCAGATGACGGGCGCCATCCGCGCGCATCCGGGCCGAGACCCGTTCAATGTCGTCAGTCGGTGCACCGGCATAGTTGTACAGTGCGACGGCGAATCCGGCATCGGCCACCCGTTCCGCCAGCGGCAGCCATGAACACAGGTTCGACAGGGATTGGTTGGACATCACCACCGCGGCCGTTGCGCCCGGGTTGCCCAGCACCGCAACATCGATGGTGAAACCGCCGTCGGTGATTCGCAGGTGCCGAGCGTCGTCGTCCAGCGTGCAGCCACTGGGCCACGTTGACTGCGGTGACGGGCTGGAGGCATCGGTTGGCTTGGCCCCCGCGGTATCTGCTCCCGCGCATCCGGCCAGGAGACTTCCCGCCATCGCGCATGCGGCCAGCGCTTCGAGCAGCCTGACGGCGGACCTCTTCTGTGTCCGCATTGACATTCACCTATCCATGGAAGCGGAGCGAGGTGAGCATGGACTTCAACTTGTCATACTCGGCCGTTTCCATCCAGGCCCGGGCTTCGGACAGGGTTGAAACACCCGCCGGGTTCAATGTGCTGCCAAACATGGTGACACCGTTTTCGCCCAGGGGAACCTGGCCCTTCGACGTCGGGTAGGTGCCATCGTCCGGAACAGGTCCGACCTCGATCCGGGCAGCGAACGTCAGCCGATCTCCGCCGCCATATGCCTCGAAGACATAATGCACCGGGTTGCCGGCGGGCGTCGTCAGCTCCGGCAGTGCTGCGGTATCCAGCACCGTATGGTGCACGGGTGGTCCGCTGGCTCCGTCTCCATAGAAGCCACCGATGAAGTGTGCCCGAACCTGCCCGTGGGCGTTGTCGATCCTGTAGGCGGATTCGCTCAATCCCGACCCGGGCAGGGTGGGCGGCGGCACCGCGGATGCCTGCCAGGCGTGCGGAACCTGGAAACTGTAGAGTCCATCAGGTGTCGTGACGGTTGTCGATCGCGGGCTCCCGGTGTGGCCGGCGTCGGAATTCGACGCTGCGAACTGGCCACTGTGTTGCACTTGCCGGTAGATCTGATACGAGTTTTCGGAAGGGGACGTCGTCGTCCCGGTTCCGGCGCTGGCCGCCGTCGCACCGCCGGCGACCAATGCCGCGGCAGCTCCGGTGGCGAGCGTGCGTGATACTACGGATGCGACAGACATTGATATCTCCTTAATGCATCATGTTGCTGTCACCGCCCCATAATTCCCCACCTGTTGACAAAGGGGAACCCTTGGCAGCGGAAGAATTTGACGCTGTGTTCGCACTCAAGCGGAAGAAATTGCCACTGAGCACGCCGGGTCGTCACCACCCTCACTGCAGGATCAGATCTGTAATGTGAACCCTGAACAGCACACGGAAGGGAAAGGGGCCGGCCCGACCCGGACCCGACAGACAATGCGACTGCGCCATAATGCACCGTTCGTACGGTTCTGGCTGGCCTCCACTGTGTCGGATTTCGGCACCTACATCACCACCGTGGCGCTCTCCGTACTCATCCTCGTCGCCATGGACGGCACAGCATTCGATCAGGGCCTGGTCAACGCCGCCCGCTGGACGCCGTACCTGGTGTTCGGCCTGCTCGCGGGCATCTGGGTGGACCGGTTTCGACGTCGGGCCGTGCTCATTGCCGCTGACCTGGGCTGCGGCGTCCTGCTGGCGTCGCTGGCCCTGTTCGGTGCTTTAGGCGTTCTCACCGTGCCCGCCGTGATGGCGTTGATGTTCGGTTTTGGAACGCTGGCGCTGATGAGCGACGCGGCGTATCGCTCCTTTCTGACGGATTTAGTACCCAGGCCCCTGCTCGTCCGGGCGAACGCGCGTTTGCAACAGAGCATGACCGTCGCACAAACGACCGGAGGCGCGGTGGCCGGCACCTTGGTCGCGCTGGTGACGGCCCCATTCGCGTTGTTGGTCGATGCATTCTCCTACTTCTTTTCCGGTGCGGTCCTGATCTCGTTAAAGCGATCTGCGCCGGATAAGCCACCGCTGGACCACACTGGGTCGACGGGCAGCAAGATCGCCGAGGGCCTGCGCTGGATCTACGGGCACCCGCGGCTGGGACCGCTGGCCTGGAAGAGCCACATCTGGTTTATCGGCTCGGCCATGATGGGAGCCGTGTTTCCCGCGCTGATCTTGAATGAACTCCGGCTCGGAGCGCTCGGGCTTGGCCTGACGATGGGATGCGCCGGGGTCGGCGCCGTCCTCGGCACCCTCATTTCCAACTGGACCGGAGAACGCTGGGGCACAGGCCGCGCCGTCGTCGTTTCAGATCTGGTCCAGCCCGTGGCCGTGGCGCTGATCGCTCTGTCTCCGGCGGTAGCGGCCGCAGCAGCCGATGGACCGGCCACCGGGAGGGCATACGGTTCCCCCGGAGAGTGGCCGGTCGCGCTGTGGGGCGCATTTGTCCTGGCGGCCGGCGGCCAGTTCCTCTTCGGCTTTGCGATGGGTGCCGAAAGCCCGCTGGAAATGGGGTACCAACAAGCAGTGACCCCCGACCGGCTGATCGCCCGGGTAAGCGCCACCATGCGTTCGGCCAACCGGGGCATGATCGTGGTCGGCGCACCCGTCGGGGGCGTCATTGCCACCACCGCCGGTGTTGGTGCTGCGTTATGGGCCGCGTCGGGCATCATGCTGGTCGCCGGGCTGGCGCTGCTGCTGTACGGATTTTCGTCCGCCCGCGTGGAAGTAGACCAGTTGACGGACCAGGAAGCCCGGTCTTAGTGAATGATCGGTGTTCGTCCGGGGAGTACGAAGCCGCGAATTCGCCGCACTTTGTACCTGAAGGCGTCCCCTTTACTCCTCGGCGGAACGACGGCGGTGCTTCGGTCGGTGCTGGCCGGTGCCGGCCGGTGCTGAGCGGTGCGGGCCGGTGCTTAAGTTCCCCGTTCGGCGTCGTCCAGCGCCTTGTCGGTCAGGATCGGCATCAGGCCGAGCAGGCCCAGCGCCAGCAGTCCCATGATCGCGTACATGATCTGCAGCCCGAACAGCTCCGCCAGCAGGCCACCGGCGGCCGCACCGAGCGGCATCGTCCCCCACGCCACCAGCCGGTAGCCACTGTTGACGCGTCCCAGCAGCCGGTCCGGTGTGATGCGCTGTCGCAGCGACACCATGATGACGTTCGCGAGCACGATCGACATTCCGCCGACGAAGAAGGCAGCGCCAATCCAATACGGGTTGCTGGTCAGCGCCGGTGCGCCAATCAGCAATGCTCCGGCCACAATGGCGACCACCAACGAACGCGCGCGCCCCAGGTATTCCTCGATGCGTTCGGCGATGAACGACCCCACCAGGCTGCCCGCCGCGGTTGCCGTGAGCAGCAGGCCAAATCCGGCCTCCGACAGTCCCATCGCAGAGGTGGGGCCGACGGCGAAGAGCACCATCACCGCGAAAGCGGCGTTGGAGGCAAAGTTGAATCCACCGGTCAACACGGCCATGGTCCGAAGGATCCGGTGTCTGACCAGGAACCGCAGGCCTTCGGCGATGTCGGCGTGCATCGTCGTCGGTTCCTCACGGGCGATCCGGAAGTTCCCCTTCACCAGTAGCAGCACGCCGAGCGCGCACATGGCAAGCCGGTTATACGGCCAACAGTTGTGGCTGCCCGGACTCGGGAACACCGGACATGGGAGCTCCGGGCTCGGGAACACTGGACATCGGAGCTCCAACACTCCTCGTTCCACCACTGCTCAGCTCAAGCTGCACAGCCCCCACCAGGTCGACCAGCTGCCCGCCGAGTGCGCCGCAGACGGCGGCGATGACTTCCGACGACGGTTCCTTGCGCCCGCGTTCGATTTCGGACAGGTATTGCACCGAGACCCCGGCGCGGACGGCGACGTCGTCAAGCGTGCGCCGTTGACGCTTGCGTTCGCGCCGCAGCACTGAGCCGACAGCATGCCTGAGCAGCACCGGCTCCGGCCACTGCCTTGACGCCCGCAACGGCACCACTTTCGAATCGGTCATCGTCGAACTCCCTCCGGGTTGCCTTCAGCCTACGGAACCGGCGGCAGTTGGTGAACAGGATCTGCTGCGGGCAGAAGCTATGGTGAAGTCATGAACCTGCGCGGCAACCTGCTCCAGCTTGGGGCCGAACTCACCGCCGAAGAGGAAGCCCATTCCTTCTCCGGCGTCGTAAGCATCTGGCAGACCGGGCAGAGCCTGTTCGAGCGCAGCTACGGAACCGCCTCGCGCCGCTGGAATGTCCCGGTTACCGTGGACACCCGGTTCGACCTGGCGTCAGTGACCAAGCTGTTCACCTCGGTGGCCGTGCTGCAGCTCGTCGACGCCGGATCGCTGGGGCTGGACCAAGAGCTGTCCACCGTGCTGGATTTGGATGGCACCACGATCAGCGGCAGCATCACCATACGGCAGCTTCTAACCCACACCTCCGGAATAGCAGACGACGCCGACGAGGAGGCCGGCGAATCGTATGAGGCGCTCTGGGAGGACAAGCCGAACTACTCGGTCATGCATACTGCGGATTTCCTGCCGCAGTTCGCCCATAAGCCGCCAAACTTCGAGCCGGGAGCCGGCTGCCGCTACTGCAATTGCGGCTATGTCCTCGCCGGACTCGCATTGGAGAAAGTCACCGGCGCCGGATACCGGGAGCACGTCCAAAGCCGGCTGTTCGAGCCAGCCGGGATGACGTCGTCGGGCTTCTTCCACATGCGCGACGCCGTCCCCGACGTGGCCGAAGGCTGGGACCCGGTCCACGATGACGACGGCGCCATCACCGGCTGGCGGCAGAACATCTACAGCTACCCTCCCATCGGCTCACCTGACGGCGGTGCGCACTGCACGGCGGCGGACCTGATCCGGTTTCTGGACGAACTGCGCGCCGGCGAACTGCTTTCGCCGGCCCTGACCCAAGCGTTCTTTACGCCGCAGGTCACGCATCATCATCAGGACGACGGCGGCAGCATCCACTATGGGTTCGGCCTCGAGTTTGAGCTCGACGACGGCGGCCGCGTCCGGTCGTTCTACAAAGACGGCGTCAATGCCGGCGCCAGTGCGCTGTTGCGCCACTATCCGGCGACGGGGATTACAACCGCCATCCTGAGCAACTCGGAGGACGGGGCGTGGGCGCCGGCGCGACTCGTCGACGAGGCGCTCCAAGACGCTGCCTAAGTGCGATTAGCCGACAGCGTCTTCGAGCACCAAGTCGAGAGCGTTGTCCCGCGTGTAGGCCAACGCCTTGGTGACTGCCCCGGCACTGACGACGTCGCTTCCGAGCTTCGAGGCAACCACGTCCGGTGCAGGTGGGTGGGTCAGCTCGGCCAGCCGGGCAAGAGTACGTTCCAACAGCAGATCAATGGCTTCGGCGACGGCTCCGGCGATGACAATCCTGTCGACGTCGAGCAATCCGGCAAGAATTGCGCAGATCCTCGCGAGGCGTTCCGCCATCCAGTCGATCAGCTGCACGGCATAGACATCCCCGCCGTCGGCGGCTTGAAACACCTCGGGCGCGTCCAGGTTCGTCAATGGGCATTTGTGCAATACGCTTCCCGCAGGAATATTTCCTGAGCGCTTCGCAGTCCGCACCCAGTCACGCAGCAACGCGCCAATCCCGTCGGCAGAGCCCACGTTCTCCACCAGGTTCAGCAGCCGCATTTCCCCGGCGCCGCCCCGCGTGCCGCGGATCAATTGCCCGTTGACCACGTACCCCGCGCCAAACCGTTCACCGGAGAGTAGCGCAATGTAGGACGGCACCCCAGCCCCGGCTCCCAGGCGGCCTTCCGCCACGGCGGCAAGGTTGGCATCATTTTCCACTACAGCGGCCCATCCCCGGGCGACGAAGTGTTGGGCAAAACCCGGGTTCATTACACGCCAGAAGGCATTTTCGGCCGCCGGAGAGGTGCCGTTCAGGTCGGTTGGAGCCGGGACGCCGAGCGTAATGCACAGCACCCGTGAGGCTTCGATGCCTGCGCCCGTCAGCGCAGCATCCACCACGCCATCGGTCAAGGCCATGCGATCGGCGGATTCAGCCTTATCCCGGGACACATGCTCGACGGCATGGCCCAATTCCGCTCCGAACAAGTCGGCCACTGTTGCCGTGATCCGGTGGGGCCCAGCATCCACGCCAATCACCACGCCGGCATCGGCGCGCAGCGCATACCGCCGTGCCGGGCGCCCCTTCCGGTACTCCCCCGCCGCGCGCGCATCGGCCAACTCCGCCAACCATCCGCTCTCCACGAGATCATCGCATAAAGCGATCACAGTGGATCTGGTGAGCCCGGTTTCGCGCATCCCATCCGAGGCCGTGAAGGCTGGAACGTCCCATGCCAATTGCAGAATGGCAGCCGCGTTCGAGCGCCGCTGCGAGTACGGCACCGGCATGGCCCGAGTCGTGGACTGATTCACCATGGGTCTTGACACCTCGCTCTCCACGTTCCAGTATGTCTGTCAGCTAGTTTATTTTGCAATTAGATTTAGTCATCGAATCATTCAATGTCGGCCCATTCGTCCGGCAACGCACTCCGGGGAGGCCCCATTGTGACAACGACGAACCTGAACCCGAGCAGCCCGCCGTCCCGGCGCCGGTTCCTGGCCGGCATGGGCGCGGCCGGTGCGCTCGCCGCACTGTCCGGCTGCGGCACGTCTGCCGGCTCTGCCCGCACGGAAGTGACGTTCTACGAAACGAAACCTGAGGCGATCCCCTACTTCACCGGTCTGGCCAAGAATTTCACCTCATCGCAGGAACGCATCCGCGTTATCCATGACGCATCATCGAGCCTCTCGGCCAGCTTCGTACGCAGGAATCCACCCGACCTCGGATGTCTCAACTACAACCTCGAGATGGCACGCTTCATGGAACGTGGTGCATTGTCCGACCTCAGCGACATGCCCGCGACCAGCCGCATGCGTCCGAATGTGCAGCAGTTGGTCAACCAGTATGCGATCTACCCCGGACGCACCAGTGTGCTGCCATACTCCGTAGCAGCGGCCTCGGTGATTTATAACAAGCGGATCTTTGCCGAGCACAATCTGTCGGTCCCGGCCACCTGGGAGGACATGATCGAAGTGTGCGAGAAACTCACCGCTGCCGGCGTCACCCCGATCTACAGCACCTTCCGCGATCCCTGGACCGTAGCCCAAGGCCTGTTCGACTACACCGTCGGCGGCATGGTGGACGTGGCGGCCTTCTACGACCGGATGGACGAACTGGGCACCGAAGTCGGGCCCCAATCCGACGTCTCGTTCCAGAAGACGTTGCTGCAGCCGGTCACCCGCATGATGAAGCTGGCCGGATATTCAAATAAGGACGCCCCGGCACGCGGTTACGGCGAGGGAAACACCGCTATGGCACATGGCAAGGCCGCCATGTATATGCAGGGCCCCTGGGCCTTCGGCGAGATTGCCAAGGCGGGCACCGACGTCGACCTTGGGACCTTCCCGCTGCCCATGACCGATGATCCTGCCGACCGCAAAGTCCGGGTCAATATCGACCTCTCGCTCTGGATTCCCGAAATGTCCACGGTCAAGGAAGAGGCACGGAAGTTCTTGTCCTTCCTGATGCAGCCGAAGATCCAGAACGCCTACAACAAGGAATTCCTCGCGTTCGGCACCACAAAGGACGCGCCACCCGCCACCGACCCGCGCATCGCGCAGATGCAGGACTATTACGACAAGGGGCGCTTCTATATGGGCGCCTCACAGTTCATTCCGCGCACCATCCCGGCAGAGAACTACATTCAGGCAATTGCCAACGGCGCCAGCATTGAGGGCACCTTGCGCAGGCTCGATCAGGACTGGGCGCGGCTCGCGTTCCGGCAGTAGGTCCCGCAGAGACGAAGGAACAGCACATGTCATCGACAACCAGCATCCAGCCCGGAGCCAGCGACCCGGTCGACGGCGGCCAGTCCCATGCAACAGGCACAACTGCGGGTAAACCCGGAAAGGAACGCCGCGTCCGGAGGATCCCAAATACGAAGAAGCATCGCATCGACCCGATGTACTATCTCTTCCTGGTCCCGACTTTGGTGGTCTTCACCTTGGCGATCACCTTGCCCGCCGTGATGGGTTTTCTATACAGCTTCACTGATTCCATCGGTTTCGGCGAGTTCGACGTTATCGGGTTTACCAATTACATAGCTGCCTTCTCCGACCCGGCGATCCTGGCTTCCTACGGCTTCACGCTCGGCTTCTCGCTGGTCACCGTCATCGTGGTCAACGTGATCTCTTTCCTGCTCGCGGTCGGACTGACATCGAGGATCCGGATGAAGGTGGCGCTGCGTGCGGTCTTCGTGATTCCCATGGTCGTGTCCGGAATCATCATCGCCTACGTCTTCCAGTATCTCTTTTCCAATTCGCTGCCCGCGTTCGGCCAGGCGATCGGATTCGAACCGCTGGCGACCAGCATCCTGGCCAACCCCAATCTGGCCTGGCTGTCGATTGTGTTCGTCACAGCCTGGCAGGCCATGCCCATGTCAATGCTGATCTACATTGCCGGCCTGCTGGCCATCCCGGCCGAGGTGTATGAGGCGAGTTCCATTGACGGTGCTTCCGGCTGGAAGCAGCTGTGGACGATCACCCTGCCCCTGGTTGCGGGGTACGTGGTGATAAATACGATCGTCAGCTTCAAGAACTTCCTCAACGCCTATGACATTATTGTCGGCCTCACCAATGGCGGACCTGGCACCGCCACCCGCAGCATCGCGATGACAATTTTCTCCGGCTTCGAAGGCGGCGACTACGCCTACCAAATGGCCAATGCAACGATCTTCTTTATCATCGCCGTCGCGCTCGCCCTGCTCCAACTGCGCGTCACCCGTGGAAAGGCAGCCCTCTGATGAGCAACACGACAACCCCAGCCACCCCACGTGACCAGTCCACGCCCAAGCACGGCGGCAAGAACCGCCGGGACCGCGCGAACTGGCCCATCACGATTGTGCTGATCGTTGCTTCGCTGACCGTACTGGTGCCGCTGTATGTCACCGTGTCGATGTCATTGAAGACGACGGAGCAAGCCGTCAGCGGAAACGCTTTCAGCCTGCCGTGGCCCATCAATTTCTCCAGCTTCGCCCAGGCGTGGGCGATGACGGACTTCCCGAGGGCCTTCACCATCTCGGTGCTCGTCACGGTGGCCACGGTGGCCGGCACCATCGTGCTGGCGTCGCTGGCTTCGTACGCCATTGTGCGCAACTGGGACCGCAGGCTCTTCCGGTGGTCATTCTTCTACCTGCTGGCGACCATGTTCCTCCCGTTCCCGGTAGTGGCGCTGCCGCAGATCAAATTGACCGGCATCGTTGGACTGGATAATCCCGCCGGCGTCGCGCTGCTGCACATCATGTTCCAACTGTCGTTCAGCATCCTGCTGTACACAGCGTTCCTCCGCTCGATTCCAGACGAGCTGGAAGAGAGTGCGAAACTGGATGGAGCCAGCACGTGGCAGACGTTCTGGAAGCTGATCTTCCCGCTGCTGGCCCCCATGAGCGCCACCGTGGGAATCTTCGCCTTCCTCATCTCGTGGAACGACTTCATGATGCCGTCGCTGATCACCTCGGATCCTTCGCTGCAGACCCTGCCCGTGCTGCAGAACATTTTCCAGACCCAGTTCAGCAACAGCTACAACGTCGCCTTCGCGTCCTACCTGATGGCCATGGCGCCCGCCATCATCGTCTATCTGTTTACGCAGCGCTGGGTGATGTCCGGCGTGACGCAGGGCGCGATCAAGTAAGCAAATCCCAACCAGAAAGGTGCTTCATCCAATGACCGATATCCTCGACGCCCGCTGGCCCGCCGTGGACAGCGCAAATCCCGGCGGCGCGGACGCCACGTGGTGGCGGCAAGCGGCCGTTTACCAGATCTACCCGCGCAGCTTCGCCGATTCGAACGGCGACGGCATCGGTGACCTGCCCGGCATCACCGCCAAGGTTCCTTATCTTCGCCGGCTTGGCATCGACGCGGTGTGGCTCAGCCCGTTCTACCCTTCCGCCCTGGCCGACGGCGGGTACGACGTCGACGACTACCGCGACGTCGATCCGAAACTGGGCACTCTGCAGGACTTCGATGCGATGGTCACAGCACTGCATGAGGCGGGGATCAAGCTGATCGTCGACATCGTGCCCAACCACACCTCCGACCGGCACGAGTGGTTCAAGGCCGCGCTGGCAGCGCCGAAGGGGTCGGCGGAACGCGACCGGTACATCTTCCGCGACGGACTGGGCGACAACGGCGAACAGCCACCGGCCGACTGGCAGTCCATCTTCGGCGGGCCGGCCTGGGAGCCCGTCGGCGACGGGCAGTGGTACATGCACCACTTCGCCACCGAGCAGCCCGACCTGAACTGGAAGAACCAGGAGGTGCGCTCGGACTTCCTCAAGACGCTGCGCTTCTGGTCCGATAGAGGTGTCGATGGCTTCCGGGTCGACGTCGCCCACGGCTGCGCCAAGGAGCTGCCTGAAGTGCTGCCGTCGCAGGCCGAGCTGGACGCGATGGAGAATGCTGACGGCACCCATCCGCTGTGGGACCGCGATGAGGTGCACGAGATTTATGCCCAGTGGCGGGAAGTCTTCAACGAATACGATCCCCCCAGGACCGCCGTCGCCGAAGCGTGGGTCCCCACCCCGCAGCGACGCCATCGCTACGCCAGCGCCGAAGGACTCGGGCAGGCCTTCAACTTCGATCTGCTCGAGGCCGACTTCGAGGCGGACCAGTTCCGGGAGATCATTTCCTCCAATCTGGGCCAGGCCAAAGAGGCAGGTTCTTCCACCACCTGGGTATTCTCGAACCACGACGTCGTCCGGCATGCCACCCGCTATGGCCTGCCGCCGCGGGGCGGGGCGGGCACCAAGCAGGGCACCGATTGGCTGCTGTCCGGGGGAACGGTGCCGCAGCTGGATGCCGAAACAGGACTGCGACGCGCCCGTGCGGCAACGCTGCTCATGCTCGCCCTGCCCGGCTCGGCCTACCTGTACCAGGGCGAGGAACTGGGGCTGAACGAGGTCGCCGATATTCCAGAGGCGGAGCGGCAGGACCCCTCCTTCTTCCGCAATCCGGGCAAGGACATCGGCCGGGACGGCTGCCGGGTGCCGCTGCCATGGACCTCCGCCGGCCCGTCATTCGGATTCAGCGATACCACATCGCACCTGCCCCAGCCCGCCTGGTTCGGTGACTACTCCGTTGAGCGCGAGGACGCTGATCCGACGTCGACCCTGGCCTTCTACCGCCAGGCCCTGGCACTGCGCGGCACCCTGCAGACGGACGAGGAACTCGAATGGATCGACGCCGGGTCGACCGACGTGCTGCATTATCGTCGGCCCAACGGATGGGAGTCAGTGACCAATTTCAGTACCCGGTCCCGCCCATTGCCGGAAGGCGAAGTGCTGGCAGCCAGCAGCCCGCTCGGCGACGGCACGCTGCCGGCAGAGACGACGGTCTGGCTGAAGCGGTAACCACGCCAATCCGCCCCGCGCGCCGCAGCCGCCCGCTCGATCACGGCATCGGCTGCGGCGCCTCCGGGCCAACATACCGGGCCGACGGGCGGATGATCTTCGGATCCGCCGACTGCTCCAGGATGTTCGCCGTCCACCCCAGTACCCGTGCTGCCGGCCCCATCCCGTCATGACGCCAGCTGCCATCAAGCGATCCCGGAGCTGAGCCCCTTCACCTACCGGCCGCTTCACCTACCGGCCGTCAACCGCTTCCGGGCGCCGCCGCTGCAGATAGGGCGCCTCGCCGCGGGCCAGCATGTCCACGAAGGTGTCGATTTTCCGCGCCCGTGTCTTCTCCGTCTTGACCGTGTTCAGCCGGTGGATCAAGGCGAAGCGGTTGGTCGACGTCAGCACATCGAACATCGCCTGCGCCGCCGGCACCGCCGCCACCGCCGCTGCCAGGTCATCGGGAACTTCCGCCGATGCCGGCCCCGCGTAGGCCCGCTCCCAGCGTCCGTCTGCCTTGGCACTTTCAACGGCGGCCCATCCGGCGTCGTGCATCCTGCCTTCAGTCTCCAACCGGCCGATGTATTCGACGTTCCTCATCGACCAGATGCCGCGCCGCGTCCGGGGCGTGAACCGGACCAGGTAACTGCCGTCGTCACGCTTGCCCGCCTGCCCGTCGATCCAGCCGAAACACAACGCCTCGTCCAAGGCGCCGGCGTAGGTCAGCTCCGTGACGGCACCGCCCTTCTTGTGCAGCACCAGCCGCACGCCGGTGGATGAAGCGTGGTGCTTTTCAAGCCAGTTGCGCCATTGGTCGGCATCAGCCATCAGCAGTTCGGGCAATTCAGTCGCCATAAGGGAAGTATACGAAACGCGGCGTCGCTAGTAGAGGAAAATATCCAGCCAGGCACGATTATGGGCATGGACAAGCACCAGGAACAGCACGAAGTCAAACAGCAAATGCACGCTGACGATATAGGACAGCGACTTCGTCAGCTTGAAAATCCAGGCCTGGACCAACGCAAACGGGAAGATGATCAGCGGACCCCAGCTCTGGAAGCCCAGCTCATACAGGAACGACGTGAACAGCACGGCCTGGAACACATTGGACTGCCAGTCGGGGAAGTGCCGGCGGAACAGCGCGAAACACGTGCAGATAAAGAACAATTCGTCCCAGATTCCCAGCGCGTTCGTGCCCAGGAACAGCCGGGCGATGCCACCCGGATCGGAGACGTCCGGCCAGTTCTGGTAGACGCCGGTGTTGATCATGTAGACGGGCAGCAGGAAATAGCCGATGACGACGACGGCGGCCAGGTACCACCACTCCAGCCGGGTCCACTTCTGCCCGGTCAGCACCGGAAAACGGACCGCGTGCTCGCCGAATCCAAACCGGGACACCAGGTACGGCAACCCGACGGCGAGCACCATGGCGGTGCCCATCTGCAGCATATGGGCGAAGCCGATGTCGGTGGTGATCGGCACGGCGCTGATGATGGTCATGCCGCCGGCGATCAGCAGCAAGTCGCGGAAAAGGGACTTGTCGATAAAGAACGCGGTGACGACTGCTGCCAGCAGCAGGGCATAACCGGGCAGGTCGAGCTGACCGGCGAAGAGCGCAACCGCCGAGGCGGCCAGCAGCACCGCCGGCAGCAGCTTGACCGACGTGGTCGAAGCGTTCCCAACGCCCTCAATGGAAGCGCCGGACATACCGGAAGCGCCGGAATCGACCGGGGCAACTCCACGCCTCTGGCTCATCCGCGCCATGTCCTTCTACTCATGCAACAAGTTTACGGCGCATCAACCCGGCCGGGACACAACGACCGGTTTACGCCCGTCCCACCCGTGCCAGGTGCAACTAGCGTCCACCCACCGGCCGGAGAACCGGACCGAGCGCCTCCAGCACCGCAGGATCCTCAATGGTGGAGGGCACTGCATACTCGTCGCCGTCGGCCATCTGGCGCATGGTTTTCCGCAGGATCTTGCCGGACCGGGTCTTGGGCAGCCCGTCGACCACTGCGGCGGTCTTGAAGTCCGCCACCGGCCCGATCTGCTCGCGGACCAACGCCACCAATTCGCCGCGCAGCTGTTCGGCCTCGATGCCGCTGCCGGATTTGAGCACCACGTAGGCGATGGGCCGCTGTCCCTTGAGCTGGTCGGCCACTCCGATCACCGCGCATTCGGCGACCGCCGGGTGCCGGCCGATAACCTGCTCGATGGATCCGGTGGAGAGCCGGTGCCCGGCCACGTTGATGACGTCATCGGTGCGGCCCATAACGAACACGTATCCGTCCTCGTCCCGGTACCCCGAGTCGCCCGTGGCGTAGTACCCCTCGAAGGCAGACCAGTAGGAGGAAACGTAGCGCTCGTCGTCGTGCCACAGTGTCTGCAGTGTTCCCGGCGGCAGCGGATACCCCAGCACGATGTTGCCTTCGACGCCGGGACCGGCCGGCTGGCCCGCCGCGTCCAGGATATCGATGGCGTAACCGGGCATCGGCACGGTTGGCGAGCCCGCCTTAACCGGCAATTGTTCAAGACCGATTGGATTGGCGCAGACCGCCCAGCCGGTCTCTGTCTGCCACCAGTGGTCGATCACCGGGACCGGCAGCTTGCCCGAAATCCAATCGAAAGTCTCCGGGTCCAGCCGCTCCCCTGCGGCAAACAAGGCACGCAGGCTCGAGGTGTCGTAGTTGGCCAATTCAGCCGCTTCCGGGTCGGCCTTGCGGATCGCCCGAAGCGCCGTAGGCGCGGTGAACAACACGTCCACCTTATGGTCGGCGATCACCCGCCAAAAAGCACCGGCGTCCGGAGTCCCCACCGGCTTGCCCTCATAGAGGACAGTGGCGGCACCGGCCAGCAGCGGACCGTAGACGATGTAGGAATGTCCCACGACCCAGCCGACGTCGGACGCCGTCCACATCACGTCGCCGGCGCCGATGCCGTAGATGTTGGCCATCGACCACGCCAGGGCCACGGCATGGCCACCGTTATCCCGGACCACGCCTTTCGGCGTGCCGGTGGTGCCGGAGGTATACAGGATGTACAGCGGATCTGTCGCCGCAACCGGAACGGCCTGCGCCGGCTCAGCGGCAGCCGCGGCTTCCTCCCAGTCCAACCACGACCGGCCGGTCGGCGCGTCGGCGCGGCAGCTCTCAAGGGAGGTGTCGAAACCCTCCCGCTGCTTGACGATCACCGTGCCGACGTCGTGCGTACTGGCCGACAACGCCTCGGCGACTGTGGGCAGGTACTCCACCTTCCGGGTGACTTCCAGCCCGCCGGAGGCTGTCACCACGGCCGTCGGTTCGGCGTCGGTGATCCGCACGGCCAGCTCGTTGGCGGCAAATCCGCCAAAGACCACCGAATGCACTGCGCCGAGGCGGGCGGTGGCCAGCATGGCGATCAGGGCTTCGGGGATCATCGGCATGTAGATCACCACCCGGTCGCCCTTACCGACGCCGGCCTGCCGCAGCGCCCCTGCGAATTGTTCCACCTCTGCCAGCAGTTGCCGGTAGGTATAGCTGTGCCGGGTGTCCAGCATGGCCGAGTCGTAGATCAGCGCCGCCGTATCGCCGAGGCCCGCCAGCACGTGGCGGTCCAGCGCGTTGTAGCTGGTATTAAGCACTCCGTCGGGAAACCAGCGCGCCTTGGGTGGGGCGCTGGTGTCGACGCCGGTGTGCGGCTGCACCTTCCAATCGATGGCTTCGGCGGATTGGAGCCAGAATCCGGCGGAGTCCCTCCGCGAGTGGTCGTAGCATTCCTGGTACGTCGGCCGGTTCATTCGAACACTCCCTGTCGCAGGTTACAGATGACGTAATCCTAATCACACGAACGGAGAGGACACAAGAGTTATGTATACGCTGAACACTCATTTCCAGCTGTTTACCGCAACGTTGACCCTAAAGTCGCGATCTGTGTATACACTGGTACCGTGATTGATGGACAGACAGGCGCCCCGGCCAGGGCCGGCGAACGAGCCTACCAGGCGTTGCGCGCCGACATTATCGAGTGGCGGCTTCCACCGGGATCGATGCTGGCGGAAGTGGAACAATCACGTCGACTGGGTGTCTCGCGCACGCCACTGCGTGAGGCCTTGGCCCGGTTGACCACCGAAGGCCTCGCCGCTCCGGCGGGCGGCCGCGGCGTCGTCGTCACCGATATCTCACTGGAGAACGTCCACGAACTGTTCGATGTCCGCCAGGCGCTCGACTGCCGGGCTGCTGCCCTGGCCGCTGAACGGCGGGCCGACGGCGTCTTTGAGTCCTTGCGGGCCGAACTGGCCAATGCAGGGACATTGCTGCACGGGGCGGATCCTTCCCGCCAAGGTTATTTCGATCTGGTCGCCCGCATGGATGACGCCATCGATGAAGCGGCCGACAATCAGTACCTGCTGCAGGCGCAGCGGAACCTGCGCACCCATCTGGTCCGGGTGAGGCGGTTGGCCACTGATCACCCGGAGCGGCTGCTTGCTGCCGCATCGGAACACGCGCTGATTGCCACGGCGATTGAAGCCCGGGACGGCCCGCTGGCCGTCGCGGCCACCCAGGTGCACCTGCACAACAGCCTTGAACACGTACTTTCCGCCGAGGAACCAGTCATCCCACGAGAGGAATCCATCAATGGTTAAAGAGCACCCGGTCCGGGTCTACCGCAGCGAAGAGAACCTGCAGCGCGACGACCAACTGGCCTACAAGATCGCCCAGGTGGCGGCCGACTCCGTAGCGGTGGGCGACGACGTGACCGACATGGTGATCAACCGGATCATCGACAACACCGCCGTCGCCGTCGCGTCGCTGGCCCGCGGACCCATCGCCGCCGCCCGTGCCCAGGCGACATCCCATCCATTCATCACCCGCCCCCTGACCTCGCAAGCCCGGCCAGGGAACTCCGTGGACGTGGCCCCTGGCCAACGGCTGGGTTCAACTATCTACGGGATCGACACCAAGGCCTCACCGGAGTGGGCCGCCTGGGCCAACGGAGTGGCCGTGCGCGAGCTCGATTACCACGACACCTTCCTGGCGGCCGAGTATTCCCACCCCGGTGACAATATCCCGCCGATCCTGGCGGCCGCCCAGCACAAGGGGTGCACCGGAGCGGACCTGATCCGCGGGATCGCCACCGGCTACGAAATCCAGGTGGACCTGGTCAAGGCGATCAGCCTGCACAAGCACAAGATCGACCACGTGGCGCACCTGGGACCGTCGGCCGCGGCCGGCATCGGCACCCTGCTCGGCCTCAACGTCGAAACCATCTTCCAAGCTGTGGGTCAGGCGCTGCACACGACGACGGCGACCCGGCAGTCCCGCAAGGGCGAGATCTCCACGTGGAAGGCGCACGCGCCGGCATTCGCGTCCAAGATGGCCATCGAGGCGGTGGACCGGGCGATGCGCGGCCAGACCTCCCCGGTGCCGATCTACGAGGGCGAAGACGGCGTCATCGCCTGGATGCTTGACGGTCCGGACGCCGCCTACCAGGTGCCGCTGCCGGAGAACGGCGAGGCCAAGCGGGCGATCCTGGACACCTACACCAAGGAACACTCGGCCGAATACCAGGCCCAGGCGTGGATCGACCTGGCCCGGAAGCTGCATTCGGAGCATCCGGAGTTGGCCGACCCTGACCAGGTCGCCTCGGTGGTGCTGCACACTTCGCACCACACCCATTACGTGATCGGATCCGGCGCCAACGATCCGCAGAAGTACGACCCGAAGGCCTCCCGCGAGACACTTGACCATTCCATTCCGTACATCTTCACCGTGGCGCTGCAGGACGGCCAGTGGCACCACGTCGGCTCCTACGCCTCGGAGCGGGCCGGGCGGCCGGACACCATCGCACTGTGGCAGAAGGTGACGACGGCGGAGGACGCCGAATGGACTCGCCGCTACCACTCGCTGGACCCGCAGGAAAAGGCATTCGGCGGCCGGGTGGAGATCGCCCTGGCCGACGGACGCACCATCACCGACGAAATCGCCGTCGCCGATGCCCACCCCCTCGGCGCCCGCCCGTTCGCCCGCCAGGAGTACATCGGCAAGTTCCGCTCGCTGGCCGAAGGCGTGCTGGATCCGGCCGAAATCGAGCGGTTCCTCGACACCGTGCAGCGGCTGCCGCGGCTGGGCGCGGGCGAACTCGACGCGCTGAACGTGCTCGCCCCGGCCGCCGTCATCGAAGCCGCCGGCGCCCCGCACGGGTTGTTCTAACGCAACGTTGTTCGTAGAAAGGATTTCCATGCTGTATTCCAAGACCACCGTTGAGCAGAAGCGCCGCAACTTCCGCGAGGCGCTGGCTTCGGGCAGGCTGCTGAAGTTCCCCGGGGCCTTCAACCCGCTGTCGGCCAGCCTGATCCAGGACAAAGGATTCGACGGCGTCTACATATCCGGTGCCGTGCTCGCGGCCGACCTTGGCCTGCCGGACATCGGCCTGACCACGCTGACCGAAGTGGCCACCAGGGCCAGGCAGATGGCCCGGATGAGTGACCTGCCGGCCATCGTCGACGCCGATACGGGCTTCGGGGAGCCGCTTAACCTGGCGCGGACCATCCAGGAATTCGAAGACGCCGGCCTGGCCGGCTGCCATATCGAAGACCAGATCAATCCCAAGCGCTGCGGGCACCTGGACGGCAAGGCCGTCGTCGACCTGGACACCGCAGTCAAGCGCATCCGTGCCGCGGCCGATGCCCGGCGGGACCCCGATTTCCTGATCATGGCCCGCACCGACGTGCGCGCCGTCGAAGATATGGACACCACCATCGAGCGGATCAAGGCCCTGGTCGACGCCGGAGCCGACGCCATCTTCCCCGAGGCGATGCGCGATTTGAGCGAGTTCGAGGCGGTGCGCAAGGCCGTCGACGTCCCGCTGCTGGCCAACATGACCGAATTCGGCAAGAGCCGGCTGTTCACCCAGGACGAGCTGGAAGGCGTCGGGATGAATATGGTCATATACCCGGTAACCTTATTGCGGATAGCCATGGGAGCAGTGGAAGCTGGACTTGAGCAGATTACGGCTGAGGGCACTCAGGAAGGCATTGTCGATAGGATGCAGACGAGGTCCCGGCTCTACGAATTAGTCGACTATGAGTCGTACAACCAGTTCGACACTTCAGTATTCAACTTTCAGGTGCCGGGCAGGAACCAGCGCGAGGAGGCGTAATGAACACGCAGGAACCAGAGATTCACAAGGGCCTCGATGGTGTTGTCGCCGATACCACCGCCGTTTCCAAGGTGAATCCGGAGACCAACTCCTTGCTGTACCGCGGCTACCCGGTCCAGGAGCTGGCCAAAGAGTGCAGCTTCGAAGAGGTCGCCTACCTGATGTGGAATGGCGAACTTCCCTCCGAAGCGCAGCTGGACGAATTCACCAAGTCCGAACGTTCGCAGCGGGCACTTGACCCGCGGGTCAAGGCGCTGATTGACCAGCTGCCGACGAGCTGCCATCCCATGGATGTCTGCCGCACCGCTGCCTCTTCGATGGGGGGAACCCACCCACAGGCCGACGATTCCTCCCCCGAGGCGAATCTGGAGAAGGCCATCAGCCTGTTCGCTGCCTTCCCCGCCGTCGTCGCTTATGACCAGCGCCGCCGCCGTGGCCAGGACCTGGTGGAGCCGCGGGAAGACCTGGACTACTCCGCGAACTTCCTCTACATGACCTTCGGCGAGGAGCAGCCGCCCGAGGTCGTCGAAGCGTTCAAGGTGTCAATGGTGCTGTACGCCGAGCACTCGTTCAATGCCTCGACCTTCACGGCCCGTGTCATCACCTCCACCCAGGCGGATCTGCATTCGGCCATCACCGGCGCCATCGGCGCGTTAAAGGGAGCGCTGCACGGCGGGGCCAACGAGGCGGTGATGGAGACCTTCCAGACCATCGGCATCCGCACGGACGAGTCCAAGGAGGAAGCCGCCGCCCGCGCGAAGTCCTGGATGGAAGATGCGCTGGCGCAGAAGAAGAAGGTCATGGGCTTCGGCCACCGCGTGTACAAGCACGGTGACTCCCGGGTGCCGACCATGAAGGCCGCACTGGACGACATGGTCGAATACTACGGCCGCGGCGAGCTGCTGGGTCTGTACAACGGTCTGCAGTCGGCGATGCAGGAAGCCAAGGACATCCTGCCGAACCTGGACTACCCCGCCGGCCCCACGTATCACCTGATGGGTTTCGACACACAGATGTTCACCCCGCTGTTCGTGGCCAGCCGGATCACCGGATGGACCGCGCACATCATGGAACAGGCGGCGGACAATGCGCTGATCCGTCCGCTGAGTGTGTACAACGGAACCGACGAACGCCACGTCGAGAAGTAGGTCTGCACGCGGGTCTCCCCGCGTGGAGACCCGGCGTGGAGACCCGGGCTCCTGCTCAGTCCTCCGCCAGCGCTGCCAGTTCCTCCAGGTAGACCTCGGCCACGGTTTCGTTATCCGGCCGCAGGGTGATCGTCACAGCGAGCCTGCGGCCGGAGAGCATCGGCGGCAGCCAGTGCTCGGCATCCTGCCACATGTGTGAGACGGGAAGGTCGTCGAGGGCGAACCAGTGCGGTTCGATTTCGTCGGTCTCCACCGGTACTCCGGCGAAGACCGAAGCGGTGAAGACCCGGGTGCTCATGTTCCACTGAGGGCGGGCGGGGAACACGAACTCCACCGTGCCGACGTCGTTCAAATCCTGTTGCCGCACCGCGACGGATGACTCTTCGGCCACCTCGCGGCAGGCCGCTTCGGCCACGCTTTCGCCGGGCTCGACGTGGCCGCCCAGCCCGACCATTTTGCCAACTCCGAAACCTCTCTTCTTCCGGCCCATCAGCACCTGCCGGCCCCCTGTTTCGCCGGTGCGCAGCAGGAAACACAAGGCGATGGCGGCAGCTGCCGGACGCTTCCCGGCGTCGGCGCTCATCGGTCGCCGCCTGCCCCGGCCGGCGCCCGACCCACGACTATTCTCATCCCAGTGCCCGCGGATGCGCGGCGGCATAGACTTCCCGCAACGTGTCGGCGGTGACCAGCGTATACACCTGGGTGGTGGTCACCGACGCGTGGCCCAGCAGCTCCTGGACCACCCGCACATCCGCCCCGCCCTCGAGCAGATGCGTGGCGAACGAATGCCGCAGCGTGTGCGGCGAAACGTCGGTGGAGATCTTGGCCCGCTCCGCGGCGGTTTTCAGGATGGTCCACGCGCTCTGCCGGCTGATCTGCCCGCCCCGGGCGTTGAGGAACAACGACGGCGCCCCGCTTCCTTTCGCTGCCAGCGTGGGGCGGCCGCGGACCAGGTAGGCCTCAATCGCCTCCGCGGCGTAGGAACCGAGCGGCACCATCCGCTCCTTGGACCCCTTTCCAAACAGCCGCACGACGGCGGGGGTTCCGGCCTCGCGGTCGAGTGCGACGTCGTCGACGTCCAGGCCGACCGCCTCGCTGATCCGGGCGCCGGTCGAGTAGAGGAATTCCAGCAGCGCCCGGTCCCGCAGGCGGGTCGGGGTTTCGCCTCCTGCGGCCTCCAGGATCCGGGTTACTTCGTCGACGGAAATGGCCTTCGGCAGCCGCTTGCCCGGCATCGGAGGATGAATGTCGCTGGCCGGATCCGCCGTCGAATATCCCTCCAGCGCCCAGTACTTGTGCAGCCCGCGCACAGCGACCACATTCCGGGCCGCGGACCGCATGCTCAACGCGGCGCCGCCGTCGGATCCGTCCACCAGACCCTGGGCGTAGGTGCTGACATCCTTGCGGGCTATGGCGTTGACGTCGTCGATGCCCTGGCTCGTTATGAACCGCACATAACGCAGCAAGTCGCGGCGGTAGGCGGCAACGGTATTCCCGGCCAGACCCCGTTCGACGGCCATGTGCTGCAGGTACTCGCCGACGGCCCGTCCCACTGCGGTCGCCCGCAGTTCATCTGCTGCGGGTGGTTGTTGACCGGCCACGGTGGACATGTGTCAGTCTCCTTGCCCCTGGGCCGGATGCGCAGCCGAAGCGCCCTGAGCCGGATCTGCCTGAGCCGCAGCCCGGGGGCCGGGCGCCGGTTCGGGCCGTGCGGGGCCTGCGGGGCGTTCGGGGCGTTGACTCGGGTGTGCGCTCCACGGAGCGTCGGCCGGCCGCAAGCCAGCGAACCCACGGCCCCGGGCCACGGACGCCGCCAGGATTCCGGTCACGGCCGAGGGATTGTGGATCCGGCCCTCCAGCACCGCGTTGAGCGCCTCGTCAAGCGGAAGCCACGCCTCTTCGATCTCGGCCTCTTCGTCGGTCCGCTCGTGCAGTTCATGATGGGGCACGGTGCCAATACCGCGCGCCAGGTAAATCCGGATAGCCTCACTGGAAGAGCCCGGGGAGTTGAAGAAGTCGACCAGTACGTGCCATGTGTCTGCCGTCAGGTCGGTTTCTTCGGCCAGCTCGCGGGCGGCGGCGGGCTGGAAATCCTCGCCCGTCACATCCAGCAGCCCGGCCGGGATCTCCCACAGGTTCATGCCGGTCGGCTGCCGGTACTGGTTGATCAACAGGATCTCGTCGTCGTCGTTCATCACCAGCACCGCCACGGCACCTGGATGCTCGATGTAGTCCCGCTCCAGTGGCTTGCCGTCGCCGGTCAGCCGGAACCGGTCTTTGACCACGTTCCAGATCCGACCTTCATAGACGACCTCGGAGTCGACCTTGATCCGGGGGTTGTGATGGTCGGCAAGGTGATCCCCGGCCCCGGCCGGGTCCACGTCCCCGGGCCCGGTCAGGTGCTCTCCGGCCCCGGCCGGCGTCGGCTGACTGACCATGTCTAGACCTCCACCAGCCGTCCGGCCCGTTGGCGTTCCAGCGCGGCTTCCACCAGGCCGGAGAACAGCGGATGCGGGCGCGTGGGGCGTGAGCTCAGCTCCGGGTGCGCCTGCGTGGACACATAGTAGGGGTGGACCTCGCGCGGCAGTTCGACGAATTCCACCAGCGACCCGTCCGGAGACGTGCCGGAGAACACCAGCCCGGCCTCGGCGAGCTGCTCGCGGTACTGGTTGCTGACCTCGTAGCGGTGGCGGTGCCGTTCGTGAACCGTCGTGGTGCCGTATGTTTCGGCGACAACCGACCCTTCGGCGAGTTTCGCCTCATAGAGTCCCAGCCGCATGGTCCCGCCCATGTCCCCTTCGCCGGCCACGATGTCGAGCTGCTCGGCCATCGTAGCGATGACGGGGTGCCCGGTGTCCGGGTCGAATTCACTTGACGATGCACCATCGAGCCCGGCGACATTGCGCGCGAACTCGATCACCATGGACTGCAGCCCGAGACAGAGTCCCAGCAACGGCAGCTCGTTCACGCGGGCATGCTTCAACGCCCCGAGTTTCCCGTCCAGCCCGCGGATACCGAAACCACCGGGGACGCATACGGCATCGACACCGTCCAGCGCCTTGGCCGCACCTTCGTCCGTGGCGCAGTCGTCGGAGGGAACCCAGCGGAGGCTGACCTTCGCATTCTTCTCGAATCCGCCGGCCCGCAGCGCCTCCGAAACGGACAGGTAGGCATCCGGCAGGTCGATGTACTTGCCCACCAGCGCAATCTCCACCCGCTCCGCCGGATTATGGACGGCGTCGAGCAGCCGGTCCCACTTGGTCCAATTCACGTCCTGGAAGGGCAGGTCCAGTGCACGGATGATGTACGCATCGAGCATTTGCCCGTGCAGCTTCTTGGGAATGTCGTAGATGCTCGGCGCGTCCTCGGCGTTGACGACGGCGTCGGAATCGACGTCGCACATCCGGCCGATCTTTTCGCGCATGGCGTCCGGAACAGCCCGGTCGGAGCGGATCACGATGGCGTCGGGCTGGATACCGATGGAACGCAGCGCCGCCACCGAATGCTGTGTCGGTTTGGTCTTCAGCTCCGCGGACGGGCCAATGTAGGGCACCAGCGAAACGTGCAGGAAGAACACGTTGCCCCGGCCGATGTCCTGCCGGACCTGCCGGGCGGCCTCCAGGAACGGCTGGGATTCGATATCGCCGACGGTGCCGCCGATTTCGGTGATAATGACGTCGGGCGGAGTGCTGCCCGTCGCCGGCAGCCGCATCCGGTTTTTGATTTCGTCGGTAATGTGCGGAATCACCTGGACGGTGTCGCCCAGGTACTCGCCCCGGCGTTCCTTGGCGATCACCGTGGAGTAAACCTGCCCGGTGGTGACATTGGCGGAGCCGTCGAGATTCTCATCGAGGAAACGCTCGTAGTGGCCGATGTCCAGATCGGTTTCGGTACCGTCGTCGGTGACGAAGACCTCGCCGTGCTGGAAGGGATTCATCGTCCCGGGATCAACGTTCAGGTACGGATCCAGCTTCTGCATGGTCACCGACAGACCACGGGCTTTAAGCAACTGACCCAGGCTCGACGCCGACAGCCCCTTACCGAGAGAAGATGCCACGCCGCCGGTGACGAAGATGTGTTTTGTCGTGCTGGACGACTTTAAGAACCGGGAGTTTATTTGCTGCGCCACGGAATTCGAGCCTATCACCTTTACTGTCGTTGACCTTGATTCTGTAGGCGGAATCTCACCGGTACCGCGAACCCGATGAAACCGGCACAGTGCCGGTCGTCCCGACTCGCCCCTCGCCGCTAACCGGCCCGGGCATCTTCGAGCAGTTCCTGTGCATGGGCCTGCGCGGAGCTGGAGTCCTCCTGCCCTGCAAGCATCCTGGCCAGTTCCTTCACCCGCTCCGAATCCTCAAGCAACCTCACATCGCTGGCGGTGACTCCGCCGTCGTCGTTATTGCCCGGAGTCTTGATAACCGTAACGTGCCGGTCGGCGAATGCAGCCACCTGCGGCAGGTGAGTCACCACAATCACCTGCACGTGCCTGGCCAGCATGGCGAGACGACGCCCTATTTCCACGGCGGCCCGGCCCCCCACGCCGGCGTCGACCTCGTCGAAGACAAACGTTGGAACCGGGTCGACCTCGGCGAGCACCACCTCGATGGCGAGCATCACCCGGGAGAGTTCGCCGCCGGACGCGCCCTTGCCCAGGGTCCGCAGCGGGGCTCCCTGATGCGGCTGCAGCAGCAGTTCGACGGTGTCGGCACCATGCGGACCCAGCTGCCCGACGTCCTCAACGCGGACGTTCAGTTCCGCGTCAGGCATGGCCAGAGCGGCCAGCTCCTTGCTCACCCGGCCGGACAACTCGTTGCCCGCTGCCACCCGCAGTGCCGTCATCTTCTCCGAGGTGACCTTCAGCTGCCGCTCCAAATCCTGGACTTCTGAATCGAGGGCTTCGATCCGGGCGTCGTCGCCAGTCAGTTCGTCGAGTCGTTCCCGGCTTGTCCCGGCCCACTGCAGCACCTCGTCAATGGTTGGTGCATACTTGCGGATCAAGCCGGATAGCCCGGCCCGGCGTTCTTCCACCTCGGCCTGCCTGCCGGGCCCCTCGCTGTCCACGGATGAGGCGTAACTCGACAGCTCCCCGGCCACGTCGGCGAGAATGTAGCCCACTTCAGCCAGCCGTTCGGCTGCGTTCTGCAGGGCTTCATCGTGGAGGCCGGCCTGTTCGAGGCTGCGCTTCGCAGTGTCCACTAGAGTTGCGGCGTCGGGGGTGTCAACGTCGACGTCGGCGGTGAGGCACTGCCCTGCCCCAAGCGCCGCGGCCCGGAGTTCCTCGATATTGGACAGCTTGATCGACTCGGCCTTGAGCGCCTCATCTTCGCCGGGCTGTGGATCGAGATTGTCGATCTCTTCCAACGCGGCCTGCAGGGATTCGGCCTCGCGGATCCGTTCGCGCGACGCGGCCCGGAGCTCTTCCACTTCGGCCGCGGCGTCCCGCCAGCGCGTGTACTTCGCCGTGTAATCGCCCAGGAGCTCTTCCAGCTCTTGACCGGCGTATTTGTCTAACGCTTCACGTTGAGCGGCGGTGCTTCTGAGGCGCAACTGGTCCGATTGGCCGTGCACGGTGACGAGGCTTCCACCGATCCGTCCCAGCACTCCCACCGGTGCGGATCGGCCGCCAACATGGGCCCGGCTGCGCCCATCCGCACCCACGGTGCGGGCCAGCATCAGTTCGGCACCGCCGTCGTACTCCTCCAGCTCGCCACCGGCGTCGACGGCGGTACGAGCCGCTTCGCTGTCCGGGGCGACATTGACGATCGCCTCAGCCACTGCCGCCTTGGCATCGGTGCGCACCACTCCGGCGTCGGATCGCGCGCCGAGCAACAGGCCCAAGGCGGTCACCACCATCGTCTTGCCCGCGCCCGTCTCGCCAGTCACGACGCTGAACCCCGGCCCCAGCGGCAACGTGGCATCGGTAATGACCCCGAGATCGCGGATTTGAATCTGTTCGATCATCGTTCCTCTCCCCCGGAATCATCGAAGTTGTGGAATGGGTCGATCGTGGTGACCGGTTCAATGGCGGGTGCATCGGCGTCGTCGGCCCCTGGCTGGTGTTCAACGGGTCCGCGCCAGCCAGTGGTCGGCAATTCGAACTTCCGCACCAGACGCTCGGAGAAAGGCGACTGGCGCGTGCGCGCCAGTCGCACCGGTGTTTGGGAACGCCGGACTTCCACGCGGGACCCGGGAGGCAATTCCACAGTTCGGCGTCCATCACACCACAGCACGCCCGGCGCGTCCGTCCGATTAAGCAGCTCGACCGCCATGCTCGACTCAGGGGAAACGACCAGCGGCTTGGCGAACAGGGCGTGAGCGCTGATCGGCACCATCAGCAGTGCCGCCACCTCCGGCCACACCACCGGCCCCCCGGCAGAAAATGCGTAGGCCGTCGAACCTGTCGGGGTGGCCATGACGACGCCGTCGCAGCCGAAGGAGCTCAGCGGCCGTTCGTCGACTTCGATGGCGACTTCCACCATCCGGTCCCGGCTTCCCTTCTCCACGGCGGCCTCGTTCAAAGCCCACGTGTGAGCCACCTTGTCCTGGCCCAGCCACACGGACACGTCAATAGCCATGCGTTCCTCAACCGTGTACGCCCGCTCGACCACCCACTGCACCGTCTGGGTGAGGTCTGCACGTTCGCTTTCAGCGAGGAAACCCACATGGCCCAGGTTCACTCCGAGCAATGGCACGTCCGTGCCGCGCACCAATTCGGACGCGCGCAGTATCGTGCCGTCCCCGCCGAGAACCATGACCAGGTCCATCCGGGACAGTTCGACGTCTTCCTCGAACACTTCTGCCGGCGCTGTTCCGTTGCCGTAAACGGCGTGGATCTCGTTGAGCTCAGCCTGCATCATGACCGGAATCAGCCCGGATTCATGCAACTGGGTGCAGGCCTGTTGAGCCGCGGTCATCGCGTCGTCACGCCCGGTATGCGTGAGAACCAGGATCCTTCGGCTCATTCCCACCTGCCCTTCGCCATCTTCTGAGCCAAGGCGTCCAGCCATTCGGCTACAGTCTTGTTCTGTTCTGTCTCGATCCTAGGGACTGATTCCTCATTCGGCACCTTTGTCCACAGAAAGAATTCAAGGTTGCCATCCTGGCCAGACAGTGTGCTGGGCACAAGATTCACGATACCGAGCCCTTGGTTCAGGGCGGAATCGAGAACAATACCCACGGCCCGGAGCCGCTCGGCGTCTGACGTAACAACCCCGGTGTTGCTGAGCCGTGCCCGGCCAACCTCGAACTGCGGCTTAACCATGAGGACGAGATCACCACCCGGTTCTGTTGAACGTGCCAGAGCTTCCATCACGAGAGTCAGGGATATGAAGGACAGGTCGGCAACGCATAATGCGACGGTCCCGCCGATATCGGATGGTTGCAGGTTCCGGACATTGAAACCTTCATAAACCTGCACCCGCGGATCCTCCCGCAAGCCCGCTGCCAGTTGGTCATGCCCCACATCCACGGCGACGACGGATGAAGCGCCTCTGCGCAGGAGCACATCTGTAAACCCTCCCGTTGAGGCTCCCGCATCCAAACAACGGCGCCCAGCGACCCGAAGGGCGTCAAAGGCTTCCAGTGCGCCCTCCAGTTTGTATCCGGCGCGGCTGACGTATTCGGCACCGGACGTGGAGACAGTGATTTCGTCGTCAGGGCCGACTCGCACCGCGGCCTTCGAAGCCGTGCCGCCGCTGAGCACCACCCTGCCTTCGGCGATCAATGCGGCCGCGTGGGTCCTGGAACGCGCCAGATCGCGGCGCAACAATTCCTGGTCGAGTCGGGGCATGAAAAGGTTCAGCCCGAGTCCGCATCGGCTTCAAGCTCCGAACGCAACGACTCATGAATCTCGCCATAGACCTGCGTCTGTGACGCGGTGGGCATATCCGGCAGTCCCTGCAACCGGTCGAGTATCGCATCGACGGAAGCATCTCCCGTCTTGTCGATTTCCTCCGGCCACTCCCCGGCGCCGCCGTGGCCCTCAGACGACGGGCGCCCAGCATGGGAGCCATCCGCTCCGTCATCTTCGTGCATATCGCTGTCCTCTCCGCGAACTGGGTGCGGTTACCAGCTTATCCAACAGTGGGACCAAATCCGTCAATACTCCGCCTGTCGGGCTGAGCACGTCCGGCCGGAGTCCGGCCGGAGTCTGGCCGGGGTCTGGCCGGAGTCGCCGTCTGCTGCCTCCGGATTCAGAAAGGCGGCGGCCCGTCGGGGTCATCGGGTGGTTTCTGTGATGGCTGCCTGTTCGTCGCGTCGCCGGCAGCGCTGTCCTTCTTGGCATTGGGTATTTGCCACGGATCTTTCGGGGTCGTTTTGGGCCCGGTGCCGCGCTTTTCGTTGCCGGCGCCGCGTCGGCTTGATCCGTTGGCCTGCTTTGCCGGTTTGACCCCGGTGTCGTGCTTTTGGCCCGCGGCTCCGCGCTGGTTTGAGCCGTTTGCCGTCTTTGCCGGCTTCTTGCTCGGCCCCTTTCGCGGATTTGCCTGGTGTTTGGCTTTGTTGAGCAGGGTGGCGATGTCGGGTACGGGTCGCATCTCCGGTAGCGGGCCTTCGGGAGTGTTGGAGTATTTCCTGCCTGCCGGTGAGGTCCAGTCCACCCTGCCGTCGCGGTGCTGGATATCCCGCCACAGTCCCGCGGTCTTGAGCGCATGGCCGGGTTTGCACAGCGGTTTCAGATTCGTCAGTTCGGTCTGCCCTGTCGGGTACGGCACAGTGTGGTCGAGGTCGCAGAACCGTGCGGCTTTGTTGCACCCGTACCCGCGACACGTCCGGTCGCGCAGCCGGACCATTCTTTGCAAGTCTTTCGGCACCGCATAGCTGTCCCGCCCGTACGACAGCGGCGCCCCCGTCTCCGGATG
>NZ_AUMN01000009.1:169824-197423 GCF_000430705.1 Arthrobacter castelli DSM 16402
CTCAGGTTTGGAATTCACGCCGCGGTCAATCACTCGTTGCCGCTGTTGGCGGTATCGTCCGTGTCATCCTTACGCCGGTAGGGGTCGGATTCACCGGCGTATTGCTGTTCCGCCGCCAGCGTCGCCACTTCGGCGTCGCGTTCCTTGGCGGTGCGCAGCAGGTCTTCCAAGTGGCTGGCGTTGACCGGGATTTCGTCCGGCACGAACTCCAGGGTCGGCGTGAGTCGTGCGGTGATGTTCCTGCCCACTTCCGAGCGCAGGATGCCCTTGGCCGACTCCAAAGCCTTGCGGCTCTCGGCGGCCTCCGTGTCATCGCCGTAGACGGTGTAATACACGGTGGCGTGCTGCAAGTCGTTGGTGACGCGGGCGTCGGTGAGGGTCACGAACCCCAGGCGGGGGTCTTTGATACGGCGTTCGAGGGCCTGCGCCACGACCACCTTGATCCGGTCTGCCAAACGGGCAGCGCGTGCTGGATCAGCCATGTCCTTCTTTCCTATCTTGCCGTGGCGGCCGGTGGTTCCGCCGAAGACCGGAACAGCACCACGGCCGTTCCGGTCTTCGGCGGTTGAGCCCGGCGGTGTACGTGGACGTTTTTGCCGAAATCGCGTCCACGTCCACAGCCGGCCATGGCCCTCCGGCCGCCTGTTGGGGCGGACCTAGGTCCGCGGCTTCTCACGCATCTCGAAGGTCTCGACGACGTCGCCCTCGCGGATGTCGTTGAAGGAGCCCAGGCCAATACCGCACTCGAATCCTTCCCGCACCTCGGTGGCATCGTCCTTGAAGCGCTTGAGCGAATCGATAGTGAGCTTGTCGCCCACCACAGCGCCGTCGCGCACCACACGCGCCTTGGTGTTGCGGCGGATGGTCCCCGAGCGCACCAGTGAACCGGCGATGTTGCCGACCTTCGACGAGCGGAAGACTTCCCGCACCTCGGCGGTGCCGAGCTGCGCTTCCTCGTACTCCGGCTTCAACATACCCTTGAGGGCATTTTCGATGTCCTCGATGGCCGCGTAGATCACCGAGTAGTACCTCAGGTCCACGCCTTCCTTCTCGGCCAGGTCGGAGACCCGTTCGGCCGGCCGGACGTTGAAGCCGATGATGATGGCGTTATCAACGGTGGCGAGGTTGACGTCGTTCTGCGTAATGGCGCCCACGCCGCGGTGGATGACCCGCAGCTGCACCTCGTCGCCGACGTCGATCTTCAACATGGCATCTTCCAGGGCTTCAACCGCACCCGAGACGTCACCCTTGAGGATGAGGTTCAAGGTATCGATCTTGCCCTCGGCCACCGCCTGGTCGAAGTCTTCCAGACTGATGCGCTTGCGGCGCTTGGCCAACTGCGCGTTCCGGTCCGCGGCCTCGCGCTTCTCGGCGATCTGCCGGGCAGTGCGCTCGTCGGCGGTCACCAGGAAGGTGTCGCCGGCGCGGGGAACAGTGGACAGCCCCAGCACCTGCACCGGACGTGACGGATCCGCCTTCTCGACTGCGTCACCGTTCTCGTCGAACATGGCACGAACGCGCCCGTGGGCCTTGCCCGCGACAATGGTGTCCCCGACACTGAGCGTGCCGGACTGGACCAGCACCGTTGCCACCGCGCCGCGTCCCTTGTCCAGGTTGGCTTCGATGGCGATGCCGCGTGCGTCCTTGTCCGGATTGGCCCGCATGTCCAAGGCGGCGTCAGCGGTCAGCAGCACGGCCTCGAGCATCTCGTCGATGTTTTCCTTCTTGATCGCCGATACGTTGACGAACATGGTGTCGCCGCCGTAGTCCTCCGGGACCAGGCCATATTCGGCAAGCTGCCCCTTGACCTTCTCGGGGTTGGCACCTTCCTTGTCCATCTTGTTGACTGCGACAACGATCGGCACGTCGGCCGCCTGCGCGTGGTTCAGCGCTTCCACCGTCTGCGGCATCACGCCGTCGTCGGCCGCGACCACCAGCACCGCAATATCGGTCACCTTCGCACCACGGGCACGCATGGCGGTGAACGCCTCGTGACCAGGGGTATCGATGAAGGTTATGGCCCGCTGGGCGCCTTCGTGGTCGCGGTGGATCTGGTAGGCACCGATGTGCTGGGTAATGCCACCGTGCTCGCCGGTCATCACATCGGAGTTCCGGACGGCGTCCAGCAGCCGCGTCTTACCGTGGTCGACGTGGCCCATCACGGTCACGACCGGAGGACGTGGGTGCAGTTCGTCGTCGCTTTCGGCTTCGAGTTCGGCGTTGAGGTCGATATCGAAGGCGTCGAGCAGTTCACGCTCCTCGTCTTCAGGAGAAACGACCTGCAGCTTGTAGCCGAGCTCTTCGCCCAGCAGCGCGAAGGTGTCCTCGTCCAGTGACTGGGTCGCTGTGACCATTTCGCCCAAGTGGAACAGCACGGTGACCAACGACGCCGGATTCGCATCGATCTTCTCGGCGAAGTCGGTGATCGAAGCACCACGGCGCAACCGCACGATGGTGTTCCCATCGCCGCGGGGAACAGAGACGCCGCCAACGCTGGGCGCCGACATCTGCTCCAGCTCGGCCCGCTTCGCCCGCTTCGACTTGCGCTGCTTGCCGCGACCGGCGCCTCCCTTACCGAAGGCACCCTGCGTTCCGCCGCGGCCGCGGCCGCCCTTGCCGAAGCCGCCGCCTGGAGGACCGCCGGGTCCGCCGCCGCGCCGGGGTCCGGCACCCGGCTTGTCGTTTCCGCGTCCGGGGGGTGCCACACGATCGGTGCGGCCGGGCATCATGTTTGGATTAGGACGTGCGTCTGAACCGCCACTGGAACGGGCTGCGCCCGGCTTGGGCGCACCTGGACGCGGGCCGCCCTGGCCTGCGGCCGGACGGGGGCCGCCGGTGCGTTCGGCGGAATCACCGCGGCCACCACGAGGCATACCCTGCGAGGTGGCAAACGGGTTATTGCCGGGGCGCGGCCCACCGGACCGGTCTCCCCGACCGCCCTTGAGCATGCCTTGGGAAGTGGCAAAGGGATTATTACCGGGCCGCGGGCTGCCTGATCCGGCGCCCGACTTGGCGCCCGACTTCGGGGCGCCCGGCTTCGGACCTGGCTTGGCACCGGGCTTAGGCGCGGCAGCCCCGGGCTTGGGGGCACCGGGCTTAGGCGCGGCACTACCTTCGGCGGGCTTGGGCCTCTCCTGTGCAGGAGACTGCTCTTGCTCCGGAGGCGCAGGGGTTGGCTCTTGCTTTTCCGGGGCCGGTTCAGTGGGTTCTTCAGCCGGCGGAGCCGTTTCTGCGGCGGGAGCTGTCTCGTCCGCAGCAGGCTTCCTGGCGGGACCGGGCTTGGCGCCTGGCTTGGGCGCCCCGGGCTTCGGTGCTGCCTTGGCAGCGGCTTCCGTCTCGGCAGCAGGCTTCGCCGTCTGTCCGTTTTCGCTGGCCGCAGGCTTCTGCGGGGCCTTGGCACCGTTGCTGCCTTCTGTCTTGGGCTCGTCGGCGGGGAAAGCGTTCCGTAGTTTCTTCACTACGGGCGCTTCGATCGTTGATGAAGCGGAGCGGACGAATTCGCCCATCTCCTGCAGTTTGGCTACTGCATCCTTAGAGGTTATCCCGAGCTCTTTGGCGAGCTCGTGCACGCGGACCTTTGCCACATTTCTCCTGTCTCGGCCCGCACCGAGTCAGGTACGAACCGTTTATTTCCTACTACGCCTGTGGGCACTTACTGCAAGTGCGCGGTCGGTTTCAGAGCACAACAAATGGATCATCGTTGGGCACTCATCCCTGGGCACTCATCGGGTTTCCATCTTCATTTCTGACCCGCTTTCAGATTGGACGGTCGTCATGGATCCGCCGGACGGTCCGGCAATATCCGCTGCGTTGAAATAGCTCTGCACGTCGGAAACATCCACCGCGGACTTGAAAGCCCGGTTGAACGCTTTGCGCTTGACGGCTATTGCCAAACAGGACCGATCGGGATGCAGCCAGGCACCCCTTCCGGCCAAGCGGCGGCGGACATCGACGGTGACAGTTCTTGTATTGTCTTTGCCAATGGCCACTACCCGCAGAAGGTCGTTCCGGGCAACACGGCGGCGGCACCCGATACAGGTCCTCACCGGCTGGTGTGCAGTCGTTGCCACCGGGCGGTACCTTTCACATCGGTTGCGCGGTCGGATTACCCGCACCGCATCTATTCTAGCGCCTCCGGCCCACTTGCCACGAACCAGCCGCGCGGTGCCTGCCTGAGAGGGTTCCGCGGACCCGTCTCAGGCCGACCCGGCGGGACAGCCGCCGGAACTGCCGGCGGGACTACTCCGAGGCCTGGATCCGGCCCGGGGCCGCGTCCGAGACGATATCGATCCGCCAGCCGGTCAGCTTCGCAGCCAGACGGGCGTTCTGTCCCTCTTTGCCGATGGCCAGCGACAGCTGGTAATCGGGGACCACGACCTTGGCCTGCCGCTGCTGTTCATCAAGGATGGTCACCGATGCGACCCGCGACGGCGACAGGGAATTGCCAATGAATGTGGCCGGATCCTCGCTGAAGTCGATGATGTCGATCTTTTCATCGTTGAGTTCATTCATCACGGCCCGCACCCGGGATCCCATTTCACCGATGCAGGCGCCCTTGGCGTTCAGCCCCGGGATAGTCGCCTGTACCGCAATTTTCGAACGGTGGCCCGCCTCGCGGGCCAGGGCGATGATGTCCACCGACTTGTCGGCGATCTCGGGAACCTCAAGCTCGAACAGCTTCCGCACCAAGCCGGGATGCGAACGGGACAACGTGATGGAAGGGCCCTTCATTCCCCGGTGCACATCCACCACGTAGGCACGCAACCGCGATCCATGGTCGTAGCTTTCCCCGGGCACCTGCTCCGGCGGTGGCAGCACTGCCTCAATCGTGCCCAGGTTCACCTGGACCATATGAGGATTCTGTCCCTGCTGGATCAGCCCCGAGACCAGCTCTCCTTCCTTACCGCGGAATTCGCCCAGAATGCTGTCATCCTCGGCGTCGCGGAGCCGCTGCAGAATGATCTGGCGCGCGGTGCTGGCCGCGATACGGCCAAAGCCCTCCGGTGTGTGGTCGTACTCGCCCACCACAGTGCCGTCGTCGTCCATCTCAGCGACCCAAATGGTGACGTGGCCGCTCTTGCGGTTCAGGTCTGCCCGGGCCTTCTGGTGAGCCCCCGGCGTCTTATGATAAGCGACCAGCAAGGCCTGTTCGATAGTGGGAATCAGCAGGTCCAGCGGAAGCTCACGTTCCCGTTCCAGCAACCGCAGCGCGCTCATGTCGATATCCATCTAGGCCTCCTCAGGTGCAAAGTGCCCGGCCGGGGCGTCGCCGTCGTCACCGGCATGGGTGAATTCAATTTCCACGTGTCCTTTTCTGATGCGCTCAAATTCAAGATGGGCGGGCTCGCCCCTCTTGGGCTTCATCCCCTTCTTGGGCGCCTTCTCGGGGCGCACGGTCACCCCTTCGTCATCCACCTCAAGCAGGCGACCGGTCACCGGGTCCTGGTCTTCGAGGGTGACGGTGACCATGCGGCCTGTGGCGCGGCGCCAATGACGAGGCTCCGTCAGCGGACGCGCCGCCCCTGGCGACGAGACTTCCAACGTGTACGAGCGGGCGGAGACCTGCGGGTCCTGGTCCAGCACTGCGGACACCTCGGACGAGACCTCGGAAATAGTATCCAATGTCACCGCTCCGGTCTGCTCTTCGGGCAGATCGACGATGACTTCGACGGCACTGGTCCCTGCGGCGGGCTTGACCCGGACGTCCTCCAGGTACAGCCGGTGCGCGGAAACGGTGGGTTCAATCAGCTCCCTGAGCCGGTCTGCTTCTGATCGCGCGTGTGCCCCGTCTCCCTGCTGGTGATTGGGCCGAACCATGACTGCCTCCCACTCGATGATGTTGTAGATACTAGGGTAACGATATTTCCGCTCAGACAATGCATCCGCCGTGCTGCGCGACGGTACCGGCGGCTGCGGCGGCAGTCATGAGATCATCGACTGTTGTGAAACGGACACCACCGGATACCCGAGGCGGGACGCCGGCACCGACAGGTCGGTCACCCATGGCCAGAGTACGCACCGGCCGGTCAACGCGCATTATCCGCGCGCTGCTGCTGTCCCTCGTAGCGCTGCTGGTGGTCAGCCTGGGCACAGTGGTGGCGGTCCGTGACCAATCTCCCACACCCGAACCTCCCGGCATGAGCGATCGTGCGCTGTCCACGACCCGGGCGGCGACCCGGGACTTGCAACAGCAGGCCAAGGCGCTCGCCGCAATACTGAAGGACGATGGCGATACACAGCAGGTGCTCTCGACGGCTGTGCAGACCCTGCAACGTCATCAACGGATGCTTGCACCGGCGGCAACGTCCGGGCAGACCGCGTCCGCTGCATCTCCGGAACCAACTGCGGGACAGGAACCTACTGCCCCGGACACCGCTCCTTCAGGAACCGCAACCGCCACGAAAACCCCCGAACCAGACCTGCCGTCGCTGGTGAAGGCCATGGCACGCTCCGGACGGGCCGCCCTCGACGATGCCGCGGACACCACGGCACCGGTTGCACGCGAGCTGGCTGTCGCCGGCACGGAACAACTCACCACCGCACATGCCTTGGCCGATGCCGCCGGCCTCCCGCAACCGGAGCTGCCGGAAACCCCCGCCGGAGCTGTCCCTGCGGAATCGCACAGCTGCGGCACCACGGAGCCCCCTGCCGACAGCCAGAAGCCCTCTGCCGGCGCCCAGACCTCGCCCGCTTCCGCCCGTGATCCCGCCAAAGGGGTGGCTCGTCAGCAGGAGGTCCGGGCACTGCAGGCCACTCTGACCGGTCTGCAGCGGGCGGTCTATGCTTATGAGACCGCGGTGCCCCGGCTGTCCGGAAAGGCAGCTTCGTTCGCCGCCGAGCGGTTGCAGCAGCACCGGCGGATGCTGGAAACCGGTACGCGGACGCTCGAATCCGCCTGCGGCCGCGCTCCGGTCGCAGAGCCTGCCTATCTGCTGCCTGACGGTTTCCGGCAGGCCCCAGCGGCAGGACTGGCCGCGGTGGAGGAAGATCTGGTGGAGATGTATGAAGACTTGACGGGCCTGAGCGACGGCGCAGCGCGCCAATGGACCCTCGGTGCCCTCCCCCGCGCATCGCTGGCGGCCCGGCACTGGGAGCAGCTGCCATGATGCGGTTCGAGATCCCCGCCGCCCTGCAGCGGACGGTGCGCTATGAACCGGCGGGCCGTGGCTGGCTGGCCGGGCTGCCGGAACAGATCGAGCACTACCTGCAGCGCTGGAAACTGGTGCCCGATCTGCCTGCCGGGACCTTGCCGTGGACCGGCCATTGCGGCGTCGTCATCCCGGTGATCCGCCGCAACGGCGGAGAAGCGGCGTTGAAGCTGACCGTGCCCCACGATGAGGCACAGGCCGAGGCCGACGCGCTGGAAGCCTGGGCCGGGCGGGGGGCCGTCCGGCTGCTGGACGCCGACAAGCCGGACCTCGCGCTATTGCTCGAACGGCTGGACGGCGACCGCTCGCTGCAGCAGGCGCCGATGGACGTCGCCATACACCAGTGGGGGCGGCTGATGCAGGGCCTCAGCGTCCCGCCGGCGGAGCAGACCGCCCGGAAGTTCGACCAGCTCGCCGCCCGGGCCGAGCAATGGACCGACGAGTTCCCGGCCCGGTGGGAACAGTTGGGCCGCCCGTTCGAGCGGTGGCTGCTGGAGGCGGCCCTGGAGGTGTGCCAGGTCAACGGGGCCGTGGGCCGCCGGTGGAACCGGGACGTGCTGGTGCACAGCGACCTGCATTTCCTCAATATTCTCGCCCGCAGGGATGACCCCGGCGAATACGTCGCCATCGACCCCAAGCCGGTCTACGGCGACGCAGAGTTCGCCGTCGCGCCAATGCTGTGGAACCGGCTGGGTGAGCTGCCCAAGCGTAATCCGGAAATCGCCCTGCTGGACCGGATGACCGGGTTGTGCACGGCCGCCGGGCTGGATCCTGAGCTGGCACGCCAATGGAGCCTGGTCCGCGAGGTGGAGAATGCGCTGTCGTACTACGACGACGGCCATCCCGGCGATGCGCAGCGCTCCCTGTGGGTGGCTTCGTCACTGGCAGGTAAGCACTACCCCGGCCTGCCGGCCGCGCACGACCTGCCGAACCCGTAGCTCCGCCGGCCGGCACCGCCCGCCAGGGGACGCTAAGTCCCGTTACGCGGCAGCCAGAAACGGCAGATATCGTCCAATA
Organism: Arthrobacter castelli DSM 16402; assembly: GCF_000430705.1. Taxonomy (GTDB): domain Bacteria; phylum Actinomycetota; class Actinomycetes; order Actinomycetales; family Micrococcaceae; genus Arthrobacter_C; species Arthrobacter_C castelli. Next base: position 177,990 of record NZ_AUMN01000009.1, read on the forward strand.
GCCGGCGAATCCGGCAGAAAGTGACCAATCGGCACGCGCATCACCCGCGGACCAGGGCGTTCAAGTGTCCCACCGCCTGGTCCACCGGAACGTTCCCGGCCTCGGCAGTGCGTCGGTCCTTGACCTCCACCACGCCATCAGCCAGTCCGCGCCCCACCACGACAAGGGTGGGCACGCCGATCAGTTCAGCATCGGAGAACTTCACCCCGGGAGAGACCTTCCGGCGGTCGTCGTACATCACTTCGACGCCGGCGGAGTCGAGATCGGCGGCCAGCTTGTCGGCTGCTTCGAAGATTTCGGCGTCTTTGCCCGCCGCGATGATATGCACGTCGGCCGGTGCCACCTGGCGGGGCCATACCAGGCCCTTGTCATCGTGGTTGCCTTCGGCGAGCGCCGCCACCGCCCGGGTGACGCCGACGCCGTAGGAGCCCATGGTCACGACGGTCAGCTTGCCGTTCTGGTCCAGCACCTTCAGGTCCAGGGCGGTGGAGAATTTGCGGCCCAGCTGGAAGATGTGTGCCAGTTCGATACCCCGGGCGGTTTCCAGCGGCCCGGATCCGTCCGGTGCCATATCGCCCTCGCGGACCTCGACGGCCTCGATCACACCGTCCCAGCTGAAGTCCCGCCCCGCCACGAGCCCGAAGACGTGCCGGCCGGGTGTGTTGGCGCCGGTGATCCAGCTGGTTCCGCTGACCACCCGGGGATCGACCAGGTAGAGCAGCCCGGTGCTGCCCTTGGTGCCCAGCACCGGGGCGGAGGTGGACAGGCCCGGTCCGATGTAGCCGCGGACGAGCTTCAGGTTCCGGTTCAGGTCGGCTTCCGTCGCCGGTTCCATGGCGACTTCGCCGCCGACTGCCAGGTGGTCGCCGATATTGGCTTCGATCCGCTTCAAGTCGACGTCCCGGTCGCCCGGCACACCGATCACCACCATCCGGCGTTCACCGGTGGGCAGCACCGCGGTCAGCACCACGTTTTTCAAGGTGTCGGCCGCCGTCCACGCCCCGTCCGTTCGGGGGAACTTGTCATTGGCAGCGGCAACCAGCGTTTCGATGGTGGGAGTATCCGGGGTGTCCTCAACGCTCGCTTCCGGCGCGGCCGAATAGTCGAGCTCTTCGGGGGCCACCGTTGTCACCGCTTCGACATTGGCCGCATAGCCGCCGGCGGAGCGCACATAGGTGTCCTCCCCGATCGACGTCGGGTGCAGGAACTCTTCGCTGCGGGAGCCGCCCATGGCCCCGGAGGTGGCTGCCACCGCGACCACGTCGAGGCCCAGCCGTTCGAAGATCCTGACATAGGCGCGCCGGTGCGCCTCATAGCTGGCGTCCAGTCCGTCGTCGTCGATGTCGAACGAATAGGAATCCTTCATGATGAATTCCCGTCCCCGGATCAGGCCGGCGCGTGGACGGGCCTCGTCGCGGTACTTGCTCTGGATCTGGAACAGGCTCAGCGGCAGATCCTTGTAGGAGTTGTACAGGTCCTTGACCAGCAGGGTGAACATTTCCTCGTGGGTGGGCGCCAGCAGGTAGTCCGCGCCCTTACGGTCGACCATGGTGAAGATGTTGTCGCCGTACTCGGTCCAGCGGTTGGTGATCTCGTAGGGCTCGCGCGGCAGCAGCGCGGGAAAGTGGACCTCCTGGGATCCGATAGCCGCCATCTCCTCACGGATCACGGCCTCCACCTTGCCGAGCACCCTCAGCCCGAGAGGCAGCCATGAATAGATGCCCGGCGCGGCGCGGCGGATGTAGCCGGCGCGAACCAGCAGCCGGTGGCTGGCGACTTCCGCCTCGGCCGGGTCCTGCCGAAGCGTGCGTAGGAATAACGAGGATAAGCGAAGGACCACCCTTGGTCTCCGTTCTGTACGGCAATGTCTGTTCTGTACTGCGGTTCTGTTCTGCGGTTCTGTTCCGTACCGCAGTATCGCAAAAGGGATTCGCCTACTAATCTAACCGCTCGCGGCCGCGGGCGGTTATTCGAGCCCCCTTGACACCTTGGAACGACGGGTCCAACCTTAATTCATCACGTGATGAATTAAGGTGGCAGCGCGATGGCAAAACATCTGAAGGAGCAGAGCCAGCCGTACGACGGCGGCCCGCAACGGGGTGTCCGCGGACCGGACGCCGACGGACAGCGGTCGCAGCCCGACCGTGTGCAGCAACCGGGACCGGCGGCAGTTGCGGCCCGCGACCTGACAGTGCGCAGGTCCGGAAACACAGTGCTGGATGGTCTCGACTTCACGGTCGGCACCGGGGCCATCACCGGATTGCTGGGTCCGTCCGGAAGCGGAAAGACCACCCTGATGCGGGCGATGGTGGGCGTGCAGCGGATCTCGGGCGGAACCATCGAGGTGCTGGGACGCCCGGCCGGGTCGCCGTCGTTGCGCAGCCGGGTCGGTTATGTGGCGCAGACCTCGAGCGTCTATCCGGATATCACAGTCGAAGACAATGTCCGTTACTTCGCCGCCCTGTTCCCCGTCCCCCGGTCCGCGGCAGCCGAGGCGATCGACGCCGTCGGGCTGTCACCCTATGCCAAACGCAGGGCCGCCGATCTCTCGGGCGGACAATTCAGCCGGGTGTCGCTGGCCTGTGCTCTGGTCAGTCAACCCGACCTGCTGATCCTCGACGAGCCCACCGTCGGTCTCGATCCGGTGCTGCGGGTGGAGTTGTGGGACAGGTTCGCCCGAATGGCCGAGGCCGGAACCACTTTGATCATTTCCAGCCACGTGATGGAGGAAGCCTCCCACTGCCAGTCGCTGTTGCTGCTGCGCGAAGGGCGCCTGCTTTCGGCGCTCAGCCCGGCAGACCTGCAACGCAGGGGCGGATCCGAGGATCTCGAGCGGGCGTTCCTGGCGTTGATCCGTGACGCTGAAACCCGGGAGGCAGCATGAACGTCCACATGCTGGGCGCCACGGCCGCCCGGGTGCTCAAACAACTCAGGGACGACAGGCGCAGCATAGCGCTGATCCTGGTGGTTCCGGCGCTGCTGCTGGCCGTGGTCTACTACCTGTTCGAAAATGAGACCGTGCTGCCTGGAGCCCCGCGCACCTTCGACCGGGTCGGGCTGATGATGCTGGCCATCTTCCCCTTCGTGGTGATGTTTTTGATCACGTCCATCACCATGCTGAGGGAACGGACCACCGGAACCCTGGAACGGTTGCTGACCACACCGATCCACAAGGCGGACCTGTTGTTCGGTTACGGGTTGGCCTTCTCGCTGATGGCGGCGCTGCAGGCGGCGGTGGCCACGGCGGTGGCCTATTTCGTGTTCGAACTCAACATCGAAGGGTCCGGCGGCCTGGTCATCCTGATCGCCGTCATCAATGCGGTGCTGGGAGTTGCCCTTGGCTTGTTATGTTCGGCCTTTGCCCGCACCGAGTTCCAGGCCGTGCAGTTCATGCCGGTGGTCGTGGTGCCGCAGATCCTGCTCTGCGGCCTGTTCGTCGCCCGCGAGGAAATGGCCGACTGGCTCGAAGCGATCTCCAATGTCATGCCGCTGACGTACGCCGTCGACGCGCTGCAGGAAACCGCCGCCAATGCCGATCCGACCAACGAGTTCTGGGTTGACCTGATCGTCGTCTCCGGCTGCGTCGTCGTCGTGCTGCTGCTGGCATCGCTGACCCTGCGCCGGCAGAGCAAATGAGTCCTGCCCCCGAGGCCCCAAAAGGACGCAGAGGCCGTCGCGGGGCGGCCGAAGACACCCGCGGGCAGATCCTCGCCGCCGCCCGGTCGCTGTTCGCCGAGCACGGCTATGAGGGGACCAGCCTGCGGCGCGTCGCCCGGCACGCCGCAGTGGATCCGGCGCTGGTGCATCATTATTTCGGCGGCAAGGAAGAGCTGTTCGCGGCCAGCGTCCAGCTGCCGGCAGATCCGGCCCGTGTGCTCTCGCCGGTGCTGCAGCTTCCGACCGCGCAACGCGGCGAACCGCTGGTCCGGGCAGTGCTCGGGCTATGGGAATCTGAGCTGCAGCCCACCATGCTGACGCTGATCCGCAGCGCGATCGGCTCCGAACGCCAGTCGGCCCTGATGCGTGAGGTGTTCCGGCGGCGTATATTGACCACGCTGATGACGGGCACCGACTTCGATGAGCAGGAGAAGGAATTGCGCGCCGAACTGGTGGCGGGCCAAGTGCTTGGATTGCTGATCACCCGCTATGTTGTCCGGCTGGAACCGCTTGCCTCGCTGCCGGTCGACGAGGTGGTCCGGCTGGTCGGGCCGAAGGTACAGCAGTACCTCACCGACCCGTTGGACCTGGGTCCGAACGGGAACCGGGACTAAAACAGTACCGTGGCGAAGGTGCCAACCCGTTCGAATCCAACCTTCACATAGCTGGCCATGGCCGGTGCGTTGTAGTCGTTGACGTACAGGCTGGTGGTCGTGGCGTGCTGTTGAGCCAGTTCGACGACGGCGGCCAGGTAAGGGGCGCTCAGTCCCCTCCCCCGGTACTTGGGATTCATCCAGACCCCTTGAATCTGCGTCACCTGTGACGAGACAGACCCCAGCTCCGCCTTGAAGACCACCTGACCGTCGTCGTCGTAATCAACCATGGAGTGGCTGCGGTGGATAAAGGAGGCAATGCGCTGTTTGTAGTGGGCCTGACCGCCAATCATGGGCGAGTAGCCGACTTCCTCTTCGAACATGGCCACGCAGGCCGGCAACAGCGACTCGAAATCATCCATGGTGGAAAACCGCAGCCCCGGATGGGGCTCGACGGCCGGTGGTGCGCTCAGCGCCATCAACGGCTGATTGCGGCGCACGTCGAACGGGGCGGGGGCGACAGACTCCAACTCAGTCCAGAGCGGCAGCACGGCCGAGGCCGGGCCGAAGATGGAGGAGAATGACTTTCCGGTCTGCACCAGGTACCGGCCGAAGGCCTTGGCCGGGCGACCGGCGGCTTCCACCGGCACAATGTTGGCCCCGGACCAGGCGGCCGCGGTCAGTTCCGGGCCCTCAAAGTAACCAAGAACGTGGCCACCTGCGGCGGTCGGCGCCGCCGATTGTGTCGTTTCCAAGTGCGAAGCGAGGAAGATGTTGGCCACCGGGTCGCGGTTTACCAGCGTGCGCAGCCGGCCGGTGTCCCCGTGGTCCAGCGGCCGCACCGGATCTGCGGCCGGAGGATGCCGGGACGCCGGCTGGGGCCTGGCCGCGGGCGACAGCCATGGCGCCATTTTGGACAGGATCCTGGCCACCGCTCACCCCTACGTGTCGTTCTCCTCGATTTCTATGTAGAGTCTGTCACCAATCGTGGATCGAACATAGTTGTTTCGTCAGCCGACGCTGACCTGCGGTCCACCTGCTCCGGCGCTTTCGAGGCCCTGCCCCGCGGCAATCCGGTTGGCTTCGACGATCAGTGTTTCGACGATCTGGTCCTCCGGCACCGTCTTGATGACCTCGCCCTTGACAAAGATCTGCCCCTTGCCGTTGCCGGAGGCCACACCGAGATCGGCTTCGCGCGCTTCTCCGGGGCCGTTCACCACGCAGCCCATGACGGCCACGCGCAGCGGAATTTCCATTCCTTCCAGCCCTGCTGTCACTTCGTCGGCGAGACTGTAGACATCCACCTGGGCCCGGCCGCAGGAGGGGCAGGAGACGATTTCCAGCTTCCGCTGCCGCAGATTAAGCGACTGCAGGATCTGTTCGCCGACCTTGATTTCCTCGACCGGAGGGGCGGACAGCGAGACGCGGATAGTGTCGCCGATCCCCTGCGACAGCAGCGTGCCGAAGGCTGTGGCGGACTTGATGGTTCCCTGGAAGGCAGGACCCGCCTCGGTGACGCCGAGGTGCAACGGCCAGTCGCCCTCCTGCGCCAGCAGCTCGTAGGCCCGCACCATCACCACCGGATCGTTGTGCTTGACCGAGATTTTGAAGTCGTGGAAGTCGTGCTCTTCGAACAAAGAAGCTTCCCAGACGGCCGACTCCACCAGGGCTTCCGGGGTGGCCTTGCCGTACTTCTTCAGCAGGCTCGGATGCAGCGATCCGGCATTGACGCCAATGCGCAGCGATGTGCCGTGGTCCTTGGCCGCCTGCGAGATTTCCTTGACCTGGTCGTCGAACTTGCGGATATTTCCGGGATTGACGCGCACGGCGGCACAGCCGGCCTCGATCGCGGCGTAGACGTACTTCGGCTGGAAATGGATGTCAGCGATCACCGGAATCTGCGACTTTTTCGCAATGATCGGCAACGCCGCGGCATCGTCGGCCGTGGGGCAGGCCACCCGGACAATGTCGCAGCCCGACGCCGTCAGCTCTGCGATCTGCTGCAATGTGGCGTTGATGTCAGTGGTCGCCGTGGTGGTCATCGACTGGATGCTGATGGGAGATTCCGAGCCGACTCCGACCGATCCCACGTTGATCTGCCGTGTCTTACGGCGGGGGGCCAAGGTGGGCGGGGGTGCTTCGGGCATTCCCAAGTTGACCGAGGTCAAAACGTGCCTCCATAGGTGGTTGCTTCAGCGGCGCATTTCATACGCCATCGTCCATTATCCTCGTGATCTGCCCGATCGCATTAATCCGCGTAGTCGGACAGCACTCCCAGGATGGGATTCCATTCTTTAACCCGCATTCCGGACACCAGCGCAGCCCGGTTGTAGGGGTCCTGTTTCAGCTCCTCCAGCAGCGCGGCCTCGGAGTCGGCCTTGAACACCAGCAAGGCTCCGGCGCCGTCGCCATACGGCCCCGAGGCCAGCGCCATCCCGGTGTCGATATGCCCCTGCAACCACTGGCGATGCGCCGGGCGATGCTCATCACGGGCCGCGGCGGTCTCCGCGTCATAGACATACTCAACGGCAAATACACCCATACAATTCACCTTACTGTGCCGGGGACGGTCCGACCGCCGCGTGGAGGGGGAAGGAGTACTTAGCCACCTTGCTATCCGAACAAACTGACCGGTTTAACGATGTCGGCATAGACCAGCAGCGCGCCCATGCCCAGCATCAGCACCGCCACCACGTAGGTCAGTGGCAGCAGCTTGGCGATGTCGAAGGGCCCCGGGTCCTTGCGCCCGAACAACTTGGCCACCCGCCGTCGTAATCCTTCCCACAATGCACCGGCGACATGGCCGCCGTCCAGTGGCAGCAGCGGAATCAGGTTGAAGACGCACAGCGCCAGATTCAGGCCGGCCATCAGCCGGAACAACATGGCGAACTTGGACTCGGTGGCAATCTCGTCCATGCTGGCCACTTCGCCGGCGACCCGGCCCACCCCGACGACGCTCATCGGCCCGTTCGGGTTGCGGGGTTCGTCGCCGAAGGCAGCCTGCCCCACCTCGTAGAGATGCTCAGGCAAATTGACGACGACGCCGGCAATCCGGCCGACGTTTTCCCCGACGGTGGGCAGCACCTGTGTGGCCGGCTGCGGCACCAGCTCGACCTGGGCTCCCATCCCGACGAACCCGACCTTTTTCATCACCGGGTCGCCGTCCTCATCCACCTTGGCGCTGCCGTCGGCGCCGATGGCGGGGCGTTCGGTCAGCAAGGGGGTGATTTCGCTCCGGACCCGCTCACCATTGCGCATCACGGTGATTCGGGTTTCCTCGCCGGCGGACTGCCGGATACGTTCGGTCATCTGCTGCCAGTTCTCCACCGGCCGGCCATCGAAGCTGACGATCGTGTCGCCAGGTTTCAGCCCGGCGGCGGATGCAGGAGCTTGGGGATCGTTGGGCAGGCAGTCCTGCTGGCCGGTTTGCTGCTGCTGGCTGGCCGGGACCACGCACTTGTAGACCTCGGACAGCGTGGTGGAGACCTGCGGTGTGCCGAATCCCATAATGGCGACGCCGAACAGCAGCACGCCGATCAACAAGTTCATGAACGGACCGCCCAGCATGATGATGATCCGCTTATACACCGGCAGCTTGTAGAACATCCGGTTCTGGTCGCCGGGCTGAAGTTGTTCGGCCGAGAGTTTGCGGGCGTCGTCGGCCAGCGACTGGAACATACCCGTCGAGGAGGGCCGCACGTCCCCGTCCTGCTCCGCGGGCGGGTACATCCCGACCATTGAGACATAGCCGCCGGCGGGGATGGCCTTGATGCCGTACTCGGTTTCGCCGCGTTTGCGGGACCACATGGTCGGGCCGAAGCCGATCATGTACTGCATCACCCGCACCTTGAACAGCTTGGCCGGGACCAGGTGGCCCACCTCGTGCAGGGCGATGGAGATGACGATCCCCACCACCACGAAGAGGACTCCGAGGATGAACAGAACTACAGTCAACGCATTCTTCCTTTACTGGCCGCCGGTGCTGCGCGGCTCGGCGTCGTCGCGCACAGCGGCGTTGTCCCGCACAGCGTTGTCCCGCACGGCGGGGTTGGTTCCTGATCCTAAACGATCCCCGGCCCGTTTTCGTGCCCAGTCCTCGGCCTGCAACACCGTTTCAAGAGTCATGGAACCAGCCGGCACATGTTCGTCCAGCACCGCGGCGATGGTGTCGACAATGTCCAGGAATCCGATGTCTCCGGCGTGGAAGGCGGTGACCGCTTCCTCGTTGGCAGCGTTATAGACCGCGGGGTACGTGCTGCCTCGCCGAGCCGACTTCTTGGCCAGTTCAACAGCCGGGAAGGCCTCATGGTCCAGCGGCTCGAACGTCCAGCTTGCGGCCTGCGTCCAGTCGCATGGTTTCGCCGCTGCCCGTACCCGCTCCGGCCAGGCCATTCCCAGCGCGATGGGCAGCCGCATGTCCGGCGGAGACGCCTGGGCGATGGTCGATCCGTCGATGAACTCCACCATCGAGTGGATCACCGACTGCGGGTGGACCACGGCCTCTATGCGGTCCAGTTCTATGCCGAACAGCAGATGCGCCTCGATGAGTTCGAGCCCCTTGTTCACCAGCGTCGCGGAGTTGGTGGTGACCATTGGGCCCATATTCCATGTGGGATGCGCCAGCGCCTGTTCCGGGGTGACGTCCGCCAATTCCGCCCGGGTCCTGCCCCGGAACGGACCACCGGATGCGGTAACAATGAGCCGTTCGATTTCGTCGGCGGATCCCGAACGCAGGCATTGTGCCAGCGCGGAATGTTCGGAATCGACCGGCACGATCTGCCCGGGAGCAGCCAGCGAAGTCACCAGTTCGCCGCCGACAATCAGCGACTCCTTATTGGCCAGCGCCAGCGTATGGCCGGCCTTCAGCGCTGCGATGGTCGGCGCCAGCCCGATGGAACCGGTCATGCCATTGAGCACGACGTCGACGTCCGGCCAGGCTGCCAGCCGGGCAGCGGCGTCATCGCCGGCGAGTATCTCCGGCGCGTAGCCGGTGACACCCGCGGCACGTGCGGCGGCATCGATGACACCGCGCAACTCGGATTCGGATCCACGGGCTATGCCGACCGCCCGGGCCCTGGTGCGCACGGCCTGTTTGGCGATCAGTTCCAGATTGGCTCCCCCGGCGGCCAGAGCCACCACCGTGAAGCGGCCATCGGCCCCGTCGACGACGTCGAGCGCCTGAGTGCCAATTGACCCGGTGGAACCGAGCAGGACGATATTCCTGGAGCCGCCGGCCCCGGAGCCTTCGGAAAACTGCATACTTTCAGTATGGCTGGTATGCCCTTCTGGTTTACACTCAGCTGTTGGAATTGAACCCGAGCCGTACTGAAGTGCGTGCATGAATCGGTGCGCCTGCCAGCATATAATTATGCCGCCCAAGCACGAGTCTGACTGCCGTGGCCGGGGCCGAGGAGGCGCCCGGCGCCCCCACCAAGCCGAACGGATCATCTTGCTCTAGAACGGCGGGGGCTCGTTGGGATCGTTGGGTGGCTTCGCCGGTTTTGCCGGTGCGTTGTCCGCCCTGCCGGTGCTTTCTGCCTGGTGTTTGGCTTTGTTGAGCAGGGTGGCGATGTCGGGGACGGGTCGCATCTCCGGTAGCGGGCCTTCGGGGGTGTTGGTGTATGTGCGTCCTGCCGGTGAGGTCCAGTCCACCCTGCCGTCGCGGTGCTGGGTATCCCGCCAGAGTTTCGCGGTCTTGAGCGCGTGGCCGGGTTTGCATAGTGGTTTCAGATTCGTCAGTTCGGTCTGCCCTGTCGGGTAGGGGATCGTGTGGTCGAGGTCGCAGTGGCGGGCGGCTTTGTTGCACCCGTACCCGCGACACGTGCGGTCGCGCAGCCGGGCCATTTTTTGCAAGTCTTTCGGCACCGCATAGCTGTCCCGCCCGTACGACAGCGGCGCCCCCGTCTCCGGATGCGTCAGTAACCGTTTGAACGACGGAGCATTCGCGGCCAACTGTCGGGCGGTGTCCTCATCGATGGGACCGTACCCTTCCAGATCGGCCGGCTCATCCGATAACCCCATCAACGTCAACACCGGCACCACCACCAGCACCTCAGCCTTAATCCCGGCATAATTCGGAATCCGACCCGAACCCGGCGGATCACCACCGGCAGGCGGATCAACGCCGCCGGGTGTTCCGGCACCACCGGCCGAACCGGGCACTGCCCCGACCGTTCCGACAGCCCCGGGTGTGCCGGCTATTCCGGGTGCGGCGGGGCCGTCCGGGGTTCCGGGTGGCGGCCTCAAACCGTAGAACCCATCGTTGGCACTGCCGGCCAGGGCCGCTGGGGGTAGTCCGGTGCCAGTGCCGGTATGGAGCAGGTCCGCAGCCACATCAGCCCGCAACTGGGCGAGATCACGTGGTTCTCCGGGTCCCTGCAGCGACCGGGCCAGGCCGGTCAGCCGGTTGAACGCCGCCACCGCCGCCTCGGCCGGTAAATACATGCTCAACCAGCACATCCCGTCCTCGACCGGCTCGAGGACCACCGTCCGATCGGAGGCGGCTTTTTCCTTACGGCGGGTGATCGTCTCCGGGTGGGAGCGTTCCCGCACCCTGCGTGCCTTCGCCGCGACCAGGTGCCTCGCCCGCCCCGGAGCGAAGCCCACCATCTCCGCCTCAAACCCCGGGTACGCCTCACGCGGCAGGGACCCGCACTGATCGGCAATCACCTCGGCCTGATCCGGATGCAACGTTCCTTGCGCCAGCGCGTCCAAGGTGACCGGCAGGCCGGTCGTGAGCAGGCGACTGTGTCCGATGAGTTTGTCCGTTGCCCGCTTGGACAGATCCAGCACCGTGCCGATCTCCGATTCGGCGACCATCGACGCCAACTGGTCAGCATCGGGACCCGCCGGCGGCAACACATCTTCCTCACCGACCCGGTCCCCGGCCGTGGCACACACCCGGGAAACGGCTTTAGCTTTGAGGGCCTCGGCGGCAGAGACAAGCTTGGACGCCTCGTCCAGCAACGCCACCGCCTGCCGATAATCCAACGCTTCAGGATCCAGGCGGGTCAGCCCGTTGATAATGCCCCGAGCCAGCACCGGCTTGTCCTTAAACCCCGCGCCACGAACCACATCACGTTCCAAAAACAACGTCACCAACAACGGTTCAAACACCGACTCACCACCAGCGCCACCAGCACCCGCGTCACCAGCGGCACCCGCAGCGGCGTCGTCAAAGGCACTGCGGCCCTTGGCACCGGCGCCGGCACCGGGCCGGCCGCCGCCGTCGTCGTCAACACCCACTCGAACCGTCATAAAAATAGTCAACCATCGAGCACCGACAGTTTTAGAAGAATCAGGCCCCAAAATATAACGGTACGATAACGAACCCCGGAGGCTCATTACGCAAGCGGAGGCGTTGAAACCGCCCTCCGGAGGCCGAAGAGCGACCTCACAAGGCCGCCCCGGCTTTCCCTCCCGTCGATGCGTGGCCCCGGTCCCGCCCCGTTGTAGCAAAACGATCGCGAAAGGCTGTCGGCGTCGTGCCTACATGCCGGGCAAAAGCCCGGCGGAGGGTTTCATCGCTCCCCAGGCCGCACTGCTGGGCCACGTGCGTCAGGGGATGTCCCTCGAGGATGAATGATTTAGCCGCATCGACTCTGACCTGCTCCAACCAACGCGCCGGTGAGACTCCCACCTCAGCGTGGAACATCCGGTTCAAATGACGCACGCTCACGCTCATGGCCGACGCCATCGACCCAATCGTATGATCGGCAGGGTCGGCAACGACAGACTCCATGACACTGCGCAGGAGTCCACTGCGAACCTGCGGTTGGCTCAGCGCCGTCGAATACTGGCTTTGCCCTCCCGGCCGCTGCATGAACATGACCAGCTCGCGGGCGACGTTCCGGGCAGTAGCCACTCCAATATCATCTTCAACCATTGCCAGAGCCAAGTCGATCCCGGCGCTGATCCCCGCCGACGTCAGGAAGCGGCCATCGCGAATGTGAATCACGTCCGGTTCGACTGTGATGCGGGGATAGCGCAGTGCCAATGTACTGGCATGACGCCAATGCGTGGTCGCCCTTCGCCCATCGAGGTATCCAAGTTCCGCCAGGACAAAGGCCCCCGTGCAAACGGATGCGATCCGCTGCGCTTCCTCCCCCAGGAGTTCAACAGCACGCAGGAGTTCGGAACCGAGTTGAGCGTCAATGAGGTTCTCCCCTCCCGCCACCAGCAATGTATCCAACGGCCCGGCCTCGGTTGCCGCAACGGTCCGCGACAACTCGATTCCGGAGGAGGAAGTGACCGGTCCGCCGTCGACCGATACGAAGGTAAGCTCGTACTTTTGCCGTGCGGGATCGGCCAAGTGGAACACCTCGGCCGGGCCGCTGGCGTCGAGCAGCGTCATCCCATCGAAGACGAACATCCCAATGCGGTGAGTCATGTCCGAAATTGATGGAGACGCGGCAGAAAAGACATGTCCCCACGTTACCTCTATCCGGCACTATGAGAAGTGGACACTTTAAGAACCAGACCGATGAGAGGCACCACCTCAATGACCGAAACTATTGCAGACATCCGGATTCCCGACAGCAAGATGGCCAAGGACGCAACGGAGCTCGTCCGTGACGCCGCCACGCCGCTCATCTTCCATCATTCCCGGCGCGTGTTCGTTTTCGGCTCGCTGCGCGGGCAGAAGCAGGGCTTGGACTATGATCCCGAACTGCTGTACGTCGGGACGATGTTCCATGATCTTGGGCTCACCGGGAAGTACGGCCGCACGGATCAACGCTTCGAAATCGATGCTGCCGACGAAGCCCGCCGGTTCCTTGCGGAGTATGGGATCGACGGCGAAGAGGCGGACAAAGTCTGGGCCGGCATCGCCCTGCACACGACGCCGGAGATCCCGTTGCACATGTCCGCCGAAGTCGCCCTGGTGACCCGCGGCGTGGAGCTCGACGTTCTCGGGATCGGCTATGACGCGATCACCGATGAGCAGCGCAACGCCGCAGTGGAAGCCCACCCCCGCCCGGATTTCAAGAACCAGATTCTTGAGGCCTTCACGCAGGGAATAAAGGACCGCCCGGAGACCACGTTCGGCAACGTCAAGGCCGATGTGCTCGCCCACTTCGTCCCGGGCTTCCGGCGCGGAGACTTCGTGGAAGTTGTCCGCGGTTCCGCTTGGCCGGAGTGACCGGTGCGTGGAAACTACCCGCGCGGTACGTTCCTCCAGTTGCTTCGTGCCATGCTGACCGCCTCGCCGGCGCCCTTATTCAGCACCACCTTGGAAATCGCCGTCGCAAACCCAAAGACCTGCTCGCCGGTGATCTTCGGCGGTATGGACAGAGCATTCGGATCGGTGACGACCTCCACCAGCGAGGGCCCCTTGTGTTTGAACGCCTCGCGGTACGCCGATTCGATTTTCTTCGGATCGGTAACTCGCTGGACGTGGAAACCCATCGCCTTGGCAATATCCGCGTAGCTGGTCTCAGGCACGTCGACCCCGTGATCGGGCAGCCCATCGACGAGCATCTCCAGTTTCACCATGCCAAGGCTGGAATTATTGAACACCACCACATTCAACGGCAGATCATAGGTCTTCACGGTCAGCAGTTCACCCATCAGCATCGACAGGCCACCGTCGCCGGAGACCGACACCACCTGCCGGTCAGGGTATGCCATCTGCGCGCCGATGGCATGTGGCAGCGCATTGGCCATGGACCCATGTAGGTAGGAGGCAATAATTCGCCGGGTCCCCAGCGGATTGATGTAGCGCGCCGTCCACACATTGCACATTCCCGTGTCTGCCGTGAAAATCGCATCGTTCGCGGCGACCTCATCCAGCAGCGACGCCGCATACTCGGGATGGATCGGCACCAGTTTGTCGGCCCGGCGCGTGTAGGCACCGACGGCCTTGTTCATCAGCCGGTCATGCTTCTTCAACATCCGGTCCAGGAACTTGCGGTTCTTCTTGGGCTTCACCAGCGGATCCAGCGCATTCAAGGTCGCGAGCACGTCTCCGTGGACCGCAATGCCGACGTCGGTGCGCCGCCCCAGGTGCTCGGGGGCACGGTCGATCTGCGCGGTGGGCGTATCCGGGAGGAACTGGTCGTATGGGAAGTCCGTACCGAGCAGGATCAGCAGGTCGGCATCCTCGATCCCCTCCGCGGCAGCGCCGTACCCCAGCAATCCGGTCATGCCGATGTCATACGGGTTGTCATGTTGAATGAAGTCCTTGCCCCGCAGGGAGTGGCCCACGGGCGCGGCGATTTTGCCTGCGAGGGCCACCACTTCGTCGTGCGCACCCTCGACGCCGACGCCGGCGAAGATGGCGACCTTTTCTGCCTTGTTGACCGCATCGGCCAGTTGCTGCACGGATTCCCGGGCAGGGACGACGTCGGCCCGCTGGAACGGTGTGCAGGATGGCGCCCGGGCAGCGACTTCCAAGTCGGCCACGTCGCCCGGCAGCGTCACCACACTGACCCCCTGCAGGGCCACGGCGTGGCGGATGGCGCTGTTCACCACCCGCGGCGATTGCTGTGCGGTACTGACCATTTCCGAGTACACCGAGCACTCGTTGAAGAGCCGGTCCGGATGCGTTTCCTGGAAGAAGCCGGTACCGATTTGCGCGCTGGGAATGTGCGAAGCAATAGCCAGGACGGGCGCGCCGGTCCGGTTGGCATCATACAAGCCGTTGATCAGATGCAGGTTCCCCGGACCGCACGATCCGGCGCATACCGCCAGTTCACCCGTCAGCTGTGCCTCGGACGCGGCGGCAAACGCTGCCGCTTCCTCATGCCGGACGTGGACCCAATCGATGCCGCCCTTCCTGGAGCCACCGGTCTGCCGTACAGCGTCGACGATCGGATTGAGACTGTCACCAACGATGCCGTAGATCCGCTTGACACCGGCTTCCTGCAATTGTCGGACCAGCTGTTCTGCAACGAGTTCGGCCATGAGTGTGCTCCTGACTTTCCGGGCGGCGCCTTGTCCGCGGGGTTCCACTCCAGTCTATTGACGCATACTCACCGGACAAGTGCGGAGCCCGGCCGGTCCACCAGCACCACCCTCAAGCCGGCAATCGGCAGGTCACTCCACCAGCACCGGCACGGTGGCTTCGTCAGCGTCGGGAGTCGCTGCCCACCACGCGGCACACGCGGCGCGCCAAGTGTCCAGATCATCGCGGGCGCCGGAAATCCGCACCTCGCCGCCCGAAACCTTCGCGCTCGACTGCCGGCAGCGATACAGGGCACCCTCCCGGACAGTCTCCGGATACGGTTCATACAATCCACGCAGGTCAGCCAGCAGATAATGCGGGCGTTCAGCACTACGGGCGGCGAGGATAGTTTCCAATGTGTCGATGCCGGTCAGCACCGCGGCCGTATCCATGCCGGCGTTGGTGCCGCCAAGAATGTCTGTGTTCAACCGGTCCCCCACGATCAGCGGCCGCTCCGCCCCCAGTCGTTCAGCCGCGGCATGGAACAGCGGCGCCTCGGGCTTGCCGGCCACCACCGGTGCCCCGCCGACGGCGACCTGGACTGCGGCGACCATTGCGCCGTTACCCGGCGCTATTCCGCGGTCCCTGGGCAGCGTCATGTCGGTATTGGTCGCCACCCACCATGCGCCGGCAGCGACGGCGTAAGATGCCTCGGCCAGGATCTGCCAGCCCAGCCCGGGATCAAAGCCCTGCACGACGGCGGCGGGAGAGTCATCAGCCGACCGCACCACCGACAGGCCGGCCTGCTCAACTTCCGCAACAAGCGCGGCGCTGCCGGCCACCAGAACCCGGCTTCCCGGTTCCAGACGTCCGGCCAGTAAACGCGCGCCCGCCTGCGCCGACGTCACCACCTGGTCCGGCGTGGCCGGTGCGCCGAGCGAGGAAAGCTGCTCGGCCACTGCCTGCGGGGTGCGCGAGGCGTTGTTGGTCACATATCCCAGCGAGACGTTGTATTCGGACAGCTTCAGGAGCGATTCGATGGCCCCGTCGATCGGCTCGGGTCCGGTGTAGACCACCCCATCCAGGTCGGCAAGCACGGCGTCGTAGCCATTGATCAAGGCCTCAGGACTCACGGGCGGTGTCCGGTCCGGCTGCATCCTCTTCGTCACCGCTCAAATCGACGATGTCCGGATCAGCGAAGTCTCCTGTTCCGAGCGCTTCTTCAGCGATATTTGCCGTCCGGCGCCATGAGGCGGCTTGCTGCTCCCGGCCGGCATTCTCCAACGCGTCAGCATAGGCCCGGAAGAGCCGGGGGCTGAAAGAATAGGCCCGTTTCCGGTCCAGTTGCGGGATTTCCAACGCCGTCACTGCCGCCTCAACCTGGTTTAAATCGGCCCGCGCGCCGGAGACAACGATCGCCAGTTCGACCTTCCCGGCCGTATCCAGTTCCCGGGCTTCATCCGCCCGGGCTGCCTCGAGTGCCTTCTCCGGGCGTCCCAGACCCCGTTCGCAGTCGACCATCACCGGCAAATGCTCATGGGAGCCGGTGATCCTGCGGAACGTGCGGAACTCACGCAATGCCTCGCCATAACGTCCGGCGGCGTACGCGGTCAGCCCGACGGCTTCCCGTACCAATGCCATGCGGCCACCGCGCCGGCTGGCAGCCAATGCGTGTTCGAAAGCCAGCTCCGGGTCCTCGTCAATCAGTCGCCCGGCCATCACCAGGTGCCGGGAAACCCAGTCGGCATTGCGCTCTTCCAGGTTCCGCAGCTGCGCCCTGGTCACCTTGTCCAGCTCCTTGCCGGTGACTTCGGGGTCGATCTCGGGCGAACGTTCGCGGTCCTGCCGGTTTGAGCTGCGCAGATCCCGTGGATTGTGGGTGCGTTCCGACCGCTCACCGCCGGATCCGGGGGCCTGCGCGCCACCACGAGCCTGCCCCCCGCGCCGATCTCCGCCACTTGGCTGACGATCCTGGCGTTGGGGTTTACGGGGCGGACCGCCGCGTCCATCAGCTTTACCCGCAGGCTGCGCTCTGTTGCCGTCCCGCCGCGGTCTGTTGCGACCATCTTCAGCCATGTCAGTATCCTCTCGGCGATGAGCTATCCGGCCCCGGCCGCTCGTCCCTATGGAAATGTGTATATCTTGCGGGCAAAGCGCCCAGTACAGTTTAGCGCCCTACGCCGGGCCTCCCATAAACCGCACGAAGCGCTCCAGCACCCGCGGCCAACGTTCCTCGTAGTCTGCCCTCGCCGCCTCCGGATCGGGAAGCCGTTCCCACCCCGCATGGGTCAGCGTTACCTGGGTTCCGCCGGCCTCTCCCGGCGCGGGCGCAGCGAAGGCAACCACAAGATCCGTTGCTTGCAGGGCGCTTCCGCCCGGATGCCAACTGATGGATAACGACGTCGGCGGATTCCACGAAACCACCGACCCCCAGCTGATCATCTGGTCACCTTCAGACGTTTCGACAAGTTCGGCCGCTTCAAACTCGACTATCGCGCCATCACCCGAGACGCTGTATTCGGCGACCGGCCACCACAGACGGATGTGCTCCGTCCAGCCGGAAAATGCCTCTTCCACACCGGCGGCCAGCGTGGCCCGGACGACGACGGCAGGCAGCGGTTCTCCGGACGGGGCAGGGCTGCCGGCGTGCGAGAAGATGTCGCTCATCTGCCGAGTCTAACTTTTACGCCATACAGTGGCGTCATGAACCACAGCTACCTTTCGAACGCCTTTGGAACCCGGCACCCCATCGTGAACGCCCCCATGGCCGGCGCGGCAGGCGGACATCTGGCCGCGGCCGTATCCGCGGCGGGCGGCCTGGGCATGGTGGGCGTTGGCGCGTCCGCAACCAAGGAATGGATTGACCGGCACATCGGCACCGCAGCGGCAGCTGGCCCGGCCTGGGGCGCAGGCGTGATGGCTTGGGCTCTACAGGACAGCTTGGATCCGCTGCACCACATACTGCAGTACCGGCCGTCACTGGTTTCCGTCAGTTTTGGCGATCCCGGGACAGCGCTGGCCATGGTGCGGCAGTCCGGAGCGAAGACGGCTGTGCAGATCGGCAATCAGGCAGACTTGCAACAGGCACTGGACTACGAAGTTGATGTCATTGTCGTCCGGGGCGCCGAGGCAGGTGGGCATGGGAGGAACGACGCCGGCACGCTCCCACTGCTGCAGCTGGCCTTGGAAGCCACATCGACACCCGTGCTCGCCGCCGGGGGCATCGCCACGGCCCGAGGCGTAGCGGCCGCACTTGCGGCAGGTGCCGCGGGCGTATGGGTTGGCACGCGGTTCACCACCGCCGCCGAATCGGTGATGTCCGGGCCATTCAAGGACCGGATCGGCGCAGCTGGTGTCGACGATACTGTCTATAGCCGCGCGTTCGACCTCGCCCAACAGCTCAACTGGCCGCCGCAGTTTGGCGGCAGGGCATTGAGCAATGCGTTTACCAGCCAGTGGGCGGGACGTGAGGACGAGCTGGAGGAGAAGATCAGGCAGGGTTCCGGCATCACCGAACAAATGCGTGCTGCCCGCGCCGACGACAATGCAGACACGGCTCCGGTATACGCAGGCCAGGCTGCGGCCCTGACCGGTGGCGGCCAGACGGCGCGGGACATAGTGGATGAGCTTGCCGGATATCGGGCCCATCTCAAGGATGCCGCCGCCTGGTTGTGAGGTGGTGGGGGTGCTGGCGCGTTGTTTCGCCGGGGCGATCTCTCTGTCCACCGGGGCACGGCGGGCGCGGGGTCGCTTGTGCTTGGGGTGTTTAAACGGGTGTGGGCCCGCACCCTCGACCGGTTGTTTGTGTCGGTCGGGTGCGGGCCCACCCCTGTGGTTTGGGTCCGGCGGCGTCCTACTCTCCCACACTCTTTCGGGTGCAGTACCATCGGCGCTGTGGGTCTTAGCTTCCGGGTTCGGAATGGGACCGGGCGTTTCCCCCACGCTATGACCGCCGTAACACTTCCTCCCCTGGCCCCACGCACCCGCCCGCAACGGGCTCGGGTGTCGGTGGTGGGGGAAATCTTGTGGTGTCACGACTTGGTGGTGACAATCAATATTCGTTTATCAAGTGTGTTCCCGGCCGGGTTTGTTGGTCGGGAACCACATAGTGGACGCATGAGCATACTTGGGTTTGAACACCACCAACCCACAAAGAGAGGGGGGTGGTGTGGTGTAAGTTGTCGGCCTATTAGTACCGGTCAGCTTCACAAGTCTTTAGTCCTTGCTTCCACGTCCGGCCTATCAACCCAGTGGTCTGGCTGGGGGCCTCCCAGGCACAATGCCTGTGGAAATCTCATCTTG
>NZ_AUMN01000010.1 GCF_000430705.1 Arthrobacter castelli DSM 16402
TACCACGCCAGCCCTGCCCGGGGCCGGCAACTGGTCACCGAAATACTGACCTCGTTCCCCACGTGCCCGATCCCTGAGATCGCCCGCCTCGGACGGAGCCTGCGGGCGTGGAAGAGTGCGATACTGGCCTACTTCGATACCGGAGGAGCATCAAACGGTCCCACCGAAGCGATTAACGGCGTCATCGAAACCACCCGCCGTATCGCCCGCGGATTCCGCAACTTCGCCAACTACAGGCTCAGATGCCTACTGGCCGCCGGCGGCCACCGCCCCTACCGGCGAAAAACCGCTAACCATGCCTAAATGCGAAGAGCCGCTTATGTCCCTTGGCCTATCAAGAACAGCAACCATTTCCATTTCCGAATATATAACGGAGGATAACTGGACATCAGGGGAATGCCTGGAATGGCTGGCGGCGCAGAATCTTGAAGGACTTGATCTTCCGATGCTTGTTCAACGCGAAATAGGCGACCTTTTGACTGACCCTCCACGGTGATTCGGGATCTCAAATCCGCTTCGTTTAATTTCTTTAGGTTTAGGGACCAAAGATATATTGAAGTTCGCCGAAGGAAGGAAGGAATTTCAGTTGATATTTGCAGGTTCTCAATGCAGTTCCAAGACATTCAGCAGATCTTTCACCCTGGTGTCTTGGTCTTCGGCGAGCATCTCGTTGATGAGGAATGAGAAGCCGAGTTTGTGGGTGGGCCACGTGCCGTGGAGGCCGCCGCCGGCGCCGGAGTGGCCGAAGGCGGGTTCGACGGGGCCGTAGGTGCCGATGGGGTCGGCGACTTCGTAGCCGAGGCCAAAGCGCAGGGGGCGGTCGTTGATGGCGTCGGTGCCTTCGGACCAGGTCCGGGTGGCGTCGGCAAGGGCTTCGTCGGAAACAACTTTGCCTGCGGCGATCTGGGAGTAGAGGTTGGCCATGGCGTCGGCGGTGCCGATGCCTCCGCCGGCTGCGAGTTCGCCGCGGTGGAATTCGCCGAAGTTGGCCTGGAGTTTCTCGCTCATCAGGGTGCTGCCGTACATGCGGTCGACGATCTTGCGTCGTTCGGGGTCGGTGAGGAAGGTGCTGATGGCGTAGTTGTCGGAGCGGAAGATTTCGGCGACGCGGCCTTCGAGTTCTTCAGGCAGGCCGAGGTGGATGTCGAGTCCGAGGGGTTCGGCGATGAGTTCACGGATGAGCTGGCCCGCGGATTTGCCGGTGGCGCGGACGAAGACTTCGTTCATCAGGTAGCCGTAGGTGATGGCGTGGTAGGCGACCTTCGAACCGGGTTCCCAGAGTGGCTCCTGGGCGGCGAGCACAGCAGCATTGGCGGTGTTATCGAGCGGGGCCCATTCGCCTTCGGGCTCCGGGTCGACGTAGACGAGGCCGGTGGTGTGGTTGAGCAGCTGGGAGACGGTGACGTTTTCCTTGCCGGCGGTGGCGAATTCGGGCCAGTAGTTGGCGACCTTCTTGCGCACTTCGAGCTTGCCTTGGTCGACGAGGATGGCGGCGACGGTGGCGACGAGTCCTTTGGTGCCGGAGAACATCACGGCCATGGTGTCCGGTCCCCATGGGTCGGTGATCGGTGCGGTGGGGGAGTCGCGGCGGGTGGTGGGCCCGCCGGGGGAGGGGGCCCGGGGGGGGGGGGTCGCGGGGGGTGGTGCCCCCGCCGTAGAAGCGCACCAGTGGCTGGCCTTCGCGGTAGACGCAGAAGGCCATGCCGCCTTGGGAGGTCTCCAGGTGCTTGGCGAAGGTCTCGCTCAGCCGCTCGAATCCTTCGGTGGGCAGTCCGCCGTCGTTATACGCCTGGAAGTCCGTGCTCAAGGGTGCTCCTTATTCAAAGATGGTGGTGCAGGCAGTGGCTGCCGAGTGAGGTGCCAGCGTGGCTCGCCGGGATGGGGTGAGGTGGGCAGCCCGGCCGCGTCCGACGTCGAACGCGGCCGGGTGCCAGCCTACATCGAGGGTACGTTGGCCAGCAGCTGCTGGGTGTAGCTGTGCTGCGGGTTCTCCAGCACGTCCCCGGTGACGCCGAGGTCAACGATCTGCCCTTTCTGCAGCACGGCGAGGCGCTGCGAGATGTGCCGGGCCAGCGCGATGTTGTGCGTGACGAAGAGCATGGCCATGCCGGTATCGAGCTGCAGGGTGCGCAGCAGGTCGATGATGGAGGCCTGCACGGACACGTCCAGCGCGGAGGTGACTTCGTCACAGACCAGCACCGAGGGGGCGTTGACCAGGGCGCGGGCGATGGCCACGCGCTGGCGTTCGCCGCCGGAGAGCTGGCCGGGTCGGCGGTCCAGGTAGGAGGCGCCGAGCCGGACCTGGTCGAGCCCTTCGGTGACCATGGTGCGGCGCTGGGCCTTGCTGTATTTGCCGGACATCAGCAGCGGTACTTCCACTGATTCGGCGACGGTGCGTCTTGGGCTCAGCGAGGAGAACGGGGACTGGAAGACGTACTGGATCCGGTGCCGCTCGGATGCGGTGCGGTCCCGGGTGCCGTGCGCCAGTTCGGTGCCGGCCAGGGACACGGAGCCGTGGAAGGTGTCGTTCAGGCCGGCGATGCAGCGGGCCAGGGTGGTCTTGCCGGAGCCGGATTCGCCCAGCAGCATCATGGATTCGCCTTCGGTCAGCGCCAGGTCGATGCCGTCGAGCACCTGGTTGGAGCCGTAGGCCAGCCGCAGGTCCTTGACCGAGAGCAGGTTGCCGTCGGCGTCAGTGCCCTCCGGCGCAGCTGCCGAAGTGGCGGCAGGTGCTGCGGTGTGCTTGCCGCCGGCGGACGGAGCCGCCAGCCCCGGCGCGACTGACGAATTGGCCTTGCCGGTTTCCGGGTCGACGACGGGCATGTCACCGGTGATGGCGGTGACGTCGCCAATGCGGCGGCGTCCGGCCAGGTCCGGGACGGCGGAGAGCAGCTTGCGGGTGTAGCGGTGCTGCGGTTTGTACAGCACCTGCTTCACGTCGCCGGCCTCCACCACGTCGCCGGAGAGCATCACGGCGACTTCGTCGGCGATTTCGGCGACGACGGCGAGGTCGTGGGTGATGTAGAGCCCGGCGACGTGGTACTTCTCGGCCAGCCCGTGGATGGTCTGCAGCACCAGCGCCTGGGTGGTCACGTCCAGTCCGGTGGTCGGCTCGTCGAGCACCATCACCTCGGGGCGGCAGGCGAAGGCCATGGCGATGCCGACGCGCTGCTGCTGCCCGCCGGAGAGCTGGTGCGGCCAGCGGCGCTGGTAGGCGGTGTCGTTGGCGAGTCCGACGTCGGTCAGCACCCCGGCGAGGCGCTCGCGGCGTTCGGCGTCGGTCTTGCCGTAGCCGTGCACGCGGAGCACTTCGAGGATCTGGTCGCCGATCCGCATCGCGGGGTTCAGCGACAGCGCGGGGTCCTGGGGCACGTAGGAGATGGAGCCGCCGCGCAGCCCGCGCCGTCCGGTCTCGGGCAGCGAGAGCACATCGGTGCTGCCTTCCTCGTACTTGTTCTTGATCTCGATGGTGCCGCCGGTGTGCTTCAGCCCGGTGCGGAAGTGGCCCAGGCAGGCCAGCCCGGCGGTGGTCTTGCCGGAGCCGGACTCGCCCACCAGGGCCAGGACGCGGCCGGGGGTCAGGGCAAAGGAAATGCCGTGCAGGATTTCCTTGCCGCCGAGGGTGGCCACGGCCAGGTTCTCGGCCTGCAGCACGTAGCCGGCCGCCGTCGTCGTCGTTTCTGCTGCTTGAATGCTCACTTGGTCTCCTCCACATTGGCCGAGGCGCGGGCCAGGGCGTCGGTGATCAGGTTGCTGCCCACGGTCAACACCGCGATGGCGGCCACCGGCAGGATCACGCCCCACGGCTGCAGCATCAGGGCGATGCGGTTCTCGTTGATCATCAGGCCCCAGCCGGCTGTGGGCGGCTGCAGCCCCAGTCCCAGGAAGGACAGCGAGGCGATGGCAGCGATCGAGTAGGTCATCCGCAGCCCGAGTTCGACCATCAGCGGGCCGGTGATGTTGGGCAGCACGTCCTTGCCCAGGATCTTCCAGCGTGGCACCGCGTACATTTCCGCGGCGCGGACGAAGTCCTCGGTGATCACGCCGGCGGCGGCCGAGCGGGTGACGCGGGCGATCCGCGGTGCGTGGGTGATGCCGATGACGGTGACCAGCACCCAGCCCTGCGGGCCGAGCACGGTGATGGCCAGCAGCGCGAACACCAGCTGCGGCAGCGCGAGCAGCACGTCGTTGCCGCGCATGATCACGCTGTCCAGCCAGCCGCCCTGGTAGGCGGCGATCATGCCGGCCGCGGCGCCGAGCACCATGCCCATGGCGGTGGCCAGGGCGGCGTAGATCAGCAGCCGCAGCCCGCCGTCAAGGAAGCGGGAGAGGATGTCGCGGCCCAGGTTGTCGGTGCCGAACCAGCCGTCGGGCTGGAAGGGGCGGCCGGAGAACTCGGTGCTGGTGTAGCCGGTGGCCCAGGGCAGCAGCAGCGGGCCGACGACGGCGACCAGCACGATGATGCCGGTGAGCACCATGCCGATTTTGGCCTGCTTTTGCTTCATCATCCGCCGGAACAGGCCCGGCGGGGTTTCGATTTCCTTCGAGACTGCTTCGGGCGTTTCTTCCGGCGACCGGGCACCGGATTCGAGGGTGCTCATGAGGCTGACTCCGTCCGTAGCTTGGGATTGGTCAGGATGCCGACGATGTCGGCCAGCAGGTTGACCACGATGTAGAGCGCCGCGATCAACATGGACAGGGCCTGCACGACCTGCACGTCACGGTTAGCCACCGCGTCCACCAGCGCCTGGCCGATGCCGGGGTAGCGGAAGAGGAACTCGACCACCACGATGCCGCCGGCCAGCCAGGCCAGCTGGATGGCGACCACCTGGGCCACCGGGGCCAGCGCGTGGGGCACGGCGTGGCGGGTGATCACCTGGCGTTCGGGAACGCCCTTGAGCCGGGCCATTTCCACGTAGCCCGAATCCAGCACCTCCACCATGGTGGCGCGCATCATCCGGATAATGTACGGCATCACCACCAGCACCAGGGTCAGCACCGGCAGGATCAGCTGGGCCGGGTACTCCCAGACTTCCTGCCCGGGTGGTGACATGGTCACCGCGGGCAGGATGCGGAAGACGGTGGTGGAGAAGACCGTTATCAGCACGATGCCGATGACGAACTCCGGCAGCGCGGCCAGCACCAGCGAGATGGCACTGGCGGTGTGGTCGCCGGCCTTGCCGCGGCGCAGCGCGCTGTAGGCGCCGACGATGATGCCCACCGGGATGGCGATGACCGCCGCGGCGACCATCAGCACCAGCGAGGCGGAGATGCGCTCGCCGAGCAGTTCGCCCACGGAGGCGCCGGTGACGGAGGCGCCGAAGTCGCCGACGAACAGGCCGCCGAGCCAGCTGAAGTAGCGCAGCCAGGCCGGTTCGTTCAGGCCCATCTGCTCGCGCAAGGCTTCCAGCCGCTCCGGGGTGGCCTGCTGGCCGAGCATCGCCCGGGCGGGGTCGCCGGGCAGCAGCAGCGTGGCTACGAACACCAGCACCGAGATGATGAACAGAATGACGAGGCTGATCAGCAGCCGTCGGGTAATGAGTTTCAGCATCAGGCCCTACCTCCCAACCAGACGCGGCGGAAATCGAAGCCGGACAACGCCAGTCCGGTGCGGTTGGGGACCAGCCCGGCCACGTACCGCTGGTACGCATCGGCCTGGTTGGAGAAGCCCCAGATAATGTAGCCGCCCTCGTTATATTCGAGGGTCTGCGCCTCGGCGATCAGCTTGTTGCGGGCCTTGTCGTCGGTGGTGGAGCGGGCCTCGTGGTAGAGCGCGATGAACTTCTGGTTGTTGAAGTGCGTCTCGTTGAACGGGGAGTCTGGCAGCGCGCAGTTGTTCGCCTGAGGCAGGAAGTTCCGGGTGTACCAGAAGTCCTGCGCGAAGGTCCATTCCAGGTAGTTCTCGCCGAAGAAGGTGGTGGTGTCCACCCGGCGGATGTTGACGTTGATGCCGGCATCCTTGGCCTGCTGCGCGAAGACCTGCGCGGCGGAGACGGCGCCGGCCTGGATTGGTGCGGTGACCAGTTCGACGTCGAGCCCGTCCGGGTAGCCGGCCTCGGCCAGCAGCTGCTTGGCCTTTTTGATGTCCTGCTTTCGCTGCGGGAGTTTCTCGGCGTAGCCGGGGTCGAACGGGGCGTAGAGGTCGTTGCCCACCGTGCCGTTGCCGCTGAGCACCTGCTCGATCATCTGTTCGCGGTCCACGGCGTAGCGGAAGGCCTGTCGCACGCGGACGTCGTCGAACGGTTTCTTATCCACGCGCATGGTGAACGGCATCCACATGCCGGTCTCCGAATTGAGGATGTCGATGCGGGGGTCGGTGTCGAGGACTTCGAGCAGCGCCAGTGGGATCTGGCCGATGGCGTCGACCTGGGTGGACAGCAGCGCGTTGATCATCGCGTCGCTGTCATCGAAGTTCAGGATCATCAGCTCGTCGAGGTACGGCAGGTTGTCCAGCCAGTAGTGCTCGTTGCGGCTGAACACGCTGCGCTGTCCCGGGGTGAAGGACTCGGCCTTGAACGGGCCGGTGCCGATTGGCTTGGCCGGGTCGTAGTCCTCGGGGACGATTCCCATCGCGTACTGGCCGATGGAGTCGTCGAAGGTGGCCACCGGGGTGTTGAGCCGGAACTCGACCAGGTGGTCGTTGATCACCACGACGTTGTCCAGGATGCCGAGGCCTGAAGCCCCGGACTTGGGGTCGTCGGGGTCGGTGATGCGAGCGAACGTGGCTGCCACATCGCGGCCGGTCATCGGCCGGCCGTCGTGGAACTTCACGTCCTTGCGCAGTTCAACCGTCCAGGTCTTGGCGTCCGACGACGGCGTGGCGCGGGTGGCCAGCAGCGGCTTCAGCTCGAAGTTCTCGTCCCGGTAGAGCAGCGATTCGTAGAGGGACACCACGCGGGCGATATCGGTGGTGCTGACCGGGATGTGCGCGTCCAGGGTGTCCGCGGCGCCGCCGCCGGCGAGCCCGATGCGCAGCGTGCCGCCGTGCTGCGGCTGGCCGGTTGGCGTGGCCAGCTGGTTGGGCGCGGGGCCGCCGCAGGCGGTGAGGGCGGCGCCGACGCCGAGGGCCATGGACCCGCCGAGCACGTTGCGGCGCGACCAGCGACCGGAGGTGATGGCGCCGGCCGCGCGGGAGATGGCACCGGGGGACCCGGTGCTGGCGCCGATGTTGGGGGAGCCGGCTGCGATGGCCGGGGTGGAACTGGAACTGCCGGGCGCGCCCGGCGGATTCGGCTCCAATGGCTGTTGCGATTGGTGGTGCATTGACTCGTTTCCTTATCAAAGGGGTGCTGCATCAGATGCAGTGCGGCGCTGGCCGCTGGGGACTACAGGGAGACGGAACGCCCCACCCAGTCCGGGGGTGGGGTGTGTACAGCTTGCTGGGTGAAGCTGTCGATATTGGCCTCGATGGTTTGCGGGAAGCCGCTGGTCCTGCCTGTGGTCGAATCCACGTGCAGGGCCAGTAATTCCTCGGTGGCGATCAGGGTGCCGGTCTCCGCCCGGGTCTCCACGCGCTCGCTGGCGCTCGCTTGGTCGACCACCGGGGCGGTGGTCGAGTAAGGCGCTCCGCGCCGCATCGAGACCGCGCTTGCTTGGTCGACCACCGGGTGCGAATACATTTCGTGGGCCAGGTGCAGTTTCTTGGCGGCGGAACCGGCGATCGTCGTCGTCACTGTCAACGGCGCGCCCGCTCCGGTTTCTGCCAGGTACCGCACGTGCGCTTCGACGGTGTAGAGGGAGGCGCCGGTGTCCTTCCGGTAGGTCGCGTCCATGCCGAGGGCCTCCATCGCGGCGTCGGTGGCGTAGCCGAAGACGAGCACGTAGAACGCCTCGGACATGTGGCCGTTGTAATCGATCCACTCGTCCAGCACCGTGCACTCATACGGAGGCAGCGCCGCGCCCATGCCATGTGCCGCCGTCGTCATCAGCTTTGCCCCTTGACGGACGCAATCACGTTGCGGATGGCGATGATGACCTCGTCCCGCTCGGCGATCAGCTCGTCGACCGGCCGCGGCTCGGCGTCATCGACGCCGTCGACGACGTCGTCACGCAGCTGGCTGGTCAGTTCCGGGGCGTCCAGCCGGGTCCACGGGGACTTCAGCGACGGGCCGAAGTGGTCAAGCATGTGGCTCATGCCGCCCTGGCCGCCGGCGAGGTGGAAGGTGGTCATCGGGCCGTGGATGGGCCACCGCAGGCCGGGGCCGTCGGTAATGGAGCGGTCGATCTGCTCCACGGTGGCCTCGCCGTTGTCGATCATGTGCAGGGCCTCGCGCCAGAGCGCTTCCTGCAGCCGGTTGGCGATGAAGCCGGGGACTTCGTGGTCCATGGTGATCACGGACTTGCCGATGGAGTCGTAGAACGCGGACGCCCACTTCACCGCTTCCGGCGCGGTGCGCTCGCCGCCGACAACCTCGACCAGCGGGATCAGGTACGGCGGGTTGAACGGGTGGCCGACCACCAGGCGGGACGGGTCGGCCGCCTCGGTGGCCATCTCGGTCATGCTGTAGCCCGAGGTGGAGGAGGCGATGACGACGCCGGGCGCGGTCACCTTGTCGATGTCGGCGAGCAGCTGGCGCTTCAGCTCCAGTTTTTCCGGTGCGGATTCCTGGATGAAGCCCACGCCGTCGACCGCTTCGGCCAGGTCGGTGTGGACGGTGAAGTTGTCCTTATCGGCGGTCTCCGCCAGGCCGAGCTTGGTCAGCGCCGGCCAGGCGGCGTCGATCAGCGCGCTCAGCTTGTCGCCGGCGTCGGGGGAGGGGTCCCAGATCTTGACGCGGAATCCGCGGGCGAGGAAGTAGGCCGCCCAGCCGCCGCCAATGGTGCCGGCGCCGACGCAGGCGACTGTGCCGACGTCGGCCATGTTGGGTGCGGGCACTGTGGCTGCTTCGGCACCCGGGGTGCTGCCGGCGTCGTGCACGTTGCTGTTAATACTCATCCGGCTGCTTCAGCCCTTCCGCTCGATCTGCAGGATGTCGCGCGCCTCGTCCGGGGTGGCCACGGAGGAGCCGAGGCTTTCGACGATGTTGATGGCGCGTTCGGTCAGTTGCGCGTTGGTGGCTTTGACGCCCTTGGACAGGTAGAGGTTGTCCTCCAGGCCGACGCGCACGTGGCCGCCGAGCAGCACGGACTGCGCCACCCACGGCAGCTGGTTGCGGCCGATGGCGAAGGAGGTCCACTCGGCGCCATCGGGCAGCAGGTTAACCATGGCCTGCAGCAGTCCCGGATCGACCGGTGCGCCGTACGGGATGCCCATGCACAGCTGGTACATCGGCGGCGGCGCGACCAGGCCTTCTTCGACCATCACGTTGGCGAACCACAGATTGCCGGTGTCGAAGATTTCCATTTCCGGCTTCACGCCGAGTTCCTTGATCTTCGCGGCGCCCTCGCGGAGCATCTCCGGGGTGGAAACGTAGAGGTTGGAGCCCTCACCGAAGTTCAGCGAACCGCAGTCGATGGTGCAGATCTCCGGGCGGAGTTCCTCGACGTGGGGCAGGCGGTCCAGGCCGCTGACCAGGTCGGTGCCCTCCAGCTGGGTGGTGGGGTTCTTGGGGTCGACGACGAGGTCGCCGCCCATGCCGGCGGTCAGGTTGATGACGGGGTCGACGTCGGACTCGCGGACCTGGCGGACGACCTCGTGGTAGAGCCCGACGTCGCGGGAGCCCTGCTTGGTCTCGATGTCGCGGACGTGGATGTGGACCACGGAGGCTCCGGCGCGGGCGGCGGCGATGGCGTCTGCGGCGATTTCGTCCGGGCTGACCGGCACGTACTCGCTTTTCCCGGTGGTGTCTCCGGCGCCGGTGAGCGCGCAGGTGACGATGACCTTGCGGTTCATGGTGATGCTCCCTTTCGGGTTGGCTGTGGGGGTTTGGGGTTGGTTGCTGGGTTGCTTGGTTGCTTGTTGCTGGGGGCCCGGTTGTGGCCCCGGGGCTACTTGGCGACGTTGCGGTCGATAAAGCTTTCGATTTGCGCATACATCTGATCGGCAGTCAGGATTCCGGTCAGCACCTTGACGTTCAGCCCGTCGATCAACGACGTCAGATCCATGGTCACTACGTCCGGATCGGTGTCCACGAATACGCCCGCCTTCTGGCCGTCGACGACGATGCCGTGCACCGTCTGCGCCCACCGGCGATAACTCTGGGCATGGCTGCTGCGTGAGGATTTGTCCACCGCCGCCTCGGACCAGGTCTGCAGCCAGATGGACATCTCCGCCCAGCCGCGACCGACCGTGGGCAGCTGCAGTTCCGCCAGCCGCTTCAGCCGATCCACCGGATCAGAGTAGAGGTGCAACTCGGCGATCTGCCGGTCGAACGCCAGCTTCACCGAATACCGCAGGGCTTCGGCGAAGATCTCCTTCTTGGTGGGGAAGTAGTAGTGCACGCTGGCGCTGCTGGTGCCGCACGCCTTTGCGATATCGGCGATCCGCACGGCGGCGTACCCCTGCTCAGCGAACAGCCACCACGACTTCTCGATGATGTCGCGGCGCTTCCGTGCCTGTTCGCTGTCCTCCCGGTGCCGGGTGGGCAGGATCTTCGGGGTCGGCGCCGCTGACGCACCGGCTGTTTCATCCGAGCCGGACAGCAGCCAGTTCACCGTTACACCGGCGGCGTCGGCCAGCAGGGTCAGCTCGTCCGGACGGAACCGGCGGGTGCCCTTTAGCGCCTTGGACAGCTTGGTCTCGTCCAGGCCGATGGACCGGGCCACCTCGCGCTGGGCCAGCCCCGAGTTGCGGATGGACAACTTCACCCGTGCCAGCAGGGCGCCCTGCGAGTCGGCTGCGGCTGTAGATCCGGCGCCCCGGGAGTCGGCTGCGGCTGTAGATCCGGCACCCTGCGAGTCGGCTGTGGTTGTTGTTCCGGCACTATGATTGGCGGCGCCTCGGGTGGTGGCGCCTCGGGTGGTGGCGCCGGCCTGGTAAACCTCGTTTTGCGATGTCACCTGATCGACTATAACCATCACTTGCGATAGTGACAAGTCGTGCGACGGGGAGTCAGCCGACTTGCGATTTGTGTTGGTGATTCTGTACCGAGCAGTGAGCCAAGATGTGCGGAGAGTCGGGGTGGTCACAGGGTCGGTGCTGGCGCGTGGTGGACTGATAATGCTCGCCAACCTGGAACTCGGTCGTCCCGTCTCTCCACAGGCTCGCAACGCATTCGAACAAGTTTTCCACATAGACCGATGTTCGAATGAAAATGTCGGTACCCCGTTCTAGAGTGAAGTTGTAGTTGAAAACACCCAGGAACGGAGGCGGCCATGCTCATCAATGACGACAACATCGCCGACGTTCTCAATGATCTGGCCGGGAAGGATCCTTCCAAGGCTGGAGGACCGGCGGATGAGATCCCGGGCAGTTCGGCCGGGGGAAGCATGCCCAAGGATTCCAGTGATGCGTGGCACGTTGAACAGGATTTCGAGGCTGAGAATGACGTCGCCAGCCAGCTTCATGACTGCATTTCGGCAGTGATGGCCACCGGTCGGGATATAACTGGAGGAGAGCGTGAAGCTTTGGAACGGCTGCATATGCTGGCTGCCGAACGGCGGAGGCTGGATGCTGCGTATTTGGAAGCCATTGCAGTGGTCGAGCAGCTCAATGCCGCCTGCTTAGCCGGATCCGCAACATCCACACACGCTTACTTGAGGGCACAGCTGGGCATGAGTCCAGGTCGCGCAAAGGCCGATGTGGCGGCCGCGCAAGCCGTGCATGGAGGACGTTCCAAGGAGTTGGTCTCCACCTCCGAGTTGCACACCGGACCGTTGGCTTCCATGGGAGACCTATTGTCAGACGGCACAACGAGCATGGCGCACCTTGATGTCGGCGTTAATGCGTTGGAGAAAATACCTGGCCGGCTGGTATGCCCGGAGAATCTGGAACGAATCACCGGCTTCCTGACCGACCAAGCACCGGTGACCACACCGCGGGAAATCCGGATGCTGTCAGATCGATTGATCCGATCATTGGAGCCGGACCGCGACGACCACTACGATCCTGAAGCGTTCAACCGCCGTTCGTTCACCATGTCCACAGACGTCACGGGCATGGTTCACGGCAGCTATCAATTGGATCCGGCTGCAGGGGCGGAACTGCGTGCCATCATGGAACCACTCAGTGCACCTAAGCCAGGTCAAAAGGACGAAGATGGCAACATCATCCTAAGAGACACACGGACACCGGGGCAGCGCAGGGCGGACGCATTCGGGGAATTGATTCGTGCCGGCAGTACGTATTTGGGCCCGCCTGTTGTTCATGTGGCCGAACCGGACGATAAGGCAGGCGGAACCGGTGAATCCGCAACACTGTTTGAGATCGGCAAAGAGGCAGACGGCAAGACAGGCAGCAGGGCCGGGAAGCTTCGCCTGGCTCGTCGTCCAACCAGAGTCTCGATCGTCACAACGATGGAGCAAATCGCCGCGATGGCGACCGATCGCACGAACGGAAAACCTGGCATGAAGCCGGAAGCGTACGGTCAGTTCTCACCAATTGATCCAACTCCATCACATTGCACCCAGATTGGCGCCATAACAGCGGGTACAGTGGCGCGAATGTCATGTGACGGCCTGTTTGAACGGGTTGTATTGGACGCAAAAGGGGCAGCGCTGGATCTTGGTCAACTAGTCCGACTCGCCTCCCCAGCTCAACGAAGAGCCCTCGCCGTCAGAGATGGCGGATGCGTTGTTCCCGGATGCGACAGACCTCCCGGTTGGTGTGAAGTGCACCACATTCTGTGGTACTCACGAGGCGGCCCCACCGATATTGCGAACGAGGGCTTGTTCTGCCCCTCCGACCATTCACGGATTCACGCCGGATTGCTGGAAGCGAAGATGATTGACGGGATCCCGTACGTCCGCCTGACCGAGCGCGCATTGGCGAAGGGGCATTCCGGGTTCCTCGCAGGAGCGGTCCGCCATCCCGAGCAAAGGGAATGGATGCGCAACGGTTACTTCGACCGCCTCAAGTCGGCAGATGCAGCCGCCCGGGCCATCGTTCTTGATGGTGACGCGGCCGGACTGGCGGCGTAGCGTCGACGAACTCCCCTCGGCGCGACTGCTTCCGGAGGGGGCTCACTCAGTGCAGCGGTATCCGGCGAAACCCAAGTCAGCGCAGCGGCCTCCGGCGGAGCCCCCACCCAGCGCAGCGGCCTCCGACGGGATCCCTCCGACCTACTCCGGAACGATGATGGGATCCCGCCGCGTGGTGGTGAGGATTTCTCCGCCTCCGGGAGTAACCAGCAGGGTGTCCGATATAACGTAGTCGGCCGGTTCCTGCCCGAGGATCCACGACAGCACATGGAACGTCATTCCATCCTGGATTTCCGTGGTCCCGTCCTTCCGCAGGCCGGCGACGCCACCGCCGCCGACCCAGCTGGGCGGGAAGCCAATACCGACGGCATAACCGCAGTGGTGCCGGCGGTATGAGGCATGACCGAGTCCCCGATTGATCACGTCTTGCCACGCTGCGTAGACATTCCCGTTGAGTGCTCCAGGAACGAGCGCCTCGCGCACTGCCTCGAGTCCCGCCATCGAAATTTCTGCTGCCCGATCCGTTCCTTGAGGCGCTTCGCCCACGTACGCCATGCGGGTGATGGGGGCATGGAAGCGGGCAATAGAGGCCGATAGTTCCATAAAGACGGAGTCGCCGGGGCCGATGTCCTTGTCCCGCCAGGTCCGGTGTTCCTGCGGCAGGATGTCCCGGGACCTGATCAGCGGCGCGAAGCCGGGAAACTCACTTCCCGACCGGATCATTTCCGCATACACCTCGGCCGCAACCTCACGCTCGGGGATGCCGGCCGCCACCGCACTCAGCCCGGCTTCGATGGCCCGCGACGATGCCTGCGCGGCCCGACGGATGTAACCGATCTCGGCAGCGCTCTTGACCTGCCGGACGTGCTCCACGATGCCCGAGGCGTTTCGCAGGTCCAGGTGCCCAAGTTTGCGGCACAGGGGTTCCCAGACGTTGAGCGGAAAACTCATCGAGGACTGTTCCACCCCGACCGCTCCGGTCGAAACGGTGGACAGGATCGCTTCGGCGGCAATCAGCGCGGGGTCCTCGTAGTCTTCGAACGGGAAGTGCCGGCATTGCGGGACCTGCGCGCTGATCGTCGGCCGCTCCATGGCTCGGGCCACCAGCACCGGCTCGCCTTCAAGGGGCAGCACCAACAGCGTGAAGGTGAAGTAGCCCTGATGATTCAGGCCGGTTAGGTAGTAGATATTCTCCGGACTGACGAGCAGCAGTGCCGACAGCCCCTGCGCCTCCATGTGCTGCCGGACTCGGTGGATGCGTGCAGCGTATTCCTCACGGGTGAAGTTCGGCTCTTCAGGGTTGATGTAGGGAGGGGAAGCGACCGAAGGCGGAAGGATCCTTTCGGCGCCCGGAGCGATGCCGTCGTCGGCACCGGAGGTGATGCCGCCGTCTGCGCCGGAGGTGATAGCGCCGTCGTCGGCAGCTGGCAGGAAGTCCGTCGTCGTCATGCCAGCCACCCGTGCGGCGGGTGGGTCAAAAAGCGGTACATGTGAGCCTTCTTCCGTTGAAGGGTCGTGCTTAGAATTTAGGCATCAGCGGGGTGCTGGCGATCTTGTCTGATTCGTGGAAGGCGAAGTTTTTCGCTTCCTGCTTGTACAGATCGGCGTATTTGGCGACGCGCTCGGTATCGAGTTCGACGCCGATGCCGGGCTTGGTGGGAACAGCCAGGCGCCCGTCCCGGTAGGGCAGCGGACTGGCGTCCTTGATGATGTCGTCGGACAGGAAGGACCCATACCCCTGGTTGGCATACAGGAAGTTCGGGGTGGAGGCCATGATGTGGACGCCGGCATAGGCTGCGATGCCGAGTTCGCCGAGGCTGTGTTTGAGCACGGGCAGGCCGGCCACTTCGCAGAGTCCGGCGCCTCGTTTCAGGTTCAGCAGCCCGCCGTCCATTTGGTTGTCAACGGAGACGACGTCGGCAGCCCCTGCCTTGATCACTTCCAGTTGGTCATAGCGCGTCCAGGAGGCTTCGTTGGCCAGCAGCGGGGTGTTGATGCGGCTGCGGACGTAGGCCATTTCGGCCAGGTTCCGTCCGGAGACGGGCTGTTCGACCAGCTCCAGTCCGAACCGTTCCATCTCGGTGATGATCCGGATGGCGGCCGACGACGACCATGCTTCGTTGGGGTCGATGCGGATCAGCGCGTCCGGTCCCGCGGCGGCCCGGATGGCCTCGACCCGCTCAATGTCGAGGTTCGGATTGTCGGAGCCGGTCTTGACATAGAAGGTGCGGAACCCCGCCTTGAAGCCTGCGGCGGCGTCGGCCCCCATGTCTTTGGGGGACTTGTGGCTGAGGTAGTAGAAGAACTCCACCTCGTCGCGGACTCTGCCGCCGAAGAGATTGACCAGCGGCTGGCCGCTGACCTTGCCCACGATGTCCCAGCAGGCCATTTCGACGGCGGCGATCGCCGGGCTGGTGGCCTTCACATGGTGCCAGGTGCCGATCACATTGATCCGTTTCATAATCCGTTCGATATTGAACGGGTCCTCTCCGACCACCAGCGGCTCGATGGACCCGAATACGGACAGCACGATGTCGGCAGAAGGGTAGGCCGCTGCTTCGCCGAGGCCGATGACTCCGTCATCGGTGACGATCTCCAGCACGATGCTGACCATTCCGCGCCGGCGGCCGAAGGCCCAGACCTCATCTTCGTTGAAGGGGACCGCCACGGGAGTCGCGCGAAGTTGGGTGATTCGCATGCACTTCTTCCTAAGAACAGAGGTATAGATGACAACCAGCGAACACGCGATGGGCTTGGGAATGTACTGCCCGGGTGAGTGAGAAACCAGAAATCCGCGTAATTGTAGATTGTTGACACCAGCATAGGCCTGAGCCCCCGAAGGCGGCAATAGCGCGGAAGGGGCTATCTTGCGCGTCTCGTGGATACGTACGTTCAAGGTACGTTCGTGTCGGCGGACCAACCTATTTCGGGCTGTCTCAGGAACAGGTCCTGACGCCGGTTTATCCCATCCGGGCCATGGCGCGTTCCCGGCGTGAGGCGACGGCTGAACCGGATTCCCGGCGGGCCATCCGGCGCAGCACAATGGG
Organism: Arthrobacter castelli DSM 16402; assembly: GCF_000430705.1. GTDB lineage: Bacteria > Actinomycetota > Actinomycetes > Actinomycetales > Micrococcaceae > Arthrobacter_C > Arthrobacter_C castelli. The sequence goes on from NZ_AUMN01000010.1 coordinate 16,065, forward strand.
TGCCAGCACCAGCCCGAGCACGGCCCAGGCGCCAAGCACGCCGAACGTCTCCCAATGCCGCCAGGAATCGCCGATCTCCACGGTGACGAGCGAGTCCGGCAGCATGGATGAACGCATGCCCAAGCCGAGCCAGTAGATCGGGAAAACCTGCCCGATCCACTGCAGCCATTCGGGATACTTCGCCAGCGGGTAGAAGATGCCGGAGATCCCGATCAGCCCCATCATCGGCAGCATCACGAACCCCATGGACGTCGGGTTGGAGAACAGCGACCCGATGACGGCGCCGATCGGCATGGTGGCGGCCATGCCGAGCACGAACACCACTACCAAAACCAGCACGCCGCCGGCGTCGAGCTGTATCCCGTCGAAGATGAACAGGCCGGGAACCAACAGCAAGAGCAAGCTGACGACGCTCATTCCGATCGTTAGGACGATCTTGCCGATCATGTACCCGGTCATGCCGTGCGGGATCGCCTTATTGCGCAGCAGGGTGCCGTCCTCGCGTTCGGTGATCAGCTGGCCGGCCACGGACATCAGCCCGGCGAAGGCGATACCCATCCCGATCGCGCCGGGCAGCGTCGAGGCCCCGAGGGAGAACCCGGTCGCACCAACGGTGGCGCTGCTTTGCAACAGCATCACCACCAGCAATACGCCGGCCGGGAAAATATAGCCCCAGAGGTCCTGGAAGTTGGTGAACGTGTGGCGAAGTTCGCTGCGGCCGCGCACCATTCCGGCCCTGAAGACGGTTGTGGGGATCGACATCGGGCTCACCTCTTGCTTTCCGCGCTGGACCTGTCGGCCCCTTCGCGTGACGACAGGTCCAGCGCGTTCGTGTCGGCGTCGCTGCCGGTTTCAAAGGCGTGGACGAACGCCATGTACGTTTCCTCAAGGCTGGCCCGGCGCACTTCGAGGTCGTCGACGTCGTCACCGTACTGTTCAAACAGCTGCTGGACGAAGCGGCTCGCCTGCGGCGTCGACGCGGTGAACAGCTGGCCGCCGCGGCTCCAGGTCACCTGCGCGTCGACTGACACTTGCCGCGACAGGGCCGCCGGGGTGCCGTTCGCCACGATCCTGCCGCCGGCGAGGATCAGGATCCGGTCGGCGAGCTTCTCGGCCTCGGAGAGGTCGTGGGTGGTCAGCAGGATGCCGGTGTCTTCGTTGGCCGCGAGCTTTCGGACCACCTCGTGAAACTCCTGGCGGGCCTCGGGGTCGAACCCGGCGGTGGGCTCGTCCAGGAACAGCATCTCGGGCGAACCAACAATGCCGATCGCCACGTCGAGCCGGCGCCGCTGCCCGCCGGAGAGTTCCTTGACCTTCTTGGTGGCGTGCTCGGTGAGACCTACGGTGGTGATCAGCTCATCGACGTCCCGGGGCCGGGGTCTGTCGGCCGTCGCGTACGGCGCGTAATAGGCGGCGATGTGGGAAAGCAGCTCCTTCACTTGCCACTTGGAGTGATCGCGCCACGATTGCAGTACGACGCCGAGCCTCGCCCGCCACGCTTCGTCGCCGCGACCGGGGTCGACGCCGAGCACGGACACGTGCCCGCTTGAACGCATCCGAAACCCCTCGAGCACTTCGATGGTCGTCGTCTTGCCGGCGCCGTTCGGACCCAGCAGCGCGACGACCTCGCCGGACTGGACAGTGAACGACTCTCCAAGCAGCACGTCCTTATCGCCGTACCGCATGCGCAGGTCGACGACGTCGATGACCGGGTCAGTTACGTGCGGTTCGGCTGTTTCATCAATTCCAATGGCCATAACTCTCCCTCGAGGTGGAATTGGCACGGGACGACACATGGGCGTTCACATCTGAGTTTCAGAATAGTTGCCTCATTCTACTTCCGGTAGTTCGCTGTGGGAACGAAAGGGGAGGGTGGGAACGACGACGGCCCAACGCGAGCGGCACCACCCAGCTGTCGCTGGCTGGTCCGAATAGCGATAGGCATTTCTATGGCTGGACGCGTCGACGGATGTGACTATTCGAAATGTTCGCGAGTTCCGTCAGCAGGTCCTTCACCCGAATGTCTTGGATCTCGGTGAGCGCCTCGTTGATGAGGGTTGAGACCCCGATGCTGTGGGTGTCTGGGCGTCAGCTAACTAAATCAAACGCACACAGGGGACCATTCGACCGGGCAAGTCTGGAATCGCAGGTAATCAAGTCCCCATCGAGCCGTTCGGCCAGCGCCACATACGCGGCGTCGTACGGGGTTACTGTGTCGCGGAGTTGCCACATGCGATCAATCATCGGTGCCAACGGCATGCGGCGAATGGGGAAGCCTGCAAGATGCTTGAGTGCGCGCGGCATAGTTTCGGCCAATGCCGGGTTGCGGCGGGTGACACCACGTAATGCGGAGACTACCTCCGCATCCAAGTGGGCCGGGGCGAACAGGGTGTTACCGGCCGCGAGGCGGTCAGAGACCGCGCTTCGGCGAGGATCATCGGCGGCATAGAAGGCAACCAATACTGAGGCGTCGACCACGGTCAGGCTCACGATGCTTCGCGAACCTCGCGTACTGCCGCAGCTGCATCATCCAAAGTCACACCGGTGCCTTGGGGCGCGGGGTAGTCCGCGATGTAGTCGTTAAGATGCTCAACCTGGGCCATTTCGGCAAGTCGTTCGATAATGAAAGCATTGAGCGATTGACGGTTGTTAGCGGCTGCCTGCATCAAGGTGTCATACACGTCGTCGGGTACATCACGCAGATTCATCCGTTTCATGGCGCCATTATGGCACCAATTACGGCATGAGGACAGACTGTTCCGCGCCGCACGGCGGTGGCCGGTATAGACCACCCGGCCATCGCCCATCACGCCAGCCTCAACTGGACGGGCTCCAGCCTGTCTTGGCGAGCCAGGCGGGCAGGTCCCATGCATCAGGCGAGATAGACCGCGTGGCGGCGAAGTCGGCCCGGTAGGCGGGCGTCTCCGCGAACCAGCGGAACATGCGCTGTATGTCGTCCTGACCGTCGAGGACCTCGAGCGGAAGCGCCTCGTAGCGGGCCGGGAGGCCTGTATGTTCGGCGAACGCGGCCGCGATTTCGCTGCCGGTTCTCTCGTCCCCGGCGATTTCGACCACGCCCCCGCTGACAGCCGTACCGAGCAGGGCGGCCGCGGCGACCTGGCCGACGTCGCGCACGGCAACCATCTGCAGCGCGATCCCGTCCGGAAGCGGCAGCCGGACCACGACCTCGCCGTTCTCAACACTCGCCGATGCCAGATTCTCCATGAAGAACACTGGGCGGACGATAGTGCTCGCCGGAGACAGCGTCTCCAGGTGCTCTTCCACGCGGCGCTTGCTCTCGAAATGCGGGACGCCGGACTGTCGTTCCGCCCCGCCGACCGAGTCGAACACGACGTGCCGGACCCCGGCCGCGGCGGCGGCGTCCGCAAGGGTGATGCCCTGGCTGGCCTCGCCGTCGGCCTCCTCGCCAGAGTGGCCGCCGATGGTGGTCATGAAGAAGAAGGCATCCACGCCGGCAAGCGCCTTGGACAGCGAAGGTGGGTCCTCGACGTCGGCATAGGCAAGTTCGACGCCGCGGTCCGCGAGGGCTTGCGCGCGGTCAGAGCCGGGCTGGCGGACGAGGCCGCGCACAGTGGCGCCTTCTTCAAGCAGGGCGTCGATGACGGCGCTGCCTTGATTGCCTGTGGCGCCGAAAACGGCAATAGTGGGGTTCACTGGGGTGTTCATAGTTGACTCCTTTTGTGTTGGTGCCGGAGTAAGCATTAGCCGGCTAAGTATTATTCCCGGGGAGGAACAATGAGTACGAACGGTGCCGAGACCCCGGCACGGAACCCGGAGGCGAGCGGCCCGGTCAGTTCACTGATTCCTGCCGTGGCAAGGGCCCACCGCGCCATCGCCGCTTCGCTGCTGCGCGACCTCAATCTCGCCCCAGGGCAGGAGTTGCTGCTGATGATGTTGTGGGAGCGCGAACCCCGGCACCAGGCCGAAATCACCCGGGAGCTGGCAGTCGAACCGCCGACGTCGGCAAAGATGCTGGCGCGGATGGAGCGCGCCGGCGTCATCACACGCGAACGCTGCGAGGACGACCGGCGCGTGGTTCTGGTGTCACTGACCGAAAAAGGCCGCGGACTGCGTGAGCCGGTCCGGGCGGTGTGGAGCGCGCTTGAGGAACGTACGACGGCGGGTCTTTCAGCCGAAGACCAGGAGCAGCTGACCCGGCTGCTCAACGTAGTGCTGGCGAACGTCACAGCGCATCGCGACTAACGCGGACAAGCACGGCTGAAACACGGTATTGACGCGATTTCCAAGGCCCCGTCATTAAATGTCAGAGCCCGCTGTTACTGTTTGATCCAGCAACACACGCCGGGTTTTTCGAGGGTCCCGGCGGGCAAGTCCCGGGAGATGCAGGGGCCGCTGTCTCAGGCGTTATGGCGCCGGATGGCCGCTGTTTTTGCCGGGTTCATATTCGAACAGTTGGGGGAACTGTGAGGGATCATAATCTGGCCGGGGCGATGCCCGTCCGTGTTGAGACGGTACATGCCGAAACCGCTGAGACGATCATTCGGCTGCTGACCGGAACCGAACCTGTGACGGTGGTGCTGGAGGGCAGCAAGGGGTCGGGCAAAACCACGTTGGCTGCTGGTGTTATGCGAGCGCTCGACGATCGCTTTATGGCCCATACCGTCCGTGGCACCGCACCGGGCAAGGCCATGGGGCTGTTCGCCATCGAGCATCTGTTGACCGATGGCGCGGGAAGTGTTGTCGAGGCTGCTGACAATCTGCCGGCACTTCTCGGCCGGTTCACCGCCACCATCAGGGCGCAATCGGCAGGCGCGCTGCCGGTGCTGTGGGTGGACAATGTGGAACTGCTGGACCCGCAAAGCGCGGCGTTGCTTGCGATGCTTGCGGGTACTGGGAGCATCAGGATGCTGGCCACCTGCCGGTCCATCGATGACGTGGACGCGTTCAAGTCCCTGAGAGCCGAAGGGCTGATCGCGTGCCGGTCCGTTCCCGCTCTCGAGCCGGAGCAGTCGCGCCAGGTGCTGGAGTCCAGGCTGGAGGGGCCGGTGGCCTCGGCGATGGTCTGTTCGTTGCATGCTTTTGCCGGCGGGAACCCGCTGATGCTGCGGCTGTTGGCGGACCATGCACGGGAGAACGGCATGCTTCACCGCGACCAGGGCGCCTGGAATGTCAGCGGACATCTCGTCGAATCCATGACGGCCGGTTCGTTGAGCGCCGGGATGCGGATCCTGGCCGGTGACCTGACGCCGTCGGAGCTGAATGCGGCGGAGATTCTTGCCGCAGCCGGCCATGTCGACATCAACCACCTGCTGCAGTTCATCGACGGGTCCGTGCTGGAAGCGATGTGCGACCGCGGGGTCATCACTCTCGGGCGCGGCCGATCCGGAGATACTGAAGCAACCTTGGCCAACGACGCTTTGGGACACATTATCCGGCAGACCATGCCGCGGGATCGGGCCGGGAAGATCTGGGAACAGACGGTCACGCCTGCCGGCTCTGAACACGCTGCACGGCCGACGGCGGGCCAATTGCTTTGGGCTGCACGGCTCGACTTAGGCGTTACCGACACTCAACTGACGGCAGCGGCCGATGAAGCCCTGTTTGCTTGTCATCCAGGGGTGGCTGAGCGGTTGCTCGGATATGTCAGCGCCGAAACCGCGCCGGTGGTGCGGCTGCAGGCCGAAGCGCGGTATCTGCTCGGCGATGGGAAGCGGGCCGCGGTGCTGGTTGAGGAGGCTGTTTCCAGGGCACAGGCCGACGGCGACGTCGCCACCCTGGCGCTCGCGGCCCTGCTGGGGCTGTTGCTGGGAACCCGGCAGGAAGCTGTCGCCATCGCGGGGTTTGCGGCACTGGAGTCGATGCTCAGCTTGACGACTTCCGGAGATTTCCGTCGCGTCATCGCAACCTATGATGAGTCGGGGTTCGACGGCGGGGGAGTTGGCGGCTGGGCTCTTGGCGACGGGGGCCTCGACTCCTCCGCCGACGGGATCGATCCCACCGGTGAGGCGAATGACACCGCCGCCGGCGGGGCCGGCACCCCACACGGCCCCGTGGCGGAGATCCCGTGGCTCTCACGGGTGCTGTGTGCTCAGGCGTGCGCGATCGTTGGCGAGCAGGAACGGGCCGCAGAGCTGATTGAGGCAGCGCTGGCAGTGCAGGGCGGCATCCGTTCGGCCGTGCTGGCCGGCCGGGCGCTGACGGTGTGGTGCCGGGTGCTGTTCCTGGCCGGTAACTGGGAAACCTGCCGCCAGGTGTTCGATGCGGAGCGGCGGGTGCGGCCGGGACGCATGCTGCACAGCGACGGGGAACTGGAGGCGTTGGAAGCCCTCGTGACGCACCGGGCAGGCGGGTCTGCCGGGGCATTGTCGCGCTCCGGTTCCGGGCTCGATGGTTTCGGCAGTTTCGTCTGCGCCGCTGCTGGCGCTGCTGGCGCTGCCGGTGCGGCGGATGCAGCCGGGGCGACCGGGGCGACTGGTATGAGCGCCCCGGTCGTCGCCAATGCGCACCGGGAGTTGGCCGGGCGCCATGGGGTAGCGCGAGAGGCCGGCCCCAGAGTGTACATCGCCGGGACTGTCGTGCTGCACGCCATGGGAGTCGGGGACGCGGGGAGCTCGTTCTTTGGCGTGCCGGAGCCCGAACTGAAGCAGCTGTTGCGCTTGGCCGAAACCAACGAGGGCCATCTGGCAGCCCGGTACGGTGCGCTGGCTGCCGGACTCTTGGGAGCAGACGCAGCTGCCCTGCTGGAAGCGGCCCGCCTTGGCCGCGCAGCAGGCGACGAGTTGCTGGCCGCCAAAGCAGCGGCTGCCGCGGCGTCGCTGGCCGGCCGGAAGCAGGATCGGGACGTGATGCGTGAGGCCCAAGGCATCATCGCCGATCCTTCTCAGCCGTCGTCATATGCATCCGGAGTGTTGGATGGGCTGACCGGACGGGAGCGGCAAGTGGCGTCGCTGGCCGCATCAGGATCCAGCAACGCAGACATCGGTGCGGCACTGACGATCTCGGTCCGCACTGCCGAGCGGCACTTGCAGAACGCGTACGACAAACTGGGTGTCAGGGGACGGGCCGAACTTGCCGACGCGATGGAGGCCGAACTGGCAGGGGTGGCCGGGGCATGACTTCCGCAGTGAGCCAGGCCGCACAGACAGACGGAGCGGCACCACCGGTGGGGCTGGCCGGAGTCGCGCACCGGGCCGCAGCCACCCTGACGGATTCCACCACCGCCGGTTTGCTGCTGGCCATTCCTGCCGGCCTTGGAGCTGAACCGCTGCTACGCAGCATCCTGGATGCCACAACGGTTCCGCATGTGGCGGTCCGGGGCATGGCCGGACTTAAGGACATGGAGTTCGGAGCGCTTGCCCCGTTGCTGAGCGCGGAGGCGTCCCTGAACTGTCCGCTGGAAGTGCTGGCCGCCGTCCGGAGGCATCTGGCCGAACAAGCCGGCGACGGGCCGGTCATCATCGTGGTCCGGAACGCGGCCGACCTGGATGATGCAAGTGTCAATATCCTCGTCCAGCTGTGTACCGGTCCCGGGGTCAAGCTGTTGCTCCATACCCGCTCCCGCGGCTGCCTTCCCGATGGGTTCGCCCTGCTGGCCGCCGATGGGCGGCTCGCCGCAGTGGACACGCCCGAACTTCAGGCGCAGGAAATCCAGGCCTGGTGCCGCGCCGAAACGGGCACTTACACCCCGTATGTGACCGCGTTGGGCCTGCAGCACGCCACCGCCGGCAACCCGGTGTTCCTCTCGTACCTGCTCCGGGACGCCGCAACCGGACCGCAAATGCGCGTCGATGAAAACGTCCATGTCCTCGAGCGGCGGCTGGCACCGTCGCCAACGATGACCGCCGACGTCGTCACTCTGCTCGACGGTTACTCTGATGCCGCACGCGAGGTGCTCACCGCCGTTGCACTGGCCGGAACGCTGGACCTGTGCACCCTGCGGACAGAGTGGGAGGCGGAGGTACTCAACAACCTGTTGCTGGAGAAGGTCTTGGTCCGCACCTGCGACGGGGGCGAACGGGTCAGTGTGCAACCGGCGTTGCTGTCGGAGGCGATTGCGGCAAGTGTCGGCGTATTCACCCGCCGGGCGTTGTGGCAGCGGCTCGAACCGCAGCTGAAGCATGCGACGGCAGCCGGAGCCGTACTGGCCCGGGTGCAGTGGCAGCTGTCCATCGGCGACCGGCCTGCCGCCGGGGATTTAGTCTCCGCGGCGGCCACTGCCAACCGCATGGACGACCCCCACACTGCTATGGCGTTGCTGGATGAGCTCGACGACGACGCGCCGGGTTGGGCAGGGATGGTGCAGCGGGCGCGTGCACTGTTCTATCTGGGAAGCGTGGAAGCGGCCCTGCAGTGCGCGTCGAAACTGGTGGAACCGGATCCGCACGACGCTGATGGCCTTAATGACTATGACCACTTGCTTACCTTGTTGGCCCAAATCCGTTTGTCGACCGGCAAGGGCGCAGAGCTGTTCGGCGCCGCGAGCCGTCGGTGGAAAGAGGCGGTCACCGGCGGCGCTGCGGCAGGGGAGCGGCAGCTGATGATGCTCTCCGCCGTCGAGCAATTGGCATCGGGTGTTTCCTGCCCGACGGCGCTCGCCGTCCAGCTGCCCGGGCTGCCCGAGGGACCGGAGCTGCCCGGGCTGCCTGGGTTGCCCGGGCGGCCTGGGTTGCCCGGGCGGCCGGATGACGGCGGACGGGAGGCAGTCATCCGCCGTCTGTTGTTGGGTGAGGCCGCCGCATGCTCCGGGGATATCGCGGTTGCCGCCGACCATTTGAGCGCCGCCCTGGAGAGCGTGCTGGCGGATGACGACCTGCGGAACTACGGGGTGTATATCCTGATTCGGCTGTTCCTGGTGCTGTGCCTGGGCGGGTACTGGGACAGGCTGGACGACTGGTTGGACCGGTTGGAGCTCCATGCCGCCCCGTGGCTGACGCAACTTGTCGGACTCGGTGAGCTGACTGCCGGGATCCGGATGCTGCAGCAGGGCCGCCCCGGTGACGCGATGGAGGCACTGCATGCCGCCGTCGTCATCCTGCGCCACCGCGACACCCGGCAACTGCTGCCGCTGGCCACCGCCATGGCCGCCTGCGCCGCCGGGATCTGCGGGGACGCTGAAGGAGCGGCCCGGTATCAGCAGGAGTTCAGCAGCTTGCCCTCTGCAGGGGTGCCGTTCGCGGCGTCGTATGCCAAGGCCTTCGCCGCCGTGGCTCGCACGCCGGATTTGGGCCCGGAAGCGGTCAGTGCGGAACTTTCGCGGTTGCTGGCGCAGGCATCCGATGCCGGTGCGCGGCGGTCGGAAATCGAGATCACCGCGCTGCTGTTCCAATTCGACCGCAGTGTGCGGCCGGGACGGCTGGCCGGGCTGACCACCGGGGTCGAAGATCCCCGGGCGAAGGCGTTGCATGCGTATGCGCTGGCTCTGGAAACGGACGACGGTGCGGCCCTGTTGGAGGCCGGCCGGGCAGCCGCTCAGCTGGGGCAGGGCCTGATGGCTGCCACGGCGTTATCGCGGGTGCTCCTGCAGGCGGGCCACGGACGGCACCGGGTCTCACCTGATGCCATGGCGCTGCTCGGCCGGCTGCATCCGCAGGCACAGGAACTCTATCCGCGGCTGCTGGAGCTGCGCACCCGGTCGAAGCTTACCGCACGGGAGAGGGAAGTCGCCGCCGGTATTGCCACCGGCCGGACGTCGCGGCAGCTCGCGGCCGACGCCGGTGTTTCCGTGCGGACGATTGACGGTCACGTGCACCGCATCATGGGCAAGCTCGGCGTGAACTCGCGCAGGGAACTGTAGGGCCCCGTTTCCTATCCGCTTGCTTCGCGAAAGTCGTGATCGATGCTTCTTTCGAGACGTGATGCTTTCTCATGCTCACGCTGCCTGCGGCGTTGAAGGTGACGGTCCAGGAAAATCTCCCCGACGAAAAGTGGGGCTACCATCGCCACCGCTATGGCGAGACTCCAGCCCCAGCTCTCATCGATGACGACGACAACGGCACAGGCCGCCAGGATCACCGGGATCTTAAGGAGTTTCAGCTTTTCCACCGGTCCAATCTACATGCGCCGCGGTCTGACGTGATGAACCGGCAAAAAGGCAAGGAGATCGAACTCCCTGCCATTCTTAATCTATAGCTCACAGGGGGCCTTGCCGCAAGGCCCCCGCGGTGCCGCAGACTGGAGCGCGTACAAACCTGCGGACTTGGGAGCAACGGATGAATGAGCATGCGGTAGTGATCGCCGGAGGAGGCCCGACCGGCCTAATGCTGGCGGGTGAGCTGGCGTTGGCGGGGGTCGACGTCGCCATCGTCGAGCGGCGCGTAAACCAGGAACTGGCCGGTTCGCGCGCAGGTGGTTTGCACTCGCGCACCATCGAGATCCTTGACCAGCGAGGAATCGCCGGGCGCTTCCTCGCCGAGGGCCAAGTGGCACCGATGGTCGGCCAGTTCTGCGGGGTTGGCTTGGACATCAGCGGCTTTCCCACCCGGCACCCTTACTCGCTCGGGCTTCGGCAGAACCACATCGAGCGTCTGCTGGCGCAGTGGGTCAGCGAGCTGGAGGTGCCAATCTACCGCGGCGACGAGGTGACGGGGTTCGTGCAGGACGACGACGGGGTCGACGTCGAGCGCTCCGGCGGCGAACCGCTGCGGGCGCAATACCTCATGGGCTGCGACGGCGGACGCAGCCTGGTCCGCAAGGTGGCCGGCATCGGATTTCCCGGGTGGGATCCGACCACCAGCAGCCTGATCGCCGAGGTCGAGCTGGCCGAGGAACCGCAGTGGGGCGTCCGCCGCGACGCCGTCGGCATCCATGCCCTCGGCAGGGTGGATTACGAAATCCGCGACGGCGAGATCATCTATGCGAAAGAGGGGCCGGTGGGGGTCATGGTGACCGAAGAGCAGGTCGGAGCCACGGCTGAACCGACCCTGAGCGACCTTAGTGAGCGGCTCACCGCTATCTATGGGACCGATTACGGGGTCCACAGCCCCACCTGGATTTCCCGGTTCACCGACACTACCCGGCAGGCTGCTGCCTATCGCGACAGGCGGGTTCTGCTGGCCGGCGATGCCGCACACGTGCATTCGCCGGATGGCGCCCAGGGCCTCCAACTTGGCCTGCTGGATGCGGTGAATCTGGGATGGAAGCTGGCCCAGGTGGTCAACCTGACAGCTCCGGACAGCCTGCTGGACACTTACCACGCCGAGCGGCATCCGGTCGGCGCCCGTGTGCTGCGCACCTCGATGGCGCACGTCGCACTCCGCCGCCAAAACGCCCGCACGGACGCCCTGCGTGACACCATCGCGAAGGTCCTGATGGGCGAGGAGTCGCGCAATCGCTTCGCCGCGATGATGTTCGGGCTGGACGTCCACTACGACCTCGGCGAGGGGCACCCGCTGCTGGGCCGGCGCATGCCGGACCTCGACGTCGTCAGCGCCGACGGCCCACTGCGGGTCTACACCCTGCTGCATGACGCCCGGCCCGTGCTGCTCAATTTCGCCTGGCCCGGCGGCGTCGATATCGCGCCATGGGCGGACCGTGTCCAGTTGATCGACGCCGAATTCGACGGTCCCTGGGAACTCCCGGTGCTCGGGGCTGTCACCGCTCCGACCGCCGTACTGGTCCGGCCCGACGGGTACGTCGCCTGGGTGGGAGAGGGGACTGTTTCCGGGCTGACGGACGCCCTCACCACCTGGTTCGGGCCACCCGCTGAGGTGGCTAAGTGATAACTGGCGCCCGGCCGCAGCAATAGGAATCCGCACGCCAATCCGAACTGAATACGGTGTGCCCGGGCTTGCTCGACATTACTCTGGGGTGATGACAACGTCGTTTGATGGGCGACCGCTCGCCGAGCTGATCATCCGGCCCGCTGCACCCGACAGGTGGGACGACATCGTGCAGGTGTTCGGTCGACGTGCGTCGAACCCTGATTCCTGTTGGTGCCAGCGGTTCCGGACGCATGACGAGCCGAGCAACCGGGACGCTCTGCAGGGTGAAGTCGATTCGGCAACTGTACCCATCGGTCTGCTGGCCTACCTTGATGATGTGCCGATTGGATGGACGAGAGTCGTGCCGCGAGCCACACTTCCCGGGATCTTGAAGAACCGGGCGCTCCGGCGGGTGCTCGACGACGATCCCGATGGGTGGTGGGTGACTTGCTTCGCCGTTCGTCCCGAACATCATGGGATAGGCGTGAGCCTGGAGCTTCTTCGCGCTGCCGCCGAACAAGCTCGTACTAATGGAGCATCCGTTTTGGAGGGGCATCCGGTCGATGTGAAGAGGCTGCAGGCATCACGAGTCTCCGCGTCGGCACTGTTCACCGGCGTGCTCACGACGTTCGAATCCGCCGGGTTCCGCGAGATCGGCCGGACCTACCCAAGCCGTCCCGTCATGCGCCTCCAACTCCATTCCGGTGATCCGGATTGAGGTTTTTGAAGTAGCGTGCGACGGCGCTACGTACCTGAAAACGCTCAAAGTCGGGTAGTAAATGCGTAGATGTTTCCCGCACTATGTCGCCTAGGTTGTTCCTGACGCCGCATTCCGATGCGGAATTGGGGAAAGACCGGATCTTCGGAACCGGCCAAACAATTGGGGGATTGTTTTCATGGGGAAACGACGGTACGCGAAAAGCGGACTGGGCTTCCTGCTGGCCTTTGCGTTGATGACCAGCGCGGCGCCGGCAGTAGCCGGCCCGGCGGAGGAGTCGGACGCCGGGCAGCAGGGGGATGCTGTCCAGCGGGCCGGGACACAGCAGGAAGCCGCACGTTCTGTGGCAGGCGCTGCCACCACGGAGCCGGCAAAGATGGGAGCTACTCCGGCTCCTGCCGCCGAATCGTCGACGGCAACCGGCTCGACAGCGCCGGCCGGTCCAACGCCTCCGGTAGAGGAGGCTGTGAAGACGGAAACAGCGCCGTCGCCCCGGCCAATGACGACGTCGGCCGGGACCGGGCAGCTCGCGAATCCCGCTCCCGGGCAACCCGCCGCACCTTCCGCCGAGCGGTCGAGCGGACCGGTTGAGGCTCCCACGCAAGCCGGCCTGCCGACGTCGTCCGCGGAAGAAACAGCAGAACCCGCTCCGGGGCCCGAGGATGTTGCAGCCGATCCTGTTGCGGCGAAGCCGTCGGAAATCACCGTGAAGGTGTACAAGATGGTGACCGGCCTGGACGGCGGCACCGAGGGGGCCGTTCCAAAATCCGGTTGGACATTCTCGCTTGACGGACGGTCGATCAAGAATGCCAACCGCAGCGCCACCACCAATGGCAACGGGCTCGCGGTGTTCTCGGGGGAAGCCCCGGGAAACTCAGGCAAGGCAAACGTGACGATCTCCGAATCCGGTGCATCAATGTCCGACTACGAGCTGGTCCAGCAGCACGGGCAGAATGCGGTCTGCCGCGCCGGCGGGGAAGCGATTGACATCAAGAACGCCGGCGAAACCGGATTCCGGATCAAGGTTGTCGGCGGGGAACCGGTCACCTGCACCGTCTACAGCAAGCCGCTGGCAGCGGAGCTCACCCTCGTCAACGAGGTCAAGAACGGCACGGCCGGAACCGCGTCCCCGTCAGGTTGGAAGCTGACCGCAACACCCGGGACGACGTCGTCGGACGCCGTCACGGCCACCGGGACTGCGGATGGCCACACCTTCGAGGTGGCCCACGGGACCTACGAACTGAGCCAGAGCACCGGTCCGGGCAACTACACCTGGCTGTCGCTGGCCTGCTCCACCGACGGCGGCCCGGCTGTGAATATCGAGGACTTCAGTATCACCCTCGACGCCGGCACGGACACCACCTGCACCTTCACGAACGCATACCAGGGCATCGACATCGATAAGCAAGCCTGGGACACCGCCGACGTTGGAAGCGGCTACCCCGCTGCGCTGCTCGAGTTCGGAGACGGCGCCCTGGTCCCCTTCGGGGCCACCGTCACCTGGACCTACACCGTGACGAACACCGGGGGATCGGTGGTCAACGGCATCACTGTCGACGACGACAAACTCGCGGCCGCCGTCACCTGCCCGGAATCGGCGCTTGAACCGGGCGCCTCGATGATCTGCACGGCCGCCGGGCAACTCACCGGCTGATTGCTTCGGCGACAAGAGGTTTCCACCCGGGCACGGCGCCTGCTGTGCCCACCAACCGGCTCCATCCGGGGCCACATCACAGAAATGAGGAGAAAGATGAACACCACCACTCGCACCAACAAGGGGACGATGAGCAAGGCCACCAAGGGAGTCGTGGCCGGAGCACTGGGCTTCGGACTGCTCGCCGGTGGAACCACCTTCGCTCTCTGGAGCGACGACGCCACCATGGACGGCGGAACGATCAACGCGGGCACATTGGACGTTTCCACAGGCGGAGACCGCACTTGGCACGACGTCAGTGATGGCGCCGCGCCTACGGCGGACAACGTCATTGATCCGGCCAACTTCCTGATCGTCCCAGGTGACACTATCCAGTTGACCGACCACCTCACGATCGAGACGAAGGGCGACAACATCAAGGCCAAGCTCTCGGTGGTTTCGGATGGTTTGACGGGGGCGCTGGCGGACGCCGGTGCCACGGCTGACTACACGGTCAAGACTGCCAGTGGCGCGGTCATCGCCCAGGACAAGAGCCTGGCCGATGCCACTGCTTTCCTGCCCAGGACAATCAGCGGAGCGCACACTGGCACGTACACCATCGAGGTGGACGTGGAGTTCCCGGACGTTCCGAATCAGGATCAGGTCGGTATCAACACCCAAGCTGTGCTGGACGGCCTGGCGTTCAAGTTGGAACAGGTCCGCTGACCGCTTCTGCGCATGAACCGCGGCGGCGGGAGGCCGTCCCCAATCGGCCCCGCCGCCGCCCTTATCACTTTCATCACCAACCTTCACGACTTTCGAGAGGCAGTCCGCAATGAAACGCAGCTTGGCAGCCGGCACGGTGCTGGCCTTCGGTGCGGTCTTGGGAACTGGAACCGCGGCAACGTTCGCTTCATGGCAGGACCAAATCACTATCGATGTCAGCATCACGGCCGGATACATCCACTTCGCCGTGGACGATCCAAACTCTGACCCGGCCGCCTTGAACCGCATCGATCGTCCGGGTCAGAGCCTGACCTGGACCGTTCCGGAGAACGTGCTGGACAACCTGGCCCCGGAGCAACCCCAGTCGGCCGTCGTCCAAATCGACGCCCAGTCCCAGGGCAACCGAGGGCTCTCCTACACGCTCGATGGGGCATCCGTTGCGGGGGACAATTCCCTGACCAGTGCCGCAACCGTGACGATCACCGCCGTCGGGCATCCCGGCAGTTGCGGGACGGGTTCTTCGGCGCCGGGGCCAGTCCTCTACGAGGGGCCGATCCAGGGGGCGGCGACCGAATCACGTGAGCTCGTCACATCTGAATACACCGATGCACCGTGGACCAATCCGGAAACCGAATACCTGTGCCTGGCCTTCACCGTCCCCGACGGCATGGGCTCCTACACCAACGAAGGAACGGTTACCGGCACCGCTGAAGGCGGCCTCGAAGCCGACCAAAAGGTCACCGCAACGGATACCTGGTCCGGCCGCAGCGGCCCGTCCCAAGCAGCCCGAAATGCAGACGTGACGCTGACCTTTAGCTACGAAACCTACCGGCCGGGGGAGGAGCCATGAGCGGGGTGATGGCCGGAGGATCCGCAGCTGCCACTGACGAGGCTGAACAGCCACAGGACAGACCGAAGCAGCACCGAATGCTCCACGGGGTGTTCCGCGGCATGCTCTTCGCGGTCGCTGTCCTGATCATCGCGGTCTGCGCGGCCGGCTTCGTCGTCCCGCGTTTCATCAACGCCGTCCCGCTGGCCGTCTTGACCGGCTCGATGGAACCGACCTACAGCCCGGGCGACCTGGTCGTTTCCCAGCAGGTGGACGCGGCCGACGTCGAAATTGGCGACGTCGTGACGTTCCAACCCGAATCCGGCGACCCGACGCTTGTCACCCACCGGGTCATTGCTAAAACGGTAGGCGCCGAAGGCACCACCATCACCACCCAGGGTGACGCAAACGGTGCCGCAGATGAACCCCTTGTGCCGGAACAGGTCAAGGGCGAAGTCATCTACTCGGTGCCTTATCTGGGGCATGTCAGCGCCGCGCTGGATGCCGGAACCAAGAGCCTGCTGGCAGCCGGGGCCGGTGTTGTCCTGATCGGGTACGCCATTTTCACTGTGGTCGGCGCCGGGAGGCGGCGTCGGCGGGAAGCGAGCACATCATGAAACGGCTGCCATTGTTGTTGACTCTCGTCCTGGCCATTACCGGGGCGGCCTTCACCGGGATTGCCGGAACCGTGCCGGCCGCTGCTGGCCAGGGCGCCGACAGCACCGTGACCATTCCGCTGGGCGGAGAGCGCGACGGGTCCGACCGCCTCGCCATGCCGCTGTTCGAAGCGGCCGGCATCGTCCCCGGTGATTCCGGGACACGGACAGTGGCAGTGAGGAACGATGGTCCGGCCAATGGGGTGTTGACGGCCAGTATCATCAACGTGGAATTCGGTGGCGACCCCGCGGATCCCTTCTACGAAGACCTGCTGCTCAACGGTGAACCAGTGTCCGGCTACCTGCACCGGGAAACCACCGTGTTGACGACGTCGCTGGACCGTGGTGAGCGTACGACGCTCGACTTGTCCTATCAGTTCCCCGAAGATGCTGTCAGCGGCAACAATTCAGACGGCACCATGAATGTCAGCTTCGACGTCCTGCTGCAGATCCGCGAATCGCCGGCAGATTCGGGTCCGGGCGACGAATCGCCGACTGCGCAGGAGCGTCCTGGCCCCGGGGATCGGGCGGCCGGTGGGACGCAGGGCCCGGTTGACCCACCGGACGCAGGGACGTCGGCCGAGGGCAGCGACCACCCAACGACGGCGATCCTTGCAGGCGCACCTGAACCCGACGATGACGGGTGGCCGGCCTCGACCGATGGCCCGCTCGCAGAAACCGGAACGGACATCCTCTGGATTGCGGGAGCGGGATTGTTGCTGACTCTGGCAGGGCTGCTACTGATCCGGCGTCGGCGCGACCATACAGGCACTGATGGTGGCTAAACTCCCTCCGCGCTGCTGCCTTCATCGATCGCACTCAGCGGCGTAGATTCCGGTAGGCCGAGGCGGACAGCGGCAGGAAGGCCAGCACGATCAGCACGGGCCAAACGACGGCCAACACCGCAGCGTTCTCAGCGAACCATGATTGGCCGGCGAAGCTGGGATTGCCAAACAGTTCGCGGACTGCGCTTCATGGACGCAGAGCGATTCGGGTATGTCGGACGCCGAACGGTGGGCCGTCGTCGCACCTGTTCTGGAGCAGGTGATGGACGACGGCGAACTCGCCCTGGCGGGGCGCGTCGGCGGCGCGGTCGGTGCCGCGTTCGATTCAGCCGTGGCGCCGGAGCATATCCTCGCTTTCGGGATCGACACCATCCTCGACGGTATCCAGGCGCGCATCGATCGGGGGTAGCCCGGTGACAGCCGCGGCCAGCCGGACGGGGCAGCCGGGGAGCCGGGGAGCCGGGGCGCAGCCTTGCCTCCTGCCCCGGCCTATTGCCAGTTACCCGCCGCCCGCATAGCATCCATTCATGGGGCACATCGAATTCACTCCCACCCGTGAACAGCTGGCCTACACCTTCGGTGGCGCGGCCCCGCTGAAGACTGTCCGGCCCGGCGACGTGCTCAAGCTGTGGTCCGAGGACGCTTTCAACCACGCACTGACCTCCGTCGACGACATCTCGTCCGAGAAGGTGGACCTGCGGTTCGTCAATCCGCAGACCGGGCCGTTTTACGTTCAGGACGCGGAACCGGGCGACACCCTGGCGATCCACATCGTGGACCTCACTCCCGCCCGGAACTGGGGTGCTTCTGCGACGATTCCCTTCTTCGGCGGCTTGACCAGCACCGATCGGACCGTGTTCCTGCAGGAATCCTTGCCCGATACGACGTGGATCTACCATCTGGATACGGAACGGCAGACCGTAGGTTTCCAAGCACGGTTCGGCGACTTCGAAGTGGCGCTGCCCCTGGAGCCGATGCTGGGCACCATCGGCGTGGCACCGCCCGGAGCTGAAGTCCGTTCATCGCTGGTGCCCGAGCGCTTCGGCGGCAACATGGATTCCCCGGAGGTCAAGGCCGGCACCACTGTCTACCTCGGAGTGAACGTCGAGGGCGCGCTCTTTTCCCTTGGCGACGGGCACTACCGGCAGGGCGAAGGCGAAGCCTGCGGCACCGCCGTCGAAGGCGCGATGACCTCGACCATCATTGTGGAGCTGATCAAGGGTGGTGCGCCGGCGTGGCCGCGGTTGGAGACTGATAGTCACTGGATGGTGGTTGGGTCGTCCCGTCCGATGGAGGATTCCTGGCGTATCGGGCAGGTGGAATTGATCCGCTGGTTTGAGGACCTGTTCGGCCTACACCCCATGGACGGCTACCAACTGCTCACCCAGACCGCCCTGGCGCCGGTGGCCAACGCCGTCGACGCCAACTACAGCGTCGTGGTGAAAGCCGCGAAGTCGCTGTTTCCCGCGGCCCAGGCGTTCGACGGCATGCACGCTGAGCTGCGGAACCGCGCAGCGCAACTTTAGGAGACGGACATGGATCTACAGCTCGGCGGGTTGACGGCGCTGGTCACCGGAGGCACCAGGGGTATCGGACGGGCGATCGTCGAGACGTTCGCGGCCGAGGGGGCCAACGTGGCTTTTTGCGCCCGCGACGCCGGAGAAATCGAAGGGACGGAAGCGGCGTTGGCGGACAGCGGCGGTCGGGTGGCGGGCACCGTGATGGACATGGGAAACGCCGACGACGTCGCCCGCTGGGTCCGTGCGTCGGCTGAGGGTTTTGGCGGGATCGACATCGTGGTCAGCAACGTCAGTGCCCTGGCCATCCCGGACACCGACGAGAACTGGGAGGCTTCCCTCCGGGTGGACCTGATGGGCACAGTCCGGCTGGTGAAGGCCGCCATGCCGCATCTGGAACAGAGCGAGGCTGCCTCCATCATCGGAATCTCGAGTGTGTCCGGCCGGGAGGTGGATTTCGCCTCCGGCCCGTACGGCACCGTGAAGACCGCCATCATCGCCTACATGGCCGGCCTGGCGTTCCAACTGGCGGAAAAGGGGATCCGCGCCAACACGGTATCTCCGGGCAATACGTACCATGAGGGCGGGGTCTGGCCGAGCATCGAGCTGGATAATCCTCAGCTGTACGAACATGCCCTGGGCCTGAACCTGACTCCGCGGATGGGCAGACCTGACGAGGTGGCCAATACGGTGGTGTTCCTCGCGAGCCCGCTGTCCAGCCGGACCACCGGAGCGAACTTCCTGGTCGACGGTGGTTTGTCCCGGGGGATCCAGGTCTGAAGGGGGTCTCACGGCAACCCGGCCGAACACCTCCCTCCATCGCCGGTCCTTAAATCTCCACCGACGCCGTCTGAGCACCACGGAACGGCGCCATCGCAGCAGCCTCCTCCTGGATCGCGGTCCTGGTGGCCGAAGACAGCGCGGTGAACGGCTCGACCCGTACTGTCAGCCGCCGGCCGTTCTTCCGTGGCCGCCAGATGCCCACGACCTCGCCGTCGGCCAGGATCACGCCGGGGTTGCCGACGGTGCGCCAGACCTGGCGCTGCAGGGGCGGGTCCGCGATGATGCTTTTCCGATCCCTGGTGGAGAGGTAGGGGTCATACGGCGGAAGCAGCCGGGCGCCGGCCGGTTCGGGACAGTCGTGCAGCGCCTCGGCGTCCGCGGCCAGTGCCCAGGCCCGGGACCGGCCGTACTGCACCTCGATCAACTCATCGGCCAGCAGGTCCCAGCTTCGCGACGCGTACGCGGGTGACACCCCGGCCCATGTGGCGAACTCCCGCTCCGTGCTTGGCGCATGGCAGCGCAGGTAACGCCGGACCAGTTCTGCACGGGCACGGGAATGATCCCAGCCGGGAAGCGGGCTACCCAGCCACTGCCTGGTGAGTGCGAACCGGGCAGCGCCTTTGTCCGTGGGTACGAAGCAGACCGTGCCATGCAGCCCCGCGACATAGAGTGCGAACCGGACCAGGCTCTGCCCGTACGTGTTGCTGCCGAGGCCATCGGGATCCTCCCACGGACCGGTCCGAACCGACGGCTGCTGCGATGCGACGTCGTCGGCCAGTGCCACGCCCAGCTCGTCCTTGGTCAGCCCGCGACCGTCCAGACCATCCAGCACGCGGGGGAGTGCGTCCAGGACGTGGTCCACCGCCGCTGCCGCGCTCAGCCCGAACGCCGCCAGATGATTTTCTGCGCCCCGGATGAAGGACCGGCACGATTCCTCGTCGTCGGGGATGAGCCCGGTTGTGAACACCGGGGCGTCCTCGACGCCGACGACGTGCGGGGCGCCCCGCAGGCTCCAGACCTGCACCAGGTTCCTGTCCTCGGACAACGCGGCGTCGACGTCGTCCGGCGTGAGCCCGTCGAGGCGGACGCGCAGCGATTGGGCAGCCGAGCCCGGGGGACTGTGCTGCACGCCGATCGCCCCGGCGACCTCCGGCAGCGCGCAGCGCGGTTCGGGCCGGGTAAGCCGGTGTCGTGCGAGGCGGAACCGGCGGGCGTGTTGCTGATCGACCGCAATCATCCGGCCAGCCTACCGCCGGTCGACAATTCGACGCGGCGCAGTTGACCTATTGGCCGGTGCGAAGCTGCGCCCGGGTCCGGGCTGCAAACTTCCTGTCAAAGGGTGCGTCGTTCCGCTGAGGAGTATTCCGCGGCCTTCCAAGTACAAAGTGGCCGGATTCGGCGTTGTTTACTCCCGGTGGGAACGACACCCCATGTTCGGCCGGGCAGGGAAACTTCGCTTGGGACTGGACGAACCGCGCTGTCTCCCCATTTCCTCCTGCCTGTAGGAACGGCGCGTGGACATCCGGATGGGAATCGGCAGATCGGCCTGGCCCTCCGGCACGATGCCAGGCCCTGCCCACCGGCACGATGCCAGGCCCTGACCTTACTTCAGCGGCCAGCCGGTATAGGCCTCCGCGAGGTAGCTGGACCCGGCGCGGGATGAGACGACGGAGGACAGTTCGCCCAGTTGGCGCTTCTTCTCGAATTCCGAACCGTCCGGGTGCTGGTGCAGCATGCTGGTCATCCAGTAGGAGAAGTTTTGCGCCTTCCAGACCCGCTGCAATGCCCGGTCGCTGTAGGCATCGAGCAACTCAGAGTTCTTCGAGTTGAAGTACGAATCCAATCCTTCGTGCAGCACCTTCACGTCCGCCAGGGCGAGGTTCAGTCCCTTGGCGCCGGTGGGAGGGACGGTGTGGGAGGCGTCGCCGGCGAGGAACAAGTTGCCGTAGCGCATGGGTTCGCACACGTAGCTGCGGAATGGCAGCACCATCTGCTCGAAGATCCGCCCGGTCTTGAGGTGGAAGCCGTCCTGGCCCCCCATCCGGGACTGCAGTTCCTCCCAGATCATCTCCTCGGTCCACGTGGAGGCGTCCTCGTTGGGGTCGCACTGGAAGTACATCCGCTGGATCTTATCGGTGCGTTGGCTGATCAGCGCGAATCCGCGGTCGGAGTGGGCGTAGATCAGCTCCGGGGCGCTGGGCGGTGCTTCGGCGAGGATGCCGAACCAGGCGAAGGGGTACTGAATGAAGTAGTCCTTTCGATGTTCGGCGGGGATGCTCTTCTTGCAGATGCCGCCGGAGCCATCGGAGCCGACGACGACGTCGCAGTGGACTTCCCAGGGCTGGCCGTCGACGTCGGTGAAGTGGATCTTGGGGGTGTCGGTTTCCAGGTCCAGCACACTGCTGTCCGACGAGCTGTAGCGGACATCGCCGCCGGTGCGGTGCCGGGCTTCAGCCAGGTCGGTGAACACCTCGTTCTGCGGGTAGAGCCAGACGGATTCGCCCACCAGGTCGAGGAAATCGATGCGGTGGTTGCGGCCGTCGAAGCGCAGCTCAATGCCGTCATGCCGGTGGCCTTCGCGCAGCACCCGGTCGGAGGCGCCGGAGTCGACGAGCATGTTCACGCTGCCGTGCTCCAGGATGCCCGCCCGCTGGGTGGTGCGGATGGTTTCGTGGCTGCGCGATTCAACCACCGTGGAGTCGATTCCGGAGGTGTAGAGCAGGTGGGAGAGCATGAGCCCGGCCGGACCTGCGCCGACGATGCCGACCTGTGTCTTGACGATTCTGCGTTCCACCAGCGGTTTCTCCTTCTCACGATTGGGACTCCGGCCAGTGTGACCGCAGGCACCGGCCGGGGCGATGACCATTCCCATTCAATGCGAACAGCAGGCACGAATTGGTGGCCGGCGCCGTCGTACTTCTATTCTGGCGCGACGGCCCGGGCAATACCACGGGCCGCCGTCATCAGCGCCGGCACTGTCGCCGGGATATTCTCCTCGCCGGCGGCAACCACTACACCAAGCGCCGCGATGACATCCTGTGGCCCCGGCACAGGCACCGCGATGCCGGTGGTGTCGGCGACAACGTAACCGGCCAGCGCCGCGTAACCGGACTGACGGACTCCCGCGAGATCACGGCGCAGCCGGCCGGCGTCGACCGTGTCAGCATTCCGCAGCAGATACGCTTCCTGCTTCTGGGGCGGCGAGTGGGCGAGCAGCACCATGCCCGACGACGACACATGGACCGGCAGCCTGCCTGCCACCTTCGCCTCGTTGACCACCGAGTCCCGGCTGGAGAGCCGCTCGACGAACAGCACCTCATCGTCCTGCAGCACGGCCAGCTGGGTGTGCTGCCGGATCACCGCTTGGACGTCCTCCATGAACGGCAGGGCCGACTGCCGCAGTGACAGCACTTCCGAGCTGCGGCTGGCCAGCTCCCATAACCGCAGGCCGAGGCGGATCCGGCCGTCCGGTTCCCGGCGCAGCACGCCCTCGTTCACCAGTTCATTGACCAGCCGATGGGTGGTGGCCAGTGGAATGCCGGCGCGCTTGGCCAGCACCGCGACACTCATGGCGGGCTTCGAGTGGTCGAAGGACGAGATGATCCGCATCAGCCGGCGGATCATCGAGTCTCCGGACGGGGAGTTGGCCATGCTTCGATTATTGCTTATCTTCGAGCGCCACTTGCGGCAGCCTGCGGTCGAGCCAGCCGGGCAGCCACCAGGCGCGGTGGCCGAACAGCCGCATCGCGGCCGGCACGATCAGGCAACGGATGACGACGGCGTCGAGCAGTACGGCCGTGGCCAGCCCCAGGCCGAATTGCTGCAGCATCCGGTCGGGGAAGAGGACGAATGCCCCGAACACCACGATCATGATGGCCGCCGCCGCGGTAATGACGCCGCCGGTGGCTGCCAGCCCTTCCCGTATCGCCCGTGTGGCGCTGCCGGTGCGGCGCCATTTCTCGTGCATCCGTGACACCAGGAAGACCTCGTAATCCATCGACAGGCCGAAGACGATGGCGAAGATCATCACCGGCACGAAGGCCTCGATCGGCCCGGGCGGCACCCCGAACCATCCGTACTGGAACACCAGCGTGATGACGCCCAGCGATGCCCCGATGCTCAACAGGTTGAGCACGGCTGCCTTGAGCGGAATCAGGATGGAACGGAACACCAGCATCAGCAGCAGTGCGGAAAGCCCCACCACGGAGGCGATGAAGGCCGGCATGCGTTCCGAGACGGCGGACGAGAAGTCGATGGCGGCCGCCGTCGTGCCTCCCACCAGATAATCGGCGCCGGTCCCTTCGGCCACCTCCGGCAGCACATCGGTGCGCAGTTCGGTGACCAGCCGGGCGGTTTCCTCCGACTGCGGGGCGGTCTCCGGGAAGGCAAGCAGCGTGTAGTAGCCGTCGTCCTCCAGCGGCTGCGGTGGCGTCACCTCTGCCACACCGGCGGTCGAGGCAAGCGTATCCCGCGCTTCGGCGGCGGCCTGCGCGTCACCCTCGGTCAGCACAACGAGCGGCCCGTTGAAACCAGGTCCGAAGCCCTCGGCCATCGTCTCGTACGCCTGTCGGGTGGTGGTGTCCTTGGCGTGGGTGCCGGCGTCGGCGAAACCCAAATGCATGCCCAGCGCCGGAATCGAGAGCGCCACCAGCGCGGCGGTGGCCGCGAGCAGCGCCGGCCACGGATTGCGCTGGACGACCTCTGCCCAGCGCCGCCAGCCGGCTCCGTGCTCCCGCTTCGAACGGGCAGCGTGTTTGTGAATGCTGCGCTCGAGCCGCTGCCCGAAAATGGTCAGCAGCGACGGCAGCAGGATGATCGCCGCCAGCATGGTCATCAGCACCGTCAGGGTCACCGCCAGCGCCATGCCCTGCAACGAGCTGAGCCCGAGCAGCAGCAATCCCAGCAGCGCGATGACAACGGTGGCGCCGGCGAACAGCACCGACCGGCCGGCGGTGTTCAGCGCGGTCCGCGTCGCCTGCCTCCGGTCCGCCCCGGCCAATAATTCGCTGCGGTAGCGGGAGAAGATGATCAGCGCATAATCAATACCGACGCCGATGCCCACCAGGATCAGTACCGGTGCGGTGTAGTCGGGAATAGAGAATATGTGGGAGGCGAGCATCACCAGCCCGAGGGTGCTGCCGACGGCGAAGACCGCGGTGATCAGCGGCAGGGTTGCGGCCAGCAGCGAGCCGAACATGAAGACCAGGATGACCAGCGCCGCCAGCATCCCCGCTCCTTCGGCCGCGCCTCCCGACGATTCCTGGGCGGCGGCGACGGCGTCTCCACCCAGCGCGACCTGCAGGCCCTGCCCCTGGGCGGATTGCGCGGTGTCGATAATTGAACGTACGGCGTCGCCGGGGACCGCTGCCGCCTGGCCATCGAGGGTCACCGTGGCAAATCCGATAGTGCCCTCGTCGGAGACTGATCCCCGGTTCGGGGTCGGAGCGGTGACATCGGCAACGTGGGGGAGGGATTCGACGTCGTCGAGCATGCTGCTGATCCGGCTTTCGGCCGATGCGATGCCGTCCTCGGCCTCCATCACGATACGGACGGAATCGTTGGCCTGCTCCGCACCGTGTTCCTCGAGGGTCTGCCGCAGCTGCTGCGATTCCGTGCCGGGGATCGCGTAGTCGTTCTCGTAATCGGCCCCAATGACGGTGGAGACGCCGGTGACGGACAGCAGCACGGCGACCCAGGCCACAAGGGCCAGCCAGTGGTGCTTTTGGGACCACGCCGCCAGTCGTTCCATCCGGCTCATGTCATGGGAGGTTTCGTTGGAGATGGTGCTTTGGGCATGCATCAGGATGCTCCTCCTTCCGGTACTGCTCCCTCAGGTACAGCAGGGATCCGAACGACGACGGCGGTCGGCCCGTCTTCGGGGGAGTCGATGCCCAAGGTGCCGCGGAGCCCGGTGAGGCGTTCCTCGATCCCGTGCAGTCCATGTCCCGGCTGCAGGCTCGCTCCGCCATGGCCGTTATCGACCACCTCAAGCCGCAGCACCCCGTCGGCCTGGCCGTCGTCGGGCACGTCCCAATCCAGCCTCAGCACAGCACCTGCGGCGCCGGAGTGCTTGGCCACGTTCGTCAACAGTTCGGCGGCGATGAAATATGCGTTCCGCTCGATCTCGGGACTCAGCCGCAGCCCGGCATCGAGGTTGTTTTCCAGCCGGACGGGCACCGGGCACCGGGTGGTGGTTGATTCCAGCGCAGGGATCAGGCCGCGGTCCTGCAGGATCGGTGCGACCAAACCGCGCGAGAGCGCCCGCAGTTCCTCCAACGCGTCTCCGGTCTGGCTGCGGGCCTCGGCCAGCAGCGATTGCGCGTCGGCCGCATCGCCGGAGGCCACCTTGCGCTCGGCGGCGGCCAGATCCATCTGCATGCGGATCAGCCGCTGCTGCGGGCCGTCGTGAATGTCGCGCTCCAGCCGGCGTACAGAAGTGTGCTCGGCCGACACGGCCGCGCCCCTGGAAGTGTTCAGCTCGGTGACCTCCTGCTGCAGTTCCTGGATACGTCGCCCGCCGAGCATTCCTTGGGCGATGCCATGGTGGGCCAGCACCAGCCCGTGGGTGACAAACGGAAGCACGGCCAGGAAGATCAGTCCGATCACGAACACGAACAGGTTGTCAGCCAGCGCGGAATCGAATGGCGGCCCTCCCGGGGAGAACGGGCCACGGTCATCCTGCCCCTGCGGAACAAATTGATTCCAGATCCAGTAGGTGACGCCGCCGAGCCCGGCCGAGAGGACAAACACGGTGACCACCCAGGTGACGATACTGACCACCGGATTGATGATGATCCCGTGCAACAGGTACAGCCAGTAGTGGGAGGTGGCAAACGGCGAGAAGGTCCGACGCCATGCGGACGCGTCGCCGGCAATCCATCGTGGCGGGTCAATGGCCGGCTGTCCCGCCCAGCGCAGCCTGGTCAGCTCGACCGTCCCGAAGGCCCGGGCCGTATAGAGGGCGCCGAGGAGCAGGAAGACGCCGACGTAGATGATCAGCGTTCCAACCCCGGTGACGAACAGGGTCAGCAGAATTGTGTATCCGACGACGGCGACAGGCCAGGCAGGCAGCAGGAAACCGAGGTGGCGCGGCACCCCGGTCCAGAGTTGCTTGTAGAAGGGGCCAGGCCCATCCGGCGTCTTGCCCGGCTGTGTTGCAACGCCCATTATTGTTCTGCTCCTCGCATTGGTCTGAATGTATATATCCAGTCTCGCGATGGGAGCTTCCGGGCAACATCCCGGCATCACCCGGATTCATCCGGGGGCTATCCCCCGCATGCAGGGACATCCGGGCGTCTCAGCGCTAAGTCCGCCAGTACCTCAGCGCTGCAGCCACCTCAGCACTGCCAGCACCCGGCGGTGGTCGGAGTCGGAACCTTCCAGGTTGAGCTTCTGGAAGATGGACGTCACGTTCTTCTCCACGGCGCCGACGCCGATCACCAGGTCCGACGCGATCCCCGTGTTGGTGCGTCCCTCGGCCATCAGCTTCAGCACGTCACGTTCACGCGGTGTCAAGGCCGCCAGCGGATCGGCCTGTCGGGCCAGCAGTTCACGCACCACCTGCGGATCGAGCACCGTGCCGCCGCGGGCGATTCGCGAGATGGCGTCGGTCAGTTCATCAAAGGAAGCCACCCGGTCCTTGAGCAGGTACCCCAGGCCGCCATATCCGGCACGGCCGCCGCCGGCGTCGAGCAGTTCTTTGGCATAGGTCCCCTCGACATACTGGCTGAGCAGCAGGATGCCGACTTCGGGAATGCGGCGGCGGAGTTCGATGGCGGCCCGGACGCCTTCGTCACGGTACGACGGCGGCATCCGAACATCCAGTACGGCAAGATCGGGGCGTAGTTCTTCCACCTGGGCGAGCAGGTCGGTGGCATCCCCGAGCGCGGCGACAGTTTCGAACCCCGCCTCGTCGAAGAGACGAATCAATCCCTCCCGCAACAGCACGGAGTCGTCAGCCACCATAATGCGCAGTGGCGCGGTTGAGGGGGCGGGTTGGGGCATGCGACCAGACTATTGCCGTTGGCCCTCAGCCGACAACGCCGCTCGGGGGCGGTCGGGCCGGTGACGAACGCTGAAGATACGTCCGTCCCGCCGCTAATGCCGTGCGGGATCAGCCGTGCCTGCCGCTCCTGGCCACCGTTCGTCAGCGCCGCTCAGCGAGGATCCAGCGGGGGATCCTCATCGGGCTCGGGCGGGGCCGGACCGGGTTCCGGATGCCCGGGTTCCGGGCCCGGCGATGGTGCCGGTTCCGGACTCGGCGGTCGCGGTTGTGTGGGGTCCGGGTATGGTTCTTCCGGCGGCTCTGGAATGGTCATTTGGATGCCTCTCAGACGAGTACCGTACATGCGGTTGGCTCCAGCGCCAGACTACAACTCGTATTACCCGGGGACAATGGTGATCTTTACGTAAATACGGAATTACGTAATACTGAAGCTATGAACCACCAGGAACCCTCGGAAGGGGAGATGGCTTCGCGTGTGCGGAAGCTGGAGGAGCGGGTGGCCGCGCTGGAAAGCCGCGCTGCCCCGCTCGGCGAGTCCGCCGGACACCGCGACTCTGCCGGGTACGCCGCCCCTGCCGGGGATGCTGGAGATGCTGCCGTTGCCGGTGATGAAGCCGGCACCGCGCAGTCCGAAACACCGCCGGCCCCGCCGGACGCCAACGACACCTTCTGGGTGCTCAACGGATTGAAGAGCCGTATCCCCGACCCCGGGGCAGTGGTTTTTGCCGGGGCGGTCACGGGTGAAGGAAACCGGCATTACGAATTCCAATACGGGCTGACCACCGATGCCGTGCTGGAGCTGGACTGGTCGGGTTTCGCCGGCTCGTTGGCCGCGTTGGGCCATCCCGTCCGGTTGCGGATTCTGCACGGTGTGCTGGGCGGGACCGGGACCGTTGCGGGTCTGGCCGAGGAGCTGGACGCCGGAACCACCGGTCAGCTGTACCACCATGTGAACCAGCTGGTGTCGCAGGGGTGGCTGGTCGCAGCAGGCCGCGGGCATTACCAAATCCCCGCTGGTCGTGTGGTGCCGTTGCTGGCCATTGTGGCGGCGGCTGGAGTTTAAGGTGCGAAGGGGGCGTGAGATGCGACGACGCAGACGGCTTGTCCTGGCGGTCATCACCGCGGCCGGGGTGCTGGCTGCGGGGATGACGTTCGCCCCCTGGCACCCAACGCTGAGCAGCAACCAGACCGGCGACCCGGCATTGGCCGCGAAGGTGGAATCGCTGGTGGATGGGCCGGCACATCACCTCAGTGTCGCCGTCGTCGACGATGGCAATGTGCGGTACGCCGGTTTCGGCGCCGACCGGGCCACCGAGTATGAGATTGGTTCGATCTCCAAGACCTTCACCTCCGCGCTGCTGGCCGACGCCGTCGAACGTGGCGAGGTGGCGCTGGACACCACCGTCGCCGACATCCTCGGAAACGTGCTTCCGGCCGACTCCCCAGATTCCGCCGATTCCGCCATCGCTGAGGTCACGCTCGCGGAACTGGCCAGCCACCGCTCGGGACTGCCGCGGCTGGCCGGCGGTTGGACGCTGGTGAAGACAGTGGCGCTGGGCAATTTCCTGCATAAGGACCCCTACACCGCCGCGCCGCGGGAAGTGATCGAAATGGCAGTGTCCTCCGGCCTCGATGATCGGGGTACGGTGCAATATTCCAACCTGGGCGCGGCCTTTCTGGGGCAGTTGCTGGCGAAGGAGATCGGACAGCCATACTCCGAACTGGTCGAGCAGCGGATCTTCGAGCCACTGTCAATGTCGCAAAGCTACGTGCCGGTCACGGCCGACAATTTGAAGCCGGATGCGCCGACCGGCATGACGGCGGGCGGGCTACCCGCGGCCGCCTGGACCACCAACGGCCATGCTCCGGCCGGCGGGATTCGCTCCACCGCCGCGGATATGGCCGCTTACGCCCGGGCGCTGCTCGATGGGTCCGCGCCCGGCGCCGCGGCGATGGAGCCCAGATGGGAGGCCGACGACGTCGGCGAGCGGGTTGGGCTGGCATGGTTTACGACGACGGCCGGGGCGGGGAACCCGGTGACATGGCACAACGGCCAGACCGGTGGGTTCGCCTCCATGATCGCCCTCGACCGTCAGGCGGGGCGCGCCGTCGTCGTACTCAGTGATGTCGCTTCCCCTGTCGATGAACTGGCCATGGATCTGCTCCGCGCTGGCGCCGGAGGCACCTGATGCTGCCGACGTTGATCGCCTGGTTCCTGGCCGGAATTCTCGCGTGGTCCAGCGCCCGGGAAGCGGCGCGCTGCTGGGGATGGCGGAGGTGGTCCACCGAGCCGGACCGGAGCAGCCAGGCGGCAGATTTGTTGGATGTGGTCTGTACCGCGGCGTTCTTCCGCCTGGCGATTAACTGGGAGACTGCATCGATGGTGCTGTGGCTGCTGTCGGCCGTGGCGCTGGCCGCAGCTGCCGGGGGGCTGGTCTGGCGGTGGGGGGAAATGCGCCGCGACGACCGGCCAGGGACAAGGCGGATCGTCATCCGGCTGGTGGTGCTGGCGGCTCTGGTCGGCGTCAATTGGTTCGCCGGGTAGGCACCGCTCACGCTGATATCCGAGCGGGGTCACCGCCGAAATCAGGCCCAGGTTACCCGCACCCGCACATTCAGTTCGCTGCGGCGGGCTCTTTGCTGCGCGTACTCTGCTCGGTGGCGTTCCGGCGGGCGTAGGCCCGGGCGGCGCGCACGCGGTCACCGCAACGGGTGGAGCACCAGTGCCGCCGGGCGTGGGTGCGCACCATGTAGCGATTGCAGGACGGTGCGCTGCAGGCGGCGACGATGCCGGCATCGGGGCCGGTCAGCAGGTCGGCCAGGTCGGCGGCGAGGGCGGCCATGGCATGTTCGACAACCTGGGTGGCCGGGTGCTCCGCTACGCGGTGCAGGCCGTCGTCGTCGTTCCAGTGCAGCAGCGAGGCACTTGGAACTGTGGTCAGGGCTTCGTTCACCGCCTGCAGATCGGTCTCTGAAGGGGCTTGATTGTCCGCGCGGGCTGCGAGCAGTGCGCGGGTGTGCGTGCGGAGGCTATGCAGCCGGTTCACGCACACGTCCCACAATTGCGCGTTGGCAGGCGCGAGGTCCCGCTCCACGAGCCATTCGGTGGCGGCGGCGGGGGTGTCCAGTGAATCGATGATGCGCTCGCCGGGGAGGGATGCGGCGCTGTTCGCGAAGTCCAGCGACACGTGCTCATCGGTGCCGGGAGCCGGGGGAAGTGGGTGATCGGTCATGTACCTCATGGTACAGGTTGTTGTTTAGCGTGAGAACCGCGTAGACTCTCTCATGTATAAACAACCAGTTTCCCGTGAGGTGCTTTTCGTGTCCAGTATCAATACCCCAAACGATCAGGTCCCGGTCCGTGTATTCGGTGGTCCCACCGCACTCGTCGAGTACGGCGGGCTTCGCTTCCTGACCGACCCAACCTTTGATGGCCCGGGCGACTATCCGCTCGGTGACCTCACCCTGACGAAGACGGCTGCGTCGTCCATCGCCCCGGCGGATCTGGGTCCGGTGGATGCCGTCCTGCTGTCCCATGACGAGCATGCCGATAACCTCGACACCTCGGGTCGCGCGTTCCTCTCAAGGGTGCCGCTTACGCTGACCACGCCCAGCGGTGCAGGCCGGTTGGGAGGCGCGGCCCGTCCGCTGGCTCCGTGGGATTCGGTCGAGCTTGACCGCCCGGGCGGCGGCAATGTCACGGTCACCGGCATGCCCGCACTGCATGGTCCCGAAGGCAGCGAACCGACCGTGGGTGAGGTCATTGGATTCCTGCTCACCGCCGATGATCTGCCAACCGTGTACGTCAGCGGCGATAACGCTTCGGTCGACCTCGTGCGCGAAATTGCCGACCACCTGGGCCCGGTGGACACCGCGGTCATCTTCGCCGGCGGCGTCCGCACCCCAATGTTCGACGGCGCGCTGCTTACCGTCGACGGAACACGTGCCGCCGAAGTGGCCCAAATCCTCGACGCGCGACGCGTGGTGCCCGCTCACGTGGACAGCTGGACGCACTTCACCGAAGGTCGCGACGAGCTCGTCGCCGCCTTCGAGGCAGCCGGAATCTCCGACCGACTGCAGCTGAACTAACTCATCCCAAATACGAAAGACCGGCAAATTCATGACTCACGGAACCCGCCTCGGCTCGCCCCCCGCACCATTATCAGTCCTCGATAGCGCCATGACGGGTACCGGATACACGGCATCCGATTCCCTTGCCTCAATGATCCGGCTCGCCGAGCTGGCCGACCGGCGCGGGTTCACCCGCTTCTGGATGGCCGAGCACCACTCCATGCCCAGCGTCTCGACGTCGTCCCCGGCAGTCATCCTGGGCCGGCTGAGCGCCCATACCGAGCGCATCCGGCTGGGTTCGGGCGGGGTGATGCTGCCCAACCATGCTCCGCTGGTGATCGCGGAGCAGTTTGGCATGCTCGACGCCCTCGCACCGGGCCGGATCGACCTGGGCGTGGGCCGGGCTCCCGGCACCGACCACCAGACCGCTGCGGCCCTGCGCCGCGATCATGGCTCCGGAGACGACTTTCCCCAGCAAGTACAGGAACTACTCGGCTTCCTCGGCGACGACTTTCCGGAGAATCACCCGTACCAGTCCGTGCACGCGGTGCCCGGACCGTGGCAGAACCGGGAACATGGTGTCGCCGCGATGCCGGCAGGGCCGTCCGTATGGCTGCTCGGTTCCTCGGGCTACTCCGCCCAGCTCGCCGGCCAGCTCGGCCGCCCGTATGCATTCGCCTACCAGTTCGGCGGGGAGAATGCCGCTCCCGCACTCGAACTGTACCGGCGGTCCTTCCGCCCTTCGAGTGTGCTGGCGGAGCCGTATGCCGCCATCAGTATCGGCACCATGGCCAGCGAGGACGAACACGAGGCGCGCCGCCAGGCCCGCACTTTCGCGTTCAGCATGCTGCGGATGTTCCAGGGCAAGTCCTACATTGTCCCGACTCCTGAGGCCGTCGAATCCTACGATCCGACGCTGCAGGAGCGCGAGATCCTGGACAGCTGGACCGACCGCGTCATGCACGGCACGCCCGAAAAGGTGACCGGGCAAATCGGCCGGCTGCAGGACCAAGCCGAAGCCGACGAGATCATGCTCTTGCCGGTGGCCCACTCGCTCGAGGCGCAGTACCGCTCCACCGAGCTGATCGCCGACGCCTACGACATGCCTGCGTCTGAGGCGGAAGATGCTGGCACTCTGGCAGCTTCCAGCCAGGGGTAAGGATTGAGCCCGGGGCCTCGGTCAGCTGAGCTCTGCCTCGCTCCGGAGAACACAGAACTCGTTTCCTTCGGGATCCGCGAAGACGACCCATCCGCCGTCGGACGTTCTCAAGTCCTCAACGACTGTGCCGCCGAGGCCGAGGATTCGCTCGACCTCTTCGTCCCGGGGCCGGTCGGTTGGCCGGAGGTCGAGGTGCAGGCGGTTCTTGGTCCGTTTGCCTTCCGGGACCTCGATGAAAAGCAGTGGCATGGCGCCGTCTGGGGCGAAGATCATACATTCTTCGTGCCCTGGTTCGTTCGGGTCCTCGGGATCCTGGGCGTATCCGAGCACATCGGCCCAAAACAGGGAAAGCTGGTAGGCGTTGGAACAATCAATGCTGGTGTGGGAGATTTTCGACGTCATGGACCAAGCCTAGAACCGACGGCGGGCGAGTCAACGTTCCGGCGAGGAGTACAACAGGCCGTTCCACGGCACGAATGGGCCGGAATTGGGCTGGAATACTCCCCGGAGGAACCGGACGGCTTTCCGGCGGCGAACCGCACGACCGTATCGGGCATGGAAAGTCGGGTATGGAAGTGGTCTGCCCGCATAGCGTGAATGGTGTGGAAGGGAATATGGACGGACTGAACCAGGCGATGGAGTACATCGAGCACCATCTGCGCGAGGAAGTGAAGGTCGCCGAGCTGGCGCGGAT
The DNA here is from genome assembly GCF_000430705.1 of Arthrobacter castelli DSM 16402. Taxonomy (GTDB): domain Bacteria; phylum Actinomycetota; class Actinomycetes; order Actinomycetales; family Micrococcaceae; genus Arthrobacter_C; species Arthrobacter_C castelli. The sequence continues at coordinate 49,322 of NZ_AUMN01000010.1, forward strand.
TGCGCAGACCTCGGAGTACCACTTCCGGCGGATGTTCTCCACGCTGGCCGGGATGCCGCTGTCGGAGTACGTACGACGACGGCGGCTCACCTCCGCCGGCGCACGGCTGATGTCGGGCGAGGGCACCTTGCTGGATATAGCCGTCGACCATGGGTACGGCTCCGTCGAGGCGTTCACCCGGGCTTTCCGGGCGCTGAACGGCGTCGGGCCGCAGGAGGTGAGGCAGACCGGGGTGTCCATCCGTTCCCAGCCACGGCTTACATTTCATCTCACGTTGGAAGGAAGTGATCCGATGGATTACCGGATTGTTGAAAAGGACGCGTTCCATGTGGTCGGGTTCAGCCGGCGTGTTCCGCTGGTATACGAAGGTCCGAATCCGGCCATTGAGGAGTTCATCCGCGGCTTGGATAAGGAGGCGATGGCCCGCGTGGCGCAGCTGTCCGACCAGGAACCGCGCGGCGTCGTCGCCGTCGTCGATAATCTGGCCGGTGAGCGTGCCTCTGCGCCGGAAGGCACCGAACTGGACTATTACCAAGGCGTGATCGCCAGCGAGCCGGCCGAGGAATACGGCGACCTGGCCGTGGCGCCGGGCACGTGGGCGGTGTTCGAGCGGTCGGGGCCGGTGCCGGAGTCGATCCAGTACCTCTGGCGGGACATCTACACTCAGTGGTTCCCCTCGAACCCGTACCGCAGCGTTCCCGGACCGGAGCTATTGCGGACCGAGTTGTCGGAGGACGGGACGCAGGGCACTTATGCGGTGTGGATTCCGGTCGAACGCGAGGACTGACTGCTGCCGGTCCGGACGGGGCGTGAAGGTAGCGGCCGTGGATCCAGCTACTTCAGTTCCACCTCCACAAAGGCGAACACAGCGTCGGTGGTGTTGATGACGTTGTGTTCGCCTCCGGCGGGACGAGAGTACGAATCGCCGACGACCAGGTCGCGGGTTGCCTCGCCGTCGGCGGTCTCGTAGGTCATCGTTCCGGCAATGGTCGGCACGACGACGTAATCCAGCTCGTGCCGATGCCAGCCGGTCCGGGTGCCGGGAGGGAACTGCCACTTCGTCACCCGGACGCGGTCGTCGTCGAGCTGCACCGTGGCGGTGGCCTGGTCGTAGGGTGCGGAAGCTGGTTCAGTATTTCCAGCCGAATCGGGTGCCATATCCGGATCCTAACGCAGTGCCCGAGGTCCGCTGTCAGCATGAAGTCGCAGAACGCTGGACGACGGGTGCACGTTGCGAAACGCCGGTGGTGGGCGCGGGTTGAGATGGTATCTGAAATATAAAGAATCTAAAAAGTATAAAGGCATCTAAAAGGGGAGTCCGTGCGAAATCCGTTTAAGCCAAGCGCTGGTGCCCGTCCTCCGCTTCTTATCGGACGCGAAGACATGCGGCAAGATTTCTCCGATAGTCTCGACGACGGCCCCGGTGCGCCGGGACTGCTTTCTATTTTCACCGGCCCCCGGGGTGTCGGTAAGACCATTATGCTCAGCGAGATCGAGGACGAAGCCATCGAGCACGGCTGGATTGTCGTGACGGAGACAGCCACCGAAGGATTGACTTCTCGTATCGGCGAAAGCATCCGTACCGCCAACGAAGAGCTCGGTGAAGGATCGCCGGGGCGCAGGGTTACCGGTGTCACGGTCGGGCCGCTCCGGGTGGAAACGCAACTGCCGCCCGAGAAGCCGCTGAACTGGCGCCGCACGGCGTCCGAATTGCTGGCGAATCTGAATAGGCAGGGGACCGGGTTGTTGATCAGCGTGGATGAAATCCATGCCGTGGATCGCACCGAATTGTCGGAACTGGCAGCTGTGGTCCAGCACCTACGTGAATACCTGCGTGAACAGCCCGGCTATGGTGTGCATATTTCGGCGGTGCAAGGCCCATGAGCTATCCCAGCGCCCAATGCTCGAGCGTGGATGTCTGGCGAATGCGGAAAGCGCGTTGCATCTAAACTAGTTCGGTGAGTACAGAAGCAACCGCCCTGCCAGCGCCCGACCAGGCCACCATCAAGGCCCGGATTTTCGAGAAGATCGCCAGCGAACTCGGCGTGCAGCCGTGGCAGGTGAAGGTCGCCGTGGAACTGCTCGACGGCGGTTCGACCGTGCCGTTCATCGCCCGGTACCGCAAGGAAGTCACGGGGACGCTGGATGATACACAGCTGCGTGACCTGGAGGAGCGGCTGCGGTATCTGCTTGAGCTGGAGGACCGCCGCGCGACGGTGCTGGAGTCCATCTATGAGCAGGGCAAGCTCACCGATGAATTGAAGAAGGCGGTGCAGGAGGCCGACACCAAGTCCCGCCTCGAGGACCTCTACCTTCCGTACAAGTCGAAGCGGCGGACCAAGGCGCAGATCGCCCGCGAGGCCGGGCTGGAGCCGCTGGCCGACGCGCTGTTGCAGGACCCGGAGCTGGCCCCGCAGGAAGAAGCGGCGAAGTACCTGAACCCGGACCATTCCATCGCCACCGCCGACGACGCGCTCGCCGGCGCCCGGTCCATCGTCGTCGAACGCGCCGGCCAGGATGTTGAGCTGGTCAGCGAGCTGCGCGAGCGGTTGTGGAAGACCGGACGGCTCCGCGCGCAGGTGCGCAAGGGCAAGGAGGCCGAGGGGCAGAAGTTCAAGGACTACTTCGATTTCTCCCAGCCGCCGCATTCGCTCCCGTCGCACCGCATCCTCGCGCTGCTCCGCGGGGAGAAGGAGGGTGTGCTGGACGTGTCGATCGCCGAGGCGGACGCCGGCGACAAGGAGGCCCTGGATGAGGCGCGGAAACGGTACGAAAACGCCGTCGCACGCTCGCTGGGCATTGCCGACCGCGGCCGCCCCGCCGATGCCTGGCTGCTCCAGTCGGCTCAGCTCGCATGGCGCACCCGGGTGCTGATCCGGCTCGCGACCGACGTCCGCGTGAGGTTGATCCAGGGTGCCGAGGACGACGCGGTGAAGGTCTTCGCCGCGAACCTGCGTGACGTGCTGCTCGCGGCGCCGGCCGGCAACCGCACCACGCTGGGCCTCGACCCGGGCCTGCGCACCGGGGTAAAGGCTGCCGTCGTCGACGAAACCGGCAAGGTGGTTGCCACCGACACCATTTATCCGCATCAGCCGGCGAACAAGTGGAATGAGTCGCTGGCCGGCCTGACCGCTTTGGTGAAGAAGCACGACGTCGCACTCGTCGCAATCGGCAACGGCACGGCAAGCCGGGAGACTGACAAGCTGGCGGGCGAGCTGATCAAGTCGCTGCCGGAGAAGAAAATCAGCAAGCTGGTGGTCTCCGAGGCGGGCGCTTCTGTCTACTCGGCCTCCGCGCTCGCCGCCGCGGAACTGCCGGACATGGACGTTTCGCTGCGCGGCGCGGTCTCGATCGCCCGCCGGCTGCAGGATCCGCTGGCCGAACTGGTCAAGATCGACCCGAAGGCCATCGGCGTGGGCCAGTACCAGCACGATGTGACGCCGGTGAAACTGGAGCGTTCCCTCGGGGCCGTGATCGAGGACTGCGTGAACTCGGTGGGCGTGGACGTGAACACCGCCTCGCCGTCGCTGCTGTCCCGGGTGGCCGGCGTCGGCCCGACCCTGAGCGAGAACATCGTCGCCCACCGCGACGAGCACGGGGCCTTCGCCAAGCGCTCCGACCTGAAGAAAGTGCCGCGGCTCGGCGGCAAGGCGTTCGAACAGTGCGCCGGATTCCTGCGGATCACCGGGGGAGCGGAGCCCCTCGACGCCTCCAGCGTCCATCCCGAGGCCTACGGCGTGGCGCGGCGGGTGCTGACCGCGGCCGGGGCGAAGACGGCCGACGACGTCCGCGGCACCGGTGCGCTTGCCACCTTGTCTCCCAACGAGTTTGTGGACGAGGCCTTCGGCCTGCCTACGGTGCAGGACATCCTCGCGGAACTGGAAAAGCCCGGACGTGACCCGCGGCCGGAGTTCACTACGGCGTCGTTCGCCGAAGGGGTCGAGAAGGTTTCCGATCTGCGCCCGGGGATGATCCTGGAGGGCGCGGTCAGCAACGTCGCCGCGTTCGGGGCGTTTGTCGACGTCGGCGTGCACCAGGACGGGCTGGTCCATATCTCGGCGATGTCCAATAAGTTTGTGCAGGACCCGCATGAGATCGTTCGCTCCGGCCAGGTGGTGCGCGTGAAGGTGCTCGAGGCCGATCCGGACCGCAAGCGGATCTCATTGACCCTGCGGCTGGACGACGACGTGCCGGGTTCCGCCGGCGGGCGCGACGGCGGTGACGCTTCGCAGCGGCAAGGGGAGCGGAAGCCGAAGCCGGGTCAGTCAGGCAACAAACCGAAGCCGGGGCCGGGTAACGGATCGAAGCAAGGGCGCCAGGGCAACAGCTCCAAGCCGAAGGAACCTGAAAGCGCGATGGCGCGGGCGCTGCGCGAGGCCGGACTGGCGAAGTAGGGGCAAGAAACCCGCGGAAGGAGCTCCGATGGAAATTGTCAACGTCACTATCACTGTGCAGGACATAGAGTCGGCGGCACGCTTCTACAGGGAAACATTGGGCCTACCGGTTATACAGAACCACCGGGAGGTAGTGGTGCGGATCGGCTCAAGCCAGCTCACGTTGAGACCGGGCGGACACTTCGAGGGCGCTCACCACCTTGCCTTTGGCATACCGCCGGACGATTTCCCGCTCGCGCGCCGGTGGCTGGCCGGCGTCGTCGAACCCATCAAAGTCGGTGATACGGAAGTCATCGACGCTCCCGAGGGGTGGGACGCCCAATCTGTGTACTTCCACGGTCCTGAGAACATCATTTTGGAACTCATCGCCCGTCAAGCCGATTCCAATCTGCCCGGCAGCACCGGAGGCGAACCGCAGCTTATCGCAATCAGCGAGGTCGGAATAGGCGTCCCCGACGTTCCAGCAGCGGTCCAGCAAGCAGTCGAGGATTTAGGCGTGAGTCCCTTCTCTGCGCAGGGGCAACGTTTCGCGCCAGTGGGAGATCACCAAGGCCTGCTGATTTTGGTTGAAGCGGGCCGGACCTGGTTCCCCACCCGCAACCTTCGGCCAGCGCGGGGCCCTATGACCGTGCTGATCAATACCATTCCCCCGAAGGAGGGTGACGCAGGCGGCGCGCCCACTCACGTCTTGACGTACGAATCCACCCAAACCCCGCCCATCAGTATTGATGCCATCGCATGACCCGATGAGTTTGGTCGTTGCTGAAGCGTGGGAACAAACCACTGCGCAGAGCGAATAATCTTAACGGCGCATGCAATTGAGTAGCATGGGAAGAACACTCGCTATCAAAGGGGATATATATCCATGGAAATTCTGGGAATTACCGCTGTCGCGTATTTTGTTTTCATAGTTGCAGTTGCGGTACTGGGAATATGGATAGCGGTTTTATTGATCAAGGTGTTGCAGCTAAAGATCACTGAACTCAGACTGCGCATTGCCGGTTATACTGAGCCGCCTGCCGACGACGGAGCCGGAGACTGAGCCACACCATCCCAATATGGTTCGAAGCGGCGGTGCTGGTTCGTGGATAATAGGTATGGTTCTTCACTTACGATAGCAAGACGCGACCGGGACGGCTCGGTCGTCGATCGACGGTGACGGGGACGGCCTCGTGGAACAGGACCTATCTTCATGTCTGCGACCACTCGGTCCATCCTTACTCCCACTGCGATCGTGCGGCTGGTGCTGGGCTGGGGTGCTTTTGCCGCCCTGATGTTCGCCGGGCCTCTTCTGGCACCGCCCGTTCCCGCGCTGCTGCTGGTTGCCGCCCTCGTGTTCATCGTCGGCGTCATCCTGGTCTGTGCCTTCGGGGTGGTGCATGAAGCCGAACACCTCGCCCGACGGCTGGGTGATCCCTACGGCTCCCTGGTGCTGACGCTCTCCATCGTGCTGATCGAGGTGATCCTCATCGCCGCCGTCATGCTCGGCCCTGGCGAGCACAGCACCATTGCCCGGGATTCAGTCATGGCTGTGTCGATGATCATCCTCAACGCTGTTATCGGACTGGCACTCCTCGTCGGCGGGATAAAGCACGGCGACCTTGGCCACAACCGCACGGGGACATCCGCCTACCTGGCCATGCTCGTAGTCCTGTCCTCGCTCGCCTTTGCGCTGCCTGCCCTGATCGGCCACGAGGGCGAGTACCTGCCCTGGCAGGAGATTCCCATCATCGTGCTGACGCTCGGGCTCTATGCCTTCTTCCTCTTCCGCCAGATGGGCAAGCAGGCCGATGACTTCCGGGAGGTCGACCCGCGGTTGACCGTCCGCGACGCCGGGCAGGACACAGCCCGATCCGAGGCGGAACACACCAATATCGTCCAGGTCCTCGCCGAGTACCGCTCGGCAGTGCTGCTGCGGATGGGGCTGCTCGTCGCGACCGTGCTGCCCATCGTGTTGCTCTCCCACGACATGGCCGCCCTTCTGGACGACGGGCTCGGGCGCCTCGGGGCGCCGGTCGCACTGGCCGGGATCGTCATCGCGATCATCGTCTTCCTGCCCGAGTCGATCACGTCGGTTCGCGCCGCGCTGCAGGGGGAGGTCCAGCGCGTCATCAACCTGTGTCATGGTGCGCTCGTCTCGACAGTCGGATTGACCATCCCGGTCGTCCTCGTCATCGGGTTGTTGACCGATCAGTCCAACGTGCTGGCCGAATCCCCGGCGAACCTGCTGCTCCTCGGCGTTACCCTGTTGCTGTCGGTGACCACGTTCGCCGCCAAGAACGTCACGGCAATGCACGGCGCGGCTCACCTCGTCGTCTTTGCGGTCTACGGGATTACGGTCTTCTCCTGAGCCGCCGATGGGCGGGATGAATAGCCAAGCCGCTCTTGACGGCCGACGCTCGGATAGAGCACTCCGGCGCTCAATTCAGTTGCAGAATTGTCCCTGTCGCATAGGCCTGTGAACGTGGGCCGGGGAAGGTGCAACCTGGACTGAGCCTGGGAGTTTACGGTTCAGTCGGCGCGGCCGACGCCCTCGACCGCGCTCATAAATGCCCGCCACTGCGCACTCAAGTCCTCCAGCTGCCTGAGCCCCGTGTCCGTTAGTTCGTAGACCTTCCGCGCGGGGCCGGAATCGCTCTGCTCCCACTGCGCCACAATCGCACCTTCGTCCTCGAGTCGTACGAGTGCGGGGTAGAGCTGGGCCCCCTTGATCGGCTGCAGCCCCGCCGATACGAGGGCCTGCGAGATACCGTACCCGTGCCGCGGCGCGACAGCGAGTACCCGGAGGATAAGCATCGGCAGTGAGGCTCGCTGCCACGCGGCGATGCTCACTGCGCCTTCGCCCACGGCCGTCGGCCCCAGCCGAGGCCAAGGGCGAGAGCGGCGACAGCGGCCAAAACAACCGCCACCGGGATTGTCAACGTTCCCCAACTCTGGTTTGCGAGGACGAGTGCGGCGATTACCAGCGGAGCCCCCGTGCCGGCGATGGTGGATGCCCACCAGCGCCGTGCCCGCGCGACCTGATCGGCCGCGGCCAGTTCGCGGGCCAGGGCCAGCGGGTGACCGAACTCCTCGTAGGCCGACGTCCGTCTGGATCCCAGTGCCTGCTCGATCTCGGCTACGTGACCGCGAGCAGTGCCGGCCGGCATCAGTCGGGACCGCAAGCCACCCCTGAAGCGGTCCAGCCACCTGGCGTCGTCCCAGCTCTCGCGAAGTGCCGGCTGCGGCATCCGACCCGCGACCACCAGCGCGACGATGCCCGGGGTAAGCACCACCAGAGCCAGGAGTGGCACAGGCACATTGTGCGCTGCGATGTGCCCTGAGCCCAGGTTCGCCGCGGCGACTATGCCTGCGATGGCGATCGCCGCCGCAAAGACCAGCGCACCGGCTGCTGAAATCGATCGCCCAGAGGAGAAGAGTGCCCGAGTCACGACCCATCCCACGAAGACAATCAGTACTCCCGCGGCGACCAAGGCGTGCGCGATGTCTATGTCGACGGACCAGCCATGGCGGATAATCACGAGCAGCACCGCGACGGCGGCGATCCCCACCAGCGTGTGCCCGACCTCCCTGAGCGCTGGTCGCAGCCCCCCGCCCAGGGAGGCCCGAACCGCCTCATCAACGGTCGCGAGCTCGGTAGCGTCTTCTGCCGCGAGCTCGCCTGCGTCGCCAAAGAGCTCGGTCGCGGGAACCTCGGCCTCACGGACAGCGTCGAGCAACTCACGCTCACGCTCCTCGAGCGTAAGCGCCGGAACATGCTTGCCGACCATCGACATTCGGTAGCGCTCCACCCACTTTTGGTCCACGACGGGCCACGCTCTCACATTCACTGTGGTCACTCCTTGTATCTAGATTGAAAACATATCTAGATACAATCACAAGCAAGGCTGCGAAGGCAACACCCGATTGTCGCCACCGGAGCTCCGAAAGGTGACGGGCGTCAATGGTCGCGGGATGTATAGCGTGTGGGAGTGGCTGAGGAAAATCTACCGGGCCGGAATCGGGCAGTTGTCCTCGGACTTGGCGCGCTTGACGAAGGCCCACGCCAGCAGGCCAATGGACAGCACGGCAAGCAGTGGTTGCAGTGGTTCGAAGTACTGCACGGCGCCGGTGGTGCCAAGCGCCAGCAGCACCAGCTTGTTGCAGACCGGGCAGCCGACGGCGAAGAACGCGATGATGGTGCCGGCGGCCCCGAAGCGCCCCTTGTCTTTCTCCCCGCGCTCCGAGTCCGAACCCTCTTGCTCACCACGGTGCGCTCCCGACGTCGTCGCCACGTAGGTGGCCACCAGCAGGCCGGTCAGCACCGCGGTGGCAATCAGGGCTGGCACCGACCACCAGGTGGGCGGGATCTCCCGGATGAACAGCGGGGTGTCGATCAGGTCGGTGGGGATGGCAATGACCAGGTACGTCAGCACGGCGGTGCCGGCAGCGGCAACCCAGCGCCGTGCGGGCCACCGCCGCAGTGCCGTCGCCAAGGGGAGCTGTGCCGGCTTCCGCGGGACTTGGCTAGCGGTCTTCACGAGTCTTGCCTCCGGTCGATTGCACTCCCACGTTATCGGCGGGGTTGCCACTGGAACGATGGGCACGCATCCGACGTCGATAGAGCAGCGCTGCCAGCACCAGCAAGACAGCAGCGATGGTCATGAAGGCGATGTTGGAAACCGATCCTATGGTCTCACTCATCGCGGTTTCGAGCGCGAATTGGTCGCCGACGCTGAGCACTCCGCCGAGGGTCGCGGTGCCGTTGGTGAGCAACAGCAGCACGCCGATTCCGATCGCCAGAAACCCGGAGATGATCATGATCCAGGAGTTGGACCAGCGGCCGATGGTCAGCGGGCGGGGCCGCAGCCAGCTCCGGCCGGAAATACCCAGCTTGTCCCATACCAGTGCGAGGATGAACAGCGGCAGTGCCATGCCCAGCGCATAGAGCGCCAGCAGGATTCCGCCATACACCGCGCTGCTGCCGACGGCGGCGACGGTCAGGATCGAGCCCAGAATAGGCCCGGTGCAGACGCCGGCCACGCCGTACACGGCGCCAAGCACATACACCGACAGCCGGGAGGTGCCCGATGGTGCGCCGCGGCGGAACAGGGCCGGCATCGGGATCCCCAGGATCTGCACCAGGCCGAGGGCCATCACCAGCACCGCCGCCGTCGTCACCAGCACGTAGCGATGCTGCGTCAGCAGCCCGCCGAGTACCCCGGCGAATACCCCGAGTGGAACCAGGGTCGAGACCAGGCCCGCGTAAAAGACGCCGGTGCGGACCACCAGTGTGCGCGGGGTGGAGAACGCGTAGGCGAAGAAGGCGGGCAGCAGCAGCGCCGAGCACGGGCTGAACAAGGTGAGGATCCCGCCGGCGAAAGCCCCCGCGTAGCCGATATCCACTACTTTGCCTCCGCAGTGGCCAGGGCATCTTCAATCGCCTTTTTGAAGTTGCCCAGCGGTTGAGCCCCGACGAGCGGGCGGCCGTTAATCAGGAAGGTCGGCGTCCCGGTGGCGCCCAGCGACGCGGCTTCCTGCGCATCTGTGACGACCTTTTGCCTGAGCTTGTCCGACTTCATGTCGGCCTTGAATTGGTCGATATCGGGTACGCCGGCCTGCTTCGCGAATTCGATCAAACGCTCCGGCGGCAGGTCAGGGTGCCCGCGTTCGGGAGCGGCAGCGAACACCACCTTGTTGAAGTCCCAGAACTTGTCCTGTTGCGCGGCGGCTCGTCCGGCCACGGCGGCCTTGATCGACTGATCGCCGAAGACCGGGAAGTCGCGCCACTCGATGCGCAGCTTGCCGCTTTCCACGTACTTGTCCACCAGCTTGGGCAGGGTATCCCGGGCGAACAGCGCGCAGAAGGGGCAGCGGTAGTCGGAGTATTCGATCATGACCACCGGTGCGTCCACGTCCCCGATGGCGGTGGGGTCTCCTGGTGTGCGCCGGGACATGTCAACGGTCTGTTGGCTGGAACCGCCCTGGCTGCTTTGCGGATCCTGGCCGCCTTGGCCGCCTTGGGTGCTTTCGGCGCCGCCGCTGGCCGGATTGCTCCCTGACGAACCGATCTTTGACCCGATAATGCCCGCCGTCAGCAAGGCAAGGATCGCGACGATGCCGATGGTCAGGAAGGTAAACTTCCTCGAAGCGGATTTCTCCGGGGCGGGTCGATGGTTATGGGCCACTTGTGCTCCTGGTGAGTTGGTCAGGAAAATGTTTATACATTTGTAATCGAGGGTACGTGAGTCAACAAAGCGGAGTAAAGCCAGCCGGCCGGAGCAAGGAACGTGAGCCGGGACGGCCCTTGTGGAAGTCAGTAAATGCGGACCTGCGCCGTCGGATGGAGCAGGGCGAGTTCAGCTCCGGATTTCCCGGCGAGCTGTCGCTGGCCGAGGAGTACGGGGTGAGCCGGGGAACCATCCGCGCTGCCTTGCGGCCGCTGCGCGAAAGCGGCTATGTCAGCGCCGAACGCGGCCGCAACCCGCGCGTTGTGGCGGGCGCGAGCCGCGCCTTCGGGCCGGTCTACAGTCTGCTGGCCACTCTGCGCGAGGCCGGTATGGAGCACCACAGCCAGGTGCTGGAACAGCACGTCGTCCAGGACGTCAGGGCCGCGTCCCGGCTGGAGCTGGCGCCGGACACTGAACTCTTCCACCTCGCCCGGATCCGTTATGGCGACGGCGCGCCACTGGCGCTCGATGAAGTGTGGCTGCCTGCCGCCGTCGTACGCCCGCTGCTGGAAGTGGACTTCACGCACACAGCCCTCTACAGAGAGCTGGACCAGGTCTGCGGGATTGTCCTCGATGGGGGGACTGAACAGTTGAGCGCGGTCGCGGCGACCGAAGAACAGGGGCTCGCGCTGGGTCGCGACGCCGGTACGCCCATGTTGTTCATCGAGCGCGTCGGCTGCCGCGGCGACCGGCCTCTCGAGTTCCGCCGCAGTTTCATCCTCGGCGACCGGCTGGCGGTGACGACGTCGTTTGGTCGGCTGAAGGATGGTGGCTAATCGTTCACGGCATGCAGCAGGGTGTCGATCGCCGTCGTACCCGTGTCCTGCGGACCTTCCGGATCCGTTGAAGTGTTCCGCACGATCCGTTCCGCGGCCACCACCTTCAGGGGCGTGGCCGCACGCAGCATCTCCGGGCTGTAGAGCAACGTCTCGTCCGGCGGTCCGCCCGTGCCGCGCGTGAGGTTCTCCTTGTCGTGGCCGATCACCAGCAGCGTGCCGCCGGGTGAGACCCATTGCGAGGCTCGGCGGATCACCGCGATGTTGGCTGCTTCGTCCAAGTGCAGGTAGGTGATGGTGACCAGGTCGAATTCCCGACCCGGTGCCCATTGATTGGCATCGCCCAGCCGCCAATCGATGGAGAGGCCGTTGGCTTCGGCCCGTTCGCGGGCAATGTCCAGACCCTCGGCGGAGAAGTCGACGGCGGTGACGTCCCATCCGCGGTCGGCGAGCCAGATGGCGTTCCGGCCGTCTCCGGTGGCCAGGTCCACGGCCGTTCCAAGGCTCAGCCGGCCGGCGATTTCCCGCAGCTGCTGGTGCGGTTGAGTGGCCCAGAGCCCGGCATCCTGCCCGGCCTCACGTGCCCCGCGGTACCGTTCATTCCAACCGTGTTCGTCCATTCGTCTCGCCTCCCTCTCATCAAAGTACTTCGACCTGGGCCGAGTGGCCAACAGCCCCTGCCAGCCTCGCATCCCGTATCACCAGGGGCCATTCGAAGGCTTCGGCCAGGACGATGAACGCGGCATCGCAGGCCGAGAGGTTATTGCGGAGTTGGAACCGTTGCCCGTCGAGGATATCGACAATGATGCGTCAATTCCATGTATGTATTCCCGGCGGGCCATTGTGCATTCGCCATGCCGGTGCTAAGGCTTGAGGGGAACTGCCTGACTCTGATGGAGGGATTTCGATGGCTTACAGCAACGATGAAGATCCCGCGCTAAACGAATGGAGCATGCGGGTGACCCAGGCCCTGCAGATCCTCGACCTGAAAATCGACCACGCACGGCTGCTGGAAGTCGCTGAACGGTCTTCGCGATCGGCCACGCCCTCGGCCGGGCCGGTCAGTACCTTCGCCGTTGGCTACGCTGCGGGTTTGGCGGCCCAGAGCGGCAAGAGGGGGCCGGATGGTGTGGTCGAGCAGGCGTCCGATGTCGTCCTGCAGTTGTGCGACGACGGCGATTCGGGCGGTCCGGCCAAGCAAGGCTGGCCGGACACGGGCCAGTAACCTCGGCGGTGGTGCGTCCGGCCTGTGATGCCGCACCGGCGAACCCCGAACGCGCCAATCCGCTCCGCTTTGGGACATTTGACCGGCGGCGCCGCAGGTTGAATGTCCCATCAGGGAGCGTTTCCGCCCCGTCGTGCACTGCCCGGCCCGCCCGAAGTCATTCTGCTGCGTTTAGGGATTCTGCATCCGGGGCGCCGTGGATGTGAAGTCCCCAAACGCAGCAGGAAGGCAGTAGCTCGTGGCTGGAGCGACCCGGCGCGGCGGAAGCGACCGGGGTTCAGCGGAAGCGACCCCGGTCGGCTGTGGGTCATTCGGCCGCCGGCATGATGTGAACCCGCGGTGTTGCGAGGCCGGGCCGTGGCGTTACGAGACCGGGACCGCCGAGCGGTTCCGCGCGGCGGTCCAGACCAGGACGACCGCGACCAGGACCATCGCCGCCAGACCCAGTCCGCCGTAGCCGAGGGCGACCAGAGTAGGCCCGGCCAGCGCCCCGCCGAGTGCCCCGGCCAGATTCATGGACATGTCCGAGACACCCTGCACGGCCGGGCGCTCGGGCACGGCGACGGACTCGGCAACGAGCGCGGATCCGGACACGATCGACGCGGACCATCCGAGGCCGAGCAGGATCAGGCTCACGCCGACCAGGACGGTGTTCCCGGCACCGAGGTAGGCCGCCGCCAGCGCCGCGAGGAGCACGATCTGGCCGCTGACGATGACCGGTGTGCGTCCGTATCTGTCGGCGAGCCAGCCGAAGATGGGAGAGAGGGCGTACATCCCGGCGATGTGCAGGCTGATGGTGAATCCGACGATCGACAGGGTGGCGCCGTGCTCATACAGGTGCACCGGGGTCATGGACATCACCGAGACCATGGTGGCGTGGCTGAGGGCGACGACGGCGACAGCATAGCGGGCACCCGGGTTGGCGCGCAGGACCGCAAGTCCGCCGGAACGCTTGGATGGACCGGATGGAGCGGATGGAGCGGCCGGTGCGGATGGAGCGGGCGGTGCGGCCGGACCGGCTGTGCCGACTGGGCCGTCGTCGGCGGTTCCGGACGGCGGCGGGGTTGCCGCCGGTGATGGGACGGGTTGTGATTCGACGCGGTCGCGCTCCAATGCAGTGAGCAGCGGATCCGGGCGCAGCCCGACGACGAAGATCAGCGCCGCCCCAATCTGCGCGGCCACCGAAAAGGTGAAGGCCCCGGTCAGCGGCGGCAGGCCCAGGAAGGCGCCCACCACTTCGCCGGGTTCAAAAAGATTCGGGCCGAGCACCGCGCCGATCGTCGTCGACCACACCACCACGGCGAGGCTGCGTGCGCGGGAACGGTCGTCGGCCAGGTCGGTGGCGGCGAAGCGGGACTGGAAATTGACGGCGGCGCCGACCCCGAGCATCAGGATGCCCGCCAGCAGCAGTGCGAAGACGGAAAGGGCGGCAGCCGTGATCGCCAGCAACGCGCCGGCGGCCGCAACCAGGGCGCCGGTGGACAGCGAGATGCGGCGGCCCTTCGCCCGCGCCAGCCGCGCGAGCGGGACCGCACTCAGCGCCGCGCCCAGGGTGCTCATGGTGGCGGCCATGCCGGACCAGGCGTTGGAACCGGAGATCTCCGCCGCGAGCAAGGCACCCAGCGACAGGGTCGCGCCCAAGCCGATACCGCCGAGGATTTGGCCGGTGAACAGCACCTTGACCACGCGGCGCTGCAGCCGGGCGGCGTCGTAGTCCGGTTCCCGGCGTTCGTCCCCGCCGTGGGTTTTCAGCACTCGTCCACCGGGGCGGCGCATCGCCTTCCTTTCTGTCGATGCGCCGTGTTCGTGCGCACCGGGTATCAGGCGCCGGCGGCCACCCCGGCGCCTGCCGTCGTCGTGCTTTCCTCAGGTTCCGACGCCGGCTCCAGCCGGATGATGACCGCCTTGGAGACCGGGGTGTTGCTGCCCTCTGCGACGTGTCCGAGCGGTACCAGCACGTTGGCCTCAGGATAGTAGGCGGCCGCGCAACCTCGGGCCGTCGGATAGGAAACCACGCGGAACTGCCGCAGCACGCGCTCCTGGTCGTCGGTGTAGACGGTGTGCACGTCCACCAGCTGTCCGTCGTCGATGCCCAGCTCGGCCAGGTCCTCGGGGTTGACGAACACCACGTGCCGGCCCTTGCGGATACCGCGGTAGCGGTCGTTGTGCCCGTAGATGGTGGTGTTGAACTGGTCGTGCGAGCGCAGGGTCTGCAGGATCAGCGTCCCGGCAGGACGCTCCACGTGCTCCAATTCGTTGACCGTGATCATGGCCTTGCCGGTGGGGGTGTTGAAGGTCCGGGTGTCACGCGGTCCGTGGGGCAGGACGAAGCCGCCGTCCTGGCGGATCTTCTCGTTGTAGCTCTCGCACCCGTCCACCACCCGGGAAATGTGGTCACGGATCACGTCGTAGTTCCGCTCGAAACCCGACCAATCGACGTCGACCTTGTCACCAAGCGTCTCCCGTGCGAGTCGGCTGATGATTGACACCTCGGACAGCAGCCCGGCCGCGACCGGTTCCACCTTGCCCCAGGACGGATGCACCGCGCAGACCGTGTCTTCGACCGAGACGAACTGCTCGCCGCTTGCCTGCCGGTCGATTTCGGTGCGGCCCTTGGTGGGCAGGATCAGGGCTTCGGCGCCGACGACGGCGTGTGACCGGTTGAGCTTGGTGGACACCTGCACGGTCATCTCCGCGGACTGCATCGCATCCTCGGCCGCGGCGCTATCCGAGATCGCCGCGACGAGGTTGCCGCCGACCGCCATGAAGAACCTGATGTCGCCGGCGCGCATCGCCTCAATCGTCTGGACCGAGTCCGCGCCGTGTTCCCGGGGCGGGTCGAAGCCGAATTCGGTCTGCAGGGCGTCGAGGAACTTCGGCGGCATCTGCTCCCAAATGCCCATGGTGCGGTCGCCCTGCACATTGCTGTGGCCGCGGATCGGGGAGGCCCCGGCGCCGGGTTTGCCGATGTTGCCGCGCAGCAGCAGCAGGTTGATGATCTCCTTGATGGTGGCGACGCCCTTCTTCTGCTGCGTCAGTCCCATCGCCCAGGTCACGATCACCTTCTTGGCGCGCATGTACCGCTCCGCGAGCTCGTCGATTTCCTCGCTGCGCAGCCCGGTGGCCTCCAATACGGTGGCCTCGTCCAGATTGTCCAGGTGCGCCTTGAGTTCTTCGAGACCCTGGCAGTGCCGTTCGAGGAAGTCGTGGTCCAGCACCGTCCCCGGGTTCTTCGCCTCGGCGTCGAGCACCCGCTTGGTCACCGCCTGCATCAGCGCCATGTCCCCGCTGAGCCGCACCTGCAGGTACTGGTCCGCCATCTCCGTGCCGCTGCCCACGATGCCGCTGACCTTCTGCGGGTTCTTGTACCGCTTCAGGCCTGCTTCCGGCATCGGATTCACCGCCGCGATTTCCGCGCCGTTCTCCTTCGCCACTTCCAGGGCGGTCAGCATCCTGGGATGGTTGGTTCCCGGATTCTGGCCCATGATGATGATCAGGTCGGCCTGCTCGTAGTCCTTGTAGGTCACGGTGGCCTTGCCGACGCCGATCGTCTGTCCCATCGCCCAGCCGGAGGATTCGTGGCACATGTTGGAGCAGTCCGGCAGGTTGTTGGTGCCGTATCCGCGCACGAACAACTGGTAGGCGAAGGCGGCCTCATTGGAGGTGCGCCCGCTGGTGTAGAAGGCGGCTTCGTCCGGGGAGTCCAGGCTGTTCAGTTTCCTGCCGATGATGGAGAACGCCTCGGCCCAGGTCACCGGCTTGTAATGGTCTTCGCCGGCCGGCTTGTATACGGGCTCGGTCAGCCGCCCTTGCATCCCCAGCCAGTACTCGGAACGCTCGAGCAGGTCGGTGACGGAATGCTCGGACCAGAAATTGGAGCCGACGACGACGGGAGTCGCCTCCCAGGTGACGGCCTTGGCCCCGTTCTCGCAGAACTCGAACGTCTTGCGGTGGTCGGGATCCGGCCAGGCGCAGCTCATACAGTCGAAACCGTCCCGCTGGTTCATGGACAGCAGCGTCTTGGCGCTGATGACCGGCCCCATGTGCTTCACGGCCGGTTGCATGGCTTGGTAGATCCCCGGAATTCCGGCGGCCCAGCCCTTCGGCGGGTTGACTTCGACGTCTTTCTCGTCAGTTTCGAGTACCGCTTCGTCCGGCTGGGTTTCATTGCGGGTCATTGTGCTTCCCCTTTGCTCATCAGCGCCAATGTTGATGGCATGCTCGTATGGAACGAGGTGCTTCCTTAAGGCCTAGCAGTAAAGGGACGGCGCCGCAATGGATGCCCGGCTTTTCAGGGGCAGTGCCCCGCCTGCGACTCGAAGACGACGGCAGGCGTCCCGCCGTCGTCGTCCCCGTCCGGTGGCCCGTACCCTGAGCAGGCACCGCCCGGCCCGTCGTCGTTACGGTAAGTCCCTGATGATCCTGGCCGGGTTGCCGACCGCGACCACGTTGGCTGGCAGGTCTTTCGGCACCACGGAACCGGCGCCGACGACGGTGTTTTCGCCGATGGAGACGCCGGGACAGATGATGACGCCGCCGCCGAGCCAGACATTGTCCCCGATGGTGATCGGCTCGCCCGCTTCCCACTTGTTGCGCCGTGGCTCTGCTTCGATGGGATGCGTGGGGGTCAGCAGCTGGACGTTGGGACCGATCTGCACGTCGTCGCCAATGCGGATGCTCACGACGTCGGCGGCCATCAGACCCCAGTTGGCGAAGGATCGCGCGCCGATGCTCAGCTGCGTGCCGTAGTCGACGTGCAGCGGCGGGCGGATCTCCGTGTCCTCGCCGATGGAACCGAGCAGCTCCTCCAGCAGTTGGCGCCGCAGCGGTCCCTGGCGTGAGGTAGTGGCGTTGTAGGCCGCTGTCAGGTCCTCGGCGCGCATGCTGGCTTCGGCCAGTTCGGGGTCGTCTGCGATGTAAGGGTCGCCGGCGAGCATCCGCTCGCGCATGGTGCGGGGGTCGTCGTGGTTGATCTCTGCCATGGTTTCCAGCGTACGGGGCGGGAACCGGGGATGGCACGGGGCGGGAACCGGGGCCGTGCGGGGCGTGCCTGGCCGGACCGGCGTGTGCGTCTGGGGAGTAGAAGACTTCGATTTCGGCCGCTTAGTACCTGGAAGCCGCAAAGTTACTCCCTGGCCGAACGCTTCGCCGCCCACGGCCACACCGGAGACCCGTTGTCGTGCCCGTCGGATCGAGAATCGGAAGTTTCGCGCCAGGAAGAATAGCGCCTTGGGAGCCCTCAGTCGTGGCCGAGGCGCGCTTCCGGCCGGAGCTGTTCGGGCAGCCCGTCGCCCGCGGCCGCTTGAGCCAGTGCTTCGCCGAGCGCCGGCGCCTGTTTGAACAGGTTATGTCCGACGACGGCGCTCACCCCGTTGGCGGACCAGACGCCGACACCGTCCTCACCCCACGGAAGCGTGGTCGCCCAGCAGTGCACGTAGTCCACCGGACGCGGCTCGAGTCCGGGCAGGGCCCGTTCCACGTACTCGGTGGTCCGGTCCGCTACTGCCGCGAGTTCTGCCGGGTCGGCGAGGCTGCCGTCGTCGGACACCTGGGCCGTGCCACTGAGACCCACCGAATAGAACCGGTTGCCGGGGTACGGCGAGGCGTAGACGCCGGTTTCACCGAAGGCGCCGCTGCCGTCCTGGAACGTGGGCAGCCGCTCGGGGGCGTCGCCGCGGACGGGGAAGGTGAGCCTCACGTGCGCGGCGACCTCCACCGGGATCGCCATTCCGGCACCACGGGCGAGGGTCGCAGTGCCGCGGCCGGCGCACACCACGACGTGCTCGAAGTCGTCGCATCGAGTGCCGGTGCGCACCTCAGCCTGTCCGTCGGAAACCGGTCGGACGGACAGCACATGATCGGCGACGAGTTCGTCCTGCAGCCGATCTGCCAGCGCACCGATGGCTGAGAGCGCACGGATGGCTCCGCCGTCGACGTCGAGCATTGCCGGTTGCTCACAGGGCGCCAGGATCGGCAGCCTCTGACGAAGCTCCGGTGGGTCCAGGGTGCGCACCGGGATGTCGTTGAAAGGGTCGAGTGTCTTCCGTTTCCGATCGATGGCCGGACCGATGGCGACCGACCCGCCGTCGGAGATCAGCTCAACGCCCCAATCTGATTCCCATTGCCGCCAGAGTGCACGGCTGTGCCGGACGAAGTCGACCAGCCGGGGGTCGTTGTGGGCGTGCCGGAAGAGCCGGGACTGACCGGCGGATTGGCCGCTGCCCGGGGGAGCGGGGTCGAACAACGTGACCTGTGCGCCGCGCTGCTTGAGGGCGAACGCCGTCGACAATCCGACGATCCCGGCGCCGACGACGGCGACGTCGGGACTCCCGTGGCTCATCTGCAGGCCCCTGGCAGGACGGCAAACCGACAGTCGGGATGGTGGATGGTAAGCATGCTTCATGGTAGGAAGCTGGCCGACGGGGGTGCAAGCGGGTTCCGCGGCGGGTGGGCGATTGCGGGTACCCATGGCTTTGGCAAAGTTCTCTGGCTACGCTTGAAGCATCCCACCGGCGGCGCGACCGTACGCTGGTTTCTGGAAGGAACTTTGATGGCCAAACGCAAGTCCTGGACGGATTTGTCCGAAGAACAACGGCGCGGCGTGTCCGGAGCCGTCGCCATGCAGCTGATACTTCTGGCCGCCGCGCTGATCGATATCGCCCGGCGGCCGCAGAGCAGGATCAGGGGAAGCAAGCTCGCCTGGGCGGTGGCTTCGTTGGTGAACATCGCCGGGCCGATCTGCTACTTCATCTTTGGCCGGAAGCGGTAGGGGCGGCGGGCTCGTCCGTCGACGGCTTCTACGCCGCCGACGGCAATCCGCTGGTCCTCAACATGGATCCGGCGTTCGACGCTTACAACCGGGAGCGGATCGAGGCGGCCGACGTCGTACTGCTGGGCCGCGACTCCTTTGAAGGCTTCAGCTCGTATTGGCCGTACGTGGCCGACGCGCCCGAGCACCCGGACAACCGCGCGCTGAGCAGCCCTCGAGAACCGTCGCTCACAGAATCGGCCCTTACCTAAGGATCAGCCGGTTGCAACCGGCGTGTCCTTAGGCAAGGGCATCGTTTGTTTAGCGGACCGGCGAGGATTCAGGGAACCGGCGATTCTGGTGCGGGTGGAACCGGCCCGAGGTTACTCCGCCCCGACCCGGTCGACGTCGGCCCGTTTCCGCATCAGCTTCGGCAGCACGGACGGCAGCACCAGGATCAGCACCGCGACGATCAGGATCCCCACGGTCAGCGGCCGGGTGAAGAACACCGAGAAGTCGCCCTGGCTGATGGACAGCGCGCGGCGCAGCTGGGTTTCCATCATCGGGCCGAGGATCGAACCGAGGATGGCCGGGGCCACGGGGAAGTCGTAGACCCGCATGAAGAACCCGGCGACGCCGATGATGCAGACGATCAGCACCTCGACCAGCGACCCGGAGATGGAATACACCCCGAGGATGCCGAACACCAGGATTCCGGTGTAGAGCAGGGTCTTCGGAATCGCGAGGATCTTGATCCACACCTTGACCAGCGGCAGATTAATCACCAGCAGCATCACGTTGCCGATGAACAGCGACGCGACCAACGTCCACACCAGGTCCGGCGAGGTTTCGAACAGCTGCGGACCGGGCTGGATGTTGTAGATCTGGAAGGCGTGCAGGATGATGGCTGCCGTGGCCGACGTCGGGATCCCCAGAGTCAGCAGCGGCACCAGCACGCCGGAGAAGGAAGCGTTATTGGCAGCTTCGGGCCCGGCGATACCTTCGATGGCGCCCTTGCCGAACTCATGCTTGTGCTTCGAAAGCCGCTTCTCCAGATTGTAGGAGAGGAAGGTCGGCACTTCGGAGCCGCCGGTGGGCATGGACCCGAAGGTGAATCCGAGCAGTCCGCCGCGGATCCACGGCTTCCACACGCGCTTGCGCTCGGCCTTGTTCAACCAGATCCGGCCGGAGAATTCGACCGTTTCCTCCTTGGTCAACTGCAGCTTGGCCAGTCCATAGAGGGCCTCGCCAATGGCGAAGAGGCCGATGACGATGATGATCACGTCGACCCCGCCCAGCAATTGCGGCGAACCAAAGGTGAAACGCTGCTGGCCGGTGAGGAAGTCCAGCCCGATCAGGCCGACGAACAGCCCCAGGAAGAGGCTGATCATGCCGCGGATCAACGAGGACCCGACCAGTGCGGTGACTGACACAAACGCGAGCACCATCAGCGCGAAGTAGTCCGTGGCCTGGAAGGACGTGGCCAGGTTCGCCACCAGCGGCGCCAGGAACGTGAGCCCCAGCGTGGAGATGATCCCGGCGAAGAAGGAACCCATGACAGCCGTGGCCAAAGCGGGTCCGGCCCGTCCGTTCTTCGCCATCGGATGGCCGTCGATCGCCGTCGCCACTGACCCCGCTTCCCCGGGCGTGTTCAGCAGGATCGAGGTGATCGCCCCTCCGTAGAGCGAGCCGTAATAAATCCCGGCGAAGATGATCAGCGCGCCGGTCGGGTCGAACCCGTAGGTCAGCGGCAGCAGCAGCGCCAGCGCCAAGGCAGGCCCGATACCGGGCATAACCCCGACGAAGGTGCCGATGGTGACGCCGACGGCGGCGTACAGCAGATACTGCAGCGAAAAGGCGTTGGCAAAGCCATTGGCCAGATCGACGAATACATCCATAGGTTAAATCCCCAGTAATCCGGCGGGCAGGCGCACGCCGAGAAGTTCAGTGAAACCGAAGTAGACCGCGGTCGCGAACAGCACGGCCACGACGACGTCGCGCAGCCACTTGCGACTGCCGGCAACCCGGCTCATCGCGGCGAAGAACACCGTAGTGGCGATGATGTAGCCCAGCGGATCCATCAGGTAGGCGTAAGCCACCAGCCCGATGATTGCCGTCCACAATGTCCGCCAGCGCGTTCCGGCATGTTCTTCCTGCGCCTGCGCGCGCAGCGGCAGGTCCGGCATCGCGGTGGTGCGCAGCAGGAAGGCGATGCCGAACACGACAAGTCCGACCCCGACAATCAGCGGAAAGAATCCCGGCTGTGACGGGCCGAAGCCGCCTTCGGTGGCAATACGGATGGCATCGGCCAGGACCACCGCCGCCACCATAAGGATGACGACGGCGGCGATCCTGGTGCCAAGCGTGCCCCGTGCGGGCCGCCCGGCGTCGATCTCTACTTCGGTTGTCACTCGATGATCCCCAGGTCCTTCAAGGTCCCGGTGATGTCCTTATCCTCGGCCTTGATGTAGTCGGCGAATTTCTCCCCGGTCATCAGGTAGTCCTCCCAGTTGTTGGACTCGAGGGTCTGCTTCCATTCCTTGGTGCCATGCATCTTTTCGATCTTGGCCACGATGGCGTCGCGCTGGGCATCGGAGATTTCCGGCGGTGCCACAATGCCGCGCCAGTTTGCAATGGAGACGTCGTAGCCTGCTTCCTTGATGGTTGGCGCATCCACTCCATCGAGCGGCTTTTCACTGGAGACGGCCAGCAGCCGCATCTTGCCCGCGGCAACCTGGTCGGCGAATTCCGCCAGGCCGGACGCAGCCGCATCCACGTCGCCGGAAAGGATGGCCGGGGTGAGTTCCCCGCCGCCGGAGTAGGGGATGTAGTTGATCTTGCCGGGCTTGACGCCGACGGCCTCGGCCAGCTTTGCGACCAGGATCTGGTCCACGCCGCCGACGGATCCGCCGCCCCAGGCGACGCTGCCGGGGTTCTTCTTGAAGTCCTTCATCAGGTCTTCGAGCGTCTTGTACTTGGAATCGGTCGGAACCGCAATCGCGTCATACTCGGCAGCCAGTCGGGCGATCGGCGTCGTATTCTCCAGCGTGACTTGCGAGTCGGTCTGCTGGATCGCGCCGACGAGGATCTTGCCGACCACCATCAGCTGGTGCGGGTTGCCGGCGTTCTCGCTGACGAACTGCGTCAGGCCGGTCGTGCCGGAAGCGCCGGGGACGTTGTAGACCTTGGCTTCAGACTCGATGACGCCGCCTTTGGTCAACGACCGGGCGATGGAACGGGCGGTCATGTCATAACCGCCGCCGGGATCGGCCGGTGCCATGATCTCAACGGTTTCAGTGGGGTAGTCGGCGGCAGCTTCGCCGCCGCCACCGGAGCCGCTGCCGCCGCAGCCGGTCAGCACCAGCAGCCCTGCAGCCAACGGCGCGGCCCAGCGGACTGCCCGACGTTTCCTGGAAAGGATTCCGGGGGATTTCATTCTTGGCACATCCTCCTCATTAAGGTGCGTATAGTGTTCAGCTCACAGTCGGCGTAATCCCCGCTGCTGTGAGCTGCGCTATAGACGATATAGTGGCCCGGATCACTGCTGGTGGTTTATCCCACTTTCAACGCATAGTGATTATTAAGTGGCTTTTGCGCATTGTGCTCAAGCGCCGGCAGCCGCCATCGGAATCGACATTCAACCCAGGACGGAGGGTGCGTGAGTCTTGCATCGGCCATACGCAAGCGACGGCTGAATTTCGCCGGACAAATCCTGCTGCTGCAGCTGGCCGTCGTCGTCCTGGTGGTGCTGGTGACGGCAGGGGTCCATGGCTGGCTGACGTATCAGCGCCTCGGGCTGGAGGCTGAAGAGCGGGCGCTATCCGTTGCCCGTACGCTGGCCACCACCGACCAGGTCCGGGCTGAGGCTGCCCGGCTCACGGCCGCCGATGCCGCGGCACTGCCCACCTCCCAGCTGCTGAATGATCCGCTGGTGCCGCTGGCCAGGGATGTGCGCACCCGCACCGGGGCCTTGTTCGTGGTGATTACCGACGATCAGGGCATCCGGCTGACCCACCCGAACCCCGAACGGCTGGGGCACAGGGTGAGTACCGATCCGTCCAAACCGCTCGCAGGCGAGGAAGTCACCAATCAGGAAATCGGCACCCTGGGGCTGTCCGCCCGGGCGAAGGTCCCGATCTACGCGCCGGGCTCGCAGCAGATCGTGGTGGGCGAGGTCAGCGTCGGCTTTGCCATGTCGGATGTGCTGGAGAACGTCGCCGCTGACATCCTGCCGGTCGCCATCACCGGCGTCGGGGCGCTGGGTCTGGGGCTGGTGGCGTCCTGGCTGCTGGTGCGCAGGCTGCGCCGGCTGACTCTGGGGCTGGAGCCCGAGGAAATCGCAGCGCTGGCGCAGGACCAGGAAGCAGTGCTGCGCGGCGTCGATGAAGGGGTGGTCGGCATCTCCGCCCAGGGCATCATCACCGTGGTCAATGCCGAGGCACGACGGCTGCTGGGGCTGCGGGACGGCGACGACGTCGTCGGGCAGCCACTGGCCGAAGCCGGCCTGCCCCCGTCGTTATCCCGGTTGGCCGATGGCGCCAACGCCGAGTCGCCGTCGACCGAAGAAGTGATCGGTTCCCGGGTGCTGATCCTCACCTCGCGCGCGGTGCGCACCGGCGGACGCCGCGGCGGTGCGGAGCAGGATCTGGGCACCGTGATTATGCTCCGCGACCGGACCCAGATGCAGTCGTTGACCCGGCAACTGCAGGCGGTCAGTTCGATGACGACGGCGCTGCGGGCCCAGCGCCATGAGTTCGCCAACCGGCTGCACACTGTCGCGGGTCTGCTCGGCATTGGCAACAACCGCGAGGCTAAGGAATACGTCGGTTCGCTGCTCGCCACCGGACCGCTGAAGTTCCCGGTGGAGCAGGCCGAACAACTCGGTGACCCATACCTGCAGGCGTTCATCGGGGCCAAGAGCGTTGAAGCAGGGGAGCGCGGCGTGCACTTGCGGATCGGCGAGGAGACGCTGGTGCGCGGACGGGTCAGCGATCCGCACGACGTGACAACGGTGATCGGGAACCTGATCGATAACGCTGTTCAAGCGGCGGTGCACGGCAGCAACCCGGACCGTTGGGTGGAGGTCGATTTGCTGGATGAACCGGACCCGGCGCCGGGCGTCGGGTCGGACGAGGCTCCGGGCGGAGGTGGGACGGGGCCGGGTTCGGGCGGAGACGGCGATGAACAGGACCGGGATCCCGGTGCCAACGGCCGCCCGCCGGGTACGCTGCATCTGGTGGTCGCGGACTCAGGCGACGGGGCAACGGATCCGGAACTGATTTTCGCCGACGGATATTCGACGGCGTCGGCCACGCCGCTCGACGCACATGGCCAGGGGCTGGGACTGTCGATGTGCCGGCAGATCGCCCGGGACCGCGCCGGAGACGTGTGGTTGGCCGACGGCGGACAGGTCGGCGGTCCGGGTGCGGTGTTCTGCGCCCGGCTGCCGGAGACGGTCGAACGGCGGGAACCGGCGGATCAACGGCGCGCAACGGAACGGGGGAAGCCTGATGACGCCGCACGTGCCGGGTTGGCGGGCGAGAGGACATGATGAGTGAGGAAATACACGTACTGATCGTCGACGACGATTTCCACGTGGCGAAGCTGCATGCGACGTATGTGGACTCCGTCCCGGGATTCAAGCCGCTGAACCCTGTGGGCAGCGCCGAACAAGCGTTGCGGGCGGCCAACACCCAGCACCCGGATCTGGTGCTGTTGGATGTCTACCTGCCCGACGCCTTCGGCCTGGACCTGCTTCCGACCCTGGACACCGACGTGCTGATCCTCAGCGCTGCGGCCGAAGCGGCATCGGTACGGCAGGCGTTGCGCCGCGGCGCGATTGGGTACCTGATCAAGCCATTCACCGCCGAGGATCTGACCCAGCGGTTGCGGGCATACGCGCGGTATCGGCGGATGCTGCCGGGCCAGCAAACCGTGGATCAGGACACCATCGAGCGGGCAGTGCGGACGCTCAACCCTTCGCAGCCAGGGGGCACCAGCCGGGCGCGATCGGCCACGGAGACTGCGGTGCTGGAGGCGCTGCAACCCGGCGAGCAGTATTCAACGATGGCCGTGGCCCGGCACATCGGCGTCTCCCGGGCGACGGCGCAACGTTACCTGTCGGCGCTGGTGGACGACGGCGCAGTGGACATCCAGCTGCGGTACGGCAACACCGGCCGCCCCGAGCACCGTTACACGCTGGCGCAATAGGCTACGCGTACTGCCACGGCGAGGCCCGCTGGCTTGACCGGCTTCACGTTGGCATGAGCGGCTGGTCTGAGAACCGCCTGGGGCCGCATAAAAAGTGGCACCCGCCCCAGAGGAGGGGGAGCGGGTGCCACATGTGCAGTCCTGCCGGGCTGCTGTCTTCTTGCGGGTGCTTAGAGCAGTCCGCCCAGCAGGGACTCGTTGTTCTCGCCGCGGTCAGTGCTGCTCTGTGACGAGCTGTCGGCGTCGACGGTGGAGTCCACATCGGGGTTGGCGTTCACCTCAGTGTCATTGCCACTGAGGATGCCGTCCAGATTGTCGGTCACGGACGTGCCGATGCCGCTGAGCACGTTGTTGCCGCTGGCGACATCACCGACGTCGACTGCATCGTTGAGGATGTTGTCCAGCGAGACGTTGCCGCTGTCAGCGATGCGGTTGTCGTTGACCTGGTTCGTGGTCTCGTTCATGGTCGACTCGACACTGTCACCGGAATCGGCGCTGGCCATTCCGGCTCCGCCGACCAATGCCACACCTGTGACCGCGCTGACTGCCAGAGACTTCGTGAAAAAGTTCCGCATTGTTATTGCCTCCATGATTTTCCTATCGGTGTTTGAAGGACATCAGGGGTTCGGTGCGATCCTGTTACCGGATTGGTATGAACCGAAAATTCTTCACCGGGCAAGTGGGCGGGACTGCGAGACAGAGTTATGCGGTGTCGACCAGCTTGGCGTAGATGACCAGATTCTTCACGAAGTCTCCGGAGGATGCGGTGAATCCGTCGCAGGTGATCAGCCGCAATTCGGCCCCTGGTGTGGGGGAGTAGACGGCCTTCGTGGGAAAGTCGTTTTTCGGGTAGAGCTCGCTCTTGTATACCTCGAAAATGGCCCGGGTGCCATCTGTGCGGGTGACGCTGATCTGATCGCCCTGTTCGAGGGCGTCGAGGTTGTAGAAGACGCCGCTGTCATCGGCGGTGGAGTTGACGTGTCCGAGCAACACCGCCGGGCCCCTCTGGCCTGGGGTGGGGGAGCCGGTGAACCAGCTGGCCGGGGCTCCCTCGTGCTCGGGTGGAACCTCAAGCGTCCGATCGTCACGCAGGCCGGTTTCGATGATCTTAGAGGTGCGGTCCAGTGCCCCGATGGTGAGGCTGACCGGTCGGGAGGCGTCCATCGCCGTGCCTGTCGGTTGGCCGGTGCCTTGGCGGTTGAAGCCGGGCTCGGGCGGCCATCGGGATGGTTGCCGTTTCCTTGATCGGTGGGTCCGCAGCCGGCCAGCAGGCATAAGAGGACCGTCGCCCCCGCTTGGAAGCGGAGGCGACGGTCGCTCTTAGGCTCGATCACTGTGGATCTGTTGCCGGGGCCGTGCCTTACCGGGCGGCGACCTTGGAGCGGCGGATGGCGTAGCCCGCGCCGGCTGCGGCGATCAGACCGCCACCGAGGGCGTACATCCCCATCTCATTGGCACCGCCCTGCTCGGTCGGAGTGACACCGGTGTCAGCGCCGCCAGCGGGCATCATCTGCAGCGGACCACACAGTGCCGGAGCCGTGGCAGCCAACGGCAGCTTCGCGGCGCCGGGCAGGCCACTCATGGTTTCCGTGGCCGCGGCGGGCTGGTTGGCCGGGTTCAGACCATGGACCACGGCCACCGCGGTGCCGTTGGCCAGCGCATCCTGGGTCTTCTCGTTCAGCTCGAACGTCTCCTTATAGGTGTAGGAGCTGCCCGAGGGGGCAACGGTGACGTCCGTGGCCGTCGAAGCGTCCTTGGCCGCGCTTCCGACCGACAGGGTGGTGCCGATCGCGCCGTAGGCCGGCTTGCCCTCGACCGTGCTGATCACACCGTCACCGTTGGCGTCATCGGCCATCGTCGGGCAGGTGCCCTGCGCGCCGATGTGGATGTGCTGCACGTGCGGGTAAGCGGCATCCTTGAACGTTTCGGCCAGCCCGGACGTCTCAATGGTCACCGTGGCCTGGCTGCCTTCGACAGTGACCCAGGCTTCACCGGAGGCGCCGCTGCTGTTGACCTGATTCAACATGGTCGAGTAGGAGCCCTCGGCATGATCGGCCATCGCCGGGGCCGCTCCCATGGCGGTCAGGCCCAGCGCAACAGCCGGTGCCAGCAGCATTGTCTTCTTCATCAGTTTCATCGTCGATCTCCTCATGAGGGATACGTACGAACCCAAATCCTGGGCACGCTACCAGTGCTTCGTCGTGAACCCCGTCACGGATGGGTCAGAAAACCAAAAACTTCCGTCACTTTGAGTATCACCGGTCACGACCCTGCCACAGGCAGGGCGCCAGCGGAACACCAAGCCCACTGATTGTTATTCGCCTGTGATACCTGCCGGATAGTCCGTGAGGTTGTTGAGCCCGCCGAAACCACTGATGTTCGGGTGGGCAAGGCCGGATCACAACAATTCAATCTGCATTGTCCGGCTTATGGAACAAGCCTGGGGTGTCGTCGGAACGGCCAGCGTCTACTGTGCCGGTGAATGGTTCCTGTCATGATGAGTCCATGGCTGTCTTCGAGTACCGCACGAGCCTCCCGCATCCGCGGGCGGATGTCTTTGCCTGGTTTGCGCGTCCGGGGGCGCTGCAACGGCTCAGCCCGCCGTTCTCGGGCAGCGTGCGTCGCGAGCCCGACGCCGGGATCGAGGCAGGGTCGACGGCGCAGATCAGTGTCGGCGCGCCCGGGAAGCTGGGGCTTGGCCTGTCGGGGGTCGCAGGAACCATCGCGTCGGCGGTGGGCAGGCCAGGCGTCGTCCGCCCCGAACTGCCTTGGACGGCCCGGCATGTCGACCACGATCCGGGCCGGTCTTTCACCGACGTCATGGCCGTTGGACCCCTGCGTCGATGGAAGCACGTCCACATCTTCGACGACCATGAACTGAGGTCCGGCGAGACCGGCACCGTCATGACCGACAGGGTCGATTATGAGCTGCCGTTGGTCTCGCGGCTACGCGAGTCCGGAGTGGGACGGCGGCTGAGCGGGTGGATACGGGACAGGTTCGCCGACGAGATGGACAGGATCTTCCGCTACCGCGAACGGCAGCTGCTCGGCGACCTGCACTTTCACGCCGCCCATCCCGGTCCGGCGCTCACCGTCGCCGTCGCCGGTGCTTCGGGCGCCGTCGGCACGCAAGTGTGTGCGCTGTTGGCCGGCGGTGGACACCATGTGATCCGACTCGTGCGACGGCCTGCACGGTCCGACGATGAGGTCGAATGGGATCCTGCCTCCGGGTGGCTGGATCCATCACAGCTGGCGGCCTGTGACACCGTCGTCAACGTCTCCGGCTCGCCGTTGGGCCGGTTCACCGAGACCAATAAGAAGCGCATGTATGCCAGCCGCGTGACGGGAACGGCCCTGCTCGTCGATGCTCTTGCGGCGCTCTCGGCAGACGGACGCGAACGCACGCTCGTGAACGCCTCCGCCATCGGCTACTACGGCGCCGACCCGCATGCGGCAGGACCGTTATCCGGGCCGCAGTCGAGGGCCGAGCCGCTGAGCGAGGACGCGCCGGCCGGGGATGACTTCATGGCCCGGCTCTGCCGAGACTGGGAAGCCGCCTGCGCGCCGGCCGAACGGGCCGGTGTGCGGGTGGTCAAAGTGCGCACGGGGATCAGCCAGTGCCCGGGCGGGATGATGCTGCAGCGATTCCTGCCGCTGTATGTGGCCGGGGTGGGAGGCCCGCTCGGAGCCGGCCAGTGGCACAGCTGGATCAGCCTCGACGACCTGGCCGGGATTTACGCTCATTCCGTGCTCGATGCGCGGGTGTCGGGATCAGTCAACGCCGTCGCCCCGGTGCCGGTCACCGCCAGGGAATACGCGAACACGCTGGGCCGGGTGTTGAACCGGCCCTCAGCCGTTCCGGTTCCGGGTGTGGGCCCGAAGTTGCTGCTTGGGCCCGAGGGCGCCCGCGAGCTGGCGGCCGCGGACCAGCGGGTCTCGTCGGCGAAAATCGAGGCGGCTGGCTACGAATTCCGCCACCGCAGCCTCGAGCCTGCCCTGCGCCACGTTCTCGGACGCAGCCCACAAGATTAGTTGACCACTAACGGGTGTCCCGGTCAGGGATGCCGGACGCCATCGGTCGACAGAATCGCGCGGTAGCCGTGCCGGTACGTCGGATACCGGAGAGCGAAGCCGGTGCCTGTTAAGCGCCGGTTGCTCACCCGCTTGCCTGACGGGGCGTTGAGGTCACCACTGTCGGCTGCCGGCAGCAGTGTGGCGCCGATTTCATCGGCCAGAAAACGCATGACGTCGGCTCGCGGGCAGGGCTCGTCGTCGGCGCCCAGGTAGACGGAGGCCGGATCAGATACAGCTGTTGCCAGGTGCACGATGGCCGCGGCGGCATCGTCGCGGTGGATGCGGTTGGTGTACCGCTTGGTCGACGGAAGCTGCGCCGTGCCGGTGCGGACCCGATCGATGAGCCGGGTTCGTCCCGGCCCGTAGAGGCCGGCCAACCGCAGGATGGTCGCTTGAGGCAACCGTGCGTGCAGCAGCCTCTCGGTCTCGGCCAGAACTGCGGCTGTGGCGGTGGATGCCTCGGTGGCCGAGTCTTCGGTGATCCAGCCGCCGTCGTTAGTGTCATGCACGGCCGTCGACGAGACCAGGATCATTCGCTCCACTGTGGTGTCAGCCGCGTCCAGCCCGTCGAGCAGATGCTCGAGTGATCGAAGGTAGGCCGCACGATACGCGTCTTCGGTTCGCGCGTCGGGCGAGGTGGCCATCACCACGATCTTCGTTTCGGTCGGCACCGGCGGACGTTGGGTTGCCAGGTCGCAGCGAAGGCCGGTGATGGGGTCCGGCAGTACCTCGGGTGAGCGACGGATGCCGGCTACCTGGTAGCCGGCATCGGCGAAGCGCAGGCCGATCTCGGTACCGAGGTCGCCGCATCCGGCAATGAGCACACTCACGACTTCACCTCCTCGTTGGCAGTGGCTGCGGATCGTTCGGTGCTTATCTCGCCCCTGAATGCAGGAGTTCCTGCCTGTTATCTTCGCTTACTGATGCTATGGCACGCCACTCGGCCGGATGTTGTCGACAGTCTCGCTGCCGCGTTCCGGGATACATCGGGCCCTCGGTGTGCTGAGACCACAAAGAGGAACGGTCCGGCCATTCCGCAGGAAGATCTCGAATCTTCACTGGACAACCTCGCCGCTATGGTCTCCCGGAACCAACCGGCAAACACGCGCGCATAGCTTTTCGGCGGGAGAGTTGCGCGGAGCGCGGGGCGTGGCCAACTAGCTGGCTCGGGGTTTCGGTCGCGCCACCAGCACTTTGCACCGCCGCAGGCTGTCTTCTCATGCTGGAGGAGCTTTGCCCGGGGGAGCACTCAGCTAGGCATCGTCGTCCCGGGCGGCAATCGTGGCCCCAATAGCCTCACCCACGAAGCGTTCGATGAGCGCTCGTTCTTCTTCGGAGTAGCCGACTATGACCTCGCCGATGTGTCGGGAAAGCGGGGCGAACATTTCCTTACCTGTCCTGGCTGCAAGGTCGGTGATGGACAAGTGCACTTGGCGGCGGTCCTGCTCACTGCGCTCACGGTTGATGTGGCCGGCACGGTTGAGCCGGTCGAGCAGTGCCGTCGTCGCGGGTGAGCTTAGATTGAGGCTTTCGCCCAGCCGTCCGGGTGTTGCATCTTCGCCCCGCTGCACGAAGGCAATGATTGCTGCCAGCGCATTCAAATCGGTGCGGTGCAGGTGGTGTTTGCCGCTAAGCTGGTCGACAAACCGGTTGCTCTCCACGGTGAATTGCTGCAGCAACAGCAATAGCGGCCGGGCGTTATCCGGGATCCCGGCGTCGTCGCGCTCGTTGTTGGTCATGCATTCACCTCGTTGCTAGTATCTCCATGATGGAGACACTTTTGGATCATACCTTCCGGCCGGTCGTCCGGTGAAGGCCGCGAAGCATCGTAGCGGCGGCAGCGTCGCTCCCCGGTGGCTCCGTGTATCGTTGCCCGCCGTCCTTATCATCATATGGCTGGTTGCAGCAGCCGTCGGCGGTCCGACGTTCGGCAAGCTCTCGTCGGTGTCCACCAATGACCAGGCGGCGTTCCTTCCAGCCAATGCCGAAGCGACCCAGGTCTCGGAATGGCAAAGCGAATTCCGGGAATCGGATTCGATACCGGCAATCGTTGTACTCGAATCCGAAGACCCTATCAGCCCGCAGGAATTGCCGCAGTATGCGGAGCTCGCCGATGACATCTCCGGCGTCGATGGGGTGCAGAGCGACATCGTTGCCGGGCCTATCCCCTCCGAAGACGGTGTGGCGGTCCAGTACATTGTTCCCATTGCCGATTCCGAGCAACTTCAGGAAACTGTCGCCGCTCTCACCGAGGTGGTCGCCGCCAACGCCCCGGACGGGACGACGTCGTACGTTACCGGTCCGGCCGGGCTGACAGCGGATCTGGCCAACGCTTTTGGCGGCATCGACGGCATCCTGCTGGGCGTGGCACTGGCAGCTGTCTTCATCATTCTGCTGGTGGTTTACCGTGCGGTGTTGTTGCCATTTCTGGTGCTGGCCACTTCCGTCTTTGCACTCTGCGCTTCCATCCTGGTGATCTACCTGCTGGCGCGCGAGGGAGTGATCTCGCTGAGCGGGCAAAGCCAGGGGATACTTTCCATCCTGGTGATTGGTGCTGCCACGGACTATTCCTTGCTGCTGGTGGCGCGCTACCGCGAATCACTGCTGCAGTATCAATCCAGATGGACAGCCATGGTCAAGGCGCTGCGCGGTTCGTCCGCGCCGATCGTGGCGTCCGGGGCGACAGTGATCATCGCGTTGCTGTGCCTGTTGTTCTCCCAACTGAAGTCGAATCAAAGTCTTGGTCCGATCGCTGCGACCGGCATCGTATTCTCCCTGCTTGCGGCGCTTACGTTCCTGCCCGCTGTGCTGCTTGCGACCGGGCGGCTGGCTTTCTGGCCGTTCCGCCCCCGGGCAGGAACTGCACCCGCCGCAGAATCGGCTTCGGGAACGGCGGCCGGGCTGGAAGGCGCCCGCGGCCTCTGGAAGCGGGTGGGTGGTCTCGTTGCCCGCCGCCCGAGAGTCACGTGGATCAGTTCGTTGGTGTTACTGATAGCCGCAGCGGCAGGAGTCACCCAGCTGCAGGCAGCCGGTGTGCCGCAGTCCGACTTCATTCTGGCTGAATCGGACGCGGTCAAAGGCCAGCAAGTGCAGGCAGAACATTTCGACGCCGGCAGTGGCAGCCCCGTCATCATCATCGCCGGCGCTGACGACCGGCAAGAGGTGCTGGCCGAGGTTAAACAGACGCCCGGCGTGACGCAGGCTTCCTTCTTCACGGGATCGAGCCCGCAAAACGCACCCTCCGGTCCGCCGTCGGGCCAGCCTTCCGGCCAGCCTTCCAGCGCATCGCCGAACGCACCCTCCGGCCCACCGTCCGGTGCCGAGGCGCAGTCTGCCCCCGTGGTCAGGGACGGGCGGGTGATGATCAATGCCATCACGGATAAGCCGGCGCAGTCGGAAGCGGCCGAAGATGTGATCCGCGAGCTGAGGCAAATTGCTCCTGAGGCGAACCCGGAGGTGCTGGTGGGGGGAACCACGGCCGTGGCCCTCGATACCAATGTTGCGGCGCAATCGGACCTGCGGACCATCATCCCGCTGGTGCTGATAGTCATCCTGGCCATCCTGATGGTGCTGCTGCGTTCAGTGCTGGCACCCGTGCTGTTGATCGCCAGCGTGGTGCTGTCCTATTTGTCCGCTTTGGGAGTTTCGGCGCTGGTGTTCAACCATGTGTTCGACTTCCCCGGAGCGGATGCCTCCGTGCCGCTGTTTGGATTCGTCTTCCTGGTGGCGCTCGGAGTGGACTACAACATCTTCCTGATGACCCGGGTAAGGGAGGAGTCCGTCGAATTGGGCACCCGTCCCGGAATCTTGAAGGGGCTGGTGAAGACCGGCGGCGTGATCACATCCGCAGGTATTGTGCTGGCCGCGACCTTCGCTGCCCTCGGAGTGATCCCGATCCTGTTCCTGGTGCAGATCGCCTTCATCGTGTCGTTCGGCGTACTGCTCGATACGGTGGTTGTCCGGTCCCTGCTGGTGCCGGCGCTGTCCTACGACATAGGTCCGCGGATTTGGTGGCCGGGCAGGCTGTCGAAGGAACCCGCACGCCTGCCTCTTGAACCGGACCGTTCACTCGGGAAAGCTGCATCTCAGAGGGCTTCGCGCTAGCGGTTCTTGACCTCCGCATACGCGTCCAACGCGCGCTGCCGGGTTTCCTGCAGGTCGACGATGGACTCGGGATAGTCCGGCGCGTCTCCGGGGTGCTTCCAAGGCCGGTGGATCGCCTTGTCGTCCAATTCAGCCAGTTCGGGCAGGAAACGGCGCAGGTAGGCGCCGGATGGATCGAACTTGGTGCTCTGGGTGACCGGATTGAAGATCCGGAAATACGGTGCCGCATCGGCACCGGATCCGGCCACCCACTGCCAATTGGCGGGATTGTTGGCGGCGTCGGCGTCGACCAGGGTGTCCCAGAACCACTGTTCTCCGATGCGCCAATCGACCAGCAGGTTCTTGATCAGGAAGGATGCGGTAATCATCCGCACCCGGTTATGCATCCAACCGGTTTCCCAGAGTTGCCGCATTCCAGCATCGACCATGGGGTATCCCGTGCGGCCCTGCCGCCAGGCGCGGACCTCGTTGGCAGTGTCAGGTTCCCAAGCGAACGCGTCGTACTCGCGACGATAGTTCTCCGTGGCCAGATCCGGGTTGTGGTACAGCAGTTGCCAGCAGAATTCGCGCCATCCGATCTCAGAGCCGAACGTCTGGATCTCATGGTCGACCCCGGCGCCGCGGTCTGCCTTGGCGGCATGCCAGATCTGAAACGGGCTGATTTCGCCAAACCGCAGATGGGGCGACAGCCTGCTGGTGGATTCCTGGCCTGGCCGTTCGCGGCCGCCGCTGTAGTCGTCGACCCGCTCGTCGAAGAATTCGGAAAGCCGGCGCCCCGCACCTGGCTCACCCGGTGTCCACTCGTCGCGCAGGCCACCGGCCCAGTCCGGTGCGGTCGGCAGTAAGGCCCAGTCGTCGAGTTCCTCGGAGGCCGGGTTTCGGTTGGTGCGGCGGATTTTGGCCGCTTTTATCGATGACGGCGCAGGCAACGGCTCCCGCGGTTCCGGTTGTGCCAGGCACGCACGCCAAAAAGGGGTGAAGACCTTGTAATTCTCCCCTTGGCCCGTCTGCACCTGCCACGGCTCGAACAGCAAGTTCGCCTGGAAGCTCTGCGCGTCGACACCGTTGTCCCGGGCCCACTCCTTCAGCCCGGCATCGATATCCCGTTCCGGCCGTCCGTAGCGCCGGTTCCACAACACTGCTTCGGCGCCGACGTCGGCAATCAGTTGCTTGACGACGTCGGCCGCCTTGCCCCGGCGCAGGATCAGCCTGCCGCCCACCTTCCGCAACTGTTCGTCCAAAGAGCGCAGTGAATAGTGCAGCCACCACCGTGCCGCTCCACCCAGGGGACGGACGCCGGGGGACTCGTCGAGCACGTACAGCACCGCTGTTTGGCCGCCGCGCTGTGCCGCCTCATGCAGTGCCGGATTGTCCGCCAGCCGCAGGTCATCGCGCAGCCACACTACCGTTGTACTCATGGGCATAATCTACAGGTCCACGCGTCCCGTGCGTGGTGGGTGGGACAGACGGGATCGCGCAGTGAGACCCAAGGACACGCCGTGACTGGCGAGCCGCTGCTCGGACCTGCGCACGTGCCCCAGCTGCACGTGATGACCCTCAATGTGCGGCACCCGACGCCCCACCTGCGGCGGAACCATCCGGACCGGTGGAAGCTGCGCGAACCGGCGGTGAGCGGCCTGCTAAGGCTCGAACGTCCCACCGTACTTGGGCTCCAGGAGGCCTTGCCCATGCACTTGGCGACGGTCGAATCCGCGCTGGACAACGGCTACCGGCGGATTGGAACCGGCAGGAGGAACGGCCGGGTGGGCGAGCATTGCGCCATCTGCTTTGACGAGGCCCGGCTCGAGTTGCTCGATTGGCGGCAGCAGGCGCTGTCGGACACGCCGGATATCAGCGGATCCACCGGCTGGGGCAACTTGATCCCGCGCATTCTGGTCAGCGCGCTGTTCCGCGACAGATTCACCGGCCGCCGCTTCATGGTGTTCAATACGCATTTGGACCATCTTTCGGCCAGATCCAGGATGCGCTCAGCGGAAGCGATCGTTGACATGCTGCCCAAGGATGTCCCAGCGTTCGTGACGGGAGACTTCAACGCAGGCCATCGTTCAAGCGTGCACCGGGTGTTCACCGGCGAGGGGGTCCTGCGGGACTCATGGGACGCGGCCGGGCAGCAGCTGACTGAACCATGGGGGACCTTTCCCGGCTACCGGCCGCCGAAGAACAACGGACGCCGGATCGACTGGATCCTGACAACCCCCTCAATCACAGTTCGGCAGGCAGTGGTCAACACGGGCAAGTACGACGGCGGGTGGCCCTCCGACCACGCGCCCGTGCAGCTGATGGCGGAGTTGGAGTAGGCTGTCAGTTATCAGATATGATAATTGAACAGGGTGCGTCCAGGGAGGCCGAATCGTGGACGATGTGCTCGCGGACGTTCTTGAATCCGCAGCCAGACTGCAACAACTTGTGCCCGATGCTGTGCTCGTGGGCGACGGCGCCGCAGCGATGTTTGCCGGGCACCGGCTCTCATTCGAGAGCGACCACGTGCTGACCAATCTGCAGGAGCACTTTGATGTGGTCCTCGAAGCTCTGGAAAGTGAGAACAGCTGGGCCACCAACAGAACGACCTACGGAAAAATCATCCCGGAGGAGTTGGGCGGCATTGAGACGGGACTGCGGCAGCTGATTCGCCTGCATCCTTTGGAAGTGGATCAGGTGGTCCTGCCCTCTGGAAAATCCGTCAGAGTTCCAACGCCGGACGAGACTTTGAGAATCAAAGCTTTCCTCATCGCGCGCCGGAATCAGACCAGGGATTATCTCGACGTGGCGGCACTGGCTGAGAAAGCCGGCCTGGAGCATGCCGCGTCGGTCCTTTCGGCCATGGATATCTACTACGCAGACCAAAACCGGGACGGCACCGCCGTCACTTCCCAGCTAATCCGTCAACTGTCCAACCCGCAATCAAAAGATTCCCGCACCACCACACAGCTGGAGGATTACAAAGGGTTGAAAAATAAGTGGCGCGACTGGGTCACCACTGTTGAAGTGTGCCGGAAACTTGCGCTTCTTATAATCCAGCAGGACGGGTAGCTATGTCTCTTGTCTTTCGGAATCTGGACGTTTCTGTCGAGGATCCCGTCGAGAGGTGGGGCGTCGAAGGCATACTCACCGCCCTCGAGCGCGGCAATGTGGAGCATTGGCGAAAGGTTGCACGGGCTGTGGCCAATGATCCGCGCGGCAAAGTGGCTGGCGAACTGGCCGAGGCCGTGACAATGATGGAACACGAAGGCATGGCGTCCTTGTTTGAAAGGATGTTGAGACAGGCCAGTGAGCGGCAGGAACGCTGTGAACGGCACCAAGTGGTCCAACAGCTTGGTCAAGCCCTGCAAACAAGTGGCTTAACCCGTGCGGAATTCGCCGCATACCTTGGTACTTCCACGTCCAGGCTGTCCACTTATCTGACGGGCAAAGTCGTGCCGTCCGCCGTCATTATGATCAGGGCACGGGCGGTCGCGGAGCGTTTCGGGACAAAGCGATAAGCACGCCGGTCACCAGGGACCCTGAGACCCCTGCGGCCAAGTCACTGATGGTGTCCCGATACCCCACGTTGATCGCCGGGTCGATGTAGCTGTGCCCCCACCACTCTCCGAATTCCCAGAAGATACTCAAGGCGGCGCCGCAGGCGAGCACCAGGAACACCGTGGCCGCTTTGTATGGTGCCGCGGGGTTTCGCGTACCTGCAGCCGTTGGGGGAGGGGCCGCAAATGCGGCGCCGCGCGCGACGAGCTGATAGCACATGCCGGCCAGCGCCCCGGAGGCAGCGGCGTGCATGACGAAGTCCCACCAGCCGATGCGCGCATAAATACCGAGGACACTGCTCCATGCTGCGACCAACAGCATCAGTGCAGTCGCCAGGTCGACGGCGGCAGCCAAGGCCAAAGCCCGCGCGATCAGGCAGCCAAGCAGCACCAGGGCGAACAGAGCCACGTCGACAGGACTGAAGAAGAGCAACGCGGCGAGTATGCTTCCCGCCACCAGGACCCGGACGACGTCGGCCGCATACTCCGTCGTCGATGCGGGCCGGCGGATCATCGAATCGATCATCGCGCTACCGTATCCGGCGTAAAGTGAGGCACATGCTGCCGGTCTCCGTGGTGATTCCCTGTCTCGATGATGCGGCGGCACTGCAGGTGTGCCTGCGCTCGCTGATGGAGCAGACCGTGGCCCCTGCAGAAATCATTGTGGTGGACAATGGCAGCCGGGACAACACTGTCCGCGTTGCCACCGGGTTTGGTGCTGTGGTGGTACATGAGCCGGCACCGGGAATTCCGGCCGCTGCCGCTGCTGGATACGACCGGGCGGACGGGGGCATTATTGCCCGGTGCGACACCGACTCTGTTCTGCCTGCCAACTGGATCGAGCAGATCACCGCGGTTTTCGACGACGACCCCGCCCTGGCGGGGTTGACCGGTCCGGGACAGTTCTATGGCGTTGGCCCATGGAGAGGCGGGGCGCTGAATGTGCTGTATATGTATGGCTACTTCCTGGCGGTAGGCTTTTCGCTGGCCAGTGTGCCCTTGTTCGGCTCCAACTTCGCCATGCGCCGCAGCTGTTGGGAAGCAGTGCGGGACGAGGTCCACCGTCACGACCAGTTGATGCACGACGATATATGTTTGAGCATGCATGTCGGCTTGCGGTTCCGCATCCGCTTCTGCCGTTCGTTGCAGGTGGGGATATCGCCGCGTGCAGTGGCGGACAGCAGGAATGTGCGCCTGCGTTTCCGCCGGGCTTTTCATACATTGGGGTCGCACGGCCGCGCCAACCTGCCGTGGAACCGCTGGCGGCGCCGGTCCCAGCAATCCTGATCCCATCCTGCCGGCGTCCGGATTACCGTTGGCTGGCATAGAAAATCAGCAGCATGGTGACGAGGAAACCGGTCACATAGTTCAGCCAGAGAAACCGTTGCCACCCGGTGTGCGCAGCGGCAGAACCTGAATCCGGCAACGAATGGAAGGGCCATACATTGGCCATATACGGCAGGGCCAGCACCGCACCGAGCGCACCGGGAAAACCAGCGGGAAGCATCAACAAACCGGCCAACGTGTAAGCTCCAAAGGACAACCGGACAGTTGTCGCCGCGCCGAGTACGGTTCCCACCGAACCCACGTTGCCGCTGCGGTCCGAAATGATGTCCTGCACGGAGCCGAAGGCGTGACTGGCCGTTCCCCAGAGGAAGAACGCGGCCAGGATGGACCACAGGACAGGTGTGAAACTGGCTTCAGCAAGAGCCAGTCCGAACAGCGCGGGGCTGACAAAGTGGAAGCTCGAGGTCAGCGAGTCCACGAACGGCCGCTCTTTGAACCTCAGCCCGGGAGCGCTGTAGGCAACCACTGCGAAGATGCTCGCGGCAAGCACCAGGGACGAAACCACCGTCCCGGCAAGGATCAGGTAGAGCAGGAACGGAACGTTGGTCACGAAGACGGCGGCCAGCGTGGTGCGGTGCATCGGCCTGGCCAGCACAGCCCCTTCCGTCCCGCCCTTCCTCGGATTGAGGACATCGCTTTCATAGTCGAACACGTCGTTGATTCCGTACATTGCAAGGTTGTATGGAATCAGGAAGTACAGCGTGCCCAGGATGAACCGCAGGTCGATGTCCCCCGTGGCCAGCAGGTACGCGGCACCGAACGGGAACGCCGTATTGACCCAGGACACCGGCCGCGAGGCGATGAACAGGTTGCGCAGCACGCTGGCCGCCTTACCCATGCCGGTCCCGCTTTCCACCCGGAAGCAGTTGCCACAGCGCCGGCAACAGCAGCGCTGCGGCAATAACGTAGGCGAAGTCCTCCACCGGTGCCGCTCCTATTGTTAATCCGGAAGTTTGGGAGCCATGGTATTCAAACAGTCCGGCGGCAATCATCAGGTTGTCGAAGACGGCCGTCAGCACGCACAGCACCGCCGCTGTCAGCGCAACGGCAGCATAACGACGACGGCGGCCACCCGGCGTCGTGCGTAAGGCAGCGATGAGGGCAACTGCTGCCGCGACCAGCAGGAAACATAAGTTGAGCAGCCAGTAGGTCATGAAACGGCATTTCCCTCTGTGGATGCATCAGCTGGGAGGAACGTTCCGGTGCGCAGCCGCCGGTCCATCAACTGGTACACGTTCATCGTCAGGTAGCTCAGGAAGCCGAGGAAAAACAGTTCCTCCACCGGCAATTCGGGGGCGACCAGCAGCCCAGTCATGTACTGGGTGTCGCCGCGCGAGAAGATTCCCAGCGAGATGCCCATCAGGTCCCAGGCGGTGAAGAACACCAGCCCCGTCAGCGTCACCACCGACGCCCGGACGGGGTCAGCCCGGAAGAACAACGACAGGCGGTAGTCCAGGATCACCATTCCGGCCAGCGAGAACAGCAAAACCGCCAGGTACGCCACGCTCATCCGGGCAGGTCCGCCTTTCGTCCAGGTTCCGGTGCCCGTTCCAGGGGTTCCGGCAGTGGCGTGCCGGTGGTATCACCGTTCAGCCGTTTCAGCAGATTCTCCGCGCTGATCAGGCACATTGGCAGCCCGACGCCGGGAACCGTTGATCCTCCGCAATAGTACAAGTTGTCCACCTTGCGGCTTTGATTCCGTCCACGAAGGAAGGCGCTCTGCTTCAGGATGTGCGCCGGCCCCAAGGCGGTTCCCTTCCAGGAGTTGAAGTCGTGGGCGAAGTCGGCCGGACCGACCGTCCTGCGCACCGTGATGCGTTGCGGCAGATCGTCGACGCCGGACCAGGCGCCAAGCTGGTCGATCACCGCGTCGGCAATATTTTCCAAACGTTCATCGCCGCCACCATCGACGCCCCCTGATCCCAGAGCAGGATCAGCGGGCAGCGGAACGAGGACAAACACGTTTTCGTGCCCGGGTGGCGCCGCGTCCGCGTCGGTGGCGCTCGGTTTACAAACATAGACCGACGGCGGCTCGGGGACTGTGGGCGTCTTGCCGAAGATCGCCTCGAAGTTCGCTTTCCAATCCGCTGAGAACAGCAGGTTATGGTGCAGCAGCCCGGGCAACTGGCCACGCACGCCGAGCATAATGAGCAAGGCACCGGGCCCGGCCACCCGATTGTTCCAGTAGCGGGCGGGGTAGCTTTGCAGCCGTCGTGGCAGCAGGGCGGTCTCGGTGTGGTGCAGATCGGCCGCGGAGACCACGATGTCGGCATCCAGTTCCGCGGTCCTGCCCCCGCCGTCGCGGTAGCGTACGCCGGTGGCCGTGCTGCCTCGCGCGCCCTGGCCCGACCCTCGGCCCGGGTTGGTTAGAATGGCGCTGACCTCGGTGTCGTAAATGAACCTGGCGCCGTTTTCCGCAGCCAGTTTCTTCAGCGCCTCAACGAAGCGGACGAAACCGCCTCGCGGATAAAGCACGGCATCGTCCAGGTCGAAATGGCTCATCAGGTGATACATGCTGGGCGCCATCGAGGGTGCGGAGCCGAGGAAGACCGCAGGGTAACCCAGGATCTTCTGCAGCCGGTCATCCTTCACATAGCGGGCGGCGAACTTGTCCAGCGGCTGCAGCAGCAGGCGCGCGAGGCGTGGCAAGTTCTTCGCGACTTCCGCCGTGGCCAGGGCGCGGAACGAGGAGAAGGTGTTGTACAGGAAGTACTTCATCGCCAATCGGTACGTCTCAGCTGCCGAATCCAAGTACGCAGCCAGTCTGTTCCCTGCGCCTGTCTCCAGGGACTCGAAAACTTCCCTATTCGATGCTCTGCCGTGATAGAGGTCCACCGGCTGAGCGTGGTTCTCGAAATAGACGCGGTACGCCGGATCGAGGACGCTCAGATCCAACTGCGCTTCGGCTGAGGTGCCCATTAGCCGGAAAAAATGGTCGAAGACTTCCGGCATCAGGTACCAGGACGGTCCGGTATCGAAGCGGAAGCCGTCGGATTCCCAACAACCTGCCCTGCCGCCGTCGTTGGAGTTTTTCTCCACCACCGTGACGTCATATCCGGAGCGGGAGAGCAATGCTGCACTCGCCAGCCCCGCCACTCCTGCTCCGATGATTACCGCGTGCTGACGCGGTCCGGCGCTTGGAGCGCTCATGCCGGTTGCCGTTCGGCACGCCGCAGCAACCCCGTTTGCCGGTAACAGGTGACCGCTGCAAGCCTGGCCTTCGTATGGTTGGGCACGCGGATTCGTCTCTCCGCCAGCTCCGCGACCGGTGCCCGTTCGAGACGTGCGGCCAATTCCGCGAACAGCGCGTGAGCCACGGCGACGGCGTTGCGGCTGCTGGACGGCAGCATCCCGATGGTGGA
This sequence comes from Arthrobacter castelli DSM 16402, assembly GCF_000430705.1. GTDB lineage: Bacteria > Actinomycetota > Actinomycetes > Actinomycetales > Micrococcaceae > Arthrobacter_C > Arthrobacter_C castelli. The sequence goes on from NZ_AUMN01000010.1 coordinate 91,310, forward strand.
TCCGGCCACGGCCAGGTCCGCAGCGATGTCGGCAAGGACTTCTTCTTTCGCCGCCTCGTTGAGCCGTTCAAGGCTCAGGCCCGGAATATATTGACGCCCGAGCGCCTCCCCGTCCTGAGCCAAATCGCGCAGGAAATTGACCTTTTGGAAGGCAGCGCCCAAACGGCGGGCGCCCTCCGTCAACAGTCTCCGGTCGTCAATGCTGACGGAGTGACCCAGCAAGAATGCCTGCAGGCACATCAGCCCGACCACCTCGGCCGAACCATAGATATACTCGTCCAGGCTCTGCCCGGAGTGGGCCTCCCGGGTCAGGTCGATCCGCATGGAGGCGAAAAATGGCCGGGTCAATTCGGTGGTGATGCCGACCCGCCGGGCAGTAAGCGCGAATGCGTGGATGACCAGATTAGCGCTGTAGCCACTAATCATGGCTGCTTCAGTGTCACGTTCAAACTCATCCAAACAAGCCCGCACCCTGGCTGCTTCCGCTCCGGAACCTGAGCCGGCGCCGTCGACAATTTCGTCCGCGATCCTGACCAGCGCGTAGATGTTCTGCACATCGCGGCGCACGGGCCTGGCCAGTAGCCGGCAGGCCAGGGTGAATGACGTCGAGTAGCGGTTCATCACCATTCGGGCGGTGGAATCGGCGACGCGGGCATACAGTCGTGCCTGAGGCGTTGTGCCAGTGTTCATCAGCTGCTCCGTCCCACACTCTGATCGACGATGGCGGACAGGTCCAGCGCGAGCGGTTCCGGCAGCGTTGCACTGGCGAGAACGTCACGGGCGGACTTGGCGCACTCTTCCGCTTGGGCTTCGACGTACTCGCGGGAGCCGCAGGTATCGAGCAGGTGGCGGACTTGATCCGCCTGATCGGCCGACAAAGTCCGCCGTCCCAGCAGAGCAGAGATCTGTTCCCATTCCTTAGTATTTGAGGCGTAGGACATCAGCAAAGTGTATTTCCCTTCCACAAGGTCGCCAATAGTGGACTTGCCGGTCACGACCCCATCACCGAACACCCCCAGCACATCGTCGACGAGCTGATAGGCAGTCCCCGCCAGTCGTCCGACGGTGCCAAGGCATTGCACGACGTCGTCGTCGGCCTCCGCAAGCAGGCCGCCGGCCATGAGTGGAGCCTCGAAGGAATAGACCGCGGTCTTCCACCGCGACATATTCATCACCTCCAGCGGAGAAGGGGCGGCTCCGGGGGTGGTGAAATCGACGTCCAGGACTTCTCCTCCAGCGGAAGCGAATACGGCCTCATCGAGCACCTCGAAAATCCTGTCCCGCACCCAGGAAGGCATAGCAGCACTGTTGGCGAGCCGGAATGTGCTGGTTAGTGCCAGGTCGCCCGCGATGATGGCGGCTGAGCTTCCGCGGTGCAGGGAATCCGCCTGGGTGAAACCCGCACTCAACGCCTGATTACGGTAGGTGCCGGCAATATTGGCCGCCCCGCGTCGCTCGACGTCATGGTCGATCACGTCGTCGTGAATGATCAGGGCCGTGTGCAGCATCTCGAATGCGGCCGCGATGGTGGCTGCGCCGGTGATATTGGTTCCGGCCAGTCCATCGAAGGCTGTCATCACCAACCGCGGACGCAGGCGTTTGCCGCCGCGGGTGCTGTCTTCGAGGGCATGCCACAGGCGCTGGTAGGCAGGGCCCATCCGGCCGGCGCGTTGTTCAGCCGAAGCGAAGAACTCGGTCAGTACGCTTTCCACGCGGTCCAACGCAGCGGCGTTAGGGGCGGAAACACCGAGAGTCATGAGGATTATTCTACAGATACCTCGACTATGGAGATATCTGTAGACTGTCAATTATGAAGACCGGTGTTCCAGAGACAACCCATGAACTGGTGGTATTGGCCGACGACGACGGAAATCCCATTGGAACAGCCGCGAAGTCTTCGGTGCATACGGACCAAACCTCGTTACACCTGGCCGTCTCGTGCTACGTGTTCGATGAGGACGGCAGGTTACTGGTCACCCGCCGGGCACTCGGCAAGAAGACCTGGCCTGGAGTATGGACGAATTCCTTTTGCGGCCATCCCCTTCCGGAAGAAGCAGCCGCCGACGCCGTGCACCGACGTGCCTTCGAAGAGTTGGGCATCAGCGTGCAGCAGTTGGAGCTGGTATTGCCGGATTTCCGTTATCGGGCCATCGACGCATCCGGAGTGGTGGAGAACGAGTTGTGCACTGTATATACGGCGCAGACGACCAACGAACCGGTGGCCAACACAGACGAAGTTGCCGAATGGCGATGGGTCGACCCGGTGGGCTTTATCCGCGCCACGGAGGATGCTCCCTGGGCGTTCAGTCCATGGTCAGTGTGGCAACTGGAGCAGCTCAAGGAAGTCATCGGCTCCCCGTCTGGGAATGGATGGATTGGAACCCGTTAGCGCAAGCAGCACAACCCGTGCACCGGGTATACAGATCATGGAGAAGAATGAACGCATACGCAGCACCCGCAGGTGGATCGGTCACGGCCAGTGGCAAACCCATGGACAGGGTGCGCCAACTTGTCGTTTCCGTCAGCCTGCTGGTCTGCATCATAGGTTCGATGATTGGCGTTGGCGTATTCGGCGGAACGCCCATAGCGCAGGCGGCCGGCGGAGCGTTGAGTTCCAGCGCGACCTTGCTTGCCCCGGCAAGCCCGGCGTTCAATATTTGGACGGTGATCTACGCCGGGCTGGTGGCGTACGCCGTCTGGCAGTGGCTGCCGGCGCAGCGCCGCAGGGCGCGGCATCGCTCGCTGGGATGGCTGGTTGCCGCGTCCATGCTGCTGAATGCGGGATGGATTCTCTCCATCCAAGCCGGTTGGCTCAATTTCAGCGTGCTGGTGATCGCCGTTCTGCTGGGGGTGCTGGCGATGGTTTTCACACGGTATGTGCGGCGTCCTGCTGACGGGTGGATGGACCGGCTCGTTGTCGACGGCACGCTCGGTTTGTACCTCGGCTGGGTCTGCGTGGCGGTATGCGCCAACATCGCAGCGGCGCTCTCCGCCGCCGGATTCACCGGGTTCGGGATTCCGGCCGGGGTATGGGCCTCGAGTGTGCTCGCCGTCGTGGCAGTTGTCGGCGGGGGACTGGCGGCAGCCGGCCGGGGCCGGTGGGCGGTGGCAGCCGCCATCGTCTGGGGGCTGGGCTGGATGGCCGCGGCGCGGGTCACCGGAGAACTCGAATCGACGACGACGGCCGTGGCTGCAGGTGTTGCGGCAGGTGTAGTACTGGGCGCCACCGTCGTCGTCCGCCTGTCCAGCGCCACAAGACGGGAACGCATGACCACCAACAGCGAAAGTGCAGGTTGAACGATGGAAAAAGATGACGATGTCGTTCTGGTCACCGGCGCGACCGGCTATATCGGTGGCCGGTTGGTGCCCCGTCTGCTGGATGCCGGGCACCGGGTAAGGGTGCTGGTGCGTTCTCCGGAAAAGCTTCGGGACGTGCCGTGGGCTCAAGACGTGGAAATTGTCCAGGGAGACCTGACCGATCAAGACAGTACGGCTGCTGCCTGCCAGTCTGTGTCCACGCTCTACTATCTGGTCCACGCCATGGGTTCCGGCAGCGGGTTTGAGCAGCGTGAGGCAGAGACTGCCCGGACCGTTGCCCGCGCTGCAGAGCAGAGTTCGGTACGGCAGATCGTTTACCTGGGAGGATTGCATCCTGCCTCCGGCCAGCTCTCGGAACATCTGCGTTCCCGTAAAGCTGTGGGAGACGTACTGCTGGACTCCACAGTGCCCACGGTGGTTTTCCAAGCCGGGGTGGTGATCGGTTCCGGGTCGGCCTCGTTTGAGATGATCCGGCACCTGAGCGATGTGTTGCCGGTGATGCCGGCCCCACGGTGGGTGAAGAACAGGATTGAGCCGATCTCCGTGCGGGATGTGCTGCACTATCTGGTCGGCGCTTTGTCATTGCCCCCGGGTGTAAACAGGGCCTTCGATATCGGTTCTAAAGACGTGCTGACCTATGCGGCGATGATGAATCAGTATGCTTTGATCTCGGGGCTGCCCTCCCGCAAAGTGCTCGCACTGCCGGTGCTGACGCCGCGTTTAGCCGGCCATTGGGTCAATCTGGTCACTCCGATTCCGAGGAAAATGGCTATGCCATTGATCGAGTCGCTGCAGTATGACGCTGTGACGAAAGAAAGCGACATCGACCGCTACATCGAGCGTCCGTCCGACGGGCTGAGCAGCTACCACGAGGCGGTAAATCTGGCCCTGGGCAAAATGCGTGAGGGGCAGGTCGAAACCCGCTGGGCCGCCGCCAGCCAGGGAACTCCTGCGTCGGATCCGTTGCCCACCGATCCGCAGTGGGCCGGACACACCGTCTTTCTCGACCATCGGCAACGCCATTGCACTGCCAGTGCTGCCCAGCTGTGGGACGTGGTCGAGGGGATTGGCGGCCGCAACGGCTGGTACTCTTGGCCGGTCGCCTGGGCCGCCCGCGGCTGGTTGGACAAGCTGGCCGGAGGCGTGGGTCTGCGCCGTGGCCGGCGCGACCCGGACCGGCTGAGGACGGGAGAGTCGCTGGATTTCTGGCGGGTTGAGGAAGTTGTCCGTGGTGAGCGGCTGCGGTTGCGGGCCGAAATGCGGCTCCCCGGCAAGGCGTGGCTGGAACTTGGTGTCGATGAAGCCGACGGCGGCAGCCAGTACACCCAACGTGCCATTTTCTTTCCTCGTGGGCTCCCGGGTCGGTTGTACTGGCTGTCGGTGCTGCCTTTCCACGGCCCGATATTCGCTTCAATGGCCCGCAATATCGTCCACACCGCCGAGTGGCACGCGGAGAGTGCCGCATAGCCTCGGGTTGCTGCATCGAGGTCGGCGCTTCCCTCACAGTTGCAATAGCAATTGGGCGCGTTCGACAATAAGCGGGCCCTCGGGAAGCTGCATGCGGCCCGGGCGCTACCGACTGACCATGGAAATAGGAGGCCATAAGCCACTTGCACAAGATCACCCTGGGTCTGGTGACCGATCCCGGTCTGCCGACCGATATCGCCGAGGAGATCGCCGATGGACTGCCAGCTGTTCTGAAAGAGAGAGTAAGCGACCAAGTTCAATGGACAATCGATCTTCACTCTGAAGCCCTGCCGTTGGACGACAAAGGACGCCTGCTGATCTGGAAGCACAGCGACCGGCTCAAGCGCGAAAATGACTGGGATTTGCTGATTTGTATCACCGAATTGAGCCGGCGCATCGACAACGAGCTGGTCATCAGTGAGGCAAACCTCGATTACGAAGCAGGCATGGTGGCTCTGCCCACCCTCGGACCGGTCCGGCTTCGCCACCATGTCCGGACCGCCATAGTCCGTGTGGCCCGCGTGTTGCTGTCCGACGATCTGCAACCGGAACGCAGCGAAGCCGACAGTAAGCGGCCGCTGAAGAAGCTCGGGGCCGGAACCACTTCGCCCAGACGTGACACCAGCACCGATCCGGAGGCGGGAAAAACGTCGTCGTTACGGCTGCGGGGAACTGCAGGCACGATTCGCATGCTGCTGGGAATGATCCGGATCAACCGCCCCTGGCGCCTGGTCCCCAGCCTCTCCAGCGCCTTTGCCGCAGCCGCAGCCACCTCCGCCTTCGGCATCTTCTACTCAAGCATTTGGTCCATGGCGAACTCGCTCACCCCGATGCGGCAATCTTGGATAACGCTAATCGCCATCACCGCCATGATTATCTGGTTGATCGTCTACAACCACATGTGGGAAACGCCGAAGAACGCGGCGTGGAAGCGTGACGCCCGTATGTACAACACCGCCACGATACTGTCGGTCGGAGTGGGGGTCGCCTTCTTTTACATACTGCTGTTTGCCCTGTCGCTGTTGGCGGGCCTGGCCATCATTCCGCCCAGCTACTTCGAAACCACTCTCGGCCAAACTGTGGGTCTGTTCAGCTACATTTCGCTGGCCTGGCTTTCGACGTCGATGGGCACGATTGCCGGAGCCCTCGGCTCCAGTTTCGAAGATGACAGCGCTATCAGACAGGCCACCTATGGCCGCCGGGAGATCGAGCGGTACGAGGCACGGCAGGACGACTAAGTACAACACCGATCACCTGTCCAGGGAACTTTGGAGCTCCCTGCGGAAATTGTGGTACCAGGAGGATGGCAACGGGAAGTGCCCTGTGCGCCGGGTCAGTAGTTAGCCAGGCCGGGAATCATCCGTTAGTTCTTCGCCTTGATCGTCAGCCAGGGGGGACTGAATCACGTCTTCCGGCGGCAGATTCGCTGCCTTGGCCACGTCGTCCACCGGCTCGCCGTGCTCAACCGCCGTCGACACGGCCTCCTCCAGATCCATGGCCGCATGATCGCGTTCGAATTCGATTGACTCGAGATCCGCGGCCGCCACGTGGACCTGTCTGATGTCCTTCTCGTTCAAAACTGCACCCGCCTTAATGTGCCGTACATGGTCAGGAGAAGCTGTCATAGACGAGCTATACCTTCCCACAGCATACGATGCATGTGGCGCCCATGGGGCAGGCGGAGGAAATTAGGCAGCTCGCCCGCCAGGTGCAGTCAGGTCCGCCCCCGCCGCAGCCCCAGCCAGGATGCGACGGACACGACTGCCAAGGCTCCCGCCGTCGTGCCGAAAACCCCTGCAACACCCGCAGCCGCAGCGACGAAACCTACGGCTGCCGGGATGCCGGACTGCCCAAAGCGGTTGGCACTGAGCCGTAATGCCAGCCAGGTTCCACTCGTGCCCGACGGGGCGGCCAGCGATATGACGGTCATCGTCAGCGGCTGCCCGATGCCCAGCGCGATCCCGGCGACCACCAGCACCGCACCCATCGCGACCACCGGCAGCGGCGCGGCCAAGGCGCCCAAGGCCAGCGCGGACAAAGCCGTTGATGCGGCGATCAGTTCGGACCGGTCAACGCGGGCCACCAGCCGTCCCAAGTAGAGCCGCGAGGCCATGGTGGCCAGCGCGCGCACGGTCAGCAGTATTCCGATGGCGGCGGCCGGGATCCCGCGTTCGACGCCGAGCGCCGGCAGGTAGACGGCGATCAGGTCGACGGCTGCCAGCACCATCATGGACACCGCCATGGCACCGAACAGCTGCCGGCGGGTCTGCGGGGTGGTCTCCACGAAGGCGCTCTTGAGTTTCTTGGGCGGGGGAGTGGACTTCGGTCCGACCCCGGGCCGCCGCCGGACCAGGAAGACGGTCAGGGACATCATCAGCGCGCAGGAGACCGTGTAGGCGGTGAACAAGGCCGTGGTGTTGGGAACCACCTGGCCGCCGCCGAAGAGGACGATCAACAACGGACCGATGGCCTGTCCGGCGGACCCGGCGAAGGTATACAGGCCGAATTGCGTGTCCAGCTTCCTGGCATTGCCCCGGGCGATCCTGCTCTGCTGGCCGATCACGCTCATCAGGTGGCCGAGCCCCAGCACCACGTTCCACAGCAGCAGCAACCAGAGCGAGGAGGACCACAGGATCAGCCCGGCCCCGGCGGCGACCATGAGCAGCGCCCCAATGCCGAGCACCGCCGGATCCTTGCCGGCGTCGGTGGCCCGTCCCACCAACACCGCGACAAAGAGGGGGACGACGGCGAAACTTGCGGCAATGAGGCCCAGATAGGCAGGGTCGACGCCCAATTCCAGCGCCCGGTAGGCCGCTGCCGGCCGAACGATGTAGGCCGCGAGTTGAAGAAACAGCGCGTGGAACAGCAGGATCCACGGCCAATTCTTCATGTTCGTAATCTAACCCGTGACACCTGCCAGGGGCTAAACCGTTACTGTCGCCGGCGGGTTACCGCCGTTCAGTGGGGTCGGCGACCTTTGGGGCGGCCGGGTCGGGGTCCTGTTTGCCGCGGAATCTGCGGATGCTGTAAATGATCAGCGCGAACGCGATGATCCCGGAGCCGATCATGGTACTGCCCGTGCCCCAGCCGCCGGGCAGCCACCAAGTGTCGCTGAGCGGCCACCAGTCGGGCACCGGCGGATGCAGGCCCCAGAAGATACCCAGGCCGGTAATCCAGACAACCCCCAGGAACCCGATGGCGATCCTCGGCCACGTCTGGACCCCCTCGTGTGCGGCTCTGTACGCAATGACCTTAATGGGGTGCAGTTTCCGCTCCGCCCAGACGTATTGCTGGGACAGCACTGCCAGACCGGCCACCACGGTCAGCAGGCCCGGGCCGGGCAGCACCAGGGCGGCCAGCCCGAGCACGACGAGCGTCCACCCGAGGGTTTCAAGGCCGATCCGGCGCAACCATCCAGCGGGGTGCGATTTGCGCATGCCTCTAGCCATGGCTCCCTTTGGGCGTAATCAGCATGGGTTAAGTCTAGGGGGAGGTCGGTTGCGGGCACGACCGGGAAGAATCCGGCCGGCTCCATGATCCGGCTGCCGGCGTCATGACGGCGTCCTCCATGACGGTCCGCTTCATGACGGCCCGCTCCATGACGGAACTGTTCATGCTGGAGTATCCAGGGCCGGGTCGAGCATGCGGCGTATCGTTCCGGCGGCGGCGCGGATATAGCACGCCGATTCGGCCACCGGCATCGTCGATGCCCTTCCGGCGACCCACTGGTCCAAGGTCCGCAGCACCGCGAAGACCAGGCGGCTTTGCAGCTCGAAGGGCAGGTCGTCCCTCACGGCCCCGCGGGACCGTCCGGTCAGCAGCACCTGTTGCAACCAGGTTCCGATCGTTGCAAGGGCCTCGCTGACGGCGTCGGGCATTTGGCCCGCGGTGTCTGACAAGTAGAAGATGCCGCCAAGGGCCGCAAACGCCTCGTTCCTGGCCGACGCATCGGCCAGGGTATCCATCAACCGGTCGACATGGCTCCAAAAGTCCGCATTGGAGAATTCCTCCGGCGCCGGGATGCGGACATCCTCCAGCACCGACGCGACCAAGTCGCGCACCACCAGGTCGAACAGCTCGGTCTTGGATGAGATGACATGGTAAAAGGAGCTCTTGCTGAGGCGGCATTCACGGATAATCCGGTTCAGCGAGGCATGTGCGTAGCCGGCCGCGGCAAACTCTGCCGCTGCGGTCCGGACCAGTCGACGACGTCGTTCGGGCGGCATGCGTTCGAAATCTCCAGCTGGCATGGAAGCCAGCCTACCAATCTCTGGACCAGGTGGTCCAATGAGTGCTATTGTCTGAATTATTCGTTGGACCGCCTGGTCCAATTCGGAGTCAATCAGACTTTCGGAGTCAATCAGAATAAGGGGAAACGGTCATGTTGAACTCCACCTCCGTCAGCGAACAATACGAACAGGCCGGAAAGAGCGGCTTGCGGGTGCTGGTGACCGGGGCCGGCATGGCCGGACTCACTGTGGCCCAATTGCTCCGCGGTCAGGGCGTGCATCCGGTCCTCATCGAACGGCACGGTAATGAGGGGATTGGCGGCTATATGCTGGCGTTGATGCCCATGGTGGACCGCGCGCTGGATGAGCTCCGCGTGCGCGGGCATTATCGGGAGAATAGTGAGCCGCTGGCGCGATACCGCGTCTACTCACATGCCGGGCGGGAGCTGCGCGAAGATCCAATGGCGGGCATCCTCGGCCGGTACGGCGATTACCGTGGCATTAGCCGAGGCGAACTCGTCGAGACGCTCACTGCCACGGGATGCCATGCCGCATTCGGGACGACCGTTGCAGGTATCAGGGAAACGGATGCCGCCGTCGAAGTGACGCTCAATGAAGGCGGGGCAATGGCTACGTTGGAGTTCGACGTCGTCATTGTCGCCGAAGGCATTGGCTCCTCCACCCGCGACCTGCTGCTGCCTGCCGGCAAGGTGGGGGCGGTCGACACCGGCTGGGGAGGATGGGTGGTGTGGGCCGATCAGGACCATGACACCGATCTGGGTGATGAGCTCTGGGGCGCGGGCTTCTTTCTGGGCGTGTACCCGGTGAAGGGGCAGCTCGGCGTCTTCCTGGGAGGCGCCAGGGAGGACACCGCCGCCGGGCCGGCGGATTTTGTGGCCCGGGTGCGGAATAAGTTGCCGTCTATGAGCGCGAGGGCCGACCGTGTGCTCAGCGCTGTTGCGGACGAGCCGGATCCCTTCTACTGGCCGTTGAAGGACTGCCGCGCGGAACGGTGGGCGTTCGGCCGGACCGTGCTGCTCGGCGATGCCGCCGCCGGATTCCTTCCCACGGCCGGTATTGGCGCCGGAATGGCGATCGAATCGGCATGGGTGCTGGCCCGCATCCTCGGCCACGCCGACCGTCATAACGTGCCCACCTTGTTGCAGGCTTACGAGCAGGCACAGCGGCCCCGCGTTGAGGCCGCGCAGAACAATTCGCGGCAGCTGGCATCACTCATGTTCCGCCAGAGCAAACTCCTCGCCATCGTCCGCGATTTCATCGTGCGGGTGATGAGCGTGGAAATGGCCGTGAAGTCGATCCAGCGGCTGCTGGTCGACGAACCGGATCCGGATGCCGTTGCCAGGGCGGCGCTAAAGGCGGCGCAGTCCGACGCAGTCCGGTCCTGACCTCTCCTGACACGACCTGACCTGCCTGAGTGGGCCTGCCCTGCCCCTCTACTGTCCGGGGTCTTCAGCGTCGTGGCTGCCCAGTGAGCGGCCGCCCGAATGCGCCGGGTCATCGCTGGCGTCAGCCTCGTCATCGTCCATCGTGTCGCCGAAATCGACGTCGCCGGACGCTTCGCCAATCGTCGGTTCCGCGGGCGGCACCTGATCGTCGCCGGTGCGGTACCGCTCCTCGGCCGTCTCATCCCGCAGTGACTGGTCGGACATCCCGTCCGCGTCGCCCGCATCGTTGAGCGCAGTGTCGCTGGTGGCTCCGAACTCGGTCACGCCATCGGCGGTGGCGGTAACACTTCCGGCAGCTTCGTCGCTGGTGACGTCTTCTTGTTCGCCTTGGTCGATCAGCGGATCCTGCTGCCAATGGGAAGGGTCATTCTCCGCGGCAGCGGGGTAGCTGTCCGGCTGTACCTCTTCGCTTTCGGGGGTATCTTCCTCGCTCTCGACCATTTCCGGCGGGACGGCGTCAATATTCTCATCCGGAATCGACGGTTCATTGTCTCCGACAATTGTCAGATCGTCTTCGGGCTTTTCCTCGGTCATGACGTCCCCTTTCGATCCTTCGAGCGAATGCAGCTGTGGCTGTGCAGCGTCACTGCTAAGTATACTGACCAATGTCGGGTGGATGCACGACTTGGTTGTAGTCTTAATGATGTGATGAAACGCTATGCAGCCTTGATTGTGCTCCCGCTCGCTCTGGTTGTCACCGGATGCAGCCAGGTTGAGGAAGCTGCCACCGACGCCGCCAATGACGCGGTCTCCGATGCCTCCAGTGCCGCCGAAGACGCCGTGAACGACGCCGCCTCCGACTTGGCCACGGCCGCTGTGGGCGAGGTGGTCCAGCGCATCTGCGAGCCGCTGCAGGACGGCACAGTCAGCGCCGAAGATCAGCAGTTCCTGGGCGGCCTGGTATCGGCCGCGGAATCTGCAGGTGTTTCCAACGAGATCATCGCCCCGATGGAAGAGATCGCCCAGGCCGGTGACAACGTGCCCGCCGAGTCCGTGGAAGCGCTGCAACAGAGCTGCGACGCCAAGACAGGCAAATAACCGTTCCCTGGCCGGTTGCGCGTTCCGGCCAGTTCACCGCTGTCCGCCAGGGCGACAATCAACGGTGAAGGTTTCAACTGGGGGCTTAGACGGCGGCAAGTGAGTTACTCAAAACCCTGACGACCGCTTCGGTAACCTGCTCGGTGCTGGCTGTGCCGCCGACGTCGCGCGTGAGGTGGCCGGAGGCGGTCGCCGACTCAATTGCCGACTCGACTCGTCGTGCCTCGTTGTGCAGGCCAAAGTGATCGAGCATCAGAGCGGCACTGGCGATGGCTCCGGTGGGATTGCTGATTCCTTTACCAGCGATGTCTGGGGCGGAACCGTGAACTGGTTCGAACATCGAGGGGAAATGGTGGTCCGGGTTGAGATTCGCACTGGCGGCCAAGCCGAGGCTGCCTGCCATTGCGGATCCGAGGTCCGAGAGGATGTCTGCGTTGAGGTTGGAGGCCACAACTACCGAGAGATCGTCGGGGTGGAGTACGAACTTGGCGCTCATAGCATCGACAAGCACGCTTTCCGTTTGTACGTCAGGGTAGTCCGAGGCCACCCTGGCGAAGACTTCATCCCACAACACCATGCCGTACTGCTGGGCGTTGGACTTGGTGACGCTGGAAACCTTCTTCACGGTCCGGGTGCGCGCAAGGTCAAAGGCGAAACGGATGATACGTTCGCAGCCTTTTTCGGTGAAGAGCGAGGATTGGATGGCAACTTCGTTGCCTGGACCGCGGCCGGAGAGGTTTCGTCCGCCGAGGCCCGCGTACTCGCCTTCGCTGTTCTCGCGGACCACAACCCAGTCGAGCTCCGTCTGGTCTGCTTTACGCAGTGGAGACTCCACGCCCGGCAGGAACTTCACCGGCCGGATATTTGCCCACTGATCGAAGTTCTGGGTGATATTCAGGCGCAGGCCCCAAAGGCTGATGTGATCGGGAACGTTCTCCCATCCGACCGCACCGAAATAGATGGCGTCGAACGACTTCAAGGCCTCCAAGCCATCGGGGGCCATCATGACGCCATGCTCGGTGTAATACTGCGAACCCCATGGAAACTCTGTCCAGTCGAAGGAGAACTTGCCTGCGGACTGTTCGGCCACCACGTCCATAACCCGGCGGCCTGCTGCGATGACTTCCTTGCCCACGCCATCGGCGGGAATTGAAGCGATTCTGAAAACCTGGTGCTCACCCATTGTGGCGCTCTCCTTTCTACCCGGTGCCCGCATCGGATTGCGGTGTCTTGTTCCAGTAGAGCGTCTATCCATCCATAAGGTCCAAGACCGGAATCATATTCGGAACATAGGTATTGCCTATGAAGGCCGAGTCCATGCTGCTGTACTTCCGGCAGACGCTTCCAGAAAAGCGCGGGCCGCCGGCGTGAGGTGGGTGGGCCGGCTGAGAAGTGCTATATGCAGCACGGTCACTGGCTCGATGCGCGCTACGCGCAGCCCCATTTGCCGGGCCAGCGGGGACCACGACGACGGCAGAACCGCATGGCCGACTCCAGCAAGTACCAGCGGAAGCACTGAGGTTCGGTGCGCGACCTCCGCGGCGATCTCGACCTGCACACCATTTGCCAGCGTGTCGTCAATCAGCCATCGCATCAGCGAACCCCGCTGAGAGACCACGACGCGGTGTTCCTCAAGGTCTTCCCGCCGAACAGACTCACCGGCACGGAAGGTGTCCGCCATCGGATTGACGACCAATACCAAGGGCTGTTCCTCGAGGTGCATTACATCAACTTCGGCGGACCGGAAAGGGCGGTCGGAACCCAAGATCCCAATTTCGGTACTTCCGGAACGCACAGCTTCAGTCACCTCATCGGTCGTGAACGCCGCTTCAACGTTGACGGTCACTGAGGGGTGCGTTTTCGCGTACGTGGCAATCATTGACGTCAATGGTTCGATTCCAGGCGACGGCATTGCGACCACGTCCAACCGTCCACTGCGAACTCCGCGTAGCTCATCAACGGCTGTCCTCGCCGTGTCGAGGTCGCGAATGAGAACACGAGCCGGCCCCACGAGCTTTTGGCCAGCTTCACTGAGGACCACTTGACGGCCAATGCGGTGGAACAGGGGGATCTTGAGGTCGCGCTCAAGTCCCTTGATGGTTTGCGACAGCGAGGGCTGTGCAACGAGCAGATGTTCCGCAGCACGGGTGAATCCGCCATGATCGACCACTGCTAGGAAATATTTCAGCTGCCGTATATCCACGATTGCTATCCCGTCTTACGAATCAGACATAGTTTGAGGCGCCAACAGCACGGCTGCTTTAGTCACCGTGGGACCTCGAAGTCGGGCCTGCCCCGGGGCAAACAGGGCCACAGCACAGTGTCTTCCTCCTGCTGCGTCCGAACAGACCCATTGATTTTGCCTATGCGAGTAGTAGATAACAAGCCTTGGACATGATGCAAATCACCAATGCATTGTTGGTTGAACCCGACAACGAAAGGACCAGGAGTATGCAAACCCAGCAAGCCACCCGCACTGGCCACCGACGTACCCGGTTGCACATCGACGCGGGTATCCACCTCTCAGGCGGTGCCTGATGGGATGGGATCTGAGTGACTTTGGTGTCATAGCGTCAGCCGTTTTAACGATCCTTGGAATCGTCTTCCTGATTCTTAGATTGAAGGTCGATCCCGTCATAGCCCTCGTCGTAGGGTCGCTGGCACTTGTGCTGGTCAATGGGCTTGGGCCCGAAGCGGCTATTGAAGCCGTCATCACCGGTTTCGGCGACCTAATGCTTGAAATTGGCCTCGTTATTGGGTTCGGCGTTCTAACCGGCACGCTCCTGTCATATATGGGTGCTATTCAAAAGCTCGGAGCCTTGCTCCTGAGGAAATTTGGCCCACGTGCTATGCCGTACGCCTTCGGCGTCACGATCGGCACTGTCCTGGCGTCGCTGTTTATCGACGTTTGTCTAGTCATGACCGCGCCGCTCGCCAAAGCAACTTCCTCAAAAATTGGTAAGGACGGGCTCGCTCGAATGGCCGCGGCGGTCATGATCGGTCTTGAAGTCGCCCTGACCATGACGATACCGGGCGTGGTGGCGTTGGCGCTGTCGGGAATTCTGGATGTTCCAGTAGGCATCATGCTGATATTTGGGGTGCCGACGGCCGTTCTTACAATCGTTTCCTCCATCTTCATCATGAACGTGCTGTTCCGGATGGGCTTTTGGAAACCAGAGCTGGATGAGTCTGCAGCCGTCGCTAAAGTGCAGGCGGCCGAGCAACGTGCAGATCAGCTGGATCCAGTGGAACGCTCTGTCGAAATCGAGGCCTCCTCCGAAGCAGGTGCAGGAGACAGGGGAGAGTTCGCGGGCAGCGCGCATATGACCGCTACAGCCACCGAGGCGCCTGAAGGTGGTGGCACCGCGATCACCTTGGATGAAGCACGGCAGCCTGGACTGATCGTGGCGTTCGCTCCGTTGATAGTGGCGCTTCTCCTTATATCCGGCGGCGCAATCGCTGACGTTGCGGGGGTCGAATCACCTGTTCTGACTTTGTTTAGCAATCCCACAGTTGCCTTGCTTGTTGCCCTGATTGGTGCCTGGATTGTTTGCCGCTTCCACGCCGGGCACGTCGCAACAGGTCAGGCTCTGTCTCGTGGCTTTCAGGAAAGCGGCCAGATTCTGCTGATCACCGGCGTCGGAGGTTGTCTCGCCGCTGCGGTCGAGACCATCGGTATAGGCGATATCCTCACCCAATACTTTGAGCCGGGGAGCTTTGCCCCCTTGATCCTGGTCTGGATTATCGCGGCGATTCTACATATCGCCATCGGGTCCGTGACCACAGCCGCAATCACAGCCGCAGGAATACTTGCGCCCTTCGCCGATTCGCTCGATGCCAATCCGGTTCTCATCGCCTTGGCAGCTGCCTCCGGCGGCATGTTCATTATCCATGTCACCAGCAATACCTTCTGGCTGATGAAAACACTGTTTGGTCTCAGTACCCGAGGCGCTTTCAAGACGGATACCGTAGCCGTCTCTATCGCCTCCGTGATGGGGCTCGTCTGGGTGCTGGTTCTGAGCCTGTTCATCTAGCGCCGTGTTCTGGACCGGGGGCCCCTTCTGGTGGAGCAAGGTTTCCACCCGAAGGGGGTTTCGGCGCTAAGCAGAACCTCGACGCGATGGACCATCATTTCCGATGCCTGGTCCGGCGTCGTGCGCGGCCGGCGTCCCGGCGGGCATCCTTGGCGCCGTGAAGAGCTTCATCCTGGTCGCGCTCGAGGCGGTCCACCTCCGCGTCGACGTCCTTGCGCTCCCGCTCGAGCCTGTGCAGCCGGGTCTTTAACTCGTCGATTTCTGCGGCCAGTTTCTCCTGGCGCTGGTCGGCCTCTTCGAGCTGTTCTTCGACTTCCTGCTGCCGCGACTCGGCGTCCAGCACCCGTTGTTCCGCCTGTTCAAGGTCGGATTCGGCGTCTTTATCGGGTGCTTTCGACTCCTTGGCCTGGCCGCCTTGATTGCCCCGGGGAGCAACCTCTGCGGCTCTTTCCGTGCCCATGGGCTCCGGCACGGCGACGGCGTTTTCCAGATCCACCGGCTCAAACCCCGTCGATGACAAGGAACGGGTGAGCGTGCCGCTGGAGACGGCGGCGGCCGCATCGGCGTCGGCCATTGCGGCATGCAGGGTCTGTTCGACGTCGTCCGCCACCGGGTCGCTGACCTTCTGGTCCAGCTCGTCGGCCAGCGACCGGGCCTGCTCCACCAGCGCAGCCAGCAGCTCATGCCGTTGCCCGCCGAGTTCGCGCAGTTGTTGCTGGTCAAGATCCTCCTGAGCCTGCCGCAGCGATGCGCCCAACTCCAGGACGTTGCCGATCTCCTCCAAACGCCGGCGGACCAGCATGTTCACCAGCCACGCCGCCATCGACGGTTTCGGCAGGGCGCGGATCTGCTTGCCCAATTCCTTGTCCCCGGCCCGGTTCGCTTCCGTGGCCCGCGCATTCCGGGTGGCCGTGAAGTCGCCGGGCAGCAGGGAATAGAGTTCGTCCGCGGTTGTTTGCAGGTCCATGCGGTTACTCGCCGGCTGCCAGTTCCGGACGGCGGTTCAACGCGGCCCCTGCGAAGAAAGCGCCGACGGCGGCCATCAGCATAATGATTCCCAACAGGACTCCCAGGGCCCACACGGAACCGTTCAGGGAGGCGGCGAGGGCCAACGCGATCGAGGGGACGAAGCCGCCGACCATCCCGGAGATGTTGTAGGAGACGGCCACGCCGGAGTACCGGTAGCGGGTGCCGAAGAGCTGGGACAGCAGGGTGCCCAGCGGCCCATACGGCACGCCCAGCATCCCGATGCCCAGGGCGATTCCGCAGACGGCGAGGACCGGATCGCCGGAGGCGAGCAACCAGACTACAACGAAGGTGAGCGCGAACGAGGCGACTCCGCTCCAGGCCACGACTTTCCACGGATGGAAGCGGTCGGCGAGGTTGCCGCCTATGTAGATGCCGGCGGCCTCCAAAACGGCTCCGATCATCGTGGCCAGCAGCAGCGTTGAGGCCGCGATGTTGAGCACGTTCTCGCCGTAATTCACGGCGTAGACGGTCATCAGGAAGAAGCCACCGGATGCGAACAGCGACATCACGATGACGATCAGCACGCGAGTGCCGGAGTGCCGGAAAAGCTCGACCAGCGGGATCCGCTTGGCGGTATCGGTCTTGCTGGCCTGCCGGAAGACAGGGGTCTCTTCCACCCGCAACCGCAGGTACAGGGCGATGCCCAGCAGGATGAACGAGACGAGGAACGGCAGCCGCCACCCCCACGCCATGAACTGGTCATCGGGCAGCAGCGTGACCAGGGCGATGACGCCGGAGGAGGTCACCGTGCCGACCGGGGAGCCGTACTGCGGCATCGCGCCGTAGAACGAGCGCTGCTTCACCGGCGCGTGCTCAACGGCCATCAGCACGGCGCCGCCCCACTCACCTCCCAGGGACAGGCCTTGGATGAAACGCAGTGTGGCCAGCAGTATCGGTGCGGCCGCGCCGATGACCGCGTACGTGGGGAGCAGGCCGATGAGCCCGGTGGACATGCCGATGACCAGGATGGTGATAATCAGCGTCTTCTTCCGGCCGATCCTGTCGCCGAGATGGCCGAAGAGCACGGCGCCGATCGGCCGGGCGATGAAGCCGACGCCGAAGCTGAGGAAGGCCAGCATGGTGCCGGCCACCGGGTCGAAGGACGGGAAGAACAACTCGTTGAAGACCAGTGCCGCGAACAGCCCGTAGAGGAAGTAGTCGTACCACTCCATCGCCGTGCCGATCAGCGACGAGAATGCCACCCGTCGCAGTTGGCGCTTGGTGATCTGGTATTCGGGTTCGGCCTCGGTTGCCATGACGCTGCCTTCTGAGGGTGGACGTGTTCTCCGTCACAACTCTAGGCGTCGAATGCGCCGTTCGGTGCCGATCAGTCGCGGATTCTCACCGCCGTCTCCCGCATGTACTGGTCCACCCGGGTATAGGCATCCCGGGTCAGCGCCTTCCACAGGGCCACGGCCAGCCGTGGATGCTCCGACTCCAGCTGTTCGATCGCCTCGCCGCTGAGCACCTTCAGCCTCACCGGCCCGACGGCCTTGACCGTTGTCTCCTGCTTGTCATTGGTTCCGAGCGCGAGCTCGCCGAAGGTCATGCCGGCGCCCAGGGTACTGAGTTTGACCCTGCCTTCGGGGGCCGGGATGGTGCTGGTGACCTTGCCCGAAACGATGAAATGCACGCCGCCGAAACGCTGCCCGACGCGGCGGATGACGTCGCCGGCGTCGTACTCCCTGGCCTCCAACAGCGACTCAAGCTGCTCAATATCGGCGCCGTCCAGCGGTTCCAGCGCCGGGCTGTCAGCCACCGGCACGATCGAGGGCAGCGAGAGTTCCTCACCATAGCGGCCGATCAATTCGTTCTCCGCCCATTCGACGGCTGTGCTGCGGGTGACAAACGTTGGCACTTCACGGTCCAGATTGTGGAACGTCTCGGCCAGCGTCCCCTCTCCATCGATCAGTGCCAGCTGGTTGCCGGCATCCGAGAGCGTTTGGCGGACCTCACTGAGCATCCGCAGCGACACATCCGAAGTCTCATCCACCCGCCGCAGGTCCAGCACCACAAGTTCGACGTCGTCAGCCAGGTTGCTGATCTCGCGCACCATGGATTCTGTGCCGGCAAAGAGCAGGTCGCCATGCAGCTCGATCACCGCCGCCCGGTGCCCGTGTTCCTCCAGGACGGCCGCGGCCTCATCGGTGCGGCGGATCCCGGAAGGAACGCGGTTGATGTCGTAGCGGGCCCGGATCACCGACCGGCCGGTACGCCCGGCCCGCACGAAGTGCAGTTCCATGTCCCGCGAGACCCGTTGGCAGGTGGCGATGCCGCGGACACTTGAGCCATGTTCATCCAGCGGCGGCGAGTAGACCGCCAGCCCGACCTGGCCCGGCAGCACGGCGAGCGTCCCGCCGCCGACGCCGCTCTTGGCGGGCATGCCGACGTTGGCAACCCAGGCGCCGGCGTCGTCGTACATGCCGCAGGTGGTCATCACCGAGAGGACACGTTCGACCTCGGAAATATCGAGCACCTGGTCGCCCGTGACCGGATTCCGTCCGCCGTTGGCCAGGGACGCGGCCATCATGGACAAGTCCTGGCAGTTGACGTTGACCGAGCACTGGCGGAAGTAATCCTCCACCACCGGATCCGGATCTTTCTCGATGATGTTGAACGATCGCAGCAGGTACGACAGCGCGCGGTTGCGGTACCCGTGGTTGTACTCGGACTTGTAGACGCGCTCATCCACCGTGAGGTCGCGGCCGGCGAAAGACGAATGGATGTTGAGGATCCGCTTGAATCGCGAGTTGGGACCGGAGCTCTTCACCAGCGATGTGGCAGTGATCGCGCCGGCATTGATCATCGGGTTGGACGGCCGGCCGGTGCCTTCACCCAGGGAGATCTCGTTGAACGCATCGCCGGAGGGCTCGACGTCGATCTTCCGGTCGACCGCCTCCATCCCGCGGTCGGCCAGGGCCAGCCCATAGGTGAACGGCTTGGAGATCGACTGGATGGTGAACTCCTCGCGGGTGTCGCCCACTTCGTAGACGTAGCCATCGACCGTGGCGAGGCAGATCCCATAGTTGTCCGGATCGACGTGTGCCAGGGCCGGAATGGCGCTGGAGGGCTTACCGTCACGCAGCTGCTGTATTTCGGCGTGGATCTTCTCGAGGTAGCTCTGGATGGGCGATTCCATGGAAGCCACACTAGATGGAATGCGCCCCGAAGTGATCCAGGTGGCGCCCGGCGTCGTCCTGTCGCCCGTTAGTGCCGATAGGCAGGGTGGTGCTCCCAGCGATGTTCGCCGCCGGGGGTGGCCTTCACCAGGGACTCCTGCAGCGCATAATAGGCCGGCTTGCGGGTGTAGTCATTCCACATCACCGTCGCGGCGCCTTGCCCCTCAAAGAAGACCGGCACCCACGAGTACTTGTCCACGAATCCCCAGATGGTGAAGGAATTACAGTCTTCGACGCCGAGGCAAGCGTCCAGCGCCCGCTGGTAGTAGCTGGCCTGCTTTTCCAGCTGCGCGGCAGTTGGTTCGGCCCCATTGGGCAGATCCATCCGCACGTCGATTTCGGTGACGGCGGTTTCCAGTCCGAGGTCGTCGAAACGCTGCAGGTTCGCTTCCATCCCCGCAGGGAAGCCGTAACGGATGCTCAGGTGGCCCTGCACCGCAAACCCGTGGACCGGAACGCCCTTGGCGAGGTAGTCCTTGATGAGTTCGTAGTAGGCGTCGCTCTTGGCGTTGTTGGCCTCGACGCCGTAGTCGTTGAAGAACAGCTTTGCCTCGGGGTCGGCCTGGTGCGCCCAGCGGAAGGCGTCGGCGACGATACCCGGGCCGAGTTCCCGGATCCAGATGTTTTCCTCGGTGCGCAGGTTGCCTTCGCTGTCGAAAATCTCGTTGGCGACGTCCCACTGCTGGATCTGACCGGCGTAGCGGCCGACCACTGTCATGATGTGATCCTTCAAGATGGTCCGCAGCTCCTGGTCGCTGAAGTCGCCCTCTTCCAGCCATTCCGGATTCTGCGAGTGCCACAGCAAGGTGTGACCGCGCACCACCTGGCCATGCTTTTGGGCGAATTCGACGATGGCATCCATTTCGGCGAACCGGTACCGGTTCCGCTCTGGATGGATGAACTCCCATTTCATTTGGTTCTCGGCAGAAACCGAGCTGAATTCGCTGCCCAGCACCTCCCGGTACTGCTGATCGTTGAAGAAGGGAGCGGGATATGGCTGGGAGGTATGGTGCCCGCCGCCCGCGACGGCGGTCCCGATCCGGAAATCCTTCGGCGTCGACCATCGCAGGGTGTCCTGCTTGGCCAGTCCCGGCGGCTCGGGTCTGTCACTTGGCGAAGCTGCAGAGGGGAGGGCAGCCGGCAGCGTAATGGCCGTGGCCAGCATGGCAGCGGCGGCAAGACGAGATGCTTTCATTCTCAGTTCTCCTTCGAACGTGATTCTCTCCGAGCAGCGCTGCCCCATGACCAGTTTGAGTGAATGCTGCGACAGCACTTGTCCCAGCATTCACCAAGTAACCGCGTTTGTATAGGGCGTGAACTAAATAGTTTTGACCGGCTCGAGCGGCGCGGTGGATTCGCGCACATGCAAGGACGTCGCCAGTTCCACGCGGCGGGAGCCCACCGAGTCGCCGTTGATTCGCCTCAACAGTGACCGCAGCGCCGAGGCCCCCATTTCCTGCAGGGGCTGGGACACTGACGTCAGTTTTGGCACCGCTTGTTCGGCGAGGTAGGTGTCGTCGAATCCGACCAGGCTCAGGTCGGTGGGTACATGCAGTCCCTGGCGGCGGGCCTCGCCCAGAATGCCGATGGCGATCGCGTCGCTGGCGGCGAAAATGGCGCTTGGCAGCTGCTCGAGGTCGAACAACTGCCGGGCGGTGGCGGTGCCGTGCTCCGGCTTGAACTGGCCGTGCGCCACGTAGTCCGGGTTCATCTCGATCCCCTCGGTCAACAAGGTCGACATGTAACCGTGGAGGCGGGCCTGGTTGCACTCCGATTTCTCGACGCCGCCCACGTAGGCGATGCGGCGGTGGCCCAGGTCCACCAGGTGCTGGGTGGCCGATTTTCCGCCGGCCCAGTTGGTCGCCCCCACGCTGATCACCTTCGAGCCGGGCGGGTTCATCGGGTCGATGACGACCACGGGAAGGTTGCGGCGCTGGAAGGCCCGAAGCTGTGCTTCCCGAAAGGCCGAAGTGACAACCACCATGCCGCTGCGGCCGTGGTCGATCATGCGTTGGGCGTGTTCTTCGGGGCTGACCTTGGCAGGCATGTCGGCGCCGGTGCTGCTGACGACGACGTCGACGCCGGCCTCGGAGGCGTACTTCAGCACGCCGTTGAGGATCTCGGTGCAGTAGGCGGAAGTGACGGAATCAAGGACCAGTTCGACGGTGAGGTTGCCGGGTACGGCGCGCCGCTGGCTGGGGGAGCGGTAATTCAGTTCCTTGGACACCGTCAGGACTCGTTCCCGCGTGTCCTCGGCAACATCGCTGCGGCCGTTAAGAACCTTGGACACGGTCGGAGCGGATACTCCTGCGAGCCGGGCGATGTTGTCCAGCGTCGGCTTCGGCGGTGCTGAGGGCTCGGCTGTCATGGCACCTTCTCGCTTTCGAAAGATTTCGGATGAGTCTATCGTCCCATACGACCACACAGCGCGAAACAATTTCGTAAAGGTTTTGAACTTTTTCGGTTCATCCCCTTGACCGGCATGGTTGAGGGCGATTAGGTTGTCAGTGATCTGCTTCACTCGGCACGAAATATTTCGTTGCGATTCAGTCCTTTCGGGGCACCGGGGCGTAAGTGGAGCGAATGTCAGACGACATGGAACGGATATGACATGAAGACACCAAAGATGCGGGCGATGGCGATGGCCATCGCCGCGGGGACATTGTCCATCAGCTTGGCTGCCTGTGGTTCGAGCGGCCCAAGCGACACCGGAGGCGGTGGCGGCGGTGGAGAAACGACCACGATGTGGTCGCTGACCGGCGGACCGCAGCCGGTCTATCAGGCATCGGTCGATCGCTGGAACGAAAACAACTCGGACCAGCCTCTTAGTATCAACTTCTTTGCCAACGACGCCTACAAGAATAAGATCCGCACTGCCCTCGGCGCCGGTGAAGCACCCAGCTTCATCTTCGGCTGGGGCGGCGGAACGCTCGAATCCTATGTGGAGACCGACAAGGTCATGGACCTGACCGGGTTCCTGAACAACAACCCTGAGGTCAAGAACCGCTTCCTGCCCTCCGTGCTGGAAAACGGGGTGGTTGACGGCAAGAACTACGCCGTGCCGAACAACAGCATCCAGCCAAAGGTTCTCTACTACAACAAGGAACTGTTCAAGCAGGTCGGCGTCGAGCCGCCTCAGACCTGGTCCGACCTGATGGCCCTGGTTCCGAAATTCCGGGAGGCCGGAATCGCCCCGATCTCACTTGGCGGGCAGTCCAAATGGACCAACTTGATGTGGCTCGAGTACTTGGTGACCCGGATCGGCGGGAGCGAGGTCTTTGACAAGATCGTCTCCAACGAGCCCGACGCCTGGTCTGATCCGGCTGTGCACGAAGCACTGACCAAGATCCAGAAGCTGGTCGATGCCGGCGGCTTCATCGACGGGTTCTCGTCAATCGCCGCCGACAGCGGTGCCGACGTCGCCCCGCTCTACACCGGCAAGGCGGCCATGCTGCTGCAGGGATCATGGGTCTACACGGACATGAAGACGGCCGCTCCGAAGTTTGTCGAAAGCGGCAAGCTGGGCTGGATGGAATTCCCGGCAGTCGCCGGCGGCGAAGGGGACCCCGACAGCATCGTCGGCAATCCCTCCAACTTCTGGTCCATCAACTCCGACGCCACCAAGGCACAGCAGAAGACGGCCAAGGAATACATCAAGAACACGCTGTTCGACGATGAATACATCAAGGGCATCGTCGATACCGGCGCCGTTCCGCCGGTCACCGGCGTCGAAGATGAGTTGAAGGAGTCGCCGGACAGCGACTTCCTGACCTTCGTCTACGAAATGGCCAAGGATGCTCCCAGCTTCCAACTGTCATGGGACCAGGCACTGGCACCGGGACAAGCGGACAAGATGCTGACCAATCTGGACCTGATTTTCCTGGGCAAGATCACCCCGGATCAGTTCGTCAAGCGGATGAACGCAACGATCAAATCCGGAGCCGATCAGTAGATGAGTACACACACCAGTTCCCGAAGGACCCGCACCGCGGGCCCTTCGGGGTGGATGGCAGCTCCTGCCCTGCTGTTCTTCCTGGTCTTCGCGATCATTCCGCTCGGCGGGGTGGTGGTGCTGAGTTTCTCCAATTGGAACGGGCTCGGCGCCATCACCTGGGCCGGACTGAGCAGCTGGACGGAAGTTCTGACCTCGTCCGTGACGATCAATGCATTGGTGGTTACCGCCAAGGTGATCATCTATTCGTTCGTGGTGCAGACGCCCATCAGCCTGCTGCTCGGAGTCTTCATCGCCGGGAACCAGAAGTACAGGGCCCTGCTGGCCGTGCTCTATTTCGTCCCGTTGCTGCTCTCTTCCGCAGCGGTGGCCATTGCCTATAAGGCATTGCTCGACCCGAACTTCGGGCTGGCTGCCGGCTTGAACATTCCGGCGTTGGCGCAGAATTGGCTGGGCAATCCCGAGTTGGCCCTCTTCGTGGTCATCTTCGTCATCGCCTGGCAGTTCGTCCCGTTCCACACGCTGATTTACCAAGGCGGCGTGCGGCAGATCCCGGCGTCGCTGTATGAGGCGGCCGAGATCGATGGTGCGGGGAGGATCAAGCAGTTCTTCCACATCACGGTGCCGCAACTGAAATACACCATCATCACCTCCTCCACGCTGATGGTCGTCGGTTCGCTGGCCTACTTCGACCTGGTGTTCGTGCTCACCGGCGGCGGTCCCGGATACAGCACCCGGATCCTTCCACTGCACATGTACCTGACGGGCTTTCAAGCCAACGATATGGGTGCCGCCGCCGCGCTGGGCGTGATTCTGGTGGTCATCGGACTCGGCCTGGCACTGACCCTGCAGCGGCTCGGCGGCAAGGACCGTTCGGCCAGCCAATTGGAAGGACTGTAAATGGCTGTGACAAGTCCGACGAAGTCAAGGCGCCACCACCAAACGCGGGAGCCGGATATGCCAACGCCGAAGCCGGCGCGGACCATTGGCGGCCGCCGGCTGCCCAATCTGCCCGGCAGCCTGGGAGCGTGGCTGTGGCTGGCGGTGATCATCCTTCCGATTTACTACGTCATCATCACCAGCTTCAAGCCCCGCGCCGGCTTCTTCAGGACCAATCCACTCTGGGTGCCTGACCCGACACTGGAGAACTACGCGCTGGTGCTCCAGAACGACTTCCTGCGCTATTTCGCCAATAGCCTCATCGTGACTGTCGGCAGCGTGCTGCCCGCACTGCTCGTGTCCTTCATGGCCACCTACGCGATTGTGCGGGGCAAGACCAAGTTCCTGGGCATGGCCAACCGATTGTTCCTGCTCGGGCTGGCCATTCCCCTGCACGCGACGATCATTCCGATCTATTACATGGTCGGCAAAATGCATCTCTACGACACGCTGCTGGCCTTGATCCTGCCCTCGATCGCCTTCGCCATCCCGATTTCGGTGCTGATCCTGTCCAGTTCCATGCGGAATGTGCCCAACGAGTTGTTCGAGTCAATGCGGCTGGACGGGTGTTCGGACTGGACGATGATGTGGCGGCTCGCGCTGCCGATGACCCGGCCGGCGGTAGTCACCGTGGGCATCTACAACGCCCTGCAGGTATGGAACGGTTTCCTGTTCCCGCTGGTGCTGACACAGAGCCCGGAGCTGCGGGTGCTTCCGCTGTCCCTGTGGGCTTACCAGGGGCAGTTCGGGTCGAACATTCCAGCCGTGCTTGCCGCCGTCGTGCTCGCAACCTTGCCTCTGGTGGTGCTTTATGTCGTGGCACGCCGCCAGCTGGTGGGCGGACTGGCCGCCGGATTCAGCAAATAAGAACCACTTCAACCAATTAGAGGGTAAATCTATGACCACTGATGCCAAGGCGACCGACGTCGACCATATCTGGCTCGACCCGTCCCTGCCGGCCGGACAGCGCGTGGAATCGCTTGTCACCCAAATGACACTGCACGAGAAAGTCGCGCAGTTGTATGGACTGTGGCTGGCGCCGCCCACCGAAGGTGGAGACGTCGCCCCGCATATGAGCGACCTGTCCGGACATGTCGATATCGAGGCCCTCGTGCCCCACGGCGTCGGACAGCTCACCCGGCATTTCGGTTCCGCGCCGGTCGACCCGGCCGAGGGGGCCGCCTCGCTGGCACGGCTGCAACAGCGGATTGCCGCCGGAAACCGGTTTGGCATTCCCGCCGTGGCGCATGAGGAATGCCTGGCCGGGTTCACCGCATGGGGCGCGACCGCGTATCCGGTGCCGTTGTCGTGGGGCGCCACCTTTAACCCGGAGCTTGTGGAGGAGATGTCGTCGCGGATCGCCGCCGGGATGAAGAGTGTCGGTGTGCACCAGGGGCTGGCCCCGGTGCTGGACGTGGCCCGGGACCTGCGCTGGGGACGGGTCGAAGAGACGATCGGCGAAGACCCGCTGCTGGTGGGCACCATCGCCACCGCCTACGTGCGCGGCCTGGAAGCCAACGGAATTGTGGCAACGCTGAAACACTTTATCGGCTATTCCGCCTCCAAGGCCGGACGGAATCTCGCCCCGGTGTCCATGGGGCCGCGGGAGTTCAACGACGTCATGGTTCCGCCGTTCGAAATGGCGGTGCGGGACAGCGGCGTGCGGTCGGTGATGCATTCGTATACCGACATCGACGGCGTGCCATCAGTGGCGGACGAAGGCCTGCTGACCGGACTGTTGCGCCAGACGTGGGACTTTGACGGGACCGTCGTGGCCGACTACTTCGGCGTTTCGTTCCTGAAAACACTGCACGGGGTCGCCGGCACGTGGGGCGAGGCCGCCTCCCAGGCACTGCGGGCCGGGCTCGACGTCGAACTGCCCACCATGAAGGCGTTCGCCGAGCCGCTGATCGCCGAGATTGAAGAGGGCCGGCTGGACGAGGCGTATGTGGATCGGGCGCTGCGGCGGGTGCTGCACCAGAAGCTTCAACTCGGTCTGCTCGACCCCGACTGGACCCCGGAACCTGACGGATGGACCGTCGGGAACACAAACGACGACGGCGAGCCCAACAGCACCGAGGGCGCCGACCATGCCCACGACGCCGCAGACGACGGCGTCGAACGCATCGCCGGCACGATCGACCTGGACCCGGAGTCCGACCGGCGCATCGCCGGCCAACTGGCCGAACAGGCCGTCGTGCTGGTGGCCAACAACGGCATCCTGCCCGCCGTGCCGGCGGCACCGGCAGCCCCGTCATCGGCGTCGGCGCACGCACCGGCAGCGGCGCCGGCGGCACAGACCCGCATCGCCGTCGTCGGGCCCAATGCCGACGACGCCCTCAATCTGCTGGGCTGCTACTCCTTTCCCGGGCACGTGGGGCCCGCCTATCCGGACGCCGGGCTCGGGATCGAAATCCCGACCGTGCTGGACGCCCTTCGGGACGAATACCCCGACGCCGACATCGAATTCGTGCCTGGAGTTTCAGTCGATGGCGGCAGCACGGAGGGGATTTCCGACGCCACCGCCGCCGCGGAGCGGGCGGACCTGGTCATTGCCGTGCTGGGTGACCGGCCGGGGCTGTTCGGCCGCGGCACCTCAGGAGAGGGATGCGACGCCGAATCGCTGGAACTGCCGGGACACCAGTGGGCGCTGCTCGATGCAGTGCTCGACGCCGGCACGCCGGTGGTCACTGCGCTGGTGGCCGGCCGGACATATTACCTGCACGACGCCCCCGAACGCTCGGCCGCCATCGTGCAGACCTTCTTCCCCGGAGAGGAAGGCGCCGGTGCGCTCGCAGGCGTGCTCAGCGGCCGGATCAATCCCTCGGGCCGGTTGCCGGTAAGTATTCCGGGACAAAGCGGCGGCCAGCCGGCAACCTACCTGGCCGCCCCGCTGGCCGGGCCGAGCCAGGTGTCCAACACCGACCCATCGGCCCGGTTCGGATTCGGTCACGGGCTGGGCTATTCGGACTTCGGCTGGAGCGCACCGACGATTGCTGATCCCACCGTGGCCACCGACGGCGCGACGAACGTCCGGATCACGGTGACCAACCACGGCGCCCGGGACGGGGCCGACGTCGTCCAGCTGTACCTGCACGATCCGGTGGCCAGCGTGGTCCGGCCCGTGAACCGGCTCATCGGGTACCAGAGGGTGGAGCTGGCGGCGGGGGAGTCCGCGCAGGTGGAGTTCGAAGTGCCCGCGGACCTGGCCGCCTTCACCGGCAGGGACTACCAGCGCATCGTGGAACCCGGCGTCGTCGAGTTCCGGCTGGGGCGCTCCAGTGCCGACGTCGTCCACTCACTGGAATGCACGCTGACCGGGGACACCCGGGTGGTCGATCACACCCGCGCCCTCGAGGCTGATTCGACCATTCGCATTGGAGCAGATGTGTCCTAGACTTATGGACCATGGGACTGGAACCGGCACTGCTGGACTGGTTGCTCGACTCCGATCCGGCGCTGCGCTGGCAGGTTGAGCGGGACCTTGCCCGCGCCCCGGAGCGGCAATGGGCCGCGACCAAGGCCCGGGTCGCCACGGAGGGCTTTGGCGCGCGGCTGCTCGGCCTGCAGGACCCTGATGGGCAATGGGCCCGCGGAGCGTACTTCCCCGGCCAGGGTTTCGACACGGCAGGAACCACCGGGGATGCTGACGGTCAACCCTGGGTCGCAACGACCTGGTCATTGAATTCGCTGCGGGAGTGGGGCCTCGACGCTGCGGAGCTGCCCGGCACGGCGGAATTGCTCGCCGCCAACAGCCGATGGGAGTATGACGACCTGCCGTACTGGGGCGGCGAAGTCGACTGCTGCATCAACGCCTTCACCCTCGCCAATGGCGCCTGGCTGGGAGTGGACGTTTCCGACCTCGGGCAGTGGTTTATCGAGCACCGCCTGGACGACGGCGGCTGGAACTGTGAGTGGGAGGAAGGCTCGACCCGGTCCTCCTTCCACTCGACGCTGAATTCACTCAAGGGGCTGCTGTACTACGAACAGGGGACCGGAAGCTCCGACGGGCTCCGCGAGGCACGCAAAGCTGGCGAAGAATACCTGCTGGAGCGTCGGCTGCTCTACACCCTCTCAACGGGACAACTGGTGGGCCCATGGGCGACACGGTTCGCCTACCCGTTCCGCTGGTACTACAGCGTGCTCAACGCGCTGGATTACTTCCGGTCCGCGGCAATCCATGATGATGTCGGTCCCGACCCCCGGCTGGCGGAGGCCATCGAGGCGATCCGTAGTGCACGCGAACCGGACGGGACGTGGCTGCAGGAACGCCGCCATCCGGGTCTGACGTGGTTCGAAGTCGATGCACCGGTGAGCGAGTCGTCCAAGTGGCTCACCTTCTACGGCTCCCGCGCTCTTGAGTGGTGGGGCCAGCATCCGAAGGCCGACCATAAGAAGAAGCGGCAGACCGAATGACTCGGTCTGCCGCTCCGTCTTCGCCGCTCTACTGCTTATTCGTAGAAGCCATACGTTCTATGAGCAGGAATAAGAGACTGGCTACAAACGCGCCGAGCAGGAACGGTGAAAACTTCCAAAACGGGTCACTGTGCATCCCGCTTAGCATGGCGAAATATGCAGCCGCGCCGCAGGCTATGCCAATAGCCAGTGTCACCAATGCCGTAACGATCCTGGAGCGTGTAGTCATTCCTGCCTCCCGCGGCGGCTCAGCTTTGCCGCTTTGTGCCATCGGCTGAGTTTTCAGTCCTGGAAATTGTGTCATGTCCATTCAGCCATAAATTTCGCTCGATGACAGTGCCCGCGTCCAGTTAGAGTAACCCCGCACCGCTACACGGTTAGCATCCGGGCGAGCATCTGTCGCACCTCGGTCAACTCGTTCACAGACAGGGCGATCTCCGGGGCATGCCGACGAAACCGATGGACGGAGACGGTTCGAATTTGTTCGGTGATGACCCATCCGCTACCTGAGGCCACCTGAATTCGGTGCTTCCAGCCACGACGTTCGACAGTGGTCAAGGGCAGCACGCTGGCCAGTTGGCCCAGGGTGACGTCAAGGTGGAAGCGTGATGAGACTACCAATGCCGGCCGGTCCTTAGCTTGCTCTCGGCCTTGTGCCGGATCGAAGTCGACGAACCACACCTGCCCAGGCTCGATTGGTGGACGAGGTGCTGGCGGGTTCAACCGCCGGTCTCCGTCCACTCATCGCTGACCGGGGCGTCGGCACTCGACCATTCCTCGGCCTCAGCAAGGTAATCAGACCACCCCTCCGGGTTTGCTTCGCGGTAACGGTGCACTGCCGCGATAGCGGTAGTTTGCCAATGTTCATCGATGAGCCGCCGGACCGTCTCATCAGCTGACGCACCGTCAAACTCGTCCCGTCCGATGCGCAACACCTGCTCGCGGGTTTCGTCTCTAACTCGTAACATGAAGCGGGCCGAGCCAAGTGTTCAACACCGCCCCATCGGCCCGGTTCGGATTCGGCCACGGGCTGGGGTGTTCGGACTTCGACTGGAGCGCACTAGAGATTTCGGATATCCGTCGAGTTCCGGCTGACTCGGTCCAGTGCAGACGTCGTCCACTCGCTGGAATGTACCCTGGACCGGACAGACTCGAGGCCGACCACACCCGCGCTCTGCAGACACAATCGGCTGTCCGTCACGTCCCAATCAGGGGTGAGCGCCGCGAGTCTGCCTTAGTTCGTCAATCTGCAGGCGATTGGCGTGCTGATTGGTCACTTTCTCCCGGATCCGCGAGGCGTGGACAATATCTGCCGTTTGACCCGCCCCATTCCGGTACTTGGTGTCCTCTCGTGCCTTGCGGACGATGCCGGCAGCATCCTGGTTGGGGTTGAGGGTGCGGGGATCGCTGCCGCCAATGCAAGCAGATTCGCAGGCATCGATACTCAGCAGCACGCAAGTATACGAACGAGAACCGCCGGCACCCCAATGCGGGACGCCGGCGGTTCACGCGCTGGTGATGATCTGATGCGGTTCAGCGTGCGTTCATCAGGTGCTCCAGGGCCAGCTGGTTGAGCTGCACGAAGGCGAAAGAACGCTCGGCCGTTGCGTCGGCGTCGAACTTTTCGAAGGTCGTTTCGTCGCGGAGCAGGTCCTCGGTTGTCTCGCCGGCGCTAAAGGTCGGTTCGGAGAGGTTGAGGATGCCGGAATCGGCCATAGCGCTCTGGACTTCCGGATCCTCACGGAAGGCGCGGGCCCGTTCTTTGAGCATCAGGTATGTGGACATGTTGGCCTTGGCCGAGTTCCACACGCCGTCGTAGCCGTCGGTGCGGGAGGGCTTGTAGTCGAAATGCCGGGGTCCGTCGTAGCGGGGACCGCCGCCGGGGAAGCCATTCTCGAGCAGGTCTACGGTGAAGAAGGCGCTGGTGAGGTCGCCGTGTCCAAAGACGAGGTCCTGGTCGTATTTGATGGAACGCTGGCCGTTCAGGTCGATGTGGAACAGCTTGCCGGACCAGAGGGCCTGGGCGATGCTGTGGGTGAAGTTGAGTCCGGCCATCTGCTCGTGGCCGGTTTCCGGGTTCACGCCCACGATGTCGCCGTGTTCGAGTTCGTTGATCAGGGCCAGGGCGCTGCCAACGGTCGGCAGCAGGATGTCCCCGCGCGGTTCGTTCGGCTTGGGCTCGATGGCGATCCGGAGATCGTACTTCTTCTCCTTAATGTAGGCCGCGACCGTGTCAATGCCTTCCTTCATCCGGTCGAATGCCGCCGACAGGTCCTTGGACCCGTCATATTCACTGCCTTCGCGCCCTCCCCACATGACGAATGTTTTGGCACCCATTTCTGCGGCCAGGTCAACGTTGCGCAGCACCTTCCGCAGGGCAAAACGGCGAACGTTGCGGTCGTTGGAGGTGAAGCCGCCGTCCTTGAAGACCGGGTGGGAGAAGAGGTTGGTCGTCACCATCGGGACCTGGAGCCCGGTTTCATCCAAGGCACCCTTGAATTTCTTCAGGATGGCTTCGCGCTCGTTGGCATCTGCGTCGAATGGGATCAGGTCGTCGTCGTGGAAGGTGATTCCGTAGGCGCCCATGTCGCTGAGGCGCTGCACCGCTTCCACCGGATCGACCGGTTTGCGCGATGGCGGGCCGAACGGGTCCTGCCCGGTCCAGCCCACGGTCCACAGTCCAAAGGAGAACCTGTCGTCACGGGTCGGCTGTACAGTCATTGGAAACACCTCACGTAGTATTGCGCAGAATTAGTTTTCAACATGAACTATATGGTTGTTGAGGCGGCGGGTCAATAGGTTTTGCAAGGATTGGAAGGAGAACGGTGAGCACAGGCGTAGAGGCATCGAGGCGTGCGACGGCGCCGACCTCACCCGGACGGGTGGGGGACGTACGACGGCGGAACCTGTCCTTGATCCTGCATCAACTCGGGCTCTCCGGCCAGACGACGCGGGCGCGGCTGGCCGCCGACACCGGATTGACCAAGGCGTCTGTATCCAGCCTGGTCGCCGATCTGGTCTCCGCCGGGCTGGTGATGGAAGTGGGATTGAACCGGGCGGCCGAGCGTGGCCGGCCGGGACTGGGGGTCGCGCTGAATACGGCGGCCGCGGCGCTGGGCCTGGAAATCAATGTCGACTACATGGCCGCCGGCGTGCTGAACCTGGCCGGCGACCTTCAATTCCATCAGGTCGTCGAGCAGCACAACGCCGGCAAGGACCCTGAGGAGGTGTTGGGCAGGCTGACGGAGCTGGCCGGCCAGGCGCTGCAGCAGGCCGAAGCCGCCGGGCTGACGGTCCACGCCGGGGGACTGGCGGTTCCAGGTCTGGTCGATACGGCCTCAGGCAGAGTGCTCAACGCTCCCAATATCGGGTGGCGGAACGTCGATATCGCCGAATGGGCTGCGTCTCTGGTCCCCGAGGGAATCCTTGGCACCGCGGTCTTCAATGAGGCCAACAGTGCTGCCCTGGCCGAACTCTGGTATGGCCACGGTCGCGGCATGGGCAATTACCTGTTCATCTCCGGAGAGGTCGGCATTGGCGGCGGCATTATCATCGACTCCGGCCTGTTTGCCGGCCCGGGCGGCAACGCCGGGGAAATCGGCCATATCGTCGTCGACCCCGAGGGTCCCGAGTGCTCCTGCGGCGGCTCCGGGTGCCTGGAACGATATGCGGGCCAGGACGCCGTGTTCGTCCGGGCCGGAATCGAGGGAGGCAACGATGCCGAACGGATGGCAGCGTTGCTCGAAGCGTTGGAGGACGGCGACGAGCAGGCGCTTGCCGCCGTTCGGCGCGCCGGGCATTACCTGGGGGTGGCGGCGTCGTCGACCTTCCGGCTGCTGGATATCGACGCCGCTGTGCTGGGGGGCAACTTCGCAACCCTCGAGCGTTGGATAACGCCGGCATTCCACGCCAGTGTGGAGGAGCACGCGCCGGCTGTGCTGGCGGCCGACGACGTCGTCGTGTCCGGACTTGGGCGGCAGGCGGCCCTGATGGGGGCCGCTGGCAGTCGTATCCGCACGGTGATTGAGCACCCCCACCTGCTGCTGAAGCAGCACTGAGTCGCACCGGCGCACCGGACCGGGCGTGTTGAGTCGTACCGACCGTTCCGGAACAGGCCGAGGATCCTATAGCAAATATTGTGACAGGAGTTACTCGTGGGTAGACTCTGCTCATGAGCCCCGCCAACGCGGCCAGTGGATCCGCAAAACTCAAACGTCAGGTGCTGCGGGACGACGTGTGCGAGGCGCTGCTCGACATGATTCTCGAGGAGGAGCTGAAGCCCGGCGCAACGATCAGCATTGACGGGTTAGCCAAGGAGTTGGGTATTTCCCCGACGCCGATGCGCGAGGCGCTTGCCTACCTCGAACACACAGGGCTGGTTGCCCGCGCGGCCTTGAAAGGGTACACGGTCGCTCCGCGGCTTTCACCGGAGCAGATGGCCGATCTGATCGACGCGCGGGCCATCATCGAACTGGCCGCTGTCTCCCAGGCGGCGCAACACCCGTCTGCGCTGCTTGAGAGGCTGCGGGCAGCGCACCGAAACCACCGCGAGGCGGCCGCGGAGGTGACGGCCGGCGACAGCGCAGTTCCCTCGGCCCGGGCAATGCGCGAGTACTTCAATGCGGACTGGGCGTTCCATCTGGTGCTCGTCGAAGCCAGCGGGAACCAGTTCCTGCACGGCATGCTGGAGGGACTGGGCGCGCACTTGCACCGCATGGTGCAATCGGCCGGACGCGGGGTGTTCGACGCCGACATCGCGCTGACCGAACATGGCCAGGTGCTGGCCGCCATCGAAGCCGGCGACCGCGACCGGGCGGTCGGGGCAATGCGCACGCACCTGGCCAACACGCAGACGAGGGCGCTGGCCGACGCGGCGGCTGGTCGAGACGACATCTGAATCCCCTCCGGTGGCGCCTGAATCCTGTCCGCGCAGGGCATCGTCTGCCAGGCACCGCCCGAACGCGCGCCAGCGCTAGTCGAACACGATAATCTGCCGAACCGCATTGCCATCGGCGAGGTCATCCAGCGCCTGGTTGATGTCCTCCAGGCGAATGGTCGCCGACGCCAGTTCCTCAACCGGCAGCCGGCCTTCCCGCCACATCTTCGCGTAGACCGGAATGTCATGTTCGGGCACGGCTGAGCCGAGGTAGGAGCCAATGATCGTCCGGGCTTCAGCGGTAATACCCAGCGGGGCTATCGAGGAGCGGGCGTCAGGAGAAGGCAAGCCCACGGTAACCGTCGTTCCGCCAACGGCAGTCGCGGCCACCGCCGTCTCGAACGCCTTCGGATGCCCGGCAGCTTCAATCACCACCGGTGCCTTGATTCCCAGCTCTGCTGCCTCCGCTGGCGAATAGACGGAAGTGGCACCCAGCTCGCGTGCCCGCTCGAGCTTATCGGGATTAGCATCGACGCCGATGATCCGCCCGGGTGCCTCGCTCGCTGCCGCCAGGGACACAGCAGTCAACAGCGCCGCCATGCCGACTCCGCCGAGGCCGACAATCATCACGTCCTGGCCCTTGGCCGGCTTGCCGGAGTTCAATACAGCACCGCCGCCGGTCAGCACTGCACAGCCCAGCACGGCGGCGGCAGCTGGTGGAATGTCGTTGTCCACCGGAACCACAGAGCGGCGGTTGACCACCGCATGAGTGGCAAACGCGGAGACGCCCATGTGATGGGCCACTGTCTCCCCATGACGGGACAACCGGGTGCTGTCACCGAGCAGCACGCCGTCGTTATTGCTGGTCGTGCCCGGGGTGCAGGGGAGTTTGCCATCAGTGGCGCAATTTGCGCACTCGCCGCAGCGGGGCAGGAAGACTGTCACCACCCGCTGTCCGGGCTCGAGATCTGTCACGCCGTGGCCGGTATCCACGACGACGCCGGAGGCTTCGTGCCCGAGCAGCATGGGCACGGGGCGGACACGGCTGCCGTCGACCACCGACAAATCGGAATGGCACAGTCCCGCCGCCTCGATTCTGATCAGCACCTCACCGGAGCCCGGGGCATCGAGCTCCAGTTCGCTGATGGACAGTGGCTTCGAATCAGCATAGGGGCGTTCCCGGCCGATTTCGTCGAGGACGGCTCCGGTGATCTTCACATCGTTCCCTTCGTGATTGTGGCGGTGGAATCGTTGCCGAATGACGAACTTATCGCAGGTTGCGTCCGCGCTGATCACACCTTGGCCGTTTCCCGGATCTCTTTGCCGGCACGGACGCGACGGCGAATGAGTCCGGCGACCGGGGGACCGACGAATGCCACAATGGCGGCAATGGTGAATGTCGCGGAGATCGGCCCATGGAAGAGGATGAGCAGGTTGCCCTGTCCCAACGCCGAGGTCTGCACCAGGTACTTCTCCAGCAGCGGACCGAGGACCAGGCCGAGCACCATGGGTGCGGCGGGGAAATCGAACCGTTTCATGAAGTATCCCAGGATGCCCGCTCCGAACACCACCCAGAGGGCAAAGCTGGTGTTCCCGATGGCGAATGCTCCGACCAGGCTCATCAGCAGGATGATGGGGTAGAGGTAGCTGTACGGCACCCGCAGAATCTGTGCGAACACCGGGGCGAGCGGCAGGTTGAGCACCAGCAGGATCAGGTTGCCGACGAAGAAGGACACTAGCAGGCCCCACACCAATTCGGGCTGCTGTTCGAACAACAAGGGACCTGGCTGGATACCGAAGATGACGAACGCACCCAGCAGGATAGCTGTGGTGCCGCTGCCCGGAATGCCCAACGCCAGCGTGGGAATGAAGCTTGCGTTGGCGGCGGCATTGTTGGACGCTTCCGGCGCAGCGACGCCTTCGACCGCACCCTTTCCAACCTGCTTCTTGAACTTTCCGAATGAGCGTTCAACGCCGTAGGACATGAACGAGGCCAGCGTCGCTCCGGCGCCGGGCAGCGTCCCGAGCCCGAAGCCCAGGCCGGTGCCACGCAGCGCGGGCGCAACCGACCGGCGCAGTTCCGACTTGGTGATCAACAGGTCACGGAAGGTCGCCTTGATGGGTTTTTCGCCGCCGCGATGGATCTGGTGCAACACCTCGCCGATGGCGAATACCCCGATCAGGATGGCGATGAAGCCGAGGCCGCTGAGCAGGTTGACGCTGCCGAAGGTGAAGCGTGCCGTGGCAAAGCCCGAGGCCACTCCGACCATCGAGATGAGCAAGCCGGCTGCTGCCATGATGATGCCCCGCAGCATGTTCTCGCCGGCGAAGGACACGATGGTCGCCAGGCCCAGCAGGATAATGGCGAGATTCTCCGGCGGGCCGAAACGCAATGCGAAGTCAGCCACCGGGGCTGCCAGCGCCATCAATCCGATCAACGAAACGACCGCGGCAACGAAGGACGATATGGCGGAGATCGCCAGTGCGGCCCCGGCCCTGCCGTTTCTGGCCATTTGGTAGCCATCGAGGGTGAGCACCACGCTGGAGGAATCACCGGGAGTTGAGATCAGGATGGAACTGATGGAGGCACCATACTGGCTGCCGTAGTAAATTCCGGCCAGCATGATCAGGGCCGTGACCGGTTCCATCCCGAGGGTCAGCGGCAGCAGGATCGCCACGCCGGTGGCTGAACCAAGTCCCGGAAGCATCCCGATGATGGTGCCCAGCAGGACACCGGCGAAACACCACAGCAGATTGTGGGGCGTGATCGCGGTTTCGATCCCGATCTGGAGGTTTTCGAGCACGAGGGCTCCTTACTAAATCAGGCCCAGTGCGCCTTGGGGCAGGGGCACACCAAGGGCTTGGACGAAAATGAGGTACGCGCCGGCCAAAGCGCCGGCAGCCATTAGCACGGACGGCAGCAAGGGCTTGCGTTCCACCCACAGCACAACGGTCAGCACCATCGCGGTCAATGACAGCAGCAGGCCGAGCCAGGGCATCACCAGCAGGGCGGCAAGCAGGATGCCGAAGACCTTCACGATGGCCCGGTTGCGTGGGGAAGCGGTGCGTCCAAAGGTGTCGCGCTGCTGGGTCGATTCGCTGCTGCCTTCCGTTTCCGGGTCTGCCGTTTGGCCGATGGCGGCGTTGGCCTCTTCCTCGATATCTTCGGTGAAGTCCATCAGCGAACCGCCGCGCTGTCCGTGGGTCAGGTACATCCTCGTGATCTCCGCCAGGGAGGCCACGAGAATGAACCCACCGGTGACCACCGGGAGGAAGCCGGGCCCGACTTTGCCTCCTTCCTCCAGGAAGCCGTAGCCGAATCCCATCACCAGGGCGAAGGCGCCCACGGCAGCCAGGATCGCTGTGCCAACGACGTCGGAAGTCGGCGGCCTTGTCCGTGCGGGGGCTTCGCTCTTACTTGTCATTTTTCTTATCGAGGATCCGCTTGAGGTCCTTGTTGTAGTCGTCAAGGAATGCCTTGAACTCGTCGCCGTAGGCGACATCGGGCTGTAGCAGATTGCTCTCGATGTACTTGGTGTAGGCGTCGGTCTTGGCGTATTCCTTGGCAGCGTCGATCCAGTGCTGCTTGGCCTCGGCGGAAATGCCCCCGGGTGCGATGAATCCGCGCCACTGGGCGAACGTCACATCGACACCCTGTTCAACGCCGGTCGGGACGTCGGCGAGCGGCTTGTAGTCGTATCGTTCGGGTGCGAGCACGCACAGCGGCTTGAGGTCGCCGGATTCGAAGTATCCCAGTGCCTCGCCCGGATTCGTCATCGCCACGTCGATGTGACCTCCCAGCAGGGCCGTGGCGATTTCGGCGCCGGATTCGAAGACGACGGACTCGAATTTGACGTTGGACTGTTCCTCGATCAGGCTCCAGGCGACGAACTCAGGGCCGGTTGCCCCCGAAATTCCGGTGGTCACCTCGCCTTGCTTGGCGGCCTCGATGACGTCCGGGCACGTTTTGTGCGGCGAGTCAGCGTCCACCATCACCACGTTGTAGTCCGAGCCGAGTTTCATAATGGGCGTGAAGTCTTCGTAGTCGAAGGCCACGTCCTGGACAATCGGCAGGGTCATCAGCGCGGTTTCGCTGGCCAGCAGCACACCGGGGTCGCCTTTGCTGGCCAGCAACTCGGAATATCCGACGGCGCCGTCCCCGCCGGTGATGTTTTCGACAGTGACAGTCGATTTGGTGACTTTTTCGAGGCCTTTGGAAATGGCGCGTCCGGCAATGTCGGACCC
Organism: Arthrobacter castelli DSM 16402; assembly: GCF_000430705.1. Taxonomy (GTDB): domain Bacteria; phylum Actinomycetota; class Actinomycetes; order Actinomycetales; family Micrococcaceae; genus Arthrobacter_C; species Arthrobacter_C castelli. Next base: position 129,498 of record NZ_AUMN01000010.1, read on the forward strand.
GCCGCCGGCAGCGAAGGGAACGATCATCCGGACATCGTTCGGTGCCGTGAAGGCTCCGTCTTTGCTGCCACTGGATGTGCCTCCGCAAGCGGTCAATGTGAGGGCGGCCGCCGCGGTGGCTGCCGGTAATAGGAACTTGGTGCGTCGGTTCATTGTTATATCCTCTTTGAAATAGTGGCGAGTGCATCCACTGTGGTCGTGCTCCAGGTAACCGCGTGGTCCGGGTTAGGTGGAACTGCGCTGCATGTTTTGAGCCGCGAGGTCGACCGCGATCTCAAAGGCACGTTGGCTGGGTCCGGTTTTGGCGATCCCCTGGCCGACAATTTCGTAGGCGGTGCCGTGGGCCGGGGTGGCGATGGGGACCGGCAGGCCGCCCTGGACGGTGACTCCTTGGTCAAAGCCCATGAGTTTCATGGCAATCTGGCCCTGGTCGTGATACATCGTGACGACCCCGTCGAATTCACCGTCGCGGGCACGAATGAAGACTGTGTCACAGGGGTAAGGACCGCTGGCATCGATTTCCTCGGTCCGGGTGAGGGCGATGCCGGGTGCAATGTGGTCGATTTCCTCGTGGCCGAATTGGCCGTTCTCGCCTGCGTGGGGATTGAGCGCGCATACGGCCAGCCGCGGATGCTCCACCCCTGAACCACGCACCACATGGTCGAGCAGCCGGATCGCTTCGGCCACGGAACGGGCATTGATGTTTTCGGCAACCTCTTTGACTCCGATGTGCGAGGTGACCCGGGATGTGGCCAGTGACGGCACGAAGTTCAATTCCGACGTCGTTCCCTCAAAGCCCAACGACTTGGCGAACCAGCGGAGTTCATCCTCTTCATGCATCCCCGCCAAATGCAGCGCGGACTTGTTCAATGGAGTGAACATGATGGCGTCTGCTTCCCCGCGTTCGAACATGGCCAGGGCGTCGGTCAGGTCGGCCATCACCCGTTCGCCGGCTTCGGCGCTGATCCTGCCGCGGATGAAGGTCCGGTCGCCGAACCTGCTTCCGACCGCCGTGACCGCCGTGGTGCCCGGGCGCGGTGCGCAGGCGACGGAGACGCCGGCCTCATGCGCAGCGGCCTGAATCTCATCCTCGGTGGCCAGCACATAGACGTCGGCGCGGGCGAGGTTGGCCGGATCTGACAGGATCTTCACGGCCAGTTCCGGGCCGATGCCGGACGGGTCGCCCATCGTCAGGGCCAGCCGGGGCCGGACCGGGTACTCAGTCGGGGACAATGTATCTCCTTTTGGTATGTCGTATACAAAAGATGCTATTGGATAAAAGCGTGCCACAGATCACATGCCACGGACAAGGGGTGGGGGTGGCTCGAAAGTGGACAAGGGGCGGGGTTGGGCTGGCCCGAATATGTCTTACCGTCCGGACCAGGACGGTCTCTCTTTGTCCAGGAAGGCGCGCACCGCGGTCGCGAAGTCCTCGCTGCCGTAGACGGTCTTGACGATGTCCTCGTCTTCAATGCCGCTGCCTTGATGGAGCCTGCGCAGTCCTTCCTTAACGGCCCACATGGTCAGCGGGGCGTGGTTGGCCAGGCGGTCGGTGAGAGCGGCCAATTCGCCGTCCATGTCGTCGGCGACGGCAGTGACAAAGCCGCAACCGAGCGCTTCTTGGGCCGGCATCATTCGTGCGGTCAGCAGCAGGTCTGCGGTGCGCGACCGGCCCAGCAGCCCGGCCAGTACCGACAGGGTGCTGATTGACAGGCAGTTGCCGAGGGTGCGGGCGATGGGCACCCCGAATTTCGCGGCCGGGCTGCAGATCCGCACATCTGCCACCGACGCCAGCCCGAGGCCGCCGCCAATGCAATAGCCTTCGATGGCGGCGACAACTGGAACGTTCACGGCGCCCAGCCGTGAGAGCACCGCGCTGATCTGATCCTCGTACTGCACGCCCCGGGCCCCGTCGAACCCGGTAAATTGCGCGATGTCCGTTCCGGCGACGAAGGCGTCACCACCGGCGCCGCGAAGCACCATCACCCGGATGCTGTCATCCGTATCCACCCGTTCACAGGCTTCCTGCAGCCCTCGATACATTTCCCAGGTCATCGCATTGCGCTGCTCGGGCCGGTTGAATGTGACGGTGAGGATGCTTCCGGTCTCTTCGACCAACAAATCTTCGGTCATGACGTCGCTTCCACCTTCCCGGGATTGTTCGCCGTGCCGGCCAGCGCATCCAGCTCGGCACCTTCGTATCCGAGGGAAGCAAAGATGTCCCGGTTGCTGGAGCCCAGCACCGGACCGGCCGAGCGGCGGACCGCGGGGGTGCGGGAGAACCGCATCGGAGAGCCGAGTTGGCGCACCGTACCCATGGTGGGGTGGTCGCCGTCCCAGAAAAACTCCCGGGCGTGCAGATGTTCGTCGGTGAAGACCTGGCCAAAGTCGGAAATCGGCGCAACCGGGACGCCGGCGTCATTGAGCGCCTCGACGATTTCGTCAGTGGTTAGTTCCGCCGTCCGTCGTTCGATTGTTTCAATGAGCGGGATCCGGTTCTGCAGCCGGTCGTAGGTGCCGGCGTAGCGCGGGTCATCGAGCAGTTCGTCCAGGCTCAGGGCGTTGCAGAACGCCGCCCAATTGCGCGGGGTGTTGGCGCCGACGGTGACGTATCCGTCGTTGCTGGCCACCGCCTGGTATGGGGCCTGGTTCTGGTGTGCCGAGCCGTGGCGCTGGCCGACGGTGCCTTCGGCAAAGTAGGCGCCGGCTTCCCACACGGCAAAGGACACCCCGGATTCCATCAAGGACACGTCGATGTATTGGCCCTGCCCGGAGGTGTTGCGTTCATGCAGGGCGGAGGTGACCGCCAGCGAAACATAAAGCGCAGTCGTCAGATCGCAGATGGGTACTCCGGTCTTGGCCGGTGGCATGTCCGGATACCCTGTAATGCTCATCAGGCCGCTGCGGGCCTGTGCCATGATGTCCAACCCGGGCAAGTGGGACAGCGGGCCGTCCTGGCCCCATCCGGAGGCGGACGCATAGATCAGGCCGGGATTATTCGCGCTGAGCTCTTCGTAGGAGAGGCCAAGGCGGCGCATGGCGCCCGGCCGCAGATTCTCGACGACGACGTCGGCGTCCGTTGCGAGTCGTTCGAAAGCCGCCTTTCCCTCGGCGGATTTCAGGTTGAGGGTGACGGATTCCTTGTTCCGGTTCAGCCGGGCGAAGGGCGAGCTTTCACCATCGATCATTGGTCCGGTCGCCCGTGTCTGTTCGCCGCCGTCGGGGTTCTCCACCTTGATCACCCTGGCGCCCAAATCGGCCAGTTGCATAGTGGCAAATGGTCCAGCCATGAAGACTCCGGCTTCCAGTACCGTGATGCCGGCTAACGGTGCGGCCGTCCCGCTCATCGACTACCTCCTTGTGTATGCCCACGCCGCGGACGCATCCGTATGTGAGCTCTGCAACAGAATACTGTATACCGTAGACTGTGTTCTGGATGCTTTCAAGAGCAGCACGGGTAAAATCGGCGCCATAGCGCGCCGCACAATTCAAGGAGGAACAGTGATGGATCCGGCAGTGACCCAGGCTTCGGGCAGGATCGTTGCGCCTCCGAGCCTGGCAGCGTTGGCCAAAGAGCAGTTGATCGACGGTGTCTTGTCCGGGACCTATTTGCCAGGGGAGCGTCTGGTGGAGGAGAAATTGTGCCAGCAGCTGGGCATTTCCCGACCACCGGTGCGCGAAGCGCTGAAGGAGCTGGAAAACGCCGGGCTGGTGGTCCAGATTCCGCGCCGGGGAGCAATTGTGGCCCCGCTGACCCAGCATGACGTGTACGAGATCGTGACGCTCCGCAATGAACTGGAGCGGATGGCGATGATGCTGGCGCTTCCGGATCCACCGGCCGACCGGCTGCAGCGGTGCCACCGGGCTATCGAGGAAATGGAGCGCATCGTCCCGACCGGCAACGAGGTGGCGATGAGCCGGGCCGGCTTCGACTTCCACATAGCGGTGATCGGCCTGGCCCAGCACCGCCGCCTGGAGGATTCCTACCGCTCCATGGCGTTGCAGCTGCAGGTGTGTATGGCGATGAATACCAAGGCCCGCCGTGACATCGAGGATCTTGATGGGAACGTCGAACGCCACCGCCGGATCCTCGAACTCATCGAGACGGGAACCCGCGCCCAGGTGCTCGAGGAGCTCGACGCGCACGGGCATCAAACCTTCCTGCTTGCCGCCGTCGATCAGTTGGACGGCGCCAGCGAGGCATCGGACAGGTGGCTGGAAAAGCTGCGGCAAAGGATTGATCGAAATCGTCCCGCCTGAACTTCCCGTGGTCAGCGTCCGCTCGCTGGGCGGGACGGTGGCGATGACGACGGCGGGACCCGGACGGGGAGCGGCGCCAGCGGTCTCTGCCTCGGATCTGGTGGACAGCGTCCCCGCGCTGCAGGACATCGCCCGGGTCGACGCCGTTTCGGTTGCCGGTGTTCCAAGTGCCTCGCTGGAATTTCGGCACCTGCTGGATCTGAAGGCGGAGCTGGACAGCGCATGCACGGCGGGCGCGAAGGGCGCCGTCGTCACTCAGGGGACGGACACTATGGAAGAGACCGCCTTCCTGCTGGATCTGTTGTGGGACCGGCCGGAGCCGCTGGTCGTCACCGGGGCGATGCGGACAGCGGACTCGGTCGGCGCCGATGGTCCGGCGAACCTGCTTGCTGCGGTGGCCACTGCGGTGGATCCGGCAGCAGCCGGGCGCGGATGCCTGGTGGTGATGAATGACGAGATCCATGCCGCCCGCACCGTTCACAAGGCGCATACCGCCAGTGTTGCGGCGTTCGTTTCGCCCGGGGCTGGACCGGTGGGGCGTGTGCAGGAGGGGTGGGTGCTCTTCCACTCAACTACCCGCCGGACCGATGCATTCGACGTGCCTGCCGGAACCGAAATCGCCCGGGTGGCGCTGCTGCGACCGGGCCTTGCCGACGACACCGTCCTGCTGAAGGCCGCCGCCGGATCATACGACGGGATTGTGATCGAGGGGATGGGTGGCGGCCACGTCTCCGCCCGGTGGGTGGAGCCGCTGCTGGCCGCCGCACAGCAGGTGCCGGTGGTGCTGGCATCCCGTACGGGGGCAGGCACTGTGCTGACCCGGACCTACGGCTATCCCGGTTCGGAACAACAATTGCTTGGTGCCGGATTGACGCCCGCCGGGGACCTCGATGGTCTGAAGGCCCGCATACTGCTGGCCCTGGCCATTTCCACCTCCGGGAGCCGGGATTCGGTGCGCCGCGCCTTCGAACAGCGGGCCGCACCCCGCTGACGGCACGCCCTATGCACTAAAGCATCAGGGCTGCTCCGGCGCGACAACCTTGATCACCGCAGAATCGTCGGCCGCGCCCAGGCCGGCAGATTGGCCCAGCAGGTACAACTGTTCGGCCGCGGAAGCCAGGGGAGTGGGCAGCCCGGTGTCCCGGGCCGCCTTGTTCACGATCCCCATGTCCTTGACGAAGATATCCAGCCGGCTGAGCACTTCGGCGCCGTCGTCGTCGTAGGCTTCCAGCATCCGCGGGCCGCGGTTGCCCAGCATGAACGAGCCGGCCGCGCCGGCCTGCAGCGCTTCCAGCGTCTTCTGCTGGTCCAGGCCCATGGATTGCGCCAGCGCGAGCGCCTCGGCTGCTGCGGCGATATGCACGCCGCACAGCAGCTGGTTGACGGTCTTCAGCGCCTGCCCGTCGCCGGGCTTATCGCCGACGACGGTCAGCGTGGAGGCGAGCAGGTCAAGCACCGGCCGGGCTTGCCGCTGCCCGGCGTCGGTGGCGCCGACGACGATCAGCAGGTCGCCCTCGCCGGCGCGGACCGGCCCTCCGGACAGCGGGGCGTCGACCAGTTCCACGTCCTGCTGCCTCAGCCGCGCCGCCACATCCGTCACGGCGGCAACGCCCACGGTGCTGGTCAGCACGACGACGGCGCCGGGCTTCAGCGCTGCCGAGATCCCCGCCTCGCCGAAGAGCACGTCGTTGAGCTGGTCACCGTTGCGCACGGCGAGCACGACGGCGTCGGCGTTGTCGGCGGCTGCGGCACCGGAATCGAACGTGGTGATTCCCGCATTGGCAGCCAGTTCCAGCCGCGGCGCCGCGACGTCGAAGCCATTGACGGTCAGGCCGGTGGCCAGGCGGGTGGCCATTGGCAGTCCCATGGCGCCCAGCCCCAGGACTGCTGCGGTGTAATGTTCGGCTGACACGGTGTTCCTTACTGGTCTGCTCTGGTGCTGGACTCATCGCTGGTGCTGGACAGGGTGGCCACGACGTCGACCAGTGAACGGTCGCCGCCCACATTGCCGGGAAAGACGACATAGGGGATGCCCTGTGCCGGTCCATCCACCGCTTTCCACAGCGGGACAATGCCCGGCAGCATCGGCCCGCTGACCATCGCCCGGCGGATTTGCAGCCCCTTGGAAGCGACGTCGGAGGAAGTGATGCCGCCCTTGGCGATGACGAACCGCGGCGGCTGAGCGGCCAGTACCCGCCGGACCACGTCGACGACGGCGGCGGAGACGCGGCGGGAGATGTCCAGGGACGCGTCGCCGGTATCGGCGGTGACGAGCTTCCGGCTGGTATGAATGATGACGTCGCCGCGTTTCAGTCCCTCGGCGACCGCGGAAACGACGGCGTACACGTGGGGCGCGCGCTGTTCTTCGTCGATAATGGCGGCGACGTCGAGCTCTGCGGTGTGGACGATCGGACGGGTGGCCTGAAGTTCATCGAGTTGCCGGGTGGTCATTCCGACGTGCGACCCGACGACAATCAGCCCGCCGGGGCGGGCACGGGTTTCGTCGTTGTCTCCGAAGGCTTCCCCGGCGGTCAGTGGAGCGTGCGGCTCTTGCCCGATCGCGGCTCTGGGGAAAGGTGGACCGACGCGGTAAAGGAATTTCTTCCCGGCCGACTCTGCTTCCTGTACGCCGAGGGTCAGCAGCCGCAGGTCGTCCTCGGTCACGGCGTCGGCGACCACCGGGATGCCGTTGTGAGCCCCGGCCAGCTGCCGGGCGATTGGTCCAGCTCCTGCCCGGATGATGTCCAGGGTCAGCGCGATGACGTCCGAAGCCGGGAAGCGGCCGGCCGACTTTTCGTCCACATAGTTCTTCAGGTTGGAGCTCTGGTAGCCGAACGTCGCGTCCTTCGCGAACTCCGTTTCCGCAACCGGGGTGAGGGCGCCGTCCTTGTTGGTGTAATGCACTGATCCAATAGTGATCCGCCCGGCGTCGGGGAAGGCCGGAACCATCACCACCCCGTCCGGCGCCGGCTGTCCGGCCGAGGTCATTGCCTCGGTGAGCACGTCCGTTTCCAGCGGGAAGTGGCCGCGCATGGTCGAATCGCTGCGCGAGACGAAGGAGAGGCGAAGGTCTGATCCGGCAGCGGCGGCCAGCGCGTTGGCGACCACCTCGCGGTTGCGTTCGGCGGCATCGTCTTCGCCCAGGCTGCGGCTGTTGGTCAGCACATAGACCGCCGGACTGCCGGTTTCCAGCGCCCACTTGAAATCGTCTTCCTGCCAAGCGGTGAGCACCGGCAGGCCCGAGACGGACTGCGTGCCTGTCGGGTCGTCGTCGAGCACGATGAACACCCGGGACGGGGCGGCGTCTGCATCGCCTGCGCCGTAGCCGGCCGCCTTTTGCGCTCCTGCGGCAACCTCCGCGGCATCGACGGTAACCTCCGATGGGTAACCGGCCAACAGCTTTTCAAGGTCTTCCACAGATACTCCTTCTGGTCGCAGGGCTCGGTCCGAGCCTATCGGTTGGGACCGGTCCGCCCATCTTGCCAGCGGAAGATTCATCGTTGACTGCGTCTTACGTGGCGGTCCTCACGCAGGCGGCTGGACGATTTCGGGTTCCTGTCACGCCACGTTGCCCCGCTGATGTTCCAGACGTTCGGCAATCCAAACCTTGATGATGGACTGGCGGGTGACGCCTAACCGCTTTGCCTCCCGGTCCAGCGAGTCGATCATCCAAGCAGGAAAGTCGACATTAACGCGACGTTGCTCATGTCCTGGACGTCGCGCCGAGCCCAGGTCGAGGGCCGATGTTACGTCCCCGCCCTTGTCGAATCGGCTATCGAATTCTTCAGCTTTCATAGATCGCCACTTCCTCCCTCCGGGACCGGCGCACCGAGATGAGTCTGACCCTGTCTTGCCGATAGGTTACAACTGCCGAGTAATGCCGCGCACCTATTGGAAGTCGAGCGCGATGACGCTCCACGACAGCGGCGGAAGTTCCGCTTTCAACGTGCCACTATCCACCACAACATTCGACAGGGGAATCATCCCCACGCTGTCCGGACGCTGCTGGTCGTTGGCCGTGAACCGGCTGCCGTCATCGGCGACGGCCAGGGTCAGCGCGTCCTCGATTCGTCCGTCCGTTCCGGCCGGGTCCAGCGAACGGAGGTCGACGGCCAAGTCCAGCGCATCGTCCAGCCCTCGGTTCGCCGCGAAGAGCGTTAGCCGCCGGCTTTCGGCGTCCCAAGTGGCCGAGGCATCCAGCAACGGCGCGGTGCCGAACTTCTCCGACTCATAGGAATCGCTGCTGACCGCCAGCTGCAGTACCGATCCCGTCGCGCGGCCGGCCATTTGGGCGAACGGGTGAAAGATCGTCTGCCGCCAGGAGTCCGAGCCGGGTTCGGAGCGGATGGGCGCGATGACGTTCACCAGCTGTGCCTGGCACGCCACGGTCACCCGGTCGCCGTGCCGCAGCAGCGAGTTCAACAGCGTTCCGACGACGACGGCGTCGGTGACGTTGTATTCATCCTCGATCACGCGCGGATGCTCGACCCATTCACTGCGGCCGACGGCGATATCGCTGGCGTGGAACTTGGACTGGTACCAGACGTTCCATTCGTCAAAGGATAGATTGATGCGTTTCCGGTTGCCCAGCTCGGCGCCGATGGCATCCGCGGTGGAAACGACGGACTCGATGAAGTGGTCCATGTCCAGTGCCGAGGCAAGGAAGGACTCCACGTCGCCGTCGCGCTCTTCATAGTAGGCGTGCAGGGAAATGTAGTCGACGTAATCGTAGGCCTCGCGCAGCACCGTCTGCTCCCAGGACCCGAACGTCGGCATGGAGGAGTTGGACGATCCGCAGGCGACCAGCTCGATGGATGGGTCCACCAGTTTCATCGCCCGCCCGGTTTCTGCCGCCAGCCGGCCGTATTCGAGGGCCGACTTGTGTCCGACCTGCCACGGGCCGTCGAGCTCATTGCCCAGGCACCACAGCTTCACGTCGTATGGGTCCGCATCGCCGTGTTTGATGCGCAGATCCGACAGCGCCGTTCCGCCGGGGTGGTTGCTGTATTCGAGCAGGTCCAGCGCCTCCTGCACACCGCGGGTGCCCAGGTTGACCGCCATCATCGGTTCGACGTCGGCCAGCTTCGCCCAGCGCATGAACTCCGAGAGGCCAAACTGGTTGGACTCAATGGAACGCCACGCCAGGTCCAGGCGCCGGGGGCGTTCGGCCTGCGGCCCGACGCCGTCCTCCCACCGGTAGTTGGAGACGAAGTTGCCGCCGGGGTACCGGACCACAGTGGGGCCGAGTTCGCGGACGAGCTCGACGACGTCCCGGCGGAGGCCGTCGTCGTCGGCTTTCGGATGGCTGGGCTCATAGATGCCCTCATAAATGGAGCGGCCCATGTGCTCGACGAAGGAGCCGAACAGGCGGCGGGGCACCTCGCCGGTTCGAAATGCCGGATCCAAGGTTATTGATGCGCTGGGCAATGGGTTTCCTTCCGTTTGATGCGACCCCTTCTGGTTTACAACGTTGCAAACTATTCCGTGAGGTCGGCGGTCCGTCAAGGGGTCTGGCACACTTTGAATAGAAAAATACTTCCAAGGGAGGGCGGACTCGCAGTGGCCGTGTCGAAGCATGTCCGCCTTTCCGACGTCGCGGCCCACGCCGGAGTGTCTATCAAGACCGTGTCCAATGTGGTCAATGGGTTCCAGCATGTACGCCCGTCGATGCGGCAGCACGTCCAGCAGGCCATCGACGAGCTGGGCTACCGGCCCGATGCCAGCGGCAGGACCCTGCGCACGGGCCGGACGGGGCTGGTGGGCCTGGCTGTCCCGGACCTGGGCAACCCCTACTTCGCCGACCTGGCCCAGCGGCTGGTCGCCGAGGCCCGGAAATATGACATGCGGTTGCTGATCGAACAGACCGGAGGTGACCGCGACGAGGAAGTCGCCATCCTGTCCGGCCGCGGTGCACGAATGGTGGACGGGTTGATCTTCAGCCCGCTCTCGGTGCATGACGAGGATCTCAGGAACCGGAAGGACCAGATTCCGCTGGTGTTGCTGGGTGAACACGAAGGCGGGGACATCGCGGACCGGGTCGATATCGACAGTGTGGGAGTGGCCTTCGACGCCGTCACGCACCTGATTGAGGGCGGTCGGCGGCGGATCGCGATGCTGGGCTGGGTGGGCACCAACACGACGCATGTGTCCCGCAATCGCCGGGACGGGTATCTGCGGGCACTCGAGGCCGCGGGAATCGCCCGGGACCCGGAGCTGATCCGAGTGGTTCATCCGTGGGGACGCTTGACCGGCAAGACCGCCGCGGAGCAGTTGATTGCCTCAGGTGTGGAATTCGACGCGATCTTCTGCGGCAATGACGCCATCGCGCTCGGTGCGCTGACGGCCCTGCGGGAGAAGAATTTCAATGTCCCCGGCGACGTGGCAGTCATCGGTATCGACAATATTGAAGAAAGCGAGTTCTGCGTCCCGTCGCTGAGTACCATGGCTATCGACCGGCAGGCGATGGCCGAACGCTCCTTCAAGCTGTTGCACCGGAGGTTGGAATCGCCGGACGGAGAGACGGCCACGCTGGCCACGCCCTACGCACTGATTCGTCGCGGCTCTTCGAACACTGCCGAAGGGTGAGGCAGCGCGGGTCGGGTAGCCCCGGCCCGCCCCGCCGCCTCAGCTCCCCAGCATCCTGTCCAGGAACCCGTTGCGGAATTTTCCCTCGGGATCGTGTGCGTGCGCCAGGTTCCGGAAGTCCTTGAAACGCGGGTACAGCGGCGCCACATCACTGGCGCCGGCGGCGAAGAGCTTGCCCCAATGCGGGCGGGCGCCGAACGGGCTGAGGGCAGCTTCAAGGTCCGGCAGCAGTGCTTCGATGTCGTCCTGGCGGGGTTTGAAGGTGAAGTGGAATGCCACGCTGTCGCGATTAAACGCCGGGCTGAGCCAGAATCCGTCAGAGGCGATAGTGCGCACCTCGGAGGCGTAGAGCAGCGGAGCCAGGCGGTCGGCGAAGTTCCGCAGGGTTTCCAACGCGGCGGCGGCATATTCGCGCGGGAGGATGTATTCGGTCTGCAACTCGTCGCCCTTGCTGGGAGTGAATTCCGGGCGGAAGTGCGGCAGTCGCTCCAGCCACGGACCGGGGACGCCGAACTGCGCGGTGCAGTTGTCTCCAGACATTTCCGGCAAGGGATGCCGTGCGGTGGTGGCCGCAGCGGCGCCGTGGAACGTAATGACCGCGCCGCCGTCGTCGTCTTCGATGCGCGACTTTTGCCACACCTGGCCGAAGCTCTTGTAGTCGGTGAAGAGGCTGACGCTGTACGCGCTGGAGGCGATCTCGTCGAAATGTTCGAGGGCCGCGTTCCAGGGCAGCTGCTCGAATACCCGCTGGCTGACCTCGTAGCTCGGCTCGATGGCCAATTCAACACTTGTCACGATGCCCAGCGCACCAAGTCCCACGACGCTGCCCAGGAAATCACCGCCGTCGGCCGCCTCCAGCCGGTCCGTATTTCCGCTGGCGCGCATCAGCTCGATCGCCGTGACTGCAGAGGACAAGGAGCCGTTGGTTGCGCCCGAGCCATGGGTTCCGGTCTGCAGGGCGCCGGCGAGACAGATGTGGGGCAGTGAGGCCATGTTGTGCAGCGCCCAACCGTGCTGCTGGAGGTGCTGGGCCAAGGCGCCGTAGGTGAGGTGGCCCGGAACCCTCACCCGCCGGGAGGCGCTGTCGATGTGCGGAACGCCGCCCAGGTTGTCCAGCACGACGTGTGTGCCGCCGGTGTCGGCGATGTCGTTGAAGCAGTGCATCGAGCCCAGCGGCTTGAGGCTCCTGGCGGCCGCCACCACATCGGCCAGCTCGTCCATCGACGACGGGCGTTCCACGGCCGCGGCCGAGTAGTTCAGGTTTCCCGCCCAATTCTTCACATTACCGTCCTGGCCTTGCTGGATTTCGATTGCCTTGCTGCGGGAAAGCTTATAACCCTCACCGCCCGTGACGAGTGTATGTTAGCGACCACAGACGGTGGCTTAACTTCGGTGGAGACCCGCCTGGGCGGGTCCGGCCTTGCGGTAGGCTCGCGAATATGGAATTCAGGTACTTGGGAAATAGCGGTCTGAAAATATCGGAAATCACCTACGGCAATTGGCTCACCCATGGGTCGCAGGTGGAAAACGACGTCGCCACCGCCTGCGTGCGTGCGGCACTGGATGCGGGGATCAGCACGTTCGACACCGCGGACGTCTATGCGAACACGGCTGCCGAAACCGTGCTGGGCGAAGCCCTCAAGGGTGAACGGCGCCAGTCGCTGGAAATCCTGACCAAGGTCTACAACCCGACCGGCCCGAAGGGGCACAATGACTCCGGGCTGTCCCGCAAGCACATCATGGAGTCGATGAACGCGTCGCTGCAGCGGCTGCAGACCGACTACGTGGACCTCTACCAGGCCCACCGGTATGACTACGAGACGCCGCTGGAAGAGACCATGCAGGCGTTTGCCGACGTCGTCCGCCAAGGCAAGGCGCTGTACATCGGCGTCAGCGAATGGAACGCGGAGCAGATCCGGGCGGGCCACGCGATGGCGAAGGACCTCGGCTTTCAGCTGATTTCCAACCAGCCGCAGTATTCGATGCTGTGGCGGGTCATCGAGGACCAGGTGGTTCCCGCGTCCGAGGAGCTGGGGGTGTCCCAGATTGTCTGGTCCCCGATCGCCCAGGGTGCGCTGACCGGCAAGTACAAGCCGGGCGAGCAGCCACCGGCCGGCAGCCGCGCCACGGACGACAAGGGCGGCGCGAAGATGATCGAGCGCTGGATGCAGGACGAGGTGCTCAATGGCGTGCAGAAGCTGCAGCCGGTGGCCGACGAGGCCGGACTGAGCATGGCGCAGCTGGCGATCGCCTGGGTGCTGCAGAACAAGAACGTGGCCTCGGCGATCATCGGCGCCTCGCGGCCCGAGCAGGTCGAATCCAACGTGAAGGCCGCCGGGGTCACGCTCGATGCCGACATGATGGGCACGATTGACGACGCCGTCGGGTCGCTGGCCGAGCGCGATCCCGCACTGACAAAGTCGCCGGAAACCCGGCTGACCTAAGCCAGTTTCTGCAGTGGACCACTCCAGGGGACGGCCGCCGAACATGGCCGACGTGGCCAAGGCCGCCGGCGTTTCGCACCAGACCGTCTCCAGGGTGCTCAACGCGCATCCGAACGTCAGCCCTGCCACCAAGGAGCAGGTGGAGAAGGCTATCGCCGACCTCGGCTACCGGCGCAATACCGCGGCACGCAGCCTGGTGACGCGGCAGTCGCAGACCATTGGCGTGTTAGCCAGTGAGCTGACGCAGTACGGGCCGGCGAACACGCTGCTGGGCGTGGAGCAGGCGGCCCGCGAGGCCGGGTATTTCGTCAGCATTGCGGCGTTGCGCACGGAGGTGTCGGCCGCAACCATTAACGACGCCCTGGGCCGCTTCATGGACCAGGGCGTCGACGGCGTCGTGGTGGTGGTTCCGCATCCGGGCACCCTGGACGTGCTCCGCGGCCTCAGCGTCGACGTCCCCCTGGTGGCAGTGGGCGCCAGCGGGGATGAGTGGTTCAAGGGCGTGGCCGTCGACCAACACCAGGGTGGCCGGCTGGCGGTGGAGCATCTGCTGGAGCTCGGACACCGGAGGATCGGCCACCTTTCCGGACCCGCGGATTGGATCGACGCCACGTCCCGTATCGAGGCTTGGCGTGATGCGCTCGCCGCTGCCGGGCTGGGTGAATCGGTGCTGATGGAGGGTGACTGGAGCGCCGAATCCGGGTACCGTGCCGGACTCCGGCTGGCCGGACGCCGGCCGGCCGGCGAGCTGGACTGCACGGCGCTGTTCGTGGCCAACGACCAGATGGCGCTGGGGGTGTTGCGCGCCTTCTACGAGGCGGGCATCAGCGTCCCGGGGGACGTGAGCATTGTCGGGTACGACGACCAGCCGGATGCGCCGTACCTGATCCCACCCCTGACCACGGTCACCCAGCACTTCGAGGAGCTGGGCCGCCGTTGCATTAACGCACTGCTTGAGGCCTTCGAAGGCGCCGGCGTCCGTGCCGGCGTCGTCGAACCAGAGCTGGTGGTGCGCTCCACGACGGCGCCGCCCGCCGGGTAGCGACTGCTGTTGATCAGCTCTTTGGTCTGGACCCCTTGCGGATGTGGCTCTTGACACTCTGGTGTGTGAGCGCTAACAATTGGGTGCAGATCAACTTCTTCCCGTCGACTTCGGCCGTCGTGGTGTGTTTCCACGGCTGCTGCGGAGGTTCCAGATGCAAACACCGGGTTCGCCAGATGGCACCGCGGCCACCTCGGCTGAGGCTACAGGCGGCAGCGCCGAGCCGAAGTACACCATCGGCGTGGACTTCGGCACCTTGTCCGGCCGGGCCGTCGTCGTCCGTGTTTCAGACGGCGCCGAACTGGGCAGCGGGGTGTACGAGTATCCGCACGCGGTGATCACCGACCGGCTGCCGGGCGGTTCGGACCGGCTCCCGGCGGACTGGGCGCTGCAGGTGCCCGACGACTACCGCGGCGCACTGCGCCATGCGGTTCCGGCGGCGGTGCAGGACGCCGGCATCAACCCGCGGGACGTGATCGGCATCGGCACGGACTTCACCGCCTGCACCATGGTTCCCACCACGGCCGATGGCACTCCGCTGAACGAACTGAAGCAGTTCGCCAACCGCCCGCACGCCTACGTGAAGCTGTGGCGCCATCACGCGGCGCAACCGCAGGCGGACCGGATCAACCAGCTGGCCGCCGAAGGCGACGAGTTCTGGCTTCCGCGCTACGGAGGGCTGATCTCCTCCGAGTGGGAGTTCGCCAAGGGCCTGCAACTGCTGGAGGAAGACCCGGAGACCTACGCCGCGATGGACCACTGGGTGGAGGCCGCGGACTGGATTGTCTGGCAGCTCACCGGCGAGTATGTCCGCAACGCCTGTACCGCCGGGTACAAGGGGATTTACCAGGACGGGCAGTATCCGGATGAGGAGTTCCTGGCGGCGTTGAATCCCGAATTCAAGAACTTCGTCACCGCCAAGCTGGAGCATCGGATCGGCCAGCTGGGAGCCGCGGCCGGGGACCTGAGTGCCGAGGCCGCGGCATGGACCGGGCTGCCGGAAGGGATCGCGGTCGCGGTCGGCAATGTCGACGCGCACGTCACCGCGCCGGCCGCGCGCGCCGTCCAGACGGGTCACATGGTGGCCATTATGGGAACCTCCACCTGCCACGTGATGAACGGCGACGAACTGGCCGAAGTGCCGGGCATGTGCGGCGTGGTCGACGGCGGGATCCTCGCCGGCCGCTGGGGCTACGAGGCCGGGCAGAGCGGGGTGGGGGATATCTTCGGCTGGTTCGTGGACAACTGCGTTCCGCCGGCGTACTACGAGGCCGCCGCGTCCCAGGACCTCGGCATCCACGAGTATCTCACGGAGCTGGCAGCCGGGCAGCGGGTCGGCGAACACGGGCTGGTCGCGCTGGACTGGCACAGCGGAAACCGTTCGGTGCTGGTCGACCACGAACTCTCCGGCGTCGTCGTCGGCCACACCCTGGCCACCCGGCCCGAGGACACCTACCGGGCCCTGCTCGAGGCGACGGCGTTCGGTACGCGCACCATCGTGGAGGCCTTCAACTCATCCTCGGTGCCCGTGCGCGAGCTCGTGGTCGCCGGCGGGCTGCTGAAGAACCGGCTGCTGATGCAGATCTACGCCGATGTCACCGGCCTGCGGCTCTCCACGGTCGGCTCGGAACAGGGGCCGGCGCTGGGGTCGGCGATCCACGCGGCGGTGGCAGCCGGAGCGTACGACGACGTGCACGCCGCCTCCGAGTCAATGGGGAGCGAACCGGCCGACGTCTACGACCCGATCCCGGACAACCAGGCGGCCTACGACGAGCTGTTCGCCGAGTACACCGCCCTGCACGACTACTTCGGCCGCGGAAGCAATGACGTGATGCACCGACTCAAGGCCATCCAGCGCGCCGCCATCGACGCCTCGCCGGCTGAACGGAGCGAGGCATGAGCGGGCTGGCCGAAACCATCAGCAACCTGCGCAAGGAAGTCTGCGCCCTGCACGCGGAACTGACAAGGTACGAACTGGTGGTGTGGACCGCGGGCAATGTCTCGGCCCGGGTGCCGGGGGAGGAGCTGATGGTGATCAAACCCTCCGGCGTCTCCTACGACGAGTTGGTCCCGGACTCGGTGGTGGTCACCGACCTCTACGGGACGCCGGCCGACGGCGACTGGGGCAACCCGCCGTTGTCACCGTCGTCGGACACCGCCGCGCACGCCCATGTCTACCGGCACATGCCCGACGTCGGCGGTGTCGTCCATACCCATTCCATGTACGCCACCGCCTGGGCCGCACGGGGGGAGCCGGTGCCCTGCGTGCTGACCATGATGGCCGACGAGTTCGGGGGCGAGATCCCCGTGGGCCCGTTCGCGCTGATCGGTGATGATTCCATCGGCCAGGGCATCGTGGAGACGCTGCGCGGATCGGACTCGCCGGCGGTGTTGATGCGCAATCACGGCCCGTTCACCATCGGAAAGGACGCCAAGGCCGCGGTGAAGGCGGCCGTGATGTGCGAGGAAGTCGCCCGGACAGTGCACGTCTCCCGCCAATTGGGTGATCCGCTGCCCATCGACCCGGAGCAGATCGCCTCGCTCCACGCCCGTTACCAGAACGCCTACGGCCAGTAACGCCGCCGCCGTCGTCGCCCACGCCGCGGGCCTCACGCCCGAGCCCGCAGCCCCAGCCCCCACGCAGCCAGCCCGCCTCGCCCGAAGGAGCCCCCTTGTCCAACGCATCGTCGACATCGCTCGAACCCTACGAAGTCTGGTTCCTGACCGGCAGCCAAAGCCTGTACGGCGAGGACGTGCTGCGCCAGGTCGCCGAGCAGTCCCGGCAGATCGCCAAGGAATTGGACGCCGCCGCGGAGCTGCCGGTGCGGGTGGTATGGAAACCGGTGCTGACCGAGGCAGACGCCATCCGCCGGACCGCGCTTGAGGCCAATGCGGACGACAACGTGATCGGCGTTTCGGCATGGATGCACACCTTCTCGCCGGCGAAAATGTGGATCGCCGGGCTGGACGCGCTGCGCAAGCCACTGCTGCACCTGCACACCCAGGTCAACGTGGAACTGCCCTGGGCCGACATCGACTTCGACTTCATGAACCTGAACCAGGCCGCCCACGGTGACCGGGAATTCGGGTACATCCAGTCACGGCTGTCCGTGCCGCGCAAGACGGTGGTGGGCCACGTGTCCAATCCGGAGGTGCTCCGCCGCATCGGTACGTGGCAGCGGGCCGCCGCGGGCCGGGCTGCCGTGCGCTCGCTGAAACTGACCCGTTTCGGCGACAACATGCGCAACGTCGCGGTGACCGAAGGCGACAAGACCGAGGCGGAACTGCGCTTCGGCGTCTCGGTCAACACCTGGGGTGTCAACGATCTTGCCGAAGCGGTGCACGGGGCGGCAGAGTCCGACGTCGACGCGTTGGTTGCCGAGTATGAGGACCTGTATGACGTCGCGCCTGAGCTGCGGACCGGCGGCAGCCGGCATGACTCGCTGCGCTACGGGGCCCGGATTGAGCTCGGCCTGCGGAGCTTCCTGGAAGCGTCCGGGTCGGCCGCCTTCACCACCACGTTTGAAGACCTGGGCGCGCTCCGCCAGCTGCCCGGGCTCGCGGTGCAGCGGCTGATGGCCGACGGTTACGGCTTCGGCCCCGAGGGCGACTGGAAGACGGCGATCCTGGTCCGGGCGGCCAAGGTGATGGGAGCCGGGCTCGACGGCGGCGCGTCGCTGATGGAGGACTACACCTACCATCTGGTGCCGGGGCAGGAGAAGATCCTCGGCGCCCACATGCTGGAGGTCTGCCCCTCGCTGACCACCTCCACGCCGAAGCTCGAAATCCACCCGCTGGGCATCGGCGGACGCGAGGACCCCGTCCGGCTGGTGTTCGACGCCGACCCGGGCGCCGGCGTCGTCGTCGCCCTGTCCGACATGCGGGACCGGTTCCGGCTGGTGGCCAACGCCGTCGACGTCGTCCCGCTGGATGAGCCGCTGCCCAAGCTCCCGGTCGCCCGCGCCGTGTGGGAGCCCAAGCCCGACTTCGCCACTTCCGCCGCCGCGTGGCTGACGGCGGGAGCTGCCCACCACACCGTGCTGACGACCGGCGTGGGCGTGGAGGTCTTCGAGGATTTTGCCGAGATGGCACAGACCGAACTGCTGTTGATCGACGAAGACACTTCGCTGCGCGGGTTCAAGAACGAGATCCGCTGGAACCAGGCGTACTACAAGCTCGCGGGCGGACTGTGAGCGGCACCGAAATCGACCACGCCTTCACGGATTTCGACTGGTGACCTGCAGCTGAACGAGGTGGTGTTGGCCCGTTTGCCGTATCGTCAAGAGCGGTGATGCCATCGCGGCATCACATAAGGGAGCAACGATGACCAGTACTGACCTGATGAACCTTGGCGTGATGTCGACATCGCGGAAACGGGACGAGCGGCGGCTGCCGATCCATCCGAGGCACTTCGAACGAATCGACAAGGATCTGCGTGAACGAATGATCCTTGAACGTGGCTACGGTGAACGCTTCGGTTTCTCCGACGCCCAGCTGGAGCCGCTGGTTGGTCGGATCGCCTCCCGCGAGGAGGTTCTCTCCCGCTCCGACGTCATTCTGTTGCCGAAGCCGCAGCCCGCTGATCTTGCAGAGTTCTCCGATGGTCAGATCTTGTGGGGGTGGCCGCACTGTGTTCAGGACCGCGAGGTCACACAGCTGGCCATCGACCGGCGGCTGACGCTGATCGCCTTCGAAGCCATGAACCACTGGACGTCGGCAGGCGACTTTGGGCTCCATGTCTTCCACAAAAACAACGAGCTGGCCGGCTACTGCTCGGTGCTGCATGCCCTCGAGCTGTGCGGGCAGACCGGTGACTATGGCCGCCGGATGCGCGCCGTCGTCCTCGGTTTTGGCGCCACCGCCCGTGGCGCCATTACCGCCCTCAACGCTCATGGGGTCCACGACGTACAGGTGCTCACCAACCGCAGCGTCGCCGCCGTCGGTTCACCGATTCATTCTGTTCGCATCGTCCAATTCGACCACGACGAATCGTCCCCGTACCTCAGCACGGTGATCAGCGACCGTGGCCGGGTGCCGCTGGCGCCGTTCCTCGCCGAAGCCGATATCGTCGTCAACTGCACGCTGCAGGATCCCAATGCGCCGCTGACGTACCTGCGGAACGAGGACCTGGACGCCTTCCAGCCCGGGAGTTTAATCGTGGATGTCTCCTGCGACGAAGGCATGGGTTTCGAGTGGGCGCGTCCGACGTCGTTCGCCGAGCCAATGTTCGAAGTGGGGCATCATATCCGCTACTACGCGGTCGACCACACCCCCTCCTATCTGTGGGATTCGGCCACGTGGGAAGTCAGCGAAGCGGTGCTGCCGTTTCTGCGCACCGTGATGGAGGGTCCTTCCGCCTGGGACGAGAACGACAGCGTCCGCCGAGCCATCGAGATCCGTGACGGAGAAGTTGTAAACCCGGCGATCCTCGAATTCCAGGAACGCGCGCCCAAGTATCCATATGCAGCTGGCGCGCAGGTACCCGCTGAGGTGGTTGATTCGCCCCTGTGATGCGTTCCAGATGGTAACGGCGGGATTCTTCGGGCGCCGAGAGCTTGCGACGAGCCGCCCTACTGCCTGCGGTCCGTCAGCGCCTCTTCCCGTGTCTGGAATTCGAGCTTCATCCAGCCGGCCTTCCGGTAGACCGGTGTGCCGGCGAGCAGCACCAGGAACATCACCACCACGATGCCCAGCATCACGCCGACCATGGCCAGCGCGCCGCCGCCGAGGAAGCCGACCAACGGGCTGATCAGGCCGGCGATGCCGAATTTGAGTGCTCCCATGACCGCCGAGGCGGTGCCCGCCATATGCCCGTAGTTGTTCAGCGACAGCACGGTGGCGTTTGGCGGAACCAGCCCCTGGGTTGCGAAGACCAGCCAGAGCCCGATCAGCACCCCGAATAGTCCGCCCGCACCGGTGAGCACGGTCAGCAGCAGGAGCACGCCGAAGCCGAGTTGTATCAGCACCGACGCCCGCAGGATCCTCGCCGGGGCAATGTGGCGCACCAGGCTCGCGTTGAGCTGCGCCGAAAGCACCAGCACCACGCCATTGAGCGCGAAAACCAGTGCGAACTGGGACCCGCTGAGCCCGTATTGATTCTGGAATACGAACGGCGATCCCACCACGTAGCTCATGATGACGCCCATCCCCAGCCCGGGCAGCACCGCCAGCGCCATGAATTCCCGGTCGCGCAGCAGCGACCAGTATGAGCCCGCGATCTGGCGTGGCCGCGCACCGCGCCGGCTCTCGACCGGCAGGGTCTCCGGCATCCACTTCCACACGATCACCACGAGGGCAGCCCCAATTAGCGCCAGTGCGTAGAACACGGCACGCCAATGCCATTGCCCGGCGATGACCTGCCCAATGGATGGCGCGAACAACGGTGCGACACCAATGACCAGCACCAGCCGCGACATCAACCGCGCCGCTTCCGAACCGATAAACCGGTCGCGGATCACGGCAATTGCGACGACGGCGGCAGCCGCGTTGAAGAATCCCTGCAGCACCCGCAGGCCGATCAGCGTGGCGATATCCGGCGCGATCGAGCACGCCATGGAGATCACGATGTGCAACGTGATGCCAACTATCAGCGGCAGCCGGCGTCCGAACCGGTCGGACAGCGGGCCGATGACCAGCTGTCCCACGCCACCGCCGATCAGCATCGCCGACAGCGTGAACTGCACTGCGGCCTGGCTTGCTTGGAGGTCTGTGGCCACATCCGGCAGGGACGGCAGATACATGTCCGTCGACAACGCAGGCAGCGCGGACAGCGCACCGAGCATCAGCACATATTTGAAGTTCGGTACGTGTCTGGTTTGGTTGCCTGGGACATCAGTCACTCATTCAACCCTAGCGAAGGTAGCCGACGATGTCGTTGGGCCGGTAAACGCCCGCCCAAGGTTTGAGCTCTTCAAGGAAACCGGCACGCGGGCAGGGGCGGCACCCGCTAGTGCTGGCTGCGCCGCGGTTCGGCTGTGGCCAAGGCCTCGTCCTCATCCGGGAGCGGCTCGGCTGAAGGCGGCGGCGGTATGTCGTTGTTGTCCTTGCCCGGCCGGACGACAGGGCGGAACCGCGGCGAGCCGGTGACGCGACGCTTGTTGAACACGTCGAAGGCCACCGCAAGCAGCAGCACCATGCCCTTAATGAACTGCTGGTAGTCGGTTCCAACGCCCATCAGCGACATGCCGTTGTTCAGCACGCCCATGATCAGACCGCCGGTGATGGCGCCGACGACGGTGCCGACGCCGCCGGTCACGGCCGCACCGCCAATGAAGGCAGCGGCAATAGCGTCCAGTTCGAACAAGTTGCCGGCACCCGGGCCGGCCGAATTGAGGCGCCCGGTGAATACCAGGCCCGCCAACGCCGCCAGCACGCCCATGTTGACGAACAGGAAGAAGTCGACCTTCTTGACCTTGACGCCGGATAGTTCGGCGGCGTGCAGATTGCCGCCGCGGGCGTAAACGTGCCGCCCGAAGACACTGCGGGTCATCACCAGGCTGTAGGCAACAATCAGCACAGCCAGCACCACCAGCACAATAGGGGTGCCGCCGCGCGAGCTGCCCAACAGGTAGGTCATGCCAAGAATCATGATGATGCCGAAGGCGAGCTTGGTGGTGAACCACGCTGACGGCTCGTCGTCGAGGCCCATCCTGCGGCGTGAAGCGCGGGCCTTGAACTGCTGCACGGCCAGTGCTGCGGTTGCCAGCAGGCCGAGCCCAATCGTGGTCCAGTCGAAGATGTTCGTCTCCGGCGGGAACAGCCCCGGGAACAGGAATCCGCCGCCCAAGGCACGGTACGGTTCCGGGAAGCCGGTGATGCGCTGATTTCCCAGGGTGATCTGCGTCAGGCCACGGAAGATCAGCATGCCGGCCAGCGTGACGATGAAGGCGGGAATTCCCACGTAGGCAATCCAGAATCCCTGCCACGCTCCGACGAGGGCGCCGACCAGCAGGGAGGCAACCAGGGCCAGCCACCAGGGGAAGTCCCAGCTTTGGATCATCACTCCGGACATCGCACCGACGAAGGCGGCAACGGAGCCGACGGACAGGTCGATGTGACCGGCAATGATCACCATCACCATGCCGATGGCCAGCAGCAGAATGTAGCTGTTCTGCACGATGATGTTCGATACGTTCTCCGGTTGCAGCAGTGCGCCTGCAGTCAGGATCTGGAAGAACCCGACGATGACCAGCAGCGCGACAAATATTCCAATTTGGCGCAGCCGGCTCATCAGGAAACCGGCGGAGTCCTTGATAGTCGTTACCATTCGAACTAGTCCTTGTCCTTGGTCATGTGTTGCATCAGAATTTCGGGGTTCGCGTCGTCGATGGTGACTTCGCCCGTGATGGTGCCTTCGGCCAGCGTGTAGATGCGGTCGCAGATACCGAGGATTTCCGGCAGTTCGGAGGAAATCATGATGACGGCTTTCCCCTGGGCGGCGAGCCGGTGAATGATGGTGTAGATCTCGTACTTCGCGCCAACATCGATACCGCGGGTGGGCTCGTCGAGGATGAGGACGTCCGGGTCGGAGAACATCCACTTCGACAGCACGACCTTCTGCTGGTTGCCGCCGGAGAGCTTGCCGGTCACTGTCGCCACCGATGAGGCCTTGATGTTCATCGACTGGCGGTACTCTTCGGCCACGACTACTTCCTTGTCGCCGTCGACCCATCCGTTGTCCGCCAGCTTGTCCAACGCCGCCGCGGAGACATTGCGCTTGATGTCCTCGATCAGATTGAGGCCGTATTTCTTCCGGTCCTCAGTGGCGTAGGCGATGCCGTGGGAGATGGCCTCGCTGACCGTCTTGGTGCTGATCGGCTTGCCGCGCTTGTAGACAGTGCCGGAGATATTGGTCCCGTAGCTGTGGCCGAAAATGCTCATGGCCAGTTCGGTCCGGCCGGCGCCCATCAGTCCGGCAATGCCCACGATCTCACCAGCGCGCACGGACACATTCGCCCCGTCGATGACCACCCGGGAGTGTTCGGTCGGGTGGTGCACGGTCCAGTCCTCCACCCTCAGGACTTCGTCGCCGATGTCGGGCTCCCGAGCCGGATAACGATTCTCCAGGTCCCGCCCGACCATGCCCTTGATGATGCGGTCCTCGCTGACATCACCGCCGTCGAGCCGCAGCGTTTCAATGGTTTTGCCGTCGCGGATAATCGTGACGACGTCGGCGATGGCGCGGATCTCGTTCAGTTTGTGGCTGATGAGGATGCAGGTGATTCCCTCGTCGCGCAGCCCGCCGACCAGCTGCAGCAGATGCTCGGAGTCCTCATCGTTGAGTGCCGCCGTCGGCTCATCGAGGATCAGCAGCCGGACTTCTTTGGACAGCGCCTTGGCTATTTCGACGAGTTGCTGCTGGCCGACGCCGATGTTGCCTGCTTTGGTGTGCGGACTCAGGTCCAGCCCCACCCGGGTCAGCAGTGCCGCGGCCTCGCTGTTGGTGGCATCCCAGTCGATCAGGCCGCGCCGGGACTTCTCATTGCCCAGGAAGATATTCTCCGCCACGGACAGGTAGGGGCTCAGCGCGAGCTCCTGATGAATGATGACGATGCCGCTCTTCTCGCTGTCCCGGATGTCCTTGAACTCGACGGGGCGATCCTCATAGACGATGTCGCCGTCGTAGGTTCCATAGGGATATACGCCGGAGAGGACTTTCATCAGGGTGGACTTCCCCGCTCCGTTTTCGCCGCAGATGGCATGCACCTGCCCGTGGTCGACGTCGAGGCTGACGTTATCCAGGGCCTTGACTCCCGGGAAGGTCTTTTGTATTTGGCGCATCTGCAGGATGTGTTCAGGCATGCAGTTTCCAATTCTCGCAAGCAGTGGTTCCGGCGCGGATATCCGCCCGTCCACCGCGCTCTGGCGGGTATAACAAGGAAGTGGCCGGCCACCGCCGCCGAGCTTCTTCAGCGGCGATAACCGGCCGGCGCCATTACTTCAGCTCTTTGGCCTCGTAGTAGCCGCTGTCCACCAGGACCTTCTTGTAGTTCTCTTTGGTGACAATCTCGGACTCCAGCAGGTACGACGGGACAACCTTGGTGCCGTTGTCATATGTCTCGGTGTCGTTGACCTCCGGCTTCTTGCCGTTGAGGATGTCATCGACCATGAGGACCGCGCGCTTGCCCAGTTTCCTGACGTCCTTGAAGATCGTCGAATACTGTTCGCCTTCGATAATGGACTTCACGGAGCCGACCTCGGCATCCTGTCCGGTCACGATCGGCAGAGTTTTATTGGTATATCCGGCCGACTTCAGTGCGGAGATAATGCCGATGGACAGGCCATCGTACGGCGACAGAATGCCATCCAGCTTCGCATTGCCAATGGTCAGAAGGTCTTCCATCCTGGCCTGGGCCGTGGCCGGCAGCCAGCGCAGGATGGCAGCCTGCTGGAAGTTTGTCTGGCCACTGGGAACCTTCAGCACGCCGCTGTCCAGATACGGCTGCAGAGTGTCCATTGCTCCGTTCCAGAAGAACTTCGCGTTGTTGTCGTCGGGGCTGCCGGCGAACAGCTCCACATTGAAGGGGCCCTTCTTGCCGGTTTTCTTCCCGTTCTCGTCAAGGATTCCGAGACCGGTCAGCAGGGAGGTCGCTTGCTGGACACCGACCTGATAGTTGTCGAACGTGGTGTAGTAGTCAACAGTGTCCGAGCCCAGAATCAACCGGTCGTAGGAGATGACCGGAATGTCCTGGGCCTCGGCTGTCTCCAGCACGCTCGTCAGGGTTGTACCGTCAATCGAGGCGATGATGAGCGCTTCGGCGCCGTCGGTGATCATGTTCTCGATCTGGGAAACCTGGGTGGGGATGTCGTCATTGGCGTACTGCAGGTCGACTTTGTAGCCGAGTTCCTTCAGCTCCTTCCTGACGTTCTTACCGTCGGCGATCCACCGTTCCGACTGCTGCGTCGGCATCGCTACGCCGATCAAGGCACCCTTGGAGGACTGGTCCTCCTCGTTGCCCCCTGCTCCGCGGCTGCCGCCGCACGCTGTCAGAGTCAGCGCCAGCACACTCGCGGCAGCCACTGAGACGAAGAATTTGTTTTTCTTCACTGCTATTCCTTTCATGGGGCGCCCGGCGCAGATCACAGCATCCCTGGTGTGGAAATGCGTCTGGCACGCCGAATTGTCCAGTCTGCGACCTGGAATGTGAGCGTTCACATCGATCGTGTTAGTTTACTCACAACGCCCGTGAATGTGTCAACGAGTGGCCAGGTTCGCGGGGACTTGGCCGAGGTTTCGGCCCCGGTCTCAGCTGAGCTGGATCATCACCTTTGAGGAACCGGTGGCCCGGTCGGCCGCGAGCTCGAACCCGCGGACCGCTTCTCCGATGGCCACTTCGTGGGTCATCAGCGGCGAGACGTCGACTCCGCCGGCCATCAGTTCCAGCGCCGTGCTGATTTCGTCGACGAACCGGTAGGAGCCGCGGTAGTCGATTTCGCGGGTCACGATGTTGCCGATAGCCGCGGATATCTCGCCGGCCGGAAGGTTGCCGACTTGGACCAGCACCCCGCCACGCTTCACGGCGGCGATGACCCCGCCCAGCGCGCGGGGTGCCCCGGATGCCTCGATGGCTGCATCGACGTCGACCGGGAGGGTATCGCCCCGGCCGGGGTTCACCGTCGCGTCGGCTCCCATGCGGCGCGCGATGTCCAGTGCGTCGTCGGACAGATCCGCGGCAACCACACGCCCTGCCCCGGCGGCCAAGGCAGCGGCAACGGTCAATGCCCCGATCGGCCCGCACCCGTTGATCAGCACCGTCCGGCCGGCCAGTTCGCCGGCCCGGGCGACGGCGTGCAATGCCACCCCGAACGGCTCGGCAAGTGCCGACTCCTTCAGGGTCACCCCGTCCGGCACAATGCGCAGTTGGTCCGGGCGCACCGCGCGGTACCGGCTGAAGGCGCCCTGTTCGTGAGGGTGGAAGGCCGCTGAACCAAAATACCGGACCTGAGGCCAGAGGTTGCTCCGGGCAGCAAGCTCCGGTGCATGGTCACCGACCAAAGTCGCCGGATGCAGCGTCACCGGCGTTCCGACGTCGGCCCCCACGGCGGCCACTGCCTCGGCTGCATCCGTGCCGATTGACGCAATGCGTCCGGAGACTTCGTGGCCCAGCACCAGCGGGTCGGACAGGGCGGCGGTGCCTGAGGTTCCATGTTTCCAGTAGGCAATGTCCGAGCCGCAGATCCCTCCCCAGGCCAGCTCCACGAGGACCTCGTGAGGTCCGGGATGCGGGTCCGGCGTTTCCTCGACCCTCAGGTCGTCCTTGCCATGGACGATGACTGCCTTCATGGTGTGCTCCCTCGATCCCTTCTTGCCGCCATCGTCCGCCGTTGTCGGCTGTTCCCGCCGTCGTCTGCCGTTGTCGGCTGTTCCCGCCGTCGTCGTCAGGCTTAAAGCATATTGACCAGGCCCATGACGCCGACAAAGAACACCGCGATGGCGGACAGCACCAGCATAACGGCGAAGAACTTACCGTCCTTGACCAGCGGATCCGTCTGCCGGTGGGAGAGATAGACGGTCGCGGCTGCAACGCCCATCAGATACACAGCGTTGAGAATGCCGGCCAGGACCACCAAAGCCAGCGGCGACGACACGATGGTGCCGAACAGGCCCCACACCAGCGGCAGTATGATCATAATGGAGCGCATCCAGCGATCGCGTTGCCGTTGGTTGCTCCAGTCGTAGGCACCGAACACGGCGAGCGTGTTCCCCACCTGGCGACCCAGGCTCGGCACGTTGGCGATGATCGTCTTGAACAGTGCGAGGCCGGCGCCGATCAGGAAGACAACGGCTCCCCAGCGTCCCACCTCGGTGGAGAAGATGCTCGAAATGGTGGCCATTACCTCGTCGCCCGCCGGCACGATGCCCTGCGGGTGCAGCACAGCGGCACCGAGGATGTAGAACGCCGCGGTGGAAATCGTGTAGACGAACCAAGCGACCCAGGCGTCCAGTTTCATCACGGAGATCCAGCCGCGGGCACGCTTCACCCACGCTTCGGAACCGTCGTTATGGCCGGACCAGGCTGCGTACCCCTTTTCGACACACCAGTAGGTGTAGGCGGTGATTTCGCCGGCCCCGACGCCCGTCAGGCCGAACATGGACAGTGCCACGCCGAAGGAACCAACGGCGATCTGGAAGCGCATTCCCTCCATCAACTGGCCGGCGGTCCAGGAGAACTCCGTACCCTGAATCGCGAACACCATGACGATAGCGAACACGGCGATGAGCACCACCAAGGCCGTGGAAATCCGCTCCACCACTGTGTACTTGTTGGTCAGGTGGATCGCGATGGCGATGGCCACCAGAATGGCGACCCAACTGCCGATCGAGACGAAAGAGTAGGGGTCGCCGCCGATCGGCATAAGCGAGGAGAAGGCGAATGCCGAGGCGGTAATGACCCCGGCCTGGCTGGTGAGGAACTGGACGAACATCAGCAGCACGAGCCAGGCCATCCAGCCGCGTTTGCCAATTTTCGGTGGAACCTCGTCGTAGCCCGTCACCGCGACTTTGCCGG
The DNA here is from genome assembly GCF_000430705.1 of Arthrobacter castelli DSM 16402. GTDB lineage: Bacteria > Actinomycetota > Actinomycetes > Actinomycetales > Micrococcaceae > Arthrobacter_C > Arthrobacter_C castelli. The sequence goes on from NZ_AUMN01000010.1 coordinate 157,337, forward strand.
TGGAGATGGACCAGCGCCCCAACTCGATTTGCACCCACACCTTGATGAAGGTGGAGACCAGCACCAGCCACAGCAGGATGAATCCGACTTCGGCGCCCAAGGTGGTTGCCGTGAGCAGTTCACCGGAGCCGACGACGGCGGCCGAGGTGATCATGCCGGGGCCGAGGAAGCGGAGCTTGCCCAGCCAGCTCTTGGGCGGATCCTGGACGTCGTTGGGATTCAGGGCATACGGATCGTCCAGGTCCCCGGCTCCGAGGGCCGGTTCGGACGTACTAGCTGACAATTCTGCTCCTCTATAGGCGTGGGGCGGCTTGTGCTGACCGAAGGGCGGGACCCGCACCGCGTTCCGTGCCGATCTCTGCTCCCAGTGTTCCAGCGCACACCATCCAATAGGATATTTGCTTCGGGTGCCCGGGAGAAAGTATTGCCACAAGTTGCACTATCGCCGGAGGCAGGGTCTCGATGGCAGGGTTCCGAGGGCGGGTCTCGGGGGAACATTTCAGAGGCAGGGTCTCGGAGGGCGGGTCTCGCTATCGTTTGATGGTGGAGCCCCGCGTCCGGACGAACTCCGGCAATTGTCGACCTTCCCACCATGACACCGCGTGGTTGATGGCAGTCCCCAGCGCAAGGGACACTGCGATGGCCAGCAGCACGGCGAATTCGGTGGACAGTTGCGGCAGGGCGCCGGACACAGTGCCGACTCCCACCGAATAGGCGGACCACAGCACCCCGGCGAGAACAGAATGTGCCATGAAGCGGCGGAGAGGCTGGGGGACCATGGCCGCGGCCACGTTAAGTGTCAGTCGTCCCAACGGAACAAACCGGGAGGTCAGCACCAGCGGTAGCCCCTTGCGCCCCAATCGGGTCCGCGCGGCCTGGAAGCCTGACTGCCACCGGCGGCCGGAAAAGAACTTCCGCTCCGTCAGATTAAACCGTCGCGCCACAAAGAAAGTCGCGGCGTCGCCGGCCACGGCCCCGGCCAACATGGCAGCAGCCAGCAGGTAAGGGTTGAGGTGATCTGTCTGTGCTGAGAGGGACCCCAGCGCGACGAACAGCGTGGTACTCGGCACCGGCGGAATCATCGCTGACACGGTCACGAAGAGCGCCCCGGCCGGATAGATCCACCAGTAGTCCAGACTGCGCAGTAGCTCGCCGAGTTCGTTCATGCGTCCATCCTCCCCGACAAACAAGTCGGATGCGCTGAACGGTCTTGCTGTAGCGCCAGGCAGCCAGTACCTCCCGCCCCACCGGTAGCATGGCATCAACGCGTCGAAGCGAGAACTATGGGGGAGCAGCCGTGTCCCGAGTCGGGCGGCGCAGCGAGTGAGCGGACAGTAAGACCCCGCCCTTGAGGCAAAAGTCCTCGGCGTAGGTCGTCATCGCTAACCGCGCCAGGAATCGTTCCAATCCGTACCAGGTGAGTATTTCGTCTGTCGGACGTCGGCGACGCCGTGCGAGGTTCTGCAGATGGTGGTAGGTCTTCTCTGCCGTCAAAGCAGAATCTCCAATGCTCGTTGCAGCGGTCCCTTCGCCCGGGGCAGGGTGGCCGCCATGTCCATGAGCATTGCGGGGTGGGATCCTCGGCGCTTCAGCCAATTTCGCAACGCCTCCAAGCCTGTCTCGTAGCCTGCACTGGCTCTCAGCCGAAAAGCATCCACAATCGACCGTTCGGGGGAGTAGATCCCAATTTCCAAGCCCTCCCCGCCCTCGATGGAAAGTTCTGAACGACCGACGTTGAAGGTCGCCTTGTCGAAGAGGTGCCAGGTGACGGGGGACGCGAGCCTCGGTGGAGTCTTGCTCCGTGGCAGTGCCAAGTCAATAGCGGACGGGATTTCATCAATGAGTCCGTGGCGGGCCAAGGCGCTGTTGAGACAGATAGTGCCGAGCGGAGCCTTATGCGCGGCCTCGATCAGGTCGAGGTCGGCTTCGATGCCGTCGCCGTACACATAAAGTCCAGGCGCGACCTGATCGATCACTCCGGCATCCCGAAGACGGTAGAGGTTGGATTTTGAGACACCCTGGTTCACAGCGTCGCTGATGCTGAAAACCGAATCGTGTGGGAGCCGATCCAACGTCTGGCCGTTAGGCTTCATGGTGCTATTCTACGACGGGTAACTATATTTGTCGTGGAAATGTCCCACATCGCCCGGATGCTTCCTCTGCATCGCAGTCGTTTCAGAGTTTCGGTGCGGTTGTCACCTCGACGCCGGCTCCCACCCGATTGCCGGAGCGACGTGCTTGGCCACGTTGCCCAGCAGTTTCGCGTTGTAGTCCACCCCGAGCAGGTTGGGCACCGTGAGCATCAGGGTGTCGGCGGAGGCGACCGCGGTGTCGGCGGCAAGGTCTTCGGCAAGTTGATCTGGTTCGCCAATGTAGCTCTTGCCGGACCGGGACATGGCGCCGTCGAGCACGCCGACCTGGTCGCGGTTCTCGCGCAGCGCGCTGAGGCCAAAGTATTGGTGGTCCTCGTCGTCGACAATGGGCAGCACGCTTCGGCTGACCGAGACGCGGGGCGTGAAGTCATGGCCGGCGCCAGCCCAGGCGTCGCGGAACATGTGGATCTGTTCGGCCTGCAGTTCGTGGAAGGGGACGCCGGTGTCTTCGGTAAGCAGCGTGGAGCTCATCAGGTTCATACCGTGTTCCGCGGCCCAGACGGCGGTCTTGCGGGTGCCGGCGCCCCACCAGATACGTTCGCTGAGTCCGGGGGAGTGCGGCTGGACGGGCAGCAGGCCGGAGGCTTGGCGGGGATCGGGTTCTGCGACGCCGGCACCGCTGATGGCGTGGCGGAACACCTTGGTGTGGCGGCGGGCCATATCCGCGGCATCTTCGCCGTCGTCGGGCCGGTAGCCGAAGTTGGCGGCGCCATTGAGGGCGGGTTCGGGCGACCCGCGGCTGATGCCCAGCTGCAGCCGTCCGCCGCTGATGAGGTCTGTCTGGGCCGCTTCCTCTGCCATGTATAGCGGGTTTTCGTAGCGCATATCGACGACGCCGGTGCCCATCTCGATCCGGTTGGTGCGCGCGGCGACGGCCGAGAGTAGCGGGAACGGGGACGCCTGCTGGCGGGCGAAATGGTGGACCCGGAAGAACGCCCCGTCGAGGCCGAGCTCTTCGGTCGCTTCGGCGAGTTCAACGCTTTGCAACAGGGAGTCGCGGGCGGTGCGGGCCTGTGACCCATCGATGGGGGACCAGTGGCCGAAGGAGAGGAAACCGATGCGCTTCATGTCCGCGGTAACCATCCGGCGCCGGACCTCATTCCTTGCCTTTCCCGGTCTCCCTATAGGATTTACGTATGACGGAACCGCAACCCCGCCGCGTGCTGAACCGGCAAGTCCTGGCTGACCACGTCTACGAAGAGCTGATGGCTTCGCTCATCGATGGCCGCTTCGAGGCCGGTGCCAGCATCAGCATCGACGGCATCGCCCGCGAACTGGATGTGTCGCCGACGCCGGTGCGGGAGGCGCTGGCCCGGTTGGAACATACGGGAATGGTGGAGCGGGTCGCACTGCGCGGGTATAAGGTGGCGCCGCTGTTCACGGCCCATGAGCTGGAGCAGCTGATGGAGGCGCGGCTGGTCATCGAGCCGGTAAACGCCGAGAAGGCATGCGGTCATTCCACGCCCGAATTCAAGAAGCAACTGGAGCAGACCATTGAGGCATTGCGGTCCTCGCCCACGGGGTCGTCCTATGCGGAGTTCCGGGACTACTGGAAGGCGGACGAGGACTTCCATCGGCTGATCGCCGAACACGCGGACAATCCCTTCATTCTTAATGCGTTCAACACCCTGGGCGGACAAGTGCAGCGGTTCCGTTTCTTCGCCGGCCTCGGTGTCACCGACGCCGAAAACGCGATTGCCGAACACCAGAAAATCCGCGACGCAATCGCGGCGGAGGACCCGGCCGCTGCCCGGCAGGCGATGGAGGACCACCTCAACGGGGTCAAGCAGCGTTCCATCGAGGACAGCGCGGGAACCGGGTAGGGTGCCGGTGCCTCGGGAGCGCCGGGGCCGGGTAGAGGTGCGAACCACTAAATGTTGGCCCGCCGACGTCGGCAGTTCCTCTCGAGATGTTGGTCCGGCGATATCGGCAGTTCCTCGGGAGATGTCGGCAGCTCCGCGCGAGATAGCGCCTTGGCCTCGAAGTAGCCCGTTGCAATGGGCTACCTCACGGCTAACCCCCTACCTCGGCGGGAAGTATCGATCTCGGGCAGGGCGGGAAGTATCGACCTCGGGGCAGTGCGGGAAGTATCGACCTCGGGGCAGTGCGGGAAGTATCGACCTCGGGGCAGTGCGGGAAGTATCGGCCTCGGGGCTCGGCGGGAAGTAACGACCTCGGGCGGTAACGACGAGGTACCGGCTATGTCCGTGCTGGTTGTGTCCGTGCAGCACGATTGACATTTGCGAGTCCCGTCGTGAATCCTATAGGAAACACGATGCCATCGGGACGGAGCTCACAATATGCCATATACAGCCGACAACTGGCCGATCACCGCGGCGCTGCTGCAGTTTCCCAACAAGGGCGCCGACGGCGTCCGGAACGAGGATGCCGATCCGTCAGTCTGGGAAGGCGTGTTCAGCGAGGTCAAGGAAGCCGGTTTCTCCAACGTCGACCTGTTCGACTCCTGGATCCACCCGGGCGACCTCTCCAGCCGGCGGCTGGATGAGCTGAAGCTCGCCGCCGATAACGTCGGCATCGGCGCCCCGGCGGTTTCCGCGATTCGCCGCAGCGTGATCGACGAGCAGAACTGGGAAAACAACCTCGACTACAGCCATCGCACGCTGGAGGCCGCGGCGCACCTCGGCTGCGAAGTGGTCTCCTTCGGCCTGCACCAGGCGTTGACCGAAGAGCAACAGAAGCAGCTGTGGTTCTGGACGGTGGAGGGCCACAAGGACCCGGTCAATGACAAGGACACCTGGAACAAGGCGGTCTCCCGGCTCCAGGAGCTCGGCAAGCATGCCGCGGAGCTCGGACTGCTGATGTCGCTGGAATTGTACGAAGACACCTACCTGGGCACCGGCGATTCGGCCGTGCAGCTGGTCCAGGACATCGACCTGCCCAATGTCGGGCTGAACCCGGATATGGGCAACCTGATCAGGCTGCACCGCCCGATCGAATCCGTGCAGGAGATGATCGCCAAGACGGTGCCCTATGCCAACTACTGGCACGTGAAGAACTACTCCCGTGACGAGGATGTGGCCCGCGGCTACTATGTGGCGGTGCCGGCGCCGCTGGAAACCGGGCTGATCAGCTACCGTGAAGCGTTTAAGACAGCGCTGTCTTACGGTTTCCAGGGAATTATCTGCACCGAACACTATGGTGGAGATGGACTCAGCGTTTCGGCGTCGAACCAGGACTACCTGCGCAACAGGATCCTTCCCAGGACGGCCGACTACAAGCTGGGCCAACCGCTGGTGGCACAGGGGCGGCAGCAGCCGGCGCGCGCCGCCGGCTGACAACGTTCAGACCGGATTCGATGAGGAGCCATGACACGGATATTCGATGACCCCAGCAACTTTGCCAACGAAGCACTGGCCGGGTTCGCCGCCGCCAACCGTCAATATGTAGCACCCGTCGACGGCGGCGTGGTGCGCTCGACCGAGATGAAGGACGGCCAGGCCGCCCTGGTCATCGGTGGCGGGTCGGGCCACTATCCCGCCTTCGCCGGCCTGGTGGGCCAGGGGCTCGCGGCCGGTTCGGTCTGCGGCAACATGTTCGCCTCGCCGTCGGCCAGCCAGGTCTACCGGGTGGCCAAGGCTGCCAATGCCGGCGGCGGCGTGCTGCTCAGCTACGGCAACTACGCCGGCGACGTGCTGCACTTCGGCCAGGCCCAGCTGCGGCTCAATGCCGAAGGCATCGAAACCCGCACGGTCGTGGTCACGGACGATATCGCCAGCGCCCCGATTGAGGAATTGTCCTCGCGCCGCGGCATCGCCGGCGACCTCACGGTCTTCAAGATCGCCGGATCCGCGGCCGACGAAGGACTCAACCTGGACGAGGTGGAGCGGCTGGCGGTCAAGACCAACTACCGCACGCGCTCGCTGGGCGTCGCCTTCGACGGCTGCACCCTGCCCGGCGCATCCGAGCCGCTGTTCCACGTCCCCGAGCGGCATATGTCCCTGGGACTGGGTATCCACGGCGAACCCGGCATTTCCGACCACGCCATGCCCTCGGCCTCGGAACTGGCGGAGTTGCTGGTCAGTCGGCTGCTTCAGGACAAGCCCGACGACGCCGGCAACCGGGTGGTGCCGATCGTCAACGGGCTGGGAACGGTCAAGTATGAGGAGCTGTTCCTGCTTTACGGCAAGATCGAGGCGAAACTTGCCGAGGCCGGCCTGGAGACCGTGGAGCCCGAATGCGGCGAGCTGGTCACCAGCCTCGACATGTCCGGACTGTCGCTGACGTTGCTCTGGCTCGACGATGAACTCGAACATCATTGGGCCGCTCCGGCGGACACTCCCGCCTATCGCAAGGGCCATCTTGAGGTCCGCCCGCATCGCGATGTGGAGCAACTGGCCGAGGCCGCAACGGCCGACGTCGAACCGCCCACCACCGCGGCAGCGCGGCTCAGCGCCGGCGCCGCGGCCATGCTGGAGGCGGTGCGCGCCGTCGTCGTCGAGCATGAAGAAGAACTCGGAAAGCTGGACGCGATCGCCGGCGACGGCGACCACGGCATTGGGATGCGCCGCGGCGTTGATGCTGCTGCCGACGTCGCAGCCGCCTGCGCGGAATCTTCTGCCGGCGTTGACCGTTTACTCATAGAGGCGGGCGAAGCCTGGGCCGAGAAGGCTGGCGGCACCTCCGGCGCCCTGTGGGGCTCGGCGATCATCGCCGTCGGGCAGTCGCTGGGTAACCGGGACAGCTACAACGACGACGACGGTCTGGCCGCCGTGACGGCGTTCAGCGAGGCGATCATGGGGTTGGGCCAGGCCGAACCGGGCGATAAGACCATGGTCGATGCGCTGGTGCCGTACACGGCAGTGTTCACCGAACACCAGCAGTCGGGAGCTTCGCTGGGGCAGACGTTGTCCGCCGCGGCCGGCCAGGCCAACGAAGCCGCGCAGGCCACCGCAGAGATGCGGCCTAAGAAAGGCCGGGCCCGCCCGCTGGCCGAAAAGAGCATCGGGCACCCGGACCCCGGGGCGGTCTCGTTCGGCAAGATCGCGTCCGCGGTCGCGACGGCTTATCAGGATTTGAATGGAAAAGGAGCGCAGGCATGAGTGGAAAATGGCGCATTGTCGTTGGCAATGACGAGGCCGGTGTTGAGTTCAAGACGGCCCTGAAGGAGCTGCTGGAAGCGGACGACCGCGTGGAGTCGGTGATCGACGTCGGCGTGGGCGCAGACGATTCCACCGCATACCCGCACGTTGCCGTGGAAGGTGCGCGGAAGGTCGCCGCAGGTGAAGCGGACCGGGCGCTGCTGATCTGCGGCACCGGTATGGGCGTGGCCATCTCGGCGAACAAGGTTCCGGGCATCCGCGCCGTCACCGCCCACGACAGCTACTCGGTGGAGCGGTCAGTGCTCAGCAACAACGCCCAGGTGCTGACCTTCGGCCAGCGGGTGATCGGGCTGGAGCTGGCGAAGAAGCTCACCAAGGAATGGCTGAGCCACCGCTTCGACGAAAACTCCGGCTCCGCGGCGAAGGTCGCGGCCATCAGCTCCTACGAGCAGGAAGAAGGCTGAACCGTGACCGAGGGAACTGACATGCCGGCCGGAATCGCGACCTTCCCTGCGGATAAGACGGCAATCGTCACCGGCGCCGTCTCGCCGCGGGGGATCGGGCGCGGCACTGTCGACTACCTGGCCGAGCGCGGGTGGAACATTGGCGTCCTCGACCTGGACGACGACGGCTGCAAGGCAGTCGCGAAAGAGGTCGCCGATAAGTTCAACGTGCAGGCTGCCGGAGTGGGCGCGAATGTCTCCGACGAGACTGCCGTCCGCGCCGCCGTCGACGAGCTGGAGGAGCAGCTGCCGCAGATTGTGGCACTGGTCAACCTGGCCGGAGTCAGCTCGCCGGTTCCGTACCTGGAGCTGGAACCGGATGAATGGGACCGGGTGCTGAATATCAACCTCAACGGTGTGCATTACATGACCCGGCGGGTCTCGGAGTCGCTGGTGAAGCACCGGATCGGCCGCATCGTCAACATCTCCTCGGTCTCGGCCCAGCGCGGCGGCGGAACATACAGCAAGACCCCGTACTCCGTGGCGAAGGCCGGCGTGATCGGGCTGACCCGGTCCGTGGCCCGCGAGCTGGGCGGATACGACGTGACGGTCAACGCCATCTCTCCCGGGCCGATCGACACCGACATCATGGGCGGCAGGCTCACCGACGAACGTAAAGAGGCCATGGCAGCCGACGGGGTGCTCAACCGGGTGGGTACGCCGCGCGACATTGCCGCAGCCATCCACTTCCTGATCGGTGAAGACGCCGGTTTCATCACCGGACAAACCCTCAATGTCGACGGCGGGCTCTACATGCACTAAGAGCGCGCTGTCTCGAACCAAAAGCGCGTTGACGTGCACCAGCACCGCGCCGCCGACGCACACCGCCAGCGAAGAGTGAGAGGTTGTTATGTCCGACTACCGAGTCGCCATCACCGGTGAAAACGCCCACATGGACGGTTCGACGATTTACGGCGACATCGGGCTCCAGCGGCTCGAGCAGGCAGGGCTGAGCTGGGAGGTGCTGCCCAAGAGCGGATCGGATACGGTTTCGGCCGCCGAGCTTGAGGGGTTCAATGCGCTGTTCGCGCTGGGCCACTACAAGGTCAGCGCCGATTCCCTCGCCGGGCTGACGGACTTCCGCCACGTCGCGCGTTTCGGCGCCGGCTACGACGCTGTCGACGTCCCGGCATGCACCGACGCCGGCGTCGTCGTCACCAACGCTCCCGAAGCGGTCCGCAAGCCGATGGCCCATGCGACAATTGCCATGCTCTTCGCCCTCGCCCACAACCTGGTGATCAAGGACAAACTGGTCCGCACCGGCCGGTGGGCCGAAAAGCAGCATTGGCGCGGCGCCGGGCTCGATGGTGCAACGATTGGCCTGGTCGGCCTCGGCGGTATTGGCGAGTCCATCGCCCGGGACCTGAAGGGCCTGGGACTGAAAACCATTGCCTACAACCGGTCCCCGAAACCGGAGCTGGCCGCCGCACTCGGGGTGGACCAGAAACCACTGGCGGAGGTGCTCGCCGAGAGCGACTTCGTCATCGTCACCGTTGCCGCCAATGCTCAGACCCGCCACCTCATCGGTGCGGAGGAGTTGTCCGCGATGAAACCGGGTTCGTTCTTCATCAACGTGGCCCGCGGGAGCGTGGTGGACGAACAAGCGCTGACCGGCCACCTGCAGAGCGGACACCTGGCCGGAGCGGCGCTGGATGTTTTCGCGACCGAGCCGCTGCCGTCGTCGAGCCCGTTGATGGGTATGGACAACGTCGTGCTGGCCCCGCACGGTCTGTGCTGGACCGATTCATTCACCGACGCCGTGGCGACCTCGGCCATCAATGACATCATCGCCGTGAGCCGCGGGCAGCGTCCCGTCCATCCGGTGAATCCCGAGGTGCTCGCCTAGCCGCTGAAACAGCGTGCGAGGCATCACAAAAACCCTTGACGGACTGCTGAATCGCCGCAATACTAGCTGACAACCTCAGTAATCGTATTGGATCGAGGATCTACAATGGCGTCATCGGCTGATTCAGTAGAAGCGCAGGACCCTTATACGCTCACTGCCGACGGCATTAAGGAGCCACCGGTTGGGTGGAAGGCCAGCCTGCGGTATCTGGGCCCCGGGCTGATCCTGAGCGCCTCCATCGTTGGCTCGGGCGAACTCATCGCCACCACCGCGCTGGGCGCCGAAGCGGGTTTCGTCATCCTCTGGATGGTGATCGTCTCGACCCTGGTGAAGGTTGCCGTTCAGGTTGAACTGGCGCGCTGGACCATTGTCACCGGAAATCCGGCCCTGACCGGCTTCAATAAGGTCCCGCCGAAGGTCGGGCGGATGAGCTGGGTCAACATCCTCTGGATTGTGCTGGCGCTGTCCAAGTTCCTGCAGTTCGGCGGTATCGTGGGCGGTGTCGCCGTCGCGTGCAGCATCCTGCTGCCCCTGGGCGGCGGACCCCTGAGCATGACCTCGATGACGATCTGGACGGTCTTTTTGGTCGTGTTGAGCATTGTGCTGCTGTATAAGAACAGCTACCGGCTGATCGAACGTGGAGCCTTCGCCCTCGTCGTCATCTTCGTTTTCATCACCATCGTCATCGCGCTGGGGCTGCCGCTGACGCCGTTCGCCTACGGCCCCGACGACGTCCTGGGCGGCCTGACGTTTATGATTCCTGCCGGGGCTGTCGGCGCGGCGGTCGCGATGTTCGGAATCACCGGCGTCGGCGCCGACGAAATCACCTACTACACCTACTGGTGCGTGGAAAAAGGGTACGCGCGCTGGGTCGGCCCCAACGACGGCAGCGAAGCGTGGGAACGCCGCGCCAAGGGCTGGATCCGCGTGATGTACAAGGACGCCATCATCTCCTGGATCATCTACACCTTCGGCACCCTGGCCTTCTTCATCATGGGGGCGTCCGTGCTGCATCCGCAGGGGCTGAACCCCCAGGGCAACGAGATGATCACCACGCTGTCCAGAATGTACACCGACACCCTCGGCGAGTGGGCCAACATCGGCTTCCTGATCGGCGCCGTCGCAGTGCTCGGCTCGACCATGTGGGCCGCCATTCCCAGCTGGTCGCGGATGTACTCCAACATCCTGGCCACCATGGGCGTCTTCGACTGGCACACGGAGCCGGCCAAGCGGCTGAAGTGGATCCGCTTCTTCACCGTCGCGATGCCGATTATCTGGGGCGCGGCCTTCCTGCTGCTGCAGGTTCCGGTGCTGATGGTCCAAATCGGTGGCGTGGTGACAGGTATCTTCCTGGTCGCCGTCGTCATCACCGTTTGGTACTTGCGGAAGACGGAAGTCGACCCGCGGCTGTATGGCGGCAAGTGGTTCAACACCGCACTGCTGATCAGCAGCATCGCCATCGGGCTGCTGGGCATCTACACGCTGCTGAACGTGTTCGGAGTTTCCATCGGCTGAGGCTGATCACCATGAATCAACAAGAAAGCGTTGTATGACATCCAAACTCCCGGTCCGCGCCAACGCCGTGACCGAACTGGCGAAGATGCTCGTCGCCGGCGGCATCTCCACCGACGCCCTCGCCAACGCCCCGACCATTGGCGACATCCGGCAACTGGCCAAGCGGCGGATCCCGAAGATGGCGTTCGACTTCGCCGACGGGGGAGCGGACGCGGAGAATACGCTGCGGGCCAACACCGGGGACCTGGCCAAGGTGACGTTCGTGCCGCAGTCCCTCGTCGACGTCTCCGAGCAACAGCTGAAGACCACCGTCGCGGGAGAGGAACTGCCGCTGCCGCTTATGCTGGGGCCGGCCGGGTCGGTGCGGATTTTCGGCGGGGATGGTGAGCTGTCCGCCGTCCGCGCGGCGGGCCAGGCCGGGCTGACCTACACCATCAGCACCGCCTCGAGCTGGTCCATCGAGGAGATCGCGGCCGAAGCCACCGGGCCGTTGTGGTTCCAGCTGTACATGTGGCGCAGCCGGGACACCGTGCGGACGCTGGTGGAGCGGGCCGCCGCGGCCGGATGCACGGCCCTGGTGGTCACCGTCGATGTGCCCGTCAACGGCAAGCGCGCCCGCGACCACCGCAACGGGATGTCGATCCCGCCCAAGGTGACGCTGCGTAACGCGATGGGTGTCGCCCGGCATCCCAAATGGTTCGCCAGCCTGATGCGCGGTCCCGCGATCGGCTTCCGCAACCTGGAAGGCATCGCCGAAGGCTCCAGCGCGATGTCGCACCAGGAGTACATCAACACTGAGCTGGTGAATCTGTCCGCCACCTGGGACGATATCGCATGGCTGCGCAGTATTTGGACCGGCCCCTTGTTCGTCAAGGGCGTGATGAGCCTGTCCGATGCCCACAGTGCGGCCGGCGCCGGCGCGGACGGCGTGGTGGTCAGCAACCATGGCGGCCGGCAGCTGGACGGCCTGCCCAGTTCCATCAGCGTGCTGCCCCGGATCGTCGATGCGCTCGGGGACCGGCTCAGCATCATTTTCGACGGCGGCGTGCGCAGCGGCGGCGACGTGCTCAAGGCCAAGGCCCTCGGGGCCGACGCCGTGGCGCTCGGGCGCAGCTGGGTCTGGGGCGCCGCCGCGGCCGGGGGGCGCGGAGTGCAACGGGTGATCGACATTTACCGCAGTGAATTGCGGGAGAGCCTCATTCTGCTCGGGCTGGACAACGTGGAGAATATCGACCGCAGCTTTGTGAACTTCCCGCCCGAATGGTCACGGCCGGAGGGATCGCGGGACCTGCAGGTACGATAGGAATCGATCAAAGCGGTTCGCGCCGCGCTCTATCGCAGCGACCACACGCTAGCCAGAGGTACTCCGGATGGATACGCACATGCATCTCGAACCGATTGGTTCCGTTTCTTCACCGCGGGCGGACGCCAGTAACACCACCGGCTGGGGAGACGTCGTAGCCCGCATCGACCTCAACGACGACATGGGCAGCCAGTCCCTGGAGGGCCTCGAGGGATTCTCCCACGTCGAGATCTTGTTCTGGTTCGACCAAGTGACCCGGCGGTCCTCCTACGCGCAGCGGTCCCGGGCGCGGGGCCGGGATGACATGCCGCTCATCGGCGTTTTCGCGGCCCGCGGGCCGAATCGGCCCAATCCCGTCGGCGTCAGCGCCTGCGAGATCGTCGAGCTCGGTGATACCTGGCTCCGCGTTCGCGGCCTGGACGCAGTCGACGGGACGCCGGTGCTGGATATTAAACCCATCATGACCGTGCTGCTTCCGCAACCGACCAGGGAGCCCGAGTGGAGCCGCCGGCTCATGGCCGACTACTACACCGGTTCAGACTGAGCACTCACCCGAACCAAGCCCGTGCTGGTTTCCGGTCGCCCGGCAGGCCCTGTACCCAGGCCCCGGCTCTCAGCCTCCCGCCGCCGAAAGCACGGGAGCCTGCCGTGCGAAGCCCGTCGCCTGCTCGAACCCGTGTCCCACCTGCAACAACTCGACATCCTGCCCGTGACTCATGGCCAGCTGCAGGCCAACCGGCAGCCCGGATTCGCTGAAGCCGGCCGGCACGGATAACGCCGGAACGCCGGTGGCGGATATCAGGCAGGCCGAGCGCATCCAGCCCAGGTAATTGTCCAGTTCCACGCCGTTAATGGATCCGGGATAGCGCTCGGCGGCATCAAAGGGGAGCACCTGGGCGCAGGGCGACGCGATGACGTCGTAGCGGTCGAAGAATTCCTGCATCCGGTGCTCCAGCCGTGTCCTGGCCAGCGCGGTCTCGATCAGGTCAGCGCTCGACAACTCCCACCCCTGCTCCACGTTCCAGCGGATTTCCGGCTTGATCACCTCACCGTGTTCAGCGACCAGGTCACCCAGGGACAGGGCGAAGTTGAAGGCGCGGGTATTGCGGAACACCAGGTCCGCCTCGCGGAGGTCCGGCGCGGCCTCCTCGATCCGGGCACCGAGGGATTCGAAGACCGCCAGCTGCTCTTCCAGTACGCGCTTCACCTCGGCTTCAACCGGTATCCCCAGCCCAAGGTCGGGCGACCACGCGATCCTCATGCCGGTCAAGTCCCGTTCCAGCGGCTCAGCGAACCTGTGCGGCGCCACCGGCGATGGCGTGGGGTGCCGCGGATGGCTGCCGGAGATGGCGGACATCATCAAGGCGATGTCTTCGACGTCGCGGGCCATCGCGCCGGTCCGTCCAATCCAGCTGAACAGGTCCGGCGACCCGGGGGAGGGGACGACGTCGGCTGAGGGCCGAAGTCCGGCAACGTTGCAGAATGAGGCGGGCAGCCTCAGCGACCCGCCCATATCGGATCCGTCACCTGCCGGCTGGATGCGCGAGGCGATGGCCGCGGCGACTCCGCCGCTGCTGCCACCGGCGCTCAAGTGCGGGGCGTAGGGATTCGTCGTCGTGCCGAACACTTCATTGAAGGTGTGGGAGCCGGCCGCGAATTCGGGCACATTGGACTTTCCGGTGGTGACGACGCCGGCGGTCTTCAACCGCCCGATGACCAGGTCGTCGGCATCCGGGACGTGATTGGCGAAGACCTTTGAACCGTGCGTGGTGCGCAGGCCACGGGTGTTGTGGGTGTCCTTGTGCGTCATCGGCACGCCGTGCAGCCGCGGCAGTGGGCCGTGTGCGGACATAGTGAGTTCGTCCGCGGCCGTGGCGGCTGCCACGGCGGCGTCGTCGTCGACGGTGACAATGGCATTAATCGCAGGGTTTACCTGCTCGATCCGCCGCAGCTGGGCGTCTAAAGCCTCCCGGGCCGAGATCTCCTTGGAGCGGATCGCTGATGCCAGCGCAGTGGCTGACAGGTCCAGGACGCCCGCACCGGCATCCGAACTCGTGCTATCCGTCGTCGTCATACTGGCCATCCTTTCGGCAGGCGGATGTGACATAGATTATCGGCAGGGAGTATGTTGATCTAAACCCTATAGGAAACATGATTCCACGTGTGTCGAATCCAGTCCCATGGGCCGTTTGCGGCCCGCCCTACGACTCGAAAGAGAATCCTCATGACCCGCAAAGTTGCAATTGTCGGCTCCGGTTACATGGGCGGCGGAATCGCCCAGGTGCTGGCCCTGTCCGGCGCCACAGTCGCCCTGGCCGATGTTTCGGCAGACGTCGCCGCACAGAACTACGAACGGCTGATCAACGAGTCGAAGGACTTCGTCGCCGACGGGCTGTTCTCCGAAGGCGCCACCGAAAAGCTGGAGCAGCACCTCACCGCCGCCGCTTCGGTGGAAGAGGCAGTCGCGGACGCCGACTTCATCGAAGAGGCAGTCCCCGAAGTCCTCGAGATCAAGAACGACATCCACGCCCGGATCAGCGCGGCGGCGAAGCCGGATGCGATCATCGCTTCCAACACCTCGACGATTTCCATCGGCGAGATGGCCACGTCGGTGCAGCGTCCGGAGCGGTTCCTCGGCGTGCACTTTTCCAACCCCTCGCCGTTCATCCCCGGCGTCGAAATCATTCCGCACGCCGGCACCGACAAGGCGACCGTTGAGGCAGCTCAGGAGATCGTCCACTCGACCGGCAAGGAGACCGCCGTCGTCGCCGACGTCACCGGCTTTGTGCTCAACCGGCTGCAGTACGCCCTGTTCCACGAAGCGACTCAGTTGGTCGAGGAAGGCGTTGCCGGGCCGGAGGATATCGACACTCTGGTGCGCACCACCTTCGGCTTCCGACTGCCGTTCTTCGGGCCCTTCGCGATTGCGGACATGGCCGGGCTGGACGTGTACAACTTCTGCTACAAGTCGTTGCAGACCGACTTCCCCGAACGGTTCGCGACGCCGAAAATCCTGTCCGACCTGGTCGAAGCTGGCAAGCTGGGAACCAAGAGCGGCGAAGGCTTCCTCGATGTTCCGGCCGAGCGTACGCCCGAGCTGATCGCGTACCGGAACAAGGCCTACGTGGCGATGCAGAAGTTGATCGAGGACCTCGGTCCGGCTCCGCTGCAGTAGGGCGGTCGCGGCGGAAGTCGCTGCAGAGCCGGAGCAGTAACGAAGCAGGATACGAAACATTTGCACGACACGGAGCAGAGCAATCCAGGGGGAGTGGAGTCATTGGAGAAGGCGTCGAAGCGGCCCATGCAGTACGTCGGCGTGAGCACCAAAATGTATCTCCGATACCAGGAGAGCCTGGACTGGCTGGCCGGTGTCCGCGATGAGGTGCTCGCCCGGCCGGCGCTGGCCGGCAAGGTCGGCGTTTTCGTGGCGCCCTCCTTCCCGGTGTTGGAGTCTGCGCGCCGGATCCTGGACAGCAGTCCGGTGTTGCTGGCTGCACAGAACAGCAGCGCGGCAGGCGGAGCGCTGACCGGAGAAGTCAGCCCGGAGTTGCTGGCGGAGCTTGGCATGGACCTCGTCGAGATCGGCCACGCCGAACGGCGCAAGCTGTTCGGCGAGGATGACGCCGTCGTTGCCGACAAAACGACGGCGGTCGCCGCAGCCGGAATGACGCCGCTGCTTTGTGTCGGCGAGCCTGAACGGCAGAGCGCCGTGGAGGCCGCCGACTTCTGCTACCGGCAGGTCGATGCGGCCCTGGGCAGCACGGTCGCCACGGATGCTGTGATACTTGCGTACGAGCCGGTGTGGGCCATCGGAGCAGCCGAGCCGGCAGCTGCAGAGTACGTGAACGACGTCGTCGCCCGGCTGCGGCAGCAGCTTGCCGAACGCTCTGGCGGGGTCGGGAACTCTGGTGTGCCAAGTCCCGGCGGGGCCGGGCATTCCGCCCCTCCAGGCGCCGGCCCGGCCATCCTTTACGGCGGCAGCGCCGGTCCCGGCTTGCTGCCCCGGCTCGATGCGGTGGACGGTTTGTTCCTCGGACGCTTTGCCCACGATCCCGCCAACCTCGGCGCCGTGCTGGACGAGGCGCTGCAACGCGCCGGCCAGTCCGCCGACCAGTCCGCCGGGATTCCGCCGGGGGCAACGTCGTAGGCATCTGCCGCGCGCACCTGGCAGGCGGGCACCTGCCGCGGGCACCTGCCGCGCGCACCTGGCAGGCGGGCACCTGCCGCGGGCACCTGTCGCGGGCACCTGGCAGGCGGTCTTCACCAACCCGGGTTCCTGCCGCCGTCGTGTCCGTCGCCTGGTTCACAATCACGCCAGGCTCCCGCCGCTCCCGCCACCTTCCGGGCTCCCGCCGCCGTCGGACCTGTTTTCAGCACGACCTAAATGCTATAGGATCTTCGATTATGAATTGAATCACGCCACGGAACACCAATGTCCGCTTGGCCACCCACGAAGTTGTACATAAGGAGTTACCCCAATGGTTTTGACGCCAATGGCTCCGGAACCAACAATGCCGACTCCCGCGCTTATCGCCATTGCGGTGGGCGCCGTGGCACTGTTGCTGTTCCTCATTATTAAAGTGCGCCTGCACGCGTTCTTCTCCCTGATCATCGTCAGCCTGCTGACCGCCGTCGTCGCCGGTGTGTCGGCATCGGACCTGCTGGACACCATGCTTGGCCCGTTCGGCGAGACGCTGGCGACCGTTGCCATGCTGGTCGGTTTCGGGGCGGTGCTCGGCCGGCTCGTCGAAACGTCGGGCGGCGCCACCGTGCTGGCCGAAAGCCTGATTGGCCGTTTCGGGGAAAAGCGCGCACCGCTGGCCCTGTCTGTCGCCTCGCTGCTGTTCGGATTCCCGATCTTCCTCGACGCAGGGTTTATCGTCTTCCTGCCGATTATTTACACCGTGGCCCGTCGCCTCGGCGGCGGCCTGCTGCTTTATGCGCTGCCGTCCACCGGTGCTTTCCTGACCATGCATGCGTTGGTCCCGCCGCACCCCGGCCCGGTTGCCGCGGCAGGGATTCTCGGGGCCGACGTCGGCATGGTGCTGGTGATCGGGCTGCTGGTGGGCATCCCCACCTGGTATTTTGCCGGTTACCACCTTGGTATATGGCTGGCCAAGCGCAGCCCGGAGCTGGAAGTCCCGCATCTGCTGGGTGATCCGCCGAAGGACACCGAGAATCCGCCTAAGTTCGGCACCATCTTGCTGGTGCTGCTGCTGCCGCTGGTGCTGATCTTCATCAACACCGGACTGTCCACGCTGACTGCCGAAGGGCTGCTACCTGAGGGTAATCTCGCCATCCAGATCCTGATCTTCATCGGTAATACCCCGATCGCTCTGCTGATTTCGTCGCTGCTGGCCATGTATCTGTTGGTCATCAGGCGCCAGACCGGGCCGATCGGCGGGAAACTGGAAGACCTGGTGGACGATTCATTGGCGCCGGTTTGCTCGATCATTCTGATCACGGGTGCCGGCGGCATGTTCGGCGGGGTGCTGACCTCCACCGGCATTGGCGGTGCCATGACCGACGGCCTCGACGCCTTGGGGCTGCCGCTGATCGTGGTGGGCTTCCTGATTGCCGTGATTATGCGCGTGGCGCAGGGCTCGGCCACTGTCGCGGGTATCACTGCGGCCGGGCTGATGGCCCCCGCAGTCAACGCCGCCGGAGACATGAGCACCGTGGCTCTGGCGTGTATCGTCGTTGCCATCGTGGCCGGCGCCATTACCTTCTCCCATGTGAACGACTCCGGCTTCTGGCTGGTCAGCCGGTTCCTGGGGATGGGGACCACGCTGGCGCTGAAGACATGGACGGTCATTGCCACCGCTGTCGGCTTCATGGCCTTTGGGTTGGTGTGCATCGTCTACGCGTTCGCGTAGCCCCTGTGGTGCACTGCGTGGTGCCCCGGCGGTTCGCCGGGGCACCACGTGTCCCGGGCGTCCAGGCGTCCGGGGCGGCCGGGAGTCGTTGCGGATCTCTTCCCTTGGTGACTGGTGCCGTTGTCGTTGGTGACTGGCGCCGACCTCGCGTGGCCCTCCCTTGGTAGCCTGAAAGCCGTACCTGACGAGGGAGCTGATGGGCGATGACCCTGGTTGATAATGCCGTGTATGTCGGCGGGCAGCGGACGGCGGATCCGCGCAGCCTGGACGAGACGTACGAGGTGATGCGCGAGCGGGGAGGCATGGCCTGGATCGGGCTGTACCGCCCGGATGCCGGAGAGGTCGAGTCTCTCGCTGACGAGTTCCGGCTCCACGAACTGGCTGTCGAAGACGCGCTGCGCGGACATCAGCGGTCCAAGCTGGAGAACTACGGGTCGACGCTCTTTACGGTGTTGCGGCCGGCCCGCTACCTGGACGACACCGAGAAGGTCGAGTTCGGGGAGCTGCATGTCTTTGTCGGGGCCGACTTCCTGGTCAGTGTCCGTCATGCCGAGTCGTTGGACCTGGGCCGGGTGCGGCAGCGGATGGAAGCCGACCCGGAACTGCTGGCCATGGGCCCGCCCGCGGCACTGTACGCAATTCTCGATGAGGTCGTGGACGCCTATGGCCCGGTGGTGGCCGGGCTGGAAAATGACATCGACGAGATCGAAGACCAGATCTTCAATGGCGATCCCACCGTTTCACGGCGGATCTACGAGCTCTCCCGCGAAGTGACCGAATTCCAGCGCGCGACACATCCGCTGGAGGAGGTGATCGCCGCCCTGGAGAAAGGGATGGCCAATTTCCAGGTCAATGTTGAACTGCAGCGAAAACTGCGTGACGTGCGCGACCATGTGATCCGCGTCGTCGAACGTGTCGATTCCTTCCGTGTCCTGCTGCAGAACGCACTCACCGTCAACGCGACGTTGGTGGCGCAGCGGCAGAACGAGGAGATGCGGAGGCTATCTGAAACGAGCCTGGAGCAGAACGAGGAAATCAAACGGATTTCTTCCTGGGCGGCGATCATTTTCGCGCCGACGCTGATCGGCACGGTCTACGGGATGAACTTTGACCGCATGCCCGAACTTGATTGGGTGTGGGGGTATCCGTTCTCGCTGGGGCTCATGGTCGCCACCGGCGGGGTGCTGTATGCCGTGTTCAAGTGGATGAAGTGGCTATAGGCGGCTTGCGCCCTGAAATGTCGGCGCCATGGCTTAGGTTGGATGCAGGAGCGAAAGCGGCAAGACTTTGAAAGGAACAGCATGTCGGTGTCGACGGCGGATCTCTACGATGAGCGCGGCGAGGAACTTCAGTCAGTAGCAACGCAGTTTCTTTTGTTTGGCGGGCGGACCGCGTTCAGCGGCCCCGTCCGCACGGTCCGGTGCTTCGAGGACAATGTGGTGCTCAAGTCGGTGCTGTCCACCCAAGGCGACGGGGCGGTGCTGGTTGTCGACGGTGCCGGGTCGTTGAACCGGGCGCTCATGGGCGACATGATCGCCGAACTCGCAGTCGACAACGGATGGGCCGGTGTCATCATCAACGGTGCCGTGCGTGACCGGGCGGCGTTGGCGCAGCTGCCGCTCGGCGTGAAGGCGCTGGGTAGCAATCCGCGGAAGAGCGTCAAGGACGGCGCCGGCGAAAAGGACGTTCCGGTGAGGTTCGACGGTGTCGATTTCCGGCCGGGAGCCACAGTTTACTGCGACGAAGACGGGATCCTGGTCGAGCGGTAGCCGGTCTGGTCGAGGGGTAGCTTGGCGCGGAATCTCCGGGTGGGGAATCTCCGGTCACGGAGGGCGCCAACTGGCCAGGAACACCAACGACGTCGGCACGTCGGTCTTCTATGAGCCTGGCTTTCTGCGAGTCCGGTGTCTCCGCTGGCGTTCGTTGGGCGGTGCCGCTGCCAGGTAAGGACGGTCTTCGGCCCGGAGGGGATTTGTGGTGGCCAGATCCGGGTTCTTGGTCCGGGGCTGATAAGGATCCCGGCTTCCCGCTCATCGTTATTGTTCCGTTATCTAAAGCCGTCGAAATCTTCTAATAATGTCAGTGGTCGGTGGTTGACTGGTTTTATGACGGTTCGAGTGGGTGTTGACGACGACGGCGGGCGCCCGGGTGCCGGTGCTTCCGGTGCTGCGGGTGCCGGTGCGGGCGGGTGGTTTTGGTTGTCGGGGTGGTCGATGTCCGATGTTCAAGATGGGTGGCAGGGCCTGGGCGTCGAGCTGGATCTGCGGGTCGATATTGCCCGCGCTGCCGGGTTCAAGGAGGTGCCGGTGCTGGCCCGGGGGATCGTGGATGGGCTGGCCTGCATTGAATCGGAAGATCTGGATTATCGGCAGGCGGTGAATCTGCTGGACGAGGCGTCCAGGCT
>NZ_AUMN01000011.1 GCF_000430705.1 Arthrobacter castelli DSM 16402
CTATGTGACACCGAATGAATACGAAATAGCATATAAAAACAATGGGAAAATCGCAGCCTAAATACACCGGTGTCCCACAAACTGGAAACGGTTCACCACGGCATCAGCACCGGCGAACTCGTCCGCACCCCCGCCGCCGGCAACGGGCCGCTGGCCGCCATGGGAGAGATGCTCGCCACCGGCGACACCAGCGGCGCCCACATCGACGTCGCCGTCAAAACCCTCGAAAGAATCCCAACACGGCTGGCCACCAGCGCGAACCTGGACACCATCATCAGCTTCATCACCGGACACGCCGCCTCCACCACCCCCAAACAAATCCAGGCCATCTCCAACCGCCTCATCCGCAACCTGGAACCGGACACCGACGACCACTACGACTCCGACGCCTACCTGCGCCGTTCCTTCACCATGAACACCGACATCACCGGCATGGTCCACGGCAGCTACCAACTCGACCCTGCCGCCGGCGCCGAACTGATGACCATTCTCAATCCGCTCGCTGCGCCCTACCCGGCCCGGAAAGACGAGCACGGCAACACCATCGCCCGAGACGACCGCAAACCCGCCCAACGCCGCGCCGACGCCTTCGGCGAACTGATCCGCGCAGGATCCCGCTACCTCGGACCGGTCAACCACGCCAGCGTGCCACAGACCAGCGGCGACACCCCGGACGCAGAGGCAACCAATGACGACTCCGGCAAGAGCGGAGCGCCCTTGACCGAGGTCCCCATGCTTGGGCAGAGCCAAGCCGCCACCCGGCAACCAGGGCAGATACCCGACTTGTTCAGCCTCACCCCCAACGAACAGCCGGAAACGCCGCCGGGCACAGCGCGGCAACCGGACGGCAACGATGCCCGGAAGCAGCCCGGGAACACCGGCCGGCAACATCCCCATAAACCCCACGAGCCCGGGGATAAACCCGCGCAGCAGTCCGGCAGCAGGGCCGGCAAACTACGGCTCTCCCGCAGACAGAACCGGGTCAGCATCGTCACCACCATGGACCAGATCAAAACCGTCCAGGACGGAAGAACCGGACGAGCCAAGCCCGTCGACCCTGTCGACTCCTACTGCGAACAGGTCGGGCCAGTAGCCAGCGGAACGCTGGCGCGGATGTCCTGCGACGCCCTGTTCGAACGGGTCGTGCTTGACGCCAAGGGAGCACTGCTCGACCTCGGCCTGCCCACCCGGCTCGCCTCACCCGCGCAGAGACGCGCCGTGGCCATCAGGGACGGCGGGTGCATAGTTCCGGGCTGCAATCGCCCCGCATCGTGGTGCGAACTTCACCACATCATCTGGTATTCGCACGACGGCCCCACCGACATCGGGAACCTCGGACCCGGCTGCCCATCGCACCACAGCGCCCTCCACGCCGGGCTGCTCGAAGCCACGATGATCGACGGCATCCCCTACGTCCGCGTCACCGCCAAGGGCGCAAAAACCCTCGGCACCACGATGCCCCTTGGATCTGTCGCTCATCCGGAGCGCACCGACTGGATCCGCAACAACTACTTCGACCAGCTCAAAAGCGCCGACCACGCCGCCCGCGCCATCATCGTCCCCTGCACCACAGCCTCACAATGGGCCGCATAAACCCACCCATACCGTTAGACAGCTGCTGCGCCGGTGCCGGCTGGCCGAGCTGCCGGGCGCAGCCAGCCCCCCGCCCTCACAGTTGCCGGAGCCAGCCCCCCGCCCTCACAGTTGCTGGGCGGGCGTGCCTGCCGTCAGGTCAGCTTCAATGGCCGAAACCGCCTTGAGCAGCCGCGGCAGATACTCGGAGGTGATCGAGTCGACCGTCACGCCGGAGGATTGCGCCGACACATTGATCGCCGCGGTCACGTTGCCGTTGCGGTCCCGAACCGGTGCGGCGATGGACCTCAGCCCCGGTTCCAACTCCTCATCCACCAAGGCATACCCTTGACTCCTGACTTGCTGGAGGACCTTCCGCAACCGGTCTGGTTCGTGCACCGTTTTGGACGTCAGCGCCTTCAGCTGCGCCTTGGCCAGATATTCGCCCAGCTGCCGTTCCGTAAGCGCTGCCAGATGGACGCGGCCCATCGAGGTCGCGTACGCGGGAAAACGGGTGCCCAGGTTGATCCCGACTGTCATGATCCGGCGCGTGGGCACTCGTGCGACGTAGACGATCTCGTTCCCATCCAGCACGGACGCCGACGTTGATTCATGCAGATCGATCGACAACTGCTCCAGGTGGGGCTGGGCAATTTCAGGCAACGACAGGCCGGAGAGATAGCTGTAGCCCAGTTCGAGCACCCGCGCGGTCAGCACGAACAGCCGCCCGTCGGTGCGCACGTAACCGAGCTCCACCAGCGTCAGCAGGAAACGCCGGGCCGTGGCCCGGGTCAGTCCGGTCTTGCGCGCCACATCGCTGAGCGTCATCTCGGGGTGGTCGCTGTCGAAGGCGCGGATCACCGAGAGCCCGCGGGCCAGCGATTGCACATACTGCCCGCTGGGAATTGGTATCTGGCTGGTCTCGGTCATCCCAATATCCTATTCGTCAGGTCAGCTTTCCAGCACCACGGCAAGTCCCTGGCCGACACCAATGCAGATCGCTGCCACTCCGATGCCGCCGCCGCGCCGCTTGAGTTCATGGGCCAGGTGCCCGACCACCCGGGCGCCGGACGCGCCCAGCGGGTGCCCTATGGCGATGGCTCCGCCGTGGATATTGACCTTCTCAGGATCGAGCTCCGGCCAGAGCTTGAGGCAGGCCAGGCTCTGTGAGGCGAAGGCTTCGTTCAGTTCGACGACGTCGACATCGTCCCAGCTGTAGCCAGCCCGGGCCAGTGCCTTGTTGGCGGCTTCCACCGGGGCGATGCCGAAAATGTCCGGATCGTTGCCGGCAACCCCGCGCGATACCAGTCGCGCCAGCGGTTCCGTGCCAAGTCGGGCGTTTTCGCCCGCCAGCAACAGTGCGCCGGCACCGTCGTTGAGCGGCGACGAATTGCCAGCTGTGACCGTTCCATTGTCCCGGAACACCGGCTTCAAACCTGCGAGCGTTTCGACAGTTGAGTCGGGCCTGATGCCTTCGTCCCGGGCCAGGTCGGCAACCGGGACCACTTCGGCGTCGTAATGCCCCTCATCCCACGCCTTGGCCGCCAAGCGGTGGCTGCGGGCGGCAAACTCGTCCTGTTGCTCACGCGTAATCCCGTACCGATCGGCGAGGATTTCCGCAGTTTCGCCCAGCGAAACGGTCCACTGATCCGGCATCGCCGGGTTGACCATCCGCCATCCCAGCGTGGAGGAATGCAGCGTTTCATGACCGGCCGGGAAGGGCTTGGCCGGTTTGGGCAGAATCCAGGGCGCGCGGCTCATGGATTCAACGCCGCCGGCGACCATCAGATCCGCGTCGCCGGTTTCGATGGCGCGGCTGCCCTGAATTACGGCCTCGACACCGGACCCGCACAAGCGGTTCACGGTGGCCCCGGGAACCGAGGTCTCATAGCCGGCAAGCAAAGCAGCCATCCGCGCGACGTTGCGGTTGTCTTCGCCCGCCTGGTTCGCGTCGCCCACCAGCACCTCGTCGATGGAGGCGCTCTCAAGCCCGGTGTTCCTGTTCAGCAGTTCCTTGAGTACGACGGCGGCCAGGTCGTCCGGGCGGGTGGTGGCCAGCGACTTGCCGAGGCGGCCGAACGGGGTGCGGACGGCGTCGTAAATGAAGCTGGCACTCATGCCGCCACCAGTCCGTCCAGCAGCTGCACGCCCATGGCCTCCTGCAACGCCGCCAGGTCCATGTCGGCGAAGATTTCCAGCACCCGCAGTTGCCCGTCGACGATCTCGAAGAGAGCCATGTCCGTATAGACCCGTTCCACGGTGCCGATTCCGGTCAACGGATAAGTGCACTGCTCGACGATCTTGCAGTCGCCGTTCTTGGTGAACAGATTCATCATCACGTACACGTGCTTGGCGCCGATGGCCAGGTCCATGGCACCGCCTACCGCGGGGATTGCGTCGGCCGCACCGGTGTGCCAGTTCGCCAAATCCCCGGTGACCGACACCTGGTACCCGCCGAGGACGCAGTAGTCGATGTGCCCGCCACGCATCATGGCGAAGGAGTCGGCGTGGTGGAAGTAGCTTGCCCCGGCGGGTTCAGTGACCGGGATTTTGCCGGCGTTGATCAGGTCTTCGTCGATTTCGTCCTCGGCCGCGGCCCTGCCCATGCCGAGCATGCCATTTTCGGTGTGGAGTATGATTTCGCGATCTTCCGGCAGGTAGTCCGCGGCCAGCGTCGGCAACCCGATCCCCAGGTTCACGATGGCGCCGTCCGGAAAGTCTGCGGCGAGGCGTTCGGCTATTTCATTGCGACTGAGTTTCATAATGCCTTTCCTGCGGTGGCGGCGGAGCCTGCTGTGGCGGCGGTGCTTCCGGAGCCTGCTGTAGCTGTGGCGGCGATGTTGTCGGCGGCCGGCGCGTTCCGCGGCAGCTCGAGCACCCGGTCAACGTAGATGCCCGGCGTAATCACCGCCTCCGGATCGAGTTCGCCCAGCGGCACGACGTCGTCCACCTGGGCGATCGCCGTCGTCGCCGCGGCAGCCATTATGGGACCGAAGTTGCGTGCCGTCTTCCGGTACACCAGGTTGCCCCAGCGGTCTGACTTCAGCGCCTTGATCAGGGCGAAGTCGGCCTTGATCGGGTACTCGAGGACGTAGTCCCGCCCGTCGATATGCCGCGTTTCCTTGCCCTCGGCCAGCATGGTGCCGTATCCGGTGGGCGTGAAGAAGGCGCCGACACCCGCCCCTGCTGCACGGATGCGTTCGGCCAGGTTCCCCTGCGGCACGACTTCCAGTTCGATGTCCCCGGCCAGGTAACGCTCGTCGAAGATTTGCGAATCCTTCTGACGCGGGAAGGAACAGATCATTTTCCGCACCTGCCCGGCGCCGATCAAGGCCGCCAGTCCCGTGGTGCCGTTTCCCGCATTGTTATTGACGACAACCAAGTCCTTCGCGCCATGCTCCAGCAGCGCATCGATGAGTTCGACGGGCTGGCCTGCCCGCCCGAATCCACCCATCATGACGGTGGCTCCATCCGGAATGTCAGCGACCGCCTCCGCGGCACTGCCGATCTGTTTGTTGACCATAGAAGTCCTTCCGCACTGAGAGCGTGTTCGCTTCGCAAACGAATGTTCTAATAGTGAACATAGCACGAAGCCGGGGCGGGGGCAATGGTTGCGGCAGCATTCAGGTTCCCCCGGTGCGGTTCTTTCGTGCGCCCCATCGGTACTCGTACTCCGGTCGGCCGGGTGTTCCATAGCGCGGAGTGCGGACCGCCGACCCGTCCGTTGCCAGGTGCTCGAGGTACCGCCGGGCCGTCACCCGGGACATTCCCAACTCGTCCATGACTTCGGTGGCGGAGACTCCCGCATGCGCGGTTTGCAAAAGGTCGACGACGGCGGCGAGAGTCGCTTCCGACATTCCCTTGGGCAGGTTCGCGGTTCCCGGGCTTCGCAAGGCGGCGAGTGTCTTATCCACTTCGGACTGGTTGATGGTGGACGGCTGCCGGGCCATACTTTCGTGGAATTCCTTGAACTGGCTGAGCTTCTCGCTAAAGGAGGAGAAGGTGAATGGCTTGATCAGGTATTGGGCGACTCCGGCCGCAACCGCCCGCTGGACAATGGGAAGTTCCCGCACGGCTGTGACGGCGATGATCCCGGTGGAAAACCCCGCCCCGCGCACCCGGTGGATGATATCCAGGCCATGAATGTCCGGCAGGTTCATGTCCAGCAGCATCAGGTGGATCGCGCCCGTATCGCTGTCCCGGGCGGATTCGGCCATCACTTTCAATGCTTCGGCTCCGGTCGTCGCCACGGCTGCCAGCTCAAACCCGTCGGCCCGGCGCACGTATTCGGCGTGCGCGTCGGCGGCAATTGACTCGTCCTCCACAACGAGGACACGGATGGATTCACTCACGGACGGCTCGCTCATCATGGCTCCGCTGGACGATGCGGAACACCATCGGCGTCGGCGTCACGGGGCTGCAGCTCACGGTCCCCGCCGACCGAGTCGTACATCGGCAGCCGGACGTTGAAAACCGCTCCCCCGTCCACCGCCTGCACGGTCACCTCGCCGCCGAGCCGGGTGCAGGCCTGCCGCACCAGGGCCAGTCCGAGGCCGCCGGATTCCGGGACAGATTTGGTACTGAACCCCAGATCGAAGATTCGCTCGATCTCCAATACATCGATACCCGTTCCGTTGTTCCAGACCCGGATACAGAAGTCGTCATCGGCGACCGCCAGATCAACGGCGACCCTTGGTTCCTCCCCCGCCGTGGCGGCGTCGAACGCGTTGTCGAGCAGGTTCCCCAGGATCGTCACCAGCTCCCGCGGATCCAGCGCCGGCGGCACCAGTGAGTGCTCCGCATTGATGTCCAGCTCGATTCCACGTTCGTTGGCTTGGGCCGCCTTGCCCACCAGCAGCGCTGAGAGGTACGGCTCGTCCACCGACGCCACCACGTTGTCGGTGAGTTGCTGCGAGCGCTGCATGTCCACGGCAGCGAATTCGGCGGCGTCATTGCTGCGGCCGAGCTCGATCAGGGACACGATCGTGTGCAGCCGGTTGGAATGTTCGTGGGTCTGCGCCCGCAGGGCGTCAGTCACCGTTTGCATGGTCTGCAGCTCGCCGGTCAATTCCTCGATTTCCGTGTGGTCCCGGAATGTGGTCACCGTACCCATACTCGCCCGCGGATGGGCCGAAACGGCCGGCGGCATGGCTGCTTCCTGGTTCACCACGAGGATCCTGTCGGCGGTCAGATACAGTTCGTCCGTTGCCCGTCGGCCGCTGCGCAGCAGTTCCTTCAGCGCGGCCGGAAGCTCCAGCTCCCGGGTGTGGACCGGACGGTCATCGACGCCGGGAGCGGGCAGGTTGAGCAGCGACGCCGCCTGGTCGTTGTAGAGGACGAGCTCGCCGGAGGAACTGACCAGCACCATCCCCTCACGCACCGAGTGCAGCACGGCGTCGTAAAAGACGAACATCCGCGAGAGGTTCTCCGGCCCCAGGCCCAGGGTCAGCTGCCGCAGCCGGCGACTGATCCACCAGGACGCCAGGCTGCCAATCACCAAGGCCCCGGCGGCGGTGCCGAACAGCAGGGGCAGCTGCGAGGCGAGCGCTTCGCTGACGCTGGCGATGGTGACGCCCGACGAGACCAGGGCAACCACGTCGCCGTCGTCGTCGAACACCGGAGCGATGGTGCGCACGGACGGACCAAGCGTTCCGGTGTAGGTCTCGGTGTACGTTTCACCCGCCAGCGCCTGCCGCACGGAACCGATGTACTCGCCGCCGATTTCCTTTTCGTTCCGGTGGGTGAAGCGGGTGCGATCCGGCGCCATGATGGTGATGAAATCCGCGTTGCTCTCGTTCATCACCGTGCGGGCATAGGGCTGGAGCAGCTGCGTGGGGGTGTCGCTTTGCACCGCGCGAACCACAAACGGGTCGTTGGCCAGCGTGGTGGTGACGGCGTGCATTCTGCCGGCCGCTTCGGCATATTGCTGGTCGCTCGCGTCCTGGTACATCACCCAGGCGATGCCGGCCGTCAGGCACAGCACAAAGATGAGCTGCCCGGCGAAGAACCGGCGGGAGATGGTCCAGGACTTCAAGAAACTGCGCCTCCTTCCCGGTCCGGAATTTTGTGACGTGGTGAACAGTATGAACGCAAGTCGTGATGGGCGTCACTGATCTGTGCACCATGGTCAGCGGCGCACGTCGCATTCATGTGCTTCCACCCTATTAAGAAAGGACAAATTTTGAGTGACACATTGATACTTGTCCACACGGGGATCTCCATCCTCATCATCGTGGGCTTGATCCTCGGCACCAAATTGCATGAGGTCCTGGCCATCACCATTGGTGCCCTGTACCTGGGCATCGCCACCGGCCTTGGCTTCGCCAACACGGCCGAAACTGTAGCTTCCGGTTTTGGCGGCATCATGGGGGACATTGGGCTGCTGATTATCTTCGGCGTGCTGCTCGGTTCCCTGCTGTCCGCGGTGGGAGCCCTGGAACGACTGACATCGGCCCTGTTGCGGGTGTTCGGCGCGGAACGCTCGCCTTACGTCTTCGGCATGTCGATGAGCAGCATCTTCCCGGCCATCTACACCGATGTGCTGCTGGTGCTGACCGCCCCGCTGGGCAACCGCATCGCACCGCGCATCAAGCACAACGGCACGGCCTCGATGGGCGCTGCCCTGGTTCTTGGTTCCGAACTGGGCCTGGTCCTGGTGGTCCCGGGCGCCGGGGCATTGGCCGTCGCCGGCCTGCTCAACGTCTCGTTGAGCCAGATGCTGTTGTGGGGTCTGGTGGTGGCGCTGCCGACGGCGTTCTTCAGCATCCTGGCCTACCGCTGGCTGCTCAAGCGCGGGTTGTGGAACGCGGAAAAGGACGAAATCACCGCAGTTCCCTCCAATGGGGCCACAGAAGCGCCGAAACGTTCATCGCTGCCGTTGCCGCTGTTGTTGCTCCCGCTGCTGATCTCGGTGGCGCTCATTGCCCTCGGCGGCATCGCGAAGGCCGCCGGGCTGGAAGACGGCGTCATCAGCTTCCTGGGCAATCCGATGGTCGCGCTGCTGCTCGGCCTGCTGCTCGCCTACTTCATCGCCTGGCGTTCGCTGGGCAACGACGTCGTCAATGGCGCCTTGGATAAGGCGCTGCGCGACGGCGGTCCGATCCTGGTCATTACCGGCCTCGGCGGTGCCCTCGGTTCCGTGATCAGCGAGAGCGGGCTCGAAGACATCCTGGCCGGTTACTTCTCAGCCAACGCGTTGTCCCCGCTGCTGCTGGCGTGGCTGATCGCCGTCATCCTGCATGCGGCCATCGGCTCCACCTCGGTCGCTGCGATCACCGCCGCCGGCATCCTGGCCCCGGTGATGGGCCAGATCGGCGTCGATCCGCTACTGATCGCGCTGGCCGCGGGAAGCGGCGCGTTGTTCGCGCTGCACGTGAACAGCAACTTTTTCTGGATGACGCAGAAACTGCTGAACCTGTCGACGCAGGGAACGTTGAAGGTCTGCACTATCATCACCTCGATCGCATCAGTGATTTCGCTGTTCTGCGTCCTCGGGTTGAGCCTGTTCCTCTAGGGCTGGTACCGCCGGATCCAACGCGGGATCCGGCAAGAGGTCAGAAGCCGTTCGGTTGTTTTCAACTGGACGGCTTCTGTGCGAGATAGACCGTGTTGGTCGCTTCCCTGTCCTGCAGCGGATTGGGGAAGCTGACCACCTTGGCCGTGACGCCATCGAACACCTGACGCAAAGTGGTCGTGAAGTCCTCATCGGGCGGATCGTTGGACCACAGCGCGAAAATGCCGCCGGGGTGAAGATGCGCCACCAGCTGCTCCAGCCCCTCGCGCTCGTAGAACGCGGCGTTGTCCGGATGCAGCACATGGCGTGGCGAGTGGTCGATGTCGAGCATAATCGCATCAAACCGGCGCGCGGGCGCTTGGGGATCAAAGCCGGACTCCGAGCCCGCCATGGTGAAAAAATTGTCGTGGACGTAGCGGCAGCGGGGATCGGCGGTCAGCGACTCCCCGGCCGGGATCAGCCCCTGCCGGTGCCAGTCGATCACCTCGCCGAGCGCCTCGACCACGAGCATCGAACCCACTGTGGAAGACTCCAGCGCTGTCTGCGCCGTGTATCCCAGGCCAAGCCCGCCGACGACGACGTCGAGCCCCTCACCCGGCAGCTGGGCCAGCGCGAGCCGGGCCAGTTCAATCTCGGCCACCGTGAACAGGCTCGACATCAGGAACTCGTCGCCGAGCTTGACCTCGTAAACGTCCTGTGTGGAGACCGGGTCCCGGCGGCGGCGAAGGCTGATCTCGCCGAGAGGAGTTTCGCGCCAGTCGAGTTCCTCGAACCGCTTGCTCACAGCAACCCCCGTACTGCGGGCGCCTTGTCGGCGGGCTGGTGGTTGTGGCTGCGGCCGGTGGCCGAGGTGGCTGTCAGCAATATAGGCATTGGTCCAGTGTCCCAGAACGCACCCGCCCCAATCATCGCTCAGTCCAGAATGTGCCGCAGGTAGCGTTGCGGCTCATTCAGGTAGGACCTCCAGTTGGAGACCAGCTCCAATTCATCCCATTCGCGGCGGCTGATGCCCTGCTCGCTCATCTCGTGGATCGTCGCGCCGGGCAGGGAGGCCAGCACCGGCGAGTGCGTGGCACACAGCACCTGCGATCCGTTGGCCGCCAGATCTGCGAGGATGCCCATCAGGGCCAGCGTCGAACTGAACGACAGCGCGGCTTCGGGCTCATCCAGGCAGTAGAAACCGGTGGTCGTCAGGTACGTTCCGGCCACTGAGAGGAACGACTCGCCGTGGCTCATCCGGTGAAAATCGTGACCGCCCTCGAGATTGTGTTGGAACGTGTAGTACCCGTGCATGGTTTCCGCCCGCAGGAAGAATCCCCACTTCGGAGCCCCAGGACGCCGCACCAGAGTGATCCAGTCGTCCAGTGGCGACTCCGACCGGTGCGTGTGATGCGCGGAGTGGATCGTTCCGCCCTCCGGGCCCAGTCCGTAGGAGGCGGCAACGGCTTCCACCAGGGTCGACTTGCCGGTGCCGTTCTCGCCCACCAGGAAGGTGACACCGTCGTCCAGCTCCAAGCCGGAACGCAGGGTTTCAGCAACGGCAGGGATGTTTGCCGGCCAGGTGTCCGGTTCGACGACGGCATCCGTCCCGCGGATTTCGCGCACCAAGCGCCGGTCCTGGAGGGAATCCCGGCGCGTCACGCCCTCATTCCCCGCGCCCGGCATCGACATGGACCGCCTACTGCTCCCGCGCTTCGGCGATAATCGGCTGGGCGATCTTGAAGGCGGAGTTGGCCGATGGCACGCTGCAGTAGATGGCCGACTGCAGCAGAACTTCCTTGATCTCGTCGGGAGTCAGGCCGTTTCGCAGTGCCGCGCGCACGTGCATGCCCAACTCGTCCATATGGCCTCCGGCGATCAGCGCCGTCATGGTGATGGCGCTGCGCATCCTCCGGTCCAGCCCGGAACGGGTCCAGATTTCGCCCCATGCCGTCCTGGTGATCATGTCCTGGAAATCGGCGGTGAACTCATCGATGCCGACGTTGGCCCGGTCCACGTGCTCGTCGCCGAGCACCTCGCGGCGCACGGCCATGCCCGCGTCGAAGCGCGCACTGTCTCCCGGGAAACGACTGTCCGCCGCCGGTGACCGTTCCGCACGTCCCGACGTGGCGGCGTCGTGGTCCGCCGGGTTCCTGCCGTCGTTGCCGCCGCTCACTTGCGCTCCTGGATGAAGCCGGCCATCGCCTGGGCCACCTGATCGGGCTGTTCGATGGGGGCCAGGTGGGAGGCGTCGGTGATGGTCTGGTAACCGGCACCGGAAATGGGCTCGGCCACGGACCGGCCGGTTTCGGGCGGGGCGACCGGGTCGTGCTCGCCGGAGAGCACCAGCGTGGGCACGTTGACGTCGCTCAGCCGCTCGCGCAGGTCGAAGTCCGCCAGCGCGTCACAGAGATAGGCGTAGGAGTCATTGTCCGCGTCGGAGAGGTCGTGCAGCAGCTGGGACACCGAGTCCGGGTCCCGCTCGATGAACCCTGGCGCGAACCAGCGCTGCGCGGAGCCTTCCACCAGCACGGCAGTCCCCTGGGCGCGGACCTGTTCGGCACGGTCCAGCCACGCCTGGCGTTCGCCGAACTTCGCTGCCGAGCACACCACGGCGAGGCTGTCCAGCCGGCCGGGGTAGCGCAGCGCGAGGTCGAGGCCAACGGAGCCGCTCAGCGAGATGCCCACGTAGTGGAAGGTGTCCATCTGCAGGGTGTCGGCGAGCTCAATGACCTGGTCAGCGATGTCGGAAATGCTCACCGGCCCGGGCGCCGGAGTTTGCGGCCCGTGACCGGGAAGTTCGAAGTTGTTTACCTGCAGTGACTGCGGCAGCAGCGGCTGCGTCTTGGACCAGACGAACGACGACGTGCCCAACGAGGGGCCAAGGATCAGATTGTTACTGGCCATGATGGCTCCTGTCTGTGAATTGTTCCTGGTATGCGGCCAGGGCGCGGTCAATAAAGGTGTCCGCGCAGCCCAGATACGCGGCCGGATCGAGCAGCTCGTCCACGTCGTATCCTTCCACGCCGTCGAGGGCATCCGCTAACAGCGCCCGCAGGTCATCCCCCGTTCCGGCGCGGGTCACCAGGTGCTGGACCGCTTCCTTGCCCAGCACCGGCGCGAGCTTGAGCATCAGCCGCTCGCTGAGCACCAGCCCTCCGGTCAGCTGCAGGTTGGCCTTCATCTTCGTGTCATGCACCTGGAGTCCGTCGGTCAGCTCGGCGGCAAGGGCGGCGCATCCGCCGGCCAGTCGCAGCAGTTCCTGCAGCGTGGCCCATTCGGTATGCCACGCCCCGTCGGGACGCTCGTCGACAGCCAGCGCACTGCGGTGCAGTTCGGCGGCCATCGCCGGCGCTTTCCGGGCGGCGGCGCTGATCAGCACGCTGAGCACCGGATTTTGCTTCTGCGGCATGGCCGACGAGCCGCCGCGGCCGTCCCCGGACGGTTCACCCAGTTCGGCAATCTCGGTTCGGCACAGCAAGGTCACGTCGACGGCGATCTTCCCGAGCGCATCAGTGACAGCCGCGAGCGCATCGCCGAGTTCTGTCACCGGCGCGCGCCGGGTGTGCCAAGGCAGCGCTGGAGCCTGCAGCCCCAATTCAGCGGCATACTGTTCGACGACGGCGTCCGCCGCCTGCGGATCCAGCAGTTCCACTGTGGCAGCCAGCGTTCCGGAGGCGCCGCCCAACTGTGCGGGCAGCCGGGAAGCCGCGTCCTCCAGCCGGCGTGCCGCCGTCGTCGACCCCTGCAGCCACCCCGCGGCCTTCAAACCGAAGGTGGTGGGCACCGACTGTTGCGTCAGGGTGCGGGCGGCCATCACGGTTTGCCGGTGGTCGTCCGCGAGCGCGGCCAGCCCATCGGCGGTGGCATGCAGATCGGCACCGATGATGGAGACCGTGTGCGCGGCGATCAGCATCAGTGCGGTGTCGACGATGTCCTGGCTGGTGGCGCTCTTGTGTACCGAGGACACCGCGTCCGGGTCGAGCCGGCGGACTTCCGCGCGCAGGTCGGCCAGCAACGGGATGACCGGATTCCCGCCGCCGCGGGCGCGCAGCGCGATGGAGCGGATGTCAAAGTTGGACGGGTCCGCGGCTCTCCGGATGGTGTCCACGTGGGCGGCGGGGATGGCACCCTGTTCGGCCATTGCCGCCGCAAGCGCCACTTCCGCTTCGAGCAGCGCTACCAGGAACGACTCGTCTGAACTGGCCGCTGCCGCAGCGGTGCCGGACCACATAGGTGCAGTCAGCGAATAGTCGTGTTCCTGCCCGCCCGCACTGGAGTCGACATGTGAATGACTGGCCGCACCGGCCTGCGTGCTCACCACTTCCGACCCTCTGCTGAGCCTCTGGCAGATGTCATACGAAGTCTCCTCCTGCGGCGCTTATGTGTTGCGGAAAATCTCTGCCTACGATATCCCGACCCGCGTCCACTCGGTGCCACTGTCAGGAAGACTCCCTGCCCGGACGCTTGCTCACCGGTCATCAACAAAATCGTTGACAAGATTGCGTCTTCTTGATTAGGTCAATACATCCAATGCCGCAGGCGCTGATGTCCTTCCTGAAGTGCTCCTGGAATGTGCGCCTACGCCACATACAACGACGGAGTTAGCCATGACACTGCACGATGTAGAACAAGAGGTGCGCACCGGGCTGTTTATCAACGGCCAGGCCTCCCCCGGTGCCGGCGAGATGACAGTGCAGAACCCGGCCGATCCCGGCTCACCCGTCGGCGTCGCGGCCGCAGCTTCCCGCGACGAGGCGTTGTCGGCGGCCGCGGCCGCGAAGGCCGCCTTCCCGGCATGGGCCGCCCGCTCTCCACAAGAACGTGGCGGACAACTGGATGCGGCACTGAACGTGCTCGAAAGCTTCAAAGAGGAAGACGCCGCCATCTTGTCCCGCGAGAACGGCAAGATCCTAATGGAAGCCGCTATCGACCTGATGGTGTTCAACGCCCGTTTTGGTCTGGCCTCGGGGCTTGCGAACGAAGTGGCAACCACAACGGTGCTGCCGGGTCCTCCCGCCGACACCACCGTCAGCTACAAACCGCTCGGCGTCGTGACAATTATCGTTCCGTTCAACTGGCCTTTGGCCATCCTGGCGGCGTCCCTGCCCTACGCGCTGATCACGGGCAACACCGTAGTGGTCAAGCCTCCGCCGTCCGCCCCATTGGCCACCACTCGTGTCGTCCAGCGGGTCGCCGAGCAGTTGCCGCCCGGAGTGCTCAACGTGGTGACGGGCAAGGATGATGAAATCGGCGAGGCTTTGGTGTCATCGCCGGATGTTGCAAAAGTGTGCTTCACGGGAAGTCCGGGTGGCGGCAAGCGAATTATGTCAATGGCCTCCGGCACGCTGACGCGGGTGACTCTGGAACTAGGAGGCAACGACCCGGCGCTGATCCTCGACGACGCCGATCTCAGCGACGCGGCTCTGGACGGTCTCTTCCACGGGGTTTTCGACAGTACCGGGCAGATTTGCATGGCGGCCAAACGCCTTTATGTACATCGGTCCCGCTACCAGCAGGTTATTGACGGCCTCAGTGCGCGTTTGGAGCACACCGTCCTGGGGCGCGGCACAGATGCGGGAACAACCATGGGGCCGCTGCACTCGGGGGCGCAAAAGAAGTTTGTCGCAGATCTCGTTGACGAAGCCCGCGCGGCAGGTGCCGAAGTCCGCGAATTCGGACAATTGCCCGCCGATACGTCCCTGGCCGAGGGGAACTTCCTGCGTCCAACCTTGGTCCTGGATCCCGATCCGAATCTCGGGGTCGTGACTGAAGAGCAGTTCGGGCCCACCATCCCCATTATCCCGTTTGACGAGGACGACCACGCCATAGCAGCGGCCAATGACACCTGGGCCGGGCTATGTGCCTCGGTGTGGACGCAGGACCGCACCAGGGCCGCCGCTGTTGGCAATCAGTTAATGGCGGGTTACGTATTCGTCAATAACCACGGAGCCCACGCCCTCGATGAACGTGTCCCCTTCGGCGGGTTCAAGGGATCCGGCATGGGACGCGAAATGGGCATTGAAGGGATCCGTGAATTCATGGACACTCATAGCCTCGCCCTTCCGCCTGAGGGCTGAGGACGACGCCGCCCGTGCCTCGCGAACAGTCGGAGGCGTAAGGCACAGGGACATCGGCGGATCTTGGCTGCCCGGGTCAGGTCAGGCTTCTTGTGCGGTGCGCCAGCCGCCGCGGTATTCGTTGCGGGCGGTGACCGAGTACGGCACCGGGCTGACGATGGCGCGCACTTCGATCTGCCGGTGCGGCTCGACGGTGGTCTTGTCGGTGCCGCCGTCGGGCTCGCCCCAGATCACCGTGACCTCGGTTCCGATCTCCACATCCGGGTTCACGGTCGCCAGCGACAGCGCCCGCTTCTCATTGGCACTATAACCAGTAAAGAGGGACAAACCCACGTTCGTTCCATCGGCATCGACGACGGAATCGTAGTTCGAGGAACCGTAATTAGCGTTGGGCAGATCGAAATACTTATAGCTGACGTTCTCCGTGTCGAACTGTGAGGCGAAGATCGTCGTCATGTCCTCGGCGTTCCAGGCCAGGGTGACCTTCTTGCGCTGCGCGGCCGGATCCACCTGCTCGAGCGCCTGGCGTCCAATGAAGTCGTGATCGAACTTCACAAACGACCCATAACCCAGCTCCCACGGATTCAAGTAGTAATCCTCAATATTGTCCGACACGAACGAACCGGCCACCGCGTTCACCGCCTCATAGCTGTCGGCGCCGAGCCATTCGCGGTACCCGCGCATCTGCTCGCCCGTATAGATCGCCGGCAACGGCGACGGGATCCACCCCGACTCCAGCGTATTGGACGAATAAGCACGCGCGCCGACGGCGAGCATCCCGAACTCGGCACCGGCGTCCAGGATGGTCTCGCGGACCGTATCATAGGACTCGTACGGGCCCCACAGCTCCAGCCCGGGAGCGCCGGCCATCCCGTGACGCAGGGTCCGCACCCGCAGTCCGGCCACATTCATATAGTCCATGTTGAAGAACTTCAACTGCTCCACCGGACCGCCATTGACCTTCTCAATGATCTTCCACGCATTCGGGCCCTGGATCTGCAGGCGCCAGTACTTGCGCGAGACCGGCTTGCCCATCGGCCGCGACGGCGAACGCCGGTCGACCTCAATCTCCACATCATAGCCACCGGTCTGACCGTGATAGAGCAGCCAGTTCGCCGCCGGGGACCGACCCACATACACAAACTCGTCCTCGGCCTCATGGAACAGGATCCCGTCACCAATCACATGCCCCGCCGGCGTCGTCGGCACGTACTGCTTGGCCTTATTCACCGGAAACTTCTCGACGCTATTAATCGCGGTATCGGAAATCAACTTCAAAGCATCCGGACCCTTCATGAACAAGTTATCCATATGATGGGTCTGGTCATACAACACCGCAGACTCCCGCCAGGCCCGCACTTCCGTGCGCCAGTTCGTAAACTCCGGCGGCACAATGGGATAAACATAAGCACCCATCTGGGAATTGCGCAGCAACTCAACAGTGTTCCCGGCAGCATCCAAAACATCCTGCAGATTCTTTGCACTCATGGAATGCTCGTCCTCTCCTCATAGACTTGGCCCGGACTTTCCATGCGGGGCGCTCGTACAGCCGGAAATCACTACGTTGCCGGGCAGTTGATGTGATGTTGCTAACCTATAAGCTGTAGAAACAAGCGTCAACAGGATTGTTGACGTTATTTCAGACCATCCGTGCGCCACACGGCGCGAGAGGGTTAGGGTTGAGCATGCAGATCACCATTTTGGGCTTGGGGGAGGCTGGAAGCCTCTACGCTGAAGGTCTCGCACAGCGGGGCGGAGAAGTGACCG
The DNA here is from genome assembly GCF_000430705.1 of Arthrobacter castelli DSM 16402. Classification (GTDB taxonomy): domain Bacteria; phylum Actinomycetota; class Actinomycetes; order Actinomycetales; family Micrococcaceae; genus Arthrobacter_C; species Arthrobacter_C castelli. The sequence continues at coordinate 16,912 of NZ_AUMN01000011.1, forward strand.
GTTTCGATCCCTATGTGTCACCGGAGCTGCCCGACGTCCGGCTCGCCTCCAGTTTGCCTGCCGCTGTCTCCGGTGCCGACGTCGTGATTAGCCTGGCCGGCGCCGCCGCCGCCAAAGACGTCACCGCCGAAGCCGCTGCCGCCATGGCGCCGTCGGCCGTTTTCGCTGATTTCAATACTGGCGGGCCGGATTTGAAGCGGGAACTCGCCCGGATCGTTGCCGGTTGCGGGATACTCTTTGCCGACGTCGCCGTGATGGCACCGGTACCGCGGAACGGAAGCCTGACACCGCTGCTGGCCAGCGGAGACGGCGCGGATCTGCTGGCCGAGCGGATCGCGCCATTGGGCGTGCCGATCGACGTCGTCCCCGGTGAGGCAGGGGAAGCCGCGGGCCGGAAACTGCTGCGCAGTGTCTTCATGAAGGGCCTGGCCGGTTTGGTCTATGAGAGTGTCACCGCCGCGGAGAAGAGTGATGCCGGTTCCTGGATGCGTGACCAGATCGCCGCCGAGCTGGGCCCGGACGGCGCACAACTGGTTGAACGGCTGATTACCGGCACCCGCTTGCATGCCGGACGCCGCATGCATGAGATGGAAGGGGCGATAGAGCATCTGCACACCCTCGACTCACCGACATGGATCACCGAAGGCACCCTGAGCTGGCTCCGCAGCCTGGCCGATGGCCCGCCCGAGGCCACTGCGGACCGGTCCGAGGGACACTGACAACTCCGCCGGCTCCGGTAGGGTCCGGTAGGTTCCGGAAGATGCACCGGCTACTGGCGAGGGCTGTCGGAAGCCTTCACGATCGCATCTGCGACGCTTTGCAAATGCTGCTCCATCACGGCAGCGGCACGCTGGGGATCCCGGGCGCATACCGCATCGATGATGTCGACATGCTCGGACAGCGACACCGACGGACGGCCCGGCTGCATCACCAGCCGGAACTGATGGCGCACGTTCTGGCCGCGCAGCCGGGAAATGAGTCCGGCGGCCGTTTGCTGACCGCTCAGCTCGACAATCCGGCGGTGCAGGGTTTTATTCCACTCCGAGTACTGCAGCAGGTCGCCGGAGGTGACTGCCTCGGTCATGGTCCGCGCCAGGGTCCGCAATTCGTCAATGTCCTCGTCGGTGACCAGTTCGGCCGCCTTCGCCGCGCATATCCCTTCCAGCGCACCGCGGACCTCAATAATCTCAACGGCTTCGGCCACGGACACGGCACGGACCCTCGCCCCCCGGTTTTGGATACGCTCAACCAGGCCCTCAGTGGTCAGTTCGGCGAGCGCGGCCCGCACGGTTGCCCGGCTCGCGTTGAACTCGTGGCTGATATCCGTCTCGATCAGCCGCTGGTTGGGCACCAGCTCGCCTCGACTGATCGATTCCCTCAGCCCGGCGACGACGGCGGCCGAGTCTGTGGACTTCTTGCGGGTGCCCTGCTGCGAGGACTGCACAGTGCTGGCCATGGTGAAGGAAACTCCGTAACGTCGGGACCGCTAACCAATACGTTGACAATAATGCACTAGGTTAGTCGACCGGCGGAGTTCCATGGGTATGGAAAGACTCGATCGTCTTCAGCCCCCAGGCCTGTCCCTTGGCACGTTCGGCTTCGCTCCACTCGATGGTCTTCCAGTCCGGCGCCAGGATCAACCGCGCCCCCGGGTTACAGAACTCGATCCGGTTCCCGCCGGGTTCATACACGTAGAGGAAGAACGTCTGCTGAATGGCGTGCTTGTGCGGTCCGGTCTCAATATGGATGCCGTTCTCCAAAAAGATATCGGCCGCCTTGAGGATGTCCTCGCGGGTGTCGGCGGCGAATGCCAGGTGATGCAGCCGTCCGTGTGTTCCGGTGTGGTCGCTGGAATAGACCAGGTCATAGGACTTGTTCGTGAACGAGAACCACTGCGCAGCGAGCCGGCCGTTATCCAGCCGGATCTGCTCGGTGGCCCGCCCGCCGAGGACCTCGTTGACGAACTCGCCGTTGGCCTCGACGTCCACGCCCAGGAAGTTGACGTGGTCCAGCCTGCGGGCGTTGACGCCGTGGCCCGGGAACCGGTCGGCCTGGTTCTTCAGCGCCGGTCGGGTCGCTTCCGAGGGCACATGCCATTCGCTCTCGTAGTAGATCTCCATCGGGTGGCCGTCCGGGTCGGTAAACGCGTAGGTCTTGCCAATTCCGTGGCTGCCCTCGCGCCAGCCGACGCCGCGACCGGAGGCTTCGATGGCTGCCACGCGCCGGTTCAGGGCCTCTTCGCTGACCGTGCGAATGGCCACGGCCCCGATGCCCGATTTGCTGCTGGGGACCAGTTTGAGCGTGTACCGCTCGTAGTCGTCCCAGGAGCGCAGATACACCGAATCGCCGTCCCACGCCACTTCCCGGAAGGCCAGCAGGTCCGTGAAGAACCAGTGGCTCTTGTCGAACTCGGAGGTCAGCAGCTCGACATGGCCCATGTGGGCGATGTCGTGAAACGCTTCGTTCATTGTTTTCTCCTTCTTCTCGCGCTTGGGCAGTCACCGGGGAAAGACGACGCCGTCGAACAGCTTGCGTGCGGTGCGGAGCACCGTCGAGGACCGGGTGGTGATTCCCGACGGGCCGTCTGCCAGTTCGGCTCCGACATCCAGGTACCCGGTCGGGTGCTCCAGCCGCAACGGCTCACCAGCCGGCGGCAGGTCGGCCAGCTGATGCCCGACGGCGCCGGGCAGCTGGACTCCGGCGGCCACCGTGGTGCCGCCGAGGACGCCAATGGAGGTGTGGCACCGTACGGGCAGGAAGCTGCGGGTGTTGATGGCCCCGCCATGGTGCGGCGCAGAGAGCAACACCAGCTTGGGTACAGTGGATTCGCTGACGTCCCCCATGCCCATCAAGGCTGCGGCTTCGACCCGGATCCGGGCCAGTCGGTCGGCCAATTCGGGCATTGCCTCAAGCTCGGCGGGACTTTCGGTACCGTCCACTCCCAGGTCGGAGGCTTGCATCAGCACCGATGGCATGCCGTTGTCGACGCAGGTGGCCCGGATGCCATCGACGACGTCGGATTCGTGTCCGGTCGGCAGCAAGGCCCCGGTCGAGGACCCGGCGGTATCCTCGAAGGCCAATGTAATGCCCGCCGCCGTGCCCGGAACGCCGTCGATCGAGGCCCCGCCCCGATACTCAACCGTTCCGTCCGGGGTGGGAAAGCTGGCGGTGGCGATGCTGTCGGAATTGAGCATCCGGATCCGCACCGGCGTCGTTCCCCGTTGCGCGGCCACCAAGCCGCGTTCGACGGCGAAGGGGCCGACCCCGGCCAGGATGTTGCCGCAGTTCTGGCGATCGGATACCTCGGCCTTGTCCACGCTGACCTGCAGGAACAGATAATCCACGTCGCTGTTTCCATCCGTCGACGGCGAGATCACCGCCGCCTTGCTGGTCAACGGATGCGCCCCGCCGATGCCGTCGATCTGCCGCTCATCCGGGCTGCCCATGATCTGCAGCAGCAGCTCGTCCCGCTCGGCCGGGTCGGCGGGCAAATCATCGGCCAGGAAATAGGCGCCCTTGGAAGTACCCCCGCGCATCAGCAGGCAACGGATTCCGTCACTGCCCTGGCTGCCCTGGCTACTCTGCATAGTCCTCGGCCGCCACGTATTCGACGCCCAGCTGCTCGAGCAACGGCCGCAACCCATAACGATCCAGCCCGAGCTGGCCCTCATTGAAGGCGGCCCGCGTCGCCGCTTCCTTGGCAACCCGGGCGGCGGACGCCTCGACGGCCCGCCCGGCCTGCAGCCTCGGCACGCACAGCACGCCGTCGTCGTCGGCAACGATCACGTCTCCCGGACGCACCACTGCGCGGCCCAGGGTGATCGGCACATTCACCGCACCCGCCGTTGCCTTGACCGTCCCCTGCGCGTGCACTGCCGCAGACCAGGCGGGAAAGTTCAACTGCTCCAGTTCGGCGACATCGCGCACACCGGTGGAGGTCACCACCCCGCGCACGCCCCGATATTGGGCCGCGGTGGCGAATAATTCGCCGAACAGGCCGTCGACGCAGTCCGACGTCGTCGTCACCACCAGCATGTCGCCCGGACGGCATTGTTCAATGGCGGCGTGGACCATCAGGTTGTCGCCAGGCCAGCACAGGACGGTCACGGCGGTGCCGGCGACCCGCACTCCCGACTGGATGGGCCGCAGGTGCGGCCCGGCGAGCCCGGTGCGGCCCATCGCCTCGTGGGCGGTGGCGACGCCGTAGCCCGCCAGCGCATCGACGTCGGCGAGGTCCGCGCGCGGCGGATCGGTCACAATGACGTTCCTCATGCCAGCTCCCTGGCTACCTGGGGGTAGTAGCGCATATACGCCTCGCCCTTGGTCTCGGTGGTGAAGCCGAGGTTCGGACCGGCATTGCGCGTGAGCTGCACCCCGCGGCGTGCGGCAAGGTCGGTGTAGTAATCCCACATATGCTGCTGCGCAGCCAGGCACTCCATGGCCTTGCGCTTGGCGGCAAAGGCGTCGGTGATATCCAGCAGGACATTCGGCTTGAAGTCACACTGCTCGGGCTGGTGGGGCTCGAAGAAGAACACCGGCGGCGCCCCCAGCGGCTCGCCTGGTGCATCGTAGCCAATCGCCTGGGCCAGCACCCGGGCATCCAGTGCCATCCGGGCCGCCGCCGGATGGTCCCCGTTGTACGGGTCGGCCAGCGGGTGTGTGAGCACAACGGTGGGGCTGACGTCGCGATAGAGGCGCACCAGCCGGTCCACCACCTCCCGGGATTCCACCAGCGGATAGTCCCCGGCGTCGAAGAACTCGACTTCCGCTCCCAGCGCGGCCGCGGCATCTTCGGCTTCGCCGCGGCGCATCGCCTTGATCTCGTCGAGGCCCTTGCCCTCCCGCCACGCGCGGGCCGACTCGCCGCGCTCTCCATAGGAGAGGCAGACGACGACGGCGCGCTCGCCCCGGCGGGCGGCGGCGGCAATAGCTCCACCCGCCCGCCAGACGAAATCACCCGCGTGGGCGCTGACTACCAACAGGGCCGGCTGGGAATCACTCATGGATACTCCTTGGGTGTCGCGGGGCAAGCGCTTCGATTTCAGTCAACCAACCCACACCATTATTGTCAACAATTATGGTTTGAATATGGGCAGGGTTTGAATCCGCTGTGGCTGCTCACCTCTCGTCCCCGAATACCGGAATGAGCAGGTGGGAATCGTACTGGCCGCCGGCATGCACAACATGCGGACCCCGATTGACGGATTCTTCGTGGCGGGCGTAGAGCGCCGGTTTCGGGTAGCGCATCACGTCCGACCCCTGCACCACCAGCACCAGAGCCTCGCCGGCGGCGAAGCGGGTGCCCGACGGGAGGATTTCAATCTCCAGCTTCACTGGTTGATCGTCCGGCAGGGGCAGTTCCCGGCGATGTGCCAGCACAGGGTGATACGGCGTCGAGCGGGCCGGGTCCAGCTCCCGGTGCGAGGCACGCTGCCAGCCGGCCGCAACCGGGCCGTCGTCGAAGATCGCATAGTAGGGAAACCCGACGACGTCGCCGTTGCCGTCCCTCTTGAACACCGCCACGAAGACGTCCATGTCGGCCGCTTCCGGAGCCGACATATACAACCGGGCCTTCATATGCCCGACGAGCATGATGTCCCGGTCGAATATCCGCTGGAACTCGAGACGGTGCGGGCGCAGGCCGCTTCCCAGTCCGTCATAGCCGGCGGTTTGTTCGACCTCCGGGGCGGCGTCATCCAGGGTGGCCGTTGCCGCGTTCAGGTACAGCGGCCGGTGATGGACCTGCGGCAGTGGCCAGCTGCCGGCGTCGTAGTTGCGCCCTGCATAATAGCTGTCCCGCACTTCGACCCGCACCGGAGGCCACTTATCCAGCTCCGTGTCCCGGCCGAGCAGGAAGTGGTCGAAGAAGGCCCGCTGGCGCTCCACGTTTTCCGGCCGGTAGTACTCCGCCCACTTCTTGCGGCCGTGCACGTGCAGCCATTTCCGCTCAGAGGAGATCCGGCGGAACCCCTCCAGGGTTCCCCGGCTGTGCAGCCCCTGGTCGGACCAGCTGGCGACGCCGCTGGCCGGGCGAACCACGCCCAACTGTTCGGTGATGTGCTTGCCATACGGCGACCAGCTGATCAGGGGTGCCGCGGGTTCGCCGCCCTCCGGCCGGTAGACGTCCACCCGAATCGTCGCCGACGACGACGTCGGCACGGCAACATCCCGATCAATCACCATGTCCGGCAGGTGCTCCGTGCGCGGCCGGGGCAGACTCCCGCCCCGCGCCTCGGGGTGATGAAACGGGCGCCGGAACGCATAGCCGGCTGCAGCCATTGGCCCCCTCCCCTCCCGCCTGAGAGACGTATCAAACCAGTAACTCTTTGGATGATTACCTTGACATGATTTGTGTCACATCGTTAGCGTCAATGTCAACATTCTTGTCGACTATCTCGGATCGCAGGTCGCAGGACCGCTCATCGCAACGCATCGGGAGGAAGTCAGATCGTGCTCGACTACTTCATGCTGACAACGGCCCGCCTATCGTCCCTCATAGGCACGGATGTGCTCCGCAACGAGTGTGTGCTGTGAGCGCGAGGCTGAGCGTCGCTGACGTCTTCCTGCAGTTCGGCGGAATCACCGTGTTGGAGTCGGTGTCCTTCGATGTTGAACCGTCGACGATTTTTGGCCTGGTCGGGCCCAACGGGGCGGGAAAGACATCCCTGTTCAACTGCATCAGCGGCCATTACAAACCCTCTGCCGGGTCGGTATCCATCGATGGAGAGGATGTACTCCCGCGGGCGCCGTCGAAGCTGGCGCACATTGGACTGGCACGGACGTTTCAGCACCCTGCCCTTCAGCTGCACTCGACTGTCCTGGACAACGTACTGCTGGGCGGCCACTGCCGGCTGACCGGCGGCGCATTATCCTGGGCGCTGCGGCCGCCGCACATAGTGCGGCAGGAGCGGAGGATCCGGCAACAGGCTCACGAGACGCTCGAACGCCTGGATCTGGATTGGGCGGCCGGGACGATGGCCGGCGAGCTTCCGCATGCCCTGCACAAGCGGGTTGAGCTGTGCCGGGCGTTGCTGAGCAGACCAAAGCTGTTGCTGCTCGATGAACCGGCGGCCGGCTTGTCGCATAGCGAAGTCGAAGACTTGATCGCCTGGCTCAGGAACCTCCGCTCCGAGTTCGGCTTGACCATGATCGTCGTCGAACATCACATGGGGCTGATCTCTGCCATCACTGACCGGGTCGCCGTGCTGAATCAGGGGCGGAAGCTAATGGAGGGAACAGCCGCGGAGGCACAGCGGGATCCTCGTGTGGTCGAAGCTTATCTGGGCGGGGAGGCGGCTTAATGCCCGTTCTGGAGCTGGACAACGTGACGGCAGCGTACGGCAAGGCAGAGGTGCTGCACGGGATCGGCCTCAAGGTTGAGCCCGGTGGCGCCGTCGGCATCCTGGGCGCCAACGGGGCAGGTAAGACGACGACGCTGCGGGCGGTCAGCGGCATGGTCAAGACCGGCGGTCAGGTCACCTTCAACGGCCGGAAAATCACAGGCCTGCGACCCGACCAGGTGGCAGGGCTGGGAATCTCCCATGTTCCCCAGGGACGCGGCACGCTGGCACGCCTCAGTGTCCGGGACAACCTGTTGGTCGGAGCGTACCGCCGGAAGGATTCGCGGGGTGTTGCCGTTGATCTCGAACACTACTTTGAGCTGTTTCCGCAATTGGCCGCACGACGGAACAACCTTGCGGCGGCGCTGTCAGGCGGGGAACAGCAGCTGCTGGCGATTGGCCGGGCCTTCATGTCGAAACCGGAGTTGATGCTGCTTGACGAGCCCTCGCTGGGGCTGGCCCCGAGCACGGCGCAAGGCGTCTACGAAGCGATTGCTGAACTCCGGCGCCACAGTGGCCTGTCGATGGTGGTGGTGGAACAAAATGCGGCTTTGGCTTTCTCCATCGTCGAGGAGGCCATCGTGCTGGAAACCGGCCACGTCGCGCTGGCCGGCACACGCGACGAGCTGATGGGTATGGATGCCATCCGCGAAGCCTACCTGGGAGGTTGAGCGGTGGATTCAATCTTCCTGCAGTTGGTGGTCGATGGCTTGGCCAACGGAGCGATTTATGCGGCCTTGGCCCTGGCCATTGTCCTGGTGCACCGCGCAACCGGCATGATCAATTTCGCGCAGGGCGCCATGGCCGTGATGTCCACGTTCCTGGCCTGGTCGATGTGGCAGGTGGGCCTGCCTGCACCGGTGGCCATCCTGGTGACCATCGTGATCTCCATGGTGATGGGCGCCGCCGTCGAGCGGCTGGTGATCCGCCGGTTCGAGCAGGGGTCCGAGCACACCGCCGTGATCGTCACCGTTGGCCTGCTGGTGCTGTTTACCGGGCTGGCCGGTTTGTTCTGGGGATACACGGCCGTCGAATTCCCGTCGTTGTTCCCGCTGGGGACCTTAAACATCGCGGGCGCGTTCGTCAGCTACCAGTCCCTGGGCAATATTGCCGTGCTGTTGCTGGTCGTGCTGGGCCTTCAGCTGCTGTTCAAAAAGACCAAGCTCGGGCTGGCGCTGCGGGCCGTTGCGGACAACCCCGAATCCAGTTCGCTGTCGGGCATTCCGGTCGGAAACCTCCTGATGGTCGGTTGGGGACTCGCCGCAGCACTGGGCGCGCTGGCCGGTGCCCTGATCGCCCCGAAGGTCTTCCTGGATCCGCACATGCTGGACCAGGTGCTGGTCTACGCGCTGGCGGCGGCCATCCTCGGCGGATTGAACAGCCCCCTGGGTGCCGTCGTTGCGGCGATGCTGATCGGCGTCGTCGAGAATCTGGCCGGCCATTACATCACCATCATCGGCGACGATTTGAAAATCGCGGTGCCGCTGATCGCGATGTTCATTATTCTCCTCGTCCGCCCGCAGGGTCTCTTCGGCCAAAAAGAGGTGGTGCGGGTATGAACCGGACCATCTTCAAGCGCCGCTGGTTCCGCATATCGGTGATCGCCGTGCTGGCACTGGCCGCGGTGCTGGCGCCACTGGAGCTGGTCCCCTACGCCAATTACCAGCTGACAATGATCGCGGTGATGGGCGTGGCGATCCTCGGCGTCAACATCATCACCGGGTACACCGGACAAATTTCGCTGGGCCAGAGCGCGTTCCTCGGCCTCGGCGCCTACGTGACCGCCTACGGGGTCACTGAAGGCTGGCCCGTCCCGCTGGTCTTCCTTCTGGCCGCCGTCATTCCCGGGGCTGTCGGCCTGCTCATCGCCCTGCCGGCGGTACGGCTGAAGGGTGCTTCGATCGCCATGGTGACCATCTCGCTGCCGATCATCGCCGACCCGCTGGCCAAGCGGCTGACCGACATCACCGGCGGGTCGGCGGGGATCACCGTGCAATGGATGTCCGCGCCCGAGTGGACCGGGCTGGCCGATGACCAGTGGCGCTATTATATCGTCGGTGCCATCGCCTTGGTGTTCTTCGTGCTGGCATGGAATCTGACCCGCGGCCGGATCGGACGGGCCTTTGCCATTGTGCGGGACAACGAGGCAGTTGCCACCTCAATGGGCATATCGAGCTACAAGTACAAGGTCCTCGCCTTCACCATTGCCTCGGCCTATGGCGGAGTTGCCGGCTTCCTCTACCTGGCCGCGGTCCAATATATGTCCCCGGCGACGCTGAGCTTCATCGTGGGCATCAACCTGCTGGCCGCGATGATCATTGGCGGCTCCGCGAGCATTATCGGATCCCTGTTCGGCGGCGTCTTCTACGTCTTCATTCCAGTCGTGGCCGGCCAGATCGATCCCTCGCATACCCCGATCGTCTACGGTGCGGCGCTGCTGCTGATCCTGTTCCTGGCCCCGGGCGGGGTCGTGACCCTGCCGCGTGTGCTGCGTCGGTTGATGGGCAGACGCACCGGACGGCAGCAGCAGCCGGGCGGCGGGGACGACCAGGCAACTGAATCGTCGGCCGGAAAGGTCACATCATGAGGCAAGTGTTTCGCAACCATCTGCTTCGCCCTTGGAAACAGTAGGAGGAAAGTCATGAGCACCACAAAAAACTTCAGCCGCGGCACCAAGAGTGCCGTTGCGCTGGCGGCCGTCGCGTCGCTGGCGTTGACCGGATGCGGACGGAACGACGACGGCGGCGGAGGCGGAGGCGGAGAAGGCCCCACCAACACCGCCGCCGGCAGCTCGCAGGGCATCGACGAGAACACCATCACACTCGGCACGACCACATCACTCAGTGGGGTGGCGGGAGCTCCGGGCACATGTTCCCTCAAGGGCATGGAAGCCTACTTCGAGGCGGCGAACGCCGACGGCGGCATTGAGTTCGGTGACGGCAACACCCGCACTGTCGAGATCAACGCCTACGACGATGCCTACGATCCGGCCAAGGCAGTGTCCAACTTCCGGCAGATCATGAACGAAGGCGCATTTGCCGAGGTCAACGGGCTGGGCACCCGCACGAATCTGGCGATCATGCCGGTGGCCAACAAGGAAGAGTTTCCGCAAGTCTTCGTCGCCTCCGGCAATCCCACGTTCAGCCAGAACCCCGACGAACACCCATGGACCATTGGCTGGATGCCGACCTATCACACCGAAGGTAACTCGTTCGGCAAGTTCCTCGTTGAGTCGGGCGAGCCGGTGACAGTGGCGGTGCTGGCGCAGAATGACGACGCCGGCAAGGCCTACGTCCAGGGGCTGGAGGAAGCCGTTCAGGGGACCAACGTGAAGATCGTGGCGCGGGCAACGTTCGAGCCGGGCGATTCCACGGTCGATGCCCAGATCGCTGAGCTGGCCAACAGCAACGCGGATGTCTTCTTCTCGGCGAACACGGTCCCGGCGCTGACCGCCTCATCGATGGTGCGCGCCCAGCAGTTGGGATGGACGCCCGCCATCTTCCTGGCGTCGGTCGCTTCGCAGCCGGACCAGGTGCTCGAACCGGGCAACGCGGACGCATTCCCGGCCGTGTACACCAGTGCTTTCACCAAGCCATTCACCAGCGAGGAGTATGCCGGGGATGAGGATGTGAAGCAGTTCCTGTCGGATATGGAAGAGTACTCGCCGAAGATCGACACGATCATCCCGCACTGTGCCTGGGGTTACGCCACTGCTGCCACCCTTGAGCAGGCCTTTACTTTGATGGAAGAGCCAACCCAGAAGTCCTTCATGGAGGCGGTGCGTAGCATCGAAGGCTTCGAGGCACCGTTGCTGCTGGACGGCCTGCAGGTCAATACCACGACCAACAGGGCACCGGTTGGTGAAGTGGCCATCACGGGCTGGACCGGAAACGGATATCAGCCGGCCGATTCCTTCGGTGGCTAAGTACGCGCCAGGGGCGACTCGGCCGACCGGCTTGACCCCGGCTGGCTGTACCTGGCCGACCGGCTGACGGTCGCCGGCCTGCGGGAAGGTGTCGGGAGCAGTGGCTCCGGCACCTTCCCGCAGCGGCCTCGCTCGTTGATCAGAACACTACTGTGGTGTTGCCGTCCCGCAGCACCCGGTCGTCACAGTGCCAGGCAACAGCCCGCGACAGCACAAGACGTTCGACGTCGGCCCCGCGCCGGGCCAGATCCCGGGTGGTGTCGGTGTGGTAGGCGCGCACGACGTCCTGTTCGATAATCGGCCCTTCGTCGAGCTCTTCGGTAACGTAGTGCGCCGTCGCTCCGATGAGCTTCACTCCGCGGTCTTTGGCCTTCTGGTAGGGGCCGGCGCCAATGAATGCGGGCAGGAACGAATGGTGGATATTGATCACCGGCACCCCGACATCACCGAGGAAGTCCGGCGAAATGATTTGCATGTAGCGGGCCAGCACCACAAGATCGACGTTGCCCTTGAGCAGCTCCAAATGCTGGCGTTCGGCGTCGGCCTTGTTGTCCTTGTCCACCGGGATGTGGAAATAGGGAATCCCGAACGGCCGCACGTCCTCGGCCAGATCGGCATGGTTGGAGACCACCATGGTGATATTCATCGGCAATTCCCCGCGCCGCTGGCGCCACAGCAAATCCAGCAGGCAATGATCTGACTTGGACACGAAAATGGCCACGCGCTTGCGGTGCCGGGCCTCAGTCAGTTTCCAGGACAGATCCAGCCCTTGGGCAATGGCCTTATCCAACTCGGCTTCCAGCTGCGGGCGCAGCGCCGACAGGTTCGGCAAATGGAAAACCGTACGCTGGAAAAACCGTCCCCCCTCGGGGTCGTTGGTGTGCTGGTCGAGGGAGACGATGTTCGCACCGTGGCGGGTGAGCACCGAGGTGACCGTTGCGACAATTCCCGGCCGGTCGGCCCCCTGGACGATTAAGCAGCCACGATCGGCCTGGTGGTCATCGGGCTCCCCGGGTGCGGGTCTGTACATCTGCTGGGACATCGTCACGAGTACATCAGGCTTCTTGTGCGGTGCGCCAGCCGCCGCGGTATTCGTTGCGGGCGGTGACTGAGTAGGGCACCGGGCTGACGATGGCACGGACTTCGATCTGCCGGTGCGGTTCGACGGTGGTCTTGTCGGTGCCGCCGTCGGGCTCGCCCCAGATCACCGTCACCTCGGTGCCGATCTCGACGTCGGGATTGACAGTGGCCAGCGACAGCGCCCGCTTCTCATTGGCACTATAACCGGTGAACATCGACACCCCGACAGTCTTGCCGTCGGCGTCGACCACCGCATCGTAATTCGACGAACCATAGTTGGCCAGCGGCAGGTCGAAGTATTTGTAGTTGTCGCCTTCGGTGTCGAATTGTGAGGCGAAGATCTTCGTCATGTCCTCGGCGTTCCAGGCCAGGGTGACCTTCTTGCGCTGGGCGGCCGGATCCACCTGCTCGAGCGCCTCCCGGCCGATGAAGTCGTGGTCGAACTTCACAAACGACCCGTAACCCAGCTCCCACGGATTCAGGTAGTAGTCCTCGATATTGTCCGATACGAACGAACCGGCCACCGCGTTCACCGCCTCATAGCTGTCGGCGCCGAGCCATTCGCGGTAGCCGCGCATCTGCTCGCCCGTATAGATCGCCGGCAACGGCGAGGGGATCCACCCGGATTCGAGCGTGTTGGAGGGGTAGGCGCGGCCGCCGACGGCGAGCATCCCGAATTCGGCGCCGGCGTCCAGGATGGTCTCGCGGACCGTGTCGTAGGACTCATACGGGCCCCACAACTCCAGCCCCGGAGCCCCGGCCATCCCGTGACGCAGCGTGCGCACCCGCTGACCGGCCACATTCATGTAGTCCATGTTGAAGAACTTCAGCTGCTCCACCGGCCCGCCATTGACCTTCTCGATGATCTTCCACGCATTCGGGCCCTGGATCTGCAGGCGCCAGTACTTGCGCGAGACCGGCTTACCCATCGGCCGCGACGGCGAGCGCCGGTCGACCTCAATCTCCACGTCATACCCGCCGGTCTGGCCGTGGTAGAGCAGCCAGTTCGCCGCCGGGGACCGGCCCACATACACGAACTCGTCCTCGGCCTCGTGGAACAGGATCCCGTCACCAATCACATGCCCGGCCGGCGTCGTCGGCACGTACTGCTTGGCCTTGTTCACCGGAAACTTCTCGACGCTATTAATCGCGGTATCGGAAATCAGCTTCAAAGCATCCGGACCCTTCATGAACAAGTTATCCATATGATGGGTCTGGTCATAGAGCACCGCCGTCTCCCGCCAGGCCCGCTGTTCGCTGCGCCAGTTGGTAAACTCCGGCGGCACGACCGGGTAGACGTAGGCACCGATTTGGGAATTGCGCAGCAACTCGACAGTGTTCCCGGCAGCATCCAATACGTCCTGCAGATTCTTCGCGCTCATGGTTCATCCTCTCTGTATGGGCACCGATGACGGTGCCGAATCTATGGGGCGCTCCCGTCGGCGGGGCGAAAATCAGTGTCCGCCGGGGTCCTCGCGAAAAGTCCGGACCCAATCAGCCGTCGTCTTTATCCCGCCGAACGTATAGAAATGCAGCAACATCTGCCCGTGTTCGTCGTGATTGTGGCGGGAGGCGAATTCGCGGATAATCCGCTCCGGGCCAGCGGTACCGAGCAGGTTGGTCAACGAGAACCCATACTTCTGCACGATGCCGGCCGAAGTGCCCACCCCAAACCGGCGGGCATAGGTCAGCAGACGTTTCACTCCGGCCGGTCCGGGCACGCCGATCCGCACGGGTGCATCCACTCCCCGCCGGCGCAACTCGGACAACCATGCAAAGACGGGGTCGGCGTCGAAACCGAATTGGGTGATGATGGACGGCTCCAGCCCCTGTTCGGCGGCTGCCGCATACTTGTCGGTGACCGCCTCCCACAGCCGCTGGTCGCTGATCTCCGGATGCCCCTCCGGATACCCGCCGAAGGCAACATGCTTGAATCCATACTGACCGAGCAAACCGGTGCGGATCAGCGACAGCGCGTCCTCGTAGGGGCCCTGTGGTTCGGCCGGGTCTCCACCGACCACGAACACGTCCTGTGGCGCCGCCGCCGTTGCCAACGCCTCCAGAAACTGCTCGAACTCTGCCTGCGAGCCCAGCCGGCGCGCGGAAATATGCGGCACCGGCACGAACCCCAACCGCCTGACCGCAGCCGCCGCATCGACGCGCATCTGCAGGTCCTCGTTCCCCAGAAAGGTCACCGAAACCCGGGTACCGGCGGGCATCAGCGGGGCCGCATCCTCCAGCGCGGAGACATCCTTGCCCGTCATTTCCAAAGAGAAGTCGTTCAGCAGTGCAGGAACGTCGCCCCCGGACGATGCAGCATGTTGGTCAGCCATTTGAACTTCCCTTCCCTCAGGAATTAATCGTCAACATTCTTGTTGACAAGATATCACCGGCTCCCGGTGATGTCCCGGTCAATTGGAGCGGTAGGTTTGGCGGGCGAAATCGGAGTACGGCACCGGCGCCACTGTCGCTCGAATCTCGACTTGGCGGTGTGCCTCGACCTGAGGCTTGGCGGAGTTGGGATCCTCGCCCCAGAGCACGCTGACCTGCGTGCCCGGTTCGGCATGCCGTTTGTCAATCGTTGCCAGCGAGATGAAGGCCTGCTCGTTGGTGGCGTAGCCGCAGTCGAAGGACAGCCCCACGCCCGCCCCGTCGGCGAGCACCTGGTCAACCTGATAGAACGCGTAGCGGGCCTTGGGCAGATCGAAGTACTTTGCCGGCAGCCCGTCAGAACCGAGGGATTTGAAAACGTCGGCCACGTCGTCGCTGTTCCAGACCAGCGTGACCTTCTCCCGCGGCGGGTTGTCCCGCATCCGTTCCAGCGCATCACGGCCGATGAAGTCATGGTCAAACGAGACGACCCGGCCGTAGTTGAGGTCCCACGGCGTGACATAGTAATCGGCGATGTTTGGGGAAGCAAAGCTTCCACCGAGGGAACCCACCGCATTGGCCGGAAGCCATTTACGGTATGCCGCGAGCGTCTCCCCGGTGAAGATGGCCGGCACCGGTGTCGGCACCCATCCGGAGGGAAGCGGCGAGGTGGAGTAGGCCTTGGCCCCCACTTGGCGCAGGCCGAACTCTTCGCCGGCGGCAAGGATCGCATCCCGCACCCGCTCGCCGTCGGCCCATGGCCCGAAGATCTCGAACCCTGCCTGCCCGGCGATGCCGTGCCGGATGGCCCGCACCTGGCATCCGGCGATGGTGAACCCGGTCATGTGGAAGAATTTCACATCCGGTGCCGGCCCTCCGATCAGCTTCTCGGTCAAGGCGAGCGCGGCCGGTCCCTGAAGCTCGTAGCGGTAGTTCTTCGGGGGGCCCGTGCGCACCAGGGAGTTGTCGTCTCGTTCGGTGGTGGCGTCATAGTTGCCCGCCTCCAGGTGGAACTGCACCCAGTCCAGCACGGTCGGGTGCCCGACGAGGTTGAAGCTCCCCTCCGCCAGGTACGCCAGAATCGCGTCCCCGATCAAGTGCCCGTCGGCGTTGACCGCGACGAACTGCTTCGCCGTGTTCACCTTGAAGTTTGCAAACTTATTCACGCCCGTATCGCTGAGCAGCTGCAGGGCGTCGGGGCCGTTGATATACAGGTCGGTCATGTGGTGGGACTGGTCGAGCAATGCAACAGTGTCGCGCCACGAGCGCTGCTCGGACCGCCAGTTCGTGAACTCCGGCGTGATCGGAAAGATAGTTGGCTTGGCCGGCGAGTTGCGCAACAGCTCAACCACATTTCCGGACCGCCGTATGGCTTCCTCCAAGCTCTCACCGCTCATTTGGTTTCGCTCCCTTCCCGTAAGCAGCCAGCCTGCCCGAACACGCCGTCACCCTCCAAGGCTCTCCGATTCTCCGAGCATTTGATACCGCGTGGGCGTGCCCTGCGGGCGATAGTTTCAACTATGTCCGAGCTCACACGACATCTGCTATGGTCGATTCCATTGAAAGGAATAACTCATGGCTCTAGCCTCGCGCGGCGTGCCGGTGCTGGACCGGCTCATGCAGGTCCTGGAGGCGTTCGACCTCAACTCGCCCAGCCTGACCCTGACCCAGATTTCCCAACGAGCGCACATGCCGATGGCCACTGTGCATCGTCTGACGGCGGACCTGGAGGAACACGGACTGCTGGAACGGCTCCCGGACCGCTCCTACCGAATTGGCGTCCGGCTCTGGGAGCTCGCCTGCCTGGCACCAGGTGCGCTGGGACTGCGGGAACTGGCGATGCCGCATCTTCAGGACGTGCATGCGACAATCCGGCAGCATACCCAGCTCGGTATCCTGCAGGACCGCGAAGTGCTGTTCCTGGAGCGGCTATCTGCACCGGATGCGGTGATCAATATGACGCTGGTCGGCGGGCGGGTTCCGCTCAACGCCTCGTCCAGCGGATTGGTGCTGCTGGCCCACGCTTCCCCCGCACTGCAGGAAGAGGTGCTTACCAGTTCGCTGCCACGCTTTACCGACCGCACTATTACCGCTGCTCCCGAGTTGCGCCGTGTGCTGGCATCCGTGCGGCAGGAAGGGTACGCGGCAGGGGTTGGGTATGTGAATCTGGAGGCCACCGGCATTGCGGTGCCCGTATGGGGGCCCAACGAGGTGGTGATCGCCGCCCTGGGTGTCGTGGTGCCCAGCACCACACAGCGTCTGCAGCCGATTGTCTCGGTATTGCAGTCCGCCGCAGCCAACATTTCCAAGGCGCTGCGGGCCACACACCTGCCGGCCGGTCATGCAGGCGCGGACGACGGCGGGCGGTACCGGGGAATGATCAGCGCTTCACTGGGCTCCCTGGAACTGTCCGGCAAGGACACCGGCGCACCGTCCGGCAGCGGGTGAGCCTGAAACCCACCCGCGGGCGCGCGTGACCCTTCAATGCACGATTGAACTGATCTAGTCTTGAGCATGTATCGCTGAACGAGGAGGATCTTTGGCGCAGCACACCCCGCATCAGAATGTCACTTTCGATTCCGCCGGGCAGCCGGCCCACGGTTATCTGGCCGTTCCCGACTCGGGCAGCGGCCCGGGCATCATCGTTATCCAGGAGTGGTGGGGCTTGACCGACCACATCCGGAATGTCGCCGATCGCCTCGCGGCCGAGGGTTTTGTGGCCCTGGCCCCTGACTTGTACGGCGGCTCCATCGCCCACGACGGCGCCGAAGCGGCCGACATGATGTCGCAACTTCCGGAGACGGAAGGGGCCCGCCTGCTCGCCGGCGCCGTCGATTACCTGCTCGCACACGAGGCGGTCACCAGCTCCTCTGTGGGCGCTACCGGTTTCTGCATGGGCGGCGGTTTCGTGCTGGCCCTCGCCGCGCAGCAGGGCGAGCGGATCAGCGCGGCGGTGCCGTTCTATGGGGTCGGGCCCGCCGTGCCGGACTCCTTTGAGGGGGTACGAGCGGCGGTGCAGGGTCACTACGGTGAACAGGATGCCGCGTACCCGGTGGAGGCGGCCCGGGCACAGGAGGAGCAGATCCGCCGCGAGTCCGGGGCGGAGGTTCAGTTTTTCTACTATGACGCCCCGCACGCGTTCCACAATGACGAGAACCCGCAAGGGAATTACCGCCCCGACGACGCCGCGCTGGCCTGGAACCGCGCGGTCAGCTTCCTTCGGGAGAAGGTGCGGTAGCCCGCGGACGAGCACTCGTCAGTCGAAGGCGAGGAACACCGTCTCCCGCACACCCTGCAGGTGGATGTCATGCTGCAACGAACCGTCTTCGGCCCGCGCGGCCACCACAGTGGACAGTTCCTCCGGCTCCAGGCTGGACAGGAATGGATCGGCCGCGTGCCGGCTGGCGTGATCCGGCAGGTAAATCCTGGTGTGCAGCTTGTTCATCAGTCCGCGGCTGAACACCGCCGCGGCGATGAAGGGGGCCTTGCCTGATCCGTCCTTGTATCCCGGGACCACGGTGGAGAACTGGTAATGCCCGGCCGCGTCGGTGGCCGCCCGGCCGAAGCCGGTGAAGGTGTAGCCGTCGCGATGGAGGGAACCCTCCTGCCGCGGGATGTTCCCGTGCTGATCCGCCTGCCAGATCTCCAGTAGCGCGTCGGGAATCGGGTCCCCGTCGCCGTCGTAGACATATCCATGCAGCCGGACCGATTCCCGATGGTGCGGCGGGACGAGATTCTCCCCGCCGTCGTACGGCAGCGCGTAGCCGAAGAACGGTCCGACGGTCTGGCCGGGGGTGGGGGACAGCTTTGATGCATTGGGGCTCATGCTTCGTCTCCTTCCGGCTCAACCCAGGTGGATTTGGACCCGGTGAGCACAATATCCCAGCGATATCCCAGCGCCCATTCCGGCGAGGTGAGATTGTGGTCGAAGTTAGCCACCAGACGGTCCCTGGCGTCCTGGTCGACGATCGAGTTGTAGATCGGGTCCAGCGGGAACAGCGGATCGCCCGGGAAGTACATCTGGGTGACAATCCGCTGCGTGAAGGCCGTGCCAAACACCGAGAAGTGGATGTGGGCCGGACGCCACGCGTTGCGGTGGTTCTTCCACGGATAGGCGCCGGGCTTGATGGTGAGGAACCGGTACCACCCGTCGTCGTCGGTAAGGCAGCGGCCGGCCCCGGTGAAGTTCGGGTCGATCGGTGCCGGATGCTGGTCGCGCTTGTGGATGTAGCGGCCGGCGGCGTTGGCCTGCCACACTTCGACGAGTTGGTTGCGCACCGGGCGTCCTTCGCCGTCGAGCAGCCGTCCCTGCACCACCATCCGTTCGCCGAGGGGTTCACCGCTGTGCACGATGGTCAGGTTGCTCTCCAGCTCGGCAACATCGGTATGGCCGAAGGCCGGAGAAGCCAGTTCGATCTCTTCCGGGTCAACGTGCCGCAGATTCTTGGTGGGATGGCGCAGGATGCTGCTGCGGTACGGGGCGAAATCCAGGTCCGGTTGCACGGACGGTGAGGCTCCGGCGTCGAGCTTCTGCCGATACTCGGCGTGTTTGGCCTGGATCTCGCCCGAAATCTGGTCCTGCGAACCCTCCCCCCGGTCGGACAGGTTGACCGTCTCGGTGCTCATGTATCTCCTTTTGTCTGTGCGGCGTCTGTGCGGCGCGCGCCGTTCCGACAGCGGTAATGCGCGACGGCGCGATGGCTGGTCTGCGCTTCACCATGTCAGGATCCCCGCAGGCGGGCAATCACTTACTCCCACTGAGTGGGATGCTCCTCCATGGCGGCCGAAATTCCCGCCGCGGCGCGGCGCAGCAGCGGCACGAACCTGCGCACGTCGCCCCGGGCCGTGTGCAGCACCAGGCTGATCGAGGCGTACGTCGTCGACGACGGATCCGAAATAGGAACTGCAATGGAGACATTGCCCAGCGTCATTTCCTGGCTGGTCAGCGCGAAGCCACGCTCCCGCGTCTGCTCAATCTCGTCCCGCAGCTTCGGCGCGGACACCACGGAGTATGCGGTGGGCCGGGCCAGCACCGCACCGAGATACTCCTCGACAAAGGAATCCTGCTGGAAGGCGAGCAGCACCTTGCCCACTCCTGTGGTGTGCAGCGGAAGCCGCCCGCCCATCCGACTGACGGTGGGCACCGACCGGTGTCCGATCAGCCGCGCCACGTACAGGGCTTCGTTGCCCGACAGCACGGCCAGATGCACATTTTCGGCAGCCGCTTCGTACAGTTCCAGCATGTAGGGCAGCGCTGATTCGCGCAGGTGCAGGCTGACGCTGGACAGTTCCCCGATCTCCCACAGCCGGGTACCGATCCAGTACTGTTGATCGGCATACGAAAGCAGGCCGTGGCTGACCAGTTCTGTGGCCAACCGGTGGGCGGTCGACGTCGGCAGTGCCGCCCGGGCGGCGATCTGCTGCAAACCGAGGGACGGCGTCTCCTCGCTGAAGCAGTCCAGGATGCTCAGCGCCCGGGCCAGCACGGAAGACCCGGGCTGGGACGTATTACCCGCCATCTGCTGCTCCATTCCTTACCGGATCTGTTTCTTCCGCGCCTATTCGGGTCAAGCCGGTCAAACCAGGTCAGGCCGGGGCAACATACCGGTTCCGTCCTGCCGCAAGACCGGCCGTTGCCTGGGCAACCCCGATCAACGCCAGCAGTTGCAGCGGAAGGGTCCAGGAGTCCGTGACCCCGTATACGGCGCCGAACAGCACCGGTCCGCAGGCGGCCAGCAGGTAACCGATCGATTGGCCCATACTGGACAGCGCGCTGGCCTGGCGATGGGTGTGCGTCCGCAGTCCGAAGAAGGAGAGCGCCGAAACCAGCGAACTGCCGCAGCAGAACCCGGAGATGACCACCCACAACAGCAGCAGGTCCGGCAGGAAAACGATGCCCAGCATGGACAGCAGCAGCAACACCGGCGGAGTTGCCGCAGTGAACCGCTGGTCCCTCCCGCGATTCAACAATAAGGGCGTCAGCAAGCTGCCTGCGATACCCAAGGCCTGGAAGAGGAAGACATCCCAGCCGGATTCGACGTCGGACCTCCCGAAAGTGCGCACGATGCTGGGCAGCCAGGTGATCAGGATGTAGAATGTGGCCGACTGAAGTCCCATATACAACGTGACCTGCCAGGCGGTGGCGGACTTCCACACCAGTGGGGTCGGGGCTGTCGGTGCGGGCGGTGCTGCCGGTGCAGCCGGTGCACCCGGTCCTGCTGTGGCCTTCGCCGCCGTCGAGCCATCATGGACAGTAGCCCGATCCGGCCTGCCCGGGTGCTTGCGCCTTAATTGTGGCAGCCATACCAGTACCGCCGGCACCACGAGCAGGGCCCACGCCGCCATCGCCCAGCGCCAACTCGAACCCGGGACGGTCGCTAGCGGCACCGCCAGTCCGGCCCCCAAACCTGCAAATGAACCCAGCACCGCCGAATATGCCCCGGTCAACGAGGCCATCTTCGTCGGAAAGTCGCGCTTGATCACCGCCGGCACCAGCACATTGCAGATGGCGATGGCCGCACCGGTAATAAAGGAACCTGCCCACAGATTGAAAATGCTGCCTTCAAGGGAACGAAACACCGTCCCGCCTATCAGCACCAGCAGTGCGGTGAAAATCGTCCGCTCGAGCCCAAACCTGCCGCTGAGGTTGTGGGCCAGCGGGGACACGATGGCGAACGCCAGCAGGGGCAGTGTGGTCAGCAGGCCGAGTGCCGCCGTCGACACTCCGGTATCTGCCGCGATGGCATCAAGCAGCGGGCCCGCGCTGGTCAGGGTGGCACGGAGGTTCGCCGCGACCAGCAGCAGCCCGAGCACCAGCAAAGCACCGGACGTCCGCCGATGCTCGCCCGTCACCGTACCGGCCATTTCCGCTGTCCTTTCTCCGCCCCGCGCACACCGCCCTCGCTGCCCACGCTAGCCTGTGATTGCAAAGCTGCAACGAAGGGACATTCCGCTTGACTGGCTGTGAGTCACCTCATAATGTTTTCATCTAGAACACGTGTTCATTATACGAACTGCAGCGGGGGATCGGCGCAACCGGCGTCGGCCAGCCAACAAAAGGAAAACGATGAAACGCAAACTATCTGCTCTCTTGGCAGCGGCCTCCGTGCTGGCTGTTAGTGCGTGTGGCGGGGGTTCACCGAGCGGGGGCGGCGGAGAAACCGGCGGAGGCGAAACCGCCGGGGGTTCCGGCGGGAACGGCGATCTGACACCCATTACGGTCGGCGTCATTCCGATCGTCGACACCGCGCCTATCTGGTTGGGCAAGGAGAAGGGTTTCTTCGCCGAAGAAGGCCTGAAACTGGAACTGCAGACCACCTCTGGAGGGGCGGCCGCCGTTCCCGGCGTCGTCAGCGGCGACTTCGACTTTGCATTCGGAAACGTGGTTTCCATTATGGTCGCAGCGGACAAGGGCCTCGGACTGGAATTCGTCACCAACGGTGCGTCCAGCGCCGGCCTAGAGGGAGATGGCTTCAGCGCCGTGGTGGTCAATGAAGATTCTCCGATTAAGAGTCCGGCGGATCTGGAAGGCAAAAAAGTATCCGTAAACAACCTGTCGAACATCGGCGATACCACGATCAGTCATGTGGTCGAGGAAGACGGCGGCGATCCGTCCAAGGTGGAGTTCGTCGAGGTTGGATTCCCGGACGCACCGGCTGCCCTGGCCAATGGCCAGGTGGACGCGGCGTGGATTCTGGAACCGTTCCTTTCCTCGGCGCTGGAAGACGGCGCCCGGGTTGTTTCCTATAACTTCTACGAGACCCACGAGAACCTGGACATTGCCGGGTACTTCACCGGCACGGAGAAAATGAAGAACAATCCCGAAATGGTGGAGAAGTTCCGTGCGGCCATGACACACTCACTGCAGTATGCCCAGGAGCACCCGGAGGAAGTCCGCAAAATCGTGGGCACGTACACCGAGATCAGCAAAAAGCTGCGCCAGGAAATGGTGCTGCCTGAATACCGTGCCAAGTTCAATCGTGAGGCCACTGAACTGCTCGGCAATGCAGCAGCGAAGTACGGCACCTTGTCCGAACCGCCGAACCTGGACAAGATCCTGCCGTGACTGCCGTCGCGCCCTCAGCTTCCGGCCAGCCGGTCACGGGCAAGGGGCAGAAGCGTCGCACCCGGACGGGTCCTCCCCGTCCGCTGCTCGGACTGGCAGGAATCATCGGATTCCTGCTGATCTGGGAGGCGCTGCCCCGGCTCTCGGTGGTGAACCCGGACTATCTGCCGCCGGCCAGCGAAGTGCTTGTCGTCTTCGTCCAGAATCTCGGGCTGACCGCCTTCTGGGTGGCGGTCGGACAGACGTTGATCAGCTGGGGGCTCGGGCTGGCGGTCGCCACGATCGCCGCCCTGGTCCTTGGGCTGATCATCGGGTCCAACAGCTTCCTGCGCAAGGCGACACATTCCACGATTGAGTTCCTCCGGCCGATCCCGTCGGTGGCGTTGATTCCCTTAGCGGTACTGCTCTTTGGTGTGGACCGTGGATCGGCGCTGATGCTGGTGATCTACGCGTCCTTCTGGCAGGTCTTGATCCAGGTGCTTTACGGAGTGGCCGACGTCGACACCGTCGCCCATGACACTGCGAAGAGTTACGGACTGGGGGCTGTCGCCCGCATCCGCTACGTGCTGTGGCCGACGACGTTGCCGTACTTCATGACCGGGCTCCGGCTGGCCGCGGCCGTCGCCCTGATCCTGGCCATCACCTCAGAACTGATCATTGGCAATCCGGGACTCGGACACCAGATCGCGCTGGCCCAATCCGGTGCCGCGATTTCGGCGATGTACGCGCTCATCCTGGCCACGGGCATGCTCGGGGTCGTAATCAATTTTGTGATGCGCTTGATTGAGCGCCGAACCTTGGCATGGCACAGTTCCATTCGCGGGGAGGCAGTGGTATGAGCATCGCGAAGCGCGCGGCTTTCCTGCTGGGACTGCCGGTCCTGCTGGTGTTGACCTGGTGGGTGACAACTATCGGCTCAACCAGCTTCTTCGTCCCCAAACCCGGCGAACTGGCACAGACATTCGTCCGGGTCTGGATTGGCGACCGGTTCTTCGAAGACGTGGTGCCCAGCGTGACCAACCTGGCTGCCGGCATCGTACTGGCTATTGTGCTGGGGATCGGCTTCGGCGTACTGATTGGCTCCGTGCGGTGGTTGCGCGCGCTGACCGAGCCCACGCTGGAATTCTTCCGCGCCCTGCCGCCTCCGGTGCTGGTGCCGGTGCTGATGCTGCTGATCGGCATTAACGACAGCATGAAGATCGCGGTGATCATTTCCGGAGCCATCTGGCCGGTGCTGCTGAACACCATTGAAGGCGTGCGGGCGGTCGACTCCGTGCTGTCCGACAGTGCCCGGACCTATGGCATCAACGGGTGGGCCCGGGTGCGGCATCTGGTGCTACCCAGCGCCGGACCGCAAATCGCGGCCGGTATCCGTCAGTGCCTGTCGATAGCATTGATCCTGATGGTGATCTCCGAGATGTTCGCTTCCTCGGCGGGCCTGGGATTCACCATTGTGCAGTTCCAACGCTCCTTCGCCATCCCGGAGATGTGGAGCGGCATTGTGGTGCTTGGGCTGATCGGCATTATCTTGTCATTTATCTTCCAGTGGACCGAACGCCGGGTGCTCCGGTGGTACCACGGACTCAGAGAGGTTGAAAATGCCGGCTAAGACAACAGCGCAGTCGGGCGTCGATACGGGCTCCACGCAGGAACCGTTGCTGTCCGTTAAAGGTGTGCAGAAGATTTACCAGGTCGACGCCGGCGAGATCGAAGCGGTCCGGGATCTGACCTTCGATCTGCGCCCGGGTGAATTGGCCTGCCTGGTGGGCCCGTCCGGATCGGGCAAGACGACCTTGCTCAAATGTATCGCCGGACTGATGGGCGCTACTGCCGGCGAAGTGGTGCTGTCCGGCAAGCCGGTCAATGGTCCGCCCAAGGAGATGGCGGTGGTGTTCCAGGAATACGGACGCAGCCTCTTCCCGTGGATGAGTGTGCGGGACAACGTGGAACTGCCGCTGAAGAACGCCAAGGTGGCCAAGGCCGAACGCAACCGGCTGGTCGATGAAGCGCTCGAGGCGGTGGGTCTCGACCATGTGCCGCGCAGTTACCCGTGGCAGCTGTCCGGCGGGATGCAGCAGCGCGTGGCGATTGCCCGCGCCGTCGCTTACCAGCCCAAGGTGCTGCTGATGGACGAGCCGTTTGCCGCCGTCGACGCCCAGACCCGCGCCGACCTGGAGGACCTGATCCGCGATGTCTGGGAGCGGCTGGGCATCACCATCCTCTTCGTCACCCACGACATCGACGAATCGGTGTACCTTGGCGAGCGGGTGATCATTTTGTCCAGTTCACCGACGGTGATCCAGGAGGACATCCAGATCGACCTGCCGGACGAGAGGGACCAGCTCACCACCCGCTCGAGCGCGCGCTTCACCGAACTGCGCGGGCATGTCTACGAGCAGATCCAGATCGCCAAACACAATACGGGCGCGTCGGCACCGTCCAACGCCGCCGGAGGATCGCCATCGACGGTCGCCAGAGAGGAAGCTGAATGACGACGACGGTCCGCGAAGCTTCGCTTCAGGTCCTGCGCGACCGGGGCCTGACCACGATGTTCGCCAATCCCGGATCCACGGAAGTGCCCTTCCTGTCCGGGCTGCCCGATGACTTCCACTTCGTGCTGGCACTGCACGAAGGGTCGGTGATCGGCATGGCCACCGGGTACGCTCTGGCCCAGGGCAAGCCGGCACTGGCGCTGGTGCACACCACCGCCGGCCTGGGCAACGCCGTCGGCGCCATTGCCACCGCCCGGGTCAACCGTGCCCCGATGGTGATCGTGGTGGGACAGCAGGACCGCAGACATCTGGCCCTGGAGCCGTTCCTTGCCGGAAAGCTGGAATCGCTGGCCGGCGATTATCCGCTGCAGGTGTTCTCGCCGGCCCGCGCCGCCGACGTGCCCTCCGCCCTTGGGCGTGCCGCACTGACCGCAGAACAAGACTCCGGTCCGGCGCTGGTGATCGTGCCGATGAGTGACTGGACGGAGCCGGCCGAAGCGGACGCGGACGCCGCGGCGGCCAGGGTCAGCGTTTCGCCGTCGTCGCCGCCGGCCGAACTTGCCCAGGTTGCCGAAGCGCTGGCCAATGCCAAGGCGCCCGCCATCATGGCCGGCTCGGGCAATGACACCGAAGCGGGCTGGGCGGCGCTGACGACTCTCGCCGAGGAGCTGCAGATCCCGGTCTGGATTGAACCCTTCGGCTCACGGGCGGGCTTTGACCAGGCCCATCCGCTGTACCGCGGGCAGCTTCCGGCGGACCGTCCCCGGCTGCGGGAGGCGCTGTCCGAGTGTGACCTGCTGCTGGTGGTGGGAACTGCCGCCATCCGGCAGTATCCGTACACCACCGGGCCGCTGGTCCCCGGGCACACCCGGGTGTTTGTGTTGACCGGCGACCCGGTACAGGCCAACCGCTCCCCTGCCGAACTGGCCGTCGTCGGCGATCCCGCGACGCTGTGCACCGCACTGCGGGAGCAGCTGCCGCGAACAGCTGTGAAGCGCGGTCCGGTGGACCCGGCAACTTCGCCGGCCAGGGACGCAGCAGCGGCGCACCGGCTGCCGGAACCGGCCGACGGCGAGCCGCTGCGCGCGGCCCATGTTTTCCAATTGCTCGCCGGGCTGCTCCCGGAAGAGACAATCCTGGTGGAGGAATCGCCGTCGTCCCGTCCCGCCTTGCAGGCGCTGGTGCCCGCGCGGCGGCCGCTCGGCTTCCTCTCGGCCGCCATGGGCGGGCTGGGGTTCGCCATGCCTGCCGCCATCGGCCTGAAGATGGGGGCACCGCAGCGGCCCGTGGTCGCGGTGGTCGGGGACGGCTCGTCGATGTACTCCATCCAGTCGTTGTGGAGTGCCGCCCAGCTGAACGTCGGCGTCGTGTTCATCGTGCTGGCCAATGGCGGCTACGCGGTGATGGACCGGCTGGCCGAACAGCGCGACAGCAAGCCTGCGTGGCCCGGTTTCCCCCAGATCTCCGTCTCCACCATTGCCAGCGGCTTCGGCGTCGCTGCCCGCAGGGTGGACAACCACGCCGAGCTGTCGGAGGTGTTGGCGGACGCTATCGGCAACGCGGCTTCTAGCACCGAACCGCTGCTGTTGGAAGTCGCCGTCGCACCGGACACCAGCTTCGCCCCCTGATTCGCCCCTGACCATCGGCCTCAGCCGCAAGCCCATCTATCGCAACATAGGAGGAGAGAGCAATGACGTTCTTTGATTCAGCCCAGTGGGATGGACAGATGTATAGCGGCGGCTGGGTCCGCGGTGGTGGCGGCACCCAGGATGTGGTCGAGCCGGCCACCGGTAACGCCATTGGTTCGTTCGGCGTGGCCTCGGCCGACGACGTCGCGAAGGCCGCTGAACAGGCCGCCGCGGCGCAGCTGGCGTGGCAGGCGACGTCCTTCGAGGACAAGGCCGCCATCTTCCGCAGGGCCGGAGCCCTGATCGAGGAACACACCGGCGTGGCCGTCGACTGGCTGGCCCGCGAGGCCGGATCAGGTCAGGGCAAGGCCGGGTTTGAAGCTCATCTGGTGGCCACCGAGTTCTATTCCGCCGCGGCGATGGTGGAGGCCCCGTACGGCCAGTTGCTGCGTTCGGGTAAACCGCGGCTGTCCTTCGCCCGCCGGCTGCCGGCCGGCACGGTCGGGGTGATCTCCCCGTTCAACTTCCCGCAGATCCTCTCCAGCCGCTCCGTCGCCCCGGCACTGGCCGCCGGCAATGCCGTGATCCTCAAGCCCGATCCCCGCACCGCTGTCTCGGGCGGACTGTTCCTCGCCGCAGTGCTGGAAGAAGCCGGGCTGCCGCAGGGGCTGTTCCACGTGCTGCCCGGCGGGGCCGACGTCGGCGAAGCCCTGATCGAACAACCATCGGTACGGATCATCTCCTTCACCGGCTCCACCGGCGCCGGACGCGCCGTCGGCGAAGCAGCCGCCCGGCACCTGAAACGAGCCCACCTGGAACTGGGCGGCAACAACGCACTGATCGTGCTCGACGACGTCGACCTCGACGCCGCAGTCTCGGCCGGAGCCTGGGGATCCTTCCTGCACCAGGGCCAGATCTGCATGACCACCGGACGGCACATCGTCCACGAGTCCATCTACCCCGAATACGTGGAACGGCTGGCCGCAAAGGCGCAGAACCTGCCCGTCGGCAACCCCGCCACCGGCGACGCACCGCTCGGCCCGGTCATCAACGCTTCCCAGCGGGACAAAATCCATTCACTGGTGACCGGATCCGTCGACGCCGGTGCCCGACTGGCCGCCGGCGGCACCTACGAGGACCTCTTCTACCGGCCCACCGTGCTGGCCGACAGCGCCCTCGACCACCCCGGCTTCGCCGAGGAGATCTTCGGCCCCGTCGCCCCGGTGATCAAGTTCGGCTCCGTCGAAGAAGCCATCAGCATCGCCACCGCCAGCGACTACGGGCTCTCGCTGGGCATCCTCACCAAGGACGCGATGAAGGGCCTGTCCGTGGCCGACCGAGTCCCCAGCGGCATCGTCCACATCAACGACCAAACAGTCGACGACGAATCCGTCGCCCCCTTCGGCGGTGTCGGCTTCTCCGGAACCGGAGCACGCTTCGGCGGCACCGAAGCGAACCTCGAAGCCTTCACCGAGACGCAATGGGTCACCATGCAGGGAGACATCGCGCGGTACCCGTTCTAGACCCCCGCCCTTGCTCCGGGGCGGACGATGTGTAGTGCTCATCCGGTGCATCTGTCGCCGAGCTAGACAGTTTCCTGCATTGGGACCGACCAGCCGCTACATTGGTGCAGCTACCTGCCTATCTCGGCGAAGCCAGCGAAGCAGAACCTGACCGAAGACGGCTCCGAGGAGTTTGCCAAGGTCGTCTCCATCAACCTCAACGGCGTCTTCTACGGAATGAAGCACGTCCTGAAGGTGATGAAGGAACAAGGCTCGGGCTCCATCGTGAACACCGCATCCGTCGGCGGGATTCGAGGCGTCGGCAACCAGTCCGGCTACGCCGCCTCCAAGCACGGCGTCGTGTGCCTGACCCGCAACTCCGGCATTGAATACGGCCAGTATGGCGTGCAGGTCAATGCCATCGCCCCGGGAGCCATCCTGACCCCGATGGTTGAAGACTTCTTGAAGCAGATCGATCCCGAAAACTGGGAAGAGGCCGGCAAGGAATTTGTTCAGCCCAACCCGATGAAGCGCTTCGGCAAGCCTGAGGAAGTCGGCCATCTGGTGGCCTTCCTGCTCTCCGGTGACGCAGGCTTCATCAACGCCGCCGTGCTGCCGATCGACGGAGGCCAGTCATATAAATATTGAGTCATCCCACGCACTCATGAGCGGGAACCGATCGCAAATCTGCAGTGTGCTCCGATCCGGCGGGTGCTAGGTTGAGCCCATGCGAGTGACGGGCATTGTCTTAGCCGCCGGGGCGGGACGCCGGCTGGGCCGTGGGCCGAAGGCGTTGCTTCCTTACCGCGGCCGGCCCTTGGTGGAGCACGTCGCCGGAGTCCTGCTCGACGGCGGCTGTGACGACGTCGTTGTCGTATTGGGAGCCGAAGCGTCCCGGGTCCGTGACTCTGCGGACCTGGGACGCTTTACTGTGCTCGAGAATCCGGAGTGGTCCTTGGGCCTGGCCTCCTCCTTCCAGGCAGGTGTGGCGGCCGCCGGGCACGGAGATGCAGATGTGGATGTGGAAGCGGTGATGATCGCGCTGGTGGACCAACCTCGGATCCAACCCCGACTGGTGCAGCTGCTGCTGGGCAAGCACCGCAGCGGACGCATCACCGCCGCGCATTATGGCAACGGGCAACGAGCTTCACACCCGATGGTGTTCGATATCGGCCACGCCCGGAACGCCATGGAACTGGCTTCGGAAGACACTGGCGCCCGGAATTATCTGCGACAGAACCCCCAGCTCATCGACCTCGTCGACTGCACGCCATTTGGCGACGACGCCGACGTCGACACCGCCGCGGATCTGCACCTGCTGGAGGACTGATACCTCCTCCACAGGATAAATCCGCCACAAGCCGCAACTCCGCTCAGCCGAAGAGCGGCAAGCGATCTGCCAAGGGACCGAGTATCTCGTGCTCGTCCTGGTTCAACGGCAGTCGGCCGGTGCCGATCCGGATATAGCGTATGTCTTGCCATGCCTCTGGCGCTGATTCGCCCAACAGCCCGTCAAGCACCCGGCGAACTTCCTTAAGCACCGGCGCCGCGGGAGGATGAGGGAGCACCTGCTCAAGGTCAAGGTGATGAACCGCTGCTTCCACCGCCAACGTCCGCAGCAAAGAATCGACTCTCATCCTACGGTTCTGTGTCACGACGACGGCATCCGGATCTGAGTTCGCCGCTGCGTGGAGCACAGCCTGTGCTGTCTCCATGTACAGCTCGGCGGGACCTCGCACCGAGCTCCAGACGCTCGCGATGATGCGGGTGCCCCGAAGTCCCGACTGGGCAGCTTCTCCTCCTGGCTTCCAGCGTGACCAGTAAGTGATCTCATCGGTATCCGGCTCTTCCGCTGAGGGCGTTGAAAAAGCGACGAGCGCCCGTTGGCAGTCGGAGGCGAGATGAAACAGCAGGTCCCGCACAGTCCATCCCGGCAATTGGGTCGCGAACCAACCCTCTTCTTCGTCGACACGTTCGGCACGTCCCAGAATCGGCCGATAGGCCTCAGCAAGCAGTTGAGTGGAGTTCATCTCATATGCTCTACCACAGACGGCGGAACCTCGGCAGGAGCCCCCGGTCCACCCGGTATGGACGATGAAGACCCTCAAGAAGACCTGCGGCAATATGGCCACCCAGATCGGCATCGCCGCGATTGCCGGTATCGTGTTCGGTCTGATCGTCGGTGAATGGGCGAGCAACCTGCAGTTCATCGGAGACTTGTTCATCCGACTGATCCAAATGTCGATCGTCCCCCTCGTGATGGCATCGGTCATTTTCGCCACGGGGTCGATGACCGGCACGGGTGTAGGCAAGATGGCCTTCCGCACCTTCAAGTGGATGCTCTCCTTCGCCATCATCGCGGCCGTACTGGCGGTAGCGCTGAGTATTCTCATCAATCCCGGCGGCGGCCAGGTCTTTACGGGCGAAATCGACAGTTCTCTGCAGAAGGAGGCGGCGCAGCAATCGAAGGGATGGCAAGAGACGATCGTCGGCTTCGTCTCCACCAACATCTTCGAGGCCATGTCATCGGGCTCGATGGTCCCCGTCATCGTCTTTGCGCTGCTCTTCGGGATGGCGCTGAACAGGCACGTGCAGAAGACGGAGAACCGACTGCTCGTCGACTTCTTCGACCAGGCGCAGCAAGTAGTACTGATCACCATTCGCCTCGTGATGTACATTGCGCCGATCGGGGTCTTTGCCCTGCTCGCCTCGCTGGCAGGTGACGTGGGATTCGCCGTCGTCACCACCGCACTGAAGTACCTCGGAGCCACGTTGATCGGCGTCATCATCCTCACGCTGTTGTTCGTGATAGTGGTTTCGGTACGGACGGGCCTCAATCCATGGAAACTGCCCAGGAAACTCGCCGAACAGACGACGGTGGCCATTACCACCACCAGTTCGGCCGTCACCTTCCCCACGGTGCTGAAGAATACGGTGGAGAAGGTCGGTGTGAGCAAGCGCTGCGCGGACTTCGCCCTCTCGATCGGTTTGACCATGGGTTCATATGGAGCCGTGCTCAATTACACGATCGCCATCATGTTCCTCGCCCAGGCCGGAAACGTTGACCTCAGCGCCGGCCAGATCATCATGGGAATGGGGCTTGCGATCCTCCTCAACATGGGGACCATCACCGTCCCGGGAGGTTTCCCCGTGGTTGCGCTGTTCCTTGCTTCCGCGCTGAATCTGCCGATCGAGGCAGTGGGTCTGCTGATCGCCGTCGATTGGTTCTCCGGCATCTTCCGCACGTTCCTCAACGTCAACGGCGACACCTTGGTCGCGATGCTGGTGGCCAATGCGAGTGACGAGATCGATCGAGACGTCTACGCAGAAACCGGAAAGAAAGCCGCTATGGCGTAGCGATTACCTCCCAACATGCCGGCCCGGGCGGCACCACGATGGGTCGCCCGGGATCGCTGCCGTTGGAGGCCCGAGTAGCTCTAGTCGTGACGTGTGGCGGATACATGATGCCACGGCTCCGCTGCATGTCCGTGGATCGGCCCGCTCAGCCTGCTCAAGGGTTCCACCGGCTGCCAGCGATGATGGCGGTTGCGGCCGGCCACGATTTCGGCGGTGATGGACACGGCAACTTCTTCGGGAGTCACCGCACCCAGATCCAGCCCGATGGGTGAGTGCAGCAGCTCCAGTTGCTCCGGCCGCATCCCCGCTTCCGCCAGGGCGGCCGTGCGCTGGGCATGGCTGCGGCGCGACCCCATGGCCCCGATGTATTGCACCGGCAGGGTCAGCGCCAATTGCAGCAGCGGGATATCGAACTTCGGGTCGTGGGTCAGCACGCAGATCGCGGTGCGTCTATCCACCCGCTGCGCGTCCACCTCGGAGCGCAGGTACTGGTGAGGCTGGGCGACGACGACGTCATCGGCATCCGGGAAGCGCGCGGCGGAGGTGAAGGAACGCCTGGCATCGCACAGCGTCACCCGGTAGCCAAGCGCCCTGCCCATCTTCGCCAGCGCTGCACTGAAGTCGTTGGCGCCGAAAATCAGCAGCCGTGGCGGTTCCAGCCGGGTCTCCACGAGCAGGCTGATGTAGTCGTCCCCGCACACCTCCCGGTGGGGCGAGACGCGGATGGTCCCGGTCTGGCCGTTGGCGACCATGGTCTGGACCTGCGACGCCGCGGCGTGCGCGGCGTTCCGGTCTCCGGTCAGCACCTCCAGCCTGCCGACGTCGTCGTCGGTGGGGAAATCAGCCGGTTCCAGTACGACGACGGCGGTCAGCGGGCCGTCGTCGAGCCTGCGGATGAGGGCAGCGGGGGTGTCTGATGGTCGCTCCGCCAGCTTTGACATTCGTTTCAGGTCGACCAGCTGGTCGCTGGCTCTCCCGGTGCGTGCTTCTCCGTCGCGACCTTCCGGATAGAACGGCTGGATCAGCACATCGAGCACTCCCCCGCAGGTCAGGCCGACGGCGAAGGCGTCCGCATCGCTGTAGCCAAACTGTTCGCGGCGGCTGGTGCCGGTCTCCATCGCATCCCGGCAGGCCTCGAAAACGGCACCCTCCACACACCCGCCGGACAGTGACCCGGCGACCTCGCCGTCGTCGTTCACGGCCATGCCGGTCCCGACTGCCCGCGGCACTGACCCCGTCGCCGAGACGATGGTGGCGACGGCGAACCGGGTGCCGTCGCGGAGCCAGGGCGAACAGGAATTCAGGATATCGAGCATGAGCTCCGTCCTTCGTCGTGGTGCTGAAAACTAAGACCTGTTGACTTGAATTATGAATCGGTCCGGAAGGTCCTGTCACGACAAGCTTTCCATCATCAGCGTCAGGATGCTTGCCAAATCTATACCTGCGCCGCGGTGAAAAGTGCGTTACACTGGCACCTAACGTCGTGATTTGGGTCACGGCAACCTGGGAGTAGCAGACAGGATAAAAATGGGCTGACGTCATCGACGTCGGCCCTTTTTTCGTATCAGGGGGTCCACATGCACCCCAACAAACCAAGCGGGAGCACGACCATGAATGAAGCAACCGTCAATGGCCAGCAACGCGCGCTCACTGGCATCGGCGCACACACGACGGCGCTCGACTGGCTGCGCAGCTGCGGTCTGACCGGAGCCAAGGAGGGGTGTGCCGAAGGCGAGTGCGGCGCGTGCGCAGTGCTTGTCGCCCAACCCGCCGAGTCCGGTCGCTCCGCCGAGTCCGGGCAGTCCGTCGCGTCTGGGCAGTCCGACGGCGCAGACGGCGCAGACCAGACGCAATGGGCGTCGGTGAACTCGTGCCTGATCCCCGCCGCGGCGCTCAACGGCCAGGAAGTCGTCACCTCTGAAGGACTGGGGAGCCCGGCCGACCTGCATCCTGTGCAATCGCAGATGGCGGCGAACGGCAGCTCCCAGTGCGGCTACTGCACCCCCGGCTTCGCGTGCAGCATGGCCGCGGAATTCTACCGGTGCGGCCGTGCCGGCGAGGCTGCCGACGTCGACGGCGAGCGCTCCACCGATGGCGCGGTTACGGACGACGGCGGGAAACCTGCCGACGGCGCGGTCCCCGCCGATGGCACAGTTCCAGACGACGAACACGGGCCCAACGGCTTCGATCTGCACGCCCTCAGCGGCAACCTGTGCCGCTGCACCGGCTACCGCCCGATTCGCGACGCCGCCTTCGCCCTGGGCGCCCCGCAAGACGATGACCCGCTGGCGGCCCGGCGCCGGAAACCCGCTCCGGGCCCGGTCGCCACCGACATCACGGGCGACGACGGCCGATTCGTCCGCCCCGCAACCCTCGGCGAAACCCTCGACCTGATGGCCGGCAACCCGGATGCCACCGTGGTCGCCGGTGCCACCGACTTCGGCGTCGAAGTCAACCAGCGCGGACGCCGGGACCCGCTGCTCATCGCCGTCGACAGGATCGATGAACTCAGGACATTCGAGGCCACCGACAGCCACGTCGAAATCGGCGCGGCGCTGTCGCTGTCCGAGGTCGAGCGGAAGCTCGACGGGCGCCTGCCGCTGCTGGAAGGGATGTTCCCCCAATTCGCCTCGCGGCTGATCCGCAACCGGGCCACGATCGGCGGAAACCTCGGCACCGGATCGCCGATCGGCGACGCGCCGCCCGCCCTGCTGGCGCTCGGCGCCCGGATCGTGCTGGTCTCCCCCGCGGGCGAGCGCGAGGTCGACCTCGACGGATACTTCACCGGCTATCGGCAAACCGTCCGCCGCGACGACGAGCTCATCAAGTCCGTCAGGATCCCCCTTCC
The DNA here is from genome assembly GCF_000430705.1 of Arthrobacter castelli DSM 16402. Taxonomy (GTDB): domain Bacteria; phylum Actinomycetota; class Actinomycetes; order Actinomycetales; family Micrococcaceae; genus Arthrobacter_C; species Arthrobacter_C castelli. The sequence goes on from NZ_AUMN01000011.1 coordinate 51,519, forward strand.
GGTGGCGCCGCTGACGGCGTTCCACAAGATCGCCAAACGGCGTTTCGACGATATTTCCAGCGTGGCGATCGCCATCGCGGGTGAAGTCGCCGACGGCGTGATCACCCGCGCCCGTATCGGGATCGGAGGAGCCGCCGCCACCCCGCTGCGCGCCCACGACACCGAACGGGCGCTGCTGGGCAACCCGTGGAACGAGGCAACCATCAACGAAGCGGCCGCCGTCCTCGGCGCCGAAGGCACGCCCATGGATGATCACCGTGCCAGTGCCGCCTATCGACAGTCCATGCTGGCACAGGCACTGAAGAAGTTCCACGCCGAGAACGACGAGACTCTGGAGGTTTCGGCATGAGCCGCCTAGCCGAACGGCCCGCGAACCCAAGCGTCGGCAAGCCCGACCCGCATGAGAGCGCGGCCGGTCATGTCACGGGCCACGCCCTCTACACCGACGATATTTCCACGGCCAGGACCGACGCGCTCACCGCGTGGCCGGTTCAGGCACCGCACGCGCATGCCCGCGTGACGGCCATCCGCACCGAGGCTGCCACTGCGGTTCCCGGCGTCGTGCGCGTGCTGACCGCAGCCGACGTGCCGGGGGTCAACGACGCCGGAGAGGGCGGCGACGAGCCGCTGTTCCCGGCCGAGGTGATGTACTACGGCCACCCGGTGTGCTGGGTGCTCGGTGAAACACCGGAGGCTGCGCGGATCGGGTCCAACGCCGTCGAAGTCGACTACGAGGAGCTGGACTCGCTGATCACGGTCGCCGACGCGGTGGCCGCGGGTTCCTACCAGGGCAACCACCGTGTCTCGCGACGCGGCGACCCGGAGTCCGCCCTCGACGAGGCGGCGCACGTGTTCTCCGGCGAGATCGAGACCCACGCCCAGGAACACTTCTACCTGGAGACGCACGCGGCCTTGGCCTACGTCGACGAGAGCGACCAGCTGTACGTGCAGTCCAGCACGCAGAATCCCAGCGAAGCCCAGGTCATCGTCGCCCAGGTCCTCGGGTTGAGCAGCCACGAGGTCACGGTGCAGTCGCTTCGGATGGGCGGCGGATTCGGCGGCAAGGAGACCCAGCCGCACGGCCTCGCCGCCGTCGCGGCCCTGGGCACCACCCTGACCGGACGTCCGGTTCGCCTGCGGCTGAACCGCAACCAGGACATCACCATCACGGGCAAGCGGCCCGGCTTCCGGATGTCGTGGAAGGCCGGGTTCGACGACGCCGGCAAGCTGGTCGGTCTCAAGGCGACCATGACGCCCGACGGCGGGTGGAGCCTGGACCTGATGGAACCGGTGCTGTCCCGGGCCCTGTGCCACATCGACAACGCCTACTGGATTCCCAACATTGAGGTCGATGGACGGACGGTGAAGACGCACAAGACCTCGCACACCGCGTTCCGCGGGTTCGGCGGGCCGCAGGGCATCTTCCTGATTGAGGACGTTTTCGGCAGCAGCGCCCCGGCCTTGGGCATCGACCCGGCCGAACTGCGCCGCCGCAACTTCTACCAGCCCGGACACACGACCCCGTACGGACAACCGGTCCGCGACTGCGAGCGGATGCCGGCGATCTGGTCGCAGCTGCGCCAGGAGTCCGACTTCGCCGCCAGGAGCGCGGAAGTCGAGTCCTTCAACGCCGCGCATCCGCATACCAAGCGTGCTTTGGCGATCACGCCGCTGAAATTCGGGATCTCGTTCAACCAGACGAGCATGAACCAGGCCGGCGCCCTCGTGCTGGTGTACAAGGACGGGTCCGTGCTGATCAACCACGGCGGCACCGAGATGGGCCAGGGCCTGCACACCAAGATGCTGCAGGTCGCCGCCACGGCGCTGGGCCTTCCGCGAACCGCAGTCCGGCTTGCCCCGACCCGCACCGACAAGGTCCCGAATACGTCGGCGACGTCGGCAAGCACCGGAGCGGACCTGAACGGCGGCGCCGTGAAAAACGCCTGCGACCAGATCCGGGACCGGATGGCGGACGTGGCGGCCGGGATGCTCGGCGTGGAGCCGGCGGACGTCGACTTTTCCGGCGGCATGGTCAGTGCGTCAGGTGCCTCCGGGTCAGGTGCCTCCAGGTCCGGCGCGTCCAGCGCGTCCAGCGCTTCCAACCGCGAACTGACGTTTGCCGACGTCGCGCATGAGGCCAACGCCAAGCGAGTCCAGCTCCACGCCGCCGGGTATTACCGGACCGAGGGCCTGCAGTGGGATCCGGAGACCTGGACCGGAACGCCATTCAAGTACTTCGCCTACGGTGCCGCGGCGGCCGAAGTCGAGGTCGACGGGTTCACCGGCGCCTACCGCACCCGCCGGGTCGATATTGTCCAGGACGCCGGGGACTCGCTCTCCCCCATGATCGACGTTGGGCAGATCGAGGGCGCATTCGTCCAGGGCGCGGGGTGGCTGACCCTCGAAGACATGCGGTGGGATACCTCCGACGGACCAACCCGTGGCCGGCTGCTGACCCAATCGGCGAGCACGTATAAGCTGCCCAGCTTTTCGGAGATGCCCTCCGAACTCAACGTCACCCTGTTCGACGAGGCGCGCGAAGACGGCGCGATCTACGGCTCGAAGGCCGTCGGCGAACCGCCGCTGATGCTCGCCTTCAGCGTGCGGGAAGCGCTGCGCCAGGCGGTTGCGGCGTTCGGCCCGGCCGGACGGAAGGCGGAACTTGCCCATCCGGCCACGCCGGAGGCCGTGTTCTGGGCCCTCGAGGCGGCACGGGACGCGGCCCGGCAGCCGGCCACGGACACGACGACACCCAACCCCACACTCACGGGCGGCTGAGATGGACTGGCTGACCGGCGTCGAACACTTCCGCAGCTCACGGCAGCCCGGCGTGATCGTCACCGTTGTGTCCTCGCGCGGACACGCGCCCAGGCGCGCCGGCGCCAAGATGGCGATTTCATCCGACGCGGCGTGGGGCAGCGTCGGCGGCGGCAATCTGGAGGCGACCGCCGTCAAGCGTGCCCGCGAGCTACTGGAAGACCGCATTTCGGAGCCGGAAATGATCACGCTGCAGCTCAGCGACAAGGCCCCGGCAGAACACGGTGTCCAATGCTGCGGCGGCGAGGTCACCATGCTCGTCGAGCCGGTGCGCCTGCCGGCCGCCGTCGCCATTTTCGGGGTCGGCCACGTGGGGTTGGAGCTCGCACGCATCCTGGCGAGGCACGACGTCGAGCTTCACTTGGTCGATTCGCGGGCGGATATGTTGAAGCCGGACCGGCTCGCAGTGCTGGACGACGCCAACGCCGACATCCGCGCCCATCATGAGCCGATTCCCGAGACCGCATTGCGCGATCTCCCGCACGCGACGCACATCCTGATCATGACCCACGACCATGCCGAAGACGCGGCCCTGTGCGACGCCGCGCTGCGGACGCCGTCGGTGGCCACGATCGGACTGATCGGTTCACAGTCGAAGTGGCGGCGATTCCAAAAGCAGCTGCGGGAAGTGGGGCATTCCGACGACGCGATCGACCGCATCCAGACGCCCATCGGGATCTCCGGCATCGCATCCAAGGAACCGGCCGCCATCGCCGTCGCCGTGGCCGCCGGCCTGCTGCAAACCCTGGAATCGGCGGACTAGTCAGCTAGCCAGGGCGCTGGGAGCGGGCGGGGCCCGGGCCGGTGCACATCACGTCTCACACGCCACCGCTGGCGAAGCAGGCCATCAATCACCGGCTGAGCAAAAATCGTCAACCGGCCGGGCGGCGCCACCTGCCGAACAACAGACCCGCTAGCCTGCACGTCGACCAGCCAGAGGCGCGGTGGACTGTGAAACTGCACTCTGGCAGCGGTGCGAGCGCACGGTCAGGCCGCTTATAGGCCCCGGGAACGTGTGCACGTCGCCCCCGGCCACTACGGCTCAAGTGGACGCGATTTTTCGTTATCTTACCGTTATGTACGATGGCTTCCCTGTGCCTATTTTGTCGTACCCGGGTGGTTGGCTATGGGTATGGGAGTCCATAGCAGCTTTGACGACGACGGCGGTGGCCGGCCCGGTGCCGGCGCCGGTGCCAAGGGCCGCAGTGCCTTTGACGACGCCGCTGCGGGTGCCTCTGGTGACGCGGGTGCTGGTGCTGGCGCTGGTGGTGAGTCGGTGTTTGAACCGTTGTTGGTGACGCTGTTTCTGGAACGTGACGTGATCCGTGGCGCGGGGTTTAAGGACAAGCCGGTGCTGGCCCGGGGCATTATCAACGGGCTGACCCGCCTGGATCCTGAAGCGTTGGATTATCGGCAGGCGGTGGCGTTGCTGGACGAGGCGTCCAGGCTGGCCTCCGCGGCTGAGGCGTTGAAGGTGAGGGCGGTTTCCCGGGTGTGTGCCACGGCCGGGGACCGGGTTGATGAGCAGGATGTGTTGCCGCCGTCCGGTCCCGATGCTGACCAGTTGGCGTCGATGGTCGCGGAGTCGGAGATTGGCACGGTGCTGGATTTGTCGAAGCGGGCGACGGACAAAGTCATCGGGCACAGTCGCCTGCTCACGACCGGCCTGCCGGCCACGTTGGATGCTCTGGCGCAGGGGGTGTTGCATCCGGATCAGGCCGAAGTGATTGCCGATCAGTGCGGGTCCCTGCCGCGTGAGGCGTACCCCGACTTTGAGGCCGAGATGGTGGGCTTCGCTCCGGGGCGGGCGAGGCACCTGGTCGCGGCGAAGGCACGCCGGGTGCGGGAACGCTCCCACCCGGAGACGATCACACGCCGTAAGGCAAAGGCAGCCTCCGACCGGACGGTGGTGGTGGAGCCGGTCGAGGACGGGATGTGCTGGTTGAGCATGTATTTGCCGGCCGAGGCGGCGGTGGCGGCGTTTAACCGGCTGACCGGCCTGGCCCGGTCGCTACAGGGCCCCGGAGAACCACGTGATCTCGCCCAGTTGCGCGCTGATGTGGCTGCGGACCTGCTCCATACCGGCACCGGCACCGGACTACCACCAGCGGCCCTAACCGGCAGCCCCAACGATGGGTTCTACGGCACAAATCCGCCACCGGGGGTCCCGACCGGGCCCGCAGCACCCGGCACCGCCGGATCAGTGCCCGGGTCGGCTGGTGGGACAGTCGGGGCAGCCGGAAGCACCGGATCGGCCGGAAGTGGCGGTGGTGTCGATCCGCCTGCCTGTGGTGATCCGCCGGGTTCGGGTCGGATTCCGAATTATGCCGGGATTAAGGCTGAGGTGACCGTGGTGGTGCCGGTGTTGACGTTGATGGGGTTATCGGATGAGCCGGCCGATCTGGAAGGGTACGGTCCCATCGATGAGGACACCGCCCGACAACTGTCCGCGAATGCTCCGTCGTTCAAGCGGTTACTGACTCATCCGGAGACCGGTGCGCCGCTATCCTATGGGCGGGACAGTTATGCGGTGCCCAAAGACCTGCAAAGAATGGTCCGGCTGCGCGACCGCACCTGTCGCGGGTACGGGTGCAACAAAGCCGCCCGTCACTGCGACCTCGACCACACCGTCCCCTACCCGACAGGGCAGACCGAACTGACGAATCTGAAACCACTCTGCAAACCCGGCCACGCGCTCAAGACCGCGAAACTCTGGCGGGATACCCAGCACCGCGACGGCAGAGTGGACTGGACCTCACCGGCAGGCAGGAAATACTCCAACACCCCCGAAGGCCCACTACCGGAGATGCGACCCGCCCCCGACATCGCCACCCTGCTCAAGACAGCCAAAAAGCAGGCAGACAACTGCGGCAGGGCGGACAACGCACCGGCAAAGCCGGCCAAGCCGACAAAGCAGGCCAACGGATCAAGCCGACGCGGCACCGGCAACGAAAAGCACGGCACCGGAGCCAAACCGGCCCGGAAGGACCCATGGCAAATACCTAAAGCCAAGACGGACGACACCGCCGGCAACGCGACGAACAGGAAATCAGTACACGACCCCGACGACCCAGCACCCTTCTGAACTCCGAGACCCGCGCACGGCGACTTCGGCCAGACGACGGATCGTATGGTGCTAGCGCTGCCGCAAGCCGCCACAGCCAGAAGCTGACCGTGACGTTCGTTCGCTGATGCCCCGCAGGCACCGTTGTCGCAGTCGGAAAGAGACATCCCGGGTGAGCGCGAATTTCAACGCTCGCCCGGGAGGCCTTTCAGTCGGTGGGGCCGCTACCCCACGCCGAGGATCTGCCGGATCGGGCCGACCCCGAAGTAGATGACAAACGCGGCCGAGACCAGCCACATCAGCGGGTGGACCTCCCGCATCCGCCCCTGGCACAGCCGGATGATGACGAACGCGATGAACCCGGCGCCGATACCGTTGGCGATCGAATACGTAAACGGCATCAGCGTGAAGGTGAGGAACGCGGGGATCGTGATCCCGTAGTCCGACCAGTCGATGGTGCTGATCTGGGTGACCATCATGAAACCGACGACGACGAGCGCCGGCGCCACCGCCTCGAATGGGACGACGGCGACCAGCGGCGCGAAGAAGGCCGCGGCGATGAAGAGCGATCCGGTCACGACGCTGGCCAGACCGGTCCTCGCCCCTTCCGCAATGCCCGCTGCGGATTCCACGAAGATCTCATTGGCCGACACGCCGCCCAGCCCACCGGCCATGGCACCGGTCGCGTCGACCAGCAGCACGCGATTGGCATTCGGGAAATTGTTGTCCTTATCGAGCAGCTTCGCCTCGCTGGCCAATCCGGTCATTGTTCCCATCGCGTCGAAAAACACGCTGAGCAGGATGGTGAACGTCAGCAGTACAGCGGAAATGGCTCCGACGCTGGCGAAGGCGCCAAAGAGGTCCACATCGCCGAAAAGCGACAGGTCCGGCACGGAGAAGAACTCGTCCGGGATCGCCGGCACCACCAGCGACCAGCCGGACGGATTCTCCGCACTGGAGGGCACATTCGCAAACAGCTGCACCACCATCGCGAATATCGCGGAGGCGACGATGCCGATCAGGATGGCACCCTTGACCTTGCGCACCACCAGGACGATCGTCAGCACCAACCCCAGCACGAAGACCAGCGTGGGCCAGCCCAGCAAGGATCCACTCTGTCCCAGCTGCACCGGCACCGTGGTCCCCGCGGCGTCAGGCACGCGGCGCACGAATCCGGAGTTGACCAGCCCGATGAACGCGACGAACAGCCCGATTCCCACCACGATGGCCGTCTTCAACCCGGCCGGCACCGCCCTGAACACTGCCTCACGGAACCCGCACAACACCAGAATGAACATGATGATGCCGGCGATCAGGACAAGGCCCATCACGTCAGGCCAGGTCAGGTTCGGCGTGGTGGCGATAGTGGCGGAGACGAAGGCGGTGACGCCCAGTCCGGCCGCAAGAGCAAACGGATACTTCGCCACCATTCCCATCAGGATGGTCATCACGCCGGCGACGATGGCGGTCACGGCCGCGACCTGCGGCACGCCGAGGGTCTGGCCCGAGCCGTCGGGGCCACTGAGGATCAGCGGATTGAGCACCACGATGTAGCACATCGCGAAGAAGGTGGCGAAGCCGCCGCGAAACTCCCTCGAATACGAGGATCCCAGCCGTGTGATGCCGAAGTAGCGATCAATCGGACCCGGCCTGCGGCCGTTGCCGGATGTGCCTGACGCGGGCGGGCCCGGGGGCTGCTTTCGAGCGCCGGTCTTGTTCGTGCCGAAGCGTGTCGATATTGCCATGACCGCGGCTCTCAGTAGGCGACCCGCGTGGAATTCTCGTTCCACGCATCGAAGGGTGCGACAGCGACGACGCCGTCCGGTTCCATCTGCCGCACTGGCATCGATCGCTGCTCAACGGGCGTGTCGAAGTAGTCGTAAAAAGCGGCGTCGTCGAACCCGGCCGCCGCCGCATCGTAGCGGTCTGCGGCAAAAACGACATGATCAATGCGGGCCCACAGCGCGGAGGCCAGGCACATGGGGCACGGCTCGCAGCTGCTGTAGAGGACGGCCCCATCGAGGTTGAACGTCTCCAACCCCGAGCAGGCCGCGCGGATGGCCGTCACCTCTGCGTGGGCGGTGGGATCGTTGGATTCGGTGACTCGATTCAGGCCATCGAACGCTCTGCCGTCTGCGGTGACGACGACGGCGCCAAACGGCCCGCCGTTGTTAGCCACGTTCTCCGCTGCCATGGTCACAGCCCGGGACAAGTAGTGTCCGGCGTCGGGGTGGTTTCGATTATTCATAAGGCGACTCCCTGAGGACAGCAGCGCGCCAAGTGGAGGCAAGCAGCCCATCCGGCGGTATTTCGCCCGATAGCCGCGGGCCGGCATCAGTTCGCCGCTGCATTCAATGCGAAGGTTCAGTTGCGCCTGGTAGATAGCACCGGATTCTTCAGGTGCCCGCCGTTGGCTGGTGTCGAGCCTAACAGAGAGTTGTGAGCCACGCCATAGGCAAATGAAATTTAGTTTTCAAATCCCGAAAGTCGAAATGCGCACATGGCTTGCCCTGGAGGCCGCATTCACGGAGGGTGGTGTAGGACACTTTTGAAAATTCGATTTCAAATCATGAAAGCAGGCATCATGAGACCCTTGCCCGCCGCGGAACTCCACCTGCACATCGAAGGGACCCTGGAACCGGAGCTCATCTTTGCGCTGGCCGCCCGCAATGGCATCGACCTGCCCTACGCCGATATCGGGGATCTGCGCCGCCGCTACGAATTCACCGACCTGCAGTCCTTCCTGAACCTGTACTACAACAATATGGCTGTGCTGCAGACCGAGGCGGACTTCACCGAGATGACCCGTTCCTACCTCGGCCGGGCGGCGGCCGCGGGTGTGAGGCATGCGGAAATCATGGTGGACCCACAGGCGCACACGTCCCGTGGGGTGCCGCTGGAAAACTGCATCAACGGGGTGGCCGCCGCGCTGGCCAGTAGCGAAACTGAATTCGGCATCAGCACCGAACTGATCGCCGCTTTCCTGCGCGATGAACCCGTCGATGATGCGCTGGCCGTACTGGAGAGCCTGCTTGCCATGGAAGCGCCGATCATCGGCATTGGGCTGGACTCGGCCGAGGTCGGCCATCCACCGCGGGATTTCGCGGCCCTCTATGAGCGTGCGCATGAAGCCGGATTGAAATGTGTGGCCCACGCCGGCGAGGAAGGCCCGGCCGACTACATCCGCCAGGCCCTGGACCTGCTGCAGGTGGACCGGGTGGACCACGGCATCCGATGCATGGATGACGAGGCGCTGGTGGAACGGCTCGCGGCCGAGCAAACGCCATTGACCGTCTGCCCGCTCTCGAACGTACGCCTGCGCGCCGTCGACACCCTGGCCGTGCACCCGCTGCCCCGGATGCTGGAGCGGGGACTCAACGTCTCCATCAACTCCGACGATCCCGCCTACTTCGGCGGCTACCTCGACGACAACGTAGCCCGTTTGCTGGAGACATTTGACCTGAGCACGACGCAACTGGTCCGGTTAGCCGAAAACTCCGTGCGGGCCGCCTTCATCTCCAACGAGCGGCGCCGTGAGCTGCTCGCGGAGATCCAGCAATGGCAGTCTGAGCACGCCCCGGCAGCCGAATCGCCGACTTGAACCGCCATGGCGCCCAGACCCGCTAGGTTGGTCCCCATGAACGTTGACACCGAACGACGGTTCCGGGCGCTACTCGAATCCGAACGGGCCGAGCGCCAGGCACTGATCAGCTCACTGCAGAAAGACATCGCCGCCGTCGGCGAGGCCCGCCAGGACTCCAACGTCGACGACGAGCACGACCCCGAAGGCTCGACCATTGCCTTCGAACTTTCGCAGGCCTCAACCCTGCTGGCCGACAGCTCCAACCGCCTGAAGGAAATCGACGCCGCACTGCAGCGGCTCGACGACGGCACCTACGGAATCTGCGCGGTGTGCGGGGAACCAATTCCCGAAGGCCGCCTCGAAATCCGGCCGTGGACGCACTACTGCGTCCGCCACGCATCCTCGGCTATTCCCTGAAAGATCGATGGGCAGTTCGCGGAACCAGGTAATGATGAGAGTTGGGTAGTCACACTATGCGCCCACTGCTGTCCAACTCGAAATGGGTGGATCATTGGTCATCGAACCTGGCGGCCGTCCATCCACACCTGGTCGATCATGTTCTTCAGCCCGGCCAGCTGGTCGGCAGACTCGAGCTTTCCATCCAGCACCACGGCGTCTGCCGCGTGATCCTGCGTCAGCCGGCCCACGGGTGTGCCGGCGTGGATCAGCTCGCCGGCGACGGACGTGGTGGCGGCCAGTACCTGCTCCAGGTTCATCCCGACGTCCGACAGCAGCGCCAATTCCTCCAGGTTCTCGCCGTGGACACCGACGCCGGAATCGGTCCCCATACCAATACGTACCCCGGATTCAACGGCACGGGCGATGGATTCGCGGTGGATGTCCGCCACCCGGTGAGCCTTGGCGATGACCTGTGGCGGTAGCCCGCTGGCGCCGGCGTCGGCCTTGCGGATCACGGCCCGCGGGGCGGCAAGCGTCGGGACCAGGTAGGCGTCCTTGTCGAGGAAGAGCTGGATCGCTTCGTCGGTGAGGTAGATGCCGTGTTCGATGCTGCGCACGCCGGCTTCGAGGGCGTTGATGATTCCCGCTGTCCCCTGCGCGTGGGCCATCACGTATTTGCCCTGCATTCCGGCTTCCTCCACGATCACGCCAATTTCCTCGCGCGTAAACTGGGAATGCGCGGGATCATCGGCCGGTGAGAGGACGCCTCCGGTGGAGCAGATCTTGATGTGATCCGCCCCGGCCCGCAGCATACGCCGCGTTGTCTTCCTGACTTCCTCGACGCCGTCGGCGATTCCGTCCGGGCGGCCGGGGTGCGGTCCAAGGGCAGGGGAACTGACGCCGGATGGTTGCCAGAAATCGCCGTGCCCGCCGGTCTGGGACATGATGCTGATGGCCAGCCGCATTCTCGGGCCTTCGATCAGACCGGTGTCGACAGCGGTCTTGGCGCCCAGGTCGGCGCCTCCGGCGTCGCGCACGGTGGTAATGCCGGTGTGCAGGGTGGCCTCCAGATTCCGCACGGATTCGTAGAACTGCAGCGAAAACGGCTGCAGGAAGCCTTGGACCGAGCCGGGATTGGAGGTGGTGGCGTGGACGTGCAGGTCGATCAGGCCGGGTAGCACTGTCTTGCCGGTGCAGTCGACGACGTCGGCATGGGAGTAAGCGGGTTCGTGGCCGGCATCTGGCCCGACGGCGGCAACGGATCCGCCGTCGAAGACCACGTCGTTGCTGCCGTGCAGGAACTGCGTTCCATCGAAGACGTGTGCGTTCCGGAAGACGATTGGCTGGGACACCCTTTACCCTTTCGCTGGCGGCCGTGGGCGTCATCACCCACAGCCCCATCCTAACGAAATTGGCCGCGGCGCCAGTGATAGGCCAAGACTATGCCGATTCAAACGTCGTGTATTCTCCGCATGCTTGGACTCTGCGCGCCATTGGTGGATATTGGTTTTCCCAATCAGAAGGCGGATCGAATATTAGACTTCCCTCAAGTTCCCGCATCGCCCATTCTGATCTGAGAGCGACAGATAAGGAGTCGCCGTCGATGTTCTGGCTGCGGGCAAGGACCACGAGGTCGACAAGGTCGCGCACCCGGCTGGATCTGCCACCCGAGGAACCATACCGTGCCTGGGTGGCGCATACCTTGTCCGCTACGTGATCCACAACGGGATACAGTTGCATTCTTATGGGACTCATTCCCTCAATCTCGAACACCGACTGAGCGACTTCCTCGGGGGCCGAGGTCATGACCGGGCCAACCACCAGATCCACCTTGACCGGATTTAGTTTCGTTATTCCACAATAGGCATCGAAGATCACTCGGCACCCTTCCACAGCTGGCTGGTCCTGTCCCTGACCGCCGGGAACTCGCTGGACTGCTTCAAATCGAAGATGGTCGTCTACCCCGCGATTAGCTGCAGTAATAAGTTCGGCATAGGCAGATTCGAGGTCGTCAAGTTGGCGCAGCAAATCGACATCCTGCGTCGTGCGGGCGTCGGCCACCCGGGCCAGGACCGCGCTGCATCCTTTCAGCACCCGTTGTTCCTTCGCGCTGAAAATTCGAACGAGAAACCTCTCATGCACGAATTGGCGCAGGATCTCATCGACGGGGCGGCCGTTGTCCTTTGCTGCATTCTTCGCGTGCTATGTGATGGCCCGCCAGAAAGCCTGGCTGGTTTTGTAACTTGCAGGAGCCCTCATTGGTCTGTCTCTCCATTGGCGTCTTCTGCAACCGTCTCGGCAGCCGAACTCCTCGCCATCGGCTTCGCGCGTGTGCGAGACACCTCGTCGCGCATAGCGGCTTGAAGCGCGGCGTTCTTGCCGATTAGAGTTCCTACAGATTTTATGCTGGGTGCTGCAGAGTTCGTGAGCGCCTGGGCAGTCGCGGGGCCTACGTCGAGTATCGCTGCCCGTTTGAGCGCCTGGACAGTCGAGGGGACCATATCCGGGACGGGCATTCCCTCGATGAGGTCCCGGTACTGCTGGACAGCGGACGTGGCGATGAACCGGCCAATGGCTGATTCCGCGATGGACTTGGTCAGCGCCGCGGCGCTGAGTCCCACTAGGTCCAGCAGGTACTCCAGAAGCTCAGGCCCATCCCGGTGACCTGTGCGATGAGCAACCTGCTCCAGTTTCCCGCTGAGCTTTGACATGTCCAGAATGCCGGAACGATGACCATCTTCGATGGCAGTTGCGACATGCGTGAGGTCGTGATGGTCGCGAATGAGGTCAGCGATGGTTCGTTCCGGCCCTGTGGTGGGGAGCCCGTCAACGAGCACGACATCGTCTGGCGAAATCTGGAGCCGGTGAAGTCACATGGTACGGACCGTTTGTTTCCGACGGAGCGTATTGAATTCGGGAACGTCGTGCAGCAGATCGCCCATGCCGTGCAGGCGGGCCGCGGAGGAATGGGAAGCGACAATCCCTTCCCTGTCATTGGTTACCCGTTGCTCCGCAGTGGAGCCTGAACCCAGGCTTAGCCAGGCGGCGTGGAGAGTTTGGAACCTGTCGGTGCTCGACGTCACGCCATAGACGCCTTGCTCTACACGTTCAAGCATGCCTTTTCGGGCGAGCCTCCCCAGCTGCACCCGACTGACCCCATGCTCCGTGGCCTGCTTGGTGGTCAGCAGCCCCCATTGGCTGCCCGCGAGGTCACTCACCGTAGCAACCACTTCAGAACTCATGCTGAGTTTGTATCAATATAAGATACAAACTCAGTACCGATGTGACTATCGACTTTCTTACTGATTTGGCACCAGAGAGGAAGCGAGCCAAAAACGCCGGCCGCTTTGCTTAGGCGTAGGCGTCCTGCGTCCACAGGTGGAACAGTGCATACGCGCGGTGTGGGCGCCAGGGCTCTGACAGCGCCGAGGCCTGGGCTGCGGTCTTGACGCCGAGCGCACGGCGGAGCACCAGATCGCCGGATGGATAGGCATCCCGGTCCGCATTGACCCGTACGGCCAGGTAATCCGCCGTCCATGGGCCGATGCCGGCAATGGCGAGGAGCGCTGTCCGAGTTTCCTCCTGGTGGGCCCCACGAACCAGCCGCAATGTGCCGGAAGCGGCGGCCGCTGCCACCGCATGGACAGTCTTCGCACGGGAGCCGGTCAGCCCAACGGCCGCTCGCAGTTCCTCCACTGGGACGGCGGCCAGGGTTTCGGGGTCCGGAAACGCCAGGTACCCGTCGGACACCGAAGTTCCATACGCCTCCGCCAACCGGCCGCCGAAGGTGCGCGCCGCGGCAAGCGAGACTTGCTGACCCATCACGGTCAGCACGGCCGTTTCGAACCCGTCCACCGTTCCCAGCACCCGCAGCCCGGGCCGCTTCGCCACCAGTGGGGCAAGTTGCGCGTGGTTGCTGAGCGCGGCGTCGATAATCGCCGGATCGGCGTCGAGATCGAGCCAGTGCCGCACCCGTTGTTCCACCTCGTCGGCGATGGCTGAGGCGGCTGGGGCAGGCACGGCTTCCCGTGTCCTAATCGTCAAGTCCACCTGCCCCGGAACCTGGAATCCAACGGTGACGACGACGGGACCGCCGCCGGTCTTGATGGTCCGGGTATGGGTCCGCGCCGCCGGGTCCGTCGCCTCCAGTCCGGGGACCGCGTGGGCCGCGAGCGCCGCCAGTAACGCGTCGGAGGCGTAGGGCTGGCGGTAGGCCAGGGTGCGGTGCATTCAGCTCATTCCTTGTCGACTCCCTCTTCGGCTACCGGTACTTCCTTCCCGTCGCAGTCCAGCACTTTGCCATCCTTGATGGTATCGCCTTCCCGGAATGCCTTGAGCTGCTCGGGGCGGATGGACCGCGCCGTGCCAGCCACAAACACGGAGGAGTCTTTCGCGTTGCCAACCTTGATACGGTTGAACACCACATTCAGCAACACCGCCATCACCGCGGCGGAGCTGATGCCGGAGTGGAAGATGGTGGCGAACCAGTCGGGGAAGTTGTCATAGAAAGTGGGGGCGACAATCGGGATCATCCCGAACGCCAGCGACGTCGCCACGATCACCAGATTCATGTTGTCTTTGTAGTCCACTTTGGCCAGGGTGCGGATGCCGCTGGCGGCCACAGTGCCAAACAGCACCACGCCTGCCCCGCCGAGCACCGGCGTCGGAACCGCCGCGACCACCCGGCCGAGCACCGGCAGCAGCCCCAGCACCAGCATGATGACGCCGCCGGCGCTGACCACAAACCTGCTCTTGACGCCCGTAATGGCCACCAGTCCCACGTTCTGGGCGAACGCGGTTTGGGTGAAGGAGTTGAAGATCGGCGCGATCGCGCTGGAGAGCATGTCCGCGCGCAGTCCGTCGCCGATCCTGCGCGATCCGGTTTCGGTGTCCACGATTTCGCCCACGGCGAGGATATCCGCCGTCGTCTCCGTCATGGTCACCAGCACCACAATGGTCATCGAGATGATGCTGGCGACTTCGAAGACCGGCCAACCGAACGCGAATGGCTGCGGAACCGCGATAATCGGCCCATCGGAGACGTTGGAAAAGTCGGTCATCCCCAACGCGGCGGCGATCAAGGTGCCCGCCACGATGGAAATCAGGATCGACAGCCGGGAGATAGCGGCGCTGCCGATCTTGCTGCACACCAGCACGATCAACAGCGTCAACGCGGCCAGCCCGATGTTGGCCAGACTGCCATAGCTTTCCGCTTCCGAGTCCCCGCCCATCGCCCAGTTCGCCGCAACCGGCATCAGGGTCAAGCCAATGGTGGTAATGACAATTCCCGTCACCACCGGCGGGAAGAAGCGGATGACTTTGGCGAAGAAGGGCGCAATCACCAGGCCAATGACGCCGGCCGCGAGCACCGAGCCGAAGACTGCCTGGATGCCGCCACCGGTTTCGAGGATGGCAATCATCGTCGCGACGCCGGCGAAGGAGACACCTTGGACCAGTGGCAGCTGGGAGCCGAAGAAGGGTATCCCCCAGCTCTGCAGGATGGTCGCCGCTCCGCCGATGAAGAGAGCCGAGGCGATCAGCACGGCAATTTCATCCGGCCCCAGTCCGGCCGCCGACCCCACGATCAGCGGGACGGCGATGATGCCTCCGTACATCGTCAGGACGTGCTGCAGTCCGAACGTGAAGGACCGCCCCACCGGCAATCGTTCGTCCTCAGGCCTGTTCCTGTTCTTAACAGCCTTAGCTGCGTTCCGCTTCATAGCCGACCTCTCATATCCGACGGCGCGCTCCCCACGCGCCAAGCATGACAGTGACATTACTCACGGCGCGGAGCTTTGCGCAATAGTTTTTTGAAATTCTTTTTTCAGATTATGAAACTTCGTCGCGGTTGCGGTGGTATGGTGATTGCTATCCGTTGAGGCGGATCCTGGATCAGCAGACAGGACAACACTGAGCTGGCGGCATCGATGCCGGTGGCAGCCGGTATTGGCCGGTGCCGCGTGCGCATCGAGCGAAGGATTCCCATGACCGAGAAGCGGCTATGGCTGCGCAATCCGAGGGGCGTTTTCACCGCCAACGACCTGGACGCTGACGGCGGAGTGGTGGTTGAAGGCAGCTCAATCGTGGAGCTGGTCCCCGCGGGGCAGAGGCCCGCAACCGGTTATGACGAGGGCTTTGAAGCCCGCGACCATGTCATTCTCCCCGGGCTGGTCAACACGCATCACCACTTCTACCAAACGCTGACCCGCGTCTGGGCGCCGGTGGTCAACGTCCCGCTGTTCCCGTGGCTGGTTAACCTGTATCCCGTGTGGGCGCGGCTGACTCCGCGCGATCTGGAGCTGGCGACCACTGTTGCCCTCGCCGAATTGCTGCTGTCCGGATGCACCACGGCGGCGGATCACCACTACCTCTTCCCGGGCGGGATGGAGGATTCGATCGATATCCAGGTCTCCGTGGTCAGGAATTTGGGGATGCGTGCCCTTCTCACCCGTGGCTCCATGACTCTGGGCGAGGACGACGGCGGCCTGCCGCCCCGGCAAACCGTCCAGCAAGCGGAGGTCATCCTGGCCGACAGCAAACGGCTGATACAGCAGCACCACGAGCGCGGCCACGGCGCCCGGATACAGATCGGACTGGCACCATGCTCGCCGTTCTCGGTCACCACGGACATCATGCGCGACAGTGCCGCAATGGCCGCCGAGCACGATGTCCGGCTCCATACCCACTTGGCGGAGACAATCGACGAAGAGGATTTCTGCCGCGACATGTTCGGACTGCGGACCGTCGATTACCTGGAGAGCGTGGGCTGGCTGTCACCGAGGACCTGGCTGGCCCACGGCGTGCACTTCAATGATGAGGAGATCGCGCGGCTGGGTGCTGCCGGCGTCGGCATTGCCCACTGTCCGACGTCGAACATGCGGCTGGCCTCCGGGATCTGCCGGGCTGTTGAGCTGGAAGACGCCGGCGCCGTCGTCGGCCTTGGGGTGGACGGCTCGGCTTCCAACGACGGATCCAACCTGATGCTGGAAGCCCGGCAGGCACTCTACGTGCAACGGCTGCGCTACGGGGCCGAGCAGGCAACACCCGAGCGGGCGCTGGGGTGGGCCACCAAAGGTTCCGCGCGCGCCTTGGGGCGGGACGACGTCGGCGAGATCGCCGCGGGCAAGCAGGCTGACCTGGCGCTGTTCAAGACGGACGACATTCGTTTTTCGGGTAGCCACGATCCGGTCGCCGCGTTGCTGCTGTGCGGGGCCGAACGTGCAGACCGGGTGATGGTCGGCGGGCAATGGCGGGTGGTCGACGGAGAGATCGACGGGCTGGACCTGCCGGCCTTGATCGCGGAGCATTCCGCCGCCGCCCGCCGGATGGTCGCGGGAATGTAGGAGATGGGAACCATGGGTTGGGAGACGTATCCACTGACGCCGGACCGGTTCGAAGACTTTTCTGACGTTATCAATCCGAACCGCCGCGCGAACCATTGCTGGTGCCTGTCACAACGGCTGAGCACCGGCGATATTGAGCGGCTCGGCGATGGGGACCGCGAGCAGGCCATGCGCCGGCTGTGCGAACGTGACCATCCGCCCGGCGTGGTGACCTACTTCGACGGCGACCCGGTGGGCTGGTGCAATATCGGCCCCAGGGCAGAGATGAGCCGCCTGGCGCGCTCGCGCACCATCCGCCCGGTGGACGATGTGCCCGTGTGGAGCATCATCTGCATTGTCGTCCGTCCCGGGCATCGGCGGCAGGGCGTGACGGGCCAGCTGCTTGAAGGCGCGATTGACTATGCCACCTCGCACGGGGCTCCCGCCGTGGAAGCTTATCCCGTCGACCCTGCCGACCGGATGGATACGGTGATGGCCTACGTGGGAACCAAACCGATGTTCGAGCGGGCTGGATTCCGGATGATAGGAACCACCGGCGCCGTGTCGAGCCGCTTGCCGCGATTGATCATGCGGCTGGACCTCGCTTGACCCGGTAGGTGATGCGCGTGGCCAACGGCGTCCCGCTCGTCCGAGCTCCCCATCATCGTCGCGCACCTGCCCATGCCGGGTCCCGGCCGGTCAGGCCAATAACCCGGTCCACCAGCGGCGCATGATCGGCCACCGCTACCGGCGCGTCGAACAGGCCGGGCGTTCCCTGAGGATTCTCGGCCACTGATGCTTGCAGGAACCCGTAGGCGACTTCCAACAGGTGAGGCGGACAGGTGAACTCCTGACCGCTTGCGGCCGCGATATCCCACCCGTGCACAATGACTTCATCAAGGGCGACCAGCCCAGCAACATCTCCGGGCAGGTCCACACCGCCCGCTTGGGTGAATCCTTCCCACGCCTCGTCTTTGCGCCACGCTTGGGCGAGCGCCGCCAGCCGCTTCGGAATGTACGAGCGCCAGCCCAAATTCAATCGGGACATGTCAGCACTTGGCCCCGCTCCTGCCTCCAGGCTGGTCTTGGATGCCGCAGCGGTAAAGGCCAGGGACAAGCCGGCGACATGATCAATCAGGTCCCCGAGGGACATATCCGGACACGGGGTAGGTACATACAGCTGATGGTCGGCAACTCCCCGAATCAGCTCTGCCATCGTGTTGGTGGCCGGTTCCAGATCGAGCATGGTTCCTCCTATGGGCGGGTGCACCGATAAGACGATTGAAGTGTCCCGAAATCATCGGTACCGCTGCCGACTCCCTAAACTGGGGCCATGTCCAAACGCCGGAAGAACACCAGCACATCGAAAGCAGCCAAGGTACGACGGCGGCAACAACAGCTGTCCAGCCGCCCTTCGACGTCGGCTCCGAACCATCATCGCGATGAGTCGATGGAGCCGGGGCCACCACCGGAATTGTTCAACCAGATCAATGAAGCCGCGGAATCGGATCACCCGCTGCCGCTCTTGCAGCTTTCCAGCGCGCTGTTGGCCACCATGGATCCCCGGTCGGCCAATCCGTTCGAGCGAAACAAGGTGCCCAATCAGGCTGATTTCATAGAGTCCTTATTGGACACGGATCTGGCGGAAACAAGTCTCCTGCTGGCAGCATCGAGGACGTTGGTCACTGACGAACTCTTGAGCGCCCGGATCCGTCGCTGGTTGCTGGAAAGGTACTCGACGTCGCTGCAACAGTACTATGCGGCTCCGGCACCATACCGGGCCGTGGAAATGAGTCACGTGCTCGGCGACGGCGATAACATCTTCCTCGGCGCCAGGAACGCTGACGGGGATGAGTTCACGTTCGTGGTGTACGTGGACCATAATCTCGGGACGTTGGTCAAGGACGCCTTCACATTGGACGGGCCCGTCGAATCGGTACTGGCGCACACCAAAAACACCATGCCGGCGGAAGATTACACCCTGGCGGAGCTGGACCTCGCAGCGGCAAGAGCCAAAGTACAGGACGCCATCGAGCTGTCATCAATTACCTATCCGCCGCTGGAAACAGAGACGTGGCCGGCCGAACGGGCGCTGCTGGAAGCGGTGGTGCGCCAGGCACCTGCAGGCGGCTCCGGATACGAACGCCCGGAGTATACCGACAAGCAGCTCAGCGAACTCACTGAAGACTTCTTCACCTCACGATACGGACGGAACCTCGACGACTCTGTCCATCGGTTCCTGCTCGAGTCCGTCCTGTGGTTCGGCACCGATTACGGGCCGGGCGATCCGCTCCGATGGAGTCCGCCGTCGGTCGAGATCGTGTTATCCGACTGGTTCCCCCGCAAGATCGTTGCGCCGGCGGAGGATCTCCGTCCGCTGCCCGGACTGCTGCGCGCCTTCGTGCAGTACTGCCATCACCGCCGGAACATCCGGGAGGGACTGACCACCGAGACATTGGAATCAATCGACCGGTTCACCCCCGAGTATGAGGGCTTGATCAATTCCGACCGCAGGCAGGGGCCGGACTCGCTGCTGGAAGCGGTTGGCGCGCTTCCTCCTGTAGGACAAGGTGATTCCACTTTCGACGAGGCTCAAGCCGACATCCAACGCAGGATGGACGAGTTGGAAGCACTCGAAGCCGCCGGCATCGAGGAGATCATGCTCGATGGCATCCGGCGCAGTGTTGGCGGAGCTGAACAAATGGAGCAGCTCGACGACAAACCGCTACCCGCTGAGGACTTCGATTGGGAGCGCATCCCCGGTGACACGCATCAGCGCGTCCAGGAGGTGCTTGACCTCTGTGACCGGTGCTGTGCCGACCTGCTCGACGCCGCCACATCAGATGCGTCCGGTGCGCCTCACCCGCACGAGCATCGGACGGCGGCCCGGCGGCTGCTGGCCCGGGTGGCAGCCGGTGACCCGGCAATTTTCCGGCGTAAGGGAGCGGCGAACACAGCTGCCGGAGCAATTTGCTGGATCATCGCCAAGGCAAACGACAGACTGCACGGATACACCGGCGGTTTGTCGGCCAAAGATCTGCTGGCGCACTTCGGCGTTAAAGGCAGTGTCTCCCAGCGGGCGGAGGTGATGCTGCGTGCAGCCGGAATCGACGACAAACAATTCGAAGTCATGCGGCTTGGCACCCCGGCGCTGCTCACCTCGGCCACCCGGCGCCACCTCATCGAGAGGCGGGACAAGTACCAGGCACAGCGTCAAGGTTAGTCGGCCATCACGACCGTTTTACACATCCGGTCGTGGACGCCGGTGCTCAACGGCAACAGCCCATAGTTTCTGTCCGTTATCGGCTGGTGAGCCGGGTGGAGCCGTCCGGCAAGGTGGTCCAGATGCCGGCTGAGCCGCGGCGGTGGCTGTCCACCAAGTGCGTGTCGATCATGCCCACGGCTTCCATCAGGGCGAACATCGTCGTCGGGCCGACGAAGGCGAAGCCGCGCTTCCGCAGGGCTTTGGATAGCGCGATCGATTCCGGCGAGGTGGTGGGGACTTCCGCGGCGGTCCGTGGTGCGGGTGAAGAATCAGGTTGGAATGACCAGACGAACTCCACCAGGCCGCCGTCGTCGCGCAGTTCAATGGTGGCCTTCGCGTTGGTGATGGTGGCTTCGATCTTCCGGCGGTTCCGCACGATCGATGCATCCTGCATCAGCCGTTCCACGTCCGCTTCGGTGTAGGTTGCCACCGTATCGGGATGGAAGTCGGCGAAGGCCTTCCGGAAAGCCAGACGCTTGCGCAGGATGGTTGCCCAAGACAGCCCGGCCTGGAACCCTTCCAGGCTGATCCGTTCGAACAGCTCCTGCTCACCGGTTACGGGCATGCCCCATTCGGTGTCGTAGTACTCGCGCAGCATCGGATCCACCGACGCCCACGCCGGCCGGGCCAGCCCGTCCTCGCCCACCACGGTGTCAGACATCAGCTCAGTTCCCGTCGGTCCGATTGCCGTTCACGTTGACGTCGTGGCTCACCGCGGTGCCGCGTTCGACCGTGCGAGAGACGGTGCAGTATTTGTCGTGCGAGAGCTCAACCAAGCGCTGGACCATGCTGGCCGCTTTCCGGCCGCCGTCGTCGTCGCCGAACGCGAGATTGAAGGACAGGTTGATGTCGTCCATCCGGTTCGCGCCATCCTCGGTGACCTTGTGCGCCGTGGCACCGACCTGGAACTCAGTCGGTTCCGCACTGCGCGATGTGGCCGTATCGACGTCGATGGATGAGCAGCCGGCGATGGCCGCGAGCATGAGTTCGACGGGGCTCAGCAGCCCCTCCCCTTGCCCGAACTCGAGCTCGGCGCCGTCGGCGTTACGGGCACGGTAGTGCCCGGTGGCGAGACGGGACAATTCGACTGAACGCAGGCTGGGATCTGGATTTTCACTCATCTCCCCATCATGTCACCGGCCACCGACACCCGGCGTTGACTTCTGTTACGCGCGCCCACACAGCTCGCCAACACTGCGACACAATGTAAAGATGGCCGTTCACGAAAGCTCCGATTCACAGTCACCGGGCCAGCTGAAACGCAGCATCTCGCTGGGCCAGCTGATCTTCTTCGGGCTCGTCTTCATCGGCCCGGCGGCGGCCGTGGGGATCTTCGGGACACTGGATGCGCAGTCCGGCGGTGCAGTGGCCACCGTGTACGCCATCGCGACGCTGGTGATGGCGTTTACTGCGTCGAGTTACATGCGGATGTCCCGCGAAGTTCCCCGGGCCGGGTCGGTGTTTGCCTACGCCGACGCCGGCATCGGGCCGCGGGCGGGCTACGTTTCCGGGTGGATGATCCTGCTCGACTACCTGCTGATTCCCTCGGTGGCATACCTGTTCACAGGGATCGCCCTGAACTCGCTGTTTCCGGCCATCCCCGTATGGGTGTTCGTGGCCGCCGCCGTCGTCGGGACCACCGCCTTGAACCTGGCCGGGGTGCGGGTGGCATCGCGGGTGATTACCGCCGTCGTGCTGCTTGAAGTGTTTGTGTTGGCGCTGGTGCTGGTCTTCGGCATCTACTTCATCGCCACGGAGGGGCCGGCGCGCGGCTGGTTGACTCCGTTTACCGGCGTCGATGGTTTCTCCATCGCGGCCGTGCTGGGTGCAGTAGCCATCGCAGTGCTGTCCTTTCTGGGCTTCGACGCGCTTGCCACCTTCGCCGAAGAGACCAAGGGCAGAGCGACCATGGTGGGGCGGGCCACTTTGCTCTGCCTGATCATCGCCGGATTGCTGTTCATCGCACAGAGCTATGTCGGTGCCCTGCTGTTCCCTGTCTCCCCGGCCGAATTGCAGGCCAATCCGGAGCTTCAAGGTCCTGCCTATTACACCGCCGTCGAGGAGAGCCTCGGATCGTGGCTGCACTGGCTGCTGGCCTTGTCGAAGGCGGCCGGTGCGGCATTTGCGGCAATGGTCGGCCAGGGCGCCGGAAGCCGAATCATCATGGACATGGCCCGCGAGCGCCGGCTGCCTCATGTGTTCGCCAAAGTGTCTGAACGAACTGGTGTTCCGGCGCGCAGCATCCTCCTCGCAGCGGGTGGAAACGTGGTCGTCGCGGTGTGGGCCGCGACCCAGGCGAACGGGCTCGACATCCTCAGTTCGATCGTCAACGTCGGTGCTTTGTCGGCCTTCATCCTGCTGCACGTCTCGGTGATCGGCTACTACCTGGTCAAGCGCAAGGCATCGGTGCCGGGCCGTTGGTTCTCCCATGGCGTGGTCCCGGCAGTCGGTGCCGTGCTGCTGGTGGTCGTGCTTGCCTCGTCCAGCCAACTGGCGCTGCTGATCGGGCTGATCTGGTTCGTCATCGGGGTGGGCGTGGCCGTGCTGGACCGGCGCCGGAAGACTCCCGCCTGACTGAAGAGTGTGCAATACTGCCTTCGTAGACTCCGCACGACAGCAGGACGGCACGATGGGTGAATACCAGATCAAAGCCCTGACGAGCCGGACATGGGACGCATTCGCGGATCTGTGTGCCAGGAACAACGGGGCCGGTATGGGCGGTTGCTGGTGCACCTGGTTCCATCACTCGACCCCGGCTCAGCGACGCGCGGCCGGCAATCCCCGCGACTTCAAAGAGTGGCTGGTGCGCAAGGGCAACGCGCACGCGGCTTTAGTGTTCGACGGCGCGACCGCCGTGGGTTGGTGCGAGTACGGCACACCCGAGGAACTCCCCGGCATCTACCACCGCAAAGAGGTCGAATCCGCTGGCGCCCCCGACAAGAAGACCTCGGCATCTTTCTTGTACAACGTCACACGCGGAATGTTTGAACGCGTCGGCTTCACTTACGACCGCCCGAAAGGCAAGAAAAACTGCGTCATGCACAAGGTCGTCGAAGCGCAGCGCGTCTGAACTACGCCACCACCTGGCTGACGGAGAAGACAGCACCTTGCGGATCCATCAGCACAGCGTTGACGAACTCCGGCGTCGTGGTCGGAGGCATCAATACCTGGCCTCCGAGGCCGCCGGTTTTCTGCGCTGTCGCCTCGGTGTCGGCCACCCGGAGATTGACGCCCCAATGCGGCGGGGTATTGACGGCGTCGCTGCTGTCGATGCCCCTCATCACGGCAACGACGTCGTCGGGAACATCCTGACCCGGCTTGCCGCCGTCGTATCCGGGCAACCGGAAAAACGAAACCGGCGAGTCGGGGGCGCGAAGCTCCGCTTCCCACTCGAAGAGATCCTTGTAAAACCTTCCCGCCGCGGCAGTGTCGGGTGTGTGCAGCGAGCTCATCATCCACGTCCCGGGTTCATTGACCAGCTCGGCGCCCGCCTGATCACCTGCCCTGTCGCCGGGTTCGAGGAGGCCGATGGCGGCTCCGGTGGGGTCCATGAGCATCGCCCACTGGCCGCCCGGCACGGGGATTGGGCCGAGCAACACTTTTCCGCCGGCGCCCGCTGCGTCCTCAATAGCTGCGCCGATGCCCGCTGTGCGAATGGAGGTGCTCCACATCGGTGGAATTGGCTGATTATCAGGTGCCTTAATCGACCTGATGCCGGCCACCTGCTTCCCGTCGAGCGTAAAGTACCCGCCGCCGTCGTCGCCGCGGCTGCCCTTGCGGTCCACCTCCGCACCTGTTTCGTGGAATTCCCACCCGAATAGAGGGCCATAGAATTCCACGGCGGCATGCGGATCGGGCTGCAGGGTTTCCACCCAACACGGCGCTCCGTTCGGATACCCGATTTGCTGGCTCACGATTTTCTCCTCGGTGCGTAGTGGACAGGCAGCAGAGTCCGTAGTGGCCCAACCGATCTCATCCTCCGGCGCCTGTCGCGCTGTAGTTCAGGGCTCTTCGATCCGGTCCGGAAGTCCGAAGTCGGCGAACATTTCCGGGTAGAGGAAGTTGTGGTGGCCGGTGATCTTGCCGCCGCCGACCTCGATGACCTGAATCGCGAATGGTTCCCAGACGCCGTCGGCCACGCGGTGGTAGTTACCGAAGCCGGCCGTGCCGTTGACGTTGACGGGCAGCAGCCGGCCGTCCTTGCACACGATGCCCTCGCCGAGGAACCAGCCAATCAGATTGTCCGGGCCGTGCAGCCACAGATCGAAAGGCGGCATGGACAGCACGACGTCGTTGCGCAGCAGGTGCACCAGCCGTTCCATATCGTAGGATTCGAAGGCGGCCACGTACTGGCGGATGAGCGATTGATGACCCGAATCGAGCGTGGGCTCCAATGGCTCGCCCCGTACCGTGGCCATGGTGGCGCGTGCCCGCTGCAGCGAACTGTTCACCGCCGCGACGCTCAACTCCAGCAATTCGGCCACCTCTGCGGCCTTCCACCGGAGCACTTCGCACAGGATCAGCGATGCCCACTGCTGCGGCGGCAGGTGCTGCAGCGCGGCGACGAAGGCGAGGCGGATGGAATCGCGGGCCACGGCGACGTCGGCGGGGTCGGCGTTGGTGTCGATCACGCGCTCGTCGGCGACAGGTTGGACGAACGTGTCCTCAGTCCGCGGCGGCCCGAGCGCTGCATCGCTGACCGGCGTCGACGGCCCTAATTCCATCGGGCGGGCGCGGCGCTGCGGGCTGCGGAGCATGTCGACGCAGACGTTGTGCGCGATTTTGAACAGCCAGGACCTGACCGCAGAACGGCCTTCGAAGCCGTCCCGGTGGCTCCAGGCACGCACCAGTGTCTCCTGCACGGCATCTTCCGCTTCCGAACCTGCCCCCAGCATTCGGTAGCAGAATCCCATGAGTTCGGTGCGATGCGCTGCCAGCAGGTCGTCCAAGCTCTCTTGGGCCGTGGCCTGCTGGGCCGTGGTCTGCTGGGCATTGACTGCCGTCATGCACATGAGCCTAGCAACGATACCGTGCCGGCGTCTGTGGTTGTCGGAGATTTTTTCAGCTGGTGGCCGACGGACCGTACGCTGCCGTCCGGTACTGTCCTACTATGAGCCTTCGTGACGTGATTGGTGAGGACGTTCGATGAGTGTTGACGCCGCGGCCCAGCTGGTCAGCCTGCAGGACATTCGCAGGGCAGCCGAGCGGATCGGGGATCTGGCGCTGCGCACCCCGGTGGTTGAACTGCCGCACCCCGACCGGCCGGACGACGTGCTGCATTGCAAGGCCGAGTCACTGCAGCCGACGGGAGCGTTCAAGATCCGCGGCGCGTCCAACGCCATCCTGCAGGTGCTGGAGACGACCCGGGAGAACGGAGTGGTCGCCCAATCGTCCGGCAATCATGCCCGCGCCGTCGCCTGGCTGGCGCACCGGCTCGGTCTGCGGGCCGTGATCGTGATGCCGGACGTCGCGCCTGCACCGAAGATCGCGGCGGTGCGGGCGCTCGGAGCCGAGGTGGAATTGGTGCCGGCAGCGCAAAGGGACACCAGGGCGCGGGAACTCGCTGCTGACCGGGGCGGCGTCCATGTGCCTCCGTATGACGACCTGCGGGTGATCGCCGGCCAGGGCACCGTCGGGCTTGAACTGCTCGAGCAGGTCGCCGACGTCGACGTCGTCCTGGTGCCCGTCTCTGGTGGCGGGCTCATCTCCGGGGTTTCCACGGCGGTCAAGGCGATCAGCCCCGACACCCGGGTGGTCGGCGTCGAACCGGAGTTGGCAGCGGATGCAGCGGAGAGCCTGCGTCGGGGGTCGCGAGTCACCTGGACCCCGGAGCAGACCTACCGCACCGTCGCCGACGGGCTGCGTACGACCTCACTGGGAGTGCACACGTGGGAGCACGTGCAACGGTATGTCGACGACATCGTCACCGTCTCCGAGGAGCAGATGCTGGCGGCGATGCGGCATCTTGCCTTGGGCGGGCGGCTGGTGGCCGAACCCTCCGGTGCCGCGGCGGTGGCCGCGTGGATGCACGACCTGGTGCCGGCAGGGGCCAGGGTGGCGGCGGGATCCGGGGCGGCAGCAGGGTCCAGGGTGGCGGCGGGATCCGGGGCGGCAGCAGGGCCCTGGGTGGCGGCGGTGGTGTCCGGCGGTTCTGTCGATCCCGCACTGCTGGCCTCCGTGCTGGAGCGGGGTGAATAGAGGGGGTGCCCTCAATGCGGGAATGTTTGTCATTACCGATGAAATTTCCGGATGCGCTCCGTCTTATGGATGTAAACCGCCGACGAAAGGACACATCGTGGAACGCATGATTCTCCCCAACCTCCCGGTCACCGATTTGAGCAAGGCGACGGACTTCTACCTGGGACTGGGTTTCACCAAGAACCCTCAGTTCAGCTCCGAGGAAGCCACCTCCATCGTCATTTCCGACACCATTGTCGTGATGTTGCTGCAACAGGACTTCTTCGCCGGCTTCCTGAACGAGGGAGACCGCCCGCACGTGACCTCGGAATCCAAGGAAGTGCTCAATTGCCTCACCTGCGAATCACGAGAGGAAGTCGACTCCTTCGTGGAGAAGGCCGCCTCCAGTGGAGGCACCGTCTACACCGCTGCCGCCGAGAGCATGCCCGGAATGTACGGCGCGTCGATTGCCGACCCGGACGGGCATATCTGGGAACTAATGTGGATGGACCAGGCAGCGACCGAGGGCACCGACGCCTGATTGCCGTCGTCGGACCATTCCGCTCCGCTTTGGGACAAAATGCCGTGCGCGCCGCCGGTCAGATGTCCCAAAGCGGAGCATTCCGGCAGGTTCCGATGGATTGAGCGTCCCTCAGCACTCGACGACGTTGACGGCGAGGCCGCCCTCGGCTGTCTCCTTGTACTTCGAACTCATGTCCTTGCCGGTCTCGCGCATGGTGACGATGACGTCGTCGAGGGAGACGTGGTGGCTGCCGTCGCCCCACAGGGCCATCTTCGCCGCATTGATGGCCTTGGCCGAGGCGATCGCGTTGCGTTCGATGCACGGGATCTGCACCAGTCCGCTGATCGGGTCGCAGGTCAGGCCGAGGTTGTGCTCCATCGCGATTTCGGCGGCGTTGGCCACCTGCTCGGGGGTGCCGCCCATGATTTCGGCGAGCGCCCCGGCCGCCATGGATGAGGCCGATCCGACCTCGCCCTGGCAGCCGACCTCGGCGCCGGAGATGGAGGCCTGTTCCTTGTACAGCACGCCGATGGAGCCCGCGGCCAGCAGGAACCGGACGGCGACGTCGTCGCGCTCCTCCTGGGTGGCCGTGGCCATGCCGTCCGTGTAGCGGGTGGCGTAATGCAGCACGGCCGGAATGATGCCGGCGGCGCCGTTGGTCGGTGCGGTCACCACCCGGCCGCCCGAGGCGTTCTCCTCGTTGACGGCGAGCGCCACCAAGTTGACCCATTCCTGCCAGAACTTCGGATCGCCGTCCGGGTCCTCGGACAACAGTCGCTGGTGCCAGCCCGGCGCCCGGCGCCGCACCTTCAGCCCGCCGGGCAGCACGTCGGTGCGTTGGATGCTGGTTTCCACGCAGGCTTCCATCACGTCGCGGATGTGCAGCAGCCCGGACCGGATCTGGCCGTCGGAGCGGTCGGCGCGCTCATTGGCCAGCATCACCTCGCCGATGCTGATGCCCTCGTTGGTGCAGTGCTGCAGCAGGTCGACGGCGGTGCGGAACGGCAGCGGCTGTTCGGCCTTGGAGGCGTCCAGTTCGTTGGCCGCCGCGTCCTCTTCGCCGTCCCGCACGACGAACCCGCCGCCCACCGAGTAGAAGGTGGCGCTGTGCAGGCTGTTGCCGCCGTCGTCCGTCACTTCAAAGCTGACCGCGTTGGTGTGGCGGGGCAGGATGGTCAGCGGACGCATCACGATGTCGTCCACGCCGTACTTGATCGGCTTGCCACGGCCGCCGGCGGCGCTGCCGTGACCGGAAACAGTGCTGCCGCCGTCGTTCCCCTCCATGGCAACCTGAACGCCCAGCTGCAGTTCGCCGGTTTCGGCGATGGCTGCCAGCCGGGAGTCGACCTGATCGGGCAGGATCAGCTCCGGGTCGTAGCCTTCCAGCCCCAGCAGCACGGCCGTCATGGTGCCGTGTCCCTTGCCGGTGGCCGCCAGCGAACCATACAGGTCCACCCGCAGGGACGCGGCGCGGTCGAGGAGGTCCTGCTGCACCAGTTCGCGGGCGAACACCGAAGCGGCCCGCATCGGTCCCACGGTGTGGGAGCTGGAGGGGCCAATGCCCACGGTGAAGAGGTCGAACACGCCGACGGCCATGATTTAGTCCTGTTCCGGACCGGCGGAACTGAGCGGCGCCAGTCCTGGGTAGAGCGGATAGGTGCGGGCCAGCTGCTCCACGCGGGAGGCGAGACCGCTGAGGTCCTCGTCCTCCCCGGCGAGCAGTGCCTGGGCGATAATGTCGGATACCTCGGCGAAGGCCTCGGGTCCGAACCCGCGGGCTGCCAGCGCCGGGGTGCCGATGCGCAGCCCCGAGGTCACCATCGGAGGGCGGGGGTCGAACGGCACCGCGTTGCGGTTGACTGTGATGTCGACGGCGGCCAACCTGTCCTCTGCCTGCTGGCCATCGAGTCCGCAGTTGCGCAGGTCGACCAGCACCAGGTGCACATCCGTGCCGCCGGTGAGCACGGAGATGCCGGCTCCGGTCACGTCCGGCTGCGACAGCCGATCGGCCAGGATCCGGGCGCCTTCGAGCACGCGCTGCTGGCGTTCGGCAAACTCGTCGGTGGCGGCTAGCTTGAAGGCGACGGCCTTGCCGGCGATGACGTGTTCCAGCGGCCCGCCCTGCTGGCCGGGGAAGACGGCGGAATTGATCTTCTTCGCCACGGCGGCGTCGGTGGAGAGGATGATGCCGCCGCGCGGGCCGGCCAGCGTCTTGTGCGTGGTCGACGTCGTCACGTGGGCGTGCGGCACCGGGTTGGGGTGCAGCCCGGCGGCCACAAGCCCGGCGAAGTGCGCCATGTCCACCATCAGGTAGGCGCCGACGCTGTCCGCGATGCGGCGGAACTCGGCGAAATCCAGCTGGCGGGAGTAGGCTGACCAGCCGGCGACGATCATCTGCGGCCGGTGCTCGAGGGCGAGGCGCTCCACTTCGTCCATGTCCACCCGGTAGTCCTGGGCGCTGACGGTGTAGGGCACCACGTTGTAGAGCTTGCCGGAGAAGTTGATCTTCATCCCGTGCGTCAGGTGCCCGCCGTGCGCCAGGTTCAGCCCGAGGATGGTGTCGCCGGGGGTGATCAGCGCGTGCATGGCCGCGGCGTTGGCCTGGGCGCCGGAATGCGGCTGCACGTTGGCGAAGTCCGCCCCGAACAGGTCCTTCACCCGGTCGATGGCGAGCTGTTCGACCACGTCGACGTGTTCGCAGCCGCCGTAGTAGCGACGACCGGGATAGCCCTCGGCGTACTTGTTGGTCAGCACCGAGCCCTGAGCCTGCATCACCGCCGCCGCGGTGTGGTTCTCGGAGGCGATCATCTCCAGCCCGGTCTGCTGCCGGACCAGTTCGGCGTCGATGCCTGCCGCGACTTCGGGGTCGATGTCCCGCAGGTCCGCGTCAATCTGCGAACTCACGCCGGTGGTTTCGGCCTGGATGCTCACGGTCAGGCTCCGTTCTTCTCGGCGTATTCGGCCGCGCTCATCAGCGGGCCCTCCTCGCTCACCTCGACGGTGAAGAGCCAGCCTTCGCCGTACGGGTCGCTGTTGACCAGCGCCGGGTCGTCGACGACGGCGTCATTCACTGCCGCGACGGTGCCGGTGACCGGGGCGAACAGGTCGGAGACGGACTTGGTGGACTCGATTTCGCCGCATACTTCGCCGGCGGTGACGCTGGCCCCGGCTTCGGGCAGGTCCACGTAGACGATGTCGCCCAGGGCGTCGGTGGCGACGGTGGTGATGCCGATCCGGGTGCCGTTGGAGGCTTGGGTGTCCACCCATTCGTGTTCGGCTGAGTAGCGGAGGCCGTCGGGGATGTTGCTCATGTGGTGCGCCTTTCGTCGGCGTGGCTGGTGATGGTGCTGGTACTGCGCGTGCTGCGTGGCCGGCGTTGTGGCTGGTGCCGGGTGCTCAGCCGCGCTTGTAGAAGGGTGGCTTGACGACGTCGAATGGCTGCGGCTTGCCGCGCAGGTCAACGTCGACGGTGGTTCCCGGCTCGGCGTAGGCCACGTCAACGTAGGCCATGGCTATGGGGTATCCGAGCGTGGGACTGGGGGCGCCGGAGGTGACCTCGCCAATGGTGGCTCCATCCACGGTGACCGGGTAATGCGACCGGGCAGCACGCCGCCCCTGCCCCGTCAGGCCGACCAGCTTGCGGTCCGCGCCCTGCTCCTTCTTCGCTTCCAGCGCGGCGCGCCCGACGAAGTCGCCTTCCTTCTTCGCCAGCGCGACGACCGGCCCGAGTCCTGCCGCGTAGGGGCTGGTCTGCAGGGACAGTTCGTTGCCGTAGAGCGGCATTCCCGCTTCCAGCCGCAGCGAGTCGCGGGCCGCGAGTCCGGCCGGCGTCAGGCCGACCTCCTTGCCGGCGTCCAGCAGCACCGTCCACAGCGCCGCCGCCTGCGCATTGGGCAGGTACAGCTCAAACCCGTCCTCGCCCGTGTACCCGGTGCGGGCCAGCAGCACATCAATCGGGCCAACCGAGGTGTTGAGCAGGACGTCGGTCGCCGCGTAGTACTTCAGCTCGGTCACGTCCTGGTGCTGCGAGGCGTCGACCAGCCACAACAGGATGGCTTCCGATTCCGGTCCCTGCACGGCGATCAGGCTGGTGTCGACCGACTGGTCCGCCACCTCGACGTCGAACTGTGCCGCCCGTTCAGTCAAGGCGGCGACGACGGCGGGAGCGTTGGACGCGTTGGGCACCACCAGGTAGCTGTCCTCGGCCCGGCGGTAGGTGATCAGGTCGTCGATGATCCCGCCGTCCTCGGTGCACAGCAGCGAGTACTTGGCCCGGCCCACTGTCACCGCGGACAGCTTGCCCACCAGGGCGTAATCGAGGAACTCGGCCGCCTGCGGGCCAGTGACCCGGACTTCGCCCATGTGGCTGAGGTCGAACAAGCCGGCCGCTTCTCGAACGGCCTTGTGTTCGGCCAGTTCACTTTGGTACTTCAGCGGCATCTGCCAGCCGCCGAAGTCGGTGAAGAAGGCCCCCAGCTTTTCGTGCTCGCCATACAAGGCCGTGTGCCGACTGACGCCGGTATCAGTACTGTTCATCGTCACGTTCTCGCTCTTCCTTGGTGCTTATGCCTGCGGTGCTTATACTTTGCTGCTTCCAGCTGCTCAGGGGTCCTAGTTGGCGTATTCTTCGATCGGCGGGCAGCTGCACACCAGGTTCCGGTCACCGGCGGCGCCGTCGATCCGGCCCACCGGCGGGAAGTACTTGTCCATCCGCAGCGAGGACAGCGGGAAGGCCCCTTCCTCGCGGGTGTACGGGCGGTCCCAGTCGGAACTGGCGACGGCGGAGGCGGTGTGCGGGGCCAGCCGCAGCGGGCTTTGCTCCAACGGGTAAGTCCCGGCGGCGACGGCCTCCATTTCCGCGTGGATGGAGATCATCGCGTCGCAGAAACGGTCCATCTCGTGCACATCCTCGGACTCCGTGGGCTCGACCATCAGCGTCCCGGCCACCGGGAAGGCCAGCGTCGGTGCGTGGAACCCGTAGTCGATCAGCCGCTTGGCGACATCCTCGGCGGTGACGCCACTGCGCGCGGTCAGGTCCCGCAGGTCGAGGATGCACTCGTGGGCGACCAGCCCGTCGGCACCTGTGTACAGCACCGGGAAGTAGTCGTTGAGCCGGGTGGCGACGTAGTTGGCGGCCAGCAGCGCGCCGCGGGTCGCTTCGGTCAGGCCTTCGCCGCCCATCATCGCCACGTAGGCCCAGGAGATGGGCAGCACGCCGGCCGAACCGTAGCGGGACGCAGAGATCGGGACGCCGGTTGGGGTCTCCACGCGGTCGCTGGCGCTCCCTTGGTCGACCACCGAGGCGCTCCCTTGGTCGACCGCCGAAGTGCCACCGTCGACATTCCACTGGGCGGCGTCTCCGGGCAGGAAGGGGGTGAGGTGTTCTGCCACTGCCACGGGCCCGACGCCGGGTCCGCCGCCGCCGTGCGGGATGCAGAAGGTCTTGTGCAGGTTCAGGTGGGACACATCGCCGCCGAATTCGCCCGGCTTGGCCAGTCCGACCAAGGCGTTCAAGTTGGCCCCGTCCAGGTAGACCTGTCCGCCGGCTTCGTGGACGGCGTCGCAGACCATCCGCACGTCGTCGTCATAGACGCCGTGGGTGGACGGATAGGTGATCATGATCGCGGCCAGCGCCTCGCCATGTTCGTCGATCTTGGCGGTGAAGTCGTCGTGGTTGATGGATCCGTCCTCGGCGGTGGCAACCACCACGACCTTCATCCCGGCCAGCACGGCCGAGGCGGCATTGGTGCCGTGCGCCGAGGCGGGGATCAGGCAGACGTTGCGCTGGCCTTCGCCGCGCGCCTGGTGGTAGCGCCGGATGGCCAGCAGGCCCGCCAGCTCGCCCTGCGATCCGGCGTTCGGCTGGATGGAAACCGTGTGGTATCCGGTGATCTCGGCCAGCCGGCCTTCCAAGTCGCCGATCAGGTCACGCCAGCCGGCGGTCTGGCTGTCCGGTGCGAAGGGGTGGATGCCGGCGAATTCGGGCCAGCTGATCGCTTCCATCTCGGCGGCTGCGTTGAGCTTCATGGTGCACGACCCGAGCGGGATCATGGTCCGGTCCAGCGCCAGGTCCCGGTCGGAGAGCCGGCGCAGGTAGCGCATCATCCGGGTCTCGGAGCGGTAGGAGTGGAACACCGGGTGGGTCAGGTAGGCCGAGGTCCGCTGCAGCTCCGGCTCGATGTCGAAACCGTGCGCCCCGCCGGCGGAGGCATCGGCGATCGCCTGCCCGGCGTCCTTGACTCCGAAGGCGGCAGCGATGGTCGCCAGGTGGGCGCCGGTGGTGGTCTCGTCGCAGGAAACCCCGACGTGGTCGGCGTCGACATGGCGCAGGTTCACGCCGTCGGACTCTGCGGCGGCAACGACGTCGGCGGCACGGCCGGGGACCTTCAGGGCCAGGGTATCGAAGAAGCGCTGGTGCATGGCTTCAATACCGGCGCCGGAGAGCACCGAGGCCAGCGTGCGGGCCGAGTCGTGGGCCGAGGTGGCGATCGCCCGCAACCCCTCGGGGCCGTGATACACGGCGTACATGCTGGCGACGACGGCCAGCAGCGCCTGGGCGGTGCAGATGTTCGAGGTGGCGCGCTCCCGGCGGATGTGCTGCTCGCGGGTCTGCAGCGCCAGGCGGAAGGCGGTGGCGCCGGCGTCGTCCTTGGACACTCCCACGATGCGGCCGGGCACCGAGCGCTCCAGCCCGTTGCGGACGGAAATGTAGGCGGCGTGCGGGCCGCCGAAGAACAGCGGGACCCCGAAACGCTGGGCGGAGCCGACGGCGATATCCGCACCCTGTTCACCGGGAGGGGTGAGCAGTGTCAGCGACAGCAGGTCCGCGGCGACCGTCACCATCGCGCCGCGTTCCTTGGCATCGGAGATCAGCGCCGCGTGGTCGTGGATCTTCCCGGAGACACCGGGCTGCTGCAGCACGACGCCGGTGATGTCGCCGTCGGGCAGCCCCTGGGACAGGTCGGCGACCTCCACCTCGAACTCCAGTGCCGACGACCGGCCCGTGACAATGGCGATCGTCTGCGGCAGGCAGTCCGCGTCGAGGACGATCTTGCCGTGCGCCTGCTTCTTGTTAGTGCGGCGCATCAGCTGCACCGCTTCGGCCACGGCGCTGGGCTCATCCAGCAGCGAGGCATTGGCAATCGGCAGGCCGGTCAGATCCTGGACCATGGTCTGGAAATTGAGCAACCCCTCGAGTCGGCCCTGGGAGATTTCGGGCTGATAGGGGGTGTAGGCGGTATACCACCCCGGCGCCTGCAGCACGTTACGCAGGATGACCGGAGGGGTGGTGGTGTCGTAGTAGCCCTGACCGATCATTTGCACCCGGGGCTGGTTCTTTGAAGCCATGGCGCGCAGTTCGTCCAGCACCTCGGATTCGCTGCGCGCTGCGGGCAGGTCCAGCGCAGCCTGCTGCCGGATGCTGGCGGGCACGGCAGTATCGGCCAGCGCCTCAACGCTTGGATAGCCAACCGTCTTGAGCATGGCTTCGGCGTCGTTATTGCGGGCACCGATGTGACGATCAGTGAAGGTGGTGGGGTGAACGGTCATCTGGAACTCCAAAGGTTGCGGCGTGTTGACACACACCTGATCGTGGGTTCCTCCCCGCTCTGTAGTGGACCTGAGAGATTCCGCGGACGTGACATCCGCTTGCACCGTTGGTGAGCCGGCATACCGGCTGCTTTCCAGAGTTGCCTTCCGCAGCGGTGCTGGGCCTGAGAGGTTCCTGGGGAGGATTTGCTCCTACGGCGCCGGCCGGGCGACTTGCGCGTCACCTGCCGGACTCTCCCGCTACGATCGAGGGCATATGCAATTATGTGGTGTTTCGAATCACAGGATATCGTCCGGCGCCGCCGCTGTGCAAAAAGGCGCAAATCCCGCCAGTGCCTGGGGCGGTCAGTCGCGACATCCTGCAGACTGCTAAGTTCCGAGCCTCGAGAGGATCGCCGTCGCGGCCGCTCGAACGCCGTTGGTCAGCGTTGGTTCCATGACCGGAGCGAACTGCGGTGAGTGATTGCTGGGAACCTGTGAGCCGGCGTCGAACATCTCCGGCGGGTGGCCGCCGAAGAACCAGTACACCGACGGCACCCCGATCGCCTCGGCCAAGGCACCAAAGTCCTCGCTGCCCATCAGCGGCCGGCTCTCCTCAACGTTCTCCTCCCCCAGTTCGCCGCGCAAAGCGGTCAACAGCGCATCAGCAGAGTCCGGGTCGTTGTAGCACCGCGGAAAGGTGGAAATTTCGGCGATATCCGGCTCGGGTGCGCCGGAGGCCGCGGCTTCAGCACTGATGATGCGGCGGAGCGCGCCCAGCACATCGTCCCGCACCTGCTGATCGAAGCTGCGCACGTTGAGCGTGAACTCGGCCGTGGCAGGGATGATGTTCTCTTTCAGCCCGGAGTGGAAGGAGCCAATGGTGACGACGGCGGAGTCCCTGGGGTCGACTTCGCGGGACACGATCGTCTGGATCCGGACCACCATGTGCGCGGCGAGCACAATCGGATCGGTGGTGTCCTGAGGCTGCGACCCGTGGCCGCCGCTTCCGTACACGGTCACTTTCCAGGAATCGGCCATGGCCATCGCAGTTCCGCGGCTGACCCGCACGGTGCCGGCCGGCTGCGGCATCACGTGCTGCCCGTAGATGATTTCCGGACGGGGCGCCCTGTCCCAAAGTCCTTCGTCGACCATTGCCTTGGCACCGGCCGCTGTTTCCTCGCCGGGCTGGAAAATGAATACGATCGTGCCGGCCCAGGTGCCCTGCTGCGCGGACAGCAGCTCCGCCGCCGTCAACGCGGCGGTGACGTGCGTGTCGTGGCCGCAGGCGTGCATCACCGGCACCTCCGTGCCGTCGGGAAGCTCGCCCCTGGCGGTGCTGGCGTATTCCAGTCCGGTGTCTTCGGCCACTGGCAGACCATCGGTGTCCGCGCGGAATCCCACCACTGGATCCTCGCCATTGCGGAGAATGCCGACGACGCCGGTTCCCGCACAGCGGAACGTTTCCGCACCAATGGCTTCGAGGCGGCTGGTTATGAGTTCGGCCGTCTGATGCTCCTGCATCGATAACTCTGGATTGGCGTGCAATCCGGTGTAGAGATCGTGCATTCTCCGGGTCAGCGTCTGATCAAGATCCATGCTCCTGAACGTATCAGGCGGTCCAACGGCGTCGTGGATGTTCTCTTCAGTCCCCCGCCGCACGCCTGTCAATGCACTGCCGGTCTGTCGCACGATCAGGGACATCCGATAGCCTGATCCTGCAGCAACGGAACACACCCGTCACTGCACTGCCAGGGGGGATACCTGCGGTCAGGAGAGAGGAATGAGTTCAGACCTGGCGACGCCGCCTCCCCACTTCAGTGCAAACGCCAGACTGCGCGCGCTTCAAACAGGGATCATGGATCTGATCCTCGAGCGCGAATTGAGCCCGGGCGATCCCTTGCCCACGGAGAATGACCTCTCATTGGCGCTGCGGGTCGGTCGCAACACCCTCCGTGAGTCCCTCAAAGTGCTTCAGGCCCTGGGAGTGGTGGAAATCCGCCATGGCTTCGGGATGTTCGTGGCGGCCAACAACTTTGCCGCGTTGGCTGATGGCCTCACCTTCCGTGGACGACTTGCCCTGCGGCACGAAGGTCATGAAGCCCTGGAACTCATCGAGGCCAGACAACAGCTGGAATCGAGCCTCATCGGTGCTGCCATGGATTTGGCGACCGAGGCGCACATTGTCGAACTGCAGTCGGCCGTCGTCGTCATGGAGGAAGCGGCCGCCGGAGCTCATCCATCCGCTACGTCCGGAACCGACTTTCATCAGCGGCTGTTCGCGCCCCTGGACAATCCCATCCTGCTCGACCTGATGTCGGCATTTCGCGACGTATCGGAGGCCCTGCGTGCTGAACTTGGTCCAATGGCAGACGAGGCGACAGGCAGCGCCGTGGAGCATCGAAAGATCTTCGAGGCGTTCAAGTCAGGCGACAAGGAAACAACGGCACGTCTTCTCAACGACCATTTCGCCGGAATCCGGGCCTCGATCGCCTCGCATATCGGAGACCGTCAGACGGACAGGCCGGTGAACAGCCCGTAGGCGACGGAGAGCACCATCGCGGTGATCGCCATCCAGGCAATGGGCACACGGTACTTGCGGATGAAAGTCATCATGATCCGGACAGTCTAGTCTTGGTGCTCAGCTGTTCCACAAACCGTACGAGTCGGCCAGATCGTTGATCTTTTGGGCTCGTGCCAACCGCGGAAGGTAGCTGCCATCGCCTTCGACCTCGCCGGTGCTGTGCTTGAGCAACAGCTCGTGTGCCCATTGAACCTCACTCTGGCTTGGGCTCAGCCCGTAGTTGATCGTTTCGGTTTGCTCCGTCTTGAGGCACAGTTTCCCCGTCATGCCCATTGAGGCAGTAACGTCACAGGCGTCCCGCAGGACCTGCTCATCAGTGCTGTTGGTCGGTCCGTCAATGGGGCCGGGGAGTTCACCGACGCGGCTGGCCACGACCAGGCGGGACCGCGCATAGGCCAGGGCCATTGGCTCGTCGCTCGCGCCGGTATCCCTGCGGAAATCGCCGACGCCGAAGGCGAGGCGGAAGGTGCCCGGTGCGCAGGCGATCGCCGTCGCATTCTCAACGCCGAGCCCCGATTCGATCAGCGCCAGGACTGGTGTACCCGCACGGAGCCGCAGGGCCGTCTGCGATACATGCTCCGGTCGTTCGGTCTTGGCCAGCATGACCCCCCGCAGTCCCGGCGTCCCGGAAAGGGCAGCCAGGTCGTCGGACCAGAACTCACTGTCGATGGCGTTAATCCGGACCCAGGCGGTGAGTCCTTCATTGAGCGCATTGATCACCCGTTTACGGGCAGCTTCCTTCCCGTCGGCCGGCACAGCGTCTTCAATATCGAAAACCACTGAATCGGCCTCCGACGCCAAGGCATCGGTGAAGTTTGCGTTCTCGCCCGCTGCTTCCAGCAGCCAGGAACGGGACAGTTTTGCGGGAAGGGATGCGGCGCGCTGATTTCGTACTGAGTCCATAAAAAAACCATACGTTAGCGCGGGCTGCGGCGACAGGCGGCGCGTGTCTGTTAAGGGTACCGACCCCGCAGGGACCGTGTACGGATCGCGTACCGACGTCGATAATCAGGCATCGAAAATAGCCCGGCGCCGACGTCTGCCGGGAGCCGGGTTGGCGACCCCGGAAAGGAAATTCTTGAAAGGACTATTCAAAGACACCTACTGAGGAGTAAGTTAAAAGCTCCATCCCCGGCCGTCTGGGGGGAGTGACGGCCGGGGAGGACCTAGTGATTGGCGGCCGCCCTGCTGGGGGGAGGCAGGGCGGTCGCCATGCTTCGGTAGTCGTTCCGCTGGGGGGAAGCGGAACGGCTACCGGCTTTTTGAGGCTTGTCAGCCCCAAACTTGTGCGGCCCAGGCTGCGTCCCTCACGTAATCCCGGGCCGGTGCCAGATTGAATAAATCTCCGTGCGGTGACAGGAATCCGAGGATCCTCATCCGCTCGACTACATCTACCGAACAACCAAGCGCTGCGCTCAGGTCTTGAGCGTCTGCGGCCCAATTGATATCTGTTTCAGCGGTCATTATCGACGTACTTCCACTAGTTGGGCTTCTGTTTCCTGTGTCCAGGTTCGTGCGTAAAGACCGAGCGCTGCTTCCTCGCTTGGAGTGAAACCGAGTCTGTTTAACATCATCTGCGCTTGATGGAGCGTCAGATGCTGTGCGCTCCGGCTTGCCCTGGCCTTGTCTGCCCGGTCTAAGTAAGTGTCGATAGATCCGGACCAGCGCCGCCGCCAGGTCCGTACTGCAGCATCCGATGCAGTTGCTGCCATCAGACAATGCATCGGCTGCGCTTTGGTGGACACCTGCTCCACCATTGCCGCCCGTGCCCGGGGCCCGTTCCGCCCCAAGTCTGCAGTACGCCATTTCAGGTGACTATCCCAGTAGTAATCCCATGAAAGGCGGCGCCGATCCGGCCATTGCCCCGAGCGCGGGCCTCGCAACATAGCCCGCGCCGAGTCCGAGAGCAGCAGGGCCGCCATCGCGGAACGGTTCTGTGATTTGCTGAACCGCTGGCTGGCCCACACTGCCAAATCTGAAGAGAGCTCAAATACCTCTTGAGCCAACTGGAGTGCTTCCACACCACCGTATCTGGCAAGTTCGGCTTCGTGCCTGCCGTCCAGTTCGCCGGTGGGTGTGCCCTTGTAATGCTCGCGGTTAATTCCGGCAACATACTGTTGCTCGATATCCAGCCGCGCCAACCGGGGGCTCAACCGACCCCGCAAAGCGGACTGGAACCGCTGCAGCCGCTCGAGTGTCCTGCGGCTTCCCATGAACCTCACCTTGATGTGGGGTCCCATCTGGTCCGTGCTCCGGGTGTAGAACCAGCGCTCTACACCCAGCACACGAGCCTGGGCTGCCAGCGGAGCAACCAAATCGCCTACGACGGCGTCTGCCACGGCCAGGTCTTCTGTGTAGGCAGAAACGGTCCACCACAACGGAGAACCGAGGGTTCCCGTATCTTCTTGCAGTGTCGCAACCTGGGTCATGGAATTCACCTCCTGTAGACAATTATCGGCAGCCCACGCTGGCCACCGGGTTCTAAAATTTCAAGCCCCCCCGGTACGCTGACCTAGGTCTTCTGTGGCCAGCCCCAAATAGCCGGCTGATAGACGGTGCCCTGACGCTGAATTTCGACAACGTCCGCGCTTTCGATCGACGGCGTTGCGGCCATCGCCGGTGCCGACATTGAAAGTGCACCAGCGGCAATGAACAAAGCGGCCGTATACCGCCTAATGTTCTTCGACATGAGATCTCCCCTTCAGGTGGAACCTGCTTACCTCATCCGGGCTTTGGTGCCCTGACAATTCAAGAATTCCTGCTTTACGCCGCCCTGTCTAGTTAGATAGACGCCATAATCCGGACATTGCCGCTAAAGGACTGCACCGGCCATCAACGACAGCCACCGCACGACCTCTCCTCCCACGGATCCGCCGATTATAGGGAAAGTTGCGGTTTCGCTCCGCCGGAAGTCCGGTCCGCGTGTAAACTGGCAACTTAATGCCATGTCATGCTTTTGCATGATTGGCTGGCGGAAAATGCGCCGGCTATTGGGATGCTCTCCCGATCACGACACATTGCCAGTAGTGTGACTTTGAGGATGTGCCTTGAAACTAATAGGGAGGGAAGTGCTCGTGCTGGGGGAGGTATCTTACGAGCTGTACCAGTTCGCCGTCGCTCAGCCAGGGTGGTCCAAAGAGGATGCCTCAGATGCTCTAGGTTACTCCATGCGGGAGCTGAATGAAGCAATCTCCGAGCTTGTCGACAAGCGTCTGCT
Source organism: Arthrobacter castelli DSM 16402 (assembly GCF_000430705.1). Lineage (GTDB taxonomy): Bacteria > Actinomycetota > Actinomycetes > Actinomycetales > Micrococcaceae > Arthrobacter_C > Arthrobacter_C castelli. The sequence goes on from NZ_AUMN01000011.1 coordinate 91,997, forward strand.
TCGAAAGCCAAGCGAAGAATCGGATTTGTACGTAGCAATGTCTCCCGACGTGGCACTGTCGGAACTTGTCGACGACGACGAGCGACACCTTCAGGAACTGCGCGGCTCCATAACGAAACGCCGAAGGGACTTCTCCAGCCTTGTTCCAGTCTATTTGGACGCCCGGCGAAAATTGGCTCTGGAGAGTTCGGTTGAAGTACTTGAAGACCCGGTTCAGATCCAGCGGCTGATCATCGACTACGGACGTGATGTCACAGAGCAGGTACTGATCGCACAACCAGGTCCAGGATACAATGCGGACGTTCACGAGGAGGGGATCAAAAAGGACCTCACCCTTCTTGCGAACGGCGTTGTGCGTAAGAACATCAGTCACGACACAACCCGCGACCACGTGCCGACACGAAGGGCAGTCGAAGCACTGACACCGGCGGGTGGACAATACCGTACGCTCCCACAGATCCCCCTTCGGCTCATGATCTTTGACCAAAACCTCGTAGTCGCCTCACGGCAATTGGGCAACGACTTAGCCGCCTTGGTGATTCGTGACGTGAATTTGATCAGAGTGTTTACCGATATCTACAACGCTGCATGGGATGTAGCTACGCCGTTTCTCCCGGAAGAGAACATGCCTTCGCCGTCGAAATTGAACAATGTCCAGCAGGCAATCCTCAAGGGGCTTGCCGCCGGACATGGCGACGAGGCAATCGCCCGGCGGTTGGATATTAACGTCCGGACGTGCCGCCGGCATATCGCCTGGATGCTCGAGGAATTGGGCGCCGGCAGCCGCTTTCAAGCAGCAATTAAAGCACGCGAAGCCGGCTGGATCTGACCAGGCCGTCCGGACGCCGCAAAACCTATGGGGTCGGCTGCCCGCCGTTGACGTTCAGCGTTTCCCCCGCGACGTAACTGGATTCGGAAGACGCCAGGAACACGTATGCGGGACCCAGCTCAGTCGGCTGCCCCGCACGGCCCAATGGTGTCGACTTACCGAAGTGCGGAAGTTTTTCCTTCGGCTGCCCCTCGGAAACCTGCAACGGGGTCCAGAAGGGCCCCGGGGCCACGCTGTTGACCCGGATGCCGCGCGGGGCAAGCTGCTGAGCCAAGCCTTTGCTGAAGGTGTTGATGGCGGCCTTGGTCGTTGCGTAGTCAATCTTGTCCGGTGAGGGATTGTATGCCTGAACGGATGTTGAGTTGATGATGCTGGACCCGGCCTCCATATACGGAAGGGCTGATTTTGTTATCCAGAACATGGCGTAGATATTTGTTTTCATGGTCTGGTCGAACTGGTCGTCGGACAGGTCCTCCAGCCGCTCGCAGCTGATCTGCTTTCCGGCATTATTGACCAGAATGTCCAGTCCGCCGAGCCCTTCCGCCGCTCTGGCCACCATGTCTTTCGCCTTTGAGGCATCGGAAATATCGCCAGGGACAGCAACTGCGTTCCCGCCGCTCTCTTCAATTATCCGGACGATGTCGCGCGCATCTTTCTCTTCGGCCGGCAGGTAGGACAGGGCGACGTCGGCCCCCTCCCTGGCGAACGAGATGGCAACCGCCGCACCGATCCCCGAGTCGGCGCCGGTAATAAGTGCACGCCGGCCCTTCAGCCGACCGGTGCCGCGATACGAATCCTGGCCGCGGTCAGTATGTGGAGTGAGCCACTCGTCCAGTCCCGGCTCCGGCTGGTCCTGGTCTTCAGGAGGGCTGATACTGGGGAACCGCTTCACCGGATCCTGGAACGTGTATTGATCCTCAGCCATCTTCGTCTCCCATCAGTGATCCTGAGTTCCGCAAAAGTCACCGCATTGCAAAGTATGCTTATTAAGTTACCGGCAGAGACTCGTATCCTTCAAGACTCAGGGGTGAGCGCCCGTTCGGTACCACTTTTCCGCATAGCTACAAGCCGCCACGCCGCGTTCAGCTGATTCACAGCATTTATTCATTGTCTTCGTGACCAGAGCGTTATATGGTGATAACAAGGTCAAGCAGTGGCCGCGAGGGTCTACAGCGGCTTTCCATGGACCTGCTTGAACGGGGTTCATGGTTTCCGGAAAGAGGCTAGTTCTCATGACACTTACGCATCATGCCCCGACTACTCACACGGCGCCCCCGCCCCGGAAGCCGACGCGAACGTCGCGCCGCACAGAGAGCGACGAAGTCCGGCCGTGGGCACAACGGGCAAATTACCAGCTGGTCACTACCCCGGCGTGTGCACGTTGCAAGACCGACTCATACATCTATATCGAGGAGTACATTCCTCCGCAGATCAATGATGACGGGGAATTGGTGAAGCTGGGCGAGGCCAGCTACTTCTGTACGCGGTGTGTGGAATATGCTGCACACGCCGTTCCGCCGCTTTGGAAGCCGGAGGGCAATTACTCCGGGTGAGTGCGGATGGAGAGCCAAGCACCGGAACGTAAAGTTCCCGGTGCTTTCTCTTTGTCCCGGGACGTTATCCTTATCTGATGACTTCTCACGAAACAGTTAGCTCAACGGCGATGCCAGCTGAAACCGAAGTGGCCCTGGAACGGGCGTCAGCTTCACATTTCCATGACCATCTTTTGTCAGACCGGGCCGCTAATATCAAACAGTCAGCAGTCCGTGATGTTTTCGATATCTCGATGCAACCCGGCCTGGTGTCGTTGGCCGGCGGCAATCCCTACCTGCAGTCTTTACCCTTGGACCGGCTCGGCGAAACGGCGTCGGAAATCATCTCCGGCCACGGCCTGGAGGCGCTGCAATACGGGGGCGGGCAGGGAACCTTGGAGCTGCGCCGGCAGATCTGCGAAGTGATGGCTGCCGAAAGCATCACCGATGCCCGGCCCGAAAACGTGATTGTCACGGCCGGGTCCCAGTCCGCCCAGGACGTCGCCGCCAAGGTATTCTGCAATCCCGGCGACGTTATCCTCGTCGAGGATCCGACCTACGTGGGAGCCCTGAACACGTTCGAGGCGTACCAAGTGGACGCTCAAGCAGTCATGATGGACGACGACGGCCTCATCCCCGAGGAACTGGAGCGCCGCATTGGTGAGCTCAAGGGTGAAGATAAGACCATCAAGATGCTCTACACCATCCCCAGTTTCAATAACCCCTCCGGCATCACTCTGGCCAGGGAGCGGCGCCAGCGGATTGTGGATATCTGCAAGGCACACGCCATCCTGATTCTTGAGGACAACCCGTACGGACTGCTGCGCTTTGGCGACGATGCCTTCCGCCCGCTGCGCGCTGACAACCCCGACGACGTCATATACACCGGCTCGTTCTCAAAGATCTTCGGCCCGGGACTGCGGATCGGCTGGGCGCTGGTTCCACAGCACCTGCAACGCAAGTTCTACCTGGCCTCAGAGGCTGTCATCCTGTGCCCGCCGACATTGAACCAGATGCTGCTGTCGGCGTATCTGCGCGACTACGACTGGAAGGCACAGATCGACACCTACCGCGAGCTCTACAAAGAGCGCTGTGACGCCATGTTGGACGCTTTGGAGAAATACATGCCCGACGGCGTCAGCTGGACCCGCCCGGCGGGTGGCTTCTTCATCTGGATCACCATGCCCGACGGCGTCGACACCTACCCGTTGCTGCAACAGGCCATCGACGCTGGAGTGGTGTTCATTCCCGGAGCTGCTTTCTCTCCGTCCGATGAGCCCAATCATAATTTGCGACTGGCTTTCAGCGCTGTCTCCAGCGAGGACATCGCCGAAGGAGTCCGTCGTTTGGCACCGGTGCTGCAGGAAGCATTGGCAGCCGACTAAATAGCCCACACAGCAGAGCGGCGGCCGCAGGCATCCGTACCGGCGGCCGCCGCTCTGCGTGCTGCGGCTGCGCTTATCCCTGTTTCGGGAACGCCGGCGGTTTGGGGTAGACCGAACACAGTTCCAGGAACCGGGTGTTGGCCTCCGGCTCTCCGATGCTGACCCGGATGCCCTCATCGCCAAAGGGCCGTACTGCGAGCGCCTGCTCTCCGGCCAGGGCAGCGAATTCCTGGGTATTCTCCCCCAACTGCAACCAGATGAAATTACCCTGTGCCTCCGGGACGAACCATCCGAGCTCCTTCAGCCCGCTGGTGACCCGCTCCCGCTCATTGACCAGGCTTTGCACCCTCTCCTTCACCTGGTCGAAGTTGCGCAACGAGGCAATCGCAGCATGTTCGCCGACCGAGGAGACGCCGAACGGAACGGCGCTGACGCGCAGGTACTGGGTCAATTCCGGGTTCGATATGGAATATCCGACGCGGAGATTCGCCAGGCCGTGGGCCTTGGAGAAGGTCCGCAGGCTAATGACGTTCGGATACTTCTGGTACATTTCGATGCCGTTCACCACGTCGGGGTCCCGGACGAATTCCTGGTACGCCTCGTCGATAATGACGATAACGTCGGAGGGCACCTGGGCGATGAACCATTCGACCTCTGCGGTGGTCAGGCTGGGGCCGGTTGGGTTGTTGGGGGTGCACAGCAGGACGATTTTCGTCTTGTCGGTTACGGCATCGGCCATGGCCTGCAGGTCGTGGGTTCCGTCCTCCTTGACCGGAACCCGGACATCGGCGGCTCCCGAGAGGCCCACGGAAATGGGGTACGCCTCGAAGGAGCGCCACGGGTAGACCACCTCGTCTGCCGGACCGTCGTCGTTCTGGCCCGCGAAGGTGGCCAGTATCTGGTTCAGCGCACCGAGGCTGCCGGTTCCGGTGACAATGTCCTCCATCGGCACGTCCAGGAATTCGGCGAGTTCGGAACGCAGCGCATTGGCCACCGGATCCGGGTAACGGTTCACCGCCGTCGTCTCCGCAATGGCTTCCAAGACAGCCGGGATGGGAGGCAGCGGATTCTCATTGGAGGAAAGCTTGTAGCTCTCCAGTCCGTCGACAGCCACCGGGGGCTTGCCGGCTGCGTAGCGGGGAAGTTTGTCAAGGACGGCGCGGGGATGAACCTCAGCGGCGTTGGCGGGGTTCTGTGTTGAAGTCATGTCCTCAGCTTAAAGGAGGCCGGGCGGCGGAGGGGAATCGGGATGCTTCCAGCCACATGATGGGGCGTGCCCGACGGCGGTGTGTCAGCATAGAGCCATGGGCGCATTTCTGATCCGGGTACTGATCAATGGTGTGGCGTTGTGGATTGCCAGTTGGATCCTGGGCGGCATGACGATTTCCTCCGCCGGAGCAGAAGAGTTGGCCCAAGGCAATGAGACGATCGCCGTGGGGCTTTCCTACTTGTTTGTCGGGCTGATCTTCGGGGTTGTTAACGCCTTGGTGAAACCCATTGTCAGCCTGTTGTCGCTGCCCATCACCATCATCACCCTCGGATTGTTCACCATCGTGATTAATGCGGCGATGCTGATGCTGACCTCGTGGTTGAGTTCGTTCACCCCCATCGGGCTCCAGATCGACGCCTTCTTCTGGACGGCCATATTCGGCGCCATTATCGTCAGCATTGTGTCGCTGATCGCCGGCACGGTGACCGGGACCCGCAAATAAGAGGTTCACTCAGCGCCCCTTGGCCCACGTGTAATCCGGTTTGCCATCCATCCGCTGCTTTCTTTCCGCATCCTGTCCTGTGCGTTGCAGCTTGAATTTATAGGAAGAAACAGAGGCGCCCTTGGGAGCGAAAGCGGCTATTCCCGCGATGACGGGAGCCACGGATGCGTGGTCGCTCGTTTCAAGCTGCTGGGCCTTATTCGCATAATTGAAAACAGCGTGTGTCTTCAACGTCTCGTTGCTCGACGGCTCTGTGAGCGGATCTGTTTGAAACTCCACGGTGACATTGTTCGGGGTGTCCGGGGCGGCGCGGAGGTCCGTCGCAGGGACCGGGTCCAGGCGCTGTTGCAGGTTGAGACCAACTGTGTGATCCGGCAGGGGGTTATTGCCGACGGGAGACCCTGCAGTGACCACATACTTGGGATCGAAGTCGGCCTGGAAGGCCGGACTGGATGCGATATTGCGGGCGTGGATTCCACCTCCGCTATGTCCAACCAGCATCACCGCCGAGCCTGAGGTGGCCCCGGCCTCCTTCAAGGCGTCCGTCACCGCCGCGCTCATATGGGGTGCGCCCCAGAGACCGGCTAAGTTTCCTGCCATGTCAATCGGATTTCCGCTCTTGCGGGAAATCCAGGATTGGGTGCCGGGGATGGTCACCACATACCGGTCCGGCTGCCCGTCCACGGAAATGGCGGAGATTTCGATAGCCCCGTCGACATCCTTCCCGTTCACCGCGTCCAGTTCCCCGGTACGCTGGATCAGCCCCGAGAGGGATCCGTCAAAGTCCTCCACGATACGGTCTCCGTCCTTGGCCGGCAGCAGCGACGGGGAGATCGGGCCGATCTCCAGCACACCGAACTTTGTAATGCCCAGCACCTGGCCGCCCATTGCCAGCCCATCGCCCAGGTGCCACCAGGCATCCGCCTCGGTAACCTGCGGCAGCAGCGTACGGTTTCCCTCCGCGTCGTAACCACGTCTGCGGCTCAACTCGAAGTTCCGCAGTGCCGTCGACTCGGCGGCGGCGTAGCGGTCGAAGGCCTGCTGTACCTTCTCCGCCGTAGCGGCAAACTCCGATTTCTGCCGCAGCACTGCCTGGCAGACATGGGATAACGCCAAGTAGGACCTCGACTCATAAAACGGCAGGCTATAGAATCCGCGCATCCTCTGATGGTCCGCGGTGGCATCCTCCAGGTCCACATAGAGGCGCCCGATTTCGAAGGCGAGCGATTCGAGTTCCTGCGCGCCGCGGAGCAATTCCTGCCACGAGAAGGAGATTCCGCCTTTGCCTCCGGTAACCGTATATCCGCCTGGTTGCGCGGCCGATTCCCAGGAGTGGTTCGGAAATGCCGCTTCGATTCCATCATTCATCCGTCAGCCTCCGGCCGACCGGGAGAGTCCTTCGGCCGCCGCCATCTCGGCCAGCTGGCGCAATGCGGCAACGGCATCCATCGCCGCGTCGTGCAGCTGGCCCACATTCCTGAGGTGCTGCGTCATGCCTTGGCGGAAGGCCTCACCCGCGGGCGACTGCCAATCGATGGCTTGCACTGCCCGGATCTCGTCCGTGAACCCGTTCAAACGGACCGCACAATTCTGCACTCGATCCGCCACTAGCTGGAACTCGTGCCCCGGTCCGCACACCATGGGACTCTGGCTCATGTTTGGCTCCCTCCGTCCTGCGTGACCGCTGCCGGATTCACCCGCCCGCCACCGCCTGGACCTCCCGTCGTCGCACCGGCGCCGCGCAACCGTTGCGCCGGCATTGGCATACACGCTAAGCGCGCTGCGACGGCGCTGCCACACCGTGGGGGGTCGTTGTGGAGAACCTCCGCCGGAGCCGTTGATTGTGGAGGCGAAGTAATGCCGCTGTCAGTGTCGGCGGTTCATGGAAGAATGAAGCCCATGGCCGAAACCGCTGCACAGAACCGCGTCGATTTGAGCACGATCTCCCCGTCCATTCCCCTGGGCCCGTTGGATGGTCGTTACAAGGGAACCGTGGAGCAACTCGTCAACCACCTGTCCGAGGCTGCGCTCAACCGTGAGCGCACGGCCGTGGAGGTCGAGTGGTTCCTGCACCTGAGCGATCATTCGGTGCTGCCCGGCTCCGCGCCGTTGGACGACACCGTGAAGGCGCAGTTGCGGGATCTTGTCGAGTCGTTCGACTCCGGGTCCATCGCCGAACTTGCCGAGATAGAACGGGTCACGGTCCACGATGTTAAAGCCATCGAGTACTTCATCAAACGCCGCCTTCCCGGGCTGGGGCTTTCAGAGGTCGGCGAGCTGGTGCATTTCGGATGCACCAGCGAGGACATTAACAACCTCTCCTATGCGTTGGGCATCAAGGGCGGCGTCGAGCAGGTGTGGCTGCCTGCCGCGCAGCAGCTGGTGGACGGTATCGTTGCCCTGGCCGATGCCACCGGCGAAATCCCGATGTTGTCTCGCACCCACGGGCAGCCGGCCACCCCGACAACGCTGGGCAAGGAACTCGCTGTCACCGCGCACCGGCTGGGCCGACAGCTGCGGCGGATCCGCAATACCGAGTACCTGGGCAAGATCAATGGTGCCACCGGCACCTATGCTGCGCATTACGCGTCCGCGCCGGACGTGGATTGGCAGCACGTGGCACGAACTTTCGTGGAAAACCTCGGGCTCACCTGGAATCCGCTGACCACGCAGATCGAATCCCACGACTGGCAGGCGGAGCTCTACGCCGACATCGCCCGCTTCAACCGGATCCTGCACAACTTCTGCACCGATGTCTGGAGCTACATTTCCATCGGCTATTTCGCCCAGGTGCCGGTGGCCGGGGCAACGGGGTCGTCCACCATGCCGCATAAGGTCAATCCGATCCGGTTCGAGAATGCCGAGGCCAACCTCGAGATTTCCAACTCACTGCTGGACACGCTCGGAGCAACGCTGGTGTCCAGCCGCTGGCAGCGGGACCTGACGGACTCGTCCAGCCAGCGCAATATCGGCGTCGCGTTTGGCCATTCCCTGCTGGCGATCTCCAATGCCACCCGCGGGCTGAGCGCACTCGACGTCGCAAGCGAGGCACTGGCCCACGATCTGGACACCAACTGGGAGGTGCTCGGCGAAGCGATCCAAATGGTGATGCGCGCCGAAGCCGTGGCAGGCACCGAGGGCATGGACGAGCCGTACGAACGGCTCAAGGAGCTCACCCGCGGGCAACGGGTTGATCAGGCACGGATGCAGGAATTTGTCTCATCACTGGGACTTTCGGCTGAGGCCAGGAACCGCCTGATGCATCTGACGCCAAGCACCTACACCGGAATCGCTGCCCGGCTCGTCGAGCACGTGAAGTAGATGGTGCCGACGGGAATGGGCACCCCGGGGCCACGGTGGCAGCTTCGGTTGCAGGGAGCCGGTTTACTTCACCGCGCCCATCGACAGGCCACGGACCAGCTGCTTCTGGGCGATCCATCCGGCGATGACCACCGGCAGGGATGCCAACACCGACGCCGCCGACAGCTTGGCCAGGAACAATCCCTCACTGGTCATGGTGGCGACCAGGAACACCGGCGCGGTCGGCGCCGTGGCGGCAGTGAGGTTCAAGGCGAAGAAGAATTCATTCCAGGCGAAGATCACGCAGATCAGCGCCGTCGCGGCGAGTCCTGGAGCCACCATCGGCATCAGCACGGTGCGCAAGGTTTTGAGCAGTCCGGCACCATCCATCTCCGCAGCCTCCAGCACCTCGGCCGGGACTTCCTGGAAGAACGAGCGCATCATCCACACCGCGATCGGCAGGTTCATCGCCGTATACAACACCACCAGGGTCCAGATGTTGTCCAAGGCTCCGATCTGCCCTGCGATCACATAGATCGGCATGATCACGGCGACGATCGGCAGCATCTTGGTGGAGATAAAGAAGAACAGCACGTCTTTCGTCTTCTTGATCGGGCGAATGCTCAACGCATAGGCGGCCGGGACGCCGAGCACGATCACCAGCAGCGTGGAGACGCCCGTGGCGATCAGCGAGTTGGCGAAGTAGACGCCGGCACCGGAGTCGAGCACCGCCTGGAACTGGTCCAGGGTTGGTTCGAAGAAGAACGACGGCGGGCTGGAGGCGGCAGCCGACTCCTGCTTGAAGGCGGTCAACACCATCCACAACACCGGGGCGAAGAACAACAGTCCGACCACCCAGGTCAGCGCCGTCAGCAGTACCGCGTTCCGGCTTCGTTTCGCTGCCGCCGATGAGGCCCCACGCACCGGTTTCGTTGAGGGTGGCGGTGTTGCCGGCACTGTCTCTACGTTCGTAGCCATTGCTTAGTCCTTTATGTCGAAGCTGCGGAAGAGGAGACGCAGCGCGAAGACCGCGACGATGATGGTTCCGATGACCACGACGACACCCATGGCGGCTGCTTGGCCGATGTCGAAGCCGAGGAACGCGCGCTGGTAGATGTAGAACGGCAGGTTGGCACTGGATGTACCCGGCCCGCCGGCGGTCATCAGGTAGATATGGTCGAAGGTGTTGACCACGTAGATCGCTCCCAGCAGCAGACCAAGTTCAATGTACCGGCGCAGCTGGGGCAGCGTGACCGATGAGAAGGTCTGCCACCACGAGGCGCCGTCCATCTGTGCCGCCTCCAGTACGTCTTTGGGCTGGGCCTGCAGCCCGGCGAGCACCAACAACATCATGAACGGGGTCCACTGCCAGACCAGTGCTATCAGGATTGAGAACACTGGATAGGTCGAAGTCCAGGCAATGGCATCAATACCGACCAGCCCGATCAGCCAATTCACCAGCCCGTAGGTCGGATCGAGCATGGAGACTGCCCACAGCATGGCTCCGGCGACCGGCATGATCAGGAACGGGGTGATCATCAGGGTGCGGATGAATCCCTGCCCCCGGAATTTCCGATCCAGCAACAGCGCGAAGATGATGCCGAGCACCATCGCGGCGACTACGCAGCCTACCGTGATGATGACACTGTTCAGCGCCGCTGTCCGGAAGGTGGAATCGGTAAAGATATTGACGAAGTTTTCCAGGCCGACGAAGATATTCCCGTCGGGATTGAGCAGGTTCCACGAACGCATCGAGTACCAGATCGTGAACAGGAATGGGATCTGGGTAACGATGATGGTGAAGATGACCGCGGGCAGCAGCGGCGCCCGACGGCGCCACCCGTCGACCCTGCTTTGCTGGGCAGCAGTCCTGAGCTTGTGCTGCTTGACGTTATGCCGCTCTACAAGGGTGGCCATCAGTTCTCTCCCGCCTGGTAGGTCTCCGCCACCGTTTCGGCATACTGCTGCGACTGCTCCAGCGCCTCTTCGACGGACTTCTGTCCTGCGATTGCCGCGGATATCTGCTGGGCGACCCGGGTGCCCAGGTCCTGGAACTCCGGAATCCCCACGAATTGGAGTCCCGTGTACGGAACCGGCTTGGTCATTGACGTCTCCTGGGACGCGCCGGCGATGGCAGCCAAGGTCCGGTCCGCGTAGGCACCGGAGACCTTCTCGTATTCGGGTATCTCGTAGGTGGACTTCCGGCTGCCCGGCGGGACCCGCTCCCAGCCCAACTCGTTGCCCACCAGCTTGATGTAGTCCTTGCTGGTCATCCAGGACATGAATTTCCAGGCCGCGTCCTTATGGTCGCTGGTCTTCGGGATGGCCAGCGACCAGCTGTAGAGCCAACCGGCCGATTCGGTCTTCTTGACCGGGGCCAGGGCGTAACCCGTCTTGTCGGCGACCTTGGACGCCTGTGGGTCCTCGACGCTGGAGACCATCGAGGTGGCGTCGTACCACATGGCCGCGTTGCCTTGGCTGTAGCGGGTCAGGCAGTCACCGAAACCACTGGTGGCTGCGCCGGGCTGCCCATAGTTCCGCACCAGATTCACGTAATCGGTCACGGCAGCCTCCACTTGCGGCGAGTCCAATGTGGCATTCCAATCCATATCGAACCAGCGGCCGCCATACGTATTGATGACGGTGTTCAGCGGAGCCAGATTCTCGCCCCAACCGGCAAGTCCGCGCAGGCAGATCCCCGAGACGCCCTGCTTGGGGTTGTGCAGTTTCTTCGCCAACCGCTGGATGTCGTTCCACGTGGGCTCATCGGGCATCGACACCCCGGCCTTCTTGAACAGGTCCTTGCGGTAGGCGAGGAAGGACGATTCACCGTAGAACGGCACCGAATATAGATCCCCCTGGTAGCTGAGGGACTTGCGGATATTGGGCAGGATGTCCTGCGGGTCGTATCCGGGCGTGTTCTCTGCGTAGTCCTGCAGATTGGTGATCCAGTCGTTTTCAGCCCACATGGGTGTCTCATAGTTCGAAATCATCACGACGTCGAACTCCCCGCCACCGGTGGCAACGGAGGCGGTGATCTTCGCACGGGCCTCATTTTCAGGCAACGAAACAAACTGCACATCGATGTTCGGGTACTCGGCCCGGAAATGCTTCTGCAGGGAGATGGCATCCTGCATCTGCGGATTGGATACGATGGCTACAACGATTTGGGTCTTGCCGCTGCCACCGCCGATGGCGCCGGCTCCGGCGCATCCGCTCAGTGCCAGCAGCAGCGCGAACATACCGGCGAGTGCCGTGCGGACTCGCCTGCGGGGCGGCCGCTTGCTGGGTGTCGGGAACGCTCTGCCTCGGAACATTGCTGTCCTCTGCTCAGTTGAGAAACGGGGGCGTGCTCATTTGATATGTGACTCTAGTCATATATGCTCGTTTGAGCAAGAGGGTAGGCTCAAAAGTCTTGAAGAGAGGGGAAAGCCGTGGCGGATCAGTCCCACGAGGAGCTTCTGGCCGAGATTGGCCGGGCCCACTACCTGGATGGCAAGTCCAAGGTGGAAATCGCCAACGCCCACGGAATGTCCCGCTTCCACGTAGCCCGCCTGCTGGATGAGGCACGCAGCTCCGGAATCGTCCACATCGAAGTCGCTTCACCCCGTCCGGCCGCCCCCGCTGACACGGCCTTAATCGAGGAAGTATTCGGTTTAACCAAGGTCATTGTCACCGACAACTCAACCGATGGCGGGCGCGGCCGGGAGATCCTGGCCGAGGCTGCCGCCGCGGAGCTGTCCGCCCGGGCACGGCCCGGAGCAACGGTGGGCATCGCCTGGTCGCGCACGCTCGCCACCGTGGCCAAGCGCGTGTCCCGACTTCCCAAATGCAACTTTGTCCAGCTCGCAGGTGCGCTTCCTGCCGCCAACGATGGCCATTCCTTCGAAATCCTCCACCGCCTGGGGGTGTTGTCCGGCGGTCAGACCTGGCCGCTGTTCGCGCCTTTGGTGGTCGACGACGCCACGACAGCGGCGAGTCTGCGCAAGCAGACGGAAATTGCCACGGCATTGACCAAGGCGGACACGCTGGACCTCGCCGTCGTCGCCATCGGCGCCTGGTCACCCGGGCTGTCCACGGTCTGGGAGCGGGTCTCGAACGCTGACCGCCGTGAAGCGACGAAGGCCGGAGCGGTGACCGAATGTTCAGGTCGGTTGATCAATGCCGAAGGCATGCCCGTAAAAACCGCGATGGACGAGAGAATAATGGCAGTGACCATCGAACAACTGCAGGCGACCCGGGAAGTGATCGGTGTGGCAAGCGGCCCGGAACGGGCGGAAGCCGTGGCGGCAGCCTGCCGGGCAGGAATTGTCAGCACCCTCATCGCCGATGAGGCGCTGGTCGCAGCACTCTCCGCGCTGGCCGCGGAATCCGATACAACCAAAGGAGCCGGATAAGTGAGCACCGTAATCGGGGTCGATTCCTCCACCCAGTCCTGCAAGGTTTTGACCGTCGATGCCGAATCCGGAACGATCCTCGATTCCGCGACGGCCTCCCATCCGGAGGGCACGGCGGTTGATCCGGGCGCCTGGACAACTGCGCTGCGGCAGGCGTGGCACGACGCCGGAATCGCCGATGACGGCTCCGTCGCAGGTGTCAGCGTGGCCGGCCAGCAGCATGGCATGGTCGCCCTGGACGAGCAGAACCGCCCGGTGCACGATGCACTGTTATGGAATGACACCCGCAGCGCCCCCGAGGCCGCCGAGCTGCACCGCGAACTGGGCAGCCAGGCGTGGATTGACGCGGTCAATGTAGTGCCCGTGGCATCGTTTACCCTGACCAAGCTGGCCTGGCTGGCCAGGCACCGGCCTGAACTGGCCGACCGGGTGCGCCGCGTGGTGCTGCCCCACGACTGGCTGAACTATCAGTTGACCGGCGAATTCTTCACCGACCGCAGCGACGCCTCCGGAACCTGCTACTACTCACCGGTGACCAACGAATACCGCCCCGACCTGCTGGAGCGGTTCTTCGGCACCGTGCCGCGGCTGCCCGCCGTCGTCGGCTCCGGTGAAGCAGGCGGCAGCCTGCTGTCCCAATGGTCGGCAGCTTCGGCTGCCGGGACCGGCCCAAGCGGCAACCGGACCGTCGTGGGAGCCGGTGCCGGGGACAACGCAGGCGCGGCACTGGGCCTGGGATTGTCGGAGGGCGAGGTTGCGGTGTCCGTTGGCACTTCCGGCACGGTCTTTGTCTCCGCGGCTCAGCCGGTGAGCGATCCCAGCGGCGCCGTCGCGGGATTTGCCGATGCGACCGGCCAGCATCTGCCGCTGCTGGCCATGATCAACTCCGCCCGGGTGTTGACGGCGACGGCGGGCATGCTGGGCACCGGGCTTCAGGAGCTGGACCGGCTGGCGCTGGATGCCCCGCTGGACGCCGAGGGGCTGACTCTGCTCCCCTACCTCGACGGGGAACGCACCCCGAACCTTCCGGAGGCGACCGGAACGCTGACCGGAATGCGGCGCACCAACATGACCGATTCCAATCTGGCCCGTGCCGGCGTCCTGGGGGTGTTGAACTCGCTGGCGGACGCCTTGGATCTGCTGGCCGGGCACGGGGTGCCGGTGCGGAAGGTGCTGCTGATCGGTGGTGGCGCGAAGTCGCAGGCGCTGCAGCAGGCGGCGGCGGACGTGCTGCGCGTACCGGTCGAGGTGCCGGTATCCGGCGAGTATGTGGCGCGGGGGGCCGCCCGCCAGGCGGCATGGGCGGCCACCGGCCAGTTGCCGCAGTGGGAACGCCGCATCGAGGCATCGTTCGAACCCGACGCCGACTCCGGCTGGGCGGACGAGGTCCGTGACCGCTATGTTGCGGCCCGCCGGCAGGTGTACGGGGTCTAGCGGCGCTGGCCGGCACAAGAGGAGCGCTCCCGACCACCACTCCCGACCGCCCGGGGGGTCGAGCCGGCCCTATTCGGACGGGTTGACCAACGCTTCGACCGCGGAACGGGCGCCTGCCTGGTGCAGGTTGGACAGCGCCTCGGTGTAGGCGGACACGAACCGTTCGTTGTCGACCAGGTCACCGAACAGCTCCCGGTTGGCGATGAAAGCCAACGGATCTTCGCGTTGCTGCCGGGCGGCCGCCGTCAGAGGCTCGGCCAGCCGGTCGACCACCTCGATCGGTGCGCCCTCCTCGTCCGTCCCCTCAGCGTAGCGCGCCCAGCTGGCGACGATGCCGGCGGAGCGGAAAATGTCGCCGTCGTTGGCCAAGTTGATCCGCACCACCGGCAACAGCCACTTGGGGATGCGGTCCGAGCTCTCCGCGCACAGCCGCGCCAGCGTGTCCCGGATGTGCGGATTGGAGAAACGCTCGATCAGCGTGTGCTTGTACTGTTCAATATCTATACCCGGAACGGGCTCCAGGGTCGGCTGGCCCTCGAAACTCATGTAGTCCATCAGGAAATTGGCGAACAGCGGATCCTGGCAGACTTCATGGGCGTACCTGTAGCCGGCCAGGTAGCCGAAGTAGCACTGGCCCTGGTGGCTGGCGTTGAGCAGGCGCAGCTTCATCAGCTCGTATGGTTCCACGTCGTCGACCAGCTGCACCCCGAGGTCCTCGAAGGGTGGCCGGCCCAGTTCGAACCTGTCCTCCAGCACCCACTGCACAAACGGTTCACTGACCACGGGCCATGCATCGGTGACGCCGAATTGAGAGGCGATCGCTTCGCGGTCCTCGTCGGTGGTGACGGGGGTGATGCGGTCGACCATTGAGTTGGGAAAGGGCACCTGCTGCTCGATCCACGCGGCCAGCTCCGGATCCTTCAGCCGGGCGAAGGAAGTGAACATTTTGCGCGCCACGTCGCCGTTGCCCTGGATATTGTCGCAGGACATCATGGTGAATGGCCTCAGCCCACGCGCCCGACGTCGGGCCAAGGCTTCGGTGACAAGTCCGAAGCTGGTTGCCGGCACGGCCGCGGGTTGCAGGTCCGCCACAACTGCCGGATTCCGGTCGTCGAATTCGCCGGTGACGTGATGGAAGTTGTAGCCGCCTTCCGTCACCGTCAGCGACACGATTCGGACCTGCGGCGACGCCATGCGTTCAATCACGGCTTCGGGATCGTCCGGCGCATAGAGGTATTCCGCCATTGATCCAATGACGCGCCCATCGCGGTTGCCGTCGGCGTGCTTGGTGACAAGTGTGTAGAGGCAGTCCTGGTCACGCATCACGTCCCGCATCCGCTTGTCGCCGGGCAGTACGCCGACGCCGCAGATCGCCCAGTCGAGCGCTTTGCCTTCGTTCATCAGCCGGTCCAGGTACATGGCCTGGTGCGCCCGGTGAAACCCCCCGACCCCGAAGTGCACGATGCCGACCTGCAGTGCCGATCGGTCGTAGGCGGGAGTGGTCAGATTGCCCGGAAGCCGGGACAAGGCACTGGTGTTCAGCTGGGTTGGAGTCTGCATTGAACCATCCTTCGAAGAGCCACTATGAGCCGAATCTATCATATGAGCGTGATCCACGTCTCATATGAGCGGACATTGCCCTGAGGACGGTTTCGATCGTCGAGAACGGTCCTGATCTCCGAAGGCGGTCCCGGTCGTCCTTCGAGGACGGTCCCGGTCGTCGAGGACGGTTCCGGTCGACGCCGTTCTCGACGCTGCGGGCCGACGTCGGCGTTAAGGACCGCCCTCAGGAGGCCGGACATGCAGCATCCAGCCAGCGACCAGAAACCATCCAGTGGCCTGAGCTAGAGTTGCCCCATTGCCGTACGCGGTTCCGACTTGGCGGGAGGTTACATGTCGGAGAATTTGTTGGTAGTGGTCAATGCATCCGCAGGCACCGCACATCAGAGAGGCGTCGATGCGGCCATGGCCGTGATGCGCGCAGCCGCGGAACAGAACGGAAACTCCGTTGAACTTGCTGCCACGCGGGATCTCGCCCATCTCGAGCAGGCCCTGGACCAGTTGAAAGGCCGCCGGCTGGTGCTGATGGGCGGGGACGGGTCCATCCACGCCGCAGTGCAATGCCTGCACCAGCGCGGCCAGCTTTATGATGCCGGACCCGTCGGCCTGATACCGCTCGGCACCGGAAATGACCTGGCGGGTTCGCTCGGCATCCCGCTCAATCCGGCCCAGGCGGCCAAAACGGTGATGACCGGCCAGACGCGTCCCATGGAACTCTTCGTCAGCGATGACGGCAACATCGCGGTCAACGCAGTGCATGTCGGCATCGGGGCCTCCGCCGCGGCCCGGGGCGCTTCCGTCAAGAGGAGGCTGGGCAAAATCAAGCTGGGAAAACTGGGGTATCCACTGGGCGCCATTGCCGCCGGCTTCAACGAACGAGGCTGGAGGTTGACTGTCAAGGTCGACGGCCAGCTGATCCACGACGATTCAACCCCGGTGCTGATGGCGGCCATGGGGCTGGGAGGGACCGTTGGTGGCGGAGCCCGGCTGATCCCCGACGCAAATCCGCATGACGGGTGCGTCGACGTCGTTGTCTGGGAGTCGGTGGGATCTGTGGCGCGAACGGCCTACGCGCTGGGCCTGAAGAGCGGCAATCACGCGTCCCGCAAAGACGTGCGCACCGGAAGCGGCCAATCCGTGGAAATCCAGGCCGCCGACGACGACACGTTCATGGCCAGCAACGACGGCGAACTGCGCGGACGGTTCAATTACCGCCGTTGGACGATCGAAAACCATGCGTGGCAGGTGATCGTTCCGCCGTCGGAACTGCCGTGAACCACGGTGCCGTCAGCGCCCGAACTCAGTCCACGAATTCCGATTGCGTCTCGATGAACTGCCAGTCCTGCCTGCCCAGCAGCGGCGCCGCGCCACCCTGGTCGCCGGCAGGCCCGCCCGCATCGCGGATCCCCTGGGCAACGTCGTCGGGCAGTGACTCGCTGAACAAGTTGCTGCGCAACCACTCCTTGGCCGGCGTCGGGACCCTGGGCCACCAGGTTTCGATGGGGTTGCTTACCATGCCGCTCCTCCGCTTCACGTAATCTCGGCTTGGCCGATGCTTCAACGGTAGGCAGGCCGGTGTCAGCTAATCAAGGGGTCGGCAGGCTCTGTAAATCGACAGCCGCCCGCCGGGACAGGCATACTCGGACCATGCCAGAGTCCTCCAAGCCCAGTGTGTTGTTCGTCTGCGTCCACAATGCCGGACGCTCCCAAATGGCCGCCGCCTACCTGCAGCACATGTCCGCCGGACAGGTCGAGGTGCGCTCGGCCGGCACGCAGCCGGCAGACGAGCTCAATCCGGTCGTTGTGCAGGCCATGGACGACGCCGGGATGGACCTGTCGGCCGAACGACCCAAGGTGCTCCGGGCCGAGGCAGTGGAGGAGTCCGACGTCGTCATCACCATGGGCTGCGGCGACGAGTGCCCGTACTTCCCGGGCAAGCGCTACTACGACTGGGACCTCGAGGACCCGGCCGGCAAGGATCTCGAAGCGGTGCACCGAATCCGCGAAGACATCAAGGGCCGGGTGCAGAACCTGATGATTGAGCTGTTCCCGGCGCTGCATCCCGATGCCGGGTAAGGCTGGCTTGCTGCAGGTTCCGTCACGGGGCGCTGAAGCGGTCCAACACCACATCCACCACAGCAGGCGGCGGCACGTGTCCCGGAGCCAGCAGCGGTTCGGTGACGACGTCGGCCCCGCAGCCGGCAGCCAGCGAGGCAAAGTATCCGGGAGCCAGCAGATAGCTGGCAACCACGACACGGCCGGCTGGATCCGCTCCGGCCAGTTCACGCCGCGCGGCGGCGACCGCCGTCGCTAAATCCGGCGCGGCTGCGGATATGTATCCGGCGCGGACCGGCTGCCCGAGCAGCGCCGCCAATTGCGCGGCGGTTGTTTCACAATCCGCGACGGCGCGGGCGTCCGAAGAACCGGCACAACCCAGCACAATCGCATCGCCGCTACGCACACCCGCTTCACGGAGCCTGCGTGCCAGCACCTCCGTCAACCGCAGATCCGGCCCCAAAGCCGCGCTCACGGTGGTTGCCGCCCGGGCGTCCGCAGCCCGGGCCAGGTCGACGTGGACATGGTAGCCCGACGACAGCAGCAGCGGCACCACGCGTGCCTGCCCGGACAATGCTTCCAACGACGTCGGAACATCCGGTTGCTGCACGTCCACAAACGCTGCCGATACCTGCAGGTCCGGCCGACGCCGGGCGATTTCCTCCACCACGGCGCTGATGGCCGCCTGCCCGGCCGCCGAAGAAGTTCCGTGAGAGGCTGCCACCAGCGCTGGCGCTGGCCGCAGTTCCACCAGCCCGGTCCATGGCTCGCAGACCACGGCGCTCATGCCGCAGCCCCCGACCGGCCGGGGGTGTCCGGGTTGTCGGGGTGGTCCGGGTGGTCCGGGTGGTCCGTCCTGGCCGAGCCATCCGGCAGGCCGACCAACACGGCCCCATCGGCCACTTGCACCGGAAAGGTTGGCAGCCGCAGGCCGGTGTTGCCTGGGCATTCGCCTGTGTCCAGCATGTACACCTCCTTGTGCAGGGGTGAGGCGAGAGTGGCCCTGCTGCCGCTGTCGCCAACAATTCCGCGCGACATCACGCAGGCACCTGTGGCCGGATCGCGTTGGTCAACCGCATAGATCCTGCTGGGCGAAAGCCGGATGACGGCGATCTGCAGGTTGTCGATCAGGGCGGCCTCGCCCCATGCCGTTTCCAATTCGTCGACCTGGCAGACACGGTGCCACTGGAGGTCAACGGCAGCGGGCGCAGCCTCTGCTGTCAGTGTGGTCATCGCAAATACCCCAATCTGTTGTGTTGCCCGTTGGTACACGCATCAATCTAGGCACCGGATGTTTCGACTAATGCCGCGCCGGGTAACACCGGAGTAAAACAGTCCTCACACACTGGCACCACGCAGTGATGGAAAACGTCAACTGCCGGAAACACAAGGGCAACAAGCCCGCAATCGCGCTCATCTAGGTTGGATTCAGCTTCGCCGCATAATCGGCAGGAGCCCACTTGTTCCGCGACCCGAAGGCCAACCATGACTCAGCATCCAATCCGCCGCATCGTCGTCGCCGGCGGCGGCCCCGCAGCTCACCGGTTTGTGGAGGCCATGTGCTCCCGCGACGCGACAGGCATATCCATCACCGTCCTGACCGAGGAGGCGCACCAGCCATACGACCGCGTCGCCCTGAGCTCGGCGCTGACCGACACCGGCGTGGACCTGGCCTTGGGCGAACCGGACCTGTGGGTCACAGGTGGCGTCAACCTGGTGACCGGTGCGCGGGTGGTCGATCTTGACCTGCAGACGCAAGAGGCCATCACCTCCGACGGCGGCCATTATCCCTACGACGAACTGGTGCTGGCCACCGGATCCAATGCCGCCACCCTGCCCATTCCCGGCAACGAGCACACCCACGTGTACCGGACGCTGGAGGACGTCTGGACCATCAACGCCCAGGTGAAAGAGCTGACGGCTTCCTTGGGCCGCACCATCAATGCGGTGACCATTGGCGGCGGGCTGCTGGGGCTGGAAGCAGCCGCCGGGCTGCAGACTCTCGGTGCCAACCCCGTGGTGATCGACGGCGGAAACTGGCTGATGGGCACGCAGCTCGATGAAGGCGCAGGCCAGGCAATGGGGCGGCTGGTCGCCGACAAGGGACTCGAGGTCCACGGCGGCGTGTTCCCCTCATCAGTGATCACGGATCCCGACGGCGGACAGGTGACCGGCGTCGAAATGGCCGACGGGCGGGTGATTCCGGCCGACATGGTGGTGGTCTCCATCGGCGTCCGTCCCCGTGATGATATCGCCCGTGCCCTGAACGGCAGGGCCAAGACAGCAGCTGCCGAAGCAGCGGGCAAGACCCCCGAGGAACTGGCCGATGAGGACTACGATCCCGTCTTCCGGATGGGGGCCCGCGGCGGGATCGTCATCGACGAAACCTGTGCCACCGACGTCGACCATGTGTGGGCCGTCGGCGAAGTGGCCAACTTCGACGGCAAGAGCGTGGGCCTGGTGGCCCCCGCCAACACGATGGCCGAAATCGTCGCCGACCGGCTGCACGGCGGAGACGCCGCCTTCGAAGGATTCGACACCGCGACCAAACTCAAGCTGTCCGGCGTCGACGTAGCAAGCTTCGGGGACGCCTTCGCCGCCGGGGACGGCGCGTTGGAAATCGTCTACGCGGACCCAGCCCGCGGCGTCTACCAAAAGGTGGTGGTCAGCGACGACGCGACGACGCTGCTGGGCGGCATCTTCGTGGGAGACGCCGCCCCGTACACTTCGCTGCGGCCGCTGCTGGGACGGGAACTGCCCGCAGAGCCCGGAGCCTACCTGTCTGCCGCCGGCGGTGACGCGCCGGATACCGAACTTCCCGACGACGCCGTGCTGTGCTCCTGCAACAACGTATCGGCCGGTTCCATCCGTGACGCCGTCAACGGCTGCGGCAGCTGTGAAGGCGACTCGCCGGTTCAGGAACTGAGCGCCTTGAAGGGATGCACCAAGGCCGGCACCCAGTGCGGCTCCTGCGTGCCCATGCTGAAGAAGCTGCTCGAAGGGGAACTGACCAAATCCGGCATCACCGTCTCCAGGGCGTTGTGCGAGCATTTCGAACTCTCCCGTGCGGAGCTGTTCGAGGCAGTCCGCGCGGTGGGACTGACCTCCTCCGAGCAAATCCTGACCCGGTTCGGCACACCGGTCGAGGTGGCACAGCCCGGCGGCGACACAATCCAGCAGGCGCCACTGGGGTGTGACATCTGCAAACCGGTACTGGCGTCCATCCTCGCCTCACAGCACACCGAATACCTGCTCGACGGCGGCCGGGGAACCCTGCAGGACACCAACGACCGGGCGCTGGCCAACATGCAGAAGAACGGCACTTATTCTGTGGTGCCACGTATCCCTGGCGGCGAAATCACGCCGGAGAAGCTGGCCGTCATCGCCCGCGTCGCCGAAACATACGGCCTCTACACCAAGATCACCGGCGCCCTGCGGATCGACCTGCTCGGCGCGCGGCTGGAGCAACTGCCTGAGATCTGGAAAGAACTGGTCGAGGCCGGTTTCGAATCCGGACACGCCTACGGGAAGGCGTTGCGGAACGTGAAATCCTGCGTCGGTTCCACGTGGTGCCGTTACGGGGTGCAGGACTCGGTGGCCATGGCCATCGAACTCGAGCTTCGCTACCGCGGGCTCCGGTCGCCCCACAAGCTGAAGATGGGGGTATCCGGATGTGCCCGTGAATGTGCCGAGGCGAGGGCCAAGGACGTCGGGGTGATCGCCACCGCCGACGGCTGGAACCTCTACGTCGGCGGCAATGGCGGGGCCAATCCCGCGCACGCCCGGCTGCTCGCCAAGGACCTGGACGATGCCACGTTGATTCAGTACATCGACCGCTACCTGATGTACTACATCCGCACCGCCGACCGCCTGCAGCGCACGGCGCATTGGCTCGAAGACATCCACGGCGGGCTGGACCACGTCAGCGACGTGGTGATCAGTGATTCTCTGGGCATCGCCGCTGATCTGGAGCAGGCGATGGCACGCCACGTGGATAACTACCAGGACGAATGGGCCGCCACCTTAGAGGACCCGGAGCGGTTGCGCCGCTTCCGCTCCTTCGTCAACGCGCCGCAGGAGAAGGACGAGTCCATCGTCAATGTCAATGAGCGGGGTATGAACCGGCCGGCCACAGGTGCCGAAGCTGCCGCCGCGTACGAGGAGGGGATGGTTCCGCTCGGGGCCACCATCCCGGTCCGGTCAGGCGCAGCGGAAGCGGCAGCAGCGGCAGAGCAGGTGCGGTCCTAATGCTGCTCACTGTTGAGCTTCGTGATCAAACTGTCCTGGTCGCCGGCGCCGCGGCTGCCGCGGCCCGGAGCATCCGCCGCTATCAGGCGGCCGGCGCCACCGTACGCACCCTGAATGCCCCGGGCGGCTTCCTCCCGCGGATGCTCGAAGGCGTCGCGCTGGTCACCGTGGTCGACGACGCGGGCGCGATGGTCGACGCCGGCGAGGACGGCGGCCGCTGGGCCACAGTGCGGTCGGAGTGCCGGAAACGCGGAATTCTGGTGACCCGCGACGAGCCGGCCGCTCCCAGCGGCTCAGTGACACTGGCCGGCGGCGGTCCGGGCAGTGACGATTTGCTCACGGTCAGGGCCCTGGCGGCGCTGGCCGATGCCGACGTTGTCTTCCACGACAGGCTTGCGCCATGGTCGCACCTGGAGGAACTGGCCGGCGGGGCGGAACTGGTCAATGTTGGCAAGAGCCCGGGACATCACCCGGTCAGCCAGGCCGATATCGAGCACCAGATGGTGGCAGCCGCCCGGGCGGGACAAAACGTCGTGCGGCTCAAGGGCGGCGATCCGTTCGTCTTCGGCCGCGGCGGCGAAGAAGTCGCCGCCTGCACCGCGGCCGGCATTCCGGTCACAGTGGTGCCGGGTGTGACCAGTGCGGTGTCGGTACCAGCGGCGGCGGGGATCCCCGCCACCTGCCGGGGCGTCAGCCACATGTTTACCGTCATCTCAGGTCATGCGCCGTTAACTGACGACGAACATCAACACCTGGCCGGACTCGGGGGCACAATTGTGGTGTTGATGGGTGTGGGAACGCTACCCCAGCTCGCGGCCGGGCTCCGGAAGGCAGGGATGAGAGCCGATACACCGGTTGCCGTCGTCGAAAGCGGTTACAGCCACGCGCAACGGACCACCGTCTCCGATCTGGCCGGCATTGTCACCGCGGCGGGAACGGCCGGCTGCGCCCCGCCGGCCGTGCTGGTGATTGGCGACGTCGTCCGCCAGGGCCGCGATTGGCAACAACACCTCCCCGGCCCGCCGGGTACACCGGAACCGCGGTGGACGCATGAATGACGCGGTCATCTCCGGATTCCGGATCGGCGTCACTTCCCACCGGCGCTCTGAAGACCTGATCGAGGCGCTGGAACGGCGCGGCGCCACGGTGATCCATGCCCCGGCGATGAAGATTGCTCCGGTGGCCGAGGATCTTCCGCTGACCCGGGACACCGAGGCGGTCCTGGCCGCGCGCCCGGACATCACCGTGATCACCACAGCTTACGGTCGGCGCCGCTGGACAGAAGCGGCCGATGCCGCCGGTCTGGGTGAATACTTGGTTGAAACCCTTGACAGATCGCGGATATTCGTCCGTGGTCCCAAGGCACGCGGGGCCGTGCGTGCAAATGGACTGGACGACGCCGGAATCAGCGCCGACGAGCGGACATCCACCTTGGTCGACATGCTGCTCGCCGAGCCGCTCCGGGGCCAAACCATCGCCTTCCAGCAGCACGGATACGCCGACTTCGAACAGCTGGAGCGGCTCCGTGCCGCCGGGGCCCGGGTGCTGACCGTCGCCCCCTACCGATGGTTCAAGCCGGAAGGAGCCGATGACAAAGTCCCGCAGCTGATCGAATCCATATGCGCCGGCCATCTCGACGTTGTCACCTTCACCAGTGCGCCGGCCGTCGATGCCCTCTGGAGCACCTCCCGGGAAATGGATCTGTCCGGCCGGCTCACGGCTGCCTTCCAAAGCACAGTGGTGTCGGCCGCCGTCGGCCCCGTCACCGCGCAACCTCTCATCGACGTCGGCGTGGAGCCGATCATGCCGGAGCGCTACAGGATGGGAGCCCTCATCCGGCTGGTGGTGGAGCACCTGTCCGAGCACGGGGTGCAACGTTGCGAAACCGCCTTTGGGCAGGTGGAGGTGCGGGGCGACACCGTGACCGTGGCAGGGACCAGCTGCTACATGCCGCCTGCCCCGATGGCCGTCTTCCGTGCCTTGGTCGCGGCCGGCGGGGCGGTGCTGAGCCGCGATGCGCTGTCCGACCGACTGCCGGCTGGTTCCGGTGCCCACGCCGTCGACATGGCTGTCAGCCGGCTGCGTACCGCGCTGCCCGAGCCCAAGCTGATCGCCACCGTCGTCAAGCGTGGCTACCGCCTGAGCGTCTAGGCTGAGCCAATAGCGGTGCTCCCGACGAAGGTACCCATACCACCCAAGACGGTGGTCCGCGCCCAAAACGGTGGTCCGCACAGCCATTCTCGACAGGAAGGACCGTTCCCGGCCCGAGGATATCGGAGTGCTGCGGATCAACGTTCCGACTTCGGGCAGTGACGGTTATCCACAGCCGGGCCCTTACCCATCCGCTGAAGCACGCATTGGCGGAAGACTGAATGCATGTCACACCGAAAAGTCATGCTGGACATTCAGCGCTCCTGGCCGCAGTTCGACGTTGTCACAGCCCGGGAACTTACTACCGCAGGCATTGGCGACAAGCTTCGTCGGGCCGGCGTGAAGTTAGGCGTTCTCTACAAATTGCGACGCGGGGCGTACGTCCGCGCGGACTTATGGGACGGGGCCACACTCGCGATGCGCGAACTGATGCGCATTCGTGCACATTTCCTTTCAACACCGCACGCAGGCGTCTATACCCACGCCACCGCAGCCCGATTGCACGGGCTGCACGTATGGGACGTGCCGCCGCTGATCCATTTGAGTCAACCATTCGCCTCGACCCGCTCGGCCCGGGGGCCGGACACGGTGACCTATCATCAGCATCTTGACGCCGCCGACATCGTCACGCTGAACGGTCCGCGTGGCGAACGCTACGCGGTTACCAGTCCCGAACGAACCGTGGTCGATTGTGCCCGGACATTGGAAGAGCACCGGGCAGCAATCATAGGCGATCACGCTCTCCGTGAGGGGGCAGACTGGGAACAGATGCATTCTCTACTGCGGGCGATGACGGGCACCCGCGGTATACGCAAGGCACGTTCCGTCGTCGCGGCTCTGGACGGGCGATCTGAGTCACCGGGCGAGACTCGTACCAGGTTGCTCTTCCGTTCCTTCGACGTCCCGATGCCGGAGCCCCAGATTCATGTGCGAAGCAGAGTGGGACGCCATCGCGGGGACTTCGGCTGGCGGGGATTGAAGCTGATCGCCGAATTCGACGGGAAGTCGAAATACTTCGAATACCATCCGACGGATGAGGCGATTTACGCTGAACGACGGAGGGAGAGGGCCCTGATGGAGGAGAATTGGAGCTTTCTTCGAATCGAATGGCGCGATCTGTCACGACCGTGGGAGTTGAAGGCACGTCTGCTCAGGGCTATGCAGAGGGCTGCTGCCTGGAGCGGAATAAGAGACAACGCGGGGTGATTCATGCGCGCAGGCTGCTTTCGGCAGCAGTCACAAACGGCGATACTACGATGGCCGGCCACTGCAAGGATGGAGTTGTCGGCGGTCTTCACCCACGAGAACGGGCCGAGTCACCGGCGGTCTTCACCCACGAGAACGGGCCGAGTCACCGGCGGTCTTCACCCACGAGAACGGGCCGCAACGTCGACAACGGTGGTGACCGCAACCGTTCTCGACAGCGAACACCGTCCTGCTTCAACAGCTCGAAAACCGACGCCAAGGAAGCGCGGGAGCTTACCGTGCAATGTGGCGTGGACTGCGTGACAGGGACCGTTCGACTTGGATGCTCTGTCCTGAGCAGTTGATCACCCAGTCTGCCGGGCAGCTGCGTAGGAGCCGGAAGTGTGAGGTCAGTTCCGCCAGCGCCGACCCCACGCGGTCAATGCCGCCAGTCCACCCGTGACAGCGAGAACTGACAGGCTCAGCACTATAGTCGGCAGCATGTGTGCGGTAAGCACACCGATGATGCCGATGACAACCAGGATCCCCGCGGCGATAAACCGTGATTGGGCCAAGTGTCCGAAGCGGGACCGGAGGAACAGCACGTTCCCGAGCAGGTAGACGAGAGGGCCGCCGGCAGTGACGATGACGATTGCAGTGGTGAGGTGCTCATGCGACAGGCGCAGCTCCGTGGAGACGGCGACGAGGATCGCGCCAAGCACCATGAAGGCATGGGCATAGGCATAGGCCGACCGCAGTGCCGACGTCGAACCGCTCCCGCCCCGCACGTCATGCCCGGCCAGTGCGAAATAGTTCCACCACAGCACGAAGAGGCCCGCGAACCCGAGGAAGAGACTGAGCGCGAGTGAAGGATCGAAAACACCCTCATCGACAATCGTGCCGCCCATGAGCAGGATCGATTCGCCCAGGGCGATGATGAACACCAACCGATTGCGTTCAGCCAGGTGATTCGCGTCGGCGTCCCACAAATGCATGGGAGCGCCACCCACGCCGGGCACCCGGTAGTGGGCCATAGGTGCCGCATAGTCGACGACCACTGCCAAGACCCATACGAGCATTCGGAGTTCCGGGTCGAGGAATGCCCCGGCAACCCACAACAGGCCGGCCGCCAGCGTCCAGATCAGCAGCATCTTGTAATTCGTGGCCAACTGCTGTCCGCGGAAGGCGGCCATCATGAAGACCGGGCGGGCGATGCCCATGAACAGATAGCAGCCGACGAACAGCCAGACCCCGTCCCCGAAAGCGGACGGGATGGCGACCGACATGCCGAGTGCTGCGAGCATCAGGACGCCGGTCAACAGTTGTACGGCGGTGCGTGAGGGATTCAGCCAGTTCATCGCCCAGGCGGTGTAGTTCCATCCCCACCACACGGCGGCGAAGACGATGAATGTTTCCGCTGCACCTTGCCAACTCAGGTGTTCGAGGAGCAAGTGGGAGAGCTGGACGATGGCGAAAACGTAGACCAGGTCGAAGAACAGCTCGACCGGGCCAACTTCAGAGCGCTTCTCCGCCGGGCGCCCCAGCGCAGATTGAACAGTCATGATGAGGAGATCTTTCAGCCCTCGCGAATGGTCATCGATGCCAGCTTGTCACCGGCGACTTGGAAGTCGAAACGGGACAGACCATTGGCGTGGGTACTCCGCCAGTCACCGACTACTGTGACGACGTCGTCATCCGCAGTGACCTGCTGCGGAGTCAAAATGCCGTTGGCGCCGATGAACTCCTTGTCACTCCAGCTTTTGATGGCCTCCCGGCCGGTGAATATCCTCCCCCAGTCGTCAACGAAACCATCGGAAGTGAAGGCGTCGAGGAAACCGGCGTCGTCGTTACGGTTGACGGTGTCAATGAACGAAGCCACCGGCTCCGGAATTTTTATATCGCCCATGGACTCAATCCTTTCATCAGTAGGGCTGCCCTGGACAGCAGGTGGCGCTGATCAGCGGGTCGTGTAACCGCCGTTGGCGAAGATCGTCTGGCCCGTGATCCACCAACCCTCTGTCGCCAGGAACCGCACGATTGGGGCAATGTCTTCGATCTGGGTCAGCTGATTGCCCATGGCCTGCGACTTGTGGAACTCGACCCGTTCCGGGGTTTCCTGTGGGTAGAAGAAGGGGGTGTCCATCGGCCCGGGCGCCAGTGCAGTGACCGAGATTCCACGGTCGGCAAGTTCCTTGGCCGCCGCCCGGGTGAAGTGTTCGACGGGCGACTTTCCACCTGCATAGGTGGAATAGCCATCGGTGAAAGCAGCCAGCAAAGCTGTGACGATGGTGATAATTTTGCCGCCGTCGGCAACTGACTTGCCGGCTTCCTTCATGAAGAAGTACGCGGCCTTGGAGTTGATGTCGAACATCGAGTCATACTCTTCTTCAGTCGTCTCTGCCATCGGCTTGCGCAATACCTTGCCGACGGTGTTGACCGCAACATCGACCTTGCCCAGGGCGGCCTCAGCGTCGGCAAAAAGCTTCTCCACATGTGCCGGCACGGTGAGATCACCAGAGAGGGTCACACCCCGGCGGCCCGCGGACTCCACGGCCGCGAGTGTTTCTTCGGCCGCAGGTTTCGTCGACGCCGAGTTGTAGTGGATCACTACATCGGCACCGGCTTCAGCGGCCTGGCGGCTGATCAGCCCGCCCAGGTTCTTGGCACCACCAGCGACGAGAACAACCTTGTTTTCCAGCGTTGTGATCGGCATGTGTCTCCTTCTTCTGTTTCACTGATCCATTGAATCTGTATCGAAGCTATACACTACTATAGCAATGTGACAGAGAAACGCAACATCGATACACGGCACCGGCTCCTGGAAGCTGCGGCCGGGCTCATCGCCGCAGCTCCAGGCAAAGACGTGCCGCTGCGGACGATCTGTGAAAAGGCCGGTGTCAAACTGCCAACCCTGTATCACTTCTTCGGCAGCAAGGATGGCCTGCTCGATGCGGTTATCGAGCACGGATTTGATCTCTACATGGGCGTAAAGGGATCGCACGAAAGCAGCGGGGACCCTATTCAGGACATCCGCGATGGCTGGGACGCCCATGTCGCATTTGGTCTCGCCAACCCTGGCTTCTACGCCCTGATGTATGGTCAGGTCGCGCCCGGAAGCCGGCCGGCGGCCCAGGAACGCCCCACAAAGGTGCTCAAGGAATTGGCGATCAAAGCTGAGCAGCAGGGGTTGCTCGTCGTTACGGCCGACCAGGCAACGGCGCACATCCTTGCGGCGAACATCGGCGTCACGCTCCGCCAAATGACCAATGACGCTCCGGACCCTTCACTGTCGGGCGCTGCCCGCGAAGCCACCATCGCCGCCATCACCGGAACACACCCTCTGACGGGGACGGATGACCGGGCCGAGGCCGCATCGGTCCTGCTGTCCAAACTCGCGAATGGACCTTCTGAGTTGCCGGAACCGGAAATGGCGCTGCTGCGCCACTGGCTCATCCGGCTGGCCCGGCCGCAGAGTGGGACTTCTGCGTAGGGTTAAGGATTCATACCGACGAACGGACGAATTCGCACCATCCGGAGCCACACACGGTAACAGTTGATTCTTCAGCAGCCAGGTTCGATGGAATGCGCCGGCATTGGGAAGAGTACGGTTTCGGTGTTTGGGCCGTCTTTACCCAAGCGGAACCGGACACCCTCATCGGTTTCACGGGACTCTCCCACAGGAATGTTCATGGCCGCGACGCCCTCAACCTCTATTACCGGTACGATCCGGCGGCATGGGGCAAAGGATACGCAACCGAAGGTGCCCGGAAGCAGTAGCGCAGGCGGATGGGCTCCTCCCTGGCCTTCCCGTCCTCGCATACACTTCCCCGGATAACACTGGATCGCAAAGGACAGCTTTGGCCGCAGGCCTGTCCAGGCGCGGGGACCTTGACGTCGATAATGGCCCATTCGTGGACGTATACCTCGCCCGTGGTTGGTAGGACCAGGACAGCGAAACCGTGGCTGGCAGGACCCTGATCGATGGAACAGACCTATACCGGAATGGGTTGCAGTGTATCCCCGGGTTCTGCCAACGGCTCCTTGGCAAAATGATCCTCGATGATGCCGACCAGCTTCTCCTTGCAGCTTCCGCATCCGGTCCCCGCCCGGGTGGTGCGCCCCAGCGATTCCACACTCGAGCTGCCCTGGGTCACTGCAGCTTCGATCACACCCAAAGTGGCACCGCTGCACCTACAGATAGTCGTCTCCGGGCCGGACTTCGTGGCAGCGCCTCCGGCGATATCTGTTTCGGCACCGTCGAGTCTGAACAGCGTGGATTTGTCCGGCGGAAGGTCCGCTCCGCGTTCAAACAGCAGCACCAGTTCGGCACCGGTACGGGGCATCCCAATACAGACGAAGCCCTGAATGATGCCCGCCGCACTGACGATTTTCACGTAGCGTCCGTTTTCAGGATCAATCCATTGTGCAACCCGCCGCGGGGCAGGAAGTTCCCCTGATTGATCCGCCACGGCCTGCAGGGGGGATAAGGACTCCTCATCCCACGGCTCCAAGTCCACCGCTCCGGCCGCGGACAACTCGACGTCGCGTGCCTTCAGAAGCATGATGGGCGCCTTGGGCGCCTCCAACGGCTCGGAAATGACGGCAGCAGATGCCCCGGAATTTACGACGCCGGCAAACGCTTCGGAGCGTATGACGCCGGCAGTCGCTCCGGCATCGACGACGGCACCAAGGTAGTTGGCCAGCCAGGATGCCTGGTTCCACCCCGGGCCGATGAGTCCGGAAGGACCGCCCGCACCGGCGCATTCAGCACAGTTCTGCTCGCGGCAGCGGATGTCTGCACAGTCACCGATGGCGAAAATCCGTTCCTCAGGATCTGCCGCCAGCCGGTGATTAACCCGCACCCCACGTGCCGTCTCCAACCCGCATCCGGCGGCCAGTTCGACTCGTGGCCGGACCCCACAGGAAATCAGCAGCAAATCGCCTTCCACCTCGGAGCCGTCGTCGAGCACCAAAGCCCGGAATCGCCGGCCGGGTTCATCGTGGCGCCAGGTGACGCCGGTCGAACGAGCCTTGGGCTTGAGGGTGATGCCCCGGCTTTTCAGCGTTTGAGCCAGCACAGAGCCGCCGGTCCGGTCCAGGCTCCGTCCCAGCGGGTGTGTGCCGTGGTAAACCACCGTCACGGTGGCGCCTTCCTCGGCCGCGGCGAGCGCCGCCTCCAGCCCCAGAATGCCGGCCCCCAGCACGACGACGTGGTCCCGGCGGCGGACGGCGCACTGCAGCCGCGTGGCATCGGCCAAGTCGCGCAGGGCAGTAATCCCGGCGGGAAGGCAGACCGTGGTGGGGTCCGGATTCAAACCGTGCAGATTCGGCACATTGGCCCGTGATCCGGTAGCCAGAATCAATCGATCGTAGGGTTCGCAGGAGCCGTCGTCGAGGGTGATCCGGCGGCGCGCGCGGTCGATATGCGTTGCCCGGCACCCGGTCCTGACGTCCGCCCCGGCCGCCTTGAGCTCGTGAGGATCCGACATTTGCATGGCGTCCCACGATGTGCGGCCCACGCCAAGGTCGGCGACCAGCACCCGGTTATACGCCGGCTGCTGCTCCGCGCCCACCACAAGCAACGAGATCCTGCCTGCTGCCAGTGCCGGGAGCAGGTCGTCGATCAGCCGCGCGGCCACGGGACCATAGCCGACGACGACCACCCGTTCAGCGGGAGTCAGTGGTGCGGTCATACCGGCTCCGTCCGCTGCGCAACAACCTGCCAGACGTCGGGCGCGGCCCCGTGCCCTGCCTCCGGTGCAATAACCCGCAGGGTCACCAGGGTCCGCTTGAACTCCGGCATCGCCGACACCGGGTCGACGTCGTCGCATGTCAACAGATTTGCCCTGCCGGCACCGGGGAAATGGAACGGCATGAAGACCGTATCGGGACGGATGTCGACGCTGCGCTCCACCCGGCAGCGGGCCGTTCCGGCCGGCGATGACAGTTCCACCATTTCCCCATCACCGGCGCCAATCGATGCCGCCGTCGACGGGTGGACCTGCAGCAATGGCTCCGGAGCCGCGTCCGCCAGCTCGCGGACCCTTCTGGTTTGTGACCCGGTTTGGTAGTGGGCCAGCAGACGTCCGGTAATCAACGTCAGGACACGTCCCGCCTGCTCGACCGCGCCGGACGGGTGGACCGGATGGACCGGGTGGACCGGATGGAAGACTGCCCTGCCGTCGTCGTGCGCGAATCCGTCCAGGAACAGCCGCGGGGTGCCCGCCGAACCGGCCGGATACGGCCAGTACACGGCAGCACCGCTGTCCAGCAGCTGATAGTCGATGCCGGAATAGTCCGCCCGGCCTCCGGCAGAGGCAAGCCGGAGCTCTTCGAAAACCGTCTGCGGATCCGGGCTGAAGGCCGATGATGCGCCCAGACGCCGGGCGAGTTCGGACCAGATCCACAGCTCGCTCCTCACTCCCTCCGGGGGCTGAACGCTCTGGCGCCGCCGCAGGACCCGGCCCTCAAGGTTTGTCATTGTGCCTTCTTCTTCGGCCCACTGCGGCACCGGAAGCACCAGCGAGGCCTCCGCGGCCGTTTCGGAGAGGAAGAAGTCGCAGACGATGAGATGGTCCAGCGACCGCAACCGGCCGGTCATCGCGCCCGCGTCCGGAGCCGACACGACGGGATTCGACCCGTGGATGAACAGTGTCCGGATGCCACCGGGCGCACCGGCTGATGCCAGCAGTTCGACGGCGGGAACGCCGGCACCCGGCAGCGAACCGGCGTCGACGCCCCATACATCGGCAACATGGCGGCGTGCACCGGGATCGTCAATACTGCGGTATCCGGGCAACTGGTCACACTTCTGGCCGTGTTCGCGTCCTCCCTGCCCATTTCCCTGCCCGGTGATGGTGCCGTAGCCGCTGTGTTCGGTGCCGGGCAGGCCGAGCAGCAGTGCCAGGTTGATGGCGGCTGTAGTGGTGTCGGTTCCGTCCGCGTGCTGCTCCACCCCGCGGCCGGTGAGCACGTAGGCACCGCGCCCCTCCCGCTTGCCACGGGAAGCACCGGTCGCCAGCCGGTGCGCCGTTTCCCGGATTAAGGGGGCCGGGACACCGGTGATCGCTTGGACCCTCTCGGGCCAGTAGGCATTCAGAGAGCGGACGACGGCGGCATAGCCGGACGTGCGTGCGGCGGTAAAGTCCTTGTCCCCCAGCCCCTCATGGACGACGACGTGGGCGATTCCCAGCAGCAATGCCATGTCCGTACCCGGCGCCGGGGCGAGGTGTATCCCGCCGCCGTCGCCGGTCAATGCGGCCGTGGCCGAGCGCCGTGGGTCCACCACCATGAGCCCGCCTGCCCGCCGCGCGGATCCCAAATGCTGGACAAACGGCGGCATCGTGTCGGCAACGTTGGAGCCCAGCAGCAGGATGGTATCGGCCTCCCCAAGGTCTTCCAGCGGAAATGGCAGCCCGCGGTCCAGGCCAAAAGCCCGGTTCGCTGCAGCTGCCGCCGACGACATGCAGAACCGTCCGTTGTAGTCCACGCGGGACGTGCCCAGTCCGACGCGGGCGAACTTTCCCAGCAGGTAAGCCTTCTCGTTCGTCAGGCCGCCACCGCCAAACAGCCCGATGCCGTCAGGCCCGGATGCCGCCGTCGTCTCCCGGGCGGCACGGGCAACATAGTCCAGGGCCTGCTCCCAGCCCACGGGATGCAATTCGCCGTCGTCGCCGCGCAGCAGGGGTTGGGTCAAGCGTTCCGGCGACGTCAGCAGGTCCGCCGCCGTCCATCCCTTGCGGCACAAGCCTCCGCGGTTGGTCGGAAACTCTGCGGGAGACACGACGGCGGCGCTATCCGGGGATTCCGAGGTCACTCGCATGGCACATTGCAGGGCACAATACGGACAGTGCGTCATATCTGTTTTCAACGGCTCAATACCCACTCTGGTCCTTTCTGGACGTTGGCTTGATATTGAGCGTAGAGAAGCCAATGCACCGGCTCGTTGCAGCCCCGTAACGGCCATGTTAATTCCCCATCATGGGTTCCCGCGGCGAGTGTGAGATCAACCCGGTTCCGGTGCCAGGACCAATACCTGGCGGTTCCATCGGCCGCGCTTCCGGGGCTATCATAGGTGGACCTTCGCCCCGATGATTGCTCAAGCGCCGCCCGACGGCGGGGATCACCACACAATTCGCCACAAGGAGTACATCATGACCGCCCTTACACTCGCAGACGCCCGGACAATCATCGCAGCAGCCGAGGCCAAAGCCTCGGAAATCGGCCAGCCAATGAACATCGCAGTTGCCGACGCCGGCGGCAACCTGATTTCCCATGTGCGGATGGACAATGCCTGGATGGGCAGCATCGACATTTCCATCAACAAGGCCTGGACCGCACGTGCCTTCGATCTTGCGACCAAAGACCTGGCCGAAAACTCCCAGTCCGGTGAGCAGTTCTTCGGTATTCATGCCAGCAACAACGGCAAGGTGATGATCTTCGCCGGCGGCATACCCCTGACCCGCGACGGTCAAGTCGTTGGCGGAGTGGGCGTCAGCGGCGGGACGGGAGAACAGGATCAGTCCGTCGCCGAAGCCGGAGCTTCAGCACTCTCAGCTTGAGCATCGGGGCGGAGGTCACCAGCCGGGAATATCTTCAGTCAGCCGCAGTTCCGGGCCCGGACCGGGCCCCGAACACTTCTAATTGCCTGCGCCGAGTTTACCGGCGAGGCGCTCATGCATCGCTACACTCGCTTCGTTGAGCCCGACGATCTGCACATCCTTGCCGTGCCGTTGGTACTTCTCCGACACGGCATCAAGGGCAGCGATCGTTGATGCGTCCCACAAATGCGAGGCATGCATGTCGATGATGACCCGCTCGGGGTCTTCGGCATACCGGAACTGCGTGTAGAGATCGTTGCTGGAGGCGAAGAACAACTCGCCGTTCACCCGGTAGGTCGCGACGTCGCCGTCGTCGTCGGCCCGCACAGTCCTTTCGACGGTGACAAAGTGCGCCACCCGGCGGGCGAAGGCCACCATCGCGACGAGCACACCGACCCCGACACCGATCGCCAGGTTGTGAGTGGCAACCACGACGACGACGGTGCTGACCATGACGGTTGTCTCCGACTTGGGCATCCGCTTCAGCGTGGCAGGGTGGATGCTGTGCCAGTCGAAGGTGGCCCAGGACACGAAAATCATCACCGCGACGAGCGCCGCCATCGGGATAATTGCCACCAGATCGCCGAGCGCGACCACCAGGATCAGCAGGAAGACGCCGGCCAGGAAGGTGGAAATCCGGGTCCGGGCTCCGGATGCCTTCACGTTGATCATGGTCTGGCCGATCATAGCGCAGCCGCCCATGCCGCCAAAGAAGCCGGTGACGATGTTGGCCCCGCCCTGACCCCAGGATTCGCGGGTCTTGCTGGACCCGGTGTCGGTGATGTCGTCAACCAGTTTCGCGGTGAGCAGCGACTCCAGCAGCCCCACCATCGCCATCGCCAGTGCATACGGAGCGATGATCTGCAATGTTTCGAGAGTAAACGGCACATCCGGGATGAACAGCGAGGGCAGGCTGTCCGGAAGTTTCCCCTTGTCCCCGACCGTCGGAACGGTGATCGCAGCAGCAACCGTGATGGCGGTGATGACAACGATGGCGATCAGCGGGGCCGGCACCACGCGGGTGATACGTGGCAGCAGGAATACGATCAGCAGTCCAAGACCCACCAGCGGATAGACCGCCCATGGAACTCCGATCAACTCCGGGACCTGGGCCATGAAAATCAGGATCGCCAGCGAGTTGACGAAGCCCACCATGACGGACCTCGGAATGAAGCGCATCAATTTGGCC
The DNA here is from genome assembly GCF_000430705.1 of Arthrobacter castelli DSM 16402. Classification (GTDB taxonomy): domain Bacteria; phylum Actinomycetota; class Actinomycetes; order Actinomycetales; family Micrococcaceae; genus Arthrobacter_C; species Arthrobacter_C castelli. Next base: position 127,574 of record NZ_AUMN01000011.1, read on the forward strand.
ACGCCCAGCAGGCCGAAGACCACTTGGATGACACCGGCCAGAATCACGGCCGCAACCAGATAGTCGAGGCCGTGGCTGGCCACCAGTGGGGCGATCACCAGTGCCACGGCTCCGGTCGCGGCGGAGATCATCGCCGGACGGCCACCCAGGAATGAGATGGTGACCGCCATAGTGAAGGAGGCAAACAATCCGACCCGCGGGTCAACCCCGGCGATGATGGAGAAGGCGATAGCCTCGGGAATCAGCGCCATCGCAACGACCAGGCCGCCGAGAACTTCGGTCTTCAGCCGGCGCGGTGACTTCAAGGTGGCGAGCACTGACTGCCGCTCCTCAGGACTGGGCGCGGTTTTAGTGTCGACGGCGGTCATGGAGCTCCGTTCGGTTGGCATGGGTGCTCGGCGCCGGAACGCCGATCAACAGGAGGACGCAACGGTGCGCCGGGAATCTACTGCGGAAGTAAACTGGGGGCCGACGGCGGAAAAAGACATCGCCAACGACCGCACCAACCTTACCGTAACGTAAGGGTTGGAACGAAATCGCAGCCTGTGGAGATGCAATGAGCCCTGATTCGAACGAGCCGACCATGCACATTGGAGAGCTCGCCGAGCGAACCGGGCTGTCGTTGCGCACCATCCGCCATTACGACGAGGTCGGGCTCCTCCCCGCATCGTCCCGCACCGAAGGTGGCTTCCGCGTCTATTCCTCGAAGGACCTGGAACGGTTGATGGTGATCCGCCGGATGAAGCCGCTGGGGTTCTCGCTTGAGGAGATGTCGCGGTTGCTCGAGATCACCGACCGGCTGGCCGAACCCGGCGACGGCGCCGAGCGGGAACAGCTGCAGGAACAGTTGAAAACCTACATCGACGCCGCCCGGCACCAACGCGAGAAACTCGCCGTCAGCCTCGAACGGGCGGATGAATTCCTGCAGATCCTCGCCGACAAAGCACGCGAATGAACCAGACGGTCCGGACGCGTCGCTTCATCGAACCGACACAGCCGGCAGCCCGTGCTGAGTTGCCCTCCGGCGATGTCACCGACGGCGTCGTCCGCATCGGGAACACGGTGCGGCGCCCGCACCAGCCGACGTCGTTTGCGGTGGGCGCGTATCTTGATCATCTGGAGCGGGTTGGTTTCACCGCCAGCCCGCGGTATCTCGGCCAGGACGCCCAGGGCCGGGATGTGCTGACTTTCCTTGAGGGGGACGTGGCCACCAAGGATCCGCAGCCTTGGGTCTTGACGGAGGCACTGCTGGCCTCCGTGGCCCGTTTGACCCGTGACCTCCATGACGCCTCCGCTGGGTATGATCCATCCGGCGAGCCGTTCCCGGTGAGACCGGTCCGGCAGGATCCGTTCGAACTGGTCACCCATTTGGATATCACGCCGGAGAATGTGGTGGTCCGCGACGGACAGGCGGTGGGGTTGATCGACTTTGACCTGGCCGGCCCGTCCACTTGTTTCATCGATTCATTCAACACCGCCATGCATTGGGTGAAGCTGAAGGACCCTGCCGACCTTCGGGGCGCCTGGTCCGGCGTCGACCAACTCTCCCGGCTGCGTCTTTTCGCTGACGCTTACGGGTGGCTGGACCATGAACGACGCCGGCTGCCGGACTTTGGCGCGGAGCGCGCCTGCCTGAGCTGGGAACGGATGAAGCACAATGCGCAGAACCGCGGCGGTGGCTGGGCCACGATGTGGAGCGAAGGCGTCGGCGATGTCATCCTCCGTCGTCGAACCTGGTTGCTGGCCAACGCCGACGCCATCCGCTCCGCGCTGCTCGACTAGCGCATCAATGCACGTCAGTTGTTTGCAAGCACCTTCCCGGGCTTGAGTTCCAGCCGGCGCAGCAGCTGGGCGTTCAGCGCTACGACAATGGTGGAGGCGGACATCAGGATCGCCCCGGCGGCCGGAGAGAGCACGAAGCCGGCAAAGGCCAGCACCCCCGCGGCGAGCGGAACCGCGACGACGTTGTAGCCGGTGGCCCAAGCCAGGTTCTGCCACATCTTCCGGTAGCTCGCCCGGGATAGTTCCACCATGGACAGCACGGCCCTCGGATCGTTGCCGGCCAGCACAACACCTGCCGATTCCATCGCCACGTCGGTGCCGGCACCGATGGCTATGCCGACTTCGGCCCGTGCCAGCGCAGGGGAATCGTTGACGCCATCGCCGACCATTGCCACCTTCAGGCCGCGTTTTTGCAGTTCGGTGACCTTGGCGTCCTTGTCCTCGGGGAGCACCTCGGCGAACACCTCGTCAATGTTGAGCTTCGCGGCCACTGCATCGGCCACCTGGCGGGCGTCGCCGGTGATCATCGCGACCTTGATGCCGCGTTCCTGCAGCGCCGCAACGGCTTGCTGCGACTCTTCGCGCACTTCATCCTCGAGGCCTATGGCCCCAATGACCTGCGCCCCCTGAATCACGTGCAGAATGGAAGCCCCACGATCCTTCCAGCCCGACGTCGTTGTGGCCAGCGCCTGCGGTTCGGGCAGCTCCAGCTCTGCGAGCATGGCCGGCCCGCCAACCGTGACCTGCTTGCCGTCCACTTCGGCCTGGACGCCCTTACCCATGGTGGATGAGAACGCGCTGGCCCGATACTTTGCCCCTCCGGGGCCACGCTGCTGTGCGGCACTGACGATGGCACGTGCCACCGGATGCTCGCTGTCGGATTCCGCCGCTGCGGCCAGAGCCAGCAACTCCTCTTCTGATACCCCATTGGTGGCCAGGAAGGTCACCGCAGGTTCCCCCTTGGTCAGGGTTCCGGTCTTGTCGAAGAGTACGACGTCGACGCGCCGCATCCGCTCCAGGGCTATACGGCTCTTGATCAATACGCCGGCCCGTGCCGCCCGCTCGGTCGAGATGGCAATGACCAGCGGAATCGCCAGGCCGAGGGCGTGGGGGCAGGCGATCACCAGGACAGTCACCGTGCGGATGACGGCGTCATCCGGGCTGCCCAGCATGGTCCAGGCGAGGAACGTGATGATGCCGGCGACGGCGGCAAAATAGAACAGGAACGCTGCTGCCCGGTCGGCCAGTGCCTGGGCCCGGGACGATGAGGACTGCGCCTCGGCCACCAACCGCTGGATGCCCGCCAAGGCGGTGTCGTCGCCAATAGCGGACACCCGGACCCGCAGGGTGTTATCCGTTGCCACGGTTCCGGCCACCACCGCGTCCCCCTCGGCGCGGGTCACGGTCTTCGATTCGCCGGTGATCATTGATTCATCCACGTCGGCCTGGCCTTCGACGACCTGGCCATCGGCCGGCAGCCGGGCGCCCGGGCGCACCAAGACGACGTCGTCGGTGACCAGCTCACCCACCGCCACCGTCTCGGTCCCCTCGCCCGTGACTCGCTCAGCCTCATCAGGCAGCAGCTCCGCAAGGGCGTCGAGGGCGCCCTGGGCCGAGCCGAGGGCACGCATTTCAACCCAGTGCCCCAGCAGCATAATCGCCACCAACAGCGCCAGTTCCCACCAGAAATCGAGGGCGAAACCTCCGATTCCCAGGCTGGTGACCCAGGATGCGACAAAGGCGACCGTAATCGCCAGGGCGATCAGCAGCATCATGCCGGGCTGGCGGCGTCGAAGCTCGCTGTAACCACCGGAGAGGAACGGCCAACCGCCATAGAAGAAGATCACGGTGCCCAGCACGGGAGCGATCCAGGCCGACCCCGGGAACTGCAGCGCCGTGTATCCGAGCAGTTCGCCGAACATCGGGCTGAAGTAGACGACCGGTACTGCCAGAACCAGCGTCAGCCAGAACTTCTGCCGGAACTGGGCCGCATGATCCCCGTGCCCGCCATGGCCTTCATGGCCTTCATGGCCTTCATGGCCTTCATGGCCTTCATGGCCAGCTTGGGCGCCATGATTTTCATGTCCGCCGTGATCACCGTGTGATTCGTGGCCCTCGTGGCCGGTTTCGCGTTCACCCGGAACCGCATCCTCGATGCTCCCGGCCGTACCCGGCGTTGAGTCTTTTCGACTGTCTTGTTCCATCACGCGCTCCTGAAGAGATTCACAAAAGGGCTTGGAAGAGGCCGACGGCAATGGCGTCCGCCTCGCCGGCTTATGACGTCGCTACCTCGTAGCCGGCGTCGGCTATAGCAGCCCGCAGCAGAGTGGAGTCCGGGCTGGAGTCTGCATCAACAGTCACGGTCGAGGTACCACCGGGAACCAGGTCTACCGAGACGCTCCTGACGCCGTCGACTTCTTCGAGTTCCTCCGTAACCGACGAAACACAGTGCCCGCACGTCATGCCCTGCACGTGCAGCCGAATATTTCCGGTCACCGCGCTCTCGGCGCTCCCTGCGCCCGTATCGCAGCAGCTGCAGCCGGATGAGCTCTTGTCTGTAACGGGAAGTTCTGTCGGCATCTCACACATTTTCTGGTCGCTCCTTACGCTCGTGGGCCTCTGACAGATGCCAGAGGCAAGGCACGGTTACGAGACCTTCAGGGCGTAGGAGGCGAAATGCCCGGGACGCTGATTTCCGGTTCCACTATTGAAACTATACCCCTAGGGGGTATCTGTCAAAAGTGGTCCCCAAAATGCAATAATCTGCGTATGAATGCAGAGACGAAGGGATATGGCCGCGATCCGGACAGTGAGTATGTAGAGCTTGCGGTGGAGATCTTTTCAATGCTGGCCGACCCCACCCGCGTGCGATTGATTCTGGCGCTCCGGGATGGGGAACTTCCCGTCAATCGGCTGGCCGGAATGGTCGGCAAGTCACCGGCAGCCGTATCCCAGCATTTGGCCAAGATGCGCCTGGCACGCATGGTCGCCACGAGGCAGGAGGGCACGCAAGTGTTCTACCGGCTCGCCAACGGGCACGGGCAACAGTTAGTCAGCGATGCGATCTTCCAGGCCGAACACGCACTGGGAGGAACACCGCGGCATCATGCCGGGGACGGATCATGAGGATCATGAGCAGCCACCGCCCCAGTCACGGCAGCGGCCGCAGACACACCCGCGCGCCCACAGATGGCCACAGGCGCGGTCACGGCAGAGGTCTGCGGAACGCCATCGCCCATATTTTCGTTCCGCACAGCCATGATGTCGCAGGCTCCATCGATACTGAGATGTCCGGCAGCGTCGAAGGTATCCGTGCGGTCAAGGTCTCCCTGGCCGGGCTTGGGGCCACCGCCGCATTTCAGCTGATCATTGTGCTGATCAGCGGTTCAGTGGCACTGTTCGCCGACACAGTGCACAACTTCTCGGATGCGCTCACTGCCATTCCGCTGTGGATCGCTTTTATACTTGGCAGGCGCGCCCCAACACGGCGCTACACCTACGGTTATGGACGGGTGGAAGACATCGCCGGGCTGTTTATCGTGGCCATGATCGCGCTCTCGGCTGTCGTTGCCGCCGTCGAATCCGTCCGCCGGTTCTTTAATCCACAGTCGCTGGACAACCTCGGCTGGGTACTGGCGGCAGGTGTGATCGGCTTCCTCGGCAACGAACTGGTCGCCATCTACCGGATTCGCGTGGGCCGCAGGATTGGCTCGGCCGCGCTGGTTGCCGACGGCGTGCATGCCCGCACCGACGGGTTTACCTCCCTGGCCGTCGTGCTCGGTGTGGGAGGAGTGTGGCTGGGCTTCCCGCTGGCCGACCCGATCATCGGGCTGATCATTTCGGCCGCGATTGCAGTGCTGTTGTGGGGCACCGCCAGGGAGATCGGCCGTCGCCTCATGGATGGGGTGGACCCCTCCCTGGTGGAGGCCGCCGAAGCCGCTGTCGGTCGGCATGCGCCGGACTCATCAGTCAGGATGCGCTGGATGGGTCATCAGCTGCACGTTGAGATTTTCTTGACCCCGACCGGCGCTGCCATCGTGCATCACCTGCAGCAGCAGGGCGGGGAACTTGAGCAGGCAGTGCGAGAGACCGTACCGAATGTCGGCTCTGTCATGACGATTCCACGGCCGATCAGAAAGGCCGACCCCCGTACCGGAGATGTTAGAGCCAGTTCAGCGGGTCCTTAGTGTCGCCGTCAACGACGACTTCGAAATGCAGATGGCAGCCGGTCGATGCTCCGGTGGACCCGACGCGGCCAATGCGATCACCGGCATCGACAGTGTCACCGGGGTTCACGCGGATGCTGGACATGTGATTATAGGTGGTCTTCAAGCCATCACCGTGGCTGACCGTAATCCTCATACCCCCGCCATAGGGATGCCACCCTGCCTCGGTGATCTTGCCGTCCGCCGAGCTCTTCACCGGGGTGCCGCAGGTGCCCGCGTAGTCCTGGCCGGTATGGAATTCGCTGGGCGCACCGGTGATCGGGCTGATGCGCGGCCCGAAGGACGAAGTCCGCTTCTGGGTCTCCAACGGGGCAGCCAGCTCCTCCCGGCCATCCGAGCCGTTGGAGGAGTCCTTGGTGGATTTCCCGGAGGACTTCCCGTCCTTGCTGCCGTCGCCGCCGTTGTCTTTGCGGTCCTCGCTGCTGCCGTCGCCACTCTTGCCCTGGCCACCATTGCTCTGGTCGCTCCGGCCCTGGCCATTCCCCTTCTCCGAGGAAGCAGCTTGGCCGGAATCACCAGGCGAAGCAGCATCACCGGTATGCGGTTCCACGATGCCGAGGCGATAGACTCCTGCGGCCGACTGGACGCTGGTTGAGCCTGAAGCGGCCGCAGTGGAAGTGCCTTCATCCGCCGAGGCCTGTGGAATCAGAATCGCGGCGAGCGCAGCAGTGACGGCGAAGGCGAGAGCGCCATTACGCCGCATCGACGTGTTGGCGGCTGCGGGACGGTGGGCCGCATGACGACCCGAGGATTTATTACCAAACAAGAACAAGGAAGCCCTTCCTGAACACGGTGGAGTACGCCGTGCGGAACCAATCGGATCTGGCGACCTATGGTGCTGATGCGCAACGGAGCCCGGGGAAGAATTCTGCGGTGAATGGATAGTACGGCTAATGGTGGACGCAACGTCCACGCCGGAAGGGCTCTCCACCCCTGTCATGAATATCGAACGGCACCAATCCGCTGACAGGGTGTACGGATTTGGAGACGCCACTAAATGAGCGCTCGTTTCAGAATAGGTGGCGACACGCCGACGTTACAATTTCGTGACCCGGATTGTGCTCAGATTCACTACCCGTTTCGGACCCCGGGCCTCTTGGTTAGATACCCCTAAGGGGTACTTTACTTATACCCCCTTAGGGTATAGTTTTGAGCATGAACGAGCGGAAGAAGGAATCATGAGCACTGAACAACAAACGCAAGAGTCCCCCTCCACCCCCGGTGCGGAAACATCCACCATCAATCCGCTCACCGGCGATGCACAGGACGATCACGGCTACACCTCGGACAAAGAAGCCTATCTGCGACGGCTGAAGCGGATCGAGGGTCAGGTCCGCGGGATCGCCCGAATGGTCGACGAGGATAAGTACTGTATCGACATCCTGACCCAGGTCTCGGCCATCAACAAGGCGCTGCATGCGGTCAGCATCGGGTTGCTCGAAGAGCACATCGCCCACTGCGTGGTCGGCGCCGCAACTGAATCGCAAACCACCGGCGAATTCGATTCCGTTGACGCCAAGGTCAAGGAAGCATCCGACGCCATTTCCCGCCTGCTAAGGAGCTGAAGCATGAACACTGTCGTGAATATTTCCGGGATGACCTGCGGCCACTGTGTCGCCTCGGTGACGGAGGAGCTGCAGGAGCTCGACGGCGTCGAAAACGTTGCAGTGGAGCTGAATAAGGCCGGCCTGTCCCCCACCACCATCACTTCCAAGCAGCCGCTGTCGGAGACCGAAATCAGCGAGGCCGTGGCGGAAGCCGGCTACGTCGTGGTTTCCAACGAGGCATAGGCGATGACGACAGAGACACGGGCGGGGCGGGGCCGCGGCGAAGGCGCCGCGGCCACCCCTGATTTTTCCGCAGCCGGCCGGGTGGTCGAGCTGGATATTGAGGGCATGACCTGCGCCTCCTGCGTGGGCCGGGTGGAGCGTAAGCTCGGCAAGCTCGACGGCGTTCAAGCCACAGTGAACCTGCCTTTGGAATCTGCCAGGGTCACGGTCACGGGCGATGTCAGTGACCAGCAGTTAATCGACGTCGTCGACGCCGCTGGATATGCTGCTGCGCTGCATCAGTCGGAACCGGACGACGACGGCGGGGCACAGGAGGTGCCGGCGTCGACCCTGAGGCCCCGGCTCATCACGGCCGCCATTTTGACGCTTCCGGTCTTTGTCATTTCGATGATTCCGGCGGCACAGTTTCCGCATTGGGGCTGGGTTGCGGCAATTCTGACCCTGCCGGTGGTCACCTGGGCCGCCTGGCCGTTCCACCGCGCGGCCGCGGTCAACGCCCGGCACTTGTCCTCCACCATGGATACCCTCGTCTCCATTGGGGTGACTGCCGCGTTCCTCTTCTCGGCCTACACGCTGATCACCAACCCGGCAGCCACGGCACAGCCCGGCACGTCGATGACCGCCCATGCGATCTACTTCGAAGTCGCCGCCGTCGTCACCACCTTCCTGCTGTTGGGACGCTTCCTGGAAGCCAATGCCAAGCACCGCAGCGGCGAGGCCCTCAAGGCACTGCTCAATCTGGGCGCCAAGGATGCGGATGTCATCCGCGACGGCGCCGAAGTCCAGCTGCCGGTGGATCAGCTGGTGGCCGGCGATGTTTTTGTCGTCCGCCCGGGCGGCAAGATCGCCACTGACGGGGTGGTGACCGAAGGTCACAGCGCCATCGATACCTCCCTGATCACGGGAGAATCACTGCCCGTCGACGTCGAACCGGGCGACACCGTCACCGGCGCGACTATCAACACCAACGGAAGGCTGCTGGTCCGGGCCAGCCGGGTGGGAAGCGACACCACCCTGGCACAAATGGCGCATCTGGTCAGCCAGGCACAAAGCGGAAAGGCACCGATCGCCCGGCTGGCCGACCGGATCAGCGCTGTCTTTGTTCCCATTGTGCTGGGCGTCGCCGTCCTGACATTTGCGGCATGGCTGCTGGCCGGACTCCCTGCGCTGGAATCCGGTGAGGTCCAGTCCGCCTTTACCGCCGCCGTGGCCGTGCTGGTGATCGCCTGTCCCTGCGCGCTGGGCCTGGCCACCCCGACGGCGCTGCTGACCGGTACGGGCCGGGGCGCGCAGCGCGGGATCCTGATCAAGGGCCCGCAGGTCCTGGAAGACACCCGCTCGGTCGGCACCATTGTGCTGGACAAGACCGGAACCGTGACCTCCGGCGAGCTCTCGGTCACCGAGGTGATTCCACTCGGTGGCCGCTCCGCCGGCGAGGTGCTGCAGCTGGCCGGGGCGGTGGAGGATGGCAGCGAGCACCCCATCGCCGAGGCCATCGCAGCGGCGGCACGGGACGCCAAGGGCAAGTCCGGAGCGCTCCACGTGGTGACGGATTTCCTTAGCGCCTCCGGCGGCGGGGTGCGCGGCCTCGTGCACGGCCCCACCGCGGACGTTGACGGCACCGATGGACCTGCCCCCTCGCAGGTGGTCGTGGGCCGCGCCGGCTGGCTGGCCGAAAACGGCATTGAACCCTCCGCAGACGAGCTGGAGGCTTTCCGTCAGCAGCAGCGGTCGGGGGCAACAGCTATTTGGGTGGCCGTCGACGGCGGCATCGCCGGCATTCTGAACCTGAAGGACACCGTCAAGGACGGATCCGCTTCCGCCGTCGCCCGGCTGAAGGAATTGGGGCTGCGGCCGATCCTGTTGACCGGCGACAACGCCGCGGTGGCAGCCCAGGTGGCGTCCGCCGTCGGCATTCCCGCCGGCGACGTGATGGCTGATGTGCTCCCCGAAGGCAAGGTGGACGCCGTCAAGCAGCTGCAGGGCGAAGGCCGGACCGTTGCCATGGCCGGCGACGGCGTCAATGATGCTCCCGCACTGGCCCAGGCGGACCTGGGCATTGCGATGGGCAACGGAACGGATGTCGCGATCGAGGCGGCCGACCTGACCGTGATGGGCAACGACCTGGGCAAGGTCGCCGAATCGATTGAGCTGTCGCGCCGGACGCTGAAAACGATCAAAACCAACCTGTTCTGGGCGTTCTTCTACAACGCGATCGGGATCCCGATCGCGGCCTTTGGGCTGCTCAACCCGATGATCGCCGGTGCCGCGATGGCGTTCAGCTCAGTGCTGGTGGTGACCAACAGCCTGCGACTGCGCCGGTTCGGCAAGTCGGACGCGAAGCGCGTTACGGTTAGCTGACCGCCCTGATCACTTCCCGTTGCCGGTCAGGGTTTCGCGGGTCTGCGGTCGGGACGGCGGTCCGGCAAAGAAGCGCTTGCGTGCCCACAGCGCCACATACACCAGGGCCACGAGTACGGGAACTTCAATCAGCGGCCCGACGACGCCGGCCAGGGCCTGCCCGGAGGTCACCCCGTAGGTGCCAATCGCCACGGCAATGGCCAGTTCAAAGTTGTTGCCGGCGGCGGTGAAGGCAAGCGTGGTGGTCCGTTCGTACCCCATGTGCAGTAGCCTGCCGATCAGCATTCCGGCAGCGAAGACGACGGCGAAGTAGATCAGCAGCGGCACGGCGATCCGGGCCACGTCAATGGGGTTCGAAGTGATTTCGTCCCCTTGCAGGGCGAACAGCAGCACGATGGTGAACAGCAGTCCGTACAGCGCCAGCGGGCCGATCTTCGGCAGGAACCTCTCCTCGTACCAGGTCCGGCCCTTGGCCCGCTCACCAAAGGTCCGGGTCAGGAAACCGGCCACCAGCGGAATCCCCAGGAACACCAGCACACTGACGGTGATCGCCCAGAAGGAGAATTCGGCGCTGGTGGTGGGCAGGCCCAGCCAGGAGGGCAGCACCTGCAGGTAGAACCAGCCCAGTGCACCGAAGGCCAGCACCTGGAAAATGGAGTTGATCGCCACCAGCACGGCGGCGGCCTCCCGATCGCCGCAGGCCAGATCGTTCCAGATCAGTACCATGGCGATACACCGGGCCAGGCCGACGATGATCAAACCGGTGCGGTATTCGGGCAGGTCCGGAAGGAAGACCCAGGCCAACACGAACATGAATGCCGGGGCGGCCAGCCAGTTGAGCACCAGCGACACCACCATGAGCTTGCGGTCCCCGATCACCCCGCCGGTCTCGTTGTAGCGGACCTTGGCCAGCACGGGAAACATCATCACCAGCAGCCCGACGGCAATCGGTAGCGAGACATTGGCGACTTTCACGGCGTCGAGCGCGGAACCGACCCCCGGCACCAGACGCCCCAACGCCAGACCGATTGCCATCGCGGCGATAATCCATACCGGCAGGAAACGGTCCAGCGTGGACAGCTTGCCAGCGACGGCCGCTTCAGTCTCGGCTTCACCGGTGTGGATACTCACAGGGCTCCTCTGCTCGTGCATTGATGGATGTCGATACAAGGAACATAATCGGCGCTGTATCGATGTTTGTCAATCAAGTGCATAATGGAGGAATGGAGACCCTCGACAACGCCGCGCCTGCCGCAGACACCTGCTGCACTCCGGGCGCGGGACCGGTCATCGACGAACAAGAGGCGCAGCGCAAGGCCCGCATCCTCAAGGCGTTCGCTGACCCCAAACGGCTGCAGCTGCTGTCCATCATCAAGGCCGGCGACAGCGCCGAGACCTGCGTCTGCAACCTGACCGAACCGCTGGAACTAGGCCAGCCCACTGTCTCACACCATCTGAAGATCCTGGTCGACGCCGGCTTCCTGACCCGCCGGCGCCGCGGCACCTGGGCCTACTACTCACTGGTGCCCGGCGCGCTGGAGTCCGCGGCAGCCGAACTCGTGGATCTGTAGCTCAAGGACCAGCCACCCGGGACCTGCCGATCAGCGCTGTGTCGCGGCCGCCCGGGCTTCGGAACCGTCGTTGACATCGGCAGTGCGCGAGGTGAACTTGCGGATCCGGCGCAGTTCATCGTAACGGACCAGCACCACACCTGAGACAATCAACGTGCCGCCTGCCAATTGGATCATTCCCGGTAGCTCGCCCAGCATCAACCACGCGGCCAGCACGGCGAACAGCACTTCGGTCAGCGCGACGAAGGACGCCAGTTGTGAGCCCAGCCGCCGCACGGCGAGCAGGCCGGTCAGGTAAGAAGCAATCGCACAGACCAGCACCAGTCCAAGCACCGGCACCAGCGGCGAAACCTCCGCACCGGCAAGCACCACCGGCGAGGCGGTGAACTTCATCGGGTAGATTCCCGCCCATCCGGCCGCGAAGATGGCAACGGAACCGACAACGAGTCCGCCCCCGACCAGCACCAAAGGCGGCAATGCGTCCTCGGAGTGTGCGGACATCAGGAAGAATGCGGCCAAGCAGACCGCCGCCAGCAGCCCCCACATCACACCTGCCGGGCTGAGATGGACGGAACCGCCAAGCAGGTCGAGCACCAGCACCAGCCCGCCTATCGCCACGATGGCTCCAAGCGCCGTCAGCGGGCGCGGCGCAGTGCGGGTGCGCAGCCACAACCAGCCGACAATCATCACCGGGGCAAGGTACTCCAGCAGCAGGGCGACGCCGACGGACAAGTGCTGGACGGCGTTGAAGTAGAACAGCTGGCAGGCCGCAATAGGCACCAGACCGTAGGCAACGATGCCCGGCCAGCCGCGGCGCAGCAGCGACCAGCGGCCACGCAGTGACATCACGATGGGCACAATCAGCGCCACGGCCGCCCCGCCCAGCCGGACACCCACGGCGGCGCCGGGCGACCAGCCGACGTCAAGCAGGGCCTTGGCAAACGAGCCGGATACGCCGAACGTCATGGCGGATATCAGTGCGATGAGCAAGCCCGAGCCGGTGATCCGCGCCGTAAAATCCTTCATGTTCGCCTCCCTCCAGTGCCGCCCGTATTTGATGTCAGGGGCAAACCGCAATTACGCTAATGACACTAAGGGTGGAGAGGTTCAGGAGTCAACTTGCTTTTTGCTAATGACACGGAAGACACGCTGCAATCCATTGCGGCGCTGGTCAACACGCTGGTCAACACGCTGGTCAACGATGAGGATCAGTTGACGACGCGGGCCGATCTTGACGAGTTTGTCCGGCGCCAGGAATACACCGGCAGCCGCACCCACGACGACGTCGAACTGCAGGCTGTCCGCGCGCTGCGCCCGGACCTGCGCAAACTCTGGACCGTCTCCGAATCAGAAGCGGTCCAGATTGTGAACCAGCTGCTGGCCGACGCCGATGCGGTGCCCCAGCTGGTCAAGCACGACCATTGGGACTGGCACCTGCATGCCACTCGTCCGGCCGATCCACTGCAGACCCGGATGGAGGTGGAGGCCGCGATGGCCATGGTGGATGTCATCCGCGCCAAAGAACTCAACCGGCTGCGGATCTGCGCTGCGGAAGACTGCCATGCCGTCGTCGTCGACCTGTCACGGAACCGCTCCAAGCGGTATTGCGACACCGGCAATTGCGCCAACCGGGCCCATGTTGCCGCCTACCGGGCGAGGAAAGCGGGAAAGAGCGCCTAGCGTTGCTCCTCATTGTTGCCGTCACGTGGCGCTTCGCGGCGCAGGCTTCCCTCGGCCGAACTGCCCGGTTCCGGCGGCTCCACCTCTTCATGCGTGCCATAGCGGCTCTCCGACGGCGTGCTTTCGCCCCGCGGCAGGTTTGCGTTCTGCGCTCCTCCGGGAATCTTGGCTGAACGGAGGTTAATACCAGAGCCGGCCCCCAGGGACTCGTCGTTGGGTTTGTCGCTCATCATCAGCATGGCGGCAACCACGAGCGAGGCGATGAAGACTATACCGGCTGCGATCAAGCCGAGGTCTATTCTCGGCATCGAGCCGCCGGAGGCGAAGATGGTGACGGCACCACCGGCGACGATGGCCAGCACTGCCGAGAACATGAGCGGGGCCTTCACCGAGGTCCGCGGTCGGCGCGCCCCGGGTGATTTGCTGGCCACTGGGATTCCTCCATTAGTCGGTCGTGCCGCCGGTTTGAAGCCACCGGAGTACCCTCCTAGTTTACCGCCTCCGGCCCGTTCCCGGTGCCGGTTCCGGTGTCGGCTCCGGGTGCGGCGTCATGCCGGTACCCCAACCCGGCCAATATCAACAGCACAGCGATGATGATGGCGGACCCCCCGACCACCCCCAGCAAGGCATGCGGCGCAAGCGGGGTGAACAGCGGCAGCAGCACCAACAACAGCGCGGCTCCGGTGTTGACGGCTCCGGTGATCAACCAGTCACGCCCAAGTCCCGAACCGTGCCGGTGGCGGAAGCCGAGGACAATTTCGACGATGCCCCCGACCAGCAGGGTGGTTGCAACGAGCAGTACGTACATTCCAGGTGTCTGGAACATCACACTGAGCAACCCGCCCACAGCCAAAGCGGCGCCGTTAACCCGCAGCAGCCACTGGGTCGACTTTTCACTCTTTGACCGTGTCTCCGGGCCGCTGAGCCGACTGCGGAGCAGGTAGATGGCAGCGGCGCTTCCCACCAGGTAAAGGCCGGTGGACACCGCCATCGCCGCCGGCCCGGGATCCTGCCAGAAGATGGTGAACGCGCCGAAGATGGCCGCGACCAGTGCGCGCAACAGCAATGGCCACCAGATCAACAGCGCTTCGGCCTGCATGCCGGACGACGTCCGCGCGTCCATATTCACGTAAGTTTTCTCCTTCACTCCGGCCCTCACCGGGTGCCCGGCCGCCGCACCCTTCGAGTTTAGTCCCGGCTGGCGCCGACAACCATCCAGCGGTCATCGCGCACCCGCCACCCCAGGGTGAGCGCACGCGCGGCCAGATAACCGATACCAAAAGCCGCCCAGAGCCACGCGATGCCCACACCGCCAGTCAACGATGCGCTGTAGACCCACCACAACATGGGCAGGTAGATGAGCAGATTCACGACGCCGGCCAGCGCCAGGTAGCGGGCGTCTCCTGCACCGATGAGCACGCCGTCGAGCACGAACACGTAGCCGGCGATGGGCTGTCCGACGGCGAGCACCAGCATCCCGGCGGCGAAGGCCGCCTGCACTTGGGGATCCGGGCTGAACAACTGTCCGAGGAACGGGGCCAGGGCCGCGACAATCGCTCCGGCAACCGCCCCGAAGCCCAGCCCCCAGATGATCATGGTCCGGGTCAGCGTGTGGACCGTCCGCTGCGCCGGATTCCGCCCGTCCTGCCCGGCCGCCGCCTCGGGAATCCCTGCTCCCAGTTCCTTGCCGATCAACGCCTGCGCCGCAATGGCTAGCGCATCCAGCGCGAAGGCCAGGAAGGTGAACATGGTCATCACCAGCTGGTGGGCCGCCAGCGACACCGCCCCTTGCGATGTGGCCACGAACACAGTAGCGAGGAAAGCGATACGAAGGCTCAAGGTGCGGAGCATCAACCAACTGCCCACCCGCGAGACAGCGCGGATACCCGGCCAGTCCGGGGCCAGGGAGACCTGGTGCTCCCGCGCCGCCCGCACCACGATCCGCAGGTAGACCGCGGCCATCCCCCATTGCGCGATACTGGTGCCCAGGGCTGCCCCCGCCACGGACATATTGAGTCCGTACACCAGCGCGAAGTTCAGCACGATGTTGGCCCCGAAACCAACGGTTGCCACCACCAGCGGGGTCCGGGTGTCCTGCTGGCCACGCAGAATTCCGGTCGCGGCGAGCACCAGCAGCATCGCAACCAGCCCCGGCATGGAGAACCGCAGATACTCCACCGCGAAGTCCAGCACCGCGCCGTCGGCCCCCATCAGCCGCGCCACCGGCGGTGCCAGGATCCATCCTGCCGTGGCCAGTACTACGCCCAGGATGACGGCCAACCAGAGACCATCGCGGCCCACGGCCAGCGCGTCCTTCATCCTGCCCGCCCCGATGTAGCGGGCGACGGTCGCCGTCGTGGAGTACGCCAGGAACACCATCAGCCCGACGGCGGTTTGCAGCAAGGTCGATGCCAACCCGAGTCCGGCCAGCTCCGGAACACCCAAGTGCCCAACGATGGCCGAATCGGCCAACAGGAACAGCGGTTCAGCGATCAGCGCCCCGAAGGCGGGTATGGCCAGGCGCAGGATCTGCCGCGCCGTGGAGGCCGGTTTCCGGTTCCGGGCGGAGGAGGGTGTGGGCACCAGCCCATCCTATGAGTCGGCCCGGGCGGCCTGCAGCGCACTCACTTTGGCATGGTCGCATGCTTGCACTTATGCTATCGCACCAGATATCATGAATATATGGCAAATGTACTTATCCGGGATGTACCCCCCGATGACCTTGAGCAGATCCGCGCAGCGGCAGCGGAGCGAGGCACGTCGTTGCAGAGCTTTATGCGCGATACCGTACATGCCCAAGCGGTGCACCTGCGGCGGCAAGCCGCGATCGCCCACATCTCGGAGCGGCTGCAGGGACAAGCCAAAGTGCCTGATACCGAGCGGGATGCGGTGCTCGAGGCGGTCAATCGCGCACATCACGAGCGCGCCGATCAGCTGAGTGCCCGGCCCGCGAATTGATAGTCGACGCATCGCTGGTTATCGACGTCGTCGCTGATCCCGGTTCGCGAGGTGAGGCCGCGCGTGCGGCGCTGGCGGCTGTTCCGGCTACCGACCAACTCTTCGCGCCGGGGCACTTCGCGTGCGAGGTCATGTCCGGTCTCGGTGCCGCAGCGAATCGGCCGAATCATCCATTTCAGCCGGCGGACCTTGGCGCGGCTCTCCAAGGGGCTGAGGCGCTCGAGATCGCTATCGAGGCAACTTCGTGGTCGGACGTCCGCCGAGCGTGGGACCTCGCACACGGCTCACTACGCTACGCCGACGCGGTTTACGTCGCCGCCGCTGAACGGCATGGAACGGCACTGCTGACAGCGGACACCCGGATCGAACAGTCCGGGGCCCTCATCGAATGCGAGGTCATCACCGTTCGGCCTGCAACAGAGCCGTGAGGTTGCCTGGATGCTGGCCGGCCCATGACTGCTGGTCGGCCGGCTACGTGCGGCTCTGCAATGACTGATGGTCCGCCGTCGTCATGTACCGGTATCCCTGCCCGATGAGTTCGGCCAGCACCTCCATGTCGACGTCGGCCAGCTTGTTGATGTAGACGCAGGCGACGCTCTTCTTATATTTGCCCAGCCTCTCAAGCAAGGCCTCGGATTCCGGCGCATAGGTCAGGCCATAGACGGACAGGCTTGCCTTGCGCGGTGAAAAGCCGACGGCGGCAGCGTCGCCTGCGTGGCCGCTGGCATATTTGTAATGGTAGGAGCCAAAGCCGACAATCGATTGCCCCCACATCACGGGTGTCTGGCCGGTGACCTCCTGCATCATCGCCAGCAGCGTCTCCCCGTCCTGCCGCCGCACCGGATGTTCCACCGACGCCAGGAATTCCTCCACCGATTCGCCGGTGGGCACCATCTTGTTCTCCGCCATAGGTGAAGTGTGCCAGAACGCGGTCGGCGTGTCAGCACCGCAGGCTATCCCGGCAGGGCCAGGATATCCAGATGCCCGACCGTGGCGCTCAGTTCCCCGCTTTCCAATTGCTCCAAACGCTGCCGCACCCATTGCCGGGAACGATCCGCCAAACCTGCATCCTGTTCGACTGCCGCCTCGACCCATTCCTCCAGCCAGGTGCGGAACAAGGGCGCGCTCGTTGCATCAAGCTCCCAATTCGTCGCCGCCGTCCGCACTTTCATTCCCTGGCGCCGCAGAGCCGCTTCGGCCGTGGCCGGCGCATCCGGCCCCAGTCGGCCATCCCGGCGCTGATGTTCGTCGAAGGCGGCCGCCAATGCCGCATCCATCGGATCCTTGGGAGACAACGAGACGTTGCCAGTCACGGACAGGCTGAAGAGCACCGCACAGGACGACTTCGCCGCCGCGGCACACGCGGCCTCGATTTCGGCGGCGTTGAGCACGTCGAGCAGGGCCGAGCAGGTGAGCAACGCCGTTGGATAGTGGCGGTCTGCCGCCGCCTCGGCCAGGATGCGGCCGATGTCCTCCAGCTTCCCGGTCCGGCCGGTGAAACTGGCGGGAGGATCCG
The DNA here is from genome assembly GCF_000430705.1 of Arthrobacter castelli DSM 16402. Taxonomy (GTDB): domain Bacteria; phylum Actinomycetota; class Actinomycetes; order Actinomycetales; family Micrococcaceae; genus Arthrobacter_C; species Arthrobacter_C castelli. The sequence continues at coordinate 145,458 of NZ_AUMN01000011.1, forward strand.
CGCGGGAGAGCAAGTGGGCGTCGTGGTCAACCAGAGTCCAGTGCTGGGCGAACGGCAGCCGTGGCGCCAGCCAGTGGGCATTGGAGCCGGTGCCGGCTCCCAGGTCGACGACATTGACCGTTCCGGCCGGATGCGCGGCCTGGAGCCATTCGACGAGTGGATTGATCAGTGGTTCGAGCGTCGCCGAGCGCGCCTCGTCGTCGGCGGCCATCCGCAATGCCAGCCACCCGGCGTCGGCCGGCCGTTCCGGCCGCACGGGCAAGCCGCCTACCGAAGTGTCCTTAACACCGCCGCTGCTGTGCTCTCCCATCTTGTCAGCATAGCCCGGCGCCCGGCGGCTGCGGCTTTGACCCTCCGACGAATGTCGGCATCCTGCAGCCAATCGGCCAGTACTGCTGCCAGCTGTCCTGGCGCATCGGTGTCAACGACGGCAACGACGAATCCCGGGCGCTTCCCTGCGCTGTCCCGCCCGAGGGTGTGCACCGCTCCCGTCCCCGCCGACACCACGGCCGGCACGGCATGAGCCAGCGACTCGGCGACCACCATGCCGTACGTTTCGGTCTTCGACGGCAGCACTGAAATATCCGCCGTGTCCCACTGGTGCTCCAGTTCCGGCCCATCGAGCTGCCCGGTGAGGCGAATGCGTTCTTCCAGCCCGGCGTCGCGGATGGCCTCTTCGACGGTGGCGGCGTAGCTGCTGTCCCCCACCGGACCGATCAGCCGGGCCGTCCAGTCAAAGCCGGTGAGCCGGGTCAGGGCGGTGACGGTGGCGAGTTGGTTCTTCAAGTCGCTGATGGCCCCGACCTGGACGATACGCGGCGGAACGGAGCCGACGGCGGCAGCGGCCGGGACAGTGCCCGGCTCGGCAATGGCTGCCTCGATGTGATGCCGACGGCGGAGTTCGTCGGCTGCCCAGCTGCTGGTGCAGATGACGCCGCGGGCCGCGTGCAGGGTGCGCCGCTCCAGCGTGTCCAGCCGGGCAGCCGTGTCCGCATCCAAGGCCGGGTCCAGGGCCAGGGGCATGTGGACCAGCACCCGGACGTCGGCCCCGGCCCGGACCGCGTCTTCGATCACGCGGGGACAGCCGGCCGCCACCAGCCCGTCGACGAGGATGGGGCCCGCGACCCCTTGCAGGGACTGGGCCAATTGTTGCTCGGCCGACTGATCCGGCCAGGGCCAGGTGCCGGCAACTGCCACCACGCCGACGTCGGCCCCGGCGTCCCGCAGCGCGGTCAAAAGCCGCCGATCATAGATGTTGCCGCCCGTGACGACGGTGTCGAAACCCGCCGGCACCATCAGAGTCAGGGATCCGGCGGCGCGGTCAGCGGGTGGCTTCAAAATCCACTCGGTAGGACGCCCATGCGTTGGGAGTCTCACGCAGCGTGACTTCCATGCCCGCGAGGCCGTCAACCACCCCGGTGGCCGCCAACCGGTCCGCGATGTACCGGGCCAGGAACTCCGTGGTGGTCAGTTGTCCGGCAAAGTCCGGGTGCTCGTCGAGGTTCCGGTACCGGAGAGTGTCCAGCGTGGCCGAAAGCTCCTGGGTGGCCCGTCCGATGTCGATCACGACGTTGTCCGCGTCGAGTTCGCGGCGCTGGAAGCTCACGTCCACGACATATGTCGCACCGTGCATATTCTGCGCCGGACCAAACGACTCCCGCGGCAGACTGTGTGCCACCATCATGTGGTCGGATACGCCTACGGAATACATTCGTTCTCCTCGTCTCTGTTGGTTGAAAGCTCGCGGGTTGCGGCACATCCCGGGTGGCAGGCAGATAGCTTGCCGCTGAACGCCACGGCTCAATAGTCGATCACATGGCAGAGTGAGGCCAGTTCGCCAGTGGCCAGCCGGCTCATCACGTCCGGCAACTGCTCGAAACTGCTGCTGCCGGTCAGCAGCACATCGAACACCGGATCCTGCAGCAACTCCATGGCGAGGACCAGCCTGTCGCGGTTGGTGCGCCGGGCCCTGCGGGCTGCGGCCACCGTGCCCACCTGGCTGGCCCGGATGCTCAGCCGGCGCGCGTGGAAGGCGCCGCCGAGGGGGACCTGGACCCTCCGGTCGCCGTACCAGGACATCTCGACCAGTTCGCCGTCATCGCCCAGCAGATCCAACCCGGTGGCCAGCCCGTCCTGGGAGGCGGAACAGTGGATGACGATGTCGCAGTCGCCCGCCGCTTCAGCCGGGGCGGCAAAACCGAGGCCCATCGCGGCGGCAGTGGCGGCCTTGCCCGGGTCGATATCGATCAACTCCAGCCGCCCCAGCGGAAACCGCTTCAGCAAAGCCGCCACCAGCAATCCGACCATGCCGGCGCCGATCACCGCGACGCGATCCCCCATCCGCGGCCCCGCTTCCCACATCGCGTTGACGGCGGTCTCCACCATTCCGGTGAGGACGGCGCGCCGCGCCGGCACGCCGTCCTCCACGGGAATCAGCGCGTCGACCGGGGCGACAAACCGGTCCTGGTGGGGATGCAGGCAGAAAACCGCCCGCCCCAGCAGCTCGTCGGGCCCCTGTTCAACCACCCCGACCGCCAGGTAGCCATACTTCACCGGCGCCGGCAGCTCGCCCTCCTGGAACGGGCAGCGCATCAGCTCGTGGACGGATTCGGGCACATGGTCCTGGTAGACCAGCATCTCGGTTCCGCGGCTGATTCCGGTGTGCAACGTGCGCACCAGAGCCTCGCCCGCGCCAGGCGCGGGAAGTTCCACAGTGCGTAATTCCCCCTGGCCGGGTCCTACCGTCCAAAAGGCGCGGGCCGTCCCCGGCGAGGTATTCGCAACCATAGTCAGTACGATATCCACGTGGGCAGTCACAGGGAAACCGGCGCCGCGGGCCGGGCCGACGTCGAGGCTGTAGTCGCTGCGGCCGCCAGCCTTGCCGGTGGCAGTTGCCTGGCCGCCGCCGCCACCGCGGGACCGGCCACCCGGGTGCTTGCCGTTGCCGCCGGGGCAGGGATCACCGCCATCGGAGTGGTCTCCATCCTGCGCCGCCGGCAGCGAATCACGACGACGGCGGACCGGATTACGCTGGGCCGCGCCGTGCTGGCCGGGTACTGCGCCACACTGACCGTCCCGGTGCTGACCGCCGGCCAGTCCCCCGGATCGCCGCTGGTCACCATCGGCACCATCGGGTTTCTGCTCGACGGCGTCGATGGTCGGGTCGCCCGGGTCACCGGCCACGTCACGCCCGAGGGCGCCCGGATGGACATGGACATCGATGCCGCGCTGCTGCTCGTGCTCTGCTGCGCCGCCGGGGCGAAAATCGGCTGGTGGACGCTCGGCGTCGGGCTGATGCGCTACGCCTTCGTCGCCGCCGCCTGGGTCCGGCCAGCACTCGGCGCCCGATTGCGTCCCAGCCGGCTGCGCCGGGCGATCGGAGCGGCACAGGCATTCGCGCTGTTGGTGGCATTGGCTCCCCCGGTGCCCGTCAGAGCGGGCGGTCCCGTTGTTGGCACGGCTCTGGGGCTGCTGGCCGCGTCCTTCCTCCGTGACGTCGCGGACCTCGAGCGGCGGCACCGGCACCGCGCAAACAACCCGGACGGGCTATGGGGTCCCTGACACCTCCTGCTCCAGCCTCGCCAGCTCCGCGTGCAGGTTCTCCCGGGCCGCGTCCTGCCACAGGTCACGGCCAGCCGCCGTGTTGAACAGCGGGTCCAGGTTGAACAATTGGCGCACGACCGCGGCCCGGCCCCGGGTGAAGTCAGCGTCGCCGACGTGCCCGTATTCTTCACGGACGGCCTCGACATAACGGCGGTAGGCCGGCCCCGGACGGGCCAGCACGGACAGGTCCGCATCACACAGCATCGCGCCGGGAGCATCCCCGGGCGCCGGGGCATGGCCGCCGGTCAGCCGCACCAGCCGTACCACTTCGGCAACCTCCTGGTCCGGCAGGCCCGCGGCAGTCAGCCTGGATTCCGCCAAAGCCGCGGATGCCTCCTCGTCCTCGCCCGGCTGGCCCAGGTACACCGCGTCGTGGAACCACGCCGCCAGCCGGACAGCACGCGACAGTCGACCAGGCGTCCGGTCCGGCTGGTGCTTGTCCAATGTGTCAAGTGACTCGAGCACGCTCAACAAGTGGGCACGATCGTGGTACCGGCGATGGTCCTCACCCCAACGTCGGAGCAGCTCCTCGCCGAGGCCGGCGTGGCCGGCCAGCACCTCGAGCCAACGCTGCCTCAGCGGCCTGAGCAATGCGCCGCTGCGCTCCTTCGCCCTGACCCGCAGCCCGCTGGCCATCAGGATCCTCACCAGCGTGCCGCCGTCGACCCGGCGGGCACCGAGCCGGACCAACTCATCGCACCGCTGGTCGGGCACGTCGTAATGGTCCCGGTCGAACGCCCTGCCGTTGAGTCCCGCCCGGCGGGCGAAATCGTGCAATTCCTCCAGCGAGGTATCTGAAATCAGGTGCGCGAACATCCGACCGTGGGCCGGCCACAGCGGAGGATCGAGGAAGATCGCCATCTCCCCAGTTTATGGATACTCCGCCCCCGGCCCGGAATATCCCGGCCCGGAACCCCGGCTCAGGCTCTTGCTCGACCCGGTTCCTGACCGGCCCGGTTCCTGCTCCATCCGGTTCCTGACCGGCCCGGTTCCTGCTCCATCCGGTTCCTGCTCCATCCGGTTCCTGACCGGATCAACCTCCCGCCACGGACTGGATGATGAACAGCTCCTGGCCCGGACGGATTTCGGTCGAAACGCCGTCCAGATCGCGGACATCCTCGCCTTCGACGAACAGATTGACATGGCGACGCACCGCCCGGGTTTCATCCCGGATCCGCCGATCCAGCACCGGGTTGTCCCGTCCCAGCAAGTCCAGCACCGCTGCCACCGTCGTCATGTCCGGCACCGGCAGTCGCAGCAGTTTCCGGTCTCCCGCCAACGCGGCAAGCACCGGCGGGAGCACGACCGAAACGCTCTGTCCTGTCCCTGTCTCGGATCCTGTTCCTGCCACGTCGCCCGGCGATGATGCGGCCGACATCGCTCTGTCCGTCATGCCGACCCCACCTTTGCAGCGCGGACGCACAGTACATCCGGCAGATGGGAGACCACTTCCGCGAAGCTGCCGCCCTCGTCAGCACTGGCGTATACCGTCCCGCCGCGGGTGCCGAAGTACACCCCGGCCGGATCGGAGGAATCGACGGCGGCGGCATCGCGCAAGACCGTGTTGTATTCGGCCTTTGGCAGCCCGGCGTCCGACCGTGTCCAGGTGCTGCCGCCGTCGTCGGTGCGGTGCACAGCAAGCCGCCCGTCGGGCGGAATACGCTCGGCGTCGGCCTTCATCGGGATCACCCATGCCGTTCCGCTGCGCGAGGGATGGGCCATCATCACGAACCCGAAGTCGGCCGGCAGCCCGTCGGCGATGGAGACCCAGCTGTCCGCGCCGTCGTCGGACCGGTAGACCCCGTGGTGGTTTTGTGCGTACAAGCGCTTCGCATCCTTCGAATCCCGTGCGATCTTATGCACGCACTGGCCGAATTCCGGCGTCGGGTCCGGCATGAAGTATGCCGAAATGCCATGATTACGGGCTTCCCAGGAGCTGCCGCCATCGGTCGTCCGGTAGACGCCGCCGGTACTCATTGCGATGTGGACGGTGTCGTCAGCCGGACTGGGAAGGATCGAGTGAGCCGCCGGACCGCCGTATCCGGCACCCCATTCGCTCCGGTGCGGGTGGTCCCAGAGGCCGCGGTTGAGCTCAAAGCGCTCCCCGCCGTCGGTCGATTTCCATACCGAAATCGGCTCGCATCCGGCCCAGACAACCCCCGGCCGGTCCCGGCTGTCCGGCTGGATCTGCCAGATCCGTTCCAGGGCGGCGCCGGTGTCCTCGGGGAAGCGGATGGCCCCGTTCTCCGGCTCGGTCCAGCTGGTGCCGAGGTCATCCGAATGCGCCACGGTCGGGCCCCAGTGCTCCGAGCGGACTCCAACCATGATCCGGGTGCGCCCGTCGCGGGTATCGATGCCCACACTTGGCACTTCCTGCATCAGGAACTGCGGCCGAGACAGTGTCCAGTTGGTGCGGTCCTCGCTGGTGGCAAGCCACAGGCCTTTTTTGGTCCCGATCGCCAGGACCGTTTGTTCGGTGGGTGACATGTATCTCATTCGACCACCGCAACGCCTGCGGGGCAATGGTTTTTGGGGCCGGATTTACTTCACGGAGATGCCGATCTCGGCTGCCATGGCCGGTGCCAGCAGCTGCAGCTGGTATTCGTCGATGCAGGCACCCTTGATCCCGGCCAGGCTGACGATCCGGTCCAGTTCATTGGCCCGCAGGTCGACGTTGCTCATGGAGGCGCCGGGTGCCTGAAGGGTTCCGATCCTGCAGTCCTCGAACGCCACCCGCGTCAACTGGGCGTGGGAGACGTCCAACTCGTCGATAATGCAGCCGGAGAAGAGCACGTCGGTCAGCTTGGCGTAGCGGAAGTTGAGGAAGTCCAGTTTCCCGCCGGTGAACGTGACGGAGCGGAGCACTGAGTCGTACAGCTCGCCGGATCCAATCCGGGGATTGTCGACGGCGGTGTTCCACCAGCTGCTGCGCGGGGCTGAAAAGACCGGCGCGTTCAACTGTGAGAGCGCGGATTCGGCGAAAGTGGCCCCCGTCAGATCTGCCTCGTGCAGACTGACATGCGTCAGCCGGCATTCGGTGAAGGTGACGTCTGTCAGGTCCAGTTCCCCGCCGTCGTCGTCCGCATACTCTATTGCCTCCAGCCGGCTGTCAGGCTCAATCGACTGCAGAGTGCCGGAGGTGTACGACGGCGGCGGCTTGGGCCCGCGCGGGATCTTACTGAGCTTCATATAATCTGTGCCCTTCCTGGTGGCATTCCGTGCCCCGGCGTTTCACGCCGGTTCTGCTAATCTTCAGTGCCATGCACCCATCGTGTTGCAGCGTTTGCGTTTCGGGCGGCCATGAGCATGAGCCCGATGGAAATGGCGTAAGCTCCGGCTACACTCACTACTGCAACGACGGCGCTGCCCGGTTGCAGCAACAGGGCGAGAATGATCAAGAGGATCACCAAAGCGGTCGACACGAGCGCCGTGAATCGTAACGCCGGCGCGGCGGCACGATGGCCAACACGCCAACACTGGTCGCAGTGTTTCGTCGATTTTGTCCGAAGACCAAATACTTCGCTGACAACGGCAGCAGGGGAGGTGCTGGTTTTAATGAGCACTCCCGCTGCCGCGGCTATGACCGCAAGCCCCAACGCGCCCATCAGGAGAAGCGCGAACATACTTGTTTTCTCCCAACCCTGAGAACGGTCCATCCCGCCGTAGCCTTCCCGATCCCGCCACGACAGAGATACCCGCTATGGAGGGATGGACAGCACACGGTCATGCTACGTGAATCCTGATGCGTACGCGGCGTCGGCGATGGTTTGTAACACGCTTTCCACTGCCGGATTCGTTTACTGCATATCTGGCGTGAGTCTATGTGTTGTTGACCGTGGTCGGGGGTCACAACGTCGGAACCAATCATCACTCGCCACCCAGAATGGGGATATAGAAACGAGCCTACGCTTCAGTGCTCCTGGTGGCCGTTGTCGGCATGTCCTGGCTGGTCACCCTTATTGGAGAAGCCATCTGGGGAGAGGACTTCCCGACCGGGATTGTTGGTGGGGCCGCAGCCGGTCTGGCGGCTGTGGTGATGCTGCGTGTCCTGAACAGGTGGGACGAAAAGAGGCTCAAGCAGAACGGTGACCGGTACACCGGGGATGGGGCGTAGCCCATGCTTTTGATGAAGCGTCGGCGGCACGATGGCCCGGACACCCAAGGCGACCAAGGCACTTCGGCTTCACCGCAACCGAAGTGACGGTGGAGGAAGCTTGGTTTATGCGATGGGTTCCCTTCGCATAAATACAGGAGCTAAGACCAGCCTTTACCCGCTCTCCCTGAGCTAATGATTATCGACTCTTCGTCAACGCCAACGCTCTCCAAGCGCATGCACTTGCCGCGATGATGGAGGCTCCTGCGGAGACGAGGGAAAACACTTCATCCGTTCCACCCACGGACAGCGCCAAGACGCCCGCGGCAATGAAGAAAAATGCCAAGACTGAAAATCCACCGGCACTCATCTGGTCTACCACTTCCTTGTTTATTGGCTCATCGCATTTGAGGGTGTTTATTGTCGTTTTGTGTTTCAGCGAACCTCGATAAGTCTTCCGGTTCCTGGGGGATACATACCTCTATCTTTCCGGACATAATGTCGAAAATATAGTGCAAAGGCGCCATCGGCGGACATCTCGTCTTTAAAGCGCCGAAGACAACCCAAACCTCATCGGTCGATCAAGGGCTGAGCCATCATCGGCCGAACAAAGAGTCGTCAACCGGCCGATTGCTCATCCGGCCGAACGTGATCAGCAACCTACGTAGCGGATGTAGGCACAACAGGAGCATCCGTTCGCGCCGGCCGTGGGGGCCTGCCTGCCCCACGAGGAAGCTCGGCGATGGCACTGACACTGGACGCAGCCAGCTTCCGGCATCTGGTGGTACCGGTCGCGTGTGCCGTGGGACTGTTCGGCTGATCTACACCACCTGCCGAGCAACGGACAAAATAGCCCGCCCTTCGGCCGGCCGGAGGGCGGTGAACTATGAAACCACCTTTAGGCTGGTCGTTTTCCGTAAGCCCATTCGTCGACGGCGGGGCCCGAACCTGTGAGATCGCTTTTTGACCGCGGGGAGAGGCCGCGGTCCTCATTGCTTCTATCGCTCATATTTCATGTTTCGTTATCTGACCGTTATATTTGGGGGCCTGATTCTTCTAAAACTGTCGGTGCTCGATGGTTGACTATTTTTATGACGGTTCGAGTGGGTGTTGACGACGACGGCGGTGGCCGGCCGGGTGC
>NZ_AUMN01000012.1 GCF_000430705.1 Arthrobacter castelli DSM 16402
GTCCGTGCCCGATGGCAACGACGCCGCAGGCCGGGCAACCAGCCAGGGACTGATCCGTTTCAATGCGAAGGAGCAGGCTCTCGGCAGATCCGGTGACGGAGGTGATGTGCACTCCAGTGATACCGAGCAGAGTGTCAGCGCGTTCGCACCAGCGCCCACCGGGACAGGACGTAGAATTAGACAAGTCAGGGTCTCTTTTGAGGTTGGAAGTTTGGTCGCTACCAATTCAAAGAGACCCTGACCCCGTTCCGTGCGCGCCACGCCGCAGCAGCCGCAGAACATCCCGCCATCTCAAATTCCTGAGGACACCCTAACCACGCTCAAATGCGAAGGGCCCGTTTGTTCAGGAGTGCTTGTGCCTGCCGTTCCATCTTCCATCATTGAAACCATCTGGGACCAGTTCAGTGCTCTGATACCACCGGTGGTCGATGACCATCCGCTGGGTTGCCACCGACCACGGGTGACTGACCGGATCGTGTTCGACAAGCTCGTCCAGGTACTGGTGCTCGGTGTCGCCTACGACAAGATCTCTGACACCATCTGCTCGGCGACCACAATCCGGCGGCGTCGGGACGCGTGGATCGCTGCAGGGATCTTCACCGAACTCGAACAGATCGCCCTGGAGGCCTACGACCGGTACTGCGGACTGGAGCTGGAAGATCTGGCCGTTGACGGGTGTCTGGTCAAGGCCCCGTGCGGCGGTGAAGCGGCTGGCCGTTCGCCGGTTGATCGCGGCAAGGGCGGGACCAAACGCTCTTTACTCACCGACGGGGCGGGCCTGCCTCTGGGGTGCGTGGTCGCCGGCGCCAACCGCCATGATTCACCCCTGCCGCGCCCCACCCTGGAAAGGCTTGGCCGGTTCGGCTTCGACCTGCCCGAAGACATCCATGTGCACCTGGACGCCGGTTACGACTCCGGCGCCACCCGCGACCTGCTCGACGAACTGGGCTGCGAGGCCCACATCGCTAAGAAAGGCGTCCCGGCACCGATCCAGAACACCTCACGCTGGGTCGTCGAACGCACGAACTCGTGGCACAATCGCGGCTTTAAGAAGCTCCACATCTGCACCGAGAAGCGGACCCGGGTGATCGACGCGTTCATCGCCCTGGCAGATACGATCATCACCATCCGCAGACTCATCCGCCAGGCCTGGACCACCCACCGCTGGGACACCCGGCCAACACGCAGACCATACCCTATCGGCGGAATCTCTAATTGTCTGGACTTGGTCAACCAACGTGTAGTGGTTTCCTGTTGGCTCTCCTGCAGGCCTGTTATGAGGATGCGGATGTTGTCGTTGGTTCGCGGTACCGAATGCCGAAGCCGCGGGTTAGTGGGGCCAGGAAGGCGATTAACGCAGAGAAGATGAGCCCACTCCAATTGAACACTGCCCAGGGTAAGAATTCGAAGTTGTCTACGCCGAGCGTAGTCGCGAAAAACACACCGCTCACTGTCCACGGCATTAGTACCTCGGTGATGGTGATTGAGTCCTCCATGCTGCGGGACAAATTGACCGGGTGGAGGTTCCTTTTGCGATAAGCCTCTCCGTATAGGTCGTTGATCAGGAAGTATGTGACCAAGGCATTGGAGATGGTGACGATCATGGTGAATCCGGACAGCAATGTAGCCGCGACCAGTCCACCGGTCGTCTTCAGCTTCTCGATCATACGACCGATCAGGATGCGGAGCACGTTTGACTTCTCTAGTGCCGCAGCGAAGAAAAAGGCGCAGAATACAAAGAACGCCGAGCTGTACATCGAATACAGCCCACCGCGGTTCAGTAACTCCGCGAGCGAATCCGATACTCCATCACTGCTAGGCAGCATCTCTGTAGTGAAGCCGGAGACCGCCGAGGCGAAGAGGTCTGCGCCGTCGAACCCTTGCACGATTCCCGCCAGCAGCAGCGCCGACATTGAGGACACGAATAGCACCATCAGTGGCGATTTGCGTAGGATCGACCCGATGAGCACGACGGCGGCCGGGATCAGCAGGGTTGGGTTCAGGTCGAACAAGGCGTTCAGCTCGCTGGTGGTGCTGGTGATCGCGTCCAGGTTCGCCGACGAGTCGCCGATCGAATTGCCCGCGATTAAGAACACGGCAATAGCTAGCAATGATGACGGGACTGCTGTATAGAGCATGTGGCGTATGTGCTCATACAAGTCGGCGCCGGCGGCTAACGAGCTCATGTTTGTGGTGTCCGAAAGCGGCGAGAGTTTGTCGCCGAAATAGGCGCCCGAGACTACCGCACCTGCGGTGATCGCCAAGGACACGTCCATTGTCTGTGCAACGCCGATGAGGGCGACGCCGACGGTGCCGCCGGCACCCCACGACGTGCCGGTGAAGGTCGCGACGATGGCCGTAATGATGAAAGCGAGAACATACAGAAATGCCGGGTCGATGAGTTCCAGGCCGTAGTAGACCATCAACGGGATCGTCCCGGCGACCATCCAAGCACCAATCAGCATTCCAATGCTGAGCAGGATCAGGATGGCAGGAAGGGCCTGCTTGATCTTCTCGCCCATGTCCTCGAGGACCTGCGCCAGGGTGATGCCATATCGGGCGGCGAAGAGGGTGAACACAATTCCCGCGAAGATGAGCATCAGTTCCGCTGGGTACTTCAGGATCCCGATTCCGCCGACCAGGATCACCACCGTAATGGCCACGGGAACGAGAGCCATCGCGACGGCCGGCTGGGGCGGCGTTCGGGCGTCTTTCTTCTCCATAGAGGCAGTCCTCTCGTTGCTGGTGCTGCGATGGCGCTCTTACAGCTTCGGTAGGGAATCGAACGCTTTGTCGAGGTCCTCGATCTGTCGTTCCGCGCCTTCGAGCCCCACGGAGAGGCGGATCAGGCCGGGCGCCAAACCGTTCGAACGTAGCTGCGCGGCGTTGCCCGGTCGCATTGGCGAGGTCACGAGGCTCTCATACCCACCCCAGCTGGCACCGATGCGGAACAATGACAGGCTGTCGATGAATCGGCGGACCCGTTCGAACGTGCCGTTCCGGAGGTCGAAGCTCAGCAGGCCGGAGAAGCCGCTGAACTGCGCACTAATGATGTTCTCGTCGAGCGCGTGGTCGGCGTAGGGGTGATGGACCGCCACGACCTCCGGGTGGGAAGCCAGGTGGTTTATGACCCGCTCGGCGTTGCGCTGGTGCTCTTCCATCCGAACCGGAAGGGTCCGTAACCCCCGCAGGATCATTGATGCCTCCAGCGCGGACATGACTGCACCGAGGAGTTGGTACCCTGTGTAGAAGATCTCGGTGATCGCCGCTCGCGAGCCGATCACGGCGCCTCCGATAACGTCGCTGTGACCACCAATGTACTTGGTGCACGAGTGCACAACGAGGTCTATCCCTGAGGAGATCGGCTTCTGGAACAGCGGAGTCGACCACGTATTGTCCATGACGGTCCGAATGCCGTGGTGTCGCGCGACGGCTGTTAACGACCGCAGGTCCAGCACCCGCATGAGCATGGTGCCCGGGCTCTCCACATAGATTAATGCCGTGTTCTCACGAATATGCTCCTCGATATCTTCGCCCGGGTCGGCCAAAACAGTGTGCTCGATGCCGAAGCGGCGCAGATGCTCAGCGAGCTCGAGAGTGGGCCCGTAGATCGTGTTGACGAACAGCACATGGTCGCCACTGCGCAACAGCCCGGTCAGAACAGCGCTAATAGCCCCCATGCCGGAGGCGAAACACTTGGCCGCCTCACCGCCCTCCAACAATGACAGGCGTTCCTCAAGAAACGCCACCGTGGGATTGGTCCCACGACTGTACACGAAGTGCTCGTGCTCCGCGGCCTGCTGTCGAACGAAGGCGTCGAAGGACGGCTTCGCGAACAAGCTGGTCTGGAAGATTGGTGGCGCGACTGCACCGGCGCTTTCCCCTGGCCCGTTCCAGGCACCCATGCAGATCTCTCTATCCGTACTGTGCAAATGTGCACCTCTCTCTTGGTGTTTGTGGATTCAGCGCGTCCGACGCCGCTTCCGGTGCGACCCTCACCAATACCCACGCGCCTCATCTTCTCCGGGAATCGACTCCGAATCAGCGGCCTGGCCGGTCGTTGGACCGTGCACACTTCGGCGACTGCGACGGGAGTCCGCTGCTGGGCTCTGGCGTGGATTACATCTTCCATGGTGTCCTTGCTGGCTTTGTGTGGTGTGCGGAAGCTCGGCGGATCGAGTTGATGTCGACCATCAGCCGGCGACGCTGCTTCATAGGGACCTAGATTCTCCTGGCTTTCTTCCACTTGTCATTGAATCAGTCCAACTGATGGGAGGGATAATGATCAGGCTAAGGTGAGATTTGTAGACGAAGATGCCACAGTCCTGTACATGACCAAAGACGCGGCGCCGACGGAGCCGACGTCGATGCCGAGTTCCGACTGCCGGACCTCGACTGAATGCACTTCACTTATAGTAAACAGACGATTGATCTCGCGCGCTGCTATGGGGAGAACGACTTTAGAGAGTTCCGGCCATTCCGGTCCACCGAAAACTATTGCCTCGAGATCGAGTGCATTCGCAAGGTTCGAGGCAGCTCGTCCGAAGGCATGTCCAACTGCCTCCAACATCTCCCGGGCCGAATCGGTTCCTGTCTCCGCAAGTTCCGAGAGTTTGGCGATGGCAGCTGCCACTTCTATTGGGTCTTTGGTGTCCACGGCTTTCAAAACACCGGCTTCTACGGCGCACGAGACAATGTAAGGAGGGGCTGTTGTGATCGCGACGCATCCTCGTCCGCCGCAAGAGCAGATTGGACCGTTGGGGTCGCCGCTTAAATGGCCAATCTCTCCGAGGTTCTTGGAGGCCCCCCGAATGATCTCGCCGTCAAGGACTACACCAGCGCCGACACCGGTTCCGACATAAATGAACGCGAAGTTGGACAGTTGCTGGCGTCCCGCCCACAACTCTCCAGTTGTGGCGGCGATTGTATCCTTTTCCAATACAGTAACTAGTCCAAGCCGCGTCTCCAACTCATTACGAAGTTCGAGCAGCGACCACCCGCGTAGATTTGGTGGGCCGACCAAAGTTCCGGCATCGACGTCAATAGGGCCCGGGCAGGAAACGCCCAATCCGCTCACTGCATCTACACCGATCATATTGTCCCGCAGCATCGTACATACTGAGGTTTCGATCGCGTCGAGACCTGCCTCCGGGTCGTCACCCGGAGGCGTAGCGACCGACGTACGATCGACGATGTTGCCCGCGAGGTCGAGGACGACGAGATCCATTCGTGCAGGGTCAATGTGCAGACCTACAGCGTATTGGCTGTCGGCCACAATCTCATAGAAGACAGCGCGTGCTCCGTGCTCTGTCGCCGGTCTAGCAGCAGGTCGTATCAATCCCAACTGTATGAGCCGTTGACAAATGTTCGAAACAGTCTGGATGGTCAGGCCGGTGCGTTCGGCGAGAATACGCTTCGGCAGAGCGCCCGACTGACGAATCAGATCGAGCGCGAGTACTTGGTTGTAATCGCCAACCTGCGGGAGATTCGATCCGCGCTTCCGCATCCCGATGTCCTTTCCATGAAGTCTTATTACGAGTGCATGGTCCGTCTGCAAGCTATTGTTGAATTCAATTTGATTGTATACGCTTTGAGGACTTGGCCCTAGCCTTCAAAGGAGAAGTAGAATGAGGAGAAACCTGTTAAGGACCGTCCTGGCGGCCAGCTCCGTACTTGCCATATCCCTCACTGGCTGTTCATCTGGCTCATCCGGTTCCGATGATACGACACTGGTCTTCCGGCAGTTCGATCCGGCCGCACAAATTCAGGGCCTTGAGAAGGCAGTCGATGCCTGGAATAACTCTCATCCGGATATACAGGTTGAGCTTCAGACTCTCAGTCCCAATGACGTTCAGCAGTTCGCACGCGAAGCGAACTCAGGCACTGGTCCCGATATCACGCAGCTCGGTCTCGCCGACGTCGCATTCGTCGCCGACCCCGACATCCTGCTTCCCCTTGACAAGTACCTCAAGTCAGATCCGTCGATAGATGCTGACAACCTGCTTGCAATGGATATGGTCAAGTCCGACGGTAAGACATGGGCGATGCCTTGGACCGTCGATACCATGGCTCTCGTCTATAACCCGAAGGCATTGGCCAGTGCAGGGATAGATGCGCCGCCCACCTCATGGGAGGAGCTCGCAGATAATGCCGCCAAGATCAGTTCTTCCAGTGGCGGCGAAGTAGCCGGCTTTTGTTGGCCCGCCGGAGGCGCCGCCACCAGTTCCGGTTGGTATGCGATCAATTACTACATCTGGTCACATGGCGGCACTCTAATTGAGAAGTCGTCATCCGGTAAATGGCAGCCAGGTGTTTCCCGATCACAACTCGAGGACGCCATCAAGTACCTCAATGGCCTCTTCGTGTCAGGGGCGACCCCGACCTCATACCAAGCGGTCTCCGACTATAGCGATGCCGCTATTCTGAACGAGCTTGCCACCGGAGACTGTGCGATGAGTTATCAGCCTCCCGCTACTTTCCGCACGGTGCAGTCGCAAGCCGATGCGCAAGGCATTGAGCTGGTGACAGCTCCCATGCCTGACGGTACGACCGACGGGTCTACTCATCTGGGTGGCCGTGCGCTCGGGATCAACCGGAACACCGAGCATCCCGACGCCGCATGGGAATTCATCAAGTACTTGATGAGCTCTGACACGTTCGAAAGCTACGATCAGTACCCTGCCTCAACCAGCACACTTTCAAAATTGGATGTGCCTGAGGCCGAGAAGGGGTACGTCAAGCAATTGCCCCATGCCGAGTCTTTCGCCCGCTACATTGGTTCCGAAACGAATGTGGGGACCATTCAGGAGATCGTAAACGGGCAGTTCTCGGCTGTGTACTCAGGGCAGAAGGACGCTCAGAGCGCAGCCAGCGCGATACTTAAGCAGTTGCGAGCTGCTCTGAAGGGCTGATTTTCATTTCATCGCCTCGTCTACGCAAGGCACAACCTTTTGTGCTTACAGGACCGGCATTGGCCATCATTGCTGTACTGTTTCTGTTCCCGGCTGTGTACAACCTGGTGCTGTCGTTCCAACAGTTGACGCCATATCAGTCGCCTGCTGAGGCAGTATGGGTTGGACTGCGAAACTTCGTCTCTGTGTTCACCTCGCCCCAGACGGCGACAGCGGCCATTAACACTGCGCTGCCATTCACCTTCGCTACCGTGGCCGCACGTGTCGTGCTCGGGTTGGGACTGGCCCAGCTGCTGCAGAGTCGGACTCTAGCGCGGTGGCGGTTGCGGGGCCTTGCCCGTACTCTCGCATTGCTTCCGTGGATGATTCCGCCAGTAGCTGCCGTCGCGAGCTGGCGCTGGATGCTTAATGCCAATACTGGCGTGATCAACCAAATACTCACATCCACCGGTCTGGTCGATAGCGGAATCCCGTTCCTGGCCCAAACAAGTACGGTTTGGTGGGCAATCGATACTATTCTTGTCTGGCGCGAGTTGCCGTTTGTCGTGATCGTGATTATGGCGGGTCTGCAGGCCATCCCACAGGAACAATACGAAGCGGCAGAGCTTGATTCGGCAAATCGTTGGCAGCGGTTCCGCTATGTGACGCTGCCCAACCTGCGCCCGGTGCTCCTTGTCGTGGTGTTGATTACGACTATTCAGACCTTCAATAACTTCGTCTATGTCTGGCTCACTACCGGTGGCGGCCCGGGTAACTACACACAAGTACTCGCTACGCAGTTGTACTCGGCCGCGTTCATCGACAACAACCTTGGGCAGGGAGCCGCAATTGGCTTGATCATGTCGATTGTGATGTTAATATTCGCCCTTGTCTACCTTCGCATCACGTCTGGGAAGGAGAACTTGTGATGTCATCCGGTATTCAAGCACCTTCGCACGACTACACCTTCAGGGCCTCTGATAAAAGGCGCCCACGAGACCTTCTAGTCATAGTGCCGACCTTCATTTTGCTTCTGCTGCTGGTGTTTCCCGTGCTATGGATGGTGTTTACTTCGCTTCGTCCTGCCAGCGCCCTCATCGGTGGGACGGGCCTGTCCGAATTGTTCGTCGATCTCGGCTTCGACTCTTACGTCCGTCTGTTTCAAGGATCGGACTTCGCGCGCTTTATCGGAAACAGCCTACTGATCTCCCTGGTGAGTACCACGTGCACCCTCATTCTGGCGAGTGTGGCCGCCTACGGGTTCTCGCGCTTCCGCTTTCGGGGCCGATACCCCCTGCTGCTCGTGGTGCTGGCAACCCAGCTGGTGCCCTTCGTCGTGCTAATTACGCCGGTGTACCTGTTTTTCTCCACATTAGGTCTGCTCAATACCTACTTCGGACTAATTATCGTGTACGTAGCGATGACGCTGCCGTTGGCCACGTATCTGATGTTGGGGTTCCTTAACACGGTTCCTCGTATGCTCGATGAAGCCGCGCGGGTGGACGGCTGCAACACTTTGCAGGCGATTTTCCGCGTCATATTGCCTGTTGCGGTACCTGGCCTCGTCTCAACAGGGGTGACCACGTTCATCGCCACCTGGGAAGAATTCCTCTTCGCCAGTGTCTTCCTGACCGATCCCAATCTCAAGACTGTGCAGGTTGGGCTATATGGGTTCTTTGGCGAGTACGCGACAGATTGGGGAGTCATTATGGCAGCCGCTACGATTTCGGCCATTCCGACAATCGTGCTGTTTTCGATCATCCAGCGCCGCCTCATTACCGGCGTGGCGGCAGGAAGTGTGAAGGAATAAATATGCCAGTCCGGCCAAATATAATAATCATCTACGCTGACGATCTCGGCTGGGGGGACTTGGGCTGCTACGGCGCCGACGAACTTTCCACTCCGGCTATTGACACACTCGCTGAAAATGGCGTGCGTTTCACCGACTGGTACTCGAACTCACCGGTATGCTCGCCGTCACGGGCATCACTTCTCACCGGCCGTTACCCGGCACACTGTGGCGTCGAAAGTATTCTTGGCGGAACCCGCCGTACCCCGGGACTAAAGCCGCAACGTACACTGGCTGACAGTTTGCGCGGACAGGGGTATACCACCGGCATCTTCGGGAAGTGGCATCTGGGCGCCGATCCGACCTATGGGCCCCTCAAATATGGCTTCGATACCCACTTTGGCTTCCGAGCGGGGTGCGTCGATTACTATTCCCACATCTTTTACTGGAATGACCATAATCCAATTCATGATCTCTGGGAAGATGACGAAGAGGTGTGGCGCAATGGCGAGTATCTCACCACTATAGTGGCAGAGCGCGCCGCCGGCTTTATCGAAGACCACTCGGATGGACCATTCCTCTGCTACGTTCCCTTTAACGCTCCCCACTATCCTCTGCACGCACCGGAACACTACGTATCGCAATTCTCCCACCTGCCAGAGGATCGACGAATGATGGCAGCGATGATTAAGGCAATGGACGACGGCGTCGGACATATCATGGGGACACTTGAGCGGCTTGGATTGCGGGAGGACACGCTTGTATTCTTCTCTTCCGATAACGGGCCTTCCACAGAAGAGCGCAATTGGCTCAATGGTGAGGAAGTCTCATACATGGGAGGTTCGGCCGGCGGTCTACGCGGCCACAAAGGATCGGTATTTGAGGGGGGTATCCGCGTCCCCGCCATCATCTCCTGGCCCCGGAATATCGGGCCCGGGCAGGAAATTACCACCGCCGGTGTGATGATGGATGTTGCCCCGACCGTACTCGATGCAGTGGGCTGCCCTCCCGAAAGCGATATTGATGGCCGCTCAATGCTAGGGACGCTGCTGGGTGCGGATGCGCCGGAGCGCACTATCTTCTGGGAGTACGAGCAGCAGTCAGCCTGTCGTTCCGGCCGGTGGAAGCTAGTGCTTGGGGCCATCGAGAGCCTACAGGGCCCCGTCGTCGTAGAGGCGGCCCTCTTCGACCTGATGACCGATCCCAGCGAACAGAATGATGTGCAGGCCGACTATCCCGATATGTTCGAGAGATTGAGTTCACAACTGCGTGCATGGAGCGCCGAGAACGCGTCCCTGCGTAATGAACATGAGTAATTTGCCCGCGCCCAAACCAGATGTGGAGTAACTGATTATGGATCATAAAGCGACCGCTGCCGAGATGCGCATCGAGCGGTTCACCCGGGAACGGATCCTCCCGGCGGTGAAGCGAAGGAGTACCCCGCTTGCGATTGAGGCGTGGGATGTGCCGGGAGAACCAGTTTCGTTCAATGAAGCACGCGGCGGAGAATACCGTCCGTTCTCGGCAGGCATGCCTTGGAGCCGCCCTTGGGGCACTACATGGTTCCACGTAACGGGCGAGGTCCCTAAGGGGTGGGGCGACGATGATGCATCACTGGAGATACATGTGGACCTGGGCTTCACAGATCGCCAGGCAGGGTTCCAGGCAGAGGGCCTTGTTTATCGTCCGGATGGTTCAATCATTAAGGCATTGGAGCCGCTGAATGCCTACGTACCGCTGGAAGCGCACTGCTCAGTGGACGTCTACATCGAAGCCGCGTCGAATCCCGATGTGGGGGGCAACTACTTCTACTTACCGACGCACCTCGGGGATCCCGAAACTGCCGGCAATGAACCGATCTACACACTGCGTCGTATCGACCTCGTCGAACGCGATCCAACGGTATGGCGCTTGTATCACGATGTATGCGCTCTTGTTGGCGTTGCAGACCAACTGGAGACCAGCGCACCCCGCCGCGCTGCAATACTGGGCGCCCTGGAACGGATGTGCGACGAGGTCGATCCCCAGAATGTTGCCGGAACCGCGGCAGCTGGACGCGAACTCCTCTCGTCCTCCCTCGCCAGTCCAGCATCAGCGAGTTCCCATCACGTAGTCGCAGTTGGCCATGCCCACATCGATTCAGCTTG
Source organism: Arthrobacter castelli DSM 16402 (assembly GCF_000430705.1). Classification (GTDB taxonomy): domain Bacteria; phylum Actinomycetota; class Actinomycetes; order Actinomycetales; family Micrococcaceae; genus Arthrobacter_C; species Arthrobacter_C castelli. The sequence goes on from NZ_AUMN01000012.1 coordinate 10,827, forward strand.
GCTATGGCCCGTACGCGAGACAATCCGCAAATGTGCCCGCACGTTCTCAAATGTGCTGCAGCTAATGGACGAGGCCCCCGAATTCGTGTTCGCGTGCTCGAGTGCTCAACAGTTCGACTGGATGCGGCGATACTATCCCCAGCTCTTTGAACAGATCCGGGAGCGGGTCGCGGAAGGCCGCTTCATCCCAGTTGGCGGAATGTGGGTCGAATCAGACATCAACATGCCCGGCGGTGAGGCATTGGTGCGCCAGTTCCTGCGTGGAAAAGGCTTCTTCCAGCGTGAGTTTGGCATCGAGCCGACTGAAGTATGGCTTCCTGACACCTTCGGTTACACAGCCGCGTTCCCCCAAATCGCAAAACTGGCAGGCAACGATTTCATGCTGACGCAAAAGCTGTCGTGGAACGAAGTTAATCCAATGCCACATCATACTTTCCTGTGGGAAGGGATTGACGGAACTCAGATCTTTACTCACTTTCCGCCAGCTGACACATATAACTCGGACCTATCCGGCGAGGATCTGACTCGCGCCGAACGGCAATTCTCGGAAAAGGGCGAGTCGAACATTTCGCTCCTGCCATTCGGCTTTGGCGACGGTGGCGGGGGGCCAACACGGGAAATGGTCGAGGCCGCTGACCGCAAGCGGAATCTCGAAGGATCGCCCACAGTGGAGATATCGTCTCCACTTCGCTTCTTCAAGGAGGCGGAGAGGCAACTTTCCACTCCGAGTGTCTGGTCGGGAGAAATGTACCTCGAACTGCATCGTGGGACTTATACCTCCCAGGCCGGCACTAAGAGCGGCAACCGCCGGAATGAACACCTCCTGCGCGAAGCTGAGCTTTGGTCCGCAACCGCCGCCGTCCGCGGCGTCATCGAATACCCGTATGACGAACTGAATGAAATATGGGAACGCGTCCTGCTGCTGCAGTTTCATGACATCCTTCCTGGTTCGTCGATCGCCTGGGTGCATCGAGAAGCAGAGAGCGACCACGCGGAGATGAGCCAGCGTCTGGAGGAGATCATCGCACGGGCGCAACGTGCTCTGGCCGGCAGAGGCGCCAAACGCATCGCGTTCAACGCAGCACCTGTTGCACACCATGATGTCCCTGCCAGCGGTGCAGCCCTCAATATCCCAAAGCAATTTGCTGCACCCATCGTCGATGGAGAGGGCTGGACGATGCGCGGCGACCGGATCGAAGCCCGCTTCAATTCAGCTGGCATACTTGTGTCACTCATCGATCGCAGAACCGGACGGGATGCTGTGCCATCTGGCCAGGAAGCCGCAGTTCTGCAGGTTTTTCGGGACACACCTAATCAATGGGACGCATGGGATATCGACGTGCATTACCGCAACAACAAAGCTGAGCTGCGGCAGGCCGACGACACGTGCGTGGACGACGAAGCTCTCGTCGTTACACGCAGTTTCGGCTCGTCCACCATGACCCAAAGGTTCAGCCTTTCCCAAGAGGCAACGGAAATTGATATTGAAACCCGGGTTGATTGGCGTGAGCAGGAGAAGATGCTCAAGCTCGCCTTTGCCGTGGATGTCCTCGCCGACCATGCCACCTCAGAGATCCAGTTCGGCCACCTGCAACGCCCGACACATACAAATACATCTTGGGATAAAGCCCGTTTCGAAACGATTGCCCACCGCTGGGTTCATGTAGGCGAGCATGGCTTTGGCGCCTACGTAGCCAACCGGGCAACTTATGGCCACGACATCACACGACAACGCAACCTTGACGGGGCACCTTTCACCCTCGTGAGGGAATCGTTGCTGAGGTCACCAATGTTCCCCGACCCTAAATCTGATCAGAGCGAGCATGTGCTCCAAACTTCCTTTGGTATCGGATCCACGATCGACACGGCAGTGAGCGCGGGATACCGAATGAATCTGCCTTTGCGCATACTCGAAGGCGGCAAGGCCCCAGCCCCTGTCGTCACTGTCGACTCGCGGTCGGTACTGGTTGAGTCGGTGAAGCTCGCTGAGGATCGATCAGGTGATCTAATCGTGCGCCTTTATGAGTCTCTGGGCGGATCGGAGCCGGCGACCGTGGACATCGATGCATCATGGACGGCGGCATGGCGAACTGATCTACTGGAGCGCGACGCGGAGGAGGCGCGATGGTGGCCAAGCGGGCCGATTGAGATGGCTGTAAAGCCATTCGAAATCATTACGCTGCGGATGCGGGTGGACAGTTGACCCACTCACCTTGCAGGGTCTTTTCAAAGTCGGGTGAGGTGGTGTTCGCGCTCTTGCCGTGGCGTGGCGGCTTTTAATGGAGGAGTGTTATGTCGCAAGAGATCGGTGACAGTTCTGCCTCAGGACATCGGTGACACTTGGGCGGGTTTTGGTGGTGACACTTCCAGTGGTGTTAACGGTTTTGGCCTGGCCCGTGGTGGTGGCGAAGAATGATGGGTGAATAAGAATGAGCCTGTCAATGCCTGTATCCGTCTCGCCATCGCCGGGTGGCCCGATGACGCACCACGCGGTGCGGTCAGCACGTAGACCCCTCAACGGAATCCGGGTCGATCTTGGTCAGGAACGTCTTAGAATCGGCCGAGCGTTGTCGGGGGCTTTCTGCCCGACGAGAGCGCCCGCGAACCATGAGGTTATGGTCGTCGGGTGGGTTATCGCTGTGCCGACGACGACGGCGAAGGCACCCGCCTCAAGGGCTGCCGCGGCCTGGATAGGAGTATGGATCCTGCCTTCCGCCAGTACGGGCTTACTCACCACCGCGACGAGCTCGCGGACCAGGGCGAGGTCCGGCTCCTCGGTCCTCGCCCGCTCTCCCGTATGCCCGGAGAGGGTGGTTCCGATACAGTCGGCCCCGGCATCTTCGGCGTATATGCCGTCTGCCACACTGCCGACATCGGCCATGACGAGCGCAGATGTCTGCCGATGCAGTTCCGTGATCGTTTCCTGCAGCGACAGGCCGTCGGGACGCGATCTGCCAGTGCCGTCTATGGCTACGATTTCGGCACCAGCCTCAGCGACGGCGATGGCGTGCTCCAGAGTGGGCGTGATGAAAATGTCGTTGCCTGGTACCTTCCAAAGCCCGATTTGGAGTGCCTCGATGTTGTCGTGGATGAGTCTGATGTCATCCAGGCCCTGGGCCCGGATGGCGACAGCACCCCCGAGTACAGCGGATTGGGCCATCAGCATCATGGTGTGCGGATCTTGGAGCGGCTCGCCGGGATATGCCTGGCACGACACGACGAGCTTGCCCCGTAGCATTTCGAGCGGTGGAGTGCCCGTTATGTGGCTCATTGTCGATCTCCCTTCCGCAGATCAACAACGCGGATCAGAGAGCTGTGCGGGAGGTCGTCCGCCTCGCGCAGCAGGCGAGCGGCTCCGTCCAGCGACGTCCCTTCCGGCTGCAGATGACTGCTGGGGCCCCACTCGTTGAGGGCGCGTGCGATACCAGGCAGAAACAGGTCGCTGGCAGGGGAGAGCCCGCCGATGAGGGAATACTTCAGATCAGCGGTGAGACCGGCCCGTCGTGCCGCAGCCGCAACGGCGCGACCTATGTGTCCAGAGGCTTCTTTGAGGATCGAGACAGAGGTCGGATCGGCGTCACGCGCGGCGTTAATCACTACTCGGGCGAAAGCGGCGACTTCGCCTATCGGAGATGCGGCGGAGGCGACTGCGATGGGGATAGCAGATGTGCCCGTGTACTTGTCCTTCGCCTTTTCCAGGAGGTACGAGGAGGCGGGCTCACGGCCGTCTTCGGCGGATAGCGCGGCGATCAGCCCCTGCCGGCCGATCCACCAGCCCGACCCCTCATCTCCGATCAGCGGACCGACACCGTCCACGCGGGCGAATTCGCCGGACTCGGACCGCGCCAGTGCCACCAACCCGGTGCCGAGGGAGACGACGATGCCGGGGCCGCTTCCCACAGCACCGAGGTATGAGGTGACGGCATCGTCGGCGAGGGTGAGACGAGTGGTTCCGAAGGCGTTGTATAGGTCACGTGCTGTGTCCAATGTGTCGGGGACGCGGCCGAAGACTCCGGTGACGCCTCCGGCTATGGAGTCGAATCTCTCGATTCCGGTGTTGTCGACCGCTTCGCGCACGACGGCGTTTATTGCGTCGCGGAAGGGGGTACCCATCACGTAGCCCGGTCCGGAGAACTCTGGTCCGGCCGTGCCGTCGATGCTCGCGCGGGCACGGAATCCGGTCTGGCCGAGGTCGAAGGTCAAGGTAGTCATCTGCTGCTCACTTTCGGTCTCACACATTCTTGTCCAGAAGACGCTGCAGCCAGCTTGCCCTTGCCCGGTGCGCCTGACGGGACACCTCGGCGTCTTCGACCACGCAGTCGGAGCTGTGGGATCCGCCCGACCACATGTGCAGCTCGACCGCGTTTCCCGCGGCGTTGAGCCGGCCCGCGAAGTCAAGGCAGCCGTCACGGAACAGCTCCGCCGATCCCGCGTCGACAAATGTGGGAACCATGCCTTCCAGATCCGCGCGCTCTCCCGGCGGGATAGTGGAGGCCCCCGCGAGGACCACGGACCACGCGGTTCGATTTGATTGATCGCTCCATGCCGGGTCGTGCGCGAACTGCTCCAGTCGACGGACGCTCCAGGCGGTCGAGCATCGGGCAGGTGAGGAGTTGGCCGGCAAGCCGGACGCCCCGCCCGCGTGCGGCGAATGCACATGCAGCGGCAAGACCGCCACCACCGCTCTGACCGGCGAGTACGGTCGGGAGGCCGTCCGCGCCACAGTCGACAACAATGGCCAGTACGGCGTCGATCATTTCATCGAGCTCGTGCTCGGGGGCAAGCGGGTATTCCACAGTCCATACATCTGCACCGGCCGGCTCGGCGTGTCTGGCTACGACATCCACTCCGTCGAAGCGATTCCCGGCGATGAAGCCACTGCCGTGAAGGAAGACGACGTGGGCCCTCGGGTCGCGGTGAACTGGACGGAAGATCGTCACCGAGCAGGCGCTGGAGGTCCGCTCTTCTCGGATCAGGCCGAGCCGGTTCGCAACCTCTTCGACCGTCGTCCTCCGGGATGCTCCGGAACGGCGGTAAGCTTCGATATCTGCATGAGTACGCAGATCGGTTGGAAGAGCCGTTGCGAGGCCGTTCAGCCCGGAGCGCAGAACGGCCGCCGCCCCCGGATGCAGACGGACGACGGGCCCGTCTCGCGGTCCTGTCGGCATAGGCGGGATCATTCTTGTCGAAGACGACATGCTTGCCTCCCTCTACTCTGCACCGGGGTGCGAGTCGGTTGATTCCGTGCCCCGAAGATCCCGTTCGATCTCTTCGAGGCTGCGGCCCTTGGTCTCGGGGATATACCGGGCCGCGAAGACGACAAGGATGATGCAGAATGCCGCGTAGAGCCAGAAAGCGCCCGAGGTGCCGAGTGCGTCGAGCATCGGCAGGAAGGTGAGAGAGACGACGAAGCTGAGGCTCCAGTTGGAGAACAGCGTCACGCTCATCGCGGTGCCTCGGATCTTCAGCGGGTAGATCTCTGACGGAATGATGAACACGACGACGTTCAAGCTCGCCGCGACAGCGGCAATGTAGACGGCGACACAGATGAAAGCAACCATACCGGCTACGTCCGAGAGGCCACCGATCATGAACGTCGTGGCCAGGGCGATGAGAGAGACAGCCATGATAGAAACGCCGGAGATGAGCAGCGGCTTGCGCCCGATGCGGTCCACCAGGCTCATCCCCACCAGCGTCATGACGACGTTGACGAGCCCGATGCCGACCGTCGCCAGGATCGCCGCCGAGGCATCGAAGCCCGCGTTCTGGAAGATGATCGGCGCGTAGTAGATGACCGTGTTGACACCGGTGGCCTGGCCGAGGACCTGGAGACCAATGCCGGCCAGGAGTGCCGGGGCCATCCATCGCCGGGTCAGGTCGCGGAGGCGGGTGCGTCCGCCCGATCCGACCTGCTCGATTTCCGCGATCTCGCCTTCTACGGCGTTCGCGGGCCGCAGGCGTGCCAGGATAGCCCGGGCCCGATCGCCCCTTCCGTTCAAGAGCAGCCAGCGCGGGCTCTCGGGCAAAAAGAGCATCCCGATGCCCAACGCGAGGGCAGGAATAATGCCGACCGCGAACATCGCTCTCCAGTTCTCGCTGTCGGTGAAAGCGTAGCCGATGAAGTAGGCGACGGCGATGCCGATGGTGATGAGCAACTGGTTGACGGCGACGAGGCGGCCACGGCTGGCCGGGGGCGCGACCTCCGAGATGAAAGTGGGCACGAGGGCCGAAGTGGTGCCGATGCCGATGCCGAGGATGACGCGGGCGGCGACAAGGGTGAGGAACGACGGGGCGAGGGCCGCGAGAGCGGATCCGACCGTGAAAATGGCCGCTGCGATCAGGATCATCGTGCGGCGTCCGAAGCGGTCGGCAAGCCTGCCGGAGCCGAGGGCCCCGATCATGGCACCAACCACGATGGAACTGACCACGACGCCGGATGTGAACGAGGAGAGCCCGAAGTCGTCATTGATGAAAGTCAGCGCACCGGAGATAACGCCGGTGTCATAGCCGAAGAGGAAACCGCCCAAGGCGACCACGGAGGTGATGCCCAGCACGGCCCGCGTTCGGTTCCTGGCCGAGGGATCGTTTCGTGAGTTTTTCAGCTGTGAAGCGTACTGATCGTCTGTCATGTCCGGTGTTCCTTCATTGGAGCCAGAAAATTGGTTAGATCCAATAATGCGATTAATGCCGGACCTACGCAATAGATCTCGTAAAATCGTGAGAACATGAAGTATTGGTACGAACCATATTACGAAGGGTGGGTGCCGCAGTGTTCCCGGGATCAAAGCACGAGTGGCTTGGCGCGGAGCTGCGCAAGCAGATAGAGCCCCTCGACGCGCACACGCCGCTGTCAACTGAACGGGAACTCGCCGTTCGTTACCAGGTGAGCCGTGCTACCGTTCGGACCGCACTGCGCGGGCTTGAGGCCGCTGGGATCGTCTACCGGGTCCAGGGTGCGGGAACGTTTGTGTCGGACTCGACCGTGTCGAAAACCCTGACACTCACCTCGTTCAGCGAGGATATGCGGAGGCGGGCGAGCCGCCCCGACTCTCGGGTCGTCGTTGCAGGGGAGGTACCTGCGGGCAGCGTCATCGGGGGCGAACTGCGATTGTCCGTTGATGATCCGGTTGTGCGGTTGGTCCGGCTCCGGCTCGCGGACGACGAGCCGATGTGCCTGGAGACGAGTTATCTGCCAGCGGTATTGGTCCCGGGACTTCTCGGCGAAGACCTGTCGTCTTCTCTATACGAAAAGCTGGATACTCTGGGTATACGTCCGGTGCGCGCCGAACAGGTCGTCACAGCAGTCACAACGGAGGACACTGAGGCGGGGCTGCTCGTTGTGCCGCCGGGGGCCCCCGCACTCCGGGTCCAGCGCATCGGTCTCGATCATCGTGACCAACCGGTCGAACGTACGACGAGTCTCTATCGGGCAGATCGCTACGATTTGAAATTCGGCGTTAGGCGTGAGCCGTTGATCTAGCGTGGCTCCGAGGGCGCACCCTTCTTTGTACAGATGGGATATACCGTGTTGGACAAATGAGTCAGGAGCCGCCCGCCACACCTTGACTCACCGCATCGGCCGGCCGTCCCGGTCCTGTTCAAATTTCTCCCGCTTGCGCGTCTCGTCACGGGCCTTGTCCCGCATGGTGATGGATGATTTATGCGTCAGGCGCACATCGGAGACGGCGTATATCCCTTTGGCCAGGTTTTCGGTCCGATCGGCGATCGAGTAGGCCAGCAACTGTTCAGTGACCTGTGAGGTCTGCTTCACCTGTTTGAGACTGTCCTCGAGGTGACTCAGTTGTCTCTGGCTATGGGCCTGGTTCTGTTCCATCGCCTCCATGCGTGCGGCCAGTGAGCCCAGCAGCGGGTTCTGAGACCGGAACAGCTCAACGGCGGTGGACGTGGAAGCATCAGTGTCGACGTCCACGTCGAATTGTGCCGACAGCGCGGCGATCACCAGGGCCGGCTGGGACAATCTTTGGCTGAACTCGCGGGCCTCGTCAGCATCAATACCCCGATCGCGCACCGTCGCTGCCCGCACCTGTTCCTGCAGGGCCGTGATCAGAACATCGGGCAGGCCCCGCACCTGCAGCTGCTTCTTCGCCCGAGACAAGTTGAAGCCGGTGCGCGGCAGGGCTGCGGTATTACCGGCCCCTGCTGGATTCTTGTGCGCCGAGGCCGATTGGACCGCAACCTGCTGATCAGTCTTGCGCTGTGTCGATACAGCCGACACGGCCTGGGCACGATCGCGTTCTGAACCCTGTTGTGCCGACGATGACGTCTCGGGCACAACAACGGCAGGCTCCGCCTGCGGCTCAGGGGAGCCGGGCTCGGGTTCAGGCTCAGGCGCAGAAGCGGCATCAACGTCTGGTTGCGCCGGTGCCGCCGCTGTAGTCTGCGTGGCTGCTACCACATCAACACCGGAAGAATCATCGGGCCCGCCCGGCTCAGACTGTCGCCGATCACCGACGGCCTGAGAGTCAAAATCGTCATCAATGTCCCGGTCGGGTTCAGGATCCGCGCCGCCTGGCCGGGCGGGCTCGCCGGTCGCGACCGTGTTGGGCCGGGTGGTCAGATACGACATATCGACGTCCATGGCCTCATCGACTGAGGCGTTCTGGAGCAACTCGTCAAAGGTCCCACTCACGCCAGCTCACCGTCTTCGTCGTCCATCAAATAGTTGTCCCCGCGGGTCAGCCCGATGAGCGTGTCGAAACCCTGGGTGGTCACACGCTCCAGGTTTGCTGAGTTCGTCGACAGTGCCTTGACTTCGTCGACGAGCTGGTTGATCCGGGCGATCTCCAGCGTGGGAAGGTCATAATCAAGATTCTCGCGCCGGATCTGCTCGCCAATGGCATCGGCGATGTACTCGTTGACCGTCAAGGCCCGTTTATCCGCCCAATACTGCACCCGCTGTTTGGTATCGGGATGCAGCCGCACGGTCGTGCGTTCACGACGGTCCTGGCCGGGTTGTGTCGTTGCCGCCATCTTCGCGACCTCCTTTATAATCATCATTCAACTCATGTATCAATCAATTCTAACCAGCATTGTGAGACAATCACGCATCACTTGGCCGATCATCAGGTCAAACACGCCGACAGGGACGAGCTGAAATCCGACGACTGCCACAGTTGCTGGTCCTTTTCGTCGGGGATGTATTCAGCGATAGATCCGGCCGCGATCTCGGCCCCGCCGGCGATAAAATGCAGTGTTTGCTGCGAAAAACCGGCATCCAGCACTGCCTCGCTCAGACACCGGGCGCTGTCTTTAATCAACTCACTCTGGCGCTGACCGCCGAACGAGGACATCATCGATACCAGGCCCGGCTTCAACTGCTCCACCGTGGTGATCGGTTGATCCCGGTTGATGTCGTACTTCGAGGGCACATGAATATACGACGATGGCGCACTCGCCTGTGGTGTGGGGCGGTTGGTCATAGCAGACTGCGCATCGCTGCCGGGCTGTGCCTTGCCGCCGGAGCCGGCGGCAGAATCCTCGCCGGCATTCAAATCAGCATCGGCACAACGATCGACCAGCGTGCGAAACTTCTGGCCCATCAGGGCATCGGCAGCGGTATTGCTGACGTCGGCCCGCAGCGCTGAACCGACCTCGGTCCACCGGTCGCCGCCGCGTTCGACAATGTATCTCTGCGCCTCGATAGAGAGGCCGACCTGCTCTACCGCCTCGACAAAGCACTGGCCGCCGTCGGAGCTGGTGTGCAGACTGCCGTAGATCATCCGGTTCAACGCTGCGCCGAGCTCTTCGTCACTGACCGGCGAAAGTGCCGCCTTCGACGACTTCGGCTGTGCCGGTGCTGCTGCTGACTTCGACGGTGTCTGCGTTGACTGTGTTGGCTGTCTCTGCGGCGGTGTCGCTGTACTGGTCGCGCCGGGCCCGGCGGTGTGGCCGGCGGTGGCATCACCGCTGCCGCAACCGGCCAGCATGGTCACCACCAGCACGGCCGCGCCGCCTAAGACTGCTTTGGACATCATGTTCAAGGCATCTCCCGATTCGACTGATAAAGCTTCTTGATTTACGAGTCCATCATATCTGATAGATAATAACGATCATCGATTGAATGCTGGATGCGCCGTTGGTTGGTGTGTTGAAAGTTGACAGGTGGGCCCGGGATCAGCACAGCTGCTCCGGGACAAGCATGGAAAGAGTGACTGAGGCAGTTGCGTTAGCGGTAGCTGCCGGTCTCGTCGCGATCTCGTCGCCGCGGTGTCACAACCGCGACGACCTCGACGCACGAGTCGTCAGTCACGCCATGACCGCACATCGAGGTGCGGTACGCGCAAAAAGGGGAATACCCATGTCCTATGCAGTCATCTACGGCAACAACCTGTGCCTGAAGCACCACTCAAAGTCCGAAGCCCTCGCCAGCTTTTTCGCCATCGCGACCCGGCACGCCAATGCCCAGATCTTCGCGATCTGCGGATCCAACTTCACCAACCTCACACACAACGCGTTGTACGCCCGGGAGAATGCCTGATGCCTGAAAACATCGAACACACCGCTGTGATCACCGTGACGCTGCCGGTGAGCCTAGACGGGAACACCTGGTATCCAATCGTCTTCGAGGCCGAGTCGGCCGATTACCTCGACTCTCAGATCCAGACCTGGATCATCACCCACCGGGATCAATTGATCATCGGCGACGAGAACACCGACTACTCACGACTGCCCAAAACCTGTCAGGCACTGCTGTCGCCGGTTTACGAGCATGCCTGATCAAACACACCGCGCACGTACACAGCGACGGCGTCTACAGAGAGATCGATCATCATGGCGTTCAAAACCACCCGGACACGGTTTGAGACCGAAGCAGAAGAACAGGCACGCCTGGCCGAATTTCCCGAAGGTTCGTTGACCCACACATTGTCCACCCGGCCGGTGAGCCTCACAGAGGATTCGCTGGCCGATCTGGCCATTGAACTGCCCTGGCACGGCGATAAACACCATCAATACCAGGTCATCGTCGAACCGATTGAGTTCCGCGGTGTCCGACCGGATGGCTACATCAATCAGAAATCGTCGCTGCGCAAACGCAACATCGGTTCCTGGATCTGCCTGGTCGTGTCCTCGAACCACCCGTCGTATCCGCCCGCGAATGCAGGCCATCGCGTCACCATCAGGACCGACGAGCTGGTCCGGGGCCACCAATCCAACATCTGAGTGTCCAACGGCGGCAAAAAGCTGCAACAAACCCGCCTGCGCATGTGCCGGTGATCGAGCCGGTCACCGACACAGGCGGACTATACACCACACCAAGGAAACCATGAAGCCCATATCAAGATTAGCCGCGGCACTGCTGACTTCACTGCTGGCGATCATTGCTCTGTCCGGCTGCAGCATCGGCCTGTTTGAAGACAAACCGACGACAACGACCCCGCCCACCGACCAACGTGCACAGATCACCACCGAGGTGGTGCGCGTCATCGACGGCGACACCGTCGCCGTGAAGCCGGTCGCCGGTGTCCTGGAGGCCACCAACGAGGCCGGCGACGAGCACTCGGTGCGCCTGCTGGGCATCGACACTGCCGAGATGAACACCTATGAAACAGCCACACCCGAATGCGGGGCGCAGGCCGCCACCGACCACCTCAAGACCATGCTGGACGCCGGCACCGCCGTGACACTGACCTATGACGACCACGCCGACCACGCCGACCACACCGACCGCTACGGCCGGTCCCTGACCTATCTCAGCACCGATGGCGGCGGTGATGTCGCGCTGCGGCAAATCAGCGCGGGTTATGCGGTGCCCTGGTATCCGGACGGCGAGCCTGAACCACAGCGCTTCGGCATCTACAGCACCGCCGCCGACAAAGCAGAAGCAGCAGAGGCCGGCGCATATGCATACTGCACATCCATTGGCCGCAGCTGACCCAAATAACCAAGGAATCACTCATGAGACAGAAACACCCCATGGAATTAAATGACGTCACCCTCGTCTACGTTGACGACGATGATGTCGAACATGAACAGCCAGTATCCGACGTCACCTGGTCGGGAACCCTCATTGATCCGGACAGCGGCCACGATCTTGAACTATCGCATGTAGTCATCAACCAACCGCCATCGTCGGAATCCGCTTCCCGCGCCGCAACAAACAACAACCATGACTACAGCGGAGGTCACGATGACGGCTACCGGGCCGGTCTGCAGAAAGCCCGTGATGCCATCGCCGACGGTGAACTGTTCAACCGTCAACAAGTCAAAGAGCTGCAACAAGCCCAGGAGCAGATCATTGTCTCCGTCATCGGCGGGCTCGACCAAGCTTTGATCGAGGTTGCGGCAGGTGCCGGTCTCGACGAGTTCGCCGGACAGATTGCCCGGATCCGGTCTCAACTCCAGGACCAGGGATAAACGACGGCAAAGTCATGGCACGGACAAAGAGCACAGCGGGGCGGCAGCACAGCTGCGCCGGGGGAGGGCAGTGACAACACGTTCACCGCCACCGCCGCGTCACACGAAAGGATTGTCCTTCATGTTCGCCATGTCACCACTGCAAAGCTGGGCCGTCATCGCGCTCATCCTCGGCTGCATCGGCAGCTGGGTCTTCAACTCCGTTACCGCAACACACGAGCGCGTCAACAATGACGTCGTCGTCGAGCACGCCCGCCGGAGTGAACCTGAGTCCGTGCCCGTCGAGGCACCCGAACCCGTCGCGTCAGTGACGGACATACGCTCAGCGCGCAGCGCCGGCGATCACGGAACCGACGACGAAGAGGACTGGCTTGCCGCCTGGCGCGGGGTCCTGTAAGTCACTGCTCAACTGAACCCATCAACGTGGATTACCTCGAATCCGAGATTCGTCGTCTGCACATGTGATCTCCAGCTGAGAAAAGAATTTGAACACGTCAGAATCAGCGCAGCTGATTCGAGATTCGTGATGAAAGAGACACACCATCGACAAGGTCGATTCGGGTGTGGGAATGAAAGACAACTACATACTTCGCACTACGCACTGATCAGAACAATCAAGGAGAAAACCATGTCGAATCCTGCCAACAACGGAAACCTCGTCGGCCGTCTCGCCCGCGATCCGAAGGTTTGGGAAAACAGCGACGGATCCAAGAAGGTCGCCTTCACCGTCTTCGCCGATCGCAACTACAAGAACAACGGCGAGGTCCTCTCCGACGCGGTTCCGGTTGAGGCGTTCGTGCGCAAAGACACCGACTTCGAGGCCACCCCGTTCGCCAGCCTCTTCCAGGGCAGCCGCCTGGCGCTGAGCACCTCGCTGCGCATGGACAGCTACACCCGCGGCGACGAACAGGTCTACGACCTGAAGGTCGTCGTCGAAGCGGTGACGTTCCTGGAATCGAAGACCGAATCCCAGAAGCGTCTGGCCAAGCGCGCCGCCGAAGCCGGACAGGTCAACCAGCAAGCCGCTGCCGCTGTTGCCGAGCCGGTTGCCGCCGTGCCGGGACAGCAGTCCCTGCTGACAGATGATCAGGTGTCGGCCCTGCAGGATGAGCCGCCCTTCTAAGACCTGACAGCGCTTTGAACTTCATCGAGGCGCTGGCAGCACCATAACTGAATAACAACTGAATACACCGATTGGCCGTGCCGATGAACACATTTGCTTCATCAGCACGGCCAATCTTTTTTATCAGCCTTTACGTTGCTGTTCTTTGAATCCACTGCTGCCAGGCCCTGGCCAGCCGCAAATGCGGGAAGCCTGCCAGGCTCGTCGTCGCAGCATGCGCCTCGATCCAGGTCAGTGCTGATTGACGGCTCGTAAAGCCGTAGAACGCCGTCATGTCATCAACAGAATAGGACGGCAGCCGGCCCCATTCCGGTACAGAAAAATCAGCAACCATCACGCCGAACAAGCCGGTATCTGGGCCGGAATCGGCTTCAAGCAGGTAATACACGCAGCGGCCGTCCGCGCTGCGTGTGGCCCACTGATCTAAAGGTCTGCGATACGTGGCATCCGTGGTCGTGGTGGGCATTGGCCGCGTGGTTTTATCAATCATCAATGAATCAGTTTACAGTAACGCACAATCGTTGGCTGTGTGGCCTTGGAGATGGATCAGCATAGCTGATCCGAGTGGGGGATTGAAAGAACATCTTCATCCACTCACGGAGGTTTCGACATCATGACACTGCTTCTGGAGCACACTGCCACGCCGGCAAACAAGAAGACAGCCAAACCCGCATACACCGAAGCCGACCGCGTCGCCGACCGCCTGCTGTGCCGGACGTACCTGCGCCAGTGGAAAGAAAGTTTTGGTGGTTGGCCAGCACCCGAGTCCGGTATCAGCTTCACCACCTTCGCAGCCGCAGCCGATCGTCTGGCTGCACCGATCTATCACTGAACGTTCAAACACACCCGCGTCACGAAGAGGAGAGTTGATCATCATGGCGTCAGCCACCAAGGACACCATGCTCAGCAAGCGCTGCCCGAACGGGCCCGGCGGCCGCGACTGCCCGTGCTGCGGAGACAAGCCAGGCAAGAGCCGCACCGCGCCCGCCGGCGAACCAAGCGCGCCGAACGCCGCAGCTGGAAGAAGACCGTAACCCGCAGCGAAGACTGAACCGTTCAGTATCACTAACGAAGCAAAACAGATATCACAGGAGTTCATCATGACCGCTACTCACACTGCCGCCAAGACCCTCGCCGATCTCACGGTGGGCGACCAGGTCACCGTCAAGCGCAACCTGAACCACTCTCACTGGATGGTGGTCGTCGACAATCCCCGCGAAGGCAGCCGCCGGGTGCCGAACCCGGATCCCGACGAGGTCATCGGCACCGCAGCAATTATCGACCGCCGTGACGTACCGGCTGTTCCCGGTTGGTGCGGCCGCAGTGCCACGACCCTGGTCAGGCTGCCCAACCACCATTGGTATGACCTGGCCGACGGACTGCAGAACGGCAGCCGGGCCACCCGCATCGAACCATCCGTGAGGTTATGACACGGGCCGACGTGCATTACGCCGACCCATCACGACCGACCCTGCTCCGCCGCACCGGAGCAGGGTCGGTCGTGATGGGTCGGCATAGACAGAACTACGAGCATGATGGCCGAATACGCCTTGCGCACCTACGGCACCGCGCCAGTGGCGATCACGACCGGCACATTAGAATGGGCTGAAGCGTACCAAGACCTCTCGCGAAAAGGAGTACACGATGGCCGCGCTCAATATCACTGATCTGGCCGGGGTCGTGTACTCCTCGGGCAAGGTGTTCGACGGCCTGAGAACCGGTCGCCTCGACACTGAGAACTTCCTTCGCTCGGGAAGTCTCGAGGGCGTCACCTCGCGCTCGGATCTCGCCCTGCTGCAGGACATGCGCGACGTCGCTCAGTTCGTCGTCAACTACGGGAACCAACCTATCGACGCACGGTTCGTGTGCGAGGTCAATGCGCAGCTCACTCGCAGCGCAGCGATCGAACCCGGAAAGCTCCGGGCTGCCGACCCGCCGATTGGAGTCAACACCCGACACGGTCGGCACGACCCCAAGGCGCTCACCGATGCGGGATTGCAGCAGATCATCGACGGCTCGCTGGCGGCCGGGGACCCGGACGAGAATGCGCTTGACCTGTTCGTCGATCTCGCGAAGGCTCAGCCCTTCCAAGACGGTAACAAGCGCACGGCGCTGTTCGTGGCCAACGCCCGGCTCCTCGGTGCCCGGAACAACAGAATGCTTACGATCCCGGTCGATGAGAACGACCCGTCAGTAGCTGACAGGTTCAATGACTTGCTCGCGCGGGCGTACATGTTCGACGAACACGACAGTGTCAAAGGCATGCTCCGTGAAACAGGATTAGTCGACATCGAACCCCAGACTCGACTGTAGCTCAGCCGGCGGGCTGAAGAGCCCTCACGCCTCGACCACCTAAGGGGCCAGGTCAGTACGAGCCGACCAGAAGTTCACCATAACAAACCCCGGCGGCGGTGCGTACGCACCGCCGCCGGGGTTCTCTTTTTTCGCATCCTATTCACGTGCCAACCCGTAGTAGCAAGCGTGACGCAGCACAGCTGCGTCGGGAGGTGAACCAACAACCAAGACACCCGGCTAAGAACGAGGAGACCGTTATGAGCACCCTGCCCACCGTTTTTCCGCGCGTGCCGCTGAAGTGCATGGATCCATCCATGCTGGTCTTCGAACTCGACCGCGAGAGCCACCGGCTGATACCCGACTCCTGTGAAATGATCACCTCGGCGGCGACCATGGCCTCCTTCCTGCACCGCGAACAGACCCGCGCCGTCCGTGGCGATATGCCCAAGGTGCCCTACATTGAGCACCCGCTGCGCGTGGCACTGCGGCTGATCCGCTGGGGCGCGCGCGACGGAAACCTCATCGCCGCGGCACTGCTACACGACGTTGCCGAAGACTGTGCCGCAGAGCTGGTCGACATCTTCGGCCACGGTGACGAAACAGTGTTCGACTGCCTCGGCCGGCTCTACGGCGGCGACGTCGCAGAATGTGTCAAGACAGTGACCAACCCGACCGACGGAACTGGCTATGAAGAGCACCTGTGCCGGCTGGCTGATTCACAGTCACCGGCACTGCTGATCAAGGCCAGCGACCTCAAAGACAACGCCGGTTCGATCCGCCACCAGCTCGGCCACGGCAAGGACAGCCGGATGCTGTGCCGGCTGCGCAAGTACCTGCCTGTCGTCGACATCGTCTCCACCGAGCTCATGAACAGCGGCGGCGGGGCCATGCCTGGTGCGGTCACCGCGACGGCTGCCATCAAGATGACCGATCTATCCATGGACCTGCTACAGCTGGCCGATGAGCACAACATCGTGATCTAAAGACAGCACGGACCAGGATCAGCTGAAAGAAAGGAAACCAACGACCATGTCAAACAACCCCACCTTTGACCACGTGGCCAAACGAGCGAAAAGCGCTACCGGCAAACTGGTCATCGTGTCCCTGGTCGTCATCAACGTCGGGCTCATCGTGCCCAGCCTGATCTTCAGTATCCAACTCAATCAATACAGACCCACACTGATCATCATCGGTATGAGCCTGGCTGTATGGGCTGTCGGATACAAAATCGTCAAGCTGATCCGGGACAAACTGGCCCGGTGGCGCAAGTCGAAGGCCAAGCCCACGGCAGCGGACGAATTCCAATCCCGGTTGGAGTCCGACTGGACCGACATCAAATGGTGATCGACCATCATGTCAAATCACTTGAAACCATCGAGAACCCTCCCTGCTCCAGCATCACGCTGGATGCGGGGAGGGTTCTTTTTTGCTCTGGTCTGTTCTGCTCTGGTCAACCACCACGGCCGCTGTAGATTCCGCATAAAAACGGCTCTCTTGATGTTCAGGTGGGGGCGGAAGGGCCAAATTCGGGGTACATGTACGAAAGTTTGTGCATCTTCGTTTCTTGGAATGTCTCGACGGCGGTCACTCCGGTTACTTTTGGAAGCTGTTCCACGAGGAGCTGCCACAGGTGCTCATGATCCCTGCAAACTATTTGAATGTACAGATCTGCCCGGCCGGTACACGAGGAGATATAGGTCACTTCAACCCATTCCGTCAATTCGTCAATAGCGGCCGTTTGTTCACCGAGCTGCACATTGAGCAGGCAGAACGCCATCGCGCGATAGCCCAGTTTGAATGGGTCGGCGATTGCGGCAATCGTTAACACACCTTCAGACTGGAGGCGGTTAGCCCGTCCCCGTACTGTTCCTTCAGAGACCCCGAGGCGGCGGGCTATTTCGCGATATGACTCGCGGCCATTGCTCTGCAGAATCGTTAATATCTTGCTGTCAGTTGAGTCTAATTGTGTCTCTACTTTGCCACCTGTGGAGTTCTTAGTTGCCCTTTTCATATCGCATACTTTATCGGAATGGCCGGGCAACTGTACGCAGTGGCCACGCTCACATGCCCTTCAGGGTGGGTAAGCCGGTCGCAAGGAAACCACCGTCGACATAGAGCGCCTGGCCTGTTACCCAGGTCGCCTGATTACAGAAGAAGGCGACGGCTTCGGCGATGTCGGCTGGCTGCCCCCATCGTCCAAGTGGTGTACGCGAGAGCTCGTGAGCCGCGATTGGGCCTTCGCCGAGATAGTCGCCGCCCATGGCGGTCTCACTCGTACCCGGGCCCACGCCGTTAACAGTGATGTTGTGCCCCGCGAGCTCGACTGCCAACGTGCGGGTCAACAGCAAAGCGGCACCCTTGGACGCGCAATAGGCACTTTCGTTCGCGAAACCTTGAACGGCGGCGTTCGAAAGAATATTGACAATCGAGCCGCCGCCGTTTTCTTTCATACGACGGCTGCCTTCCCGGCACATGAGGAATGGTCCGCGCGCGTTGACCGCCATGATCCGGTCCCACGTATCGACTGACGTCTCGTGCACCGGGTGGTCGGCGAATATCCCCGCAGCGTTAACGAGAGCGGAGGGGACGCCGAATTCGTTCTCCATCGCGGAAAACACGGTCACCACACTGCTTTCGTCGGAAACGTCTGTCACGTGTTGCCAGCTATCGACCCCCTTATCGGCCAGGAGCTTCGCCGTTTCGTCGCACGATTGCCGGTCGAGCAGGGCAATGCGGTAGCCGGCGTCGGCGAGCCGGAGGGCAACGCCCCGGCCAAGCCCCTGGCCCGCACCGGTAACTGCTGCGATTCTCTTCTCTTCGGCCATGACTTTCCTTTTCGTCCGTAGATGAATTGCGCGTATATAGCAGGGGCTCTCGCGAATGGTGACGGCGCCGGACGTCCGATGATGTCGGGCGTGCCGGCGCCGTCACCATTTACCGACGGAGTCTTCTCATGCTTCTTGCGGCAGCGACTTGCCGAGCCAGTCTTCGTAGAACCCTTCAAGGTCTGGCAGAAAATCGAACACGATCGGGAACCCGGGCGGGGCCGCCTCAACTTCCAAAAGGGTGACGCAGCCGGGGCAGATAAACTCTCTGAGCTCCATCCACTCCGGATCACATGTGTACCGTCCGGGATAAATCTCGGCGATGCTCTCCCTGTCGCCGCGGACGCGGATGAGGGCCTGGTTCTTCCAATTGTCCTGGTAGGAGCCGAATTCATGGCCGCAATCGCATTTCACGATCCGGTTCTCCCCGCTTTGCACGATGTAGAGATGCTCACCGATCGGCAACAGGATCGGGTGATGCCATGGTACGCGCTCCTGCAAGATCGACAGATACTTGTCGAAGCGATCGTCGTCCTTATGTGCGCTCATGATCGCCCGGGTGGACGGCCACGGCATGGACCCGTCAATTAAGTCCGCAATTTCTGTCTTGTCGTAACTAGCCATCTGTTAATTCCAATCCGTTCTTGAGGGGGTGAGTGACCGCGCCGGATTAGCGCCGTGAGCGCTTCGCGATTTCGTAGTCGGACGGAAGGCTCCAAAAGTTCCGGAACTCGCCGGCGAACCGCGGCGACAACTCCATGCTGTCGCGATACATTTCCCGTACTTCCGGGGCGAAATCGCCGTCTGCGACCCGGCTGCGTGTTTGTTCGATCCACTCGCTGACAGGGAGGGCGTTCGCCAACCGCTCGTCGTGAATGTTGCGACGCCTGGACTGGGTTGCTTCCGCATTCACGGTGCTGGTGTTGTCGTTGGATTCGACGACGACCCCGTACACGTTCTCGGCGGCATCGGCCGTCACGTAGCCGTTGGCGACGTCACGAGCGATTGAGCCGGCGTCGCGTTCCAGCGGATCTCCGTATCCACCCCCGCCGTTATAGGAATGCGCGAACAAATCGCCGCTTTGCAGAGGCTCGGCCAGGTACGGACCTTCGTCAATCTTCGTCTGTCCATCGGTAAGACGTTCTATATCGGACTCGTACGGGTTGTCTCCGATCGAATGCGGAAGCGGCTTGCGCTCCGCGGCCCGTTGTTCGATTCCGGCGTCTTTCACAGAGTGATGGAGCTGCACCGTCGGAGCTGGGTACCCGCCGCACATTCCTGCGTTGTCGAACACTCGGCTGGAATGTTCGGAGGTCGCGGGGATCAGAAGTTCCGTGTTGGTCACCGCCCACAGCGATTCGAATCCGCTTCCGCCGCGGTAACGACCAAATCCACCGGAGTTGGGACTGATGGTACGACCCAGATAGACCATCGGCATGTCCTGCTCCCAGATCTCCATATTTCCCATGTCGGATTCCGGGTTCCATCCCACGTAGGCGGTGTCGAGCCCGTCCTTGATGCCGAGCGCTCCGCTGCCGGCGGCGGCGCACTCGAACAGGGCGATCCCGAAGTCACCGCCATACTGGCTCTCGCCGCCCATTTCCATCATCGGGCTATTGACTTGGCCGACGAATACCTCTTCCTTGTAACCGCGGCCTAAGAATCCGCGGCTGAGCATACGTTGGAAACAGCCGAACGCCGGTAGGAGCAAAGCCCACGACGTTGCGGTGGCAACTGTTTCCTTGTCCGGGTTCGTCCAGGTGCCCAACGGCAAATTCATATCGGTGGCCAGCCAGGCGCCGTCGTTGACCTTGCCGTCGAAGTTCATGTGCTGGGTCAAGGTGACGAACATTCCGCCGTCCATGCCTGCCGGCGTGCAGTTCATCGAGTGGTAGCCCCATGAGTTCGTGCCATCGAAGTCCAGGCTGAGTTTTCCCTGGCGGGTGACTTCCATTTCCATCGGAATCGCATACAGCCAGTTCCGGTTGCCTTGCGGAAGGACCCCTTGCTTGCCTTCGGTCACGTGGCCGAAGAACGTGTGGCCACGGTACCGACCGGGGACTGTGAGCTGGCGCACGCGGGCGAGCTGTGCCCGGCGTCCCTCTTCAATGAATTCCTTGGTTGCCCGCTTGTAATAGTCGAGGCCGACTTCGTCGATCAACTCCCTGACCTGTTTACGGACCTCGAGACATGCGGCGACCTTGGCCTTATCGTCCAGCACCCAATAGATCGGCATCCGCAAGTTGCGTTCGAGCCGGATGAGATAGTCGCGGCGCAGTTCGTCATCGTAGCCGACCTTCTCGGCGCAGACCATGAGCCCTTCGGTATAGCGCTCCTGTGACAGGGCGACGTCACCGCCGGGTGTGATTCCGCCGACTTCCAATTCGTGAGCCACTGCGGCGACCCACCCGATCAATTCGTCCTCGTGGAAGATCGGGATCGTGATGATGACATCCGGTGCCTGGACCGTGCCAATGAATGCGTCGTTGTTGGCGAAGATATCGCCAGGCCGGATGCCGGGCGATTCTTCGTAGCCGTTCTGGATCATCCATTTGATGAATCGGCTGGCTGTATGAACGTGCACCATAATGCCGGTAGACAGAGCAATGGCATCGCCTTCGGGAGTGTAGATGGCGACGACGCTTTCGCCGACTTCCCGGACCCCGGGGGACGCGGAGATTCGGCGCGCCATCTCACGAGCGGAGACGACCATGGACCGGAGTTTAGTGTGCATGCTCTCGTACTTGAGAGGATCCGCCGCACGGAGTTCCAGGTTTTCGAGACCAGCATAACTATCTGTCTCTTTCAGCAGGCGTTCGCTTTCCAGAAGGCGCTCGTGGAGCGTCGTTACGCTTTGTGGTTCCGTTATCGGTGTTGCAGTCATTTCAACCTACCTTTTACTCGGACTCAGAGGAATCTTCGGCGTGCTCGTAGTGCACGATGGTCCATTCGTCGACCCATACGCGGTCGCCGGCCGGTATGACGAGGGTGGTGGCGGGATGTTCGACCACGGCCGGGCCGGCGACGACGTTTCCGGGCTTCAAGTAGTCCATCTCCCACAACTGGGCCTCGTGCCATTCGCGGTTGTAATACATCGACCGCGTGCCCTTGAACGCCTCGGCGAGCGGGGTCTCACCCTGCAGCGTCTCGCGCACGAGTTTGGGCTTGATCTTTTCGACCTTGGCCACGATCCCCAGCTCGGTGATGCTGTGGCCGGCCTCGCGGTACTGCGCTACCGCTCCGTTGATGGCGGCATACAGTTCGTCGAATTCCTTGATGACCAAATCCAGGTCGGAATCCGCAGTGATGCGTTGCATGGCGAGCGGCACTTCCACGTCTTCGAGCTGACCGGTGTAGCGCATCTGGGCGAACATTTCGAGCTGTACATCGGCCGGGGCGTGCCCCTCGTCACCCATTTCCGAGGTTGCGGCTTCTTGCAGTCCCTCCCATATCCTATTGATCTCCTCGGCCACACTGTTCCGGTGCTCGGCATCGGCATTCGGCGGCAGGGTCAACTGGACTGAACGGCTATACCGCCGTAAGTAATCGGCGGTCGTGCAGCCAAATGCCGAGAATGCGGCGGCAAAGGGGAACGTGAGGATGTTTTTGAATCCCATACCGCGGCTGTATTCGGCCATATGCAGTGGGCCGGAACCGCCGTAGGCCATCAATGCGTAGTCTGCCGGGTCGACGGCTCGGGCTGAAATCATCTGCCGCATGGATTCTTTCGCATCCATCTCCAGCATATTCGCCATGCCTTCGGCCGCCTCGTAAACGTCGACGCCAAGTGGATCGGCGACCTTCTCCTTGAATACGCTTTTTGCGGCTTCGACGTTCAGCTTCACTTTTCCGCCGAGGAAGTAGTCCGGGTTCAACCGGCCCATAATGACATCGCAGTCGCAGACTGTTGGTTCGGTGCCGCCCATATCGAAAGCCACCGGGCCGGGGGTGGATCCGGCGCTCTCAGGGCCGAGACTGACCTTTTTGGTCAGCGGGTCGACCTTGATGATGGTGCCCGCACCGGCCCCGATGCTTTCCATGGAGATGGTGGGAAGGTTCAGCTTGAAGCGGGCGAGGGTGGGTTCATTTTCGATCGGGATGTTCCCGCGGGTGATCGCGCTGATATCGAAGCTGGTGCCGCCCATATCGCTGACGATCACAGAATCGGATCCGATAATGTCACCGACGTATTTCGCCCCGAGAATTCCTCCCACGGGTCCGGAGATCATCGTCTCGTGCAGCCGCGGGTAGCGGATTCCAGCGAGACCGCCGTAGGACAGGACGGTTTGGACGCCGTATCGGAAGCCTTGTGATTGCGTGGCTTCCTCGACGCCCACCAATTGTTCGCGGCTGACGTCGGCAGCGTAGGCCTCGATGACGACGCTGTTGAGTCTTGATTGTTCGCGGATCACCGGACGCACCGATGATGACCGGTAAATGGGGACCTCGACATCACGCTTATTGAGTACGTTTTGCACGATCTCAGTGATTTGTCGTTCGTGTGTGTCGTCCACATAAGAAAACATGCAGCACACGCAGATCGCCTCGACGCCTTGGGCGACGAGCTCTTCGGCCGCTTTCTCCGCCTCGTGTTCGTAAACCGGCGCCACCACATTGCCGAATTGGTCGATACGCTCGGTCACGCCGTAAATGCGATGCCGGGGAACAAGCGGTTCCGGCGCCTGGTGCGTGACCGCGTGAAGCCGGTCCGGATACGAATAATCGGTCCAGGCTTGCAATCCGCGGCCCATCAGGATGGCATCTTCCATCCCCCGGGTCACGATCAGTCCGACTCGGCGTCCGGTCCGTGAAAGCAGCGTGTTCAGCATTCCGGTACCCGAATAGAGCACTACAGAGAGTTGCTCAAACGCCTCTTGTGACGTCAAATCCCAATATCCGGCGGCGTCTTCGGCCGATTCGAGAAAGCCGACCGACTCGTTTTGCGGCGTGGTCGATGCCTTTCCGACCGCAAATCGTCCGTCCTCATCGACGAGGAGGGTATCGGTCATCGTCCCTCCGGCGTCGATCCCAAGTACTAATGGTCGAAAATCGTTCACGAGATGTCCTTCCATATCCGTTTGAAAGACCAACTTGATCTTCCGGATGCCCCTCGATTCGGCGTGAGCGGGAAGCCCTCCGATGGGAACACAGTCGCCACAACCATTGAGTGACACCACTTCGGGTGCCTGCATATACTACGCATTGCAAAATAGTTCATGCTTACCAGAAGGTAATTAGTAGCACAATTCCCCATAAACTACGCATTGTCAAGGATGGTGCCGATGGGGGGCCTGCGCCCCGGCCCGCGACCTGGACCACAATCACAACGGCACAGGCTGTACTCGACCGATCGGGCAAAGGCACGAACCGCCCAGCGACCCCGGGGCGGCATTGGGTCGATTGCGACCCGTGGTGGATCCCCCAGGGCCGCCGACCGCGCCGCCCCCGTGACGATTGACACATCGATCAGTTGCTGAAAACATCCGTTACGGCGCTGCGTAAGAAATCCAAAACATATCCATGCAATCTGCGCGTAATGTGCGAGATGATACGCGATGCGAATATTTGACTCTCAGGAGGCCTTCTTGCCCCGCGAACTCGACGAACACCTTGAACTCGATTTAACTCAACTCGATTCCGCTGAAACCGGACGGGAACTCAACAAAATGGACATGCTTCATTTGGCCCTTCTCGGCCTCGTCCTTCCCGCTGCCCTTTTGGTGTGGGGATGGATGTGAGGGTGTCTCCAAAGACGACAAGCATCCCGCGGTCAAGCCTGCCGCTTCCCCTCGGTGAACGGAACTGGAGCAGTTTCGTGCTCGGAACTGTCTGCACCAGCACGGGCGTGGCCACGTGGGCATTCGTGATCGGCGGTTCGGCTGCGCTGTACCTGAATGCGCGCATGGGGCTGATCGCGATGGTCGCCGGCGCGCTTATCGGACAGCTACTGGTTACGCTTGCCACGACTCCCGTCAGCACGAAATTTGGAATTGAAACCACTGTTTCGACGAAACCACAACTCGGTGTACGCGGGATCTACATCGGCCTATTCCTGATGCTCTTCAACGCCATCGGTTGGAATACCGTTCTGATGATTTTCTTTGGGCGGGCCGTAGCGTCCGTCCTCGACATATTTGGGCTCATTGGCGACTCATCCCGCTATACCGTCTCGGTGGTCAGCTCGGTCGCCGGCCTGATCCTCATCGGCGTTTTGGTCACCCGCGGCACCAGATCGCTGAGTAAGACGGGACCCGTCATTGCCGGAAGCATCGTTCTTTTGGCCGCGTGGCTCGTATATATCCTCCTGCGCACGCACGGAGTGTCGGGGGTCGCCGACGCCGCGCCGTTAGAGCCGCACGATAACCGGCTGCTGAACTATACGCTAGTGGTCGAGATGCTAATCGCCGGAACGTTCGGCTGGTGGGGCTACATGGGCGGAATCGTCCGGATGGTCTCCGGGGCCCGTAAGGCTATTCTTCCAACCATGCTCGGTCTCGGTGCGGCATGGGCCGTGGTCGCTGCGGTGAGCTTATTTGGCGCGCTGGTTACCGGCGAACCCGATCCGACGGTCTGGGTACCCGAGATCGCCGGCCAGGTTGGCGCGGTCATCGTGTTGATATTTATCAGCTTCGCGAACCTCGGGTCGACCCTTGTCGGGGTGTACGTTTCCACGCTCGCCGTTAAACAAACGCAAAGTCTTGGCCGCTCACTGTCGTGGGGGCGTACGGTTGCCCTCGTACTGGCGCCGATGTTGTTCATTTTGATCTTCATCCCGAACATGATCTTTGACAATGTTCCGATCTTCATGGCCTTCCTCGGCATGATTACCGGCCCGATGGTCGGCGTTCAAATTGCGGATTGGTTCATTCTGCGGCGCAGGGCGCACATGTCGGTGTCTTCGTTATATCTGCCCGGACGGGCCTCAAATTACTGGTATCTGCGCGGTTTCAACCCTGCCGGCGTCCTCGCGCTGATCGCCGGAAGCTCCACGTATATGCTCATCATGAACCCATACACGCTCATACCGAATTCGCCGATCTTTGCGTACACCACAGCTTCAATACCTGCCGTCTTGATGGGCGGGACCGTGTATGTCTTAGCCTCGCGTGCCATGTGGCGGCTCTTCCCGCACACACATACTCAATATCAAAATCATCGTCAGTTTGATGTCGAAGCATCGTGACGGAGTCAGTCGAAGCATCGTGACGGAGTCAAAGGAGCGAAATCCATGCCCAGGCTCGAGAAAAAGGTAGCGATCATTACCGGAGCTGCCCAAGGAATCGGTGCCGCGACGGCCGAGCTCTTTGCCCAAGAGGGCGCGGCCGTCGTGATCGCCGATATCGACGAAGCTGCGGGCCGCGAGGAGGCAGCGAAAATCAACGCGGCCGGCTACAACGCAACATACTTCAACCTCGATGTCACGAGCCGGACGGGTTGGGAAGAATGCGTGTCGTTCACCGCCAGGGTTTTCGGCAAGTTGAATATCCTCGTCAACAATGCAGGTATTTCCCACAGCAAAAACATCGCGGACACGAGCGATGAAGTGTGGGATCGCACGATCGCCACCAACCAAACGAGCATCTTTTACGGCATGCAAACCGCCATCGACACGATGCGTCAGAGCGGCGAGTCCTGCGCCATTGCCAACGCCTCATCCATCGATGGCCTTGTCGGTGAATCCAGGTTTTTCGCCTACTGCGCCGCAAAGGGTGCCGTGACCATGATGACGAAGGCTGCTGCCTTGTATTGCGCAGAAAACGACCTGACCATACGCGTCAATTCCGTGCACCCAGGTTATATCTTGACTCCGATGGCATCCCGCGACGCCGAACAGCACGGTCAAACCCCTGAAGAGTACACGAAACAATTCGTCGACCGGCACCCCGTCGGCCACCTCGGAGATCCAGCAAACATCGCCAATGGATACCTCTATCTGTGTTCGGACGACGCGGCGTTCGTGACGGGAACCCAACTCGCCATAGATGGCGGGTTCACCGCGCAATAGGTTCCAGCGCTCCTTGGGCGGGCCAATCTCCGACGTTGATCTGGTCGAACGCCGCCGATAGCCCGTCTTCGCCCGGCAACGGGGTGAACCCCTTCGTCACCGTGTAAGTCCCGGCTCCAGCAATCCAACCAACATGCAAAAGCCCTCATCCCAACGTGGTCGAGCGACCAACCATAAACAATAATAGCGATTAGGGCTTTCATAACTGCCCATTATCGGCGGTCAACGTGTGCAGCGGGTGGACCCCCGGGTCCCTCCGGCGATTACCACGATGAGTCCATTTAACTGGCTGAGGGCCCTGCAGCTCTTGGCCGCGGGACCCTCAGTAATCCATAACAGGGAACCTGTCCCTGTCTTCGTTTACAGTTTACTCCAATGGGTAAAGACGAAGACCGAGCATTGAGGCTGTGATGTTAAGGCGCTTCAGCGCACCCCGGCTGGCTCCCTACCTTGTCGCCGCGGGCAACTTCCAGAGGCGCTGTCCACCTGTACCGATGGAACGTCGCCCCCTCCGGGGCCGTGTATGAGGCCCTCCACATCTTCGAAGTCGTTCTCCGCAATGCGATCGATGAACGCCTCCCAACCCGATCCGCAGACCGGACGCCTGTACACATCGGGCCACTTTTCCAAGCGGACGTTGCTTTAGAACCGTTCCAATCTTTTCAACTGAAGCGAACCAGGGACAGCAGATCCTTGTCTATGGCACCAGACATCAATGGGGACTTCTCGCTCGGGTGGTGATAGATGCCGGACTCAACTCTGGAGTGGGACACTCAGGTAATGGGTGGGAAACTTTATAAGGTCGAGTACCGGTGCAGGCTGATCGCGGATGGCGGCTCCAACTGTGGAATGGGTGCCGATCCAGGCGGTTAAGTGCAATACCGTTCAGTTAGGTCCGAGTATTGTTATCTCGGGTGCTCCGGTCGGTTGTGGCCAGGTGGCGTGGTGAGAGCGTTTGACGTGCCATTTGGGCATCTTGCGTTTGATGGCCCATGGGTTGGAGCGGGCGCGTCGTGGCGGGTTGAGTCTGTGCAGGAGTTTGTCGGTGACCAGGCTCCAGAGCTGTTCAAGGCCGCGAGGGGGAAAAAGCGCCCTCGGATGGTGCGCAGCCGCTCCAAATACGGCCGCTATACCATCAGGATCGCCGTGGCTGGACCCGATAACTACCCCTTCAGCGAGGTCCCGAGGCAATTTGGATTATTCCGAGCCTGAAGCGTAATTTCCCCTGTTCCAAGGGCCGTTCACGCGGCAAACGGAATAATCCCAGACTCGGAATAATCCACGAAGAAGTCATCGCCGTCGACGTCGAAGCGCATCTGACGTCCAACGAATGCATGCTCTGGTTCCAGATCAGTCATGAATTATTCCTTTGTTCATATGCAGCCTCGTTGGCCGCGATCTGTGCCGCCGCCCGGGCGAACATCGTGAAGCTGGACTCGATATCGACACGCGAGTCTGCAATGTACGGGTCCAGCGACAGCTTCAGGCTAAGTTTGGAGGCCTCGTGCCAACGCCCGTCATCGATCAACGAGCGCAGCCGGCGCACCGGCTCGGCGCGGGCCTCGACGACCGCTTCGTCGTTGAGCGCGAACACAAAAAGCTCTGCGACCGGCCCGGGAAAAGCATTCATCACAGAAATTGCCGTGTGGCCGAACTCAATATCGGCGGCGTCGACACCGTCGGCACCACCGAGCCAGTGCCGGCTCTCCCACCGGTCCAGGTCAATGTATTCGCACAACTCATAGACCCTGCCGTTACTGTTGGTGCGCAGACGGAGCACATCCGCCTCACGCTCCACCGAAACCTGCTCACTCATCACGCCACCGCCTTGCTCTTGTGCTTGGCTTTATTCACGGCTTGGCCCTCGACGTGCCTCGCGGCGATGTAGAGGCCCTCGCGGTTCAGGTGCCGCGAGTAGCCCGAGTCCAGATACAACACCGGAATATCACCGGCTGCTTTCAACAGTGCCGGATACAGCAGCTGCTTGAGCGGGCCGGCCCCGCCGCCGTAGACGTAGACGACCTCGGTCATCGCCCCGGCCTGGGAGAGCACCTCGCCGAAAGAAGAAGTGATCTCGTCGACCAGATAAGAAGCCTCGTCCTCGACGAACCCGGCGGCACGGGTGTGCCGCGACTGTTGCAGCGGCGACGGCACAGCCTGCAGGAAGTCGGCCAGCTGCTTGCGCGAAGAAAACTGCAAGGTCGAGTCAGACTCGTTCATCCGCTCCATCGCGTTCATCAACGCGGTACCGTAGCCCTCCTGAAGTGTCGAGGCGGCCTCGGAGTTGAACCGGCCGTCGGAGAAGACCGGGAAGTTGACGGTGCCTTCGCCGACATCGACTCCGATCGTGTTGCGCACCTGGACCAGATCGGCGGCGGTGACACCTTCGACGATCGAGGCATCGCGAGTGCGCAGATCGCCCAGCAGCGCCTGTGCCAGCGGTTCGCCCTTGTCGGTGATCGCGAACTGCGCCGACGCGCCTTCGGCCATCACCTGCACGTCGTCGAACTCCAGACGGACGCTGACCGGGGTGTTGAAATTCTTGATGGTCACCAGGTGCACTGCCGGGTCAGCTGCGCCCGGTACGCCCATGAATTCGGCGGCGTAGGACTGCCGGCGGGCGACGAATTCGGCGATCGGCAGCGCCAGCCCGGCACGCACGCGCACCCGCAGCTCGTGATCGGGCAGCGAACCGGTCGCGCCGACGTGGTCCCGCAGCGCCTTGGCCGCGAAGACGCCGAGCACCAGAACCTTCGACAGCTCCTGGTCGGCCTTCGAATGCTTGCCCAACACCTCGAACTCGGTGAACTTGGAGCCGCGCACGGACAGCGCGGACCGGCCGAACATCCGGCGGTCGGCGGCGGCGACCAGGGCCGTGATCATCGTCGCATCCAACCGGTTGTAGAAATCGTCGGTGCCGGCTGCTGCCGTCGGTGCGAGCACTTCGGCGGCTGTAGCGTCGGCGGCCGGCACCTTCGGGCTGGTCCGCGACGTCGACACGACCGCCGAAGGCAGATCAATGTCGTCGACGACGCCGGTGGCGGTGTTGCGGATGACACCTTTGACGTAGCCGTTGCCGACGTCGATGCCTCCGGTCAAAGTGATGGTCTCCGTGCTCATAGATTCGTCGTTCCTCAATGTCAGTGGTGGATTCATGCGGCGGCCGTATATGTCAGGTGCCGCCAAAAGCGGCGGCGGCTTCAGTTGCGCAGGCCGGCCATGATGTCGTTGATGTCGACCTGCACGTCATCGGCTGATTCGCCGGACCTATGCGGGGTCTCATCTTCGGATCCGGCCGGCTGCTCTGCGGCAGGCAGTGTCGTTTCAGTCTCCTGTGTAGAGTCCGGCCGGGCATGCTCATTGAAGGTCTCCGTGGCGGCGGCTGATTCTTCGTCTGCCGACGACGGCCCATTATTATGCTCAGTGGATTCGACCGGCGGCCGGCCGCGGCGCGGCAGCTGATCAACCGGCCGGTTCACCACATCGAGGTATCCGTCGCGCTGGATGGACTCACGGATCAGCAGCTGCAACGAACGCGAGATGTTCTCCTGCTTGTCGAGCCAGTAGTTCGTTGAAACATCCACCGCCGGAACACTCCAGCGCAGCCGGCGCGGCTCAGACTCAGCAGGCCGGCCCTGGCGAGCACCGTCGGGCTTCACATCGTCAGCCATAACAGAGACATCCTCTCTTCCCTGATCGTATTCGATTATGTATCAATCCTTATGCTAATGGACTTTTACCGGTCTATGCAAACATCAAGATAAACCATCAAAAGACCATCTGTCATAGAGGACCACATCAGCGTGCCAATGCGGTGGGCATAATCGACCTCAGCAGAGCCACCGGCAAAACCTGAGAAAGTCCTGTATTACCCGGCGGCAGAATATAACCCGGGACCAACCGGGTACGGCAAAGAAACCCAATACCGCCTGTATCCAGACCGTGAAAAGTCCCTGGCCTGATGCAGGTCCAGTGCCAGCCGCTTTCCAAACGCTGCACAGGTTGAGCCGGGACCGCACCGGGGCCACGCAAAACAACGGTCTTCATCAAGTCCCGATAGAACCCGGCACCGTACACGCATCGGGCGCACTCGGGCACCCAATCAGGCCATCCGGCCGGCAAAAGATGAAAAGCGGCCCATTGGGACTATTGCGGGTTCGATGGCGGTCTTGGTTCCGGCTTGCTCAGCCATCATCAAGCCGCAGATCAGCCACACTATAGTCCACGGTTGGCACTCAAAATCGGTGCTCCGAACGCGATGGCACCGCCGTCGCAGACCCACATTTAAGCTCAATTTGAGGGCCGGCGTCTGGGCCGCGCATCGACATCGAAACTGATGGTGGATCCGGTGTTCGCCGGTTGCTGCAATGACGGTGCAGGGCGGTGGAGGGCACACACCATGGACAGTCGGTGCAACTGCCGGTGCTGCGACCGTTGCAACAGGGGCGGTGTGAGAAGTCGGTGAGACTCACCCATCGGCCGTGGAGTCAACGCAGGGGAGGGGAGATCGATACGGGGGACGAAAGGGGTAGGCCGCGCATACAGCGATGCTGCTGTTGAGTCGGTGTTTCTATACAGAAAGCCATGGCAGAGGAAATCGGTGGGCGAGGCGTTTCTGTATAGAAACACCTTTTGCCTTGGAAATTGCCGGCCACGACCGATGAGACATATCGAAACATAAGTGCAGCAAGATTCTGCCGACACTATTGAGACATTCGATATGTCGGTATCGGGACTCTTCTTTTTTAATGCGCCCACACCAAATGCGTTCGGGCCGCGCAGGCGCGATACAGGGCAGGGGCCGAAGCAAAACTGTGCAGCGCCACACGGCTACGCCAGCGGTTCCGATGGGCGCTGCACAGCGTGGGCGCTGTGGAACGCACTGAGGCCGTGACGCCATGAAGCCGGCGGCCGATGACGGCTGTAGAGCTGCTGGCGCAGCCGGCGGCCGTCGTACCGATGCGATGGTCTGAAGCGACTGATGCAGCGACAGAGGCGTTGCACTGTGCATCCAGAGATGGAACGGAGAATTATCCACAGCGACAACAGAGAGCGGATCCGCGCAGCTGGCGCGGCTGTGGCAACGGTGTCGATACACAATGACAACGCGCTGCGCGCGACGACACCGAGGTGCAGAGGCGGACCTGTACACGACGCGTCGATCGTTCCTCACGACGGTGTGCACAGGCATTCGTACGGCGGTGCCACGGGCACCAAAAAACCAGTACACCATAAAGGGCCATGACCAGGGGAAACACACTCGTACGTACACGCGCTGCGCGCAAACAGGGACGATGCACGGACTCGTACGTACCGGAGGTTTCCCCTGATACACCAGCGTGCCAGTCTTCCGCTAACGCTCCAGACGTGGAACAGACAGGGGAGGAGGGAAAGGGCATAAGAAAAAGTGGCACCACTGGTCCTACGGACCCTCCGCTGGCGCTCCGGTCTTCCGCTAGCGCTCCACACAGTGGCGGTCGGCATAGCCGACACTTTTTCACGGTCGCTGGCGCTCCCTGACCTCGCTGGCGCTCGGCCATGCCCATACAGGGGAAATAGACCCACCACCGCGCGACGCTGCATCGAATCCACAGTCGTGGACCGACCGCAGCAACGTCACCGTCAGCGGTGGTGGAGGCCGCGCAAAGCGCGGCTGATCAAGGGCAGTTCCCCGCCCGGCGCGTGTACGCGCCGGGCGGGGCCATGAAACCCGCCGCGTCGGCCTGTGCACACAGAACCGCCAGATGCCGACGCGGCGATGCGGCCATCATGAGCAGTCAGCCGTACGGCTGACACGGGTGCCAATAAAGATGGCAGCGTCCATCAAATAATTGTCATTGCCTCATCCATCGACATCAAGTGAAAAGAGCAGGACCAATGAATCAACCATTTTTTACCCCGTATGACACCGGAGCCCGCTGCGAGCCGAAAATATGGCAGCCCGATCACAATTCCGTGATCGATGCAATGAAATGCGATGAAAAAGACGATATTGGCAAGGTCGACTTCGATGATGATGAGGGCCATACCGTCTGTGTCGTCCATGTTGAACCGGACGCCTCCGGCAAGTTCGCCGTCCATGTCCAGCCGTTGTGCGGTGACGACGAGATCAGCGTCGAGCTGCACACCGAACAAGAGGCACGGTGATGGCCACGTTCGTCGATGTGACATCAACCAACCCGTGTTGCATCCGCACGTCTCGTGCCAGTGGCACAGCTACTACATTATGGCTGATCAGACGTGCCAGGACGCCACGAACGTCTGCCTGAACTGCTACGGAGAGGACCACTGATGCAATCATGAACCAGTCACAGAATGATTTACACAATGATTCCGCGACGTATTCACACGTCATGCTCGTCACCGGTGCACGTAGCTGGGATGATCAGGCACTGATGCGTTCAACTTTCAACGACGCCTGGCGATTCTGGGGATCAGGGCATATGGCCCGGCCGCTGTTGGTGTGCGGGGACGCCGGCGACGGTGCCGATGCCATGGCCGGGCGGGTGTGGCGCAACGCGGGCTTCGACACCAAAGTCGTTGCCGCCGATTGGTCCACCCGTGGGAAGAAAGCCGGCCTGCTGCGCAATCAGCAGATGGTCAACCTTGTCGCAGAGCTTCGCGAGCAGGGCAGCGACGTGCTGTGCACGGCCTTCATCGACGTCTGTCGAAAACCTCGATGCCCGAAGCGCGACGATGAACAGCTCATGCCTGCTGCGGGCGGTCATTACTCACATGGGACGATGCATGCCCGGGCCGCGGCGCTGAAAGCGGGTATCACCACTATCGACGTGCTGCGTCCATAGCGACCATCAGTGGCAGGCACGAAAAGATCCCATGGTCGTTGACGATGGGATCTTTTCTGTTGATCAGCCGATCACGCACACCCGAGACGGATGACGCTCAATCGTTTTTCTTATCGCTGGCCAGCCCGTGCTCGGCCCGATATGCGGCCATGATCTTCTTCGGGATCCGACCATAGCCCTTGTCTTCATAACCCTTCTTTTTGGCCCAGGCACGGATGGCCGCGCGCTCTTCGACTGAGGTCTCGGGCACCTGCCTGGGTTTGGCCTGCTTCTCCTCGGCCTTCCGGGCCACCGTGACATACGTATCGAGATAGGCCTTCAGCTGCTCCTGCTCATCCGGGGTCAAGTCAACCTCATACCAATCGTCTCCCAGTCCGAAGGTGATCGTGGCCGCATCCGTTTTTCCGCTGATGTCTGATTCGATGATGTGTCGTGTAGCCATAGTCCCGAGATTAGCCTACTGAGTGGTCTATGAAAAGTCTTTCGGCAAAGAGGTGGCGCAACAACTAAGAACGCTGCTATATGAGCATAATTGACCGCTTTCCAGTGCTAAAATGGCACTAGTAGATACGAGTAAATTGTTTTCCACGCAAGGACCACACGACCATGAATCAACCTTCCAATGATTCCACTCTGCTTCTGGAAGAAGCCTCAAAGACCACTGACCTGTTTGCTCTGCTCTGTCAGCGCAAGGGGTGGACTGATGAATACTTATCGGCGATAGACAATGCCGAACACGATTCGCTCAAGGATCTCGATACGCTGGTTGCCGCTCTCGAAGATATTCGGCTCGCCGGCGGCACCATCACCATTGCTCCGGACTTCGACATGGACGGCATCGCCTCGGGCGTGCTCGGCTATGCCGGCCTGAAAGAGCTCGGCTTCAACGTCAACCTCCACATACCCGACTACCGTCGCGGCCACGATCTCACCGTCGAAGATATTACCGAGATCCACGATCGCTATCCGGACACCACGGCGTTGCTGACGTGCGACGGCGGCGTGAACTCGCACCCGGGCATCGCCGCCGCCAGGGCACTGGGCTGGACGACGATGGTCACCGACCACCACCAAGAGCTCGAACCCGGCTCGAGTGCCGACATCACCGTCGATCCCTGCCGCATCGATGAGACGTACGCGCTGCCCGGTATTTGCGGCGCTCACGTGCTCTATCAGGTCCTTCAGGCCTATGCCCTGGCTCATCAGCCGTTCAA
Source organism: Arthrobacter castelli DSM 16402 (assembly GCF_000430705.1). Taxonomy (GTDB): domain Bacteria; phylum Actinomycetota; class Actinomycetes; order Actinomycetales; family Micrococcaceae; genus Arthrobacter_C; species Arthrobacter_C castelli. The sequence continues at coordinate 45,470 of NZ_AUMN01000012.1, forward strand.
GTTGTGGGCGATCCGGCTGCTGCGTCTGTTCGCCGGACTGGGCACTATCTCCGACGTCATGCCCATCCTCTACGAGAACCGCCAGCTGGTTCGTGATTCACGGTCGATCGCCCGTCTGCTATGGGTACCGGCACCAAAGACACATCAGTACGCCGACCCCGAGCCCGACAGGATCAACGTCGAGCACGCCACGCTGATGCAGTTGCTGCGCAACGAGCCGCATGATCCGGCATTCATTGCGGCCTTCGAAGGTTTCGCGGTAATGCTCAAGGCTTTCGCGATCGGCGGCAAAGTCCGTGACATCGACAGCATCAACGAGGGCTTCTACGGCTTCTACGTCGCACCGGCGATGAACAGCCCGCGCCGTACCGGCTCACCGTTGGAAGACTGCTTCGCCGTCTTCACCGGCCAATCGGCCGGCGAGAAGCTCGCGGCCATGGACCGGGTGATCGAAAACAACGAGGTCCGCAAGGAACTGACCACCCGCTATATGGAAGAAATCGTCGAAGGTGACCAGCCGCTGGCCCCCTGGGTCTACTTCTCCGGGGCAAACCATGGCATGTTCGGCCTGCTGGCCTCCCAGATAATGCGCGCAAACGGCCACCCGGTCGTGGTGCTGGCCCGGCCCGCCACGGCCGGTGAGCCGGTCAGCGGATCGGCGCGTGCGCCCGGCTGGTTCGACGTCATCGCCACCCTGGACGGATACGAGAACCTCACGGCCATCGGTCATCGACAGGCCTGCGGCGTCAAGCTCGCATCAGCGGCCGCCCTGGACCAGCTGGTGACGATCCTCGCAGACGCCACCCGCGTGCTGCTGTTGACCGCCGGGGACAACCTCGGACCGGCCGCCGACCTCACCCTGGGACCCGACGAGGCACACGACGCACCGCTGACCGATGCAGAACCACTGATCGAGTTGGTACGGCGCTTAGAGACTCTGCGCCCGTTTGGCCACGGTTTCACCGAACCGGTCGTCGAGCTGGTCGTGGACCCGGCCACGGCCCGGCTGGACCGGATCGGCTCCGAGCGCCAGCATCTGCGTCTTCTCACCCACACGGGTATGGCCCTGTTGTGGTGGAACGCCGCCGCGAACCAGGGCGATCGACTGGATGGTGTGGTTGCCGACCCCGCTGTACACGGGCCTGCCCGGTTCATCGGCAAACTGCAGCTGAACACGTTCCGCGGCGAGACTCGTCTCCAGGCCGTCATCAACGAACAGCTGTGACCGGCGACCGCCGCCGATCACAGTCGGCAAATACCGCCGCAACGACCGGGTCCGCAGCGTTGGGCCGGTCGCGGGCTCTGATGCACGATGCCGGTTACAGCGCCGCCATCGTGATCGCAGCCGTCGGCGCATATCTCGTGCTCTCGGCCGTGGTGCTTGGTGTTATTGACGATCCGATCATCGCCACGCTGGCCGTGGACGGGCTGGTCATAGCAACGGTGCTCGGCCTCAGGGCGCTGCGGCCGCAGTGGCTGTCTTATACCCCGCCCGCACAGCCGTCCGGTTTTTGGCCCTGGGCACTGCCCGCGTTCTGCCTGGCCTTTTTGGCCGGTCAGAGTGCGGCGCTGGGTCTGTACGAACTGGTCGGCTCGGCCGGGTTCGATGCCGCCGCCGATACACGGGAAGCCTCGAATCCGATACTGGTGCTGACATTGACCCTGGTGGCAGCACCGGTGTGCGAGGAGGCGATGATGCGCGGGCTTCTGTATCCGCTGCTGCGCCGGCGCGTGTCCGTTCTCGTTTCCGCACTGATCAGTGCAACAGTCTTTGCCGCAATGCACGCCAACATGGTCCAGGCCGCCGCGACGATTCCGATGGCACTGCTGCTGGCGATGGTCTATGAACGCACACGGACGTTGTGGCCGGTAATGGTGCTGCACGCGGTGTTCAATCTGGCCGCGATGCTTGTTCCGCTGGCGGTCATCGCAGCACTGTCCACACCGGTGATGACAGTGCTGCTGCTGGCGGCGTACATCCTCGCCCTGGCCCGTGTCTTCGCCCGAATCCAAGCCGGCCCGCAAGGGGGCCCGTGCTTGTAGGGTTCCGACCTGCCTGTCATCGACGACGAAGGGCTGTGACATGCAGTTTCATTTTCACTGCCCACGCTGAAATGCTGCGTTTCGTGACATTTTCCTACAGTCAGATCCAAACGCTACACATCTGGCGATCCTCGACGGGCCGTCTCCATTTCGGATCCGTCGAATGCATAAATATTCGTTCTGGAGCAGTCTTTCTGAGTAGTGCAAACAGCTTCGGCTTCATCGCCATCACCAAACTCATACCTGGATGGCAACGTGTCGCATTTGGAGATGGCCCATTGAACATGCCCCTAATGATGCCGCCCAGTCGGGGCGGCATCACCAGGGGCATGCAAGTCTGTGTCGAAAATTATTCCTTAGCCGGCGAGGGGCCCGCCTGAGTTGACTGGTATCTTGGGCAACGCTAGGTCTTCAAGCCCGTAGCTAGATATCAGTTCGCGGTACGCCCCAGTTTCTACGAGTTTCAGCAGGGCTGCTCTAAGTGCTTCCCGAAAATCGGCGTTGTCCTTGTGTACTCCAATGCCGTAAACCCCTGGGTCAGGCTGAAGCCAGAGCGTCTTGAACGTTTCGGGATTCTGCCGGACGTTGTATAGGATTGAAGGAGCGTCGATCCAGGCGGCGTCATCCTGACCGCTTTTGACCGCCAAGACAGCTGCTGCTCCGTTTTTGTAACCAATACCCTTGATCGGCGCTTCTCCCTTTTCCTCGCATTTTTCTGAAGCAGACTGGATTAGGCCCTGCTGCCGGGTGCCGACAATGAATGCGATTGATGCACCACACAGTTCAGCAGGGGAGGCGACCTTGTCTTTCTCGAAGTCGGCTGAGACCATAATCCCGGTTCCGGATTGCATGTAATCGATAAAGTCGATGTTCGTCCGCCGCTCTTCATAGTCGCCAATCGAACCTATTACATCAAATCGTTTCGCTTCGAGTCCGGGCACCATGGAGTCAAAGGAACCCTTCTGGATATTAACTTCGAGCCCCATTACTTGGCCTGCTGCTCGTAACAAGTCGGGTGCAAATCCCGTGATCTCTCCAGCAGAGTTGACGAACTTAACAGGAGGCACATCGGGATTGATAGAGACTTTGAATGACCCCCGTTCCTGGTACTCTTCGGGTACCATGGATGCAATATCAGGGTCGGTCTCATACTTCTGTTGCGCGGCTCCGGACTTGGGTGCTGAGTCGGGCGCCGAAGCACCGCCCGTCGGGCTGGTCGCTCCTGGGTTTGAACAGGCGCTGATAGTCATTACTGCGACCAAAGCCAGGCCGCTTATGCTTAGCTTGTTCTTCATGGGTCTCTATCTCCTTTGATACCGATGACACATTTGTCGGTGAGTCAGATCCGATTGTTTTATTTCGCGATGACAGTCAATGGGTTACCATCCAGGGCCTTAGGAAGCCACGACGGAAGAGAAAAACTCTCGAGCTCGCTGGTGAGAAGAGTTGTGAACGACTTGTTTTGGAGAGCCTCGCTCTATCACTTCCCCATCGGCCATCATCACGACCTCGTCGGCCACATCCTGCGCAAACGCCATTTCATGGGTCACGATCAACATGGTGGAGCCCTGTTCGGCGAGTGACTTGATGACGGCTAGCACTTCGCCTACCAATTCCGGGTCAAGGGCGCTCGTAGGCTCGTCGAATAACAAAATCTCAGGTTCCATGGCCAGTGCCCTCGCGATGGCGACTCGTTGCTGCTGGCCACCTGAGAGTTCATTTGGATATCGGTCTTTCTTGTGTTCCAAGCCGACCCGTTCTAGCAGCTGCAGAGCCGCTGCCCTCGCAGATTTGCGGCTGTGTCCTCGTACAGTAATCGGCGCAAGCGTCACATTCTCCATAACAGTACGATTGGGAAATAGGTTGAAGGTTTGGAATACCATTCCGAAGTTTAGCTTCTGTAGACGCGCTTGCTTGGATGAAACCGGAACGCGGTGTTGTCCCCGGACAGTTTGACCAATCATCTCTCCCTTAAAGAACACTGCACCTCCGTCAATTTCTTCTAGTCCGTTGATGGTGCGAAGCAATGTACTCTTGCCAGAGCCGGAAGGGCCAACGATGCATGTGACGCTTCCTGGGGCAATTTCAATGTCAACACCCTTCAATGCAACGAAACTACCGAACTGTTTGGTGATTGCAACAAGTTCAAGTATTGGTTTTGCCACGTTCATCGAATGTCTCCGTCCGCAATAGTGGATGTTCTGGTTTCCACTTTCTCTGTCGGTTCGCGTTGCTCTTCTTTGTCCGTTCTCCGATCAAAACCCCGGCCAAACCGTTTTTCGAGGAGCGATTGTCCGTACATTGCGATGGATGTGAGGGTGAGGTACCAAATGACCGCCACGGTGAGCAGGGGAATAGTTTGGAAATTTGTTGCATAGATCAATTTCGCTGTGGTCAAAAGTTCTGTGTATCCGATTACCGAGACCAAGGATGTATTTTTGAACATCGTAATGATCTCATTGGCCATAGGTGGCGTGATCACGCGAATGGATTGCGGGCCGATCACTCTAGTGTAGGTCGTTAACGGGGACAGTCCCACAGCCCGACAGGCTTCAAATTGTCCTCTATCGACAGCGATAATCCCAGACCTGAAGACTTCCGCCGACTTTCCACCGAGGTAGAGGGACAGACCAAGCACGGCTGCAGTGAAGCGGGAAATCACTTCGTTAGTTGGGACTTCGAACAATGATGGGCCAAACGGGATACCGATGCCGAGGGAGGGTACTAAGGCGGCAAGAAAGAAGATCATTAATAAGAGCACCAGTAAAGGGGTAGCCCTGATCACCCATATGTACATGGCAGCGAGTTTTCGCAATACGGCTAGGGGTGACAATTTCGCCCACGCTACCAGTATGCCGATGAACAAACCCAAAAGGGTAGTAATGAGGGTCAGTGTTATAGTGTTTAACAGACCCTGCAATATGCGTTGGCCAAATAGGTACTCGAAAACCAGAGGCCAGTTCCAGTTTTCGTTGAAAACAAAGAATTCCAGGCCTACGAAGAATACATATACTGCCAATACAATACTTGCCCATTTTGCAATACTTGGGCGTGGTTTGATCGGTAATAAGGCTTCGGCCCTTATTTCGCCTTTATCGGTCAGGCGCTGTGCCGTCCGTTCAGTGGGTGTTTTCATGTGCCGCCTCGGTTTCGCTTGTGACTATCGCCTGGATGTTATGCATGAACAGCCCTGGACGCGGTCTTTGCTTCCATGTTGAGAAGGCCTCGTCATTCTGCACCAGGTCCTTCATGGTTTTGACTGTGAGGTCGTCGAGGTTGAGATTGCGGGCCGTTCTGCCAAGATCACGGAAATCACGCCCAAGTAGGGCACTCGACATGGTTATCAGCGCGTTCGATATTGGGACCGGCACAGTGGCGATCTCAGCAAGGGACAGCAAGGGAACTACTCCGGCGAAGGTGTCTTCCCACAGGAAGCGGTGATTCAGGTGCTCGGGCGAAGAGGACTTCGCATACATGGCGCATCCCTGAATTGATTCGTACAAGCTGCCTTCCGGGGCAGAAACCGTCTGCGTGAGGTAGTCGGACAGCGTCGTTGATTCATAGCCGAACGCCCTTGCGACGGCCAGGCGCTCCTTATCGAACTGTTGGATCACTGCCGCGATGCTCGGGGTGATCCCGTCAACATAGTAAAGAAATTTTCCGCCTTGGGCTTCTACCCTGCCAGCGTTCAAAACCATGGGAACGACATGTAGGGCCGGGCCCATGTTGTTGAATGCGGATCGCAATACGTCGTCCACGGCAACGAATGAGAATTCCGGAAGCAGGACGTCGAAGACGTCGGCCCGACCACTGGGGAGGCTGGCGATCTCAACGCCGTCCTTACGGCCACCGATGCGAACGGTGGCCGGGTCCGTGGCCCGGCTTCCAAATACCGTTGTCGACGTTTCACCGATGAGCAGGTCACCGGTGAACCCACCGGTGATAAGTCCCTGCCACATGTCGATGGTCCCGAGCGTCCCGGATGCCATGAGGATGAGCCGCTGAGAGCTTGAAATATGCGGAGCCAGTTGGCTGCCGACACTCTGATAAGCATCGGTGGTGGTATTGACGAGAATAACGTCCGCGCCGGAAATCGCTGCGCCAATATCGGTGGTGACTTCTTGGATAGGCGCAAATCCCTCGATGACTCCTTGGACTTCGAGGCCGCCGCGATCACTTATCGGTTTCAACCACCGGTTAACTTCTTCGTCATCATCACGGTTCCATAGGTTGACTTGGTATCCGGACAATGCGAGGAAGCCGGCGATGGCCTGCCCGCTACTGCCTGCCCCGATCACCGTAACTGTGCGTGCCTTCATGTTTTGTCCTCCGTGGCTTCTTGCACTCGTTTATCCGGCGGTTCAGTTCTGAAACTGAACCTCTGTTGCCAAGTCGTTAAATCGCTGTAGGCCGAAATCGATGAGTGATGAGTGGCGGGTACCAGTCAGAATTTCCTCCGCGACCGTCTCCGCGAGGTGCGGAGCCAGCGTCACGCCGCTGTGGGTGGCGACGGTATAGTACCGCTGATCGGAGTCCAACCAGTCGGCGATTGTGACCCCGTCCGACGGGAGAACGCGATTACCGATCGTTGCCGTTGATATCTCAGCAGAATCCAACGCTGGCCAAAGGGCTCGGGCACGGTCAAGCAGAGCGTTCGGCACTTGCCACAAAGCCGGGTCCGCCGAATCCCACTGGCTTGCAGTCGGATGATCGGTTATTGTGACGCCGCCATTCGAGCTGGGCCTCATGGAAACGGTATCCGCGTGAATCACATGTTTGGGGCCTCCGGTAATCGGGGTCGTCGTGCAAGTCATCCCTACGGTCGGATGTTCCGTAATTGCTCCCGGTTCATGGGAGGCATCGATGGCTGTCGGAAGGGTCGGGAAGTCAACGCCTATCGCTGGGGTGAGCAACCGGATCCCATTGCCGGCGGTGAGTATGGTGACATCCGAACTGAACCATTCATCGATACCCGAGGCATTGCTGACAAGGACCCCGTTCTCGGTGAGCGCAGTCGCCCGGTGATAGGGCATAAATCGCGCACCAGATTCGATGGCCTCGTTTACGAGAATCGAGCACATAAGGCTCGTATCAACCCATCCTTCACTGGGGAAATACGCCCCGCCGAGGGCGCTGCGGAGGTTTAAGGTGGGCTCCATCTCGGCAATATCGTCCAGAGGCAGCAGCTCAGCGCGATAGCCAATCTCTTGTAGCCGCGCCACCTGCGTTTCTAACTCATCCATTTGCTGATCACCGTGAGCAATTCTGATGTTGCCTATCTGATGAAACCAGGGCCGTTTCCGGTCCGCTGCGGACCAGCGTTCGTATGCATGCAGGCCCAGAGCGTTCAACTCCGCATAGCTTTGTGGCTCTTTACCGTTTGAGTTGACCCAAGCAAAGCTCGCTGCCGTTGTACCGTTACCAACCTCACCCGAATCTAATAACGTCACTTCGCAGCCGCGACGTGCCAGTTCCCTTGTCAGCGAGCACCCAATCACTCCTGCTCCTATCACCAGAATCGATTGGTTTCTACGCGCATTCGTACTTGACATAAGACCGTCCTCATTGATCGTTTTCATTTCTTAGCTCCCCTTATGGAGAAGGGTGTAATTTACGTCGACTCCCTCGAGTCGATTGGTTGAACCAAGTTGTGACCAGTCGTGTCGATGAGAGCCAACCGTCATGCCACCGTTGGCGGTTTCACCGCCACCGGCCATGAGATGGCTGATTCGGCTGATTGTGTTGACTTATGGGTGGTTAGTTACTTTGGTCCGAATACTCTAGGAAGAGTTCACGGGTGCCTGGGCGAAGGTAATAAGCCGTTGACTCCGCGAGTTGCCCGTTCGGTTGCCAGATATGCCGACGTCGTCGCAAAATCGCAACTCCCGGATCGATGCCAAGCAGGTCTGCGTGTTTCTTTTCCAGAAGCATCGCGTCGAAATACATTCGTGAGCGAGCCACTGACACACCCAGAGCCGCGAAATGCTCCAACACGGCGAACGTTTCCAGCCGCTCATCAAGCAGCTGTGGGGAGAGTCCGAACGGGATTGCCGCCACCTCAACAACAACTGGGCTGTCATCCAGGTCATGCCTAACTCGAACAAGCTGAGTCACGGGCTCGTCGGCATCCATTCCGGGCAGATGCACTTCCGCCTTTCCTGCAGTAACGACATCAGCGGATACCACGGACAGTCGTCCGGGAACATCCGCGCCACCCATTTTGGGTCCAACTAAACGTAGGAGGTTGACCTGTCGAGCTCCTTCGCTGACATGAGTCCCTAGACGTTTGCGCCGCACCACCAGCCCAGCTTGAGCAAGATCGTTCAGGACCCGCTGTGCAACCGAACGGCTGACGCCGTGTTCGGCCTGCAGCTCAGCCTCAGTAGGAACTTTTGCTCCTGGGGTGAGGTCCCCTGACTGAATCCGTTCCTCAAGTTCTGCACGGATGGTCTGGTATCGAGGCTTCAACATGTATTGACCGTACAATTGGTTCTATGACCGGTCAATAGTTTTTGGAGATTTTTTGTTGTCGGGGTCACATGTTCAGGGGGGAGTAAGCAATCACCCGGCGCGCCGGAACTCCGGCACCCCCGCCACCGGCATCCTCTACCTCGGTTCTAGACTGCTGGCCCAACTCGGGCGTGTTCAAAGACCAAGCTCGTTTGAGTTCCAGCCACCGCAGGATTAGCAGATAGCCAATCGAGGACAAACCTGCGGATGTGTTCTGTGTCCTTGGCAGCGATGTGGACCAGGAAATCTTCGGCACCGCCAAGTACAAAGAACTGCAGTATCTCTGGAGCGTGTCGAAGTTCTTCACCAACCTTGGCCATTAGGTGGCGGGCGCCAGGTTGCAGACGCACGCTGATTAGCGCTTGAAGGGGAAAGCCGAGCGCATCTGGCTCAACATCGATCGTGAATCTATCGATGATCCCGGCTTCCTTCAAGGTTTTCATTCGAGATAGACAAGTCGACGGCGCTATGCCGAGTTCATCGGAGAGGGACTGATTGGTCCGGCGTGCGTTCCCGCCCAGCAACATAAGGAGCTTGCGGTCGAGTGGGTCGAGCTGCATTCGTAGTTTCTTCGACTGACCCATACGACATCGCTCCATTCCCGAATATTCATTCCACTTCGTTGCTAATAACCGAAGAAACTCTAACCGATGGCGCTTAAGCCAGGAAAGTCTGCAACCATCTCCCCGTAACGAGACCCTATTGTTCGGAGGAAGAATGATCATTTCAGTGCCAAGAGAGGTCAAGAACAACGAGTACCGCGTCGCCATCACTGCGGCCGGAGTCCAAGAACTTCACGCCCGAGGCCATGAGGTTTTGGTGCAGGCAGGTGCCGGACTTGGTTCAAGCATTTTTGATCATGAGTACGAATCTGCCGGTGCAGAAGTAGTCGAGGATGTGGAGGCACTCTGGGCCCGGGCTGAAATGGTAATGAAGGTTAAAGAGCCAATTGCAGCGGAGTACGGTTACTTTCGTGAAGGTTTGATCCTCTTCACATACCTTCACCTCGCGGCTGAACCTGAACTTACCGAAGCTCTTGTTCGAACAGGAGTAACCGCAATCGCTTACGAAACAGTTCGAACGGCCGATGGGGGGTTGCCTCTCCTGGCGCCGATGTCCGAGGTTGCGGGTCGACTAGCCGTACAGGCCGGTGCGACATCACTGATGGCAGCAGCAGGCGGAAGCGGCATCCTTTTGGGTGGTGTGCCCGGAGTCCGTCCCGCCAAAGTGGTGGTGCTAGGAGCAGGAGTCGCAGGAACCAATGCGGCTGCAATGGCCATTGGGTTGGGCGCTGAAGTTACGATCCTCGACATCAACATTCCACGCCTGCGTGAGCTCGACGCTCAGTACCGAAGCCGAATCAAGACCGTTGCTTCGAATGCGTTCGAAATCGAAAGGACGTTGATAGACGCTGACTTGGTCATTGGCTCGGTCCTCCTCCCAGGCGCGAAGGCTCCGAAACTGGTTACCAATGAACAAGTGTCAAGGATGAAGACAGGATCTGTCCTAGTCGACGTCGCCGTGGACCAAGGAGGGTGCTTCGAGGACAGCAAACCCACGACCCACGAACATCCCACTTTCAAGGTCCACGACACGTTGTTCTACTGTGTCGCCAATATGCCTGGTGCCGTTCCCAACACCGCCACCTATGCTTTGACCAATGTCACCATGCGTTACGCACTGGCTATTGCAGATCACGGCGTGGACAAAGCACTTGCACTCGACCCATCACTTGCCCTCGGCCTGAACGTCCAAGCCGGTCAGACTATTCATCCATCCATCACTGGCCATCGCCCCTGAGCCGACACTGACACCAGGGCCACTTCGAGGCTGGTCAAAACGTTAGCGTCGAATACTTCACTTCTTCACAAGCCCAAATTCGGCACCGCGGGATCAGGAAACATCTGCGGCCGACAATCACGGTCACCGCCCGATAGGGGAACCCTCACCGGTCACACCCCATCCTGACCTGCGGCGATGCAGCTCCGGGTTTTGACCAATGCCGTATAGGCGGTCCGGACCCTTGTCCGGTGACGCGGGCCCTATACGACACACCCTCTGCGACACCACAGATGTCGGTCGTACCCACGTTCCCGTGCCATCCCGGCCCCGCCGATAACGGAACGAGTCTGCGTTAATCAATGTGCAAATACTCAATAGGGTGCATCCTTATACAGTCCACTCCACGCTAACCAGTACGTTCCCTTGGATCGCGAAATACGAAGAGATCACACCGAGGTCATGAAACGCTGTGATCACGAACGGGCGGACCCTACAGTGCCAAAGAAACAGACGAGGTAGTGCCCTTATTGCCGCCGCCGTCCGGTCGTCAATGATGTCCGGTCGGCGGGCAGGACCATGGGCGCAACTTCGATCTGTGGGTGACCGGGGTTCAACCGGTCACCGGGGGAAGGATGGAAAGAACATATACAGTCACACTGACGGCTACGCCACGAAAGGAGAGCTCAATGTCTGTTATCAGCCCGTGCGAATACGTCGGCGGCAACCTGATCAATCCGCCCATGGAGCCGTGGCTGGCGGCCAGTCACCGTCTGACCACCAAAGGCGGGAAATTCTTCCCCACCTTTGACATCGGCTATTACCACATCTTCGAGATCAATGTTCAAACACCCTCGTACGATCGCACTGAGCGCGAAATAACGCGCAAGCTGGGCCGGTTCTACAAGAAGATGAACATGATCGAAGGGTTCCGCACCCTTAAGACCAGGATCGTCAACGAGTACATCCCCATCAATCACAACTTCAGTATGGTTCATAAGATCACCTATGTGATTGAGAAGACCGGCACCGGCAACCAGAACCCCGACTGCCCGTATCCGCAATACCCGGATGACATGCGGCGGCTGACGTTTGCCCCGGAGACCGCCGAGGTGTTGAAAAACGAACCGACGCTGAAATCCAGAGGCCCGATGGTCCGTATCCCGGACAACCACAGGACGTTCGGATACTGACGTGGTCCGGCTCGTCGGGAGCCAAAGACGCAAAAAGGCCGGAGAGCTTCCCTTCCCATGGGGATAACTCTCCGGCCTTCCTGTTACTTCACACGCTCATTCAAATACGGGACACGTGACAACGACAAGTCACCTATCACCTAGCCGATAGACTATCGGAGTCCGGGTCTCAATGCAAGCATCAAAACAACCACCAATGATCATCCGAGACGAGACGGACAAGGAGGACAAACCATGCACGACAACGACACTGATCATGATCGAAACGCCCGCGACCAGGGCGTGGCCGATGCCCGGCAGATGGCCGACGGCGCGGCCCGGTTCGCCTCCGGTGCCCGGGGCTACATCAACCACCGCCTCATCCCGGCGGCCGCCGCAGGCACTAAACGGCTAAGCGCCGAAGCCGCCACACGCACGAGCAACGCCGGGGGAGTGCGGGCACTGGCACGGAACCTGGCACCATGGGCCATCGTCGCCGCAGCGATCGTCGCGGCCATCTCGCTGTTCATGCCCGTGGCCTCAATGGGCGGGTTGAGTATCAGCTACATGAGCATGCCCAGCCCGGAAGGGCCGATACAGCTGATCCTGCTGCTGGCAACCATCGCCGTGACCGGATTCAACGTCAAATCCGGCCGCACGCGCACATGGTCACGCATCGCCTCGGGCATCGCGGCCATCGTGCTGGGCCTGCCCGACACGTTCAGCGGATTGACCAACCTGTCCACGTTCGGATTCTCGTTCGCCAGCCTGTTCCTATAATGCTGCTCGTGTCAGGACTGGCCACGCTGGTCACCACAGGCCCGCGTTCGACACCGACTCGATTCTGAACAGACCACCCGAAGCCGGCCGATGCCGGCTAAATACAGCCGGCTCAAGAGAGAACAGACGTCATCTCTTGAGCCGGTTTTCACATTTTAACCATCGTCGTCGCTGAGTCAGATAGTCCGTGCGGCGCTGCAGACGCTGCGCGGCGGCTCAAAAGCATACTCGAGCACCCAAACCCCGGTCACCGTGGTTTATGATGCTCACAGGACGAATGCAGGTTCTCACAAGCATTCCCCGGCTGACGCCACCGGCAAAGACGCCGGCTTCGCATCCGGCCCGGATCGTGCAAATCCGACCCGCGTGTACCAATAGTGGTACACCCCTTCAAATGCGCTTTGACCTGCATAAACATCTGTATTACACAGGTGACGGAAGCATCCCGGTACCATATGGCTTTTCCAGTTGGTACAGGTGTTTGCCCTGGTCAGAACGGCTTTTAAGCCATTGGTACCAGTTGTACCAACTGTTCGCAGATCTTTGTAGGGAAATATAAGGCGAACACTTGATACGACAACACGCCGGGACATTGGTCGATTGACCAATAAGCTGATGACGTGTATATCGCACACGCACATGCGTATTACTTTTATATTTTCAAATGGTACAACTGGTACAGAGATCCCAAAACCCGCTCTGACCAGGGCAAACGGGTGTACCACTTGAATTTTTAGAAATGGTACATCTCTTCTGCGCGGCCCCCTTGAATATCCCTCAAAACCCGCTCTGACCAGGGCAAACGGGTGTACTTATCAGTGGTACACCTCTCCGGCATCTCCTACAGGGATATATGCTCAAACCCGTCCAGGGTCCCTCAGAACCTCCACCCGCCGGTGACATCGCCTCCCGTTGACCCGAACGACACCCGCGACAAACCCGGCGGCTCACGCCGCCGGCGGGTGCGGTGCTCGGCACTGACCGCCGTCATTGACCATCGACGCCGACCAGCCTCATCATCACAAGCGGCGAAATGGACCATTTGCAAAGACAGTTCGATAACGGAATCGATAGGACACTGATGTCTTTGCTGAATGAGCATTCAATGATCTAGGCTGAGAATCCACGGCCCATTCAAATACGAGATCTAACCGGCTTCCCATATTCATGCTGGCCGGCCCTGGTATCGAGACGGGATACGACGACACATGACACTTGACAGCACCGACGACAGCACGACCGAAACACCCGGCACGGCCGAGAACGCGGCCGGCGAAAAGGACCAGGACACCTTCCTGTCCGACATACTCGATTACTTCGAACAGCGTTCGTCGGCGGCAGCCTCGCCCAGCCTGATTACCGCCGAAGTCACCACCGGCTACCTTGCATGCCTTGATCCGGCCGACCCGCCTCACCCGCAGTTCCTTGAGCAACAACTGCTGGTCGCCCGCAACGCCGTCGTGGAGGCCGAAAACAAGAAGATCAGCCAGAGCAAGGACAAGCTGGCCCGGTCCAACTATCTGACCCTGTGGCAGGTCGCCCGGATCCTGCTGCGGCTGCATCGCGTCATCCGCATTGCACCCAACGCCAAAGACACCGACCGCGAATACGACCTGCTGGCCATGTATCGGCCCGGCGGGGCCGGCTATGGCACGTACACCACCAGCGAAGACGACATCCGCACCACGGCCCGGCTTTACTACATGCTGCTGTCACTGAACGACTTCAAAGAGATCCAAGCCATCCTGCGCGAAGACAGCCCGCGCCGGCACCAGTGCGCACACCCGGACCTGATCGCCGCCAACAACGGCATCGTCTTCTACGGCACCAAAGACACTGACATCGATTTCGTCGGGAAGACCTTCCACTTCAAAGCCAAGCAGGTCCACCCGTTCGACCCGGCGATCATCTTCTTGAGCAAGAATCACGTCGACTATGTCGCCGACGCGCCCAGGCAGGTCATCACCGACCCGGTCGATCACAGTGACTGGGAGGTCGTCGAATGGGTCAACAGCCTCTCCGACGACGAGGGCATGCCGGCGCTGCTGTGGGAGGTCATCGGCGCGATCATCCGGCCCCATGTGCCGTGGAACAAAACGGCCTGGTTCTACTCCGAGCAGGGCAACAACGGTAAAGGAACCCTGTGCGCACTGATGCGCAACCTGGTCGGACCCGGCGCTCACACTTCGATCCCGCTGTCCGACTTCGGCAAAGACTTCGCCCTGGAACCTTTGGTGCGGGCCAATGCGATCATCGTCGACGAAAACGACGTGGGCACCTTCATCGACAAGGCCGCCAACCTCAAGGCCGTCGTCACCGGCGACATCATTCAGATCAACCGCAAGTACCGCACGCCGATCGCTTACCAGTTCTTCGGCTTCATGGTTCAATGCCTCAACGAATTCCCGCGCGTCAAAGACAAGTCGGAGTCGTTCTACCGCCGGCAGCTGTTCGTGCCGTTCACCAAGTGGTTCGGCGGCAACGAGAAGAAGCACATTAAGAACGACTACCTGCAGCGCAAGGCGGTGCTCGAGTATGTGTTCTGGTATGCGATCAATGTCGCAGGTGCCGCTGAGCCGGGCAACTACTACCAGCTCTCCGAACCGGCCGCGACGAAGGCCGTGCTCAACGAATACAAGGAAGCCAACGACCCGGTCCGGGGTTTCTGGGAGGAATTCAGCACCCGCTTCGCCTGGGACCTGCTGCCTTTTCCGTTCCTCTACGACCACTACAAGGTCTGGTTCGCCGCCGTCTCGCCGTCGGGGTCGCCGGTGTCCCGCCAGCAGTTCGTCACCGACCTCGTATCCATCATTGCCGAAGATGAGAACTGGCACTGCCCGGACAAGAACCGCAAGATCCGTCCCGGCTCGATGATGAACACCCCCGAGCCGCTGATCGGTGAATACGAGCTCAAGAACTGGTACAGCCCGACCTATCAGGGTTCGGATCCGTTGCGCCTGGCCCAGCCGATGCTCAAGGCCAACTACCGCGGCCTGCTGCGGGCCACACCGACCACTACCGCAGCACCGGCCGGCGACACTGACAAACAGGATTGATACACATGTCCCGCCTGAACACAGCCATCGATGCGCTCGTCGCCGCACTGTCGAGGGTGGCCGAAGAACACAGCAATCTCGCCTCCACCCAGGCCGAGGTCGTGCGCGAACAACGGGTCACCAACCTCATCGTCCGCTCACAGATCGAAACCGACCCGGGTGAAAAGGCCCGGCTGCTGCACGAGGCCCGACAGCGCATGGACGCACCCAGCCGGCGCGCCGCACACCACTCGCTGTAGAGCCGCACGCCACCACCACCATCACGAAAGGACACGAGGCCATGCCCGCCACCATAGAGGCGACCCACCCTGTAACCGAGTCGAGCCACTCGAGAACTGACCATGAACCCGGCTCGCCCTTCGATGCCATCCGGAACATCCGCAATGACGGCAGCGAATACTGGTCGGCCCGCGACCTGATGCCGCTGCTGGGCTACGACTCCTGGCGTCGGTTCACCGATGTCATTGACCGTGCACAGGCAGCAGCCCGAAACCAGGGATTCACCGCCGGAAATCTTTTCCTTGACACTGCCGTCAAAAATTCAGATCAACATGGTACAAACCGCGGCCGTCCGGCTAACAACGTCGAATTGACACGCTTCGCCGCCTATCTGGTGGCCATGAACGGCGACCCACGTAAATCGCAGATTGCCGCCGCACAGGCATATTTCGCCATCCGTACCCGTCAGGCCGAAGCCGGCCAACACCAACACCAACACCAAGGCCCCGCGCCAGCAGATGACATCAGCGCCGAGCGCAAGCTGGCGTTGCTTGAAGCCGCCGTGGGCATCCTGGGCCGTGAACAGATCCGTCAGCGTACGGCCCGGTTCCTGGACGAGACGGTCGGCGTGCCGGAGCCGGCCACAGACCCGGCGCACAGAGCCAAGCATCGCGGCACAGGCATCAGAAATCTCGAGCAGTTCTGGCACATGGCCCGCCATCGCCTGGTGTGGGATCTCGTGCCATTCGCGTTCCTGTGGCAGCTGTATCAAACCTGGTGTGCACAGACAGAGCCTGAAGCGGTCTTGCTGTCGCGCCAACAATTCGTCAGCGGCCTCGTCACCCTCGTGGGCGAAGACGGCGAATGGCACTGCCCGGATAAAAGACGCAAGATGCGGCCGCGGTCGATGATGGATGCGCCAGAGCCGCTGATCGCCGAATACGGGCTCAACGATCCACGGGATCGAATCAACCACCGGGGCCTGCTGAGAAGCCGGTCCTTGTCGCGAACCGGCGATTAAACCGAACCATTCAATGACCGGCACTGACCACCACAATGAAAAGGGATCCCCATGACTGCCGGAAGGACACCTGTCACTGCCGATACGGCTTCGTTTACTTTCTACGACATCGAGTCGCTGTCCAACGTTTTCAGCCTTGTGGCCTATACACCGCGGCCCGCAAGTCACCCCGATCTGCTCGAAGTATTCTTCCTCGTCGACGACGAGCAGCTTTGCGCGAGCTTCGACCACGATGCGCTCACGGCGGCGATCACCGATGGCAACCCCGGCCTGCCGGCGGTGCATGTCACAGCACACGATCTGCGCACCGTCGAGGGCAATCTGGCCCTGGCGCAGCTGATGGGTCTTTGTGACGCCGACCAGGTGTGCAACACCGGTCAAAAATCTTCCTACCCGCTCGATCTGCGCCCTGTCTGCGACACCGACAATGATTACAACCCGATGCACCACCCTTATCTGGCCGGGTACAACTCGCTGAACTACGACACCACGATGCTGGCGCTGTATCTGTCCGAGGTGTTCTCGGACGTGGCCGACCATAGGCAGAATCTGGACAACGCCCGGGTGCAGGAAGAATATGCCCGCACTCCCGAAGACCAGGCCCACACCCAGGCGCTGGTCAAAGATGTCCTCAACCGCAAACCAGTGTTCAAGCCGGTCTCGGCAGCGACACTGCGCGGTTACAACGACCAGCTGTTCAGCTCCGAGCACATCGACTACATGCCCGGCTACAACCAGTGGGACTCGCAAGCGGCCAGGATCCGCCGTGCGATGCTTCATTCGGGCCGGCATCTCGATATCGCCCGGCTCAACGAGCTGCAGCACAAGGTCGCGCTCAAGCGCCTGCTGGGCATGCTGGGCCGGCAGATCAAAGAATCCGACAAGCTCGGCCACGGCTCAGTGGTCACCACCACCGGCGAGCTCTATGAACTGCTGGCCTACAACGTCTCGGACTGCCTGGGCCTGGCCCAGCTGTTTGAACATCCGGTCTATTCGTCGGCCTTCGACCTGAAAGCCGGTCTGCTTCAGCAGTATGCGGAGACGGTGTACACCAAGTCCGGCACTGTGCGCATGGACCGGTTGACCATCGATGCCTCGTCGGCGAAGTTCGTGGGCCGCATTCTCGCCCCGTACACACCCCTGAACGACATTGAAACCGTCTCGTTCGACTACCCGGCCAAAGAAGTGGCCGACGAACGCGGTATCGCCCAGGTCAATGTCCTCGACGAATGCGTCCACTTCTTCGACACGCAGGTCGCCCCCGACCGGGCGACCAACACGGAACAAGCAGCCGCCTGGGCGCAGTTCATGGACGTGGTGACGTACTATCGCCGGATCGAAGGTGAAAATTTCAACGATTCCGACCAATACAACAAGCGTTTCAAGCGGTCGGCCGCCTCGCTCAAAGAGATCGCCAAGACGCCGAACAACATACCGTACTTCCGCCCCGACGGCACGGCCTCGTCATGCTTCGCGACCTTCTCCACCGGCGGGATTCACGGTGCCGAGGCCGATAAGAACGCCTTCACCCGTGACCGCATCGCCCACGTGCAGGCCGACACCATGCTGCACCGGGCCAAAACCCTGATCCCGGAGGCGGTGGAGTTCGTCGCCGAGGCCAAGCGCCAGCATGCACAGCTGTCACTGCCCGACGGCTCATACGTCGACAAGCGCGATGTGCTGCTGGGCTCGGATCCGGCGAAAGTCAAATACCGCAAGCCGAAGAAAGGTGACCCGGCCCAGACCGACCAACTCGCCCGCGCACAACAGCAGGTCCCCGATCCGGCCGATCTGCTGGCCACCCAGCGTCCGGAAGCCGCGGCGCTGCATGTGTCCATGTCCGACGGCAGCGTTCTTCACGGCAAGACTGTGCTGGCCACGACATCGGCGGCCGCCGCGACCTACCGCGACGAACCCGCCAAAAAGGCTCCGAGCCTGTTCACCGCCAAGGAGGATGAATCCACCAAGCTGTACCCCAAATATGCCCGCACCTCGGCCGGGCCGGTCATCCATGAGGATTTCACCAGCTACTACCCGAACCTGCTGCGCAATATGCGAGCCTTCTACAACCCTGAACTCGGCGAAGACCGCTATGCGACAATCTTCTTCGACAAGGAGCGTCTGGGAGCCGAGCTGAAGAAACCGGGCCTGGACGCGGCAGAAAAGGAGCGACTGACAACGTTGCGCAACGGGACCAAGCTGATCCTCAACGCAGCCTCCGGTGCCGGCGACGCCTCGCACAAGAATCCGATCAGGATGAACAACCGGATCATCTCGATGCGGATCATCGGCCAACTGTTCAGTTGGCGGATCGGCCAAGCACAAACACTGGCCGGTGCCCGGCTCATCTCGACGAACACCGACGGGTTGTATTCAGTCATCGACGATGGTTCCGACGTCTCCAACGACTTCGAGGCCGAAACCAACAATCGGGTCCTCGAAGAGCAGAAAGCCGCCATCGGTATCGACATCGAGCCCGAGCAGATGTTTCTGATCAGCAAGGACTCGAACAACCGGATGGAACTGACCGCCCCCGCAGCCGGCACCACCGTGGCGGAATCGAGGATCGTGGCGGCATCCGGGGGCACACTGGCCTGTCATGACGGGCCGACGCCGACAAAGGCACTGGCCCATCCGGCAATTATCGACCACGCTCTGGCCCGGTACCTGCAGACCATCGCGGCCAGGACAGAGGCGGCCTTGTGCGAAGACTTCGATTTCGACCTGGGGCGCAAGATCATCGACGACGCCCGTGATATCGAAGACCCTATACGGACCGCGTTGCTGTTCCAGAACGTCATCGCAGCCTCCAGGGGTTCGATCACCTATCCGTTCGCCGCAGCTCCTTCCGACACAGACGCAGCCGATGAGCAACGGGGCGGAATCCGTGATCCGCAGCCGCTGCAGATGATCAACCGGGCTTTCATCGTCCAAGACGGCACCGCCGGTGCGGTAAATCTGCACAATGCCGGTGCCTGGAAGGTCTCTCCGGTCAGTGCGGCCAAGCGCGAAAAGGACGGGCTGGCCCGGGTCGAGAACAACAGCACGGCCATCGGGATGCTTCGCCATCACGGCTGGGCCCGCGACCGCCACAGTGCCGCCCGTGACGGGCTGAACCTGCTGCCGACAGACCAGGACGTCGTCGTCCGCCGGATCAACGGCATCGACCCTGCCTGGTCCATGGTGATCTGCAACGACGATCTCTACACCGCGGGCCGACCGCGGCTGAGAGATCTCATCGCCTCGCTCGATCTGGAGGTCTACACACAGATGCTCGCGGAGACGTTCACCAAAAACTGGAAAAACAGCCCGGCGTAGTCCAGCACCAGCACGCACGAAAGCCGCCTCAGGTCATCCCGGGGTGGCTTTCGTGCGTTATAGCAAATCTACACTGAAAGATCAGTCAATGATAAATCAATATACGTCATCATCAGGTATAGAATATATGTAAGAAACCATTCTAATGATATCAACGATAGACATCGGAAAGAGAGGACATTATGTCCAGCATCACATTGCCCGTTCGCGCTGACGACCCTGATATTTCGTATGAAGCCGCTGAGAAGGCGGCTTTCGGGGCCTCGAAAATTCGCCCTATCGTGCTCGCGTTGGTGCGCGAACACGGCCCGTTGACCCATGACGAGTTCATCGGTCAATACAACCGGTTGGTCATCATGGAAACGGATACCGCCCGTGCTTCCGATTCCGGTGTACGCACCCGGCTGCACGAGCTGGTCCGTGCCGGGCTCATCATTCAAGACCCCGAAAAAGGCAAGTCCAAGTTCGGCAACAATGCCAAACGCTGGATCGCCGTCGACGGCAGCGGTGGTGGCGACAACACCGATGAGCAGTGAATGACATGATGAACGACTACACCGTAGATACCGCCGCTGATGACCGTATACACGATCGGGCCGGGGTATTCGTCGCCTCCATGGACCGGACCGAACGCGTGGTCTGGCTGCAGCGCCAGGGCGTCAACGACCGGCAGATCCTCGATGCCCTGCTCACCGACGGCGATGAGGACCTGGACGAGTTCACCCGCGACATTGCCGGCTCCATCGCGGCCTCCGCCGCCAACAACCCGCACGTACAGACCCCGCAGTGGTTGGCATGAGCACAGCCACACGTGAAGACACGGTCGAAAAGTACCTGCTCACACGCTGTCGGGCGAACGGTTTTCTGTGCATGAAGTTCGTCTCGCCGGCCCGTGGCGGCGTGCCCGACCGTGTCATTATCACCCCCGCCGAGACAGTCTTCGTTGAAACCAAGCGCCCCGGCGGCAAACCCCGCCGGCTCCAAAAGATTGTCCACACCAAAATGCGCCGATACGGGGCCAAAGTCTACGTGGCCGACGACCGACACAAAGTCGATGAACTCATACGCGAACTGGCCACGAAGAAATAACCGGGACCAAAGGCCCAATAACGACTATTGAATCGACCACCAATTGATGACCGGCTCAGCCGACGACGACGAATCTGAAAGAGGTAAACCAGCGTGTTTGGAAAAAAGAAGAAGCACAGCTCCGCCCAGGACGAAAACATCGGGCCGGCTGACCCCCAGTCGACTGAAATCAATCCCGGGCCAACTGATCAGCAAGACGATGAACCACGCCAGAGCACGGACCTGCCAATTCCTCTGATTATCGCCATCATGGCACTCGGCCTCGCCGCTTTCGTGCTCGGCGGGACAATGCTGGGTCTGTACTAGATGCCGTTCGACTCATCGCAGCGTATGCCGCGCGGCAAAGCCGCGATTCTCACCACCGAAGGAGGGAGTCGAGCCGACTCGACGCATCCAACATGACATCCACCACCACACCACAACTGCCTGCCCTGAAGAGAGATCAGCAGCAGATTCATGACTTCCTGGTTCATCAACCCTTCGCCGGCGCATGGCTCGGCGTGGGCAGAGGCAAGACATTGACAACCCTCAGCGTCCTGCAGACGGTCCGGCCTATCGGACACATTCTTGTGATCGCACCCGTCGCCATTGCCCGTTCCACCTGGATCGATGAGATCGCCAAATGGAATTTTCCCGTCAGGACCAAGTCGCTAATCGTCAATGACAACGACAAGAAGCTGTCGAAGGATAAGCGTCTGAAGCGATTCGAAAATGTTTTCACCGACCCGCCGACGATGTACTTCATCAACCAGGAGCTGCTCACGCAGCCGCCACGCACCGGTTGCCACATCTGTGGCGGTGAGGGGTTCAAGGACCGAGCCTGTCATGACTGCCAGTTCGGTCTCATTGACCAGATGCCGGTTCAAAACATCAACGGCCAAAACACCACCACATGGCCCTTCCAGACGGTCATCATCGATGAATCCCAGGGCTTCAAGAACCACGCCAGCGGCCGGTTCAAGGCGCTCCAGACCATGCGGTCGGCGATCACCCGGATCATTGAACTGACCGGAACTCCCGCACCGAACGCTTTGACGCTCGACGCCCCGATCCTCACCCCCACGGGTTGGAAGCTGATGGGTGACATGCAAGTCGGAGATCTCGTGATCGGATCCGGCGGCAAGCCCACCGAGGTGATGGGCGTATGGCCGCAGGGTGACAAGCCCATCTTCCGGGTCACCTTCAGTGACGAGACCGTTGTCGACTGCACCGAAGACCACCTCTGGGCTGTGAACAGCCGCAGCCGTCGTAGCAAGGGTCTCGACCCTCTGGTGATCTCCACCGGCGAGCTCAAGAAGGGAAGGAGCCGCAGCCGAGCGACGGACATCGAAGTTGGGCTGACCGACATGAACGGTGCCCCGCGATGGGCCACACCGACCGTTGCACCTGTGGAGGTGTCTTCGCAAGATATCCCGCTTGACCCCTATCTTCTAGGAGTTCTTCTCGGAGATGGGCACATCGGACACAGCGTCGACTTCACCACCATGGATCCTGAAATCACGCGGTATGTGGCAGAGGCTCTTCCGCCGAGAATGCAGCTGACACACAAGGGCTATCGGCGCGACTCGAAGGCCAGCGCCTACTACATCACCTCTGGTAAGCGCGGTGGAAGTTTGCCCGGCGCGATTCGCGGGGCTGTGCCCAACCCTGTGAAGACCGCTCTTCGCAACCTGGGTTTGCTCGGGCTGAGATCCTGGGAGAAGTTCATTCCAGACGTCTATCTATGGAACAACACAACCGTTCGACTCGAGATGCTGCGCGGTCTGTGCGACACCGACGGTTGCAGCAAGACGGGCCGTGGGTCGACTTCGAGCTTCGGCACCTCGTCACCCCGGCTAGCCGAGGATGTCAAGCACCTCATCCGGTCTCTGGGCGGATACGTCACTCAGCACATCGAGCAGCGAGAAGGCCCCCAAGTCATGCCCCAGGGGCACACCTCGTCGATGCGCCCGCACTATGTCCTGACGTTCGGCCTGCCGATCAGCCCTTTTCGCCTTCTGCGGAAGGCGAAGAACTGGCAGAAACGTTGGCGCACCAAGGAGCGAACCATCCACTTCATCGAGCCCATCGGCAATGAGCAAGCACAGTGCATCACTGTGGCAGCAAGCGACGGTTTATTCGTCACCAAGGACTTTGTGGTCACACACAACTCGCTGCACGATCTGTGGAGCCAGATCTACCTGCTCGACCAGGGCCGGGCACTGGGACACAATATCACCGCCTTCCGGAACCGCTGGTTCACGCCCAAGATGGTGCCCGGCACGAACACGCCGGCCAAATGGGTCCCCACGGCCAACGCCGAAGCGGAGATCCACCAGGCGATCGCCCACCTGGTAATGAGTGCGCAGAACACAGATCTGGTCCTGCCTGAACTAACCATCGACGACGTCAATGTCACGCTCACGCCCGACCTGCTGACCGCCTATAAGGAGTTCAGGCGCGATCTGGTCCTCGATATCGTCCGGACCCACACGGACGCCGACGGCAACCTCACCCAGAGTGTGGAGTCGATCGTGGCCCAAAATCAGGCGGTGCTGACCAGCAAGCTCATGCAGTTCGCCTCGGGCACGCTCTACACCGCCGATCCGGACGACCCGTCCACGCAGGGCCGTTACGAGATCATCCACGATAAAAAGCTCGAAATGGTCGAATACCTGGTGCGCAACAACGGCGGCGAGCCCATACTCATTGCCTACCATTTCCGCTCCGACCTCGAACAGCTGCTTAAGCGGCTGCAGAAAGCCGGCGTCGATGTCCGGGCCTTCGACGGTTCGCGTCAGATGGTCCGTCAATGGAACGACCGGCAAATTCCGGTCATGCTGCTGCATCCGGCCTCGGCCGGGCATGGCCTGAATTTGCAGGAGGGTGGTTCGACCATGATCTGGTACACACTCACGCACAACCTGGAGTGGTATCTGCAGACCAACGGCCGGCTCCATCGCACAGGCCAGAACAAGCCGGTGACCATTCACCGGCTGCTCGCCAAAGGCACCCACGACGAGCGGATGCCCGCGGTGCTGGCCGATAAGAAGCAGATCCAGGATGACCTCATCGACGCCGTCGATGCCGAGAACGCCACACTGGCCGCCTTGGAGGGTGAGATCCAGGACGATCTCAATGATCTGTGGACCGCCACGCGGTTATAAATCACCACAATCATGATGCGCTGACGTGCTCAAACAATGTGGCGGTAGGTAACCACCAAAAGGAAGGTCGGCGGGGCCGACCCGGGGGCCGGTGCTGACAGTACACGCCGGTGGGAACCGCCCGGAGGGTCCCACCGGCGTTAGCCCCGGCAGGCAATTCCCGAGAACACAGAAACCTGCCATGTCCCGGAAACCGATCCTTCATCCACGAAGTCACCCATGGGTCCTGCGACCAGTACAGCGACAAGAACAGAAACCAGACATGAACAACACACCACACCTCCATTCCGACCAACCCGTGACCCTCTCACACCGGGACCGAGACTTTCTCCGGCATTTAAAGTTCCGTGAAGCGGTCCACGTTCAGAAACACCCCTGCTGGCTGTATGCAAAAACACGGGGTCGATGGCAGCTCGTTGTCCTGACCCTCATGGACACCTACGAAAAACACGACCGCTTCGTAAAAAACGACAGCACCATCCAACGGCTCATGGCCGACCGGCTCATCGAAATCTCGTCCGAAACGATGCTTCCCAAGCCGTACCGGAATCAACATGGAGTCACGGTCAAGCTCACCGACCGCGGCCGATTCGCATGCCGGTAATCCGCCGTTTCACGCAAGTGACTGCATATACCAGTCGGCACAGCCGACCCGGAAGCCAAGTCGGCTGTATTGGCTCACACCGGCAACATCCGTGCCTCAACTGCACGTCAGAAAAGCCTTTGATCATCAACACCACAGCCCGTACACCAGGAGCTTCTCATGAAAAATCTCATCGACGACACGTATTGCCCTCTCTGTGGCAATCTCGAATGCCATGCAGACAACGATGGCTGGTGTCTCGCGCACGGGTGGGATTGCGGCGACTTTCACCAATATCTGAATGAAACCAGTGAACCACTGGTGGACATCATTCACCTGCAGGGTGACGACTACGAGACGGCCGTCGATGCCGCCAACGACCAGGGCGGATCCACTGAGGCCGTCGTCGCATATCTGGCACAGTTCGACTACGGCGATGAGACCGACAGTGTTGCCGAAATCAATGGTCACACCAAATTCGTCGAGCTCGAACGCCTACAGCACCAGCTGCACGAAGCCGATCACGGCGGCCTGCACTACTGGCTGCAGGTTGATCACGGCCTGCGCTTCTACGGCCTGTACCGCCGGCCACTCTAAACAATGCGCGGCTTTACCCCGACCATCAATAAGACATACCTGAAAGGCCCGTCATGAATAACTCAAATACGCGTCGTGCCCGGGCGGCACTATCGGCGCTGATAGAACCATCGGATCCTGTCGGCATGGCGTTGATTGAAAGCGTCGGGCCCGTTGACGCCCTCCGGGTTGCTGAGGGAACCATTAAGCACAGCCGCCAGACGGCACAGGATGTCAGCGCGATCTTGTCTGCCCGGGAATCCGGGTATCGGCAAGACCCGCTGCCGGAGGCGTTGACGAAGTGGGCCCGCAAAAGCACCGATCCCGCACCCGAGCGCGACATCGCCACTATCGAAAGACTCGGCGGCCGCCTGCTGATACCGGAGGACGAAGAGTGGCCCGACGCCTTGTTGGATCTAGACCTCGTCCATCAACCGATATGCCTGTGGGCCAGGGGCGGCAACGGGTTTGAAATCCCTGCCGAACATCGCAGCGTCGCATTGGTCGGTTCGCGCGACAGCACCAACTACGGCAATGCAGTCACGGCCGATCTGGCAGCATCGCTGAGTCATCGCGGCTTCAGCGTCGTCTCCGGGGGAGCCTACGGAATAGATGCGACGGCCCACCGTGCAGCGATGGCCACCGGCGGTGCGCCCACCCTGGCCGTGTCCGCATGCGGGCTGGACAGATACTATCCGGCCGGAAATGAAGACCTACTGCGGACCATAGCCAATCAAGGCATGCTGATCTCTGAAGTCCCGCCCGGGACCGCTCCGACCCGGTGGAGGTTCCTGCAACGCAACAGGATCATGGCCGCCCTGTCTGCGGTCACGGTCGTGGTGGAGGCGCGCTGGCGGTCGGGGGCGCTGAACACCGTCCGCCATGCCATCGACCTCAATCGCGAAGTCGGTGCTGTTCCCGGCTCTGTCCATTCAGCCAACTCGGCCGGATGCCACCGGCTGTTACGCGAAGGCACAGCCGTATGCGTCAGTGATGCCGGACAAATCATCGAACTGGCCGGATCGATGAACCAGCAGATGACGCCTGAACCGAACCTGACACCTTAACCACCAATTCAAATACCAAAAGGAGCAACCCATCATGGGGTATAACACCGACTTCGACGGCGCTCTGACCGTGAGCCCGCCGTTGAACAAGCACGAACGCAGCTACCTTGTCGACTTCGCCGATACCCGCCAGACCAGCCCCGACCACGGGCCGCTGGTCGTCCAGTCGCGGATAACCGGCTTCATCGACGGTAACGATCCCCAGGGCGACAAGCCCGGCATCTGGTGCCACTGGGTCACCGATGACGAGGGCAACCTCGTCTGGGATGAGATGGAGAAGACCTACGACCACGCCGAGTGGCTCGAGTGGATTATTCTCCATCTACTCGGCCCTGATTCACGTGATTACGTTCAGGCGCACGCGGATGACGACCCGCGTCTGGCGCACTTCACCTGCGACCACACCGTCAATGGCGTCGTCGACGCTCAGGGCGAGGAACCTTTCGATCTCTGGCGGATCAAAGTCGAGACTAACGACGTGCAGACGCAGTACGCCGTGATCGTCTACCCCGACTAAGTTTCACCGCACGAACACCGAAGAAAGGAGACCCTCGATGGGCAAACGCAAGCACCAGAAGAAGTCACGCGAGTCTGTCGAGGGCTTCCGCGGCACCTCGAACCCAGAGCAGGCGCACTGGATGGGTGAGCTCAGGAAGTCCAACGCCGCGCAGCGGCACACACCGAAGCCTCGCAAAGGCACCCGCCGACAGCGCCAGCGCCAGGCGATCCGCGATCAGCAGAAGAACCGACAAGGATAGCTGACTCAAAAAACCGCTACGCCGGCGACGGCTTTATGCGATTCAACAACGGCTCCATCGCGCAATGGTCTTCCCACAACCTCGTCACCGTGAAGCTGATCAAGTTCGACAACAGCGAAAGTGAATAGTCCTCATGAGAATCCGCATCACCATCAACACCGACGACGCCGACCACCCCGATGCAATCAAGACCGGCACGCCGTTCACGCTCAACGTCTATGACGACGACGCGCTGCCGGGCCGGGAGCAGCTCGAAATCGGTAATGAATCATGCGGCATCGGCGGCGACATCGCCCAAATGCTGCATAACCTTGCTGAACATTGGGGCGCGCAGACAGTTCACGACGAGGACAACAAGCCGCTGCCACGCACCGTCGACCAGTGGCGTGCCGCCGAAAACCAGCGCTCTGCCGGAAAGGAATCCGCACATGAACGAGAACGAGCCCACTGACACCTGGACCTGCGACTGCGGCCGGCCCATGGCCCGTCACCGGGGACGGGGTGACCAGAATTGTCCAGAATGCGGCCAATGGTTCAACGCCGTCGGGCAGCGCCTGCGCAGCAACTGGATGAACAATCCCTCACTATACGACGACAACATCGGCGACCTCGAAGGCTTTGAACTCGCCGAAGCTGCGGCCGAAGCCGGTCATCCCTGAGTCGTCTGCGCCGATACAGAAAGCGGCAGAAACCCCGAGGAGAGACAGATATGAAAACACCCGAACAGCTCAGCCGCGAGGTCATCGACGCCCATTACGGCGTCGGCACCGAGTGGGAAGAGCCCAATCAACACGGCGAAGAGAACTTCACCCGCGCCCAGGCCGAGTCCGACATCGATGCCGACGACATCCGCCTCCTGATTGAAGAGGCCGTCGAAGCCGATCGCCAGCAGATCCGCAAGAGTCTCGACACATTCGATGCGGTTCCGGGTTTTCGGCCATTCCCGCTGGCCACGGTCGATGCGCTGATCGAGGCTTACGAGGCCTTCGACGGTGACGTCGACGGCTTCATCAGCGCCTGGAACGATTACACTGCAGGGCTGGATTTCCCGTGCCCCGAAGATCCCGCCGGCATCCACGACGTCACCTACGGGTCCTGCGACCAGTGCGGCGACAAGAACAGGAACTGAACCATGCACCAGCCCAAGTCCGTCGATCTGCGTGCCCGTCTACGCGCTGTCATCGACGACAAGAAACACCAGGCGATCGTCTTCCCCAACCTCGACGAGGTCCGTGTTGGCTCCGTCGGCTACTTCACCCCCGGCGGCATCGACGCCCGGCGGCTGAGTTCCGGCTGGATCGCCGACGGACCCGACCGACACGCCTACCGGCCAGGCCCGGAGCAGATATTTACGTCCCTGTCCGGGCCCGCCAACGACGAAAAACTCATCTCGATGCTCGAGGCCGATCTGATGCCCGAACACCACATCCTCGTGAACTTTGAAGCCGTCACTGACTCCGAGATCATGGACGGTCCATACGGCTCCGGGGGAGACGGTGTCGCCACCTGGACCAGTCTTTTTGAGCCAAAGCTGCTCGGCCACAATCTCAACGACAACGAACTCGCCGGTCTCTACTTCGAGATCGAAGCCGTTGGCAGCCTGAGCGAATCCGACGCCTATCACGACCTGGACAAGCTGATCGAAAAGATCGGCGAAAGCCCTGCGGAAGCGCTGCGCTCCCGGATCAACAATCCAGACCCCGGACTCCTCGAGCCTGCGCCGGACACGAACGAGACCAAGAACAGGAACTGAATCATGCAGCAATTGACCGAAGACGAATTCGACTTCCGCTTTACCGTCGTGCCCGATCCTGCGACCGGAAGTGATGTACGGCCATCCGACCGGAGCCTCGATCCTGATTCGAAGCAAGTCTGGACCATGGTCGAGGCCGACGACAATTTGTACATCATCAGCGGCTGGCACTATGTCAACAACATTGGCTACATGGTCACTGAGGAGCCATGGGATGAAGAAACCGAGGCCCTCATATACGACGCCGCAGGCCTCGTCGACGACGGCCTCCAGGGCTGAGCGCCTCACCAACCACACGCAAAACGACCGTCGCAGCAGTTGCGGCGGTCGTTTTGCGTGTGTGATCCCTGCTGATCAACCACTCACACAAGGACGCCCCCATGAGCCTCACTCACATACCCGCGCACACCATCGACCATCCTGACCGCTTCGAAGACGAAGATGCTGACTTCGGCTATGCCGTGTTCGCCGATACCGATGCCGAAGACCCCCGGTCCTGCATTGAAAACCAGCACGCCGCACTGTGGGCCTACCGTGAACCGAATCTGCGCCACTCTATCGCCGCAAACAAGCCCGACGGCAATATCGCCATTAACGCTTTCGCCCGTTACTTGGATGAATCCGGCGCTGAGACGGCCCTGGACTGCACCCGGCGCTACTTGGCCGCATTCCACCCCGAACAGAAAATCTCGGTGGACACGCAGAACATCCGCGGCTACGCCCAGGGCGACTGGCTTGACGTCGTCGTGGCGGTCTCCGAAGGTCACGGCACCCCTGCCGGTCACGCTGGTGAATTCGCACGGTGGGCCTTCGGCGACGTGTGGACCGTCGTGCCCGACGTTGGTGCCGGTATCTCC
This sequence comes from Arthrobacter castelli DSM 16402, assembly GCF_000430705.1. Taxonomy (GTDB): domain Bacteria; phylum Actinomycetota; class Actinomycetes; order Actinomycetales; family Micrococcaceae; genus Arthrobacter_C; species Arthrobacter_C castelli. The sequence goes on from NZ_AUMN01000012.1 coordinate 75,197, forward strand.
AACATTTACGCCGACGACGCCGAAGAGGCGCTGGCCTACTTCCAAAAGAACTTCGAGGACGAGAAGCCGGTGATCGGACAAGACTGCGAAGTCCAGCCCGGCATACTCGAACAGGTCGTACTCAGAGAGCCCGACTATACCGATGAAGCCATGGGCGTCAATCGGTGGCACTGCACCGACGGCACAGTCGTAGCCAATACTCATTATCACGATATCTCGGTCGCCGGCCGTGTGTGCGGTTTCCACCGGGTAGATGACCCCGAACAGCTGATCTCGGCCCTGGTTAACGCCCACACCTATCTACAAAACAGGGAATGATCCCTATGTCCACCTTTACCCGCACCCTGACGCTGAACATCAGCGCCGACAGCGAAGAAGAGGCCGATGCAAAGACCCGGTGGCTCATCGACGCCGCCGAGGAATCCGACGCGCTGCCACAAGGTGTGAAGCCCTGTACCGCGGGCACAGACATCAACGCCGACCATCCCGATCCGCACACCGCGCCCGGCGGCCCGTACACCGTCTGCTGGACCATCGACGCGGAAGGTGGTATCTCTCCGGCAGCAGCGGCGCTGAACGCCTGGCAGGACAACTTCAGCAACTGGTTCAACCAGCCCACCAACGAAGAATGCTGCGTCTTCGACGTGCTCGACACCGGCACCGGCCAGCAAACACAGGTCGATCTCAGTGACGAACAGTTCGCCTACCTGTTCGACTAATCAGAAAGGTTTATTCATGTCTGCTCCCGCCACTATCCCGTCCGGATTCTGGTCACAGATCGAACACCAGCTCCACCGGATCATCATCGAAAAGCCCGGCACCTTCGACGAGGTGCGCGCCATCCTGCTTGACCCCGCCTATGACGCCGTCACCGCTGACGTGAACCTCAACGGCGTGCGCACCTTTGGCCCGAATTCGGCGTTTTTCGCCGGGTCCGGGGGAGAGTCCACACTTGTCCACGCCCTTCACCTGGCCGGGTGGAAAACCATCAACGCCCGGGCTTCGTATTACTACGTGCTCCAACAGCCCGATACCGGCGAAATCCTGACCTACATCGAAGGCGACGTCGAACGCGGCGACAGTCTGCACTGACTGCCTGGTTGCTGCAGAGTCGGGCAGGGGAGCGATTCATGTCCACCAGATCCGGGCAACAACAATGTAATCCGCGAGAGCGCTGCTCGCACACCGGATGCGAGGCGACGATTCCGGCGCACGCCTGGGGTCGCATTAAGTCCGACTGGTTCTTCCAAAAGAACGGTGACATGTTCTGTCCCAAACACACACCGGACTGGGTCGAGACCTGGCGTGCGCGCAGGGGTCAGCGAACAACCACGAAAGAGAGCTGAATCGCCCATGACCACCCACCAGCCGCTGGCCGCTCGCATGCGGCCGACCACGCTCGACGAGCTCGTCGGCCAGGATGACTTGATCTTCGACGGCTCGCCGCTCAAGGGCATCGTCGAAGGATCCTCCCAGGCCTCGGTCCTGTTGTGGGGGCCGCCGGGCACCGGCAAGTCTTCAATCGCCGGCATCATCGGCCGCAGCACCGACAAGCGCTTCATCGAGCTTTCGGCGACCGCAGCCTCCGTCAAAGAGGTCCGTGAAGTCTTTGCCGCGGCAAGGACAGCCCGCGACGAGGACGGCACAAGCACGATCCTCTTTCTCGACGAAATCCACCGCTTCACCAAGTCCCAGCAGGACATCCTGCTGCCGGCCGTCGAAGACGGCAGCATCGCCCTGATCGGTGCCACCACCGAGAACCCGAGCTTCTCGGTGATCTCGGCACTGCAGTCGAGGTCCATACTGCTCGTCCTCAAGCCACTCGAGACCGGAACTATCTCGGCGCTGCTGTGCCGGGCCATCGACGACCCGCGGGGCCTGGACGGATCCGTGACCGCTCAAGAACATGTCCTCGACGAGATCGCGGCCCTGGCTTCCGGCGATTCCCGGCAGGCGCTGGGCAGACTGGAGGTCTGCGCGCAGGTCGTACACGCCGCCGGCGACACCGAGATCACGCCCGGGACCGTTGCCCGGGTGACCGGTTCGGCCACCCAGCGCTACGACCGCGACGGCAACCAGCACTACGACGTGATCTCCGCGTTCATCAAGTCGATGCGCGGATCCGACCCGGACGCGGCGCTGCACTGGCTGGCCCGGATGATCGAGGCAGGGGAGGACCCCCGGTTCATCGCCCGTCGGCTCATGGTCCACGCTTCCGAGGACGTCGGTATGGCTGATCCATCGGTGCTGCCCATTGCAGTGGCCACCGCCCAGGCTGTCGCGCTGATCGGCATGCCCGAGGCACGAATCAATCTTGCTCACGCCACAGTGGCTATCGCCACAGCCCCCAAGAGCCGCAGCATCGTCACCGGTATCGACCAAGCTGTTGCCGATGTTCAGGCCGGCCGCACCGGAGGAGTGCCAATGCATCTGCGTGACGCGCATTATCCGGGGGCTAAAGCACTCGGTCATGGCGCTGACTATCTGATGCCGGCCGATTATCCGCACAGCGTCGTTGCCCAACAGTATCTGCCAGACGGCACCGGCTCGCAGTATTACACGCCGACCACCAATGGTTTCGAACAAACGGTCACAAACCGCCTGTCGAGCATTGAACAGATCACGAAGGGCATGTCATGAATCCAGAATCCGAAACACCCGACAGCGGCATCGCCCGGATCGTCGCCGCCCTTGATGCCCTCGCCGCAGCGGCCGCCGCCGGCAACCGGGAACGCTACCGCGCTGTGCTGGGCGCGGTCCACCGGCATGCGGCGACAGAAGGACAGATCCGCGACGCTTACTGCTGGGGCCGCAGGGGTCTGGGCGCGGCCGGCTTCGACCATCACGGGCTGGCCAGCGATGTAAGCCACAACCAAAAAGGAACAGGATCATGACCGATCTGAGACCACACATGCGTGCTATCACCACCGAGCTCGATCGCACAACAGACACCAACTCCCTCGATCGCGTCCAGATACGTACCCGGCTCGTCTTTGACATCTTCTACAACGACGAGCCGGAAGAACCCGGTCAGGCCATCCGCGACGTACTCACCGACCTGATGCACGCCGGCGCGGAGCGCGGTGTGGACTAGCGAACGAGAGAACTGGGGAATGGATACATGAATAAAAACGCCAACAACACAACAGACTCCACCGACGAAAAACTATCCGCCGAACTGGGCATGGATGTCGGTTTCGTCGAACAGCAAATCAACTTCCGGCTCGACCTGGCACGCATGCAGCGCGGTGAACCTGCCGAACTTGGTTACATACTGATCGACCGTCGGCACAACCCGGACGCTGCAATCGTGTTCGCCGGGGCAAAGGATGCCCTGACCGCGCTGGAAGACCATCTGCTAGTCAACGATCTCCGCCAAGAAAACTGTCTTGACGCCCGGGTGCCCGACCGGGCAAATCTCTCCGATCTCGCCGGCCGTCAGATCATCCTGCCCTGACCCGCAGCATTAACGCGGGGCACATCGAACATAATTATTTGAGTGGAATACATTCCACCACAATGGTACGTTAGGCGGGTTCCACGCTGATCACATATTGCCGGCTCCAAAGAACGACGACCGACGCCCGTACCGATACCGAACAGCAGGTTTCACCATATGAATAACAAGGATGTGCGCCGCGGCGCGAACATCTACAGCAAGCCGGTGCTGGGCTTCTACGATCTGCTGGTGGTGCGGCTGTCCAACACGTTGGCGTGGCGTTGTCCGAGCCGGCTCATGCTCGATCAGTACAACCGTTTCCTGGGACAAGAACATCTCGACGTGGGTCCCGGCACCGGTTGGTATCTCATCCACGCCCACCTTCCCGAGCGCAACAGGATCACGCTCATGGACCTCAACGAGAACAGTATGGAGCACACCGGTTTCCGGCTGGCCGGCATGCCCACTGCCGGCACACGCCCCGCCCCCAGAGCAGTGACCGGCAACGTGCTCGAGCCGATCCCTGAACACCTCGGCAACTTCGACTCCATTGCGACGAACTACCTGTTCCATTGCATACCGGGCACCTGGGAAACCAAGAGCGAAGCATTCGGGCACCTGGCCGACCGGCTCACCGACGACGGCGTGCTTTTCGGCGGCACGATCCTCGGCCACGGTGTCCGTCACAACACGGTCGGTAAGGGCCTCATGGCGCTCTACAACAGGATGGGTATTTTCCACAACCGTGACGACGCTGAGGCGGGTCTGCAGCAGGCTCTCGAGCGCAGCTTCCACCAGACATCCGTCAAAGTCGTCGGCACTGTGGCAGTATTCAATGCCCGCCAACCGCGCCGCTGACACAAAAGGTCGGACCTGCCCACATCAAGAAGACAAGACCTTAGAGGTCGAGCCGGATCACAGCATCGCGACCATGTACGCCTGATCTCGCACCAATCACGGTCATTGAGACCCGTTGGACACTTCCGTCAAGCCTGCGCAGATCCACTTTCATTGAACTGCTATTTTCGGTGTCTTCTGCAGCATTTTTGGTGAAATCGTACAGCACAACCGGATCGTGGACGACAAATTCCCCCAGGCCGCCAACATGACCGAAGTCCTCCAGCCACCACGCCGCAGACGTCATCAACACCTCCAGTGTTTCGACGTCGACAACGGCTACGGGCTCCCGGGCCAGGGCCATGACCCCGCGCAATACGTCGTCGACACGACCGGCATGGACGTCCTGGACGAACGCCATGTCATGGAACGTATCCGGCACCTCGAAGCTGAAACCTTGGATGATGATCTTGTCGTCGTCCGGTTCGACCGGCACAATCTGGCCGATCAGCCGCAGGTGCTTGCGACCTTGAGACTCCGACCCGTAACCGGTGACGATATTGTAGGTAAGGCACCTGATCATGCCTGTCACACCCATCAGCCCCTCTTGGATGCCGTCCCTGACCAGGCTGTTGACCCGCATTTGATCAGACTTAGCAATAAGTTCGCTTGCCCACTCGCCGGCCTCCCAATAACCCTGACGCTGTTGCGCGACATTCAGATTGACGGCGTAGAGGTCAAAGAGATTCCGATCCCAGTACGTGCGCCGCTGCGGCGTCGGCTGTCCTTCACAGTTGCGCTCAATTTCCCATTCCCAGGCCCCGACCAAAGGTGGACCGGGCAGCCGGCCACCAGATGGAAATACTCCGGCGAGAACGCCGATCAAAGAACCGGAACGCGGCGAGAGTATGGGTCGCAGCACCACAACCCACTCCTTGCCGTGGTGGGAAATGGTCTCGGTGGATGGATGCCCGGTCTGGTACGCATGAGTGATTCGGTTCTCATCCAAGAGCAGCTCACGCGGGATCCGGCGTGTGTATTTCCGCGCGGAGCTGGGCCCGCAGGCCTCGTTGTCGACGAGCACGATCTGCCTGCCTTCGTGCCCGCAGAACAGCCCCCAGGAACCGACGTCCAGCTGAACTGACATTGCCTAAATACCTCCTGCGACCGGAATCGTGGATCCTGACATGTATGTGCTGTCGGCGGTTCCCAGTCGCTGCAACGGAATGCTCATAGAGGAGGTCCGCGCCGCGATGTATCTGCCGGGCCGGTACCCCGCCTTGACTGGCCTCAGGGCCGTGGCCTCGCCGATTCCGCGGGTTGCTCCGATGACCAGTGCAGTACCACCAGACCCACTCATTTAACAACCAGACCTTTCCATAATGTAGCCTTTACTGTAAGTAAGTTACGGACTCGTACCCCTTCGTTGGCAAACGGCAGGCGGTGTCCGCCCTTCTCTCCCCCAAGAGGATCGCTGATGCCTGCCTTCACTTCGTTAACAACAACGCCCGCTGCAGCTGAAAATCCGCACCCGCGCTCCAGCCTTCTTGAACGCCTCAGGCACAAAGTTGTTTCTACCGCACATACCACTGGCCGTACATACGCTCAGCAGGATCCGCTCGACAGCTTCACGTGGCCGGTCGAACCCACTATCGAAGCACTCGGAGAGGCCGTCTCCGCCGCCCGGGGTCTCGCGATTAACATCATGCCCATTCCCGATGAAATGCGGCACCGGGAAATCACCGGCCTCACCACGGTGAACGGACAAACCGCCTACGTATTCTATGACGAAAATCTTGCACTTCTTCACTGGGAACTGACGATCTTCCACGAGTATGCCCACATCCTCCACCGCGATGTACAGGCCGACTCGGACTGCACGCACCTGCGCAGTATGTTCGATGACCCCGTCGAAAAACGCGCTGAGACCACCGGCATGCGGATGCTGGAGGCATGGCACCAAAAACAGAAAACACCCGAGAGGCGACGTGAAACCGAAGTACTCGCCTTCTTCTCCGGCACTGACGAGAACAGCGGTCTCTAATGGTCGAGATCCTCATCGTCGGCATTACAATGGGTCTGACCGTGATCGTTTCCACGTTCTACCGGGGTCGACGACGCGTACATCTGCTCCGCATCACCTGCCTCGCCCTCTTCCTTGCCACGGTCTGTCGTGGGGTCGAACCCGTCATGGGTGGGCCCGGCGTCGATCTCGTCAAGAGACTCTCCATTCTGACGGCGCAGGTCTCCATCGTGTTGCTTATTCTCACGTTCCGTGCGACTTCGCAGCGCATGAGACGAAGCATTTATCTCATCGCAGGGCTCGTTGCCCTCGGGGAGACTGTACTCATGTGGTTCCTGCCGGTCCACCCGAATGGCGACGTCTTTCAACGATCTGAAGTCATTGAAGCCGCAGCCGAAGGCAAGGCCTGGTCACTCATCGCGTATCACTGCCTCTATTTGGGTGCGTTTGCCGCGGCAGTCGCCGTCGTCGCTGTCGGGTGCTGGCGGACCATGACCGAAAAAAACCAGCCTTTCTCCGCCCGCTTCCCCGTTGGATGCGTTTTCGCGGGCGCTCTCGGATCGGCCCTGTTCGTCGGATCCTCGATCATGGATCTGTTTGGCCACCCGGTCTTCGGCGGATCCGGAACCAGAACGTACATCCTCATCCTTGTCGTCGGCCTCTTCTTTCTTGGACTCGCCACCGGCGTCATCCGTCGTGTCAGCATCAATTTGCAGAAGGCGCTGGCGGTCCAGATCGCCCGGGAACTGGTGATCCCGCTATGGAAGACGACAACCGCGTTGCAGCCCGGCGTCAAGCTCCCGCCGGAAGAACAGCACGATTTCAATCAACTGATGTCCCTGTCCAGAATCACCATCGAGACACACGACGCCCTCAGGCTCATCCGCGAGGACAGCGATCCGGCATTGAATGTCGTGCATGAAAAGCATCCCGAGGATCCCCACCTGTCAGCCGGACTGGTGCGGCATCTCAGCGGAGAGAAAGCGGTGCCGCCGCTTGGGTGGATCACTTTGGCGTTGAGCCGGTTGCGCACTTTCAGGCTGAAGAATGATGACACCCTGGCCACGTCCATTAAAAGCCTCTACGAAATACGTGTCGCCGTCAGCGAGCAGAACCGTTGACCGCCGATTGCCGAGCGCCGAGGAGCTGATGAAGACATACATCATCCCAAGAACTACAGACCCATCAACCACTGCCGCCAGAATCTTAAGCGACGTGTTCGCGCCTGCGGTGTCCGTATTTCTCATGTGCGTCCTATCGGGAATCATCAGCCACCCGCAGACATGGACAGGTCTTGGGTGGGGGATCCTGCTCGGTGGATTCTGTGCAGTGATCCCCATGGCCGCCATACAGCTGGCCGTACATCGCGAGTATCTCACCGATCGGCATGTCACCCGCCGCGAGCAGCGTTGGTGGGTCTTCCTCGTCTGTGCGGGATCCGTGCTCTCCGGCATAGTCACGACACTGTTGTTGAATGCTCCGGCTCTTCTGACCTGGATCCTGTTGACCATGGTTGCCGGGCTCGCACTCACCGGCGCGATCACGCTCATCGGCCCGAAGATTTCGATGCACACATTCTGCCTCACGGCATTGATCGTTCTCGCGGCAATGCTCGTCTCGCCCTGGTGGTTGCTCTCCCTGCTAGTTGCACTGCCGCTGGTAGCCTTCGCCCGCCTGAAACTCAGACACCACACAGTCCTCGAGATTGCCCTCGGCGTGGTGATTGCCCTCGTATTAATGTTTGTGGCACGGCTGTTCATGCCGCAACTGGGCTGAACACACCACAAACAACTATGAACTGCAATGCCACCCCATTGGAAGTTCTTCCACTAAGATGGTCATCACCGCTACGCCTTAAAGGGCCGTCGCGACCCGCCCGCACCCGAGACCATAAGAAAAGGCAACACTGTGACCCTTGCGCAGCGACTTGAACATCTGTTTGCAGAGACCGCCGGCCCTGGCGGCCGACCCGTCACGCTGCAGGAGATCATCCACAGGATGGAACAGCGCAACATCTCGACCATGTCGCTGAGCTATCTGCAGCAACTGCGCTCGGGGCAAGCATTGAACCCCCGATTACAGCACCTGCGCGCTCTCGCTGACGCTTTCGATGTGCCGCTCTCATACTTCTTCGACGAAGATGCCCCAAGCGCGCAGGCCCAAAACGAGCTAACACCCGAGGAACGCAAAATCGCCATGCGCGTGCACGGATTGAGCGGCGAAGCCCTCTCCAGCATCAATTCCATCGTTGAATTCGCCCGCAAACGCGAACAACTTGATGATCCACCAGGGCCTTCAGAAGAACAGTAGACCCAACTCAGGCGAGCGAATCCCTCATACCCTGATACCGGGCTCCGCACTGCGTGGGATACCTGCCGGCGCTAGTATTCCAGTGGAAATATTTCCACTGGTGTAGTATGATCGGAAGGACAGTCCGGTGATGCCGACCTTTGCATCCTCATCGCATCGCCGAACTCCATAATCACGCTCGTAGAGGAGTTCATCTATGTTCCACCCCCAGTCCGGCTCCGGTTCTGAAGAATTTCCGGGATTCGACCAGGCCCGCACGATCATGTGGTGCTACGAAGCCCGGGCCCGGACACACACCCGCTTGAGCGAGACCGACTTCCTCATTGACGAAGCTGTCATGGCCGTTCACGTGGACAACACCTCGCGGGCAGACCGCGTCTTCCTCACCGCGTTCGACCGTGACGGACAGCTGCTGCGCGGCGATACCCTCTACGTCGACGAACCGGACCAGCGCCTGGACATCACACCGGAATTCGATCACGACTACAACGCCATGACCGTTCCGGCTGGATCCGACCTTGAACAAGCCGTCATCCGTGAGAACGGCTGGATCATCAACATGGCTTCCCTGCGGAAGTACGAGCCGCAAGAAGACCGGCGGGCCACTCAGCGGGCCGTGTTCCTGGCACATCTAGGCGACATGATGAATTCAGGCCAAACCCGCGGTTTCCTCTTCGGCGACTCGATCATGGGGTCCAGCGGGTCAACGACCCAAACGCCGGGAAGCGAGCACTAATACCGGACGGCAACAACCATCCCACTATTGATGGAATAAACGACCCGGCGCAGATTCTGCGCCGGGTCGTTTTTATGGCCGTCACCGCGGAGAATCAGCGCAGCTGATTCGGGTGTGGGCTCGGATATGACCGTCTCACGAAAGACAACGCCTATGACCACCCCCGAAATCACTGTGTACACCCAGCCCGGCTGCGGACCTTGTATCGGCATCAAGCGCCGTCTCGACCAGAGCGGCGTGCGCTACCGCACCGTTGACATAACAGCCTCGTCAGAGGCCAAAAAGCCCCTCGTCGAACTTGGGTACCAGTCCACGCCTGTCACTGTCTGGATCGACCGAACGGGCGAACAACATGCCTGGCACGGCTTGCTGCCCGAACTGCTTGATCAAGCTGTCGCTGACATGCGCGGCCGACACTGAAGGTCAGTGGCCGTGGACCGACTTACGTCGGTCCCGGGCGGGGGTCGCGGTGGTCACTCGTGGCGTACACGGGTATGAACCGCCACGGCCGCGTCGACGAACACCATCGACGACAACCAGGGAAGAAAGAAAGAGATCCATGACCAGCACGTTCGATACGAGATTGACTGAAGTCAGTCTCGTCGCACACAACAGCCTCATCCACATGTACAAGGTCGGTGGCGGGACCGTCGGTCAACGCTATGCCGGCCGCTGGGGTTACCGGGTGATCCGGTGCGGGGAAACCGTCGCCTGCGGCGCTGACCTTCACACGCACGCGCCGCTGTCTCACCAGCAGGTCGCACAGCTCGCCCTCGACATCGCCGATACGACCGGAAAGGACCGACAAGCATGCAGTTGACCGACCTCACAGTGAAGTACGAAACAGCGGAAAGTGTACACCGGAACCATGATCAACTGACGATCTGGCAGACGCCGCAGGGCAGCCTGTACCAGGTCCGGTCACGTTCCGGCCTGCACGTGGTTGAGACCCTGGTATCGACCGGATGGATTCAACTCATCACGCTGTCCTGCAAGGCCGCCGGCACAGCCAATGATGCCATGAGTATCTGGCTCGATGTTCAAGACACCGGAAATATTCAAGGCATCGGGGATACTCAAGACACCGAAGAACGGGCTTGAAACCGGCGGATCATCAACCCGTCTGCGGGATAAGCAACGCCGCACCGGCGTAGATCAGGTTTGGATTCTGAATGTCGTTGGTCTGCACCAGCGTCCCGAGCGGAACACCGGTCTCGGCGGAAATCCCGGCGAGCGTATCACCGCGTTCAATAATATAGGTTTCCGGTCCCACCTGTCCGGGCTGGACAGAGGCTTCATGCTGACCTGACGCGGCATCCTCGTCGCCGCGACCGGATGCACCCCCGGCGTGGGCTTTATCGTCGCCCGGTCCATGGTCCGTGGCCTTCGTGCCATCGGATTCAAACACATCAGCGATGCCGTTGCCATCGGTATCCGGCAACGTCACTGTGACATGACCGGCGGAGACAGATTCGCTGCCTTGGCTCATACCGGTGTTGCCCTGGCTGCCCTGGCTTTTACCGGTATGAGCAGTGTTGTCCCCGCCATCGGTGCTTGAATTCGCAGCAGCAGCCGCTGCCGGCGGATCCTGCAGCAAAGCAGAGAGGCTACTGCCCTCATCATCCAGCGCAGGGGTTACGCCCCAGCCGGCACAGATGACGCCGCCGGCTGCCATCACCCCGGCGGCAATGATCGGGCCGGTGCCGGCTGAGGCCGACTTCACCCGCTTCGCTCGAGCCGTATCATTCGGGTCCTGATCCGAATCCGGATTCGTCTGTCCCGACGGCTCACTGATCGCTGTCATCGCCTCTGCCTCCCTATGGTAACGGTCCACCCGTTCCGTCTTGATCATTCATTCCATTCTACTCATACGTGAGTCAATCTTGATAGAATAAATACACGAATGCAAGCCGGATAATCAATCGCAATAATCAAGGCCCACGACACAACAAACAGCGCAACATCAACAGAAAAGAGCAACACATCATGGCTACCAACACCATTTCCGCTGAGCAGCTCGCCGAAGGAAGTGTGGTTCTGGTCCGCGGCCGGCTCGGCTTCAGCCGCCTCAGTCGCCTCATCGAAGGCGCTGAGCTGGCCACGTCCGACAACCGCAAGATCCAGAACGGGATGAACGCCGTCGGCAAGCCCCACACCACCGCGACCATCACCGAAGCCGAAGTCATCCCCAAGGACGCGGCCAACCCGACCACCGAAGAGACGTTCGTCTCCGAGCGGCGCTATGTCTCCAACAAGCGCCCGGAGACCGGCCTGAACTACTCGATCGACTCAAAAGGTTCAAACCTGCCGATCATCACTGTTCCCGACGAGAACGGCAAGACCGTCCCGGACGACTCCGGAAAGGAGCTGGCCTCCGGCCTCGACGTCACGCTCGCGCTGCGGGTATACAAGCCGAAGAACTACGCCAAGCGTGGCCTGAGCCTCGACCAGGTGGTCGTCAACGAAGAGGTTCGCTACTACACGGCCGACACCACCACCGAGGAGCTGGTTGCACGGGGCCTCGTCTCCGCCGCCCAGCCGCAGGCTGTCGCAGCCGGGGACAACACCGTTTCGACGAACGCGGCAAACACTGCCGCCGGTTCTGTCGATGAGAGCACCGGCACCGTCTATGGCGAGGATGGTCTCGGCTTCCCGGCTCCGGCACAGGCTCCGTCTCAAAAAGCGCAGCCCTCCACTCAGCCCGCGCAGGCACAGCCTGCTGCTGCGACTGTCACTGCTCAGCCTGCACAGGCACAAGAAGTGCAGCCGCAGTCTGAGAAGACCGAAGATTCCCTGCAGGAACAGCTGGCCCGTCTGCAGGCTGAGAACGCCGAGTTGAAAGACTACGGCTCAGCCGTCGGCGCACCCGCCGCTGTCGGCAACCCATGGCAGGAAAAGCAGGAAAGCCAGCAGGCCGGTATCACCCCGCAGAGCTGAAGCGTCAGCGGCGTACGAGACTGGCCCGGCGTATCAATATGCGCCGGGCCAGTCTCGTTTCACCCTTGCCCTAACGAGATCCGATTCGAAAGCAGCCACTTCACCATGACTCTGGCCGATCCAACTTCCCGGTTTCCGTCGTTCTACGCCAACCCGGCGATCAGGCTATTGGCCACCGCTGCACGCTGGACCGTCTCCGGACGACTCAGCAATGATCCTGAAGCGACGAATAAGGCACCAATCGACGTCCGACATCTGCTCGACGGCTGCAACGCCGGCTGCCAGCACATCGGACCCGTGCGAGGTGCATGGGACATTGGACCCGACTGCCTGGTCACACTGGCCGAACTGTCTGAGGGATTACCGTCAGCGGCCAACACGGCTTTCTACGTGCAGGCCGCCGTCGACGGACTGATGATCATCGACATCGAACCCGACTGCCCGCAGCAGATCTCATCACACCTGTTGAACCTGCCGGGGGCTGTCTATATCGAACAGTCCATGTCCGGACGTGGGTTCCACATCCTGGCCCCGTTGCCCGCCAACTTCCACGAGTATCCGACCGCAGCCAACAAGAAGGTGCTGCGTGAAGAACACGGTTGGTACGAAATCCTGCTCGATCACTGGGTGACCTTCACCCGTGAGCCCGTCAACAGCAGCCCCGTCGTGGCAGATGCTTCGAAGCAACGGCCGAGACCACCGGATTTTTCGACGTTCGAGGCCGTCTATGCCTCTTTAGCCGAGGCCGCTGCGCAAACAAGCGCCGCCGCAGCCGTCGACATTGACACCGCCGTTGATATTCCACACATCATCGCCGGTGAACAGATCATCGCCCGGGTTCTGGACCAAACCGCCGGCAGATTCAAGACACTCGATGATTTCAACGGGGACACTTCCCGTTGGGAATTCTCCGTGCTCGGCACGCTGTACCGGCAGATGCTCCAGTATCTGCTCAGGTACGGCGGGTTCCACGGAGTCGCCTACAGCACCGGTGATCAAGCCTGGCTGTTGTATCAGGCTGCGCAACAGGTTCTGCCGCCGCGACGCAAACACCATGAACGCCGCAACGGCAGGCCGTTTCTGCTCGACCGGGCCGCGGCCATGATCGCGGCGCAGCAGCCCGATACCGACTGAACACCTCAGAAAGCTTTCTTTCTATCTTTCTGAGTCACACAGCGCCTTCACATCACTTTCACGCCATCTCATCATCAGAAAGGCCATGACGCCATGAAGTTCAACGACACGCTGACCGAAATCATCAAGCAGGACCTTGAAATGGGCATCGTTCCCGCCCTGATGGGGGAGCCGGGTATCGGCAAATCCTCGTTTGTCGAGTCACTGGCTTATGCCATGAGCAGCAAGGCCTTTGTCCTGCCGTGCAACCAGCTGGCTGACAAGGCCGATCTGACCGGTGCACGCCTGGTGCCGACCGATAACGGGTCGTATAAGCAGGTGTTCTACCCGCACCACGTCATCCAGGACACCATTGACTACGCCGAGGCCAACCCTCATGAATGGCCGATCCTGTTCCTCGACGAAATCAATCGGACTACAGCCGATGTCACTTCCGGTGCCCTGACCCTGGTCACCCTGCGGCGCATGGGACATATCCACCTGCCCGCCAATGTGCGCATCCTGGTGGCCGGCAATGACAAGGGCAATGTCACCACACTCGATGAGGCATCGCTGTCACGTTTTTCGATCTACCGTGTCCAGCCCGAAAGTTCGGCCCTGGTGCGAATCCTGGGTGATCAGCTCAACGGCTGGGTGAAGAAGGTTCTGACCAGGTTCCCCGAGCTCGTCTTCCAGAAGGCGACGCCGAACGTCATCGCCGCCGACGGTAACGATGAAAATGACGATGCCACGGCCTCGTTCACCGACCTGTTCGACTCCGGCGAGGAGATGAATCAGCTGACCACCCCGCGGACCATCGAGAACCTCTCGCGGTGGCTGAACATGACTGACCACGAGCAGCTTTCGCGGTATCTGGCCACGCCGACGAGCATCGGTGAGCGGGAGTCCACCATGCTCAACGAAGTGATTGAGGCCCACGTGGGCAATACGCTCTTCGCCACGCAGATCGTGGCAGCCATCGCCGATGACCTGACCAGCGGCAACACGCAGAATACGCAGACGCAGGTCGTCGTACCGAAGCCGAACCGCTACACCCAGCTCAAGTCCGCTTCAACGATCACCGAGATCACGACGCTGGTGGCCGACATGAGCGACTCCGAGAAGTCCGGTTCGCTGTTGTACGCGCTCAAAGAAAAGGAAGACAACTCCCGGCTGATCGAACAGCTGGCGGAGGCCACCGGCGCGATCGAATCCGATCACACCAAGACCCTGTTTTCGATGGTCTCTGCCCAGCAGGCGCACACGCCCAATATCGAAGCTCTGCTGGAGCTCGACATGCCGCTGACCAACAAAATCAAGCCGATGCTTTCGGCCTTCCTGTGACCGTCACAGGCATCAACGCACCGCACAGGCCCTTCGAACCCCAAGCAACGGGTTCGAAGGGCCTGTGCGGCATGTGGTGGTCAATCATGACCGAAAGATGACACCCACCAGGGCTTTGGTTGATCAGTTCCAACCACACCGACGACGGCCGCCACTATGCAATCCAAAAGAGGAGCACCGATGATCATCACCGTCACCAACCAGCAACCGGCCGTCCTCGATGCCGTGCACACCATTTCCGCACAGGGTGACTATAACCCGTTGCCGGCGATCACCGACACGATCCTCGATCCGCTTCAAACACCCCTGGCTGCAGGGACAACCGCCGCCATCGTCGACAGCCGCGGCAACGACCTCAGCGCCGATCTCGAACCGATGCTGATGAACTGTCTCGGCCAGAGCGTTGACCCGGCCGCGGAGCAGCTGATGAAAGAACTGCTGGGCCAGACTTTGGTCAACTTTGACCAGAACACCTCGCTGCCGGTCAATGAGCTGTTCGCCGCCCAGGCGGGCAGCAAGCACAAAATGCACGACCCTGACCCGCACAAGGTGATCTATTCACCCAAAGACGACGTCATCCCGGCCGCCAAGGCCCTGTTGTCCGGGTCGGGTGCCTCCGACGAATTCTTCGCCACACTGGCCTACACCTATCACCCCGACACCCTCGGGTTCTGGTTCCAGTCTTCGAGTGAGTTCGAGAATTTCACCACCTGGCTCAACACGCAGCTGCAGGCCATGAGTTCAGCGTTACCGTCGGACACGGCCAAACTGCTGAGTGATTTCACGAACTTGTCGCTGAAAGACCTCACCGAGTCACTGCAGCTGCGCGCCGACGACGATGACAACAATGACGAACTCTCGTTCGCCCGGCTGATCATCAACATGCTGATGACCTACCTCGACCAGCAACGCACTCAGGGCCAGACCGGCGGTGAAGTCGTAGGCATTATGCCGTTCACGGTCACTGAGCTGTTCTGCCCGCGGTCGCTGGTACTGGTCAACGCCGAGGCACACGCGAGGGCCACATCGGCCAAAATCGCCGCGGAGTGGAAAGTCATCAACCAGTCACTGGCCGCGCCGGTCAAGGTCGTCTCGCACCGGAATCTGTCCAAGCTGACGGCTCTGCAGCGGGCCGCGACCCGGTCGCAGGCCGCCGGCAATGCTGCCCTGTCCGGCGCGAAGAAGAACGGGCGTTCGGCACAGATCTCCTTCCGCAAACAGCCGCCCTCGAAGCTGGACCTGTTCGCCGTGTTGACCCGGGTGCTGGCGCGCATGGGCAAGGTCAACCATTCCCAGAACATCTTCCGCAAGTCCAAGACCACCTTCTTGAAGGCCAACCGCCGGGATCCGGACGATTACAACAAGCCGGGACGGATCACCTCGGTGTCCTATATGCCCGACCTGCACATCTACATCGACACCTCCGGCTCGATCAGTGAGAACAACTATCAGGAGGCGGTCATGATGCTGGTCAGGCTCGCCAAAAAGCTGGGCGTCAACCTGTACTTCAACTCGTTCAGCCACATCCTGTCCCAGGAAACACTGCTGAAGGTGGAGAACAAGTCCGTGGGCCGGATCTGGCAGGAATTCCGCAAGATCCCCAAGGTCAACGGCATGACTGATTACCAACAAATCTGGGACTACATCAACGCCAGCACGACCCGCAAGCGCCGCCTGTCCCTGGTTATCACCGACTTCGAGTGGAATCCGCCGTCATCGCGCGAAGAGCACCCGAAGAATCTCTACTACGCACCATGTTCAGCCATGGACTGGGACTCCATGGTCGGCAACGCCAAGTCATTCCACGACCGAATGAGGCACATCGAGCCCGCGATCGCCCAGCGTCTGCTGGGCGTGGTCGTGTGAGCCCGACACCGCCACGGCCGTGTCGTCCGTTTCGGCGGACGGCACCGCCGTGGCGCTTTCACACACATCATCTGAAATCAGGCCGAAGAATCTGTCGGCCACCGAAGGCTAGCCATCGAAGGAGTACACCGTGGGACTGTCCAACTTCACCGGTCGTGGTGACGACGACACAAATTCGCCGAGCGGACCTGCCGGGCCCAACCCGCTGGCCGGACTGATGTCGGCCCCTGCTTCCGATCAGCCCAACTCCGTCGATGACATGCTCGTCAACTACAACGAGAAGTTCGTCAACGCCGAGCCGACACTCTTCCGCGACCAGCTTATCGAGCAGGTGCTGTCGGTGCTGATCGGCAAGAACAAGTCCAACGCGCTGCTGGTCGGGCCGGCCGGTGTGGGTAAGACCAAAATCGCCGAAGATATTGCCCGCCGCATCGTGCTCTCGGACCCGTTGATCCCTGATCAGCTGAAGGGTTATACGATCTTCGAGTTGCCGATCTCCAGCCTCGTGGCCGGATCGTCTCTGGTCGGGGCGCTGGAGCAGAAGGTCAAAGACATTGTCGAATATGCCTCTGAGCCAGCCAACAAGGCGATCCTGTTCATGGACGAGGTCCACCAGCTCACCAACGGATCCGACAGTGGCACCTACGCCAAGATCGCACAGATCCTCAAGCCGGCCCTGGCCCGCGGGGACATGCAGGTCATCGGTGCCACCACGACGCAGGAGGCGCGTTCGCTCGATGACGACCCGGCGTTCAAACGTCGGTTCTCCCGGCTCGTGGTCGACGAGCTCAACGCTGAACAGACCGCCACGATTCTGGGTAAGGTCCGGCCCGGTCTGGTGGCGCACTATCAGCATCAGATCACCGTCGGTGACGATGTGCTGGACTCGGTGGTCCGCGTCGCTGACCAGAACACTCATGCCGGGGCGCACCGGCCCGACAGCGCCATCACGTTGCTGGACCGGGCGATGGCCGATCGGGTGCTGGAACAGAAGCGGCTGATCACCACAGCCCTGGGCAACGGTGACACCGTCGCCGCACAGGCACTGCAGTCGATCCCGAAAGTCCCGCTGACCGAGAACCGGGTGCTGGACGTGGCCAGGCGCATGCTCACCGGCAACACCGCCAGGCACGTCTTCGATGTCCCGGCGCTGTCATCGACCCTTAAGCAGCATCTGTACGGCCAGGACGACGTCCTCGATCAGCTCACTGACTGCATCGCCCGTGAAGAGCTGAACCTGTTTCCGCGCACCGCACCGATTGCTTGGCTCTTCGCCGGTGCCTCCGGGGTCGGCAAGACTGAAACAGCCAAACATGTGGCCGAGCAGATGACCGGACAGGACCCGATCATCCTGAACATGAGTGAATACAACGATGAGGCCTCAATCAACCGGCTCATCGGCTCTCCGGCCGGTTATGTCGGATCCGACTCCAATGCGGAATTGCCGTTCGACTCGCTCGAATCCAACCCGCACCGGCTGATCCTGCTCGACGAATTCGAAAAAGCCAACATCGCCGTGCAGCGTCTGTTCCTGCAGGCTTTCGACGAAGGCGTGATCACCACCGCCAGGGGCAAGCCGATCGACTTCTCCAAGGCGACCATCGTGGCCACAACCAATGCTGCCCGCGAATCCCTCGACGGCGCAGCCGTCGGCTTTACCTCCGGGCCACAGAAGATCTCGCACCAGAGCCTCAACAAGGCCCTGTCACAGTTCTTCGAGGCCGAGCTGCTGGGGCGGTTCTCGTTGATCGTCGGCTTCAACCCGATCACCGGCCAGACCTATCGCAGCATTGTGGCCGCCTACTACGAGCGTGCCCGCGACCGGATTGTCGAGGCCAGGCCAAAGTTTGCCTCGTCGCTGCCGGCGGCCATGCCGGCAGAAGCCATTGAAACGCTGCTCGAAGAATCCTTCATCGCTTCCCAGGGTGCGCGGCCGGCCGAGCGGGCCGTGCGGGTCTGGATCGAAGACCGGCTGCTGGGGGCACACACACAACAACCTGCGGCAGCGGTGACGGCACCGGCCGACGCCGCACTGAACCGTCAAGAGGAGTCATGATGACAATCATCGATGAAAACCGCCAAACCGGTACTGATGATCTGGCCGAGGCAGCCCGCCTGCAACTGGCGGATTCTTGTCATGATCAGACTGACCTGGCCCGTCTGGGCCAGATGCTGGGCCTGTTCACCGGTGAAACCGGCGATGACGGGCCCCCGATGGCCAAAGCGTCACCGTTCGACATGGATCTGTCCGGCTACATCCCGAAGTGACAGGCAGTGCCTCTTCATCGATGAAGGCCTCACCGATGAACAGGCCCGAAGAAGGTGAGCGGCGAACCACCGCGCGTCGCCTGTGGCGCGCGGTGTGCGGGGCCTTACGGCCCCTCCGGGGGAGACAGCAATGCTGTGAGACAACGACATGGTCAGCGCCCCGACTCATCATCGGCGAATACCCATCATCCGCCCAGGACTCAAGAAAGCACATATTATGCCTTTACTTCTCGACGACATCGACCTGACCGGTGTTCAGGCCACCCAAAAGTCCATCGACCCCAAATTCTTCTCCTCCAAGCTCACCGGCAACGGCAAGGACAAGCCCGGTCTGCTCAATGGGCAATTGCTGCCGACCCACACGAGCACCAACACTGCTTACACAGCCGACGACCATATCGAAGTCAAAGGCGGTGCCACGCAGAACGGTGTCACGGTCACCACGATCCCGTTCGCGCCGGTGACGCGCAGGGCATTGGCCGATGCCGGCGGCTCGTTCACACTTGCCACCCCGCACATCGACGACCGTTGCGTCATCGAGACCGACTCGAATGATTGGGACGTCGCCTTTGACATGACACCGCAGGCAGCAAAGTTCTTCGAAGACTCCTCCGGCGGTCACGGCGCGATGAGTCGTGAGTTGATCATCCAGTATCGGATGGAACTGTTCGTCTTCAAGAAGGGCACCACCGAGCCGGACCGCACCACAATCGTGACCGGCCGCGGCGTCCGTGACGCTTTCGCCCACATCGGCTGGGACACGAACCCGCTGGATTATGCCGGTGATTTCGTCGGCCAGCGTCTTGCCGGACTGGGTCTGGTCCACAGGAATCCCGACGTGCTCACCGACTGGCTGTGCCAGAGCTTCAACATCTATGAGCGGATCACGCGGCAGGCCGAAATGTGGAATTCCGAAGCCATCGCCGATGAGGTCTGTGCCTACATCGACGGTCTGGTCGCGAGCCCGTCCCAGCAGGATCTCAATGTCCTGGCCGTCCAGCTGCGCTACCTGGAAAACTACAACGTTCTGCTGGAGGCCTATCGGACGATTCACCAAAAGATCGAGACCACCTTCAGCGAGCCCGTCGCGGCAGCACTGTCCAAGCAGAACCTCAACCTGCTGATGAGTCATACCCTGTCTCATCTGGACTCGATGAAGAACCAGCTGGCGACCCCCGCCGTGCCGACCACTGCGCCGGTGATCCCGGCACATCTGTCGATCCAGCAGAAAAATGCGCTCACCACCCATGAGCCGCTGGTGATGACCCAAGCCGGTGCCGGAACCGGAAAAACCACGGTGATCCTGGGCCGCATCAAGTACCTGGAAGGCTGCGGGGTGGATGCCGGTGACGTGACCGTGCTGTCCTTCACCAACGCCGCGGCTGACAACGTCAGCGAGAAAAACCCCGATGTCGGGTCAATGACGATCGCGCGGATGATTCACGATATTTATTCGCTCAATCACCCGAGCCACGAGATTTCCACCATCGACACCATCATCAACAGTATTGATATTTTCTATCCGGCAAGTGACTTCGCGGCCACGCTGCGCAGCCGGTTGTTGGCTGTTGATCAGAATAAGACCGGTGCCTTCACCGCGCTGAACACCTGTATCGAGAATCATTTCGATGAGGTGATTGAGCTGCTTGACCGGATCAAGCAGACCTCGCTGGAGCTGGAAATTGTCATCTGCTATCAGCGGATCGATGACATGGTCGAGCCGGCGCATGTGCAGAGCAAGTACCTCATCATCGACGAGGTCCAGGACAACTCGATCTTCGAGTTCATCTACATGCTCAAGTACGTCACCAAGCACGCCCAGTCGTTGTTCATCGTCGGCGATGCCTCCCAGACGCTGTACGAGTTCCGCTCGGCGAACCCGCGCGCACTCAACACGCTGGAGAGCTCGTCGGTCTTCGAGACCTTCAAGCTCACGACGAACTACCGGAGTAATCAGGAGATCCTTGATTTCGCCAATGTCGCACTCGGGAACCTGGAGACCAACCAGTTCGCGGGTATCCAGCTGCGGGCCGATTCGCTCGATGTGCCGACCCTGGATACGTTCACGGAGAAGGTGACTCTCGATTACCGGACGGTGCCGAAACTGACACAGTTCGTCGCCGAGGACCTGGCCGGCATCGTGTCCACCACCATCGTGCCGGATTATGTCGACGACTGCCTGGCTCGCGGTGAACAGGTGGCCTTTTTGGCCTACTCCCGCCGTGAGGTGGCAGTGATCCAGGAGACGCTGCAGCACAAGTATCCGCAGCGTCATGTGGCCAGCCTCGTCAGTGAGAGGCCTTTCTCCACCGACATCTTCTCGAAGTACATCAAGCACTTCTGGAACGATGTGTTGCAGGTCAAGCCCAGCGACGCTTCCTTCGTGGTGGCCCAGGGCATCATGGACAACCTGGACAAACTCACGAACAACGCGTCCAACAAGAAGGTCGAGTTCGCCGTGCGCACCATGGTCGCCAACTGGTGGAGTGAGAATGCGGCCACCATCCGCGGGTGGGAGCAGCTGTGTCTGCAGAGAATTCTGCAGCACGGTGACTTCTTTGATCGTCTGCGTGACAACATGCTCTCGTTCGAGATTCACCACAACTCGGTGCGCAAGTCGCTGATCAACCAGAAGAACCGGGAGCAGAAGACGAAGAACGCCGAGGCGAAGGCGGATCTGGTCGTCTCGACGATCCATGGTGCCAAGGGTATGGAATTCGACAACGTCGTGGTCCTGCACAAGGAGACCCCCAAGATGGGCCAGGACACCCGCCGGATGTTCTATGTCGCGCTTACCCGTGCGATCAAGAGTGAATACATCCTCTCCTACGGCACCGTGAAGGATCCGCCCATCGTCAGCAACTACGAGCAGGTCGTCAACCTGCTCACCGCCCGGGACAAGCGCTCGACGGCAATCACCGCCGGTATCGATCCGGATCTGCTGGAGGAAAACGGCGACCTGGACGGGCAGGATCCAACGAAGTCCGATACCAGGGCTCTGGCTCAGACTTCCTGAGCAGGACCTGCGTTTCACCGTTTGCGCCGGTCATCGGGTATATGCCGGTGGCCGGGGCGAACGGTGCCGGTCACCACCACTATCTCAATCACATCAAGAACCAGGCATGCAGGAAAGGGCGAAATCATGTCGGCCATCAACTCCCGCACACACACCGACACTCTCGTCAATGGCCAACAGGCCACCCATGATTTGATCGTGCTGAACGGGGACCGGATTGTGTTCCACGACCACTACGACTCACCACAACAGCGCCTCGACCGTTGTATTTCGCTGCTCACCATCGAAGACACTTTCAAAGACGTGATCGACGCGGTCCAGGTCCTGGACACCCATCACTCATTGCAGCGTCGACGGGTCGAGCCCGACCAGATTCTGAATGCGATCGCGAAGCTGTGCCGCCGGTGGGGCCTGAACATCTACCTGTCCACGACGCACAAGAAAACCGGCCCCTCACCGGCGGCGGCACCGCTTATTCTCTATTCGATGATCACCAATTACGGGCCTGATTCGACCATCGCCGAACATTTTTCCAGCCGACAAGCCAGGCATGAGGCCTTGATTGAGCGGGCGGAGACGTTCACCCGCGCCACGTTGATCCCATATGACGTCCTCAATGATGAAACACGCCTGGCCGAGCTGGTGGCCACGATCCTCATGCCGGCGACGATCACGCTCACCGAATCTGCATTGGATAAAGAGAACAATTTCTATCGGCCCATCGCCGACAGCACTGACCATTGACATGAAAGAGCAACCATGAGCACGCATAACCGCTTCAGTGATGAACAAGTCTCCGGCCTCGCCGCGGTGACTAATGAGCGGCGCTTCAACGCCTTGAAAGACCGGCTCACCGCAGCGACCGGCTCACCCGGTTTAGTCTCCTTCCATGACGGCAAGGTCCACATGACCCTGGGGGAGTGGGAACGCCTGATTAACACCATCCGCGACGCACAGGAGCAGCCGCGGCAACCCGGCATGGAATCGATCAATCAGGCGCTGATCCACGCTGCCGACGAGGTCATTGGTCTCGCTGATGGCGACGAGCGAATCACAGACGCCGCCAATCTCATGGTCAACGCCGGGATGCACTTCATCGGGCATCCCGAAGACACCCTTGAGGATGCCATCGAGGCGAACTATGACGATGAAACCGACAACGTACTGGGTTGGATCCGCTGAGCCCTCTTCAGCACCGAGTTAGATCCACGGACCACCCGCCCAGTCGCGGCCGCATCCGGCGTCGACGCTGCCACCGCTGAAAAGAATACCCGGGCCGAATATGAGCAAAACATCGAAAACCTCGGGTGAAAATCCTCGCCCATATACTACGCGAAAGCCGGGACCAACCATGCCCTCTGTGATCTCCACCATCAATACCTTCGCGGACGGTTTCGGTCGTTGGCGGGCCCTGGTGATCTTCACCCACAGCCTCAGCGAGTCCGACCTCCGGCCCGAATTCAATCTCGGGCACCGCTGGCCGCGACTGCGCGCCCGGGCACGGGCGATGATTCTCAATGATCTCGTCGACCGCGAGCAGAAAACAGGCGAGAGCCGTCCGGATGCGGAGCTGCGGGTGGGTCAGTCGCTGCCACGGCTGGTCGTCATAGCCCGGGAGATCGATTCATTGAATCGCTGGCACGGGGTGACCTTCGGCGAAGCCTGAGTCTCGACTCCATCCAACATTCCATCCTGCAGCCGAACCGACACACGTTCAGGAGAACACTATGGCCGACCACGCACCGGTCCAACTAACTGTTTTCGATTGCCCGCCGACGCAGGCCGCCGCCGTCCTTGATCTCATCGACCAGAGAGATCTGGACCCCGAATACGGCACAGGCCATCAGCGGCACGACCAGCTCAGCCTCCATCTCGCTTATCGGGATACGGAAGGCCCCTGCGGTTCGGCCGACGAAATTGCCACACAGTTGCAGCTCACTGCCCCTGATGCCTCCTGGCAGGTCTGGGAAGACCCGAAGTACGAATGGCTCGGTAGTCTCTGCCGGTTCACCCCCGGCCTGGGGCTGTGGACGGCACCATGTGATGCTGACGGTTGCCCTGTCTTCACCGATCAACAGGTGCTGACGCTCTACGACGAGACCAACAACCGTAACGAGCTTGAACAACGTACTGGCCGCCGCCACAACCTGGCCTTACGCACACTCGCCAGCATCACAGGATACGCCGTCACCGCATCGGATAAGGATCAATAATCCATGAGAACCAACGAATCGACGAAACCAGCAAACCCCTATGCCGCCGCCTACGCCAGCTTCTGCAAACAGACCAAAGACCACAGTCTCGTCATTCTGCATAACGACGATCTCTACCGGCACCTCAGAGTCACGGCCCCCGGGACCCGCATCTGGAGCTGGGACATCACCACCTGGCCCGGCCACTTGGCCACCAGCGGCGACATCGCCGACGGATACATGTTCGCCCGCGAGCGTGACATGATCGAATTTTTCTCCTCCGCCGGCAAGGTCGATGATTACTACTTCGATGGCGCGCCGGGCATCGATTTCCGTTACTGGGCCCAGAAGCTCTGCGGCTCACGCTCGCACGAAGTCAAGAA
Source organism: Arthrobacter castelli DSM 16402 (assembly GCF_000430705.1). Taxonomy (GTDB): domain Bacteria; phylum Actinomycetota; class Actinomycetes; order Actinomycetales; family Micrococcaceae; genus Arthrobacter_C; species Arthrobacter_C castelli. The sequence continues at coordinate 99,661 of NZ_AUMN01000012.1, forward strand.
ATATGACCCCGAGATATTCCTGCAGCAGGTGCGCGAGCACCTCGAGGAGAGTGAAGAACTCGGCACCGAGGCGCAGGAATTCCACGAGAAGCAGCTCACGCTGCTGGAACGTCTGCACGAGCTGCGGGGACTCGATGACGATACGCAGGCAGCGCTCTTCGACGCCCACTGGGTCACCGAGGAACAGCTGGCAATCACCGGCGGCACCTACGCCGTGCTGAACCAGGAGCGCCGCGACGCGTCCGCAACCGCCCGCATTGCCCTCTGGAGTGTCGACGGCGTCACGGATGAGCAGATCGGCGCGCTGATCGAGGACCATGATTGGGGCGGACTCAAAGACAGTGAAGTCCCGCGGCAGTCACCCGCCGAGCATCGCGACGAGCTCTTCGACGACGCGCGCTGGCACGCCGACAGCGAGTCCGAGGCCCACAAGTGGCTCGCCGATCACGAGGAGTCCGTCGGCTCCGACACCTGGGAGTGGGATCTCTGTGACTTCGACGTCCACTTCCTGTTCACCTGCTACGCCATCGACATGGCTGTGCAGCTCCACCGTGACCACAAGGCGGCAGCTGAAGCCACGGCCACGACATAGAAGGAGTCTTGACCATGTCCACATTCCGCATCATCTCTGAACCGGATCCAGCGAGAACCTGTCGTGAATCGCGTGGAACACGGCTGTGCTCCGACGACAAACGGGTCTGCACCGTCGTTGAAACAGTCAGCCTGGCGGGAGCGGCTGTCGACGCGCGGGACACCGAACCCCATCGAGATCGACGCATCGTCTCCGTCGAAGAAGTCCACCGAGGCTTTGCCTACTCCGACGAGGACATCACCGCCGCTTTGACCGTGCCACGGCCAGAGCTCATGGACACCGCCCTGGTCGATTCCGGGGTGTTCGAGGACACGACTGAACCGTTGTATCTCCAAGAGGGTTTCACCGACACTGTCCGCGACGTCGTCGACGGGCTGAGGGAATCGAGTCTGGTGCCGGGCCTGAATATGTCCGTGCTCGACAACGAGACCGACGAGCCGTACGCCATGCTCGAAGTCCGCGACGAGGGTCGGTTCCTTTACCTCTCCCGCGGATGCGAGATCCGCAAGCTCACTGACGACCGCGACGCGGCCGGCTGGGACGGGGTGCTGGCTATTGCCCGGCAACTGATCGATATCAGCAACGACCTGCACTGACCTGTAGAAACAGCCACACCACGCAAAGCGCCGGCCGCCTGTGAAAGGTGGCCGGCGCTTTGTGCTGCCATCAAGGAGCACAGACCCATAAACGAGCCCATTCTGCTGATCTGTCTGGCCGTTACTGTCATCGGGCTCTTCGTCATCGCGGCGGGTATCGGCCGGCGGCGGCGCTGGCGTGATCCCACCCGTCTGTTCAGTTGGCCCGACAAGCAGCACCTGATCCGGCAGGCAAGTGGTCGCTGTGAGCACAAGTACCCCCTGTGGTTCCGTTGCCCGGCACCGGGGACCGAAGCCGATCACATCATCCCCTGGTCCAGGGGAGGGGTCACTGAACTGTATAACGGCCAGCTGCTGTGCGCCCGGCACAATCAGCGTAAATCAGACACCGTCCCCGGTCCGATCCACCAATGGCGACTGGCACGTCGCAGAAAGAAGTATCCATCATGACCGAGACCAAAGACATCATCAACATAGATGAGGCCAAAGCCATGGTTGAACATCAGGCCTTCGCGATTCACCGGCTGCTGTGGGATTCCATCAAGTTGCAGCAGCAGGCAGTACATGATGTGCTGCGGGTCAAAGACCTCGCATACAAAATTGACAATGAAAACGTCCCACCCGGTTTGTTCTGGGCAGTCATCGGCGGCTTCGGCACGAGTCGATACACCCTCCAGGACGATCGCTGGATCGTCACTGAATACGACCGCAGACGCAAGCAGCACGGCCCGCGCCAGGTTGATATTCCCGCAGAATTCATCGGTGCATCCACCGGAACATGTCGTCGTCTGGCGCGGCGGATGATCACCGAGCACCAGCTGCACATGGCCACTGAAGCAAAACAAACCCCGCGACTCTCTTCCAGTCAAGAGACACAGATCCGGCAACTGCGCCAGCGGCTTGATCAGCTGCAAGCGGCCTAATCCGCGCCGAAGATCGCCGATATACCAGATGATCGAGCCCGACAAAAAAGTAAGGCCGGCGAAGAGTGCAGTACGCGCTCTTCGCCAGCCTTATTTTTTTATTTCAGGCTCACACTGTCGCGGCGACCGGCTCACCAACAAGTTCGTCATTGAAGTCTTCGGTGTTGATCGCCTCGGCCGCGCCGGGATTCAGTCGACGGCTGACGCTTCTGGACGCCGAGAATTTCAACACCGGATAATCCTCGACGTCGGACTTGCCGAAGCGGACCTTATGCCCCTTGTGCACCTGTCGATAGAAGCGGCCGAAACCGGTCAGGACCACAGCCTGATCGCCCGCCACCGTGTCGACGAGCTCGTCGAGGATCCCTTCATACACCGCGCTCACCATTGCCGCCGATAACCCGGTCCGCGCCGAAACACCGGAGACGAACTGTTGTTTCGTGACTCGTTCACCTTCAGTCGTCGCTATGCTCATCATTCACTCTCCTGTGCTGGCCACTCGTTGCATTTATAGTTCAGTCTATCTAAATTATATCCGGCATGAACAATCAATAATACAAAAAATGATCCTTCAATGAGCTATGACTAGAACTCCATACCGGTGTCCAGTGTCTTCCGATCATCCCGGTCGGCATAATCGACAGTCTCGTTGATGGTGCGCCTGGTCGTACGACTCTGCTCACGCTTTTCCTGTTCTTCGACCTGCTCGGCTGCTTTCAGCCTGGCCTGCAGCTTCTGCTGGCCGACTTCAGAGGCCGAGGAGGCCGCCGATGTCATCATTTCTTTCAAGGCGCTCACGTGCTTCGGGGCCTGTTGCTGCCTGGCTTGATCCCATTTCGCACGGTCTTCGGCGGTTATAAAGCCGAATCCGCGGGCCATCTGGTCGGCACCGGGTAAGCCTGTTTGTTTCTGCTGTTCACTCATGATTGCCTCCTGCGCTCATATATCGCTTCGTTCAGGGCTGATACTCCGGTTGTGGCTCTTGTTCTGACGCCGCCGGTTGCGGTCTGGCCCGCGGCGTCCCGGAGGCACCATAGAATCCGGACCTTTCACGGGTTTGCCAGGTTTGATAGGCGGCAGCCGGATCCATCGTGGCGTTGGCCATAAAATCATGCCAGTCTTCGCCATATTTCTGCCCCCACTGCCGGCTGAAATCCGGATACTTCTCGCGCATCGCCTCGATCGCGTCAACGTAGGCGTTCGAGTATGTCTGTTGCTGCTGCTCGTCCGTGAACCCGTCGGCGGTCATCGATGCCAGCATGGTCCGTGATTGGAACAGCCGGTCGGGAATCGCTCCGGGCAGGTCTTCACCGTCGAAATCCCGGGCCCGGGCGGAGTAACCGAGCATATAGCCGGCCAGGTCTTCGTTGAAGGCCTGCTCGTCGCCGTCGCTGATGGCCTGCGACATGGTCATCGTCATCGTCTCCGACATGGCCATCCGGTGGTGATCAGCACCCATGGATCCGCGCACCGTGAAAGCGCCGAGCACCTCGTCCTTGGTGTCAGGGTCTTTATAACGCGTGTGCTCGGTCTCATGGCCCAGATAATCCTCGAACTGGCCGTGCCAGACCTTCACCGTCGTGCCTGTGCCGTTCAAACGCTCATCACGGGGAGCGCACATGCGGTCGCGCCCGTGCGAGAGCCCCTCGGCTATCGTCTGCATGCGCGGATCTTCAGTGATCCGCTCACCTAGGACCACCCGTGAAGCCTCGGCCACCTCTTCACGGTTCAGGCCGTCGGCTTCAGCCTGCTGGTACAAGTGTTTGACCATGTTCTGGTAACTGTCGTTGATCTGCCCGGTGTCGGCGTCGGGTTCTCGCAGTTTCATAAATGCCTGCTCGGCCAGCGCCACCTCGGTCATCGCCGCCGAACGGGGCGTGTACATCTCACGGTGGCCACGCTGGCGAAACCGCATATCGTCGAAGCGTTTCTGCCACTTGTTACCAACTTTTTCCCGCGGATCGACCTGCCGCTTTTCGGTTTTACCCTCGGCGGACCGCTGCGCGTTCTGCCCGTCGATCCGCTCGTTTTTCCGGCCGGCCTCAAATTCAGCCCGGCCCATTTTCTTGTCCGCCTTGGCCTCGACCCGCTCCTGTATTGCTTCGCCGACCGACTTGGCATATTCGCCGACCGCCGACCTGAAGGTGGGCGAAAGCATGTACATGGTCGCCATCATGGACGCCGCACGCGTCACTGACGCCGCACTGACACCCTGCTGCAGCGGGCGCATGCACGAGGTCATCATCATCCGGGCATGGACGTCGTGCAGCGCACTGGTCTTCTGGTGCCGGTCATCGTCGTTGAACCCGGCGGCGAGAATGTTGGAGGCGCGCAGCGAATCCATGTACTGCGTGCCGGCGTCGGCAATGTTGGACCGCAGCAGTTTCAGCTCGTCGCGGTTGCTCAGATCATCACTGGCATTCATTTCTTCAACCCAATGTGCCCGGCCCTGCTGATACCGGTCCTTGCGGTCGCCGGCCCTGGTTGCGAAAAAGCCGCGCGCCTTCTCCCACTGCTGCTTCCAGCTATATCTTTGCCCTTGTTGTTGTTGTCGACCGGAACTGTGTTGACCGTGATCGTTCATGTTCGTCTCCTCCCATTCGGCATCGACCGGTTCTTCATGTGGATCGGGCTGCGCATACGAAGTGCCGCCGCTTGTACCGGTGTCATTGACCGGCAGATGCTTGCGTGCCCTGCTGTGATACGCCATGATCAACCTCCCATTTCATATTCGTCATCGGCCGTCGGTGTTGTAATGGCAATCGAGGGCGTATACGAAGGCGCACCCGCGGTGGCCGCCACTGGCTGTGATCGCGGACCGCCGGCTGCCACCGCCTGTTTCGAACGACGCCCTTCGCCGCGGGCGCGGGCACTGACGTGGTCGCCGGCTATCACGTCACGCTTGATCACGGCATCAGCAATGACCGGTTCGGCGGGTTCGAATCCGGGCTCAGCCAACCGGTCGAGCTGCGTGCGGGTTTCGGTGCGGGCGGCGGCCGTGGCGATGGAGGCGAACTGTTCATTCCTGTCACCGTCGAAGAGATTCTCGTGGTTATCGGCGGCAGTGAGCAGGTCGCTGAAATCGCCGCCGTAGGCCATGCGGTCCATCAGCGAACCCTGCAGCGAGACGTCTTCTTCGAGGTTGCGCACCCGGCCGGTCTTTGGGTCGGTCAGCGCCGCCGCGACCCGTTCGACGTATTCGGGGTTGACTGAGACGTTGAAGCCATCAGGGGCCTCATAGAAATCAATGAACTGGCCCGTCCATTCCTGTTCAGTGGCCGCCACCGGTTCGCCGTCTTCAAAGACCGGCTTCCAACTGCCGGGCCCGTCGTGCTCGAGCTTGCGCCCGCGCCACAAGTCCCGCCCGGGGCCCTGGAGCATGTCATACTTATGCCGCGCCTCACTGGCACTGTGCTTGGACTGCAGGATCGACTGCGTCACTGGATAAGTCACTTCCAGCACCGCCTTGAGATCCTTGTTGCCCAGCGCACGCACGGCCCGCTGACTGTATGAGCCGCCCAGGCCGGTGCCGTGGGCCTTGATCGCCGTGGCGAACATTGACGCTTCCTGGTCAGCCCGGGTCATCCCCGGCTGACCATCTTCACCCAGGTACCGGGCATAGTCATCGAGCTTTCGTTGGTTGCCCTTCGCTCCGGTGTCGACGCAGACCGCCTCCACGCTGTCCAGGTGCGCCTGTTGGTCGTCGAAGCGCAACGCTGATCCGAACTCATTGCGCTGGGCATCGCGGTAGAAATCGGACAGTTGCCCGGTAATGTCCTCGTATCGTGCCCTGGTCACGTCGTCGGGCTCCGAATCCGCACCCATAACAGCAAGGTTCGTCTCACCGCTGAGGCTGTCGAGTTCGTCGCGCAGTTCACTGCTCTTTGACAGAGCGGCCTGAGTGTCCAGTGAGATCTGCATGGCAAACGGGTGCGTGCCGGCCTCGCTCTTGACTCCGGTGTCCAGCAGATTCGCCGGCACCGAGAGCTTGTCCATTGCCTCGGTCTTGGCGGCTTCGTGGTGCAGTCTGACCACTGCCACAGCGTCACCGTCGAAGTCGCCGTCGAAGCATTGATCCATCACCGGGTTGATAGCCACGCCGGTCAGTCGCTCGTCCACGGCCACCCGCATATAACGCATTCCCGCATCCCGCAGCACCGGGTCGCGCCAGATGAGGGCGTGATCGTCTTCGGCCAAACCCAGCTGCCCGGCCATCACCGGCGACAGCGCCACTTGGTCGATGTCCAGCCGCGGATCAGCAGTCCATACGGCCGTGGCCGAGTCGGCCAGCTTCGATGACATCAGGCCGGTCTTGAAAATGTTCTTCTTCTGGCTGAAGACCCGGTTTTGAAGATCACCGGTGATCGACTCGAACTTGCGCTGGGCCTGGACGGCCGCCTTGCCCATCCCGTCGGTCAATTCTTCGCGCTTGTCCTGGCTCAATGATCCGCCATCGAGCTTCTTCTGCATCGACCGGTATTTGCAGGCCTGCATATGCACATCCAGGTACCGGTTCGTGTAGTCGTGGGTCACTGTCGTGCCGTCCTCGAACTCCTGGCCTGAGCGCAGGTGCGACGAGAGCACCGGCATTTTCCATGATGAGTCCGTCACCGGCTCAGTCTGCTCACCGGTGGGGTAGGTCAGCGGGAACGGGATCTCCAAATCGCCGCCTTTGTCACCGATCAGTTCGCCGAACGATCGGCGCATTGCCGTGGTGTGCAGACCCCCGTTGGAGGTATGCACCAGGTCGGGCATGGCGAAGAGCCGGCGCTCGGGCCGGTCGTCGATTCCCTCGTGGCTCAGTCCCGTATGGTCTTCGTCGCGGCCGACGACCCGCAGGGTTCCGTCGGCTTCCATGTCCACACCGACGGTGAGCATGAATTCACGCAGATTCGCTTCGGCCCCGCTGTTGTGGCCATAGAACTCGGCCATGATCGCCGGGCTGTCCTGGCTCTGCAGCGCCCAGGCCAGCTGCGAGGAGGCTTTCCGCCCCCGGCCGGCCGACACATCCTCGTCGTCATAGATTTTCGTCTTCTCGTCGACGGCCATATGGGTGACCATGAACCGCATCTGTCCCAGCGTGCCGGACTGAGCGGCATCGACCCCGGGTGCGTGCAAATCAGAAACCTCCCCGCCCAGCATCTCCCGTGCCGATCCCGCGTTGCGTCGCGAGATCAATGAGAACGGGCTCATCACCACGTCCATGTCCGGGTTGTCCCGGAACCAGGCGACCTCCTGCTCCAGATCCTGCCGGCGGGCTTGTTCCGGTTCCATGTCCCGGTCGACGACCAGGGAGACAACGCCCTTGTTGCCGTGCAGGTCCGAGAGCTTATCGCCGGCGACCAGGTCGCGCATTCCGCCGCCGGCACCGTGAATCCGGTTGCCCTCGGAGAATTCACGGCTGATCACGATCGGGTCGTCGGCGGTCCAGCCGCCGAACGTCATCATCGCCGTACCGGTGGGCGACGTCACCTTCGAGGACTGCATCAGCGTCGAAGCCGTCATCTGCTGACGGTCGAACGGATCGAACTGCATCGTCTCGAGCTCAGGACGTGTCATCAACGGCGCGCGGGCACCGGTGACGGTCTCAGGGTCGCCGGGACTGATCCTGCCGTCGGTCGAGACCTGCGCGTCAGTGGTCAGGTAGCGCACGATGCCCTGATTGGTCGCCGACCCGGTCATCACCGGGTCGAAATAGCCGGCCTGGGCGGCGATGCCGTTCTCGTCCACGCCGGTCAATACCGCCATATTCCGGCCGCCGGTGAGCCGCCACGCATCGAAATGGTTATCGTCGGCCGGATCAGCCTGGCCCGACTGGGCCCGATGTTCTGCGTAAACGGTTGAACCGGCCTTGATGTCGTTGGAGTAGCGCACCCGCCTGGCTTCGGTGGCCAGGGTCGATGCAATCCACGGGTCGAGCGCAAACCGGTTCGCGGCAGGCTCGTCGAAGTCGAAAGCGCCCTGTCCGTCATATTCGCGATGCTGCTCAATGAAGTCCACCGGGTGCTTAGTGCCGTACAACTTCGAATACACCCCGTTCAGCGAGGCACCTTCGCCGACCTCGCTGCGGCCCGAAACCAGGTCGGAGGCGACCTGATATTCGATCTGCTCAGTCATCATCTGTTCATAGCCGCGCAGCAGGGTGCGCTCTTCGACCGACCCGGTCTCACCCGGAACCTGGGCGGCGATTCGCGCCTCATAGCCGGGCACGATCAGGGCATTCTCGCCGCCGGCGAATTCAGTCACGATCTCACCGTGGTCACCGACGTCGAAAATCTGGCCGATTTCGCCGCTGACTGTCGAAGCCGAGCCGTCGCGGCGCATCTTCTGCCCGCGCCACTTGATCACGCTCTGGTCGTCAATACGCACGTCGGCCTCTTCAACGGCGTTGCGCTGAAGGCTGGAGACCACCGTCTGCCCGGCGCGGCGGATGAAGTCACTGTCATGTTCATTGACGGGAACGGATGCTGACTCGTTGAAGCGCACCAGTCGGTCCTTGAACCGCCCCGACTGGAATCCGGTGCCCATCATTTCGGACGGGGCGACGTTGATCCGGCGCAACGCCGATGCCAGATTGTCCAGGTTCGACCACTGTCCCGATGAGCTGGTCATATATTTGGCCACCCGCATCGGATCGAAACGCTGCTCGACCAGTTGTCCGTGTGCGTCAACCCGCGATTCGCACTCGATGGTGCCGATAACCTCGTCGAGGACTTCATCGGCGTGGGCCCTTACCTTCTCCGGTGAGCTGCCGCCGTAGATCAGGTTGCCAAAGTCCGGTTCAACACCGTCTTCGGCGGATAGTTCGCCGATCGCGCCGAGGCGCTGCTGGTACATCTCTTCAGTCGCACCCGGGCGCAACAGCTGCTCCCGGTTTCCGGCCAGCACGTCCCAGTAAGAGCGCTGGATCGCCGCAACTTCGGTGTCGGCCGAGAATTCAGGCTCAAGTGTTTCGGCACCGTCGAATTCAATATCGGGCCTCTGGCGTTCATAATCAGCGATCAGCCCTTCCACGTCGAGCGCGTTCGACAGGTTCGCCCGGGCGCTGTCCACTGCTCCGGCCAGATAGGCTTCGGCCGGTTCGGCGTCGACGAAGTATTCGGGCAGAGACCGGTCGGTGCCGTTGCGGCGGATGAAGACTTTTGAGCCATCGCGCGGTTGTTCGCCGGCGACCCGGTGATCAGCAATGGCGAACATCGAAATCTTGCCGACGTGATAGCTGTCCTCAATCTCGGACGGCTCCAGGGGCCCGTCGCGGCCGCGACGTGCCATTTCCGTGTGGGTGCTGCCCGTGGCACCGACGGCAACGCCGGGTTGATCCTTGCGCTGCAGCGGCCGGCCCTGACAGAAACGAAGCAGATCGACGGCCTCGGCGGGGCTCGGCGTATGTGTGGCGTACTTACCGCCGCCGATCTTGTGGTTGGTCGAATAGCGCATCACCATACCGTTGTCATAAATCCGGGCACCGGCATAGTCTTCGTGATCGCGGGTCTCGGTCAGGCGCACGTTCATACCGGTGCCGGAGACGCGGGCTTTGATCTGACCGGGGTTCTGATCCTTGAGCACCTCGTAGTCCAGACCCTGGCTCTGTAGTTCTTCGAGGATCGCCACAGACCGGCCCAACGCCGCCGGCGACATGAACCGGTTACGGTCGATCCGGCCGGTGCGCGGATCCCGGCCGCCGTCAATGACCCAGTTGCGCACCTGGTCATACTCTGCCGCGCTCATCTTGTCCATCAGTGCAGTCAGGCCCGAGGCGTCCTCGTCGCTCATCGCCCGGCCGGACTCAACGGCCTTGCCATCACCATCGAGCTTCCACACCATCATCGGACCGCATTCGGGCGAGGACAGCCGGCCGGTCTGCCCGCCGACGGCACGTTCGATCGTCTCGTCGGGCACATAGCTCAATGCCGTGCCTGCATTTTTGATGGTCGCCCGCTCGGACCAGTCGGGGTCATAGGGACTGATCGGCAAGGCGGGGGAGGGGGAGGGGCGTGACCCGAAGCCGACCCGGCTCATGAAGGCCGCCTGCAGCCGCTGATAGTTCTCATTCGTCGGGCTGTGACCACCGTCGGCGTTGGCAAAGACCGGCTGATAGCCGGGCACCGATTCACCGATCGCGGCATCGACCGCCGTCAGCAGGTGTGAAACCTGCAGGTCCGGATTGGCCATGGTCAAACCTGGTGAAGACGCATCGATGGTGGACAGATGCTCATCAACACGGGCCCGAATCTCTTTTGCCTGCGAGATCGGGATCACCATTCCGGTCTGACTCCTGGCCTGCGAGATCGCATCATAATAAAGACCTTCATAAAAATACTTGCGCAGACCGTTTCTCTTTTGCATGATTAATCGCCTCCGTTGGAGTGATCGGATACATAACTCTATATAGAGTATACCCGATTATTCGCAATGATGAGTCTAATAATCATCATTGGATCTCAAACATGAGTGCGAAGCCGCCGACGGCAACAGATTCTTCCCGGCAAAACCCGCCAACCGCCATTACCCAAGACCGGCGATCATCCACGATGACCTGCAAGAATGCCGGCGGTGCCCTGACGAAATCAGGGCACCGCCGGCATCTGTCATCGGACGAACCAGCCGACCTCAGGCGTTATGCATCTCAAGAGCCATTGCCCGGTCGAAGGCACCGCCGGCCAGCGGCTCCCAGCTCGGCTGCGCGGCCAGAAAAAGGTAGAAATCCGCGTGGATCTTCATCGTCCCCACAGCCTGCAGGTCATTGGCGGTGATCTCTTCGTCCGCATATATCCGTGAATTTTCATCCGCGGCCGAATCATTGAGCTTGCGTGCGGCATCGACATAAGCGGCAGTTCGCACCGGCGTGATATAGGTACGCGTCCCGTCGGCGCTGCGCAGTTCGTCGTCGCCGCCGACCGAGAAATGCTCCCGGTCCTGGTGCATGTCCCGCATCACCGACTTGTACGCCTCGGCAATCGGCCCGTCCAGATTCTTCACCTTCGCCGTGCCGTCGGGCTGGACCAGCATGTCCTGGCTGATCGTGGAGTCGGCATACACGAGCCGGGCCCGCTGTGCCGCCGTCGCCCCTCGTGTCTCGGCCTGAGCCTGGGCCTCGATATTCTCGACCACCTGGTCCTCATCGAAGATCATTGAGGCCCCGCCGTCGACATCCATTTCCGCCGGTGCGTGCGGGTCTCCGTTTTGTTCCGAGTTGACTTTCATCTGCACCAGCTCCATGACCTCGTCGGAATAGAGGTCCGGGTCCAGTCGGGCAATATCGACATCCTGGTATCCATAACTCTCCTGATACGTATGCTTCGCATCCGGTGCATGGATTGCCTGGCGCATGCGCTTATCAAGCATCTTGCTGAAATCGGGCTGATTCTTGCGCACATCGAAGTCCAGCGCCGACGACAGCGTCGGGATCGTCTGCAGCGAATACTCATGTCCGGGATGCTTAATAGTATTTTTGAGCAGCCGCCAGCTCATCGGCATCACCGTTTCATTGCGGTTCCACACCGGCGCATCGCCGGCGCGGAAGACGATCGAGTTGCGCGGCGGAATGAAGGCCATGTCGTTATAACTGATGACCGGCTCCTTCTCCGTGCTCATCGTGTATGAAACATGACCCTCGGCCGTGCCGCCAACGACCTTGTCCAGGTCCTGGCTGATCTGCTTGGAGTTGATGTGTGAAACATGAGTCGTACCCGACATCTTCTCCAGCGTCTCGATCATCGAATCGTCGGTCGACTTCAGATAGATGATATTCGAGACATTGCCCTGTACGATCCTATCCGTGTCTTCCCCGTAAACGTTCCTTAATTGTTGCAACGTCTGGAGAATGAGCGTGAATTGCTGTTCCTGACCCAAACCGACAGAAAGCATTGTTTCAAAATTCGCAATGCCATGTCCGTCCGACTGCAGGTTGCCCAGTTCATCAAGCATGAACCGTGTCTTATACAACGGCTTCTGGTTGGACTTGGTCATGTACGACTTGTCGAAGTTCAGGTCCACCAGCTGCTTGACCAGAATCAGTACGAGTTTGGCGTATTTCATCAGGTGCGGGGGAGTGACCAGAAATACCGCCTTGGGCGCTTCACTGTATCGGACCATCAATTGGGTGATGGCCCTGGCATCACCGGTGACTTTCTCCGGAACACCCGATTGGGACAGATCAAGGCGATCCTGCGGATACGTCGTATCTGCCGGCCTGTATGAAGTGATTGCACCATCGGCTTGGCCGTCAGCCTGATCATCAGCACGGACAGCCTTGAGTTCACGCAGCACCCCGTTTTTGACAATCTTCTGTCCCGTGACCGGCTCGATCACATAATGACGGCCGCCCAGCGAGACCTGGTAGTTCTTCTTGAAGTGGAAATAGAACGTGCGCATCAGCATCTTCGACTGCGGGTTCACCAGTTCGAGCTTAAGCCAGGCCTGCTCGCCGGGAAATTTGCCCTTGAAGTAATATCTGGCCCAGCCTTCGCGGGAGACGATGTCGGAATGATCGAAGTCTTCGCCGAGGGGCTCAGTGAACATCGAATCCCCGTAGGCCGACCATACGGCCTGCTGGCCGATCAGCCGGTTGCGCTTGAGGAAGTTGATTGAAAACCGCACGCCCAGCCGGCGCGGAAACGACAATCCGCCCAGATCCGTGTTCTGGCTTGGCTTGCCACTGGTCAACGTTGAAATGGTCGGGTCGGTGAAAAAGCTCATTGCAGTAATGGCGATGCCATAGACCGACGCCAACATTTTCTCCGCTGAAGCCATGGCCCGCAGGGCATTGTTCGCGTTGCCGATCAGCGTACGCATGGTGTTGGTCGGCAGCGCGTCGGTGGCATTGAAGTAGAGAGTGAGCATGTCCTGCTCAGGCTGGCCTTCCCACAAAAACGCCTGCTTCGCCGCGGCAGCCCTTTCGATCTCCAGCCCTTCCTGGTCATCGTCGAATTCACCGGCCTTGGCGCGCTTGTCCAGCTCGGCCTCGGGATTCTTCAGCTTCTTCGAGGTTAGCTGCACGAACAATTGATAGCAGTTGTAGAGGGTGACCTGGCCCCACATGTCATCGAGGTTGCCCTCGAGCGTCTCCAGGTCCATCCCGGTCCTCGCGGCCTGCTCGCGCAGCTCTCGCTCTTCTTCCAGATAAAAGTCGATCAGGCCGTATGCGGCACGCTTGAAAGCATTATTGGCCGCGTTGGGCCAGACCGGATCCTCACTGCCGTCGACCGGGAAGAAGACATCGGCGATGTTTTCCACATACAGCGCGCATTTGGTCGAATCGCCTTCGCGTGCCGCGTCGGCGGCCATGCCCAGGGGGTTGTAAATATCGGTCTTCATCGAGTTAATAAGATTGAACTGCACCGGCTCATACCCGCGAGTGACGAACGGAATGTAATTTTTCACCAGCAGTTCGCCCTTGGGGTCATTGATGACCATGTTCGACGGGTTGATCTCACGGCTCCACATGTCCAGCATGGGTTCGATGTAGCCCTGGCCTTTACCCGCGCGGGTGATGGCCAGCACCATCGTGTTCACCGGCGCGGTGTCGACGACGTAGGCACCGGCCGGACGCTGGACCTCATAATCGGGAAAATCCCAGTCATCGTTGATCAGGTCATTGACCCTTTTATACGTGCCGAGCCTGTCCCGGTCGCGACCATCGGCGTTATATGGAATGGCCGTGGTGTCGTATCTCTTGCGCAGGTCCTTGTCATCGGGCAGTTCCGACGCGGTAAACAGAGCCTCGCCGAATTCTTCGTCAATGATCGGTTTCCGGTCAGTGATCAGCTTGCCGTCTTCGTCGTCCAGGGCCTCGCCGGCGTAATAGAGAACATTGCCGTTGTCATCGAACGTGTCGGCCTCGGCGCGACGGGCGACATCGATCTTTTTCAGCCCTTTCTTCGCCAGCATCGCATGGCTGATCATTGACGAGGCCTGCACGCTCGAATGCGCGCCGGCGTCGGGAAACCAGTCGAACTTGCGCTGGATTTCTTCGGGCAGGGCAATATGCTGATCATTCTCGTGCTGGTTGATGTCGGCGGTGTCATTGGCCAGGTTGGCTTTCTTGACCCGCTTGCCCGACCATGCGCCCGTGATCGTGGCCACCAACAGCCCCAGGCCCAGGGACAGAAACAGCTTGAACCCGGAGACGGCACCCAGATACGGGCCCACTGTCATCGTCGACAGATCTGTCGGCGACGCCGCGACGGCATCAGAGGCAGGGCCAGCCTGTGCTTGTTGTTTCGCCGCGGTGTACCAGCCGGGCACCGGCACCGCCTCCGCTGTGGGATAGCAGTCGCTGGCGGGCAGGCCCTGGTCACTGAGCTGGCGGAAGCATGGGGCCACATCGCCGCCGGTGACCGTCTGCATCGTCTTGGCGTAGTACGGACCCACGTCGCCGCCACCGCTGCCGCCGCTAGCGCCGCTGCCGAAACCGTCGATGATCGAGCCCGCCGCGACCAGGGCCATCGCGATCAGTGAGTACAGCACCCAGGCGGCGACCGTGACGAATACGCCCGCGACAGCGGCCCCGACCCGGCCGGGCGTGGGCGAACGCAGTCGCTCGCGCTTGCTTCGATCCAGCTGCTGAGAACTGTGCACGTCCCGGTGTCCGAGTGTCTGTTCCGGGTCTCTGGCCGAGATCTTGTCCCAGCTGTCGGCCTTCGGTGCACGCGCCTTCCGTTTGCTACCGGCCATGAGTTACGCTCCTGTGTCTGTCTTGTATCTAAAAACGTCAACAGTGCGTGCCCCGCCTGCTATGACGACGACGCGCGCACTGTTGACCTCATGTTCTGTTCGACGTCTCTCGTCCATGTCGTAGTGACGATCAGAGAATCGCCCCGAGGATGAAGCCGGCACCGAGCATGACCAGCCCCAGGCAGACCAACAGCAGGCTCATCATCCAGTTCGACCGTGAATGAATCACATCTGACTGCTCCAGTGCTTCGGCCATCGAGCGCTTCTCGTCTGTGAGGTCATTGACCTGAGTCTCATATTGGGCCTTGAACGAGGTCCCCATATTCTCGAGCTGGGCCAGCAGATCATCGACACGCCTGGCCTGTGAGTCCGCCTTCTCTTTCTCCAGGTTGAGACTGTGTTGCCACGCCTCGTCACGTTCGGCCATCTGCTCGGCGGCACGGTGACGCACACGCTCGAGCTCATCATCCATGTGCTGTTGCCGCTGTGTCTGGTCCGCCTTCACGTCCTCCAGGGCCTGCTGGTGGGACGTCTTGAGAGCATTCACCTGGTCTGTGCGCGCCTGATCTTCGGCCAGCGTCTCGGCGCGGCTGATGTCGTCTTTTCGGTGGTCGTCGATCACGCGCTCGATTTGGGCCGTCCAGGAGTCCATGAGCTCGCGCTCGGCATCCAGGTTGGCTTTGTGCTGGTCTTCAAGCAGTTCCATAATGCGCGTCTGGCCGACCTGCATCTTCGAAGCCGCATCCTTGCGCCGCACCCGCAGAATCTCCTGTCGGGTGTGCGAATACGTGTTTTCGGCCAGCGCCTCGATCTCGGAGACGGCCTCGACCTGCTCACGCGCCACGCGCGCCTTGTTGCGCTCCTTATACTGCATCTCCGCCTGCGCCGCCGCCTGCTGGCCGACCGCCGCCGCCGTGGTGTTGAACTCCTCGAGAATTTCTTTATGCCGGGTGCGGACATCCTCGTCTTTTGTGGCCAGCCGCTGCTTATGATCGGCTTCGGCACGATCGTTGAGAGCCTTGTACCGGCTGCCTTCACGATCGGTGGCCACTTCACGGGTGACCTGCTCAACATGTAAGGCCATGAGTTTGATGTATTCGGTGCGCAGAGTCGACTCGCCCTGATCATGCAGCTGCTCCAATGAGGCGTTGGCCTGCCGGGTCAGCTGCCCGATCTGGTCACCGAGCCATTGGCTGGCACCGGCGGGCGTGGCAATCCGGACCACCGGTATGCCGATATTGAATACGGTGTTGAACTCGTCGAGCCGGATGTCGAGATCGAGGTCATCGCTGAGGAACCGGCGGGCGATCTGCTCACGGATCTGATCCTGGTCCGCCACCAGAACCTCATCGTCTAACTCTTCTTCGTCTTCATCCTCATCTTCATCATCGTCATACCCGTCGTCGTGAACGTACGGATCTTCATCAAATGGAACCTCTTCGGCTCCGGGGCCGTCATCGACCGATGGTTCATCGAACGCCGCCGCATCCACGCTGTCCGCGCCTGCCGCCTCCGCTGCAACCCCGGCATCTTCGTCGACAACATCCGAGAAGACCGGCTGAACTTCACCATCATCGGAATCAACTGCGCCGGTGTCGGTTTCAGGCTCGTCATCAAACAGTGGATCACCGTCGTCGACGGACTGATCCGCCCCGGCGGCGGCAATCGGTTCGGTCTGCCGCTGTCCATCGCCTGCTGGACCCGCCTGCCCCGCCTCGCCGCTGTGTTCGGCCCAGGCTGCATCCCCGACAGCAGTCTTAAGATCCTCAGTGCCGGCACAAACCCGCAGAGCCTGGGCGAAATCCGCGGCGGCGACGATGGTGTAATCCAGTTGCCGGCTGCCATCTTGCCAGAGCACGGCCCAGGAGTATTCAGCTTCAGTCAGCAGGCGATATTCCTCCATCCGCGACAGCGTGTCCTCAGTGGGGATGATGCCGAAGGTCTCGCCCGCCAGCATGTCAGTGGTGGCCACGGTCTGAATCTGATCGGATTCGATCAGCCCGATAATGGAGCCTTTGGCCTCATCGCGGTTATGACGCTTGCTCAATCCGCCGATCGCGTCGGCTTCAAGCGTCAGGATCACCCAGCCCGTTCCGCCGGGGAAGATGAACGGCTCGTTGGTGCGCAGCAATTCGACTGCCGCGGCAGTGGCGGTTTCACGGACCACGGACGCCAGCAGCTCATCCGGCTTCTTCTTTCGTTCCTTCTTTTGGCTGTCTTTCGTGGCTGGCAGAATGCTCATGTCTGTGGATCCCTTCGATCAATACCGCCATTAGTCTCATATACGAGAATACTATTAATGAATGCAAGTCTGCAACGTTTCTAAATTATCAGTACTGGATCATTGAAACGATCATATATGATCAAAACACCCGCTTATCTCATTGCGCTGACGACCACGTGGGCGTCCGAGGTCAGCAGGGACTTATGGTCGCTGACCAGCTCTCCTTCGACGTCGATGCGAATCCGGCGCTCGACTGGATGCTCGTTGACGAACAGTGCCACGGCTGTGGTCACTTCATCGGTCATTTTCGCCACCGCCGCACGGGCACCGCCGGCATCGGAGTCGCTGTCGGACCTGTCGTCGATGAGGTACTGCAGGACCCTCTCGTCGATCGTCACGGCCACGTTGTGCTTGACCAGCACCTCCTGGACCAACCCGCGCAGCTTGGTCTTGATGATCTTCTGCTGCGTGGGCAGCGACAACGGCTGGAACGGCACGATTGAATCAATACGTCCCAGCAGTTCCGGCGGAAACCGGTTGTCGCCGGAGGTCGAGGAGATCGACCGGCGGATGAGCTTCTCATAGTGCAACAGCTGCTTGCCCGAACCGGTGTCGTCGGGTTCGTATTGGGCGATGGTCGAGAAGATCTCGGAGCCGGCGTTGGTCGTCAACACAATGTAGGTGTTGAGGAAAGAGACCTCGCGGTTGTTGTCGTCGGAGAGCCGACCGTCGTCGAGGACCTGGAGCAGCACCCTGGTGACCATCGAATGTGCTTTCTCCACCTCGTCGAACAGCAGTACGGCATGGGATAAGTCCCACACCCGCTTGGTCAGCTCCGAGCGGAACGCCGCCAGCGAGTCTTCAGTTGCATATTCAGTCATGTCCATGCGGATCAAATGCCGCTGGTCGTCGCCGAACAAGAGCTTCGCCAGCTGCTTGGCGGTCTCCGATTTGCCCACACCGGTCGATCCGGCGAACAGCAGGCTTGCCTGCGGCCGCGTCTTGTCGTTGAGGTCGGCCACGCACAGCTGCAGGCGGCGGGCCAGCACGCTGGTGGCCAGATCCTGGCTGAGCACCTTCGAGTCCAGCTGCCGCTTGATCTTGGTGCCGTCGACACGGAAGGCGACGTTGACGTTCAGCGACTCCATGAGCACGTCCGCGAGCAGGTCCTTGTCGATGGCGCGTTTGGTGTGCCGGTGCCAGCCGACCATCGAGTCGAGTACCAGGATCGACTTGCGCGGCTGTGCGTTGGCCGGCATATACCGCTGTGTGTACTCGTAGATCAACCGGAAGATGTGATCGTCGAGGAACTGGTCGGCGACGTCGTAACGCTGTGCCATGCCTTCCAGGATCTGCACCGTCGTTTCTTCGTCCGGCGGTGAGAGGTTGATCCGCTGCAGACGCTCCACCAACGGCTGGTTCGCTGAAATGTGCAGATGGAACTCGTCGTAGGTCGTCGCGGCAATGACGCGGATACCGCGGGCACCGGAGGCGGCCAGCACCGGCTTGATCGCCTCGACCGCGGCGTCGGAGAGCTGGATGATCTGGTGGAACTCATCGATGAACAGCACCAGTTCCAGGCCCTCGTCCGCGACGAAACGCTCGGCCTCGTCGAAGAAGCCTTTGAGCATCGCGGCCATGTTTTCGGCGTTGCCCGCCTCGGAGATCATCCTGGCCGGATCGACCTCGAGATACAGTCTCTTCGGGTCCGAGGCCATCGTGGCCTGGACAACACTGGTTTTGCCCGAGCCCGCGGGGGCCAGCATCAATGCGTTGCATAGTTCGGGGCGGTTCATCGAGGCCAGCAGCTGCGTCTTCTCGTGCTCGCGGCCGACGATGGCCCGTTCCGCCATTTTCATCGGCTGCGACAGCCGCCCCAACAGCTCATAAGACTCGTTGAGCCGCACATCAGCGAACATGCAGGCACACCCTTTCGACATGTATCAAATAGATTGAAAGATCAGTCAAACTCTATCATGTAAATGATCTATCAAAGACAAAGAAATATCGTCCGACAAACCATTGGGGAAGGGTCTGTCAACATGGCGTCGACGACCTACGTGGGCCGCCGTGACGGCAGATCATCCGAATTCGGGCTCATCGTCAGCGGCCGGCTGTTCGTCAAAGACGGGCGCGGTGGACCTGGCAGAGGGCTTCGGTTCAGTGGCCCGTGCAGTGAGCCCCGGCGGCGGCACAGTGTGGTCCGTGTCCGCAGGGCTGCCCTGTGTGCGGGTGACCGGGTTGAACGGCCAACCCGGCTCACCCGGGCCCGGCACCAACAGAGGCAATCTATTCGGCCGTGCCCGCGCCGCCGCGGGTGGAGCCTGTGCATGCGGAGTTTCCGCCGGCGGGCCCGCATCCATCCCGGCCGGCTCTTTCGCGCCGAACTGATCGGCTTCGTCGAGCAGGCTGTGGCCGGCTGAAAGAACAGCGCCGACGCCAGCGCCGGTCACCGGCCCGACCCGCGGGATCGGCCGGCCGATTCGAGCGCTTTGCCGGGCACCTTTGATCGCCTCCCTGCCGATCCGGCCCAGCGCCGAGACTTCGCCCGCCGTGGGGGCGCGCAGCTTTTTTCTCGCCCGTGACGGATCCGCTGCCGGCTCAGCCCCGGACTGCCGCTGGCGCGATGACGAATTCAGCTGTGCCTCACGTGAAGAGCCATTTTTCATGATCGCTGTCCTTTCCTTTACACACCACAGGCCCCCGACGAGCAGGAGCTCATCGGGGGCCTGTGGTGTGTATTCTCGCCGCTGTGACGCCTCAGCCGAGCTGCGGCTCTTCCGACTCGGCGACCCGCTCGGTCTCAGCTTCAACGCCGGCAGTCTGCTCAGCGGCGGGTTCTGCCGTCGCCTGCTGCTCGGTCGCCCTGGCATCACGGGCTTCGCGCATGGATGAGAACTGGCCATCCATGGTCTGACTATCAATGTCGAAGTCGGACCCGCCCAGTGACTCGGAGTTGAGCACCAGACCGTTACCCTTGGCCGAGGGCATCACGTTGGCTTTGACCCCGTAGAGCTGTCCGATCTTTTCGCCATCGGCGTTGGCGATCGGCTCCACATTCGGGCCGGCCGCCTCGGCGATCTTGTCGAATTGGCCCGCCGAATAGGGGGCACCGTTGTTGTAGCGCGTCTGGCCGTCGTCACCGACAGTGCGGTTGGACGTCAGATGCAGGTTCGTCTCGCTCTTGCCCCGCTCGTCACGATGATCGACCTGGACGTCCAAGAAGCGCGTCTTGCCATCTTTGGTCACATTGTTGTCGAACGTCTTGGCCACGAGATTGACCCCGGTGAAAGCGCCTTTTCCTTTGAGCTGTGCCATGATCTTTACTCCTTTATTTGTTCCGACTCACACATGAGTCGGTCTCGATCAACGACCATCGCCCGATCATTAGCAACCTATCCGGCGAATACTGTAGAGACTAATACAGTATAAATGCGGATGCAACCAGTCGATGATCTACTGAATGATCTATGACCGATAATTATGTCCCCATCGACATGTCGCCCGGCTGCCCGCCTCGGTCGGATCCGGCCGTGTCGGCATCGGGATACTGCGACAGATCAGGGGCCTCGAGTGCGGCCTGATCCACCTGTTGGCGGACGGACACGGCCAGACCGGCATCCAATGATGAGGCAGCTTGTCTGTCCACCTTCTCTTCGGCGCTACGCGCCGCACGCAGTTCTGCGAACCGGCTGGGCAGCACGCTGCGCCCGTGTGCATCG
The DNA here is from genome assembly GCF_000430705.1 of Arthrobacter castelli DSM 16402. Lineage (GTDB taxonomy): Bacteria > Actinomycetota > Actinomycetes > Actinomycetales > Micrococcaceae > Arthrobacter_C > Arthrobacter_C castelli. The sequence continues at coordinate 120,393 of NZ_AUMN01000012.1, forward strand.
GCATTGTCATCCAAGACGGCCGTCAGCTTCGTCATCGCCGCGACATCGTCGACGGGCAGGTCGACGATGGCCTCACTCTGGTGCGAGTCGTCGAGATAGGCCATGGCACCGAGCAGTAACTCGTGGCGCTGGTTCGCTTCGGCCACAAAGGCCTGCCGGCTGGACGGGCCCACGGTGACATCGTTGAAGAAGTCGTAGCCAAGGTGGTGCAGGTCCAGGGCCTTGACTTCGTTGAAGTCGTAGGCGGCACCTTTTTCGATGACCAGATCCTGGAGGCCATCATCAGCGACGGAATCCGTATCTGCACCCGGATCGGTGCCTGTGCCGGTCGCTGCTGCAGGCCCGGCAGTATCGACAGCCGCCGCTGAGGCTTGTGCCGGCCTCAATATCAGCCCGGTGGCGGCCAGATCCGTACGCAGCTGCTCAAGCCGCTCGTCATATCCCGAGCGCATTGTCGAAATCCGGTGGTCCAGCACGCTGCGGCCGGCATCGCCTTCGGTGAGCAACCGGCCGCCGGGCTGGTCATAGATCTCGCGGCCCAAACGTTCGGCCTCATCGGGGTCTTTCATCCGCTGCAGCGAACCGTCGTGGCGCAGGCTCTTCAGTGCCAGCAGCCGCTGGCCGTAGTCGGCGACTTCCTGGTGCTGCTCGTACCAGGGGCCGGCCTCGCCCATGAATGGCAGAAAATGCTGGTATTTGGCCATCAGTCGAAGCTGATACTGCTGTTCGTGCCAGTAGAAGTCGTAGAGCGGCCTCGAATCGTCATCGGCGACACCGGCATCATCGGCCCTCTCCCATTGCCGTGTCAGATCGCGATACACACCGGACTTGCGCTTGTGGTGATCCAGGCGCGAGGCGTAATTACGCAGGCGAAAACCGAATGAGACCATATCGGCCGACTCGCCCTGGTCGTCGAGGCCGGCATCGTGGCGATCGGCGGCCAGCGTGGCCATCTGCTCATAATCCATGCCCATTACGTCAAGCATCGGTGTGCGGATCGTCAGTTCATCTTCGGGCAGCGCGGCCACCATCCGGTAGACGCCGTTGATTCCGCGCTCGACAATCCGGCCGCGGCCGGTGTCAACGAGGCTCTGCCACTGTTCGGTGCTCAGGTCTTCGGCCTCGCGGCGCTGGTTGGCATAGTCGACGATTTTTTCCATGGCCGCCGGCATGGGTGAGTCGCTGCGCTCGAGCTGTTCGGTGACCAGTTCGGTGGCCAGCTCATTGGCTTTGCGCATCCGGTGGTCATTGGTCCCGGCTCGCCACAGGCTCCGATCCTCGGGCAGGCACGCGAGCATGAACTGCGGCAGTGACTCGTCACGCATTTTCTCGTGCGCCCACCGTTTGATGAAGGTGGTGACGTTGCGTCGTTCGTACCCGACGGCGCTGGATAAGTGGGCCACCGTCTGTTTCTCATCCAGCCAGGCATCGACCCCGCGGCGCAGCCGCGACTTGTGCCGGTCGGTCAGCTTGCCGCGCTGGGTGCCGTCTTTGGCCAGCTGACCTTCTCCGGCGTCGACGGCGGCGATATGTGCGTGAAGGTGTTCGGTGTCGACCTGGATGGTGGCGGTATAGCGCAGGTCGTCGAACCCGCCACTGCCGGCGGCCATCCGATCCATACCGCGCATCACCGCCATACGCAGCTTCATCTGATCAACATGGCCGCGATAGTCACCGGGCTGGCTGCAGTGGAAATCCCGGTCGATGATCCTGTGGCGCTTCAAATAATCCTCGTCGAACGACAGCACCGTCTTCATCACCGTCTTACCGACGTCGAACAAGTGCTGCATGTCGGCCGAGGCCGCTTTCAGCTGCTCATCGGACAGTGAGACCGAACCATAGCCGAACGCCAGCCCGCCCTCGCCCTGGGCCTGGCGCATCTCGCGCTTGGCACTGTTGGCAGTGCTTGGCGCGCGCTCGACCGCGTCCGTGCGGGCCATGTAGCGCAGGATGAAGTTGTCCGTCCGCAGGCGCTGGATCGGGGCCAGAGATTCCACGGCCTGATCACGGGCCATGTACTGCTGAATATAGTTGCCCGGCGTGCCGCCGCGGGAACCGCCGCCGCCAGGGGTCGGCACCGAGTATTCGTTGACCAGCACGATGTCTTGTTTGAGCCCCACGACGGCCCTTCCTCTTTCGACAGCAGCCACGGACAATAGATCACGCCTGGGCGGCCTGACCTACAGGTGATGATCGGCTTCGGTCTCGTCCTCGTTCTCGAGTTCGGCCGCACGTTCGGCCACCCGACGCTTGGTCTCCTCTAATTCGGCCGCGCGCCGGATATCCTCCGGCTGCTGAGTCTTTGGCCGACGATCGGGTGCCATGACCGGCCCGGCTGTCTCGTCATCGGCCAGGTCCAGATCGTTCTGCTGGTCCGCCGGATCCTGGTTTACATCCGAAGCAGGCATCTGCTGGCCAACAGCCTGTTCATCGGTCTCAATCAGTGAACCGGCCACCAGCCGCTGATATAGGTTCTCCACTGTGCCTGCGGTGCGCTCACGCTCAGCGCGTCTGCTCTCGTCTTCGGCCTCCAGTTCGGATTCGACCTCGAGCAGTCGGGCCTTGACCTCGTCATGACCGGCCGGAACCGGTGCACCCTCCGCCGGCGAATCCGCCGCTGCCGGCGAACGAACCTCATCGAATGTCTCCTCGGCGAACAACGGCCGGATCTCATCGGAGCGGGAGCGCAGAATGCGATCATCGACGTGCCCGCCGAACTCTGCAGTGTGGTCCTTGGAGTAGTCGGCGAAGTATTCGACCGGATCGTAGCCACAGGATTCGAGATCGATCACCAGATCGGCCGCGTCATGGACATTGACGAACACGACCGGTACATCCGCGACACCGTCTTCGCGCTGTTGGTCCTGTGGTGCCAGCACCAGGGTGTCCATGGTGGTCGATAATTCCCACTCGATACCGGTGATCTGCTCCGGCACGGCGAAGTCGCTGGAAAAATAGCCTTTGTGGGCCAGCTGCCCCAGCTGCAGATCGTCAAACTCGTAGAAAGCGTCGATTCGGTCGCCGCCGCCGGTGGGAAAATCAACCTCCCGAACCCCGTAGGGCAGTGTTTCAACCGGTCGGATCGAACTGAGCTCACCCGATAAGTGCAGATACGGCCGGTAGTTGGTCTCGGGACCGTGATGGGCCAAAGACAATGAGTCCACCAGCACCGAGATCCCTGCCTCGTCCTGTTCCGTGCGGGCGGTTTCAACGCCTTGTTCGGCCAGTACCCGGTGGGCCCACACATTGTTCATGGTCAGTCCTGCGATTTTCATGCTTTACTCCCCTGCGTGGTCAGTTTCTTCTTTTTGGTGGCCTGACCGAATGGGGCAGTGCCAACGGTTCTCATGTTGGTCCGGCTCTGTCGTATCAGTGCCTCGACATCGAAGTCGCCGAGGCGAACGCGCTTCATCTTTTCGATCCGGCCGCCGGCCCGCCACAGCCATCGCATCAGGGCAATTTCGGCAACAGTGATCATCACCACGACAAAAACAAAAGGCACGATCCACAGGGCAATCGTGCCGCCGATGGTGATCGATCCTGATGCCGCCCCGGACGCCTCATGGCTCCAGGCCCCGAGCGTGGGAATGATCAAGAACGCGGTCACGACCACCAACAGGTAATCAACAATCAAAGTGGTCAGCCGGATCAATCCACCCCGGACCGCCACCGGTAAACCGGTCTTGAGACTGCCCAACATCAACTTCCAGCGCCCTGGCGGCGTTGACGTCTTCTCGGCTCTATTCGTACGTGTCATGGTCGCCTGGCCTTCTTTCCAATGTTCTCTTTGACGGCATCATCCGGGATTCAATCAATCAGTTCACTCGAATATCAATGTAATCATATCAAATCATTGATCTGATAAAGGATTCGATACATGTGAATCATCCCGAGGTGCGGGTGGTACCCGAGGCCGGCACACCGGACAGATCCGATACTTCTCCGCCACCGTTGACCGTCACGTAGAGCAGCAGCCGGCGCGTCGCCGTCGGCACAGGTTGTTTCTCGCCTTGGGCGTCGACTTTCACCGGAGCGTCAGAGCTGACTTCAATGTCGGCCAGGACCGCATACCGGTACTCGGTGGCGCGCACCTTCACCAGCTCAATATCGACATCCTCACCGACGGCTGAATTGAGACCGGCGGCGTCGATATAGTAATACCGCTTGCCCTCGGCGTCCTGGTTGAACTTCGCAGGCGGCATAAAGTCACTCAGGAATTCGCCGTCTGCATTGAGATTAAAACGCTCGATCAGCGACTGGCGCGCCTGCGCATATTCGAGGCCTGAATCCCAGGTGAAGGCCATCGACAACAGCGAGTTGATCACTTCGGCGTCTTCGTCGAGCCTCGAGGCAGTGATGCCCAGGGCCTTGAAGGCGTTCTGCTCAGCGGCTTCGGCGTTGCGCTGTTGCTGATGCTTGAGCTCACTGCTGAGTTGATCAATCTTCTGTTGCTGTGCCGCCAGTGCTTGAACCTGACTGGCCCGTTCGGAGAAGGCCAGCAGGCCGGCGGCCAACAACAGCACCACCAGCACCAGCACCGCCAGGTTCCTGCCCCGGAATACACCGCCGGTCATTGTCCGCCCCCTTTCAGCTCCGGAACATCGACCGCAGGCGAAGAATCATCGGTTCTCGTGTGCCGGCCGCCTGCGGCGGTCACGACCAGTTCGAGATCGCTGAAGACGGCCGACTCGCCGCTGTAGACGGCGCTGGCCCAGGCCAGCACCCGGCCCTGCTGATCCCGGCACGTCCAGACCACACTGGCTGCCGCCGGTGTATCCAAGTGCGGCATCACCGATTCGACCCGCCAGGTGTAGCTGTCAGGGTCGGCGGCGACCTGGTTGTCATAGCGGATGTACCAGGGGAAGCGGGGATCGATCTTGTCGGCCTCGTAATACCCGCCGGTGACAAACTCATCGGCATTGTCGCCGGCGACAAACGAGTCCGGGTTCCAGTATTTCTCCAGGTCCTTGCGGTGCTCGACGATGGCTTCGAGGGCCGCGGACGGGGTGCCGTCGCCGGAGGCGGTCGAAAGCTCATCGTTCATGGCCGTGTACAGCACCGCGAACTTCTGTTGTTCGGCGGCGACTTTCGCCGCGGCGGAGGCCGCTGCGGTGTTCAGCGCCGCCAGTGATGCGGCGTCCATCGCCTCACTGGCGCTGTGGGCCGTCTCGGTGATCTGCGTCTTCAACTCGTCGATGCGGGCGGCGTTTTGCGCCCTGGCCGTTTCGAAGGAGGAGGTGGCCACACCACTGAGCACAGCCAGCGACACCAGTGCCAACCCAAGCACAACCACTACGACGAGGCACCCCGTGCGGCGGGTCTCTTGTGGTGTGCGTTCGTTGAACCGGGTCCGGCGGGCCGCGACCCACTGGTCGAATCCGGCCTCCAGCTGGCCACCGGTGACCTTGGGGCGCTTGGGGCGCGCCGGCGTCGAATCGTCTCCTGAATCTTCATCGGTGTGTTCATCATCGTCGGTCGTCGTCTCGGTGCTCATGTGGTCATCGCCTCCTTGTCTTTGAGCAGATCGGAGACGTCGACGAACTCCCAGTTGCCCTGCTTCCAGGTCTCTTTGGGCACCGTGCGGATCCGGCCGGGGAACTCGCAATACGAGGCTTCGCCGATCAGGATGCTGCCGTCCTCATTGACCCCCAGCACCACGCCGGTGTGGCCGGCGGCACTGAAGTTGCCGTGCGAGAACACCGAATACGGGGCCGGTGTGCCCGTGGTCTTGCGGCCGGTCATGGACGCAATCGAATCGGCCGTGTTCACACCGTTGCCCGGTGCATACCGGTCAAACGTGGTGTATTTGTTCATGAAGTACGTCGAAAAGCTCACGCAGTTCTGCACATAGCTGCCGTTGCACTGGCCGGGCCCGCCGCCGTGATACTTCCTCGTCAAGAACGCGTCGCCTTCTTTGATGTAGAGATCGATCAGCGCCTGGGCCTGCTCTTTGGACATCCCGCCGTCATTGAGGGCGATCGTGGCGCTGGTGCCGTCTTCGCCGCCGGTGCAGGAACTGGTGGTGAACAGCGCGTCCGTGACCTCACTGACGCCGCTGACGAAGTCGCCGACGACCTGTTCGACCAGGCCCTCGTTGACCTCCCAGCCGCTCATCTTGGCGTACCACATCTCAGCTTTGGCCACGCGGGCGGCCATACCGGCGGCACCGTCGGCTGAACGCTCCCACTGTTCGTGGAAATAGATGGCGGCCTCGGCCGGCGATCCCTGCGAGTGTTTGATCATGGACTGGAAGATGGCCACGTCCGAGGCGTTGTCACCCTCCTTGTCGGCCATGAAGCGCAGCTGCAGGCCCAGGTCGTACCAGTGGGCACCCTTTTCCTGGGCGTAGTCGATCAGCAGCCGGTTGCGTGCGCCGGTCCACTGACCCAGCCCGATCCCCGAGTGCTCGACGTAACCCATATGGGAGAACCCCGAATCCCACGCGGCCTGCTTGCGCGGGCCGATCGTGTAGGGCTCGTCGAAGATGCCCTCGACCGAAGTCGGATCGATCCCCGATTCCCGGGACCAGTTGCCCAAAATGCCCGCAATGTTCTCTTCGGGCATGCCCCAGCTCTTGAGCACCGAATAGACCGCCTTGGCGTTCTCTTCGGCCTGGTCGGGCACCGGGGAGGAATCCGACACTGTCGTGACATCGGCACCGTCGGCACCGACCCGGTAGCAGCCGGCCGCGGAAGATTCGTCGAGCGACCCGGTCCGCGCCTCAGTCTCGAATGAGACCACGCCGAGCATGCCGCCGACCAGGGCGGTCGCACTGGCCGCGGAGGCCACGCCCACCGTGGCCGCGGCGACCGGGGTCGAGGCCAGAAAGCTGCCGCCGCCAAAGGCCAGGGCGGCCATTTTCGACACCCCGGCTGCCATCGCCATGAACGGTTTGGTGACAAAAGAGACCAGCTGGGCGACCAGCATTTGAGCCAGCGTCCACAGCGCCTGCAGCAGGCTGACGGCCTTGGCCACGGCGGCGAAAAACATGGATTTGAGCCAGCTGAGGAACACGATGAGCCCGGCCATGATTGTGACCGGGGGAGTGGCCGCCGCAGCCGCACCGGTGACGGCAGACTTTTTCGTGCCGGCGCGACCGCTTGAACCCTGGCCGCCGCCTGAGCCCTGGCCGCCGCCTGAGCCGCCGGTGTGTTCATTGTCGGCGTGGCCGCGCTCGAAGCTGGTTCCGCCGGCCCCCAGCAAAGCGGCCTCGTCGTCACCGTTCTGACTCTGATCCCGGCCCGGGTCGCCCTGGACTTTACTCCGGCTCTGGTTTTTGCCTTTGCCACTTGCCCGCTTGGCGGCCGCAGCCGAGGCATCGACAGCGGCCTGCGTGCCAACCTCCTTGCCGGCCCCGGCGGCGGCACCGTACATACCGCCGCGTACAGCGCCTTCGGCACCGCCGCGAACGGCCGCATCGGCGTATTTCTTTTTCCGGCTGGCCTGATCATCAGCACCACCACCGCCGGCCGCTGATACCCCGGTGCCTGTCTTCGACGCTTGTGGCGAGTCGGCCTCAGGCTTCTGCGGGGGCCCGGATGAGGCTTCGCCGGTGCCGGCTGCTCCGGTATGTTGCGATAACTGCGATGACCGGTTCGACGAAGACTGTTCGGGCTGATCCGCCCGTCCCGGCCGCCCTGGCGGCAATGACGACTGTGTCTTGTCAGTACGGCCCTGATCCTTCGACTGATCCGCCGGTTGCTGCTGCTTCGATCCGGAACGACGCGCCGCCTTCGAAGGCTCGGACTGATCAGAGTTGCCCCGCTGGTCAGAGTCGCCGGGCGGCTGTGGCTGATTCGTGCCCATGGGCCCCGCCACCTCCTGTCTTATCGTTGATCTGTCCTATTTCGGGCCGATACCGACGCTGCCATCGGCCTTCAGTCGAAGGTGACGAGAAAATCGTCGCCGGAGTTGGAGGAGCTGTTCGCCTGAACGTCCCGCAGCTCCATGTCCAGATGCAGCAGTTCGAGTTTGAGGCTGGACTGATACTGGGATTTGTTGGAGTAATAGTCCTGATAGGCCTGTGACAGGTTGTTCATCACGTTGATCAGCGGCTGCATGGCCGCATCCGAGGCCCCATAGTCCGTGGTCAGGTTCGAGCCATCCGAGAGGATCCACTCCATGCCGCCCACCCCGCTGGACGTGTCGTCGGATGTCGAGCTCTGTTGTGTCTTCTGCGACAAGTGGCGAACGTAGCTTTGATCCTCGGGCACCAGCTCATCCAGGTATCCGTCGTAGACATTGTTATTGCGCCAGCTAAAGCCGAAGCCGCCGGCCACCACCGTGTCGGTCTGTAATGCCAGCGTCGACTGGCCGTTCTTGGATTCGGCCGCGGACTGGCCGGTGATTTGATCGCCGGCGATGCTGTCGGGAACCTCCGGAGCACGCAGGGACAACCCGTCGACCTGCGTGGTCAAAAGATCATTGCTGTAGGCCTTGATCTGAGCCAGATTGGTCCGCATCGCCAGCAACTTCGAGTTCAGTTCTTGACGGGCCTGCTGTTCTTCTGGTTTGAGCACGATCTGGTAATAGACCTGCGCCGGTTTGAAGTCGTCGCCGTTCAACGCTGAAAGCTCTTTCGCACCTGTTGCGCCGGGGTTGATGAACACCCGCCACTGGTCGTATTTGGCGAAAGTCTCATCCGAGGCCAGTTCTTGTGCGTCCTGGCCGTCGGCTTGCTGCTGTTTCAGCGACAACTCGGCGTTGGCGCGCACGGTCAGGTTGAGCACCTGCTGCTTGAACGGCTCGTCGGCGGTGAGCAACACCGCCACGTAGCCGGTGGAGCCGAAGACGTGGAAGGACCCTTCGATACCGGCAGTGTCAAGCTTTTCGCTGTCGAGTCTTTCATCGGAGCCCAGCAGGAATGCCTGGTAGTCGGCGGCGTTGTAGGAAATCTGTGCGCCGTCGTCGAAGTGCATCATCACCAGCGCCTGGTTGCCGGCGGCGTTGGTGTAGACCCCGTCGACCTCGCCGGACAAGTCCGTCTTCGAGGTGGTGAAATCCGGCGTCCACAGCGCGGTGTCCCGAAGCGTGTCGCGGCCGGCCATAAAGGCCGAGGCCCCCGACATCGACAACACCAGGGCACCGCCCAGCACCAACGCTCCGAAGAAAACCCCGAACCTCTCGATCGCGTGGTGCGAGGTCAGCCTGAACGTTTTGCCAACAGCAAGTGCCTTGTCCTTGATTCCCATGTCTGTGTCCTATGCCCGTCATCGTCTGTGTCATCGCTGCCGCGGCGGCCACAGCGAAGGGCCGGGTCGACACGAAGTCCATGACCCCGAACCGGTCCGGCCCGTGCGCCTGCCGACGCTATGGATAGTGCCTCTCAACTCACGACGGCCCCGTTAAACCATCCAGCAGCAATTGGCCGACGATGACTGTGCCGGTGCCCAGGTCCTGGATCGTCTCCTGCCCGCCGGAACCGATCATGCTGATCAGCTGCCAGCCTCCGGTGGCCATGGCACCGCCGACGATGATCAGCGCGATGATCTCCCACCATTCGGTCTCCTGGCCTTTCTGCTTACTGGCGGTGAGCTTTTTGAACAGCTTGACGCCGCCCCAGACCAGCGCCGCCGCCCCGAGCAGCATCAACAGCATGCCGCCGGCCGTCTGAACCCACGTCTTCGCGTTCGTCAACAGGCTTTTGACATCCCAGGCGGCCGACGGGTTATCCCATGCCTGCGGCACGGACACCTGCGCCTGCCCGAGCGCGGCCGTCATCGGCTCATAGATTTCAATCATGGTCTCTCTCCCTCATTGCTGGCCATATATGCGGCGTATGTAATGTGGTATCTATTAGCGTATCTCGTTTATCACTCGAATAATCTATAGAGAGTCTATACGCTAATCTGTCGATTCATCCAGTTATTCACGTTCCGGTCCGGTCATGTCGCACTGAGGCAGAGTTCGCCTCCAACGCGCTCATCCACGCACGGACGTCGGACTCGCGATACACCACTGAAGCGCCGATCTTCACCCAGGGCGGGCCTTTGTCGTGATAATTGAGAGATCGCCACTGCCTCAGCGTGTGTACGCTGAACCCCGTGATCCGGGCCACTGCGGGCTCACGCAGCAGGCGATCCAGATCTATCATGTCGGCCCTCTTTCCTTGCATCTATAGAGCTTATTTACGATATGCATTCGAGCACGCATACATCAAGAAATGCAAAGCTATATATAGACAGCATTGTATAGATCATTTAGTGAGTCAGTAGTTTGTCCGGCCGTCTGCGCCATAGGCAACAAACGCAGCAGCGACGACACCGGGGTCGATCCTGGGGCGCTGAACCGTGCTCAAATACGAGGAGAACCACCCAAGTTGTGTCCATGTGGTTTCAGCAGTCCAGAGCAGGTAACGTGCTGTTACAGCACACCCGCGTACACCTGCGCGCGATCACGTCACTGAATGAGGATCCATGGAAGCACTGCCGTCAGATATATTTGTCCGTCGCCTGCGCACCGAGCGTGAACGCACGCAGGTCAGCCAGGCCGAACTGGCCCGGCGCATGGCCGAAGTGCTGGAGACGAACGTCGACCCGTCGGCGGTGACCCGGATCGAACAGAAACTGCGGGCGGTCCGTCTCGACGAGGCCGTTGCCATGGCCTCTGTTCTCAACATCGACATAGCGGAGTTACTCAGCGACGACGCCCCCACCGACAATGAACTACTCGTCCAGCAATACCTGGCCGATCTCGTCGTCGCCCGGCGGCAGTGGGAGAAGACCCGGCGCGAAATCGACCGGCTCACCCGGGCCATTGGCCATGTCAGCGGCGGCTATGAAATATACCGCCGATACGTCGAACAGGCTGACGCACTCGAGCCGGCATTGAAGGATGTTATCGATGCCCGGGTGGCCAAAGCCGACCAAGACGACGATGCTACAGGCCCAGGCGCGTGACGCTGTTCCTGGCAGCTGGGTTGAACTCCCGGTCATAGACCGTCACGGTCTCGGCCCGCTGCCACCGGCCGGCGCGCATGATCTCGTCAGTCGAGGCACCGTTGCGCCGGGCCTGGGTGACGTGGCCGGATCTAAGACTGTGGAAGCCGTATTCGCCCGGGTCCATACCGGCTTCGGTCATGCGTGTGTCCAGCATCGCGCCCAGCGCGTCGCCGGTGATGCCGGCTGCATGGATGCGCGCATTCTTCCGGTTGCGGTAGGTCGCCCGCAGCAGGGGAGCCGGCGAGGCCAGATCCGAGCTGCTGATCAACCCTGCACCGCCGCCAGCTGAGTCGACGCCGCAGACGTGGGTGTCCAGCTGGTAAGCGAACAGCCGGCTCATCACCGCCTGCCGGTAAAGACGAACATTATCGGTGATCGACTCCAGCAGCAGTGCGACCCACCGGTGTATCGCACACGGGGCGCAGGTGCGCGGTGTGGCCCCGAACGGCAACACGACGACATCGGCTCCGGTGTTATCCTGGCCGGCCTTGGAGCGGCCCACATGGATATGGATGCCGTCGACCGGGTGCAGCTGCAGGCTCTCCAGGGTCAGTGCTGCTGCTTCACTGCGTCGCAGCGCCCCGGCGAAGCCCAGCCATAACGCGGCCGTGTCCCTGGCCGCGGTCACGCCGGCAGGGTAGGCATCGTGTTCCATCGCGGCGATGATCCGCAGCAGGTCGTCGAGCAGTAGCGGCCTCTTGCGCGCCGGTCGAGTTGCCCGCAACTTGGCCAAACCCCGCACCAGGGAACTGACGCCGTGGTGGCCGGTCGGATCCAGCAGCCCCTGCTGCAGATGATGATCAGCCACACCGGCCAGATGCTGCCGGATAGTCGCCACCGAGAAGCGCGGCAAACCATGGACGTCGTGCTGGACCGACATCCACGCCACATACCAGCGCACCGTCTCCGGGTGGGCCGGCACAGGGTCGAGACCGTGCCCGTGACAGAAGCCCTCGAAGGATCGCCACGCCTTGGCATAGGCGGCTCTGGTGTTCGCCGACAACGTGTGCGTCTGCAGGTTCCGCGATACCTCTTCAAGCTCGTGCAGTTCCGCGTCGATCTCGGGTACGGGTGCCGCATCAGGGGCGTGAAGCGCTGCCAGCGACGGTGTCGAGTTCATCTCACCAGTGTCCACGAGAGGCCGGGCGTTTTCCAGAGGGGTCTCTGGTAACTGCTCTTATCGGGCCATGGAAACAGAGAGCCGTCGCGTGAGACGCTGAGACGCCGATCCGGGCGAAAACATGCAAAAGCAGCGGTCATGTCCTCATGGTTCTGCGCCTCCGCCAGTGTTGCCGACCCTTGATTAGCCGGTCTCCTATGTCACAAAATGAGAACTCCTCTAGCGGGGACGAGCACGGGATGTGTAGAGTCAGTTATGCCAGATAAGCCACCTACGCCACCTGCGACAATTGGAGACATCATGAACAGCACCCTCGACGTTCGAGCGTCTGACGTATCGAAGGTCGAAGTTGAAAAAGTCCACACCTTCGCCGAAGGTCTGGACGACTCGCCCTTGCGCACTGCGTTGATGACCATCACTGAGAATGTCTCTACCGACACCGATACCTTCGTCATGGGCAGCCAAGACCAGCTGACCCCGAACCAGGCCGCGAAGATCCTCAAGATGAGCCGCACCCACCTGCGCAAGCTGCTCGACGACGGCGAGATTCCCCATGTGCTCGTCGGCAGCGACCGGCGCATTACCGCCACCGACCTCAAAGCCTTCGAGACCAAGCGCCAGGCCGAGCGCAAGAAGCTTGCTGAGTCGTTCGCGCACCACGACACGATCCAGGATGCTGCGATCGACGAGCTCGTCGACGAGTCCTGATTTCCACAAGCGACTCAAGACTGTCGGTGCACCCTGCCATAATGTATACATGCGTGATAACGTCCAGGCCCGCCCGACACTGCACCTGTTGAAAGGCCTGGATGAGGGCTGGACTGATTCGTGCCAACGCCGCCACATCGTGGAGGAGCGGTGGAAAGAACTTCACCCGCTTGCCCGGCTCGACCACCCTGCTCTTACCAAGGCCGTCGGGCAGTTCGGGCCTGACCCTTCTGACGACATCAACAAAGGGACGATCTCCTGTTCCGGCGACCTGCACCTGTTGAAGGTGCGGGCCGGGCAATGGCGGGCTGGGGTATGGACAGACCCTGAGACCGGGGTTCGCTGGGTCGTGGCAGCAGGCCTTGCCAAAGGCGGGCACGGGGACGCTGACGACTTCTACGAACAGCTCAAGGCCATGCCCGGCCCGGCACTGCAGGCGTTGTTGCCCACCCGGCAGGACCACACCCTGCTGCGCCGCGAGACGGCAGCGGCCAGGATGATCGAGTGGCGACTTGACCTGCAACGGCTGGTGATTGAGTTGCTGGACCAGGCGATGACTCAAGGCTCATCAGACCGCACAAAAGTGGCCCATCCAACCACCGGTGTCCCGATGGCGATGGTCTGCGTGACCTGGTCTGCCCACGATGAGCCCGATTACGACTACGAAGACATCGTGGTGGAGTTCTTCGACGTCGCTCAGCCCAATTCAAACCTGACCGACATCATGCAGGTACAGATCCTGACTGCCATCGCCCCGCCAAGCCAGGACTGGGACGTCGCCGGTGGCATCTATTCAGCGCTCGAAGGACACGGGCACACGCAGCAGCAACTGACAGCCCTGCGCCAAGCCTGTCATGAAAACAGAGTGCTCGAGCCGCAAATGGGCCAGCTTGCCCACTACACCCACACAGGCGACATCACAACAAAAACGGTCAATGGCGAGGCGCTGCGCGCCCTGTGCGGAAAGCACTTCGTCCCGATGCAGGACCCCAATCGATTCCCTGCCTGCCCGGAATGCGGCGAAATCATGGCTCAGATTCGGAAACATGCCCACGTCGACTAATTCACCGCTTTCGCCTCTCGTGATGCGCAGCAATGGCCCGTTGATCATCCCGCCAAGCGGCAACCAAGGTCGCCAAGTGCGCTTCTGCGGGAAGCATGGCACGCTGGATCAATGACGAGCACCCTGCCCGGCCTCTGGGTCGATTGGTGTGAGGTCACCGGTGCGGACGCTGCGCGGCCCAGCGAGGTGTCCATGGCACGTTTCGCGCGGCAGGCCTGCCCGCCGCGGTCCGTGCTCGATGCCCTTGCCCGTTTGGTCCGCCCCGATAAACCTGCACCCGCGCCGGCGTGGCCGTTCAGCCACTGCGGCGGCACCACGGCCCTGCACATGCTGGTGCGCCGCGGCACAGCGCTCATCGACAGCCCGGACACGCACTGGGTGGCCCGGCTGAGACTGTGCAGACTGTTGTTCGCAGCTGTGTTGATTGCGCCGGTCGGCCATGGCGGGCTGGGTTTGACCCGCGGCCGGGCCCTGGGCCTGCGACCACAGGCATTGGCGCACATGCAGCCGGCCATCGCACAAACCAACGAACCAGACTCATGTCCGGCGTGCGCCGTCCGTGCGTGGTGCGACATACTCGGCACGAACAACGACTGGTCGCACGCCTCGGTGCGGGCACTGGCCCATCAGCGCGGCGATCATAAGGACCACCGCCACGATCCCGATGACCCGAACCGTCACTGGCGCGACAGCCCCGGCCTGCTGCCGGCCATTGACCGCTGGGGCTACATCGACATGTATGCCTCAATGCATCGCTCGTCACTGTCAGTCCTGATCAGCGCGATCGCGAGCATGATCGCGACTCCTGTTGTGCCGGGCCGTCCTTCCGATCCTGCGCCGGGACCGCCCGCCCGGCACATTGCCCCGGAAGAGGAAAAAGCAATCTTGGCACGGGCGGACGAACTCAACTCCCGGATCGCCGCGATCCTCGACGACTGCAGATAGGGTCGTACCCATGGGATTCGACTGGGAAAAGGTCCTCGACGCCGAAGGGGACGGATCGCCGACACTCACGACGACAGCGCCTCTGACACGCTTTACCAGGACCATCTCAGAGCCCCGGCATACCCGGTCGACCCCGGCGACGAGAAGATCGTTCTACCGTTCGAAGAGAGCTGAACACCCAAGTAACGCGATAAGGTCATCCGACACACCATGGAAGCGTTACACCTCCCACCGGCACGGATTCCCGGTGGCGAACGCGCAAACGCAACCGCCCCTGCACCGTAATTCACCATCGATCCGATGGCCGACGTCCGTGCATCGGCCGTACACTGGACACATGACTTCGAAGCTGGCTGATTACATCGAGGCAGGCAAGACGCTCGACGCCGACGAGCGCGAGATCGCCGCACTCGCGCTCCAACAGGTCGACGAGACGGAGCACGCCGGGATCGATGCCGCGTGGGACGAGACGATCGACCGTCGGCTCGACGAGCTGGCGAGCGGTACAGTCGCGCCGGTCAGCGGGCGGGAGACTCGTGCGATGGGCCGAGACCTCCTCGCCCAACGGCACAGGTGACGCTCGACTGGAACGAGCACCCCGAGGCTCGCGAGGAGTACCTCGACGCCCTGGTCCGGTATGCGGGCATCGACGACGGCAGACTCGGCGACAAGTTTGCCGATGAAGCCGACGCCGCCACGGACCTGATCCTCCAGTGGCCGGACTCGCCACCGCCGTACCGCGGCCGAAGGCGTGAACCAATGATCCGTTCATGGCATCTAGGAAAGTTCCCCTACCAAGTGATCTACGCCGTTCGGGACGACCAGATCTTCGTGCTCGCCTACGCCCACGAGGCGCGGCGGCCCGGTTACTGGTCGCATCGCCTGACCGACTGACCTACCATCGCAGCAACCCTGGCATTGCCACACCCGGAGAGACGTTCAGCTCTTGAACCTCGGCAAAACCCCGGGTTCGGCGCGCATGAATACTGAGGAACATACGCCCCCGGTCTATGTCCTTAAACATTCCTGGGATGCGTTTCTTGCAATAACGGGCATGTCACTCTGTGCGCACCCAATGTTCATCTTGTCGAAACAGCGCCGTTATGGCCACCGGCTGCTGCCTGGACTCGCGATGGAAAATGTGCGATCGATGAGCACGCGCTTTGACGCTGCAATCAAGCTCAGCAGACGCCGGATTGTCTTGCTCGCTGACCGAGTTCATCGCTTCCGCCACTTCGGCGGAATAGCGGTTGGATTCATCCGGAGCGTCGCATCGAGCATCCCTTGCTTGACCTGCGTCCGTTCTCCAGTGTTCCGTTCGTGTTCGGCGTGCTGATGACGATGCTGGGCCTGGTGTTCGTGTTCGCGATGAACGGTCATCCCGTTGTTCCTGCAGTCCGCACGCGGCATGGACCCGCTGGGGGCTTCGCTCACGCTGGCACCGGGAATCCTCCTCACCCGTGGTGTTGGGACCTGTGGCCGGGCGTCTGTTCGACCGGCACGGCGGGCGCTGGTCGATTCCGCTTGGGTTCCCTCATCATGGCTGTCTTTGTCACTCTGGTCGCAGTGGCAGCTGGATACTCATCGATCCTGCTCTTCGGGCTGCTCTACATTCCTGCCGTGTTGGCCACTGCCTTCATCGTTGGACCGTCGCAGACATTCGCGCTGTCCCATCGGGGCCGCGAGACCGGCCCGCACGGCGTCACGGTGGTCTCCACCAGCTTCCAGATCGCCGGCAGTGTGGGCACTTCGCTGGCCGCCGGCATCTATGGCGCTCTCAGTGCCGCGAATATGCGTGCCGGGCGCAGCGAGCTCGACTCACTGCTCACCGGCTTCCGCGGTGCCGTTGGCCTGGTGATCGTAACCTCGCTCATCGGCATTGTGCTGGCGACCTTCGCGTACCGGTCAGTGCGGTCCCATCGCTCAACTGAGGCTGCTCAGGGTGCTCAGAGCCCGGCAAACACCGTCGAGTCGATCATGAAGTCCGATGTATACGCTCTGTCCTCGGACCAAACGGTGCTTGAGGCTCTGCAAACTTTCGCCGAACGCGGCATCTCCGGGGCACCGGTCCTCGCCGCGGATGACTCGCTGGCAGGCTTCCTCTCCGACGGTGATGTCATGCGCGACCTGTCTGCAGCTCACCCGTCTTCTACGTCAATCTACTCCTACGCTATCGGTGCCGAGGACGATTTAGAGCAGGCCATGTCCGATCTGACGGTCTGAATATCATGCGGCTGGCCACGCAGGACGTCATCACCATCGACGCCGGCGCACCGACCGCAGACGCCGTTGCTGCGCTATCGGACGCGCACCTCAAAAAGGTGCCGGTGGTCAACGGCCAGGGTGGTCGTATCGTGGGCATCGTCAGCCGATCAGCCATCAACCGACTGGCGATAGCCAGCTACCTGCGCACGATGGAGGCGGTCCCGCAGACGGCGGGCACGAACGCAGTCTGATCCACGAAGACAACGTTGATTGCAGTAGGCCGAGTCTCCTGCGACTCGGCCTACTGCTTGAAGGCGATCCTCATGTCCTGGGGCGTCGGCACGGGATCGGGCTCGTAGTCAGGGCCGCTCTCTGCGCAGATCCGGTAGCTCTCGACTCGCGTCCGATCGGATCGATCCCGTCATTGATGCCGCCCCGCTCCTGAGTGCCGGAATGGGGGAGTGGCGAAGCTTGCTCCGTCCACACCAGCGGCGTGAACCTCCGAACCGTTTTCGTGTCCCGGGCGCACACCGGCGCGACGGTTCGGACAGCGGGACGTGGGGCGCGCGTGGTCAGGTTCAGGCGTTCCCGGGTCCGTTGAGACCCCATCCCCTAGGGCGTATGGGCATTGTGACAGGACACTCCGGGAGTGATCTTCCCGAGCTGCGAGTGAAGGAGAGGGTGTGGCAACAACGACGGAATGGTGCAGCGGACTGGTGCGCTGCCGCCCTGGATTCCATCTGCTCCATCTTTCATGCAAGCGCCAAGTTGGCCGCGGACCCACTTGACTCAAATACCCCAGAGGGGTATAAAAATCTTGGGGATACCTACTAGGGGTATTCAGGTTAAGAGGAGTTTTAAAATGGCTACAACGGAAGAGTTCACAGTTTCGGGCATGACGTGCGGTCACTGTGAGATGTCAGTGCGTGAAGAAATCGAAGAGATTGCCGGTGTCACGGGTGTTGATGTGTCCCACCAGAGCGGGAAGCTCGTGGTGACCTCGGAGACCGGCGTGGACCAGGATATGGTTCTTCGGGCGGTGGAGGAGGCCGGCTACCAGGCGGTGCCGGCGTGAGCGTCGGCCTTCGCCTGACGTTGTATGCGGCCGTGCTCCTGGCGATCTTCGCCGGGGGCACACGGCGCGGGCAACGCGTTGATCCCTGATTCCGTAGTCGAGTCCTGGACTCAGGATATTCAGCAAGACGACCACGGGAAGGAACATTCTTGATGAGTACCCAATCAGCGGGTACGCCTTCACTCAGGCTCGTGAGCTGCCCACCCTCGATCTGGAACTCGACATCGAGGGCATGACATGCGCTTCGTGTGCCAACCGGATCGAGCGGAAACTCAACAAGCTCGACGGGGTGAGCGCAAGCGTCAACTACGCCACGGAACAGGCCCGGGTATCCACGCCCGTCGACTATGATTCCCAGCGACTCATCTCCACTGTGGAAGAGGCCGGCTATCACGCCCGGCTGTCCGCCGCCCCCGAACAGGGTGACGGTGCCACCGTTGCCGGCGTTCCAGACCGCAAGGACCGTGAGCTGGAATCGCTGCGCCAGCGGCTGATTACCAGTGTGGTATTGGCCGTGCCGGTCATCCTCATCTCGATGATTCCGGTCTTGCAATTCACATATTGGCAGTGGCTGTGCCTGACGTTGGCAGCTCCGGTCATCCTGTGGGCCGGTTGGCCATTCCACCGTGCAGCATGGACCAACCTGCGCCATGGTTCGGCCACTATGGACACCCTCATCTCGATGGGCACACTCTCAGCCTTTGTCTGGTCGCTGTACGCCTTGTTCCTCGGCACGGCGGGTGCGCCGGGTATGACCCATACCTTCGAGCTGACGGTCGAACCCACGGACGGGGCGGGAAGCATATACCTCGAGGTCGGCGCCGGTGTCGTCATGTTCGTGCTGGCCGGCCGTTACTTCGAGAAGCGGTCCAAGCGTCAGGCCGGCACCGCGCTGCGGGCGCTGCTTCAGCTCGGCGCCAAGGACGTCGGCGTACTGCGCGGTGGTGTCGAGGTGCGCATCGCCACCGCAGAGCTGGTCGTCGGTGATGAGTTCATCGTCCGGCCCGGGGAAAAGATCGCCACGGACGGCACGGTGGTGACAGGTACCTCGGCAGTCGACGAGTCGATGCTGACCGGCGAATCCATGCCGGTCGAAGTCGGTGAGGGTGACACGGTCACCGGCGCCACCGTCAATTCCGGCGGTCGGCTGGTGGTGAAGGCCACCCGCGTTGGCTCCGATACACAGTTGGCCCAGATGGCAAAGTTGGTCGAAGACGCCCAGTCGGGCAAGGCCGAGGTGCAACGCCTCGCAGACCGTATCTCCGGCGTGTTCGTCCCTGTGGCCATCGCCATCGCGGTGGCCGCACTTGGGGCCTGGCTCGGCGCCGGCTTCCCGGCCGCTGCAGCGTTCACCGCCGCCGTCGCCGTGCTCATCATCGCCTGCCCGTGTGCGCTTGGCCTGGCCACGCCGACGGCGCTGCTGGTCGGTACCGGCCGCGGCGCCCAACTGGGTATCCTCCTCAAGGGGCCCGAGGTTTTGGAGTCGACCCGCAAGGTCGATACCATCGTGCTCGACAAGACCGGGACCGTGACCACCGGCACCATGGAATTGCACGACGTCTATCCCGCTGAGGGTGTCTCGACCGATCAGTTGCTCGGGCTGGCCGGTGCCGCCGAGTCCGGTTCCGAACATCCGATCGCCCGGGCTATCACCCGTGGAGCATCCGACCGGTTCGCTCCCCTGTCCGCTGCCGAGTCCTTCACAAACAGCGAGGGCAAGGGCGTCCAGGCCATCGTTGACGGCCACCTGGTGGTTGTCGGCCGCGCTTCCATGCTCGCCGACCGGTCGTTGTCGCTGCCGGCCCCGCTGGCCCAGGCCAAGGCCGCCGCCGAGGGTAAAGGCCATACCGCAGTCATTGTCGGCTGGGACGGACAGGCCCAGGGTGTGTTGACCGTCGCTGACCAGATTAAGGACAGCAGCGCCGAGGCCATCACCGGGTTCCGCAAGCTCGGGCTGTCGCCGGTACTGCTGACCGGTGACAACACCGCAGTGGCCAACCAGGTGGCCGACCAGGTCGGCATCGAGAAGGTCATCGCCGAAGTCATGCCGGCCGACAAAGTCGGCGTGATCACCCGGATGCAGGACGAGGGACGCACCGTGGCGATGATCGGCGACGGTGTCAACGACGCAGCCGCACTGGCCCAGGCCGACCTCGGTCTGGCGATGGGCACCGGAACCGACGTGGCCATCGAAGCCTCCGACATCACCCTGGTGCGCGGAGACCTGCGCTCGGCAGTCGACGCGGTCCGTTTGGCTCGCAAGACCCTGGCCACGATCAAGGGCAACCTGTTCTGGGCCTTCGCCTACAATACGGCTGCGATCCCGCTGGCAGCCCTGGGCCTGCTCAACCCGATGCTCGCCGGTGCTGCGATGGCGTTCTCCAGCGTCTTCGTGGTCAGCAACAGCCTGCGTCTGCGGTCCTTTTCAACCCGTTACCGCCAAACCACCGGTGACCGGCGTACAGTCGCCAAACAACCGGCACCCAACCCCTGATGAACTCTAAAGGAGCAACCAATGACCACCACTGACGACGGCGCCGTTCCCGAAGCCGGACCGACTGCCACATCCGAAGTGGAGCCAGCGGGCGGGGCCTGCCAGATACCCGGCCACCACCACGGCTACATTCAGGACAAGCAGCGCTACCAGAGGCGGCTGACACGCATCGAGGGCCAGGTGCGCGGCATTCAGCGCATGGTCGATGAAGAACAATACTGCATCGACATCCTTACCCAGGTCTCAGCCATCCAATCAGCACTGCGCAACGTCGCCCGCGGACTGCTGGACGACCACCTGCGCCATTGCGTCGCCGATGCAGCCAAAAACGGCGGAACCGAAGCCGATCAGATACTCAAAGAGGCCTCTGAAGCAATCGGCCGACTGATGCGCGGCTAACACCCCGGCCAGCAATCTGACACCGATCACCTTGTGCTGATGCCTCGGATACAACCACACAAGTAACAATCCTTCTCCGCCGGCCCCGGAAACAGGGGGTAAAGAGCGGTTTGGGAATAGACGAAGGAGATGGAATGAAGCAATACAAGCTGATGACCCGTATGGCGGCGACTGCAGCTGTGGGCGCCATGGCACTGACCGGTTGTGCAGGAACCGGGGAGGACGAAGCGGCACAACCGACTCAGACGCAGACCCAGTCCGCGTCCTCGACGCCGACCTCGGGCAGCAGCTCCGGAGCTCACGAACACGCGCCGCACGGTGGCCCGCCGCCGCAGGGAATCGAGAAGGCGGACAATCCAACCTACCCTGTGGGTACACAGGTCATTCTCACCGCCGATCACATGCCGGGCATGAAAGGGTCGGAAGCGACGATTTCCGGCGCCTTCGACACGACCGCTTACTCGGTCACCTACACGCCGACCAATGGCGGCGAGCCGGTCACCAATCACAAATGGGTCGTACACGAGGAACTCAAAAACCCCGCACAAGCTCCACTACCGGAGGGCACCGAAGTGACCCTGCAAGCCGAGCACATGAGTGGCATGAAGGGAGCCAAGGCGACCATCGAAGGCTCGACCGATGAAACGGTATACATGGTCGACCTCAAGATCAACGGCATGAAAATGACCAACCACAAGTGGGTCGTCGAGAGCGAGATCAAGCCTGCTCAGTAACACCGGTCGGCGCCGCGGAGCATCCGCGGTGCCGACCTCCACACAGTAAGAGCAGGACTCAATTTTGATCAGTATACTGACGGAAAGTTGGCACATGTAGGTCCGGCTCTTCGATAGCAAGTGACAGTTTTCTTTGGCTCAATGACCGGGAAGGATCGATCGCCTTGTACTTCGGCATCATCGTCATGGCGCTGCTGGCGATATTCGCTGTGGTGTTGCTCTATGCGCTCCATCAAGCCGTCAGTGTGCTGGCCGACCCGCTGAGAACACTTCCTTTCCAATCGGGCTGGCTGCCCCGCCAACATGCCCTGTCCCGGTTCCACGCACGCTGGTATCCCGCCTCGATCGTCTTCCTCGCCTTCGACGTCGAGATGCTGTTCATGTACCCCTGGGCGGTGGTTGTGGCTGATAAGGGGATCTCTGCGGTGGTGGAGATGTTCCTGTTCCTCGGCGCACTGCTGGTCGCCGTGGCGTGGGCATGGCGTGAGGGGGCCTTCCGATGGGCCTGACCAAGATTCTCGCCGACGTGGCGGTCCGAGCGACACAGGTCCTCGTCGTCGAGGTCCCGGGCCAATGGCTCACCCGCGTCGAGCTCGAACAGCAAATGCTGTGCCGTGGGTGGCGCCGGGCGTGGACCCCGGCAGACGCGGACGTACTCGCGGTGTGTGGTGTACCTGGTCCCGAACTGGCCGAAATAGTGGATCGCCTCTGGGAACAGATGCCCGGGCCCCGGGTCCGCGCTGACACCGTCTCACCTAAAGCCACAGGTCCCGCTCTCGACGAGACCGCAGTTCTCCTGCTCGACACCGGCCATCACAGGACGGATGCCCGGCAGCGGACCCAGAGTCCCAGGATTCCCGAAGACCACAGCCAGATGGACCACGGTGGGCACGAGAGCGACGCGGGGCACGGGGAAACGAATCACGGTGGACACGACGGCATGAGCGGTAACGAAGGCCAGGACCACGGCGGCGGCCACGAAGGCCACCAGGGCCATGGAGACATGGGCCATGAGGGTCACGAAAGCATGGAGCACGGCGACCACGAGGGCGACGAGAGCCACGAAGGCATGGGCCACGAGGGTCATGGCGGGATGGATCACAGCGGCCACGGTGGGCACGAAGGCATGGGCCATGGCGGTCATGGCGGGATGGATATGGCTCCGGAGGGGATTGCGCTGGCGCAGGGTGGGCCAGACCGGGACGGTCTGGAGATGGATGTGTTGCACCTGCCGCTCGGCCCTGTGCTTCCGTTCTGGCCGGCCGGTCTGGTACTGGATTGTTCACTGCAGGGCGATGTCGTGGTCGATGCCGCAGCGTCCGTCGTTGACGGCCACGACCACGGGGCCGGAGCCGGCGGCTCGACGGGTGTTGCACCTGCTGCGGCGGTCTGGTGTGACGGCGTCATGGCGCTGCTGGCGCTGACCGGAGCCGATGACGCGGCGGCTCGTTCCCGCCAGGCCCGGGACGCCCTGTTGCGTGGTGATCCGGCGGCTGCCCGGAAGACCGTCGTGCGGTTGCACCGGTCCGTCCGGAGGTCCTGGTTGCTGCGTTGGTCTCTGCGGGGAGTGTTACGGCTCGATCAGTCCGATCTGGAACGTCACGGGTTGCCGGTGAGCTGCCGGGGCGACGCCTACGAGCGGCTGCTGTCAATGGTCGAACGGATCCGTGCCGGGCTCGGTGATACAGGTCCGGTTTCGGAGGAGGCTGGTGTGGTGCCGTGGCAGATGGTGCCGCACTTGGTCACTGGGTTGGAGCTGTCCGCTGTACGGCTGGCCGTGGCCAGTTTGTATCCGGGGCCGTTCCCGGCCGCCCGGGAGGTGGGGCATGCCTGACGATACTGTGGTGACCGTTGCCGCCGGGTGGGGTGTGCTGGCCGCGGTC
Organism: Arthrobacter castelli DSM 16402; assembly: GCF_000430705.1. Lineage (GTDB taxonomy): Bacteria > Actinomycetota > Actinomycetes > Actinomycetales > Micrococcaceae > Arthrobacter_C > Arthrobacter_C castelli. The sequence continues at coordinate 143,959 of NZ_AUMN01000012.1, forward strand.
CTCCTGTGCGCTCTGGCTGTCTTCGCGGTCGCTCTTGATGCGGTGTTGTCGGCCCGGGCCCAGGGTGCCGGTGGCGGATGGGCGGCTCCGCTGAGCCGTGCCGCCCGGCTGTTGCGGCAGCGCCGGCGCACGACCGTGGCCGCAGACACTTTACTGTGGCGTGCCGGTGGTGCCGGGATGTTTGTTGGCGCGTTCTTGATGGTCGCGGTGATCCCGTTGGGCCGGTGGACGTTGTCTGATCTCAGCGTGGGTGTTGTCTGGTTCAATGCCGTCGATGTGATGGTCTGGGCCTTGGTGTGGCTGGTCGGCTGGGGCGCGAATTCGACGCATAGTCTGGTGGGCGGTTACCGGTTCCTGGCTCATGGGCTGGCCTATGAGCTGCCGCTGATGTTTGCGCTGGTGGCCCCGGCGATCGCTGCCGGCAGCCTCCGCGTGGCGGATGTGGCTGCCGCGCAGGATGATTTGTGGTTCGTGGTGTGGATGCCGGTGGCGTTCGTCGTCTACTTGATCGGGGTGATGGGTTTTTCCGTATGGGGTCCGTTTGCCCCGGCCCTGGCATCGGATATTGCCGGTGGGGTGCTGGCCGAGCTGTCGGGGGTGGACCGGTTGGTTTTCCTGGCCGGGCGGTATATGTTCCTGGCCGCCGGGGCGGCTTTCTCGGTGCCGTTGTTTTTGGGCGGTGGCGCCGGACCGGTCTTGCCGGGCTGGGCCTGGGTGCTGGTCAAGACCGTGGCGGTGTTGGCCGTGCTGGTGTGGCTGCGCCGGAAGGTGCCCCTGATGCGGCCGGACCGGTTCATGGAAATAGGGTGGATCCTCCTGCTTCCGGCTGCCGTGGTCCAGGACCTGGTGGTGTCTCTCATCGTTGTCTGGGAAGGCTGAATCGTGCTGATCGGAATCGTTTTCTGGGTGCTGGCTGTGGTGGCTGTGGCTGCGGGAGTGGCCGTGTTCGTGGCCGATTCCATGGCCCGGGCGACGTATGCGCTGGCCGTTTCGTTCATCGCCGTGGGCGTGCAGATCCTGCTGCTGCAGCAGAGCTACCTCGGGCTGATCACCATCTTGATGATGGTGATGGAGATGGCCGTGATGGCTGTCTACATGGTGATGTTCATGGGCATGAACCCGGCACTGATGCCGATGGACATGACCCACGGGAAAAAGACCGCGATTGGTGCCTCGGTCGGGGCTTTCGTCCTGTTGGCAGGCGGTGCCTTGCTCATCCCGTGGCCGCAGCGCCGCGGCGAACCACCCGACGAGCTGACCCATGCGCTTGGTCTCGAGATCATGGGCGAGAAGATGCTGGTGATGGCGGTGATCGGCCCTGTCATGGTCGCCACCATCGTGGCCGGGGTGGTGCTGGCCGCCGGCCGCACCCGTTATGACCGTTTCGGCGACGATCTGCACCGGCGTCCGGGCGACGACCCTCAATCAGGGGGTGTGGGCCGATGACCCTCGAAGCTGTACTGGTGGTGGCCGCCGCATTGTTCGCGGTCGGCCTTTACGGTGCCCTGTCCCAGCAGGTCGTCGTGATGGTGATGATGGGATTGGAGCTGATGATCAACGGGGTGCTGTTGGCTGCGGCCGGGTTCTGGTGGTTCCTCGCGCCTGATCCCTCGGGACAGGTTCTGCTGCTGGTGGTGTTGGCTGCGATGACGGTGGAGATGGCTATGGGTTTCGCCGTGGCCACGCTGCTGCACCGCCGCAGGCAGACGGATATGACCGATATGAGCCAGGAGCTGTCCCAATGACCGCGGTTCAGGCTGCACTGCTGGTCATGGTTGCGCTTCCCGCCGCCGCCGGTGCTGTGCTCACCCTGACCCGGACGCACCGCGTGGCGGCCCCGATCGCGGTGGCAACGGCCGGGCTCACGACCGCCTTGGCGTTCGCCAGCGCGCTGGCGCGGCCCGCGGTGTCGTACCCGTTTGTGGCCGGCGCCGACTTCGCGCTTCAAGTCGATGCCCTCGCTGCGCTGACCGTGCCGATGATCGCCGCAGTGACGTTGCTGGTGCTGGTCTTCGCGGCCCGAAGCATCCGGCAATCCCGGTCCCGCTTCCACGGACTGATGCTGATCTTTTCGGCGGCCGCCCTGACCACTGCGACGGCCGCAAGCCTGCCGGCGCTGCTGTTCGCCTGGGAGGTGATGGGGGCGACCTCTTATGCGCTGATCGGGTTCTGGTGGCGGGACTCAGCCCGTGTATCGGCGGGTCTGACGGCCTTCCTCACCACCCGCACCGCGGATCTGGGCCTCTACGTCGCCGCCGGCGCCGCGCTGGCCGGCGGTGCGGGCATGGGCCTGGCCGATCTGCCGGCCGCCGCGGACCCGTGGCGCCACGTCGCGACAGCGGGGATCGTGGTGGCGGCTCTGGGCAAGGCCGCGCAGCTGCCCTTCTCCTTCTGGCTCTCAGCAGCGATGAAAGGTCCCAGCCCGGTCAGTGCGCTGCTGCACTCCGCGGCGATGGTCGCCATGGGCGCATACCTGCTGTTACGCGTCGAACCCCTGCTGGCCTCGACCGGCTGGGCCGGGCCGGCGACCGCTTGGATCGGTGTGCTCACAGCGGTGCTCATGGGGGTCGTGGCACTGGGGCAGCGGGAGCTCAAGCAGCTGCTGGCCGCCTCCACAATCGCCCAGCTTGGCTTCGTGGTCCTCGCCGCCGGAGTAGGTACGGTCAGCGGCGGCGCCACCCATCTGGTGGCGCACGCGTTCGTGAAGGCTCTGTTATTCCTGACCGCTGGTGCGTGGCTAAGCGCATTGGGCACCGAGAAAATTGCCGAACTGCGCGGCGCGGCCCGCCCGTGGCCGATCGTGGGTGTGACCGCGACCGTGGCGGCGCTGGCCCTGGCCGGGATCGCTCCGCTGTCGCTGTGGGCCACGAAGGACGCCGTGCTCACCGCCGCACTCGAATCCTCCGGCTGGCTCTATGCTGCAGGACTGGCCGCTGCTGCATTGTCGGCGGCTTATGCCGGCAAGATCCTGTGGGTCGTGTGGCGCCGCGGCCCCCGCACGAAAGTCCGGGCCAACGACGCCGGCAGAATCAGCGCTGTGGAACAGGCTCCGTTGGTCGTGCTCGGCGTCGGCGCAGCCGTGCTGGGCGTGCTCGCCCTGCCCCCGCTCAGCGGTGTGCTCGCCGATGCGCTGGGCGGACACGCGGCAATTTCGGTTGCCGGGCTGACGGTCTCGGCCGGGATCGCGGCGTTGGTGTTGCTGCTGATGTTACGGCTGCGTGCTCCGGAGCCGCGATGGGCTTTGCGGTGGTTGGGCTTGGAGGCAGCCGCCCACGCCGTCGTTGTCCGTCCGTGCCTGGCCCTGGCACGCGCCCTGGCACGGTTCGATGACCACGTCCTGGACCGGGCCGTGATGGCTTTGGCTGCTGCCGTCCCGGTGCTGGCCCGGGCTGCCGCCGGCGCCGACGACGACGGGCTCGACCGGGGCGTTGAGGCCGTGGCCGGGCGGGTCCGGCGGCTCGGGCAGGTGGCCCGGGTCCCGCAGACCGGGGCCGTGCACCAGTACTTCCTCCAGACCGTCGCGGTTTTTACCGCCGGCGGCGTGATCTGGTCCGTCTACGCCGTGATGGGATAAGCATGCTGAGTTTGATTGTCTTCCTGCCCCTGGTGATCGCCGCCGTCATGGCAGCGGTGCCCTCGATCGGCCCTGCGGCCGCCAGGTGGACGTGGGTCGCCGTCAGCGCCGCCGAGCTGGTGCTCGTCGGTGCACTCTGGGCCGGTTACGAGGATCCTGGCCCGAATGGGTTGGCGTTCGAGGAGCAGGTGCCTTGGATCCCGGGGGTCAACAGCAGCTACCACGTCGGGGTGGACGGGCTGTCATTGCCCCTGCTGGCCATGACCGCGGTCGTTTTCCTGGCTTGTGCCGTCTACGCCCTCAAGGATTCGGCACGGTCGCGCGCCCAGTCGGCGCTGTTCCTGTTCCTGCAGGGTGTGAGCTTCGGGGTGTTCGTCTCCGCCGATCTCATCTTGTTCTTCGTGTTCTTCGATCTGTCCATCGTGGGCATGTACTTCGTGATCGCCGGGTGGGGGCACGGTAACGCCGCGCGTTCGGCCCTGAAATTCTTCCTCTACACGTTCCTTGGATCCCTCGCCCTGCTGCTGGGCTTCATCGGGCTCTACGTGGGTTCGGACCCGCACAGCTTCGACATCCCCGAACTGGTAGGGGCCGCCCCGCTGGAGAACAATCCGGTGGCCGGGCCTCTGGTGATGGCGGCGATCCTGGTGGGGCTGGCCGTGAAGACGCCCACCGTTCCCTTCCACACCTGGCTGCCGCCGGCGCATACGGATGCGCCGGCCATCGGCTCGGCCGTGCTGGCGGCGGTGCTGCTGAAGATGGGCACCTACGGGTTCGTGCGCATCGCCATGCCGATCCTGCCCGATGCGTGGCGGGCCTGGGCCTGGCCGATCGTGGTCATCGGTATTGTCTCGGTGCTGTACGGGGCGTTGGTGGCACTGGCACAGACCAACCTCAAACGCATGATTGCCTACACGTCGGTGAACCATATGGGCTACATTGTCCTGGCCCTGGGAGCGGTGGGGCTCGTCGTTGATGACACCGCCGCCGCCCGTTCGGTGGCAGTGACCGGCGCGGTCGTGCAGATGGTCAGCCACGGACTGATCACGGCCGCGCTCTTCCTGCTGGCCGGGGTGATGCGGGCCAGGGCCGGCACTTACGATATGGACTCCTTCGGTGGCCTGGCGGGCCCGGCGCCGCGCTACGCGACACTGTTCGCCATCGCGGCGTTCGCCTCTCTGGGCCTGCCAGGATTATCCGGGTTCATCGCCGAGTTCCAGATCTTTGCCGGCAGCATCGCCCTCGCCCCGATCACCGCGATCGCGCTGCCGGGCATTTTGATCACCGCCGCTTTGTTCCTGCGGGCGCTGCAGCGGGTCTTCACCGGATCCACACAGGGCCAGTCGCACGGATTCGCCGACGTGTCCGGCCGGCAACTGTGGTCGGTCGGCCCGTTACTGGCCCTGTCACTGCTCATCGGGGTGCTGCCCCAGGTGTTGCTCGCGGTGATCGAACCGGCCTCGGCCGCCCTCGTTGGCCTGGTCGGGCGGTAACCGGTGCAGACTTCAATGCAGATGCAACCGGCACTTTTACTGCCCGAGATCATCATCTTCGCCGGTGGCCTCGCCGTGCTGTTGGGTGGATCGTTCCTGCCCCGGCACCGGCAGTGGATCGCCCGCGCCGTGGCCGCCGCCGCCCTGCTGGGCGCCGCGGCCACCGCCGCCGTGGCGATGGCCGGGACCGCGCAGACCGGGTTCTCCGGCACCTTCACCGTGGACACCGCCACCGGCGCTGCACGGGTAATCGCCGCGGTGACCACCCTGTTGGTCCTGGGAGTGGCCGGCGGGGAAATCGCTGGCTCCCCGCGGGAGTCCGACACCTACGCGCTGCTGCTCTTCGCCACCACCGGCACGATGGTGCTGGCCGGCACGACCGATCTGCTGGTGCTTATCGTTGGGTTCCTGCTGGCCAGCATCCCCCTCTACGGGATCGTGGGCCTCACCGGCGGCGCCTCCGGCGCTGAAGCGGCGATGAAGACCTACCTCATGGGGGCACTGTCCGGCATCGTGCTCATGCTCGGGGCCACCGTGCTCTACGCCCTGGCCGGCGGCACCGGCTACGCGAGGCTCGCCGACGAGCTGCCCGCAGCGCCGGCCGCGGCCGTGGGCGTAGGCGTATTGTGCGTGCTCACCGGGCTGCTGTTCAAAGCCGGCGGGGTGCCCGTCCACTTCTGGGTACCCGACGCCGCGCAAGGATCCGGCGTCACCGCCGCGACCTTCCTGACCACCGTGCCCAAAATCGGAGCACTGGTGGCCGTGTATCGGCTCGTGGCCACCGTCTCGACCGGGAACGACTCCTGGTTGATCGTCGCCGCGGTACTGGCCACGGCCTCGATGTTCCTGGGCAATCTCGCCGCCTACTGGCAACGCGATCCCCGCCGGCTGCTGGGCTGGTCAACCGTGGCCCAAGTCGGGTTCCTGCTCGTGCCCATAGCCGCCGCTGGCCGCAGCGACCTCGCCCTGCCCTCGCTGCTGTTCTATCTCGCCGCCTACGCCCCCACTAACGTTGCCGCTTTCGCCGTCACCGCAGCCCTGCCCAAGCACCGCGAACTCGCCGCCTACCGTGGCCTGGCCAGAACCCGCCCCGGACTGGCACTGGCATTGCTCGCCGCGCTGCTCGGACTGGTGGGCACCCCACCACTGGCCGTGTTCGTCGGCAAACTCACCACCGCCACCGCCGCCTGGGACAGCGGATACGGCTGGCTGGCACTGGTGGTGATGCTCAACAGCCTGCTCAGCCTCTTCTACTACCTGCGCTGGTTCGGCCCCGTCTTCGCCCGTCCGGCCGAGGACACCCAGGGCTTTCCCCGCCCCGGCGGGGCGGCCGACTGGCCCACAGCCACCGCCGTCACCGCCGCGACCGCGGGCTTGGGACTCGGTATCCTCGCCGGTATCGTCTGGGCAGCTCTGGAAGGACCGCTGCTACTTCAGGGCTAACCACCGAGGAGCTTGATTGACCGGTGCGGCCGCAGGTGGGTCAGACAAGGTTATGTGATCGTATTCTCGGGATTGGCCCGCGGGAAGTGAGGAAACTGAGCTGGACCAGGGGGGGGTAGGAATCAAAGCCGCCCTTTGAGGGTGCCTGCCGGTCTGCACGGAGCTACCGATGGGAAACGACAGCTCCCGCTCATCATTTGCATGCATGAGGCAGATTCGACTGTACCAGTCCCGGGAAGCGTCCCACATGGACTGCTTGTCACGATTATCTTGGCCCGGACTGCATGACGTTGACTATAACCAGTTTTCGGGATTCATGGTTTCACCGTTCACCACCACTTCAAAGTGCAAATGGCAGCCGGTCGAGTTTCCGGTGGTGCCGACGCCGGCGATCATTTGTCCACGGGTCACCGATTGGCCAACTTGAGCGCCAATGCGGGCCAAGTGGTTATAGGTGGTTTTCAGGCCGTTGCGGTGCTTGATTACGATACGGTTTCCACCGCCATAGGGGCTGAATCCCGCCTCAACTACGACCCCTGGTGCTGCGCTCAATACGGGCGTCCCGCAACTACCGGCGTAGTCAGTGCCCGTGTGCCTTTCCCCCGGGGTTCCCGTGAGGGGATTTGTTCTGTATCCGAATGGGGATGCGATCGAAAGGCTGGTCAGGGGAGCGGTCAGGCCGGCTGTGGCGGTGCCGTTCGGTGTGTTGTTGTTCGCTGTGACTGCCGGTTCGGAATCACTACCGGGCTTTGTGGGCACTGCCCCGGCCGGTGCTATGACTGGTGCCTCCGCATTTCCATTGGTGCCGCCCACGCCGCCTCCCTGAACGGAAATGTCTGGGCGCGAAAAATCCATCGAAATGCCAGCCGCTGCGGTCACGGCATCCTGATTCGCAGTCTCAGAGATCAGATCAACGGCGTCGGGGTGTGTCTGTTTGCGCTCGGGTTGTGTCGGGGCCGTGGCTGTCATGAGGGTCAGTCCGGCCACTGCAAGTGCGGTTCCTGCATGCTGGCTCCACCTGCGGACCCGAATACCAATACCCGCCGTACTCTGGTGTGCTTTACGCCGGCCGTGGGTCACAGCAAGGGGTGGTCCATCGCTTTTCCGCACCGCCGCAGCAGACTCCGGGTGATCTGTCAGGGCATGACGGGGCAAGGATCTTTCCTCTCTACACGCTTGCGGAGTTAGCTGTCGGATTCGAGCCAAAGAGTGCTCCGCCCGGACACCGCTGGCTTCTGCTTCATGCGCAAATGTGCACTGGCGCCAAGACTTCACCCCAAGGCAGCGTAGACGCTGCCGAACGTGGATCCTCCACCCTGTCATGTGAGTGCGGACGGTACAGGTTTACCGACAGGGTTCAGCGTGTAAACCCGCAGCGTGCCCTGGCTGGACACGCCGAACGGCCACGTTAGTTGAGAAGCAGCCAAGGTTACAATTTCGTGATCAAACATATGTATGCATCAGTTCAGGATTCTCGATTGATGCCGCTTGGGATGCCCCAGGCGGGATATTCCGGCCCGGGGCATCCCACAGAATGCTGCTACGGTTGCTGGACGTTGCTAGCCGTTCACCCGGTAGTACGCCGGACCGGAACCAATGTCCACGCTTTTGACGACGGTTTGGTTGCCGTTCCAACCACTGTGCATGGCTTTGCCATTACCGATGTAGATGGCGTTATGGGAGAAACCCATGCCTCCATCCGCGTAGTAGATGAAATCCCCGGGCTGCGGGTTCGAAACCGGGGTCGCGAACTCCATGAGTGATTCGGGCGATTCATCGCCCACTCCGCTGATTCCCGCGGCCTCCAGTGCCTTCTCGCCCAATACCGTGCAGTCCTGAATGGCACCCAGCTGCGCTTTGGCAGAGGCCAGGATGGCAGCATTCGTTGACGAAGCCGGGATTTCAGTGTAACCGGAGCCAGCCAGGCTCAGGCCCGAATTTGCCGGGGTGTTTGCTGCACCGGCACCTGCAGCTGCCGGCTCAACAGGCTGTGGTTCCTGGGCGTTTACGGGTGCGGATGCCGAAGTGCTCCCGCCACCAGGAAGGGCAATCACGTCTCCTGGATAAATGATGCTGTCCAGGCTGAGCCCGTTCAGTGAAAGAACCTTGTTGAGGCTGACGCCCTGTTGTGCGGCAATCTGACCAAGAGTGTCACCGGACTGCACGGTGTAACTTGTTGAGCCGGCAGATCCCGATCCGGTATTGGCCGTATAGCTGCTGCTGGCGGTTCCGGAAGGGTCGTCCGTTGCGGATCCGTTGGCGGTGGCTGATGCCTGGGCCGGAGCGCCTATCCCGAGCATCAGGGCGGACGCGGCAGCCAGCGCCGCAGCGGGACGGCCGAGGTGGCCGGCATTGGAGGAAACGGCCGTTGAAATCATTTCCATGGTGCCGGACCGGACCGGGGTGGCGCGGTGACGTGCGGCATGAGTACTTCTAGACAAGATAATGTCCTCTCCCAATGCCTGCGGGGTGAGCTGTCGGATTCGGATGGGAGGCACCCGGCCCCACACGCCCAGGCATCCAGTACTACCCGGGCGTGCGGGAGCTTAACCCCAAGGACTCCAGAGAGTCCGCTGATGGTTCCCCCGCCTCTGCCAGACGTATTGCGAACGGACCTTGCGGTGGTGGCAGAGTTCGGCAATCCACCCAAGGGCGCCGGTTCTATGGTGAAAGCGGCGCAGGGGCCAAACTACATCATTTTCACCCTGAATGTCACGTTTTTATAACGACATTCAAAAGTCAGATCCGCGTGAAGATTCCGCCGCCGCAGCAACTGCCGGTGACCGGATGCGAGTGATTGAGCCACATCACGATGGTCCTTACAGGTAGCTGCGTTTCACTACTCACTATACGCCGGGGGTGTCCCTATGTTCTTCGTCAAGGGGTTGGGCTTGGGTTTTTCGAGAATGCGCGGCATGGCGTTTTGGGCAGGGGTTAGCGGCCGGCGGCGTGGTGCTCGCCGGCTGTGGGGCTGGTCTGGTCAGGCTGCCTTGGCGGTTGGTGTGTCGTAGAGGGCGCCGTCGCGGAGCATGGCGAAGAGGACGTCGCAGCGGCGGCGGGCCAGGGCGATGAGGGCTTGGTTGTGGCGTTTACCTTCGGCGCGTTTGCGGTCGTAATAGGCTCGGGACTGGTCGTGTTTGAGGGCGGCGAAGGCGGAGAGGAACAGGGCTCGTTTGAGGACTTTATTG
>NZ_AUMN01000013.1 GCF_000430705.1 Arthrobacter castelli DSM 16402
TAACAGCTCGGCCGGGACTCACCGTGTGGCGAGGCGCATATCGGTCAACAGCCGGCGCCGTTGGGGTTTTCGATGCAGTTGTCGGCGTAGAGGGATGTCTCGGAGGTCCAGATACTCATCAAGTGCGGGTCTGAGGGCACCGCCGCCTCGCCCGCAACCGGCCGCCAAGGGCCACCGTCGACCGAATAATCGCCGGCGAAATACGTCACCAGCGACACGTTATAGTCACCGGTTTCGGTATACCGGTGGCTGGTGGCCGTTTCGGTATTCATCGCACCGACATCCAGCTTCGTCCCGCCGGTGGTGGTGGTTTGTCCCGTCCCGTCGCCGTAATTCCACCGGTAGGAGACAGGCCACGCCCGCAACCGAATCTGAGCGTCCTCGAATTCGAAGGTGAACTGCTGCTCCTCGGCAACGGCATACACATTGCTGTGCGCGTTCTTCAGCCCGAAATGCTCCGGCTGCGACACAATCTGAGCCGCCACAATGGGCTGGCTCTCAAACTCGCGCAGAGTAATCACCACCGGCTCATCCCCGGCTGAGTCACCACCGGCCGGCGGCTCCGGAGGCTGACCCGAGTACAGGCAATCCTGCCGCCCCGTCGGCGTCTCGGTCGGAGGACTCGTACTGGTATCGACCTCAATCCACTGGACCAAAATGCCGTCCTCGCCACCAGTGCACCGGGCATCGAGCTCCACACACGTCGCCGGATCCAGATAATCACCGACATTCGCCGTACACACCCGCTCGTAGACATAACGGACGCCATCAGCGGGCGACGACGCCACCTGGTCCCCAATAGTGTCTCCATTTGGCTTGGTCCCTGAATCTGGCTTAGCCCCCGAAGGCTCACTGGGCATAACGCTCCAGCTCACATTGGACGCATTTGCGACGCCACCGTCCTCAATCCCTGCGGACGTTCCATTGCTTCTCGCGTTTGCAGGTGAGGCCGAGAGCAGAGCAGTGGTGAGCAACAATCCACCAATAACAGCCTCGACAGCCGGTCTTCCCCCCTTGGACATGACTTAGGTACCCTCAGGAGAACCGAAATCGAGCATTATCCAATGATCCTCATGGTAGAAGGCGATAACGGAAAACAGTTTTGCCGAAACCGGTTCAGATTCCCCAACTTCCTTCCCGCTTGAATCAAAGTATGTAATTGAATCCTGCCGGACACGCGCGAAGGAATTAATCGAGCCCGCTGTGTTCTCCTCAAACTTCGTGAAGTGGTCGACAAGCGTCAATGTCCCTCCCTTCATCCATCCGCCAGGAGAGTATTGTTCTTGAATGCGACCAGTAATATTGGTGCATGTCTTACATCCTGGATCGGTAACAGCCCAAAACTTCTTCCAGTCATTCGTCACGTACCCGTAGCTGAAGAGTTCGAGCCACCATTTAGTGAACGCCTTAAGTCCGGCCTTGGTGTTCTTATCGGCCAGCGCCGGCTTTTCGGGCACCGGGATGTGGGCTGCGGGGCCGGTCGAGGATGCAGGCGTAGGTTCCGGGGTTGTGGGAGTCGGAGTTGACGTAGGCGTAGGTGTCATCGACCCGGACGGTGACGCGGACGTAGATTGAGAACTCTCTGGCGGCGTCGTCGGGTCCTCTGCCCCACTCGCCTGGCAGCCCGCCAGCGCCAGGGCAACGACGAGAGCGGATGACGCGATCGACATTTTGCACGTGGAAGATCTACGAGACTGGGCCATGAAAGTCCTGGTTCGATGGGCGCTGGCAAATGAGTAGTACTCAGACTAACCCGGCACCAGCCCCAGGAGAAGACTTATCCACAGGGCTACCGCAACACCACTGTCTTGCCGCCGGCCAGGATCACCCGTCCTTCGCAATGCCATTTCACCGCGTTGGACAGCGCCTTGCATTCGGTGTCGCGTCCGGCCGCGGCCAGGTCGTCCGGGCCGTAGGTATGGTCGACTTCGACGACTTGCTGGGAGATGATCGGTCCTTCGTCGAGCTCGCTGTCCACGTAATGCGCGGTCGCGCCAACGGTTTTCACGCCGCGCTGGTACGCCTGATGATACGGTTTCGCGCCCTTGAAGCTGGGCAAAAATGAGTGGTGAATGTTGATGCATTTGCCGCTGAGCCTGGTGCTGAGTTCGTCGCTGAGCACCTGCATGTAACGGGCGAGCACCACGAGTTCGATGTCGAGTTCGTCCAGCACCTCCACCAGCCTGGCTTCGGCTTCGGGCTTCGTGTCGCGGGTGACGGGGATGTGGAAGAACGGGATGCGATGCCATTCGACCAGAGATGCATGGTCGCGATGATTGGACACGACGCCGGCAATCTCGACGGGCAGTGCGCCGGTGGTTGCCTCATACAGCAGGTCGTTGAGGCAGTGCCCATATCGGGACACCATGATCAGGATCCGCCGTTTGGCTCCGGCCGGCTCGAGTTGCCAGCGCATGCCGAATTGCTCCGCCACGGGCGCAAACGCCTCCCGCAGATCCTCGGTTCCGGCGGGCCGGGCGTCTTTCGCGGAGGCCATGTGGACCCGCATATAGAATCGGCCGTTGATGCGGTCGCCGAACTGCTGGTTATCGATGATGTCGCAGTTTTGCTCCACCAGGAAGCCGGAGACGGCGTGGACGATCCCGGGGCTTTCGTCGCAGTCGAGGGTGAGGACGTGTTCGACGTCGGCGGGGCCGTCCGCACGGGATGTCGCCTGGGCGGGGCGACGGTGCAGGTGATCAATCGGGGTCATCTCAACACTCGTTCATCTCAACACTCGTTCGTCTCAACACTCCGTGACATTGACGGCGAGACCGCCGCGGGAGGTTTCCTTGTACTTGGACTTCATATCGGCACCGGTATCGGCCATGGTCTTGATCGCCTGGTCGAGGGAAACCGAGTGCCGGCCGTCGCCTTTCATGGCCAGCCGCGCCGCGTTAATCGCCTTGGAACTGGCGATGGCGTTCCGCTCGATACACGGGATCTGCACCAGCCCGCCGACCGGGTCGCAGGTCAGCCCAAGGTTGTGTTCAATCCCGATTTCGGCAGCGTTCTCCACCTGCTCCACACTGCCGCCAAGCACTTCGCACAGCCCGGCCGCCGCCATCGAACAGGCCGAACCAACTTCGCCCTGGCACCCTACTTCGGCCCCGGAAATGGAGGCGTTCTCCTTGTACAGGATGCCGATGGCGGCGGCGGTGAGCAGGTAGCGCAGCACGCCGTCGTCGTCGGCCCCGTCAATAAACTTCGCGTAATAATGCAGCACAGCGGGCACGATGCCGGCAGCGCCGTTGGTAGGAGCCGTCACCACGCGTCCGCCGGCCGCGTTCTCTTCGTTGACCGCCAACGCGAACAGGTTCACCCAGTCCATCGCACGGATGGGATCCAGCTCGTCGGCCTGCTCGGTCAGTTGCCGGTGCAGTTTCGCTGCCCGCCGCGCAACCTTCATTCCCCCGGGCAGCGTGGTTTCCTCGGTGGTGCAGCCGTTGGTGACGCATTCACGCATCACGTCCCAAATGTGCAGCAGCGCGGCGCGGGTCTGATCGTCGGGGCGCCAGGCCCGTTCATTGGCCAGCATCAGTTCGCTGATCGACAGGCCGTTCTGCCGGCAATGCCGCACCAATTCGGCGGACGTGGTGAAGGGATACGGCAAGGGTGTGTCGTCGTCGACGATTTTGTCCTGCTGCGCTTCCGCCTCGGTAACGACGAACCCGCCGCCGATCGAGTAGTAGATCTCCTCGGCGAGCAGCCCGCCATCCTCGTCGAAGACGCTGAACTTCATCCCGTTGGGGTGGGCCGGAAGCGACTTGCGCCGGTGCAGGACGACGTCGGCAGACCGGTTGAAGCGCACCGGCTGGGTTCCGGCCAGCGACAGTTTTTCCTCGTCGCAGATCTCCCGGACGACGTCGTCGGAGCCGTCGGCCTCCACGGTTTCGGGAGCTTGTCCGGTCAACCCGAGGATGACCGCCTTGTCGGAGCCGTGCCCGAGGCCGGTGGCGCCGAGCGACCCGAACAGCTCGGCCTTAACCCGCTTGACGGTTCCGAGCCCGCGGCCGGCCGCGACCGATTCCACGAACAGCTTGGCCGCCCGCATCGGCCCGACCGTGTGACTGGACGACGGGCCGATGCCGACCGAATAGAGGTCGAGCGCGCTCAGTGCCATCCCGGATCACTCCCCGATTGTGAGTGCGCCGGCAGCGGTTCTGCTGCGAACTCGGCCATTCCGTCCATCAGCCAGCGGCCCAGATGATCGGCAAAAGAAGACCTGGGCAGTAACCGGTAGGTCGGAGCGTCGTCGGTCTGCCACAGCACCACCGGCACGGCGCCGACTGCGGTGGATACCGCAGTGCCCGGGGTGAAGGCCCTGGGGTGCAGGTCGACTGCGCAGCTCTTTTCCAGCACGGCGCGGGCCGATGGTCCGGACAGCTCCAGGGTGGTGCGGTTGGCGGAAAGGTCGACGACGGATCCCGGCGCATCGCCGAGCCGTTCGGTGAGCTGGTCCACCAACGGTGACGCAGCGTCGTCGGTAATGACTAAAAACTCGTCGGGGCCCTGCCACAACACCGTGTGGCCTGCGCCGTGGGTGGTCTGCCCGCAGACGGCCGGCAGCGGTGCGCCGAGCACCTCGCTGAGGGCGGATGCGGCGGCCGATGCAGGATCGACCCGCAGCCCAATCATCGTCACGTACGGTATTTCCCGCAGGCGCACCGCCCGGGAACCTGTTACTTCCGCGGCCCGGAAGGCCTCGTGCAGGTGCTCCACCGGACTGTGCCGCCGCTCAGTCGGCCCGCTCGAGGCAGGGACCTGGATGTTGTCCTCCAACAATGTACTAGCCATCGCGCTTGCTTCCTTCCCGGTCGTACAGCACCGTGTCCGTTACTTCCACTTCCATCAACGTTCCATTCACCGGAGCGACCACCTGCCGGCCGATCCGTTCCCGGCCGCCCTTGATCAGCGCCAGCGCGAAGGACCTACCCAGCGCTTCACTGTGGTAGCTGGAGGTGACGTGTCCCAGCATCGGCACCGGCGCCTTTTCGGGGGTGATTGGCGTTCCTTGTTCGACCAGGTGCGCCCCTTCGGGCAGCCGGAAGGTCTTGTCCGCGGGCAGCAGGCCCACCAATTGTTTGCGGTCGCCGCGCTGCTGGTCCAGCCGCGCGTAGGACCGCTTGCCCAAAAAATCCTTCCGCTTGGAGACCACCCATTCCATGCCGGCGTCCTGCGGGGTGACCGTTCCGTCGGTGTCCTGCCCGGCGATGATGAAGCCCTTCTCCGCGCGGAGCACGTGCATGGTTTCCGTGCCGTAGGGGGTGATGTTGAATTCCGCCCCGGCCGCGGTCACCTGCTCCCACACGTCCAGCCCGAACCAGCCGGAGACGTTGATCTCGAAGGCCAGTTCGCCGGAGAAGGAGATCCGGCAGATCCGCGCCGGAATCCCGGAGGCCAGCGTGGTGTGCCGGAAATGCATGAACTCGAAGGCTTCCTGCGACACATCCAGGTCCGGTGCCAGCTTGGCGATCACCTCACGGGATTTGGGCCCGACGACGGCAACGGTCGACCACTGTTCGGTCACCGACGTGCACATCACGTCCAGCTCCGGCCATTCGGTCTGCAGCCATTCCTCCAGCCATTCCAGCACCTTGGCGGCGCCGCCGGTGGTGGCGGTCATGAAGTACCGGTCCTCGTCGACCCGCAAGGTGACGCCGTCGTCGAACACCATCCCGTCCGTGGTGCACATGACGCCGTAGCGGCCCTTGCCCCGGGGCAGTTTCTTGAAGCCGTTGGTGTAGATCCGGTTCAGGAACTCGCCGGCGTCGGCACCGGCGATCTCGATCTTGCCCAGCGTGCTGGCATCCTGGAAGCCGACCGAAGTCCGGGCCGCGCGGCATTCGCGCCACACTGCGGCGTCCATGTCTTCCCCGGGCTGCGGGTAATAGCGCGGACGCTTCCACTGGCCGACGTCCTCGAACACCGCGCCATGGTCCAGGTGCCAGGGGTGCATGGAGGTCAATCGGGCCGGGTCGAACAGGTCTCCACGTTCCCGGCCGGCGAGTGCCGCGAACGGCACCGGCATGTAGGGGGCGCGGAAGGTGGTGGTGCCGACCTGGCCGGGCCCCTGCCCCTCCAGCGCTTCGGCGATGACACCGATGGCATTGACCGCCGACGTCTTGCCCTGGTCCGCGGCGGTGCTCAGCGAGGTGTAGCGCTTGACCAGTTCCACGCTGCGCATTCCGGCGCCGGTGGCCCGGAGCACGTCGGCGACGGTGGAGTCGCGCTGCAGGTCGATGAAGTGCGTGTCCCAGCCGGCCGGTTCGCCGTCCAGCGCGGGGGTGAGCCACAGCGGCCGGGTGGGCGAAGCATCGGCGGCCGGGTCCGCCAGCACCGGCCATTCGGCCTGGCCGAAGCCGGTCTGCGCGGCCGCGGCGGCGCCGGCGAGTGCGCCGTCGTTGACGCATCCGTCCAGTGCGTAATTGCCCCGGGCAGCCCCGACGACCTGCTGGTCCTCGACCTGGTCCGCAGGCACGAATCCGACCAGCGTCTCGTCGAAGCGAAGCTTGCCTTGCCGCTGGCTGTGCAGGTGCACCACCGGGCTGAATCCGCCGGAAACGGCGAGCAGGTCGCATTCGATCTGCTCAACCGGACCGGCGAGGCTGCCGTCGTCGGCCAGGCCACTGACCGTGACGCCGGAAAGTTGCCCGCCGGCAGCGTCCCCGTCACCGGCGGTCGGGTCGGCGGCGTCGGTGTCCACGACGGCGGAGCCGGTGAGGATCCGCAGTCCCTGGACCTGTTCAGCGGCGGCGCGGGCTGCGTCCGACAGTTCGGGACGGGCGTCGACGACGGCGGCCACCTCCACTCCGGCGCGGGCCAGGTCGGTAACGAGCCCGTAGACGCTGTCGTTCGTCGTCGTCACCACTGCCTTGCGCCCGGCGGCGACGCCGTAGCGGTTCAGGTAGCTGCGCACGGCCGAAGCGAGCATGATGCCGGGACGGTCGTTGTTGGCGAACACCAGCGGGCGTTCGTGGGCGCCGGTGGCGACGATGACCTGCCCGGCACGGATGTGCCAGACCCGCTGCCGGGAGACATTCGCCGGGGCCTGCTCCCCCAGGTGGTCAGTCCGGTTTTCGACGGCGAGCACAAAGTTGTCGTCGTAGCTGCCAAACGCCGTGGTGCGGTGCAGCACGGTGCATTCTTCCGCTGCGTCCAATGCGTTCCGCGCCGTCTCGATCCACTCCGGAGCACCGGCCCCGTCGATCGTCTCGTCCGGCGAGGCCAGCAGCGACCCGCCCAGCTCCGGCTGGTCGTCGACCAGGATCACCCGGGCATCCGTCGCTGCGGCCGCCTGTGCGGCGGCCAGCCCGGCGGGACCTCCCCCGATCACGAGCACGTCGGTGTGCACGTACTTCTTGTCGTAGAGGGAGTCGTCCTCGGCCGGGTCCAGCCGGCCCTTGCCGGAGAGCAGCTCCATGTCCAGGCCGTCGATGGCCTCGACCATGGACGACTGCAGCATCGATTCGGCCACGCCGGTTTTCCCGGGCCTGTCGACCCGGATCAGCGCGTTCGGCTCGGCCACGCCGTCGGCGAAGATGCCGCGCGGCCGGCCCAGGTACAGCGAGGGGGCAGCTTCGGTCCGGCCGGAAGCCAGCATGGCCGAGGCAACGGTATCTCCGGGGTGTGCGTCGAGCTTTTCGCCGTCGATGCTCAATTGCAGCGCCCTGCTGCGGTCGATCCGGCCGCCGTCGGGGACGCGGTGTGCGTTGCTCATGCCGAGACCTCCTTGGTGTCGGGCTGTGTCTGCGGCTGTGTCTGTGGCGCGGCCCAGCCCATCGGGTAGGTGGTGATGATCTTGTAGCTGTAGGTGTCGCGCACGGCGTTGAACCAGCGCCGGCACCCCAACCCGTGCATCCAGCGCTCGGCGAATTCGCCCAACGGATTGTCGCGGTAGAAGAGGAACCCGGCCCACTCGGCGTCGGTCAACTCGTCGGGGTTCGCCGGGTAGGGCACATGCGCCTGGCCCCCATAGGTGAATTCGTCTTCGTTGCGCGGGCCGCAGTGCGGGCAGTCGATCAAAATCATCTTTGGTCCTTTTAGCTTTAGTGGGCGACGGCGGCGGCGCCGTGCTCGTCGATCAGGGCGCCGCTGACAAACCGATCCAGGGCGAAGGGTTCGTTCAATTCGTGCGGCTCGTCGTGGGCAATAGTGTGGGCGAACGTGTAGCCGGCCGCCGGGGTCCCCTTGAACCCGCCGGTGCCCCAACCGCAGTTCACGTAGAGGTTGTCCACCGGCGTCTTGCCGATAATCGGCGAGGCATCCAGGGTGACGTCGACGACCCCGCCCCAGGTGCGCAAGACATGTGCCCGGGAGAACATCGGGAAGAGCTCGACGGCGGCAGCCATCTGTTCCTCGATGACGTGGAAGGAACCGCGCTGCCCGTACCCGTTGTACGAATCCACCCCGGCGCCGAGTACCAGTTCGCCCTTGTGCGCCTGGGAACAGTAGACGTGGACGTGGTTGGACATCACCACGGTGGGGTGCACCTTTTCGTGCAGCTCGGAGACCAGTGCCTGCAACGGATGCGACTGGATGGGCAGCCGGAATCCGGCCATTTCGGCCAGCAGCGAGCTGTGCCCGGCGGCGGCCATCCCGACCTTGCCGGCGTTGATCCGGCCCAGGTTGGTTTCGACGCCGGTGACCCGGTTGCCGTCCTTGATGAACCCGGTGACTTCGCAGCCCTGGATGATATCCACGCCCATCGCATCGCAGGCCCGGGCGAAGGCCCATGCCACATGGTCGTGCTTGGCGATGCCCGCCCGCGGCTGCCAGGTGGCGCCCATCACCGGATAGCGGATGTTGTCGGAGGTGTTCAGCACCGGGCAGATCTCTTTGATCTCGTCCGGCTCCACCCAGTGCGAGTCAACGCCGTTAAGCTGGTTGGCGAAGACCCGGCGGGTGCTGTCGCGCACTTCCTGCAGGGTGTGGGCCAGGTTCAGCACCCCGCGCTGGCTGAACAGGAAGTCGTAGTCGAGTTCCTCGGGCAGTCCCTCCCACAGGTTCAGCGCGGTGTTGTAGATCGCCGCGCTCTCGTCCCAGAGGTAATTCGAGCGGATGATGGTGGTGTTGCGGGCCATGTTGCCGCCGGCCAGCCAGCCGCGCTCCAGGATGGCGATGTTGGTCATCCCGTGGTTCCTGGCCAGGTAGTACGCGGTGGCGAGTCCGTGTCCGCCACCGCCGATGATCACGGCGTCATAGGAGGATTTCGGCTCGGCATTGCGCCACAGGAATTCCTTGTGCTCGCCCAGCGAATCGTGGCTCATCGTGGTGGTCATTTTCCGGCTCCGTCCTGGTAGAGGGGGAACTGGCGTGCCAGGTGCTCCACCCGGCCGCGCAGGGGCGCAAGTTCTGCCGCTGTTAGCAGGGCGCTTCCGACGTCGTCGTCCGTGCCGGCCGCGCCCGCCGCCATGGCCAAGGCGGTGGCCAGGATGTCGGCGACCTCGGTGAACTCCGCGTCGCCGAATCCCCGGGTGGCCAGCGCCGGGGTGCCGATCCGCAGGCCCGACGAGACCATCGGCGGCCGCGGGTCGAACGGAATGGAATTGCGGTTCACCGTGATGCCGATGGCGTGCAACAGGTCCTCGCCCTGCTTGCCATTGAGCGCCGAGTTTCGCAGATCCGCCAGCACCAGGTGGACGTCGGTGCCGCCCGAGAGAACCGTGATGCCGGCGTCGGCCACGTCGTCGGCGAGCAGCCGGTCGGCGAGGATCCGTGCGCCGTCGAGCGTGCGCCGCTGGCGCTGCCGGAACTCGTCCGAAGCTGCCAGCTTGAACGCCACTGCCTTGGCGGCGATCACGTGCTCCAGCGGTCCGCCCTGCTGGCCGGGGAACACGGCACTGTTGATCTTTTTGGCGTATTCGGCCTTGCTGAGAATGACTCCGCCGCGCGGGCCGCCAAGGGTCTTGTGCGTGGTGGTGGTGACGACGTCGGCATAGGGCACCGGACTGGGGTGCAGTCCCGCGGCCACCAGCCCCGCGAAGTGGGCCATGTCGACCATCAGGTACGCTCCGACGTCGTCGGCGATCTGCCGGAAGCGGGCGAAATCCAGCTGCCGGGAGTAGGCCGACCAGCCGGCGACGATCATCCGCGGCCTGTGCTCGCGGGCCAGCCGCTCCACCTCGTCCATCTCCACGCGATAGTCGGTTTCATCCACGTGGTACGGAACCACGTTGTAGAGCTTGCCGGAGAAATTGATCCGCATCCCGTGAGTGAGGTGGCCGCCGTGGGCCAGATCCAGGCCCAGGATGGTGTCGCCCGGATCGAGCAGCGCGAACATGGCTGCGGCGTTGGCCTGGGCGCCGGAATGCGGCTGCACGTTCGCTGCCTCGGCGCCGAACAGCTCCTTGATCCGGTCGATGGCCAGCTGCTCGACGACGTCGACATGTTCGCAGCCGCCGTAGTAGCGCCGGCCCGGATAGCCTTCGGCATATTTGTTGGTCAGCACCGATCCCTGGGCGGCCATCACCGCGGCCGGGGCGAAGTTTTCCGAAGCGATCATCTCCAGCGTGGTCTGCTGGCGGTTCAGCTCGGCGTCGATCGCGGCAGTGATCTCCGGATCCGCGTCCGCCAGCGTCCGGCCGAGCCCAGCTGCCTCGGTGGGAACCTCCGGCAGAGGCTCGGTGTGCAGGGCCGTACTCATGAAACCTCCCGTTGAAATATGTTTAGTAAACTATTGATATATCAGATTGATAGCTACGATATGCTTAAGCTCACACGGGAGTCAATGGTGACGGAGAAAAATATCCCGCCACGCTCGATGGAAGGCGATGACGGCAGCATCATGAACGAGGCACCAGACTTACTTGAGGCGCACGACGTCGGACTCTCCATGGCCGAAAGTGCGTACCGGAAGGTGCGCGACAAGCTGATCACCCTGGACATCCGCCCCGGAGCGCCCATCAACGAGGCGGAGCTGGCCACCGAACTCGCGATCGGCCGCACCCCGCTGCGGGAAGGGCTCAAGCGGCTGGAGCGCGACCACCTGGTGGTCTCCTACCCCCGCCGCGGGACCTTTGCCACCATGGTGGACATCACCGAACTGGCCCAGATTTCGGACATCCGCCTCTCGCTGGAGCCGCTGGCCGCGCGGCGCGCCGCCGAGGACGCCACGGACGAGGCACGCGACGAACTGAGGCGGCTGGCCGCATCGATCGCGGAACTGGACGGCGACTCCTCGGACCCGCGGGCGCTGATGCGCTTCGACATTGCCGTACACCGCGCCATCTATCACGCCGCCGGCAACCCGCACCTGGAAGACGTGCTGATCCGCTACGACAACCTCGCCGTGCGGATCTGGTTCCTGGTGCTCAACAAGCTGCCCCATGTCTCCGCGCACATCACCGAACACGCGGAACTGCTCCACGCCATTGCCGACGGCGATGCGGACCGGGCCGCCAAACTCACCCGCCAGCACGTGGCAGACTTCGAAAACTCCATCCGCACCGTGCTCTAAGGCGAACCCGCGGAAAGCACCGCCACGCACCAGGAAGGACCGGGGGAAGTCTCCATCAACACACATAAAATGTGACGTAAACCATCCCTGTTGGTAGACTCGGTTTACGGAGTTTACAAGGTGGGATTGCGGTGGAAGCAGGAGAAGGCGGCGAGTGGGTCGCCGCTGCGGGAAATGAAGGAAACGCCCTCCGACAGTCAGGCGAAACCGTCGACGTATCCAGCGCGGACGGCTCCAACGGTGTCGACTCGTTCCTCAGCGAACTCCGACTGTCCCTGCAGAGACAGGGCAAGACTCTTAGAGAAGTCAATGTCAAAGTATTGGCTGAATCATTGGCACGTGGCTTGCCGGCCGACGACGAGACAAACCAGCTCTTGAACAAGGTCGGCCCATACTACGACACCCGGGGGCTACAGGAGTGGCTGAGACTCAGCAGGCAAGCCCTTCGGAAAAGGGCGAAAGCCCATAAACTGCTTGCCTGCAAAACCGACGACAACGTACTGCTCTATCCAGTGTGGCAATTCCTGGATGACGGGAGCGTCCTCCCCCACTTGGACGAGGTGCTGACGATTTTGGCCTCCGGTTCGCCGGAGGCGCCCTGGAGTTGGGGCGCATGGCTCACCGCCGTTGTGGATGACGAGCTCGACGGTAAATCCGCAGCCCAGTGGCTTCGGGACGGTTACGACCCAGAAAGTGTAAAAGCGCTGGCGCGGGAAGATGCTGCAAGTTGGGCCGCTTGAGCGGCGATCCGGGACTGGCAGAACCCCCGCCGGACTTGACGGGATTTCCATCGGTGGCGTTCGAGCCAACAATGGAGCTTTATCGGGCAGTTACGCCGGGACGGGGCGCGTGCTGGTTTGGCTCAAACGGATCGCAACGCTTTGACCTCCGCCCTCCGAGAGGCACCTGCTATGCCGCAACGACTATCGAAACCGCAATACGCGAGAAGATGCGGCGCCGGATCCTTGGCCACGGAATCCCTCCAGATGTCATCCCCACCATCGAAGTCCATCGCATTCACCTGCCTCGGCCAGGCGAATATGCGAACACTGCTCATGCACATGCCGTACGCCATGGCGCCAATAGAGAGCTGTCCGCCTCCACTGACTACGAGCTCACCCGGCAATGGGCAGAAGCGTTCGCTGCCGCCCAATTCGACGGCATCTTCTATGCCTCCCGGTTCACCTCCGAAATGGCTTGCAATTCCGTTGCAGTTTTCGGCGATGCGGGCGAAACAGATGATGGATCCGAAGAGGTCTTGAAAGGCCTCGACGCCATTCACGCCGCTGGTATGCAAGACATGCTCACCCCGCCAATACGCTCAAGGCAGGCCGCAATTCGCAGACCGCCACCGATCTGAGGTTTGTCATGGCCCCCTGCAAGGGCCGTGGCTGTGCTCTACAAGAGTTCTGAGGACGCCCCCTGCATCCTTGACAGTTATCCACTGACCGGATGAGGGTAACTGATACGCAACCAGAGACAGGCGGTCATGACAAGGCGAACGAGCCGGGTGATCAACCGAGCGCGACCCGTCGCGCGCACCTTGGCATGCACCATCTGCTTCGGCATTGCCGGATTGGTCTGGTCCACGCCCCGCTTTCACGTCCATCGGCTGCGCAAAGCCGCGACGTGCACCACCTGCGCCTCCCACCGGCGCATGCGGGCAGGTGTGATCTATGTGGTCGCGCTGCTCCTGCTCGCGGGGGCAAGCGCCCGCCCGCTGGAGGCGCTCTCGCCTGAGATCCCCTGCGGCAGCCGCATCACCCGGGACGGGGAGATCGAGCAGGAGCCCCGGCTGCGAATCTCGCCGCCACCGGTGTGGAACGCTGCCCGTCACGTGCTGGTCGCGCCCATCAGCGGCGTGGGACTCCTCGCCGGACGCGCTCTCGGTATGGAGCCATGTTCCAGGCCGCCCATGCTGGTGATGTTCTGGCCGCCACCACGCACCAGTGCCGGCGGCACGATGCTCGGCGACGTGTTCGTCGCATGGATGCCCGGCAGTCCGGCCAGCAGCCAGGCGTACGGCATCGGGAATGAAGGTACGTACATACGCTACGGCCCGAACATCGCCCAACGCCGCATCAAAGAGCGGCAGCTGAGCGTGCACGAGTCGCGACATGTGAACCAGTGGGCGGTGACCAACTTCCTGGCCGGCCCGGCCGCGTTCCCGGTTGCCTATGCCGTCGACGGTGTGTTGTTCCCCGGTTCGCGTAACCATTTCGAACGAGCCGCTGGTTTATCTGACGGGGGCTACCCGCCGGCGCCGGACAACTGGCCGGCCCCGCTTTGGCCGCAGACAGCGGCCCTTGCCCTCCTCGTGCTCATCATCCTGCGGCGCCGAATCCGCTGGCTCGCTCGCATCGTCGTCGCGGGCCGCTCACAGCTGAAGGCGCACGCGCCGCGGCACTGCCCGGTCCACACCCGCGGCTGGTCGGCCGTGCGGGCCTCCCGGCACTAAACAGCGAAAAATACCTCGCTGGCGCTGGGGCAACGGTGCTAGCGTAGTTGCAACAATGTCGCAGCAACTGCGCCCCTGTCGACGGCGGTCATGCTGCAGCAGCCCGGCTCACGCAGGAGGCAAGATTGAGCGTCGGAGTGCTCCGCGGCAGCACCGCGGCCCGGTCGGATTCCGCTCAGCTGACCGCCGGGATGCGCCGCCGTACCCACGTCTGGACTACGTGCCTGCTGCTCGCCGTCGTCGTCAGCGCGGTGCTGTGCATCGGCATCGGTCCTGCCGACATCGACCCGGTCACCGTGCTGGCGATCATCGGCCACCACGTGGGGCTGCCGCTGGACGGCGCGCTAAATGGTGTGCAGCTCTGGACGCCCGCCCAGGACGCCATCGTGTGGGGCCTGCGCACTCCCCGGGTGCTGCTGGGGCTTGCCGTAGGCGCGGCGCTGGCCATCTGCGGCGCCGCCTTGCAGGCCATGGTCCGCAACGTGTTGGCCGATCCCTACGTGCTGGGCATCTCCTCGGGAGCATCGACGGGCGCGGCCGGCGCGATTCTGTTCGGCTATGCGGCCGGGGCCGGACAATACGCCCTGCCGGTGAGTGCCTTTATCGGCGCGCTGCTGGCGTCGCTGCTGGTCTTCGCGCTCGCCCGCACGAACGGGCAGGTCACCTCCGTGCGCCTGCTGCTGTCGGGCATCGCGATCGGCTACGCGCTCTCTGCCGCGACCAGCTTCCTGATCTTCATGTCCGACGACGTCGCCGGCGCCCGGTCGGTGATGTTCTGGATGCTCGGCTCGCTGACGCTGGCCCGGTGGGGCGCGCTGCTGGCGCTCGTGTTCATCGTCGTCGTGCTCAGCGCGGGGTTTATGTATCTGTGGGCTCCCCGGCTCGATGCGCTCACTGCCGGCGATGAGACAGCGCGGACGCTGGGGGTGCGGCCGGACACCACACGCATCCAGCTGCTGCTCGTCGTCTCGCTGTGCACCGGCCTGGCCGTGGCCGCCTCGGGGGCGATTGGTTTCGTCGGCCTGGTGGTGCCGCATCTGGGCCGACGCATGGTCGGCGCCGCCCACGCCCGCCTGATTCCGGTGACCGCGCTGCTGGGTGCCGTGCTGCTGGTGTGGGCCGACGCGCTGGCACGGGTGCTGATGGAGCCGCGGGAGCTGCCGATCGGCATCATCACGGCCCTGGTCGGTGCGCCGTTCCTCATCGTGCTCATCCGCCGGATGACGGCGCAGCGGGCTTAACCGTGATCCGTATTCCGTTCGTCGTTAACGAAAGGTCTGCCATGCGTTTCTTCGGTCGGCGTGCCGTGCGCCCGGCGCTGCCAACCACTGCCCTGCTGGCCACCGCACTGCTGATGGTTTCGGGCTGCTCCGGTGCCGGTCCGAAGCAAAACCAGCATGACCGGGAGGCAGCATCCGCAGGATTCCCTGTCATAGTGGAGAACTGCGGCACCGAGGTCACTTTCGAGGCGCCGCCCGAACGCGTCATGCTGCTGGAGAGCGCGCCGGTGACAATACTCGACGGTATCGGTGTGTTCGACCGGGTCGTTGCCCGCGCCGGTTCCTTCCCGCCGGGGTATTACGATGCGGGGCTGTCCCAGGCAGTCGAGTCGGTACCGTCGGTGTCGGATGAACTCAATGCTTCGGGGCATCTGATGATCTCCCAGGAGGCAGTCATTGGCCAGACTCCCGACCTGGTGCTCGGGCTGCCCGAAGGCTTCTCGCGCCAGTCGCTGTCCGCGGCGGGAATCAACGTGCTCACCCAGGAGCTCTACTGCCCCGGCGGCGCCGACGGCGCCGACGAGGCAACATTCGCCACGCTCTATGACGAGATCAGGCGCTACGGGGTGGTCTTCGACCGCCGCGGCGCGGCCGCCGGGCTGATCAAGGACCTGAAGTCCCGGGTGGAAGCGGTCAAGCAGCGCACCGCAGACGGCAAGGACCTCACGGCCGCCGTGCTGTATCCCACCGTCGGAGGCGGCCCGCTCTACGCCTATGGCAGCGCCAGCATGGCACAGCCGCAACTCGAGGCGGCCGGGCTGGCGAACGTATTCGCCGACTCGGACGAACGGGTCTTCGAAGTACAGGCCGAACAGCTCATCGCCGCCGACCCCGATGTGCTCATCCTGCTCTACCAGGGCCGGGAGCAGGGCACGAAGCGGGCCGTCACGTCGCTGCCGGGGGCGCAGACCATCGATGCGGTGGCCGAAGACCGGATCATGACACAGCTGTTCAACTTCACCGAACCGGCCTCCCCGCTGACCGTGAAGGGCCTGGAGATGATTGCCGAACAGCTTGACCGGAGCACCGGCTGATGCTCTCCGCCGCCGGTATCTCACATGCCTACGGTTCCACGCCCGTGCTGCGCGATGTCTCGCTCACCGCCCGCAACGGGGAGATACTCGGGCTCATCGGTCCCAACGGCAGCGGCAAGACCACACTGCTGCGCACGCTCTATGGTGCCCTCACCCCGGACACCGGCATGGTGACCTTCGACGGCGTCGATGTCCGCACGATCTCCGCCCGGCAGATCGCCCGGCAGATCGCCGTCGTCGTCCAGGAGCCTGCGGGAGACCTGATGCAGACCGTCGCCGACACGGTGCTGATGGGACGGACCCCGCACCGCGGCCTGTTCGCCCGGCACTCGGCTCGGGACGAGAGGCTCGCCGTCTCAGCCCTGGAACGGGTCGGGGCACTGCATCTGGCCTCCCGCGGCCTCGACGAGCTCTCCGGCGGCGAGAAGCAGCGGGTTCTGATGGCCCGGGCGCTCGTGCAGCAGGCGCAGTGCCTGCTGCTGGACGAGCCGACCAACCATCTGGACATCAGCTACCAGCATCAGGTGCTGCAACTGGTCCGGGAACTGGCGCTGACGACCGTCGTCGTACTTCACGACCTCAATCTCGCCGCGCGATACTGCGATTCGATCGTGCTGCTCTCAGCCGGGAACGTCCACGCCACCGGCACGCCGTCCGAGGTGCTCACCGCCGACACGGTGAAATCGGTCTACGGCGTCGAGGCCGACGACGTGCTGGCGGCGGATGGAACGCTGCAGCTACTCTTCCGCGGACAAGGATGACGCTGCACGGCAGGAGTCGCAGGTGCCCATGATCGAGCTGCGGTTGGGGTCGAAAGCGAACCCGCGCTGCCGCAGCATCCGGTCCGCTGCATCGTCGAACACGTCGGAGGGCAGGGCAATGACCTTCTGGCACACCACGCAGTGCCCATGGAGGTGGGTCGACGTCGCCAGGTGGTAGGCGGTCGCGCCTCCGGGCAGTTGCCGGTGCGCCACGATTCCCGTCGCGGCGAACAGCTCCAGGGAGCGGTAGACCGTTGCACGATGGACCCCGTCGTCGTCCGTCCGGGCGGCGACATCGTCGGCCGTCAGGTGCTCGGCGTGTGCTGCCAGCAGCTGGAGTATCCGGCGGCGGCCTGCGGTGACCCGCTCGCCGTGGGCACGCAGCTCCTGGATCGCCCGGCCGACGAGGACATCCGCGTCTTCGGCGTGATGCTCGACGTGCCTGTTCACCGTCAACGTTCCCCGTCCCGGTCGCCGATTTATTCGTGCGTGTGGACGTACCCGCCGTCTTCGTCGGCGTGGAAATGAGGCGCCATCGGACCCGGATCGGTCGGCACGTGCTCTCCGCTATGGTACTTGCCCTTGAGCTGGCGGACCCAGTCGCTGAGTTCATCGATGCTCTGCTGCCGCTTGCGGGACAGCGCCAGCACCGGTTTGCCGTCCCGGGCCGCCGTCGCATCGGCAACCATCTGCTCGACGTCAACGTCGACATATTCGGCCAGGTCGATCTTGTTGATCACCAGCAGGTCCGCCCGTCCGATCCCGGGGCCTCCCTTCCTGGCCACGTCGCCGCCGCCGGCGACGTCGAGCACGAACAGCTGGGCGTCGATCAGCGATGGGGAAAAGGTGGCAGTGAGGTTGTCACCGCCGCTTTCGACCAGCACGATATCCAGCGGCGCGAAGTCCTGTTCCATGTCTTCGACGGCCAGCAGGTTCATGGTCACGTCGTCGCGGATGGCGGTGTGCGGGCAGGCGCCGGTCTCCACGGCACGGATGCGCTCGGCAGGCAGCACCCCTTCGGCGCGCAGGAACCTGGCGTCCTCGTCGGTGTAGATGTCGTTGGTGATCACGCCGATCCGGTACTCGTCCGACAGCGCGCGGCACAGGGTCGCGATCGTCGAGCTCTTCCCGGTGCCTACCGGGCCGGCCACGCCAATGCGCAGCGAGCGGGTCTGTGGCGCCGACGTCGGACTCGGTGCGGTTTCTTCAGCAGTCATTTCTTCTCCTCGGTTATTGGGTCGTTGGTCTTGCCCCGGACGGGGGCCGCGTCGAAACCGCCGCCGGGAAATGGCGGCGGCCCCGGGCCTACCGCGACCACGGCGGGCCCAGCCGGTTGAGCACCTCGTCCAGCGCATGCGAGAGGGCGAGGCTGTCCGCCGCGACCGCGCTGGCCTGGACGACGTCGTCGTCGAGGCCGACGCCGACGGTGTTGGCCTCGATCAAGTCGGCACGGTTGGTGCCGATCCCGGACGCCGGGTCGACGATCAGCATATTGCCCACGGCTTTGCTCCGGTCCGCCACTGAGGGGCTGTCCCATCCCTGGTACCGGTCGCCGAGCCGCAGATTCTGGTCATAGATGGGTCGATCGTCACGGACTACCCGGACGTGCTGGGCGATATTGCCTGGAGCCTCATTGTGCCGGCCGACGATCAGTTCCTCGCGCAGCAGGAACCGGGCGCTGGCCGCCAACGACACGCGGATGTCCTGCCGGTGGTCGCAATTACGCGCAGCGATGACGGGCTCGGGCAGCCAGATCAGCGTGGCGCCGTCGTCGACGCGCACCGTGAAAGTAATGACCGACTGTTCGCCGCTGGTGCCCGGCAGCGCCAGGGTCGCCGAAATCTCGTTGAGCACCAGCACCGCACCAGGCCCCACATACACGTCCAGCGACAGCCGGTCGCCGCCCAGGGGCCCGGCCGTTCCCGCGGACACCGAGACCCGGCCTGCTGCCGCGGCACCGTGGGCCCACGGTTCGAAGCCTTTGGGGTGGGTGGGGCGCAGCACGAACTGCCCCTCGGAGCGCAGCCGGGTCAGCCGGTTGGCGGCCCCGTCGACGTTCTGGCAGCTGACGGCCGCTCGGGCGGTCATGGCCGCGGCGTCGACCGGCGCGGCTGCCGGCGGGGCATGGGCCCCTGCCGTCGCGTCCGGATGGCTCTCACGAAGCAAAGAGGCGCACCTCCTCGGCGGCATGGTGCTCGGCGACGACGTCGGACAGTGGTGCGCCGAAGGCGGGCAGCGTGGCCGGGTCGGCATCAGCGTACGTGGCGGCGTCGCCGGCGATCGTGTCGAGCAGCGGGACGAGTTCGGCCAGCGCGCGATGGGCGTCGAACGGATCCACGCTCATCAGTTTCACCACCGCCATCGCCGGTCCCATCAGCGTCTCGTGCAGCACACCGCGCGCCGCGTCGTCCGGCTCAAGGTCCAGCATCGCCGCGGCCGCGCCGAAGGCCACCGGATGGTTGAGCCGGCGTGGCAGGCGCTGTTGCAGCTGATGCGGGTGGATGGCCGTCATGGCCCGCAGCAACTGGCGTCCCAGTGTCCGGGACACCTGCCGCAGCGCCGGCGACGGGGTCCGCGCCTGGAACTCATCATCGAGGACGGAGACGTCCTCGAGCCGGTCGCCGAGGCACGCGCCGCAGGCAGCAGCGGCGAAGGCCGCGGCGACGGCCCCGCTGGTGGTGGCCCGGCCCGTGAGGAACCGCTTCAGGTCTTCGATGTCATTGACACGGCCCATCCTGATCGCCGATTCCAGGCCGCCGGAATGGGCATATCCTCCTGCGGGAAGCCGCCCATCGGACAGCAGCAGCAGCGCCTCAGTTCCGCGTGCCATTCAGAAGAGGAAGTACCGCTGGCCCATGGGGACCTCGGCCGCGGGCTGATGCTCGATCAGCTCCCCATCGACCGTGACCCCATAGGTGTCCGGATCCACCTCGATCGATGGCATCGCGGAGTTCTGCGGCATATCGGCCTTGCCCCGGTCCCGGACGTTCTCGACGGCGACCAGGTCACGCTCCACATTCAGCCGGTCGGCCAACCCGTCGTCGATCGCGGCCTGGGCGACGAAGGCCACGCTGGTGGCCGACGCCGTCGGGCTGTGGTGGTTGAATCCGGGCCTCGGCAGCACCGGTTGCGGCGTCGGGATCGACGCGTTCGGATCTCCGAGCGCAGCCGATGCGGCCATACCGCCCTTGATGACGGTGTGTGGCCGGATCCCGAACAGCGCAGGCTGCCACAGCACCAGGTCAGCCATCTTGCCGACTTCGACCGAGCCGATATGTGGTTCCAGGCCGTGGGCGACTGCCGGGCAGATCGTGTATTTGGCGACGTACCGACGGGCCCGGTTATTGTCGGCCCGGTCGTCTCCGGGCAGGGAGCCGCGCAGCCGCTTCATCCGGTGCGCCGTCTGCCAGGTGCGCAGGGCGACCTCCCCGATCCGGCCCATCGCCTGGGCATCGGAGGACATGATCGACAGCGCGCCGACATCCTGGAGCACGTCCTCGGCGGCGATGGTCCCGGCCCGCACCCGGCTTTCGGCGAACGCCAGGTCGTTGGGCACCTGCGGGTTGAGGTGATGGGCAACCATCACCATGTCGAGATGCTCATCGACGGTGTTGACCGTGAAGGGACGTGTCGGGTTGGTCGATGCCGGCAGCACGTTGGACTCCGCGGCGATACGGATGATGTCGGGGGCGTGGCCGCCGCCCGCACCTTCGGTATGGTACGAGTGGAAGGTCCTGCCGTCGACGGCCCGCAGCAGGTCTTCGACGAACCCCGCCTCGTTGAGGGTGTCGGAGTGGATGGCCACCTGCACGCCTGAGTCATCGGCCACCCGCAGGGCGGCGTCGACCGCGGCCGGTGTGGCGCCCCAGTCCTCGTGGACCTTGAAACCACCGGCGCCGCCGCGCAGCTGCTCCCGCATGGCTTCCTCGGAGACGGTGTTGCCGCGTCCGAGCATCAGGTAGTTGACCGGAAGCGGTTCCATGCTCTCGAACATGCGCGCCAGCCACCATGAGCCGGGAGTGGCCAGCGTGGCCTTCGATCCCTCGAAGGGGCCGGTGCCGCCGCCAACCATCGTAGTGGTGCCCACGGCCAAGGCCAGGTTGAACATATCGGGACCCACGTAGTGGACGTGGGTGTCGATGGTGCCGGCCGTGAGGATCGTGCCGTTGCCGGCCATGATCTCCGTCGACGGGCCTATCACCAGGTTCGGGTCGATGCCGTCCATGGTGTCCGGGTTGCCGGACTTGCCAATGCCGCAGATCCGCCCGTCGCGGACGCCGACGTCGGCCTTAATGATTCCCCAATGGTCGAGAATGACTGCGCCGGTGATGACCAGGTCCGGTGTGCCCTCGGCGCGCGTCGCGCAGGACTGGCCCATCGACTCGCGGATCGACTTGCCGCCGCCGAAGACGGATTCGTCGCCGCCGCCGGAGAGATCCTCGGTGACCTCGATCAGCAGATTGGTGTCGGCCAGCCGGATCCTGTCCCCGGTGGTCGGCCCATACGAGGAGACGTACTCGGACCGTGAAATCCTAACCATCAAGCGCTCCTTTGCAAAGACCCCGCAACCCCCACACGATGCGGCGCCCGCGGATCGGAACCAGCTGTACTTCGGCGACTGCACCGGGTTCGAACCGCACGGCGCCGCCGGACAGGACGTTGAGCCGTTGGCCCCACGCCGTGTCGCGGTCGAATTCGAGGGCAGCGTTGACTTCGGCGAAGTGGAAGTGCGATCCGACCTGGATGGGGCGGTCGGCGGTGTTGGCAACGCGCATCGTGGTGGCCTCAAGGCCTTCGTTGATGGCGACGTCGTCGGGCGCCATCAGGATCTCGCCCGGAATGATCGGGGTCGTGTCCTCCACCTCAGGGCCGCTGCGCAGCGGGGCCTGCCGTTCGCCGGTGCCCGGCCTGCGCGGCTCGCTGGGGCTGTGGGTGCCCGAGGAGTGGGAACGCTCGGCATGGGAGTCGAACGAGGACCGATCGGGGCTGTCCTGGTCGGGATACTCGCGCCCCGGATAATCCGACGGGTGCGTGGCGTCGAGTGGTTGATTTTGGTCCTTGCCTGCTTCGCTCATTGGATCGGTCCTGTCACTGTCACGAGCTTGGTTCCGTCGGGGAAGGTGGCTTCGATCTGGACCTGGGCCAGCATTTCGGGCACGCCGTCCATCACATCACCGCGGGACAGTATGGTGCGCCCATGCTCCATCAGGTCCGCGACCGATTTCCCGTCGCGGGCGCCCTCGTAGAGCGCGGACGATATGACGGCTGTCGCTTCCGGCAGATTGAGTTTGAGCCCGCGCTCCCTGCGCTCCCAGGCGAGGTTGCTCGCGAGGTAGATCATGAGTCGCTCTTGTTCGTGCTGATTGAGGAACACGCACACCCCTTGATCACTGAGATTGGTCAGCCAGCTGACTTATTCAGACGCTACCAGTTTCCTCCCTCCAAATCACCGGCTCGCTGAATTTCCCGGATGCCCCGGGTGGAACCCTGACCTATGGCAGGCCTCGTCCGCTCACGGTTGACGCCTTGGCCGCCCGGGCGGCCTGTGCGGAGCCGAAGTCCGAGAAGTCCGCGTGGCCTGGAGGACCCCAGATCATCAGGATCCGCAGCGGCCCGTCGCCGGTATTGAGCAGGTCGTGCTCCGCCCCCGGGCGGGCCAGCACCGAATCGCCGCGGTCGACGTCGTAGACCGCGTCGCCAACGTGCATCCGGCCGGTTCCGTCGAGGACAAGATACAGCTCCTCCAGTTCACCGTCACCGGAGTGCGCGTGCCGGCCCTCGCTGCCGCCGGGGGCCAGTTCCCACGTCTGCACCGCCACGGGAAGCCGCGACTGCTCGAAGAAGTGCCACTGCATGGTCACCGGCCCATGGCCACCATGCAGGTCATATTCGAAGGTGTCCGCTCCTGCCCGTTCCAGCATGTTTCTCCTTCTTTCTCTGGTATCGCGTGAACCAGTTGTCACTTGTCCCGCAGCGGCGCCCCGCAGGTTTCCTTGGCGCACAGCACCGCGCTCAGTGCTATGGCCGCGGCTGCCATCAGGTACCAGCCGGGTGCGAGGCTGGTGTTCAGTACGCCGATCAACAGCGTGGCCATGAAGGGCGCCGTGCCGCCGAAGAGCGCATTGGACAGGTTGAAGCTGACCGCGAACCCGCTGTAGCGGATGGAGGTGGGGAACATTTCAGCCAGGAAGCTGGGCAGCGTTCCATCGTTCAGGGTCAGCATGGCTCCCAGTGCCATCTGGACCAGCACCACCACGGCGAAGCTTCCGGTGTCGAGCAGCATGAACGCCGGCACGGTGAAGACGATGAACAGCACCGAGGCGCTGATCAGCATTTTCTTCCGTCCAAAGCGATCGGAGGCATGCCCGGTCAGGAAAATGAAGCCAATGTAGGCGATCAATGCGAACGTGGTCGCCATAAAGGCCTGTGTGGAATCGAACCCGAGTTCCTGGGTCATGTACGTCGGCATGTAGCTGAGCAGCATGTAGAACCCGACGGCGTTGAGCAGCACTGCGCCGATGGCAATCAGCAGGGTCCGCCAGTGATTGCGGAACATGGCACGCACGGGGGCCTTGACGACGTCGTCCTCCTGGGCCAGATTGCGGAAGGCGGGCGTATCTTCCAGCCGGGTGCGGATGAACCGTCCGATAATGCCCATCGGCGCGGCGAGGAAGAACGGAATCCGCCATCCCCAGCTCTCCATGGCCTCGGCCGGCAACACACCGTAGAGCATCGCGGCCATCAGCGAACCGAGTAGCAGACCAGTGGCAGTGCTGGCCGGAACGACGGCGGCAAACAGGCCGCGCTTGCCTTTGGGCGCGTATTCGACCAGGAAGACGGAGGCACCTGCATATTCGCCGGCAGCGGAGAACCCCTGCACAATCCGCACCGCCAGCAGCAGCAACGGCGCCAGCACGCCGACGGCGGCGTAGCTGGGCAGCAGGCCGATGGCGAAGGTCGACATCGACATAATCAGGATGGACAGCGACAGCGCGGTCCGCCGTCCCACCTTGTCGCCAATATGGCCCCAGATAAAGCCTCCGGCCGGACGCACGATAAAGGAGACCGCGAACAACCCGAAGGTGGCCAGCAGAGCCGTCTCGCCGGCTGATTCGGGAAAGAATACGGCCGCTATAGTTGCCGCGAGGTAGCCGTAGACCGCGTAGTCGAACCATTCAACGAAGTTACCGATGAAGCTGGCAGCAACCACGCGGCGCCGGGTCTTCCCGTCCACGATCTCCGGTGCCTGCTGCGGTGCCTGCTGTGCCGCCTGCCCCGGATCATCCGCTTTCCGCCGATGCGCAGTCGCAGCCGTTGGAGTTGATTGTTCACTCATAGTTCTACCCATCTTCGGTGGAGTTGCAATAGTCGCAACTGAGTTGCACCAACCGTAGATGTGGCTCCCGTCACTGTCAATGGGTCAGGGCAGACAGTGCCGGGGCTTCACAGTGCAGAAGTGCAGGCTGGATCTGACGCGCAGGATGCGCCCATCAGGCAGGCGGGCCGGAGCAATCGAGCGCGAGGAACAGGCTGAAACCGGGCGCGGGCCACGTTGCCCGGTCGCCCGGCGTGAGACCTGTGAGGCCGGTCAGGCGGTGGCGAATCGCTGCGCGGAGCGGGCCTTATGCTTGGCCGCCTCCTCTTCGCGATTCTTGGGCGGGGCCGACGTCGTCAGCCGGCCGAGGAGGTCGGCAGTCACCGCTGCCACCTCCTCCACGGCGTCATCAAAGGCCTGCTGATTCGCCCGCGACGGCTTGGTACCGCCGCTGACCTTGCGCACATACTGCAGTGCGGCCGCGTGGATCTCTTCGTCGGTCGCCGCCGGTTCGAAGTTATGGAGTGTCCGAATATTCCTGCACATACACCAAGGCTAGGCACCGGGCGCAGCGAACGGAATAGATCCTTCACTCCATTCACCCGGCTATGTGCCGCCGAGCCGCTGGGTGACCTGACGGGCGGCGCGGACGCAGGCCTCGCCAATAGTTTTCACATTGTCCTCTTCGATCCGGAACTTGGGCGCCGGCGTCATCACGGCCGCCACGGTCGCCCCCCGGTGATCCTGCACCGGCGCCGCTATTCCCACTTCCTGGGGCGACGTTTCGCCGAAATTGACGGCATATCCGCGCCTGGACACTTCGTGCAGCCGTTCGAGATAGGCGTCCAGCTGGTCATCACCACCGGGAACATTGTTCACGGTGTGGTCCTGGAGCAATTCACGCGTCCGTTGTTCACCTTCGGCCGCCAGGAACACCTGCACGGAGGAACTGGAGGCGGTGTTGTAGCGGGTTCCCAGGTCGGAGGTGTGCTTCACCTCGAACCTGCTGGGCACCTGCTCCACGGAAATCGCCTCGGCGCCGTTCCACACCAGCAGCGCGCTGGTTTCGCCGGTGGTTTCGGACAGTTCCTGCAGCACCGGATAAGCGGCGCGCCGCACATCCATGTCGGCCAGCAACGGCCCGGCGAGCGCAATGATACCCAGTCCGAGCCGGTAGCGGCGGCTCGAGTCGCGCTCCACGACATTCTCCCGCTCCAGGGCGGCAAGAATTCTCGAGACAGTGCTCTTGTGCAGCCCGACAACCGGGGCAATCTCCGTCACACCAAGCAGCGGCGACGCGCTGCTGAAACAGCGCAGCACGGCAATGGTGTTCTCGATGACGGAGGTTCCGCGGGTGTCGGAACCGGTGCTGGGTGCGGCATCAGGCTGTGGATTCATAGTGCCATTCATCGTATCGGCATCCTGATTCGACCCACCTATTGACAGTGACCCCGATCACTCGTAATCTGATGCAACCGAGTTGCGGTGATTGCAACTTAATACCGAACTGCCCGGACTGAATGGCAGCCAGGATTGTGCGAATGTCGAAAGAGGATTAACAAACATGACAACCGTGGATGAACGCATCACCAGTGTTTCCGAGCTGGAGCGCCTCAAGGTGCTGCACAACGGCAGCAAGCAGCCGCTGACCTTCTCCGATTCCGAGTTCGAGCGCCGCCTGAGCGGGCTGCGCCGGATCATGGCCGCCAAGGACCTCGACGCCGTCGTGCTGACCAGCTACCACGGCATCAAGTATTATTCTGACTTCCTGTACACGACGTTCGGCCGGAACTACGCACTGGTCGTCACCGCCGAAGACTCTGTCTCCGTCACGGCGAACATCGACGCCGGCATGCCGTGGCGCACCAGCTACGGCGCGAACATCGTCTACACCGACTGGAAGCGCGACAACTTCTACTTCGGCCTGCAGGAGGCCCTGCGCGAGCGCGGCGTCAAGGCCCGCCGGCTGGGTGTCGAGGACGACTTCCTGCCGCTGCTGACGCGCCAGAAGATCCAGGGCGCCTTCGAGGGTGCGGAGCTGGTCGACGTCTCCCAGGACGCGATGCGCCAGCGGATGTTCAAGTCCGCCGAGGAGATCGAGGTCATCAAGCACGGCGCCCGCATCGGCGACCTTGGCGGCGAGGCGATCAAGGCCGCCATCCGCGAGGGCATCTCCGAGTACGAGGTCGCGCTGATCGGCACCGAGGCCATGGTCCACGAGATCGCGGCCACCTTCCCGGATCAGGAGGTCCGCGACACCTGGGTCTGGTTCCAGTCCGGCATCAACACCGACGGCGCTCACAACTGGGCGACCACCCGTAAGCTGCAGCGCGGCGACATCCTGTCGTTGAACTGCTTCCCGATGACCTCGGGATACTACACGGCGCTGGAACGGACCATGTTCCTGGGCCAGCCCGATCAGCGTTCCCTCGAACTGTGGAACATCAACGTCGAGGTCCATAACCGCGGACAGGAACTGATCAAGCCCGGCGCGGTCTGCAAGGACATCGCGGCCGAGCTGAACGAAATCTACGTCTCCCACGGACTGCTGCCCAACCGCACCTTCGGTTACGGACACTCCTTCGGCGTGCTCAGCCATTACTACGGCCGGGAAGCCGGCCTGGAGCTGCGCGAGGACATCGACACCGTGCTGGAACCGGGAATGGTCGTGTCCATGGAACCGATGATCACCGTGGCCGATGGCCAGCCGGGCGCCGGCGGCTACCGCGAACACGACATCCTGGTGGTCGGCGAGGAAGATGTAGAGAACATCACCAAGTTCGGCTACGGCCCGGAACACAACATCATCGAAGCCTAGAGCTGCAACGACGACGGCGGCAGCACGGCAACTGCCCAAGCTGCCGCCGTCGTCATAGCCGTCACAGCCGAGAACACCGGAGGCAAAAATGCCCGCCACCACGAACGTATACCTGGACGAACTCGACGCATTCACCTACCAGCAGCGGCTCTCCGCCAACGGAGGCGTGGTGCTTATACCCGCCGGTGCCATCGAGCAGCACGGGCCCCACCTGCCCCTGAACGTCGATGCGCTGCTATCCCGCCGGATGGCCGGCGCCACCGCGGAGCAGATGGACGGGCTGGTGGCCTCCCCCATCACCTATGGCTACAAGTCCCAGCAGCGTTCCGGCGGCGGCAATCACCTGCCCGGAACCACCAGCCTGGACGGGGCAATCGTCACAGCCATCGCCCGCTCCCTGACCGCCGAATTCGCCCGGCACGGCGCGCGGAAGCTCGCCTTCATTAATGGACACTTCGAGAACTACCAGTTCCTCTACGAGGGCGTGGACCTGGCCCTTCGCCAACTCCGCGCCGAGGGTGTGGAAAACCTGAAGGTCGTGTTGCTCTCCTACTGGGATTTTGTCGACGACATCACAATCAATGAGCTCTACCCCAACGGTTTCACCGGATGGGACCTCGAACATGGCGGCGTCCTCGAGACGTCGCTGATGCTGCACCTCTACCCGCAAATGGTCAACATGGACCGGGTGGAGGACATCGCCCCGGCCCAATTGCCCAACTACGACGTGCTTCCGGTCCGGCCGGAACTCACGCCGGCATCGGGGTGCCTCTCGTCCGCGGCCGACGCCACCGCCGACAAGGGAGAAATTCTGCTCAAGCGTGCCTCCACAGGAATGGCGTCGGCACTGCAGAAAGAACTAAGGAACGATCAACGATGATCCAAAACCAAAAGGAACAGGTGCCCGCCCGCAGCGACGCCCCGGGCCCCCACGAGCCCCAAGCCGACGCGCCCGATGGCGACATACTCGAAACCGAGCCGCCAGTTGCGAGGAAGCAGCGTGCCGTCGACGACACAATCATCAAATGGCTTGCCGTCATCGGCATCATCGCCATCCTGACCTTCGCCATCGTGGTGCCGGATGTGGCGGCATAGGCGATCAGCGCCGGGCGCACCTTCGTGACCGAATACTTCACCTGGTTCTTTGTGCTCTACTCGGTGCTGGCCCTTGGCATCTGCGGGTGGCTGGCCTTCGGCCGGTTTGGACGCGTCCGGCTGGGCGGACCGAAAGCGAAACCGGACTACAGCAAGTTCGCCTGGTACTCGATGTTGTTCGCCTGCGGGCAGGGCATCGGGCTGATCTTCTGGTCCGTGGCCGAGCCCATCATGCTCCAGGGCGGCAGCCCGCTCTTTTCGGGCAATGAAGCCAATACCGGCGACGGCGCCGTCGCCTGGGCCTATTTCCACTGGGGACTGACCGCCTGGGCCATGTACTGCATCGTGGCCATCTGCCTGGCCTATTCGCACTTCAATCTGGGCAAGAAGCTCACGTTCCGGGACGCTGTGGTGGACTTCTTCCCGGCCAAGTCCCGCCGCGCCGTCGGCCTCGTCCTCGAACTGCTTGCCATCCTGGCCTGCGTGCTCGGGCTCGCCACATCCTTTGGCTTCGCCACCTTGCAGTTCACCTACGGGCTGACATCCTTCACCGGGATCGAGTCAACGATGCCGGTGTGGATCGGCGTCATCGTCGCCTTCGGCGCCCTGACAGCAGTCTCGGTCTACTTCGGGATCAGCAAGGGGATGAAACGGATCAGCGAAATCAACTCCGTGCTGAGTATCGTGCTCGTTATCGCGGTGCTGGTCTTTGGCCCGCTGGTGTTCCTGGCCTCGACCCTGCTGCAAACCTTCGGGGTCTTCTTCCAGAACTTCCTGTCAATGAGCCTGTGGTCGGAATCATCGGTCGCGGCCGAAGGGATCAGCGCCTGGCAGGACAGCTGGGCCGGCTGGTGGACCGTCTTTATTTGGTGCTGGGTGATTGCCTTCTCGGCCTTCGTCGGCCCGTTCATCGCCCGCATCTCAAGGGGCCGGACCATCAAGGAATTCATCCTCGGAGTGACGGTGGTGCCGTCGCTGATCGTGATGGTCTGGATCGGCATCCTCGGGGGCGCGGCGCTGTACTACGACAATAACGACGACGGCGCGATCTCGGACGAGGTCGCCGAAAGCACGGAGAGCGGGTTGTTCGCCATGCTCGACTACGTGCCGGTGGTTGGAACGGTGCTGCTGGTCATCGCCACAATCTTGGTGGCCACTTACTACATCACCTCCCTGGACTCCGGGGTCCACGCATTGTCCAGCTTCGTGGCCTCATCGAAGAGTCCCAGCAAGGGCTTCCGGGTGCTGCTGGTGGCCAGTATCGCCGCCATCACCGTGGCGCTGCTGACGCTCGGCGGGGTTTCGGTCATTGGCACAGTGCAGACCGGAACCATCATCGGGGCATTTCCGCTGGCCTTTATCCTGATCATCATGTTCGTCAATCTGATCAGGCGGCTGCGGCGCAATGAGGCTATTCTGCGGGTGGCCCAGGACCAGGTGCAGGAGGCATCCGCGCCTTCAGACGCGCCCCGGGCACCAGGATCTGACGGCGCGGTTGGCTCGGACGGTGCCAGCCGTGAATGAGCATCATTTCGACGCCGCCGTGGCCGCCGCGCGGAGCAGCTACCAGGGCGGCGGGCTCCCCATCGGCTCGGCTTTGGCCCGGGGTGGACGACTGCTGGCCTCGGCGCATAACGAGCGGGTGCAGCAGGGCGATCCCACCGCGCACGCCGAAATCGCGTGCCTGCGGCAGGCCGGCCGGCAGAGCAGCTACGCCGACACTGTCCTGTACACCACCTTGGCGCCGTGCGCGATGTGTACGGGAGCAATCCTGCAGTTCAAGATCCCCACGGTTGTGATCGGCGAAGCCGAAACGTTCGAAGGTGACCTGGCCCGGCTGCGGCAGGCCGGAGTGGAAGTCACGGTGCTCGATAACCGCGAATGCATCGAACTAATGGGCCGTTTCATCGGGGAGCAACCACAGCTCTGGGCCGAAGACATCGGCGAGTAGCAAGCTCAAGGCCCTTGCCCCACCTCGTTACGTCCGTTCCGCAACTATTGCGGGACGGACGTAACTTTGCGCAATGAAACCAGCCCACCGCCGTCGTCGGCTATAGTGACAAACAGCTTCACGAGATGCGGCCCGCTCCCTTGGGCAACAAGCTCCGACTTGGCCGCACACCAACCCCATGTTCGACGGGTGGTTCGGATGACGAAGCGGCCTGCATCAACCGTTGCGGGCAAGAGCAACGTGCGAAAGGAGCTGGCCATGTCCAGCGAAACTTCCGTCCTCCCCCACCGTGATTCCGCGGACTACTGCATCGACCCGGCCGACCTGAACCCCGCTGAGCGGTCCACGCCGGTCCCGCGGCCCACGCCCACCTCATCGGCCCCTTCGGCTCCATCCGGCGCTTCGGCCACTCCGCCCGCGCCTGCGCCCGCCAAGCAGATCGGCGTGCTGCCCGCCGTGAACCTCTACAACGGGACGGTCGGTTTCGCGCTGCCCCGCGGATGGGCGGAGTATTTCCACCCGGAGCCGTGGCGGATCGAAGGCGCGTTGCGCCAAGCAGTCAAGCCGGCGCAATGGAGCCCCTACCTCGAGGTGCTGACCATCACGGTCGCCAGTGCTGAAAACCGCACGGGCGAGCCGGTGCATTTCAGCCTGGTTCCGCTAATACACGGACGGGCGGGCTGAACCGTGGAACAGGAGCTGGTTGAGTTCGCGGCGTCGAGCCGGACCGGCAGTTGCATCCTTCACTGGCCGGGCCACACCGTACACATCGCCCAGGCAAGGCGCGGGAGCACCGAAATTGCCGCCCCGGTGCACCCCAAGGTGGAACCTGACTGGGGAACTGTCCACTTCATAGTTGCCGGGACGCCGAAGCTCATGTGGAACCATGACGCCGGTCGGTTGAGCGCAGCCCTCGCCGCGTCCACCGGACAGGTCGCCTGGCGGCCACGAAACCGGTGCCTCGCAGTTCCCCGGATCGACGAGTCCGGGCTGTTCCGGTACACACTGTTCAGCCTCACCCCGCTCGAACACGCCGGGCTGTGCCGGCGCACCATCGAGGTATGAAGACCCGGGCCTGAGCCGCTGACCAGCCCCTGCCGGCGCCCTGTCCTGTAGAATGGAGACGGCGAAGGGGAGTAGCTCCCACTGCCTGAGTTCCGCCCACGGGCCGAATCAGGCGCAGAGGTCTGTCGACATACTGGCCGCCACGGCCCGGCAGCCCACCCGGCGGAACCGGGCGAGCGAGACCTTCGGTCAGAACGGGCGCACCTGCCACACGCGGTGCGTCACTGGCCGGAGTGCAGCATTTTGGCCAGTTTTGCCGATCAGGAGAAGCTGTGACCGAAACATCCCACCACGGACCGGAAGAGAAACCCCGTCCGTCCGACATTCGCCGCTGGCAGCAGTACCTGGCGGATGAACAGGCAGAGGCGGCCGTGTACCGCCATCTGGCCCGCAAGCGCACCGGCGAGGAACGGGCCATCCTGCTGGAACTGGCCGGCGCCGAGGGCCGGCACGAAGAGCACTGGTATCGGCTGCTCGGCGAACATGCGAACGCCACCCGCCGCCCCTCACTGCGCAACCAAGTACTCGGCTTTCTCGCCAAACGCTTTGGATCCGTCTTTGTGCTCGCCCTGGCCCAGCGCGCAGAAGGCCGCTCGCCTTACTTCGAGGACGACGACGCCACGCGCGCCATGGCGGCCGACGAACAGATCCACGAAGAAGTGGTCCGCGGTTTGGCCACCCGGGGGCGGAACCGACTGTCGGGATCCTTCCGCGCGGCAGTGTTCGGAGCCAACGACGGACTGGTCTCCAACCTCGCCTTGGTGATCGGGATGAGCGCCACCGGCGTGGGCAGCGGAATCGTCCTGGCGGCTGGCATCTCGGGGCTGTTGGCCGGTGCGCTGTCCATGGGCGCGGGCGAATACGTCTCGGTCCGCTCGCAGCGTGAACTGCTGCGAGCATCCCGCCCCACCCAGATCACGCTCACGGCGGCGAAGCAGCTGGACATCGACGCCAACGAACTGGTCCTCGTCTACCGTGCCCGCGGCATGACGCAGGAAGCGGCCGAACACCGGGCCGCCGAGCGCATGGGCGTGTACGACTGCGACTGCGATCCCAGCCTCTCACTGCAGGAACCCGAAGAGGAGGAGAATCAACAGGAGCACCAGGCCGTGGGCACGGGCTGGGGAGCCGCGCTGTCCAGCTTCTGCTTCTTCGCCTCCGGGGCGATCATCCCGGTGCTGCCCTACATTTTCGGCATGCAGGGCCTGGCGGCCGCCGTCGTCGCCGCAGCCCTGGTGGGACTGGCACTGCTGGCGACCGGCGCCGTCGTCGGCCTGCTCTCCGGTGCCCCGCCGGTCAAGCGGGCCTTGCGCCAGCTGGGGATTGGTTACGGCGCCGCAGCAGTCACGTATGTGCTGGGGCTGCTGTTCGGGGTCACTGTTGCCTGAGCGCGTAGGATTGAGCATCTAACCAGTCCTTGGGGGACAGATGACTGAAGGGCCGACGCCGCCGGCTGGCGATGATCACGGACGGCAGACACCCGGGGGGCCACCCGACGAGCCGGCCCCCGGGCAATTTGGCGTGCGCCGTTCCCCCTCCGGCAGGGTGCCACAATGGGCATTGGACGAAGCAGTCGGGTTCGAACGGCCGGAGCCCGACCACTGGCGTGACCACTCGCCGCAGCCGGCGCCGGCTTTCGGATACGCCCGCCCGCGTCGTCGGTCGCACTGGTTACGGAACATCCTCGTCCTGGCCACAGTGGTCTCGCTGGCCATCGGCGCCTGGTTCTATTCGGGACAGTCGCTGCTGCCGCAGCCCGGTGCCCCGGAGCAGGATCGCCCGGTGGCCGGGGGCAATCTGCTGGAGCCGGCTGATTCGGGCGCGACCAGCTTCCAGGTGGAACCGCCGCCGCCCGGGCAGGAAATGCAGGGCGAACCGCTGGGAACACCGGCCCCGCTGGCCGAACGCAGCGACTCCTACCGGTTCATGAATGCCGGACAGGGAGCCCAGGACTATGTTGCCTACGACCCCTGCCGCCCGGTGCACTATGTAGTCCGGGGTAAAAACATGCCCGACGACGGCATGCAGATGATCGAGGAAGCGATCGCCAGTGTCTCGAACGCCACGGGACTGCAGTTCGTCTACGACGGCATGACCACAGAAAACCCTGTCGACCGGCGCAACCTGGTGCAGAAGCAGCGGTACGGCGACCGCTGGGCTCCGGTGCTCATTGCCTGGGTCACCGAACAGGAGGAGCCGGACGTCGCCGGCGGGACGATTGGCCTGGGCGGCAGCTCATACGTCTCCACCGGCGGCTCGCCCACCGCCTACGTCAGCGGCTCCATGCTGCTGGACGCCCCGCAGATTGAGCACCTGACCCGGTTCCCCGGCGGATACTCACGGGCCCGGGCGATCGTGATGCACGAACTCGGCCATGTGGTGGGGCTGGACCATGTCAGCGATCCAGACCAGCTGATGTATGCCGAATCGAACCTCGAAGTGACCGAGTTCGGTGCCGGAGACCTGACCGGGCTGGCCAAGCTGGGACGCGGGGAGTGCGTACCGGCGCTGTAGGCGGGCCCTGGGGGCGATGCCCGCTTCTGCTGCGTTTCGGGATTCTCCATCCAGCGCGCGCATGGTGCAAAATCCCGAATCGCAGCAAGACCGGATTCGGAAGACTAATGATCCGATAGAATGTCAGGACATACTTACATCAGTTTTATTCTGGGGACTCAACCAGGAAGCAGGGAATACATGCCGGAACTGAACCTCGGCCTCGTCGGACTGGGCCGAATCGGCCAGATGCACGCCGCCAACATCACCTCCACTGCCGGAATCGGCACGCTCAGCGTCTTCGACCTCAGCGAGGAACAGCTGAGCAAGGCAGTTGCCGATTTTGGCGCGACGGCATACGACTCCCTGCAAGAGCTGATCGGCTCCGGCATTGACGGGCTGGTC
The DNA here is from genome assembly GCF_000430705.1 of Arthrobacter castelli DSM 16402. Lineage (GTDB taxonomy): Bacteria > Actinomycetota > Actinomycetes > Actinomycetales > Micrococcaceae > Arthrobacter_C > Arthrobacter_C castelli. The sequence continues at coordinate 34,134 of NZ_AUMN01000013.1, forward strand.
ATCGCCGCCGGAACCTCGGCGCATGCCAGCCTCATCCGGGCAGGGGTCGACGCCGGAATTCCGGTGTTCTGCGAGAAGCCATTGGCCCCCGCCGCCGAGGTGCCCGAGCTCCTCGAATACATCCGCCACCGGAATGGCGTGGTGCAGATTGGCCACCAACGGCGGCTCGACTCCGGCTACCTTGAGGCCAAACGTGCCTTCGAGGCCGGTGAGCTCGGATGGATCCACACCCTCCGTGCCGTGACCTGCGATGCCCGACCTCCTGCCATCGAGTTCCTGGCTACTTCTGGAGGCCTGTTCCGGGATTGCAGCGTCCACGACTTCGATATTCTCCACTGGCTCACCGGCCGGGAAATCACCTCGGTGTTTGCCCGCGGCAGCAACCGGGGCGACCCCCGGATCGGCGAAGTCGGCGACGTGGATACCGCCATGGCCATGATTACGTTCGACGACGGCACGCTGGGTTCGGTCACAGCTTCGAGGTACAACGGGGCCGGCCACGATGTACGACTGGAAGTGCAGGGGTCCGAATCGACCATGGTGGTCGGGCTGGACGAGCGCAGCGCGTTCCGTTCCGCCGAGGCCGACATCGGCTTCCCGACAGGGACATCCCACGCCGAGTTCATGAACCGGTTCGAAGATGCCTACCTCAGGGAGATGGAAGCATTCACTGAAGTGATCCGCGGAGTGCGATCCAATCCCTGCACGCCCGAAGACGCGGTTGCGGCCTCCGCCATCGCCGACGCCGCCCAGCAATCGCTGGAAACCGGACAACCGGTCGCGGTGCATCCAGTGGGACAGTAGGGCTGCCCGAAGCACCCTCCACTGCTAGCCTGTAAGTAAGTTTTCTTGTCCTATCAACCAAACAAACAGGTTGGCTCACAACACGTCAGGAGACGCAGATGTCCCTAGCTATGAATCTGCATATCGACCGCGGCTCACCGGTACCCCTCTATCACCAGGTGGTGCAGGGCATTGAGCACGCTATCCACAGTGGCGACCTGGAACCGGGCGCCAAGCTGCAAAATGAGATCGACTTAGCCAAGCACTTGAACCTTTCACGTCCCACCATGCGCAAGGCGATGGACGAGCTGGTCCGTTCCGGGCTGCTGGTGCGCAAGCGCGGTGTCGGAACCCAGGTGGTGGCCAACCAGGTCCGCCGTCCACTCGAACTGTCCAGCCTCTTCGATGACCTGAACCGCGGCGGCTCCAAACCGACCACCGATGTTCTCGCTTTCTCGCATACCGAAGCCGACAAGCACGAGCGGGAGTTGCTGCACGTGGAGCCCGACGCTTCCGTTTACCGCTTCACCCGACTGCGCAGCGTCGATGGCAAACCCCTGGCACTGATGGAAAACCAGGTGCGCGACGACATCACCGAACTCGATGAGGCAATGCTGAAGGAGCACGGGCTGTATGAACTGCTCCGCTCGGCCGGGGTGAATTTCCGCCTGGCCCAGCAACGCATCGGTGCGGTGATCGCCAACGAGTACCAAGCCGAGCAATTACAGGTCGAGCCTGGTGCCGCGCTGGTGACGATGGAGCGCACTGCTTTTGACGACACCGGACGCGCGGTGGAAACCGGACGCCATGTCTACCGCGGCGATTCGTACAGCTTTGAACTGACGCTGGTCGAGCGCTGAGGCGCCGGCCGAACGACCGATGGAAAGGGACACCACATGACCAACTGGTTCTACCCGGCGGGCACCGCCTCCGCCGAAGCATGGAACGTATCCCTGGGCGCCGACGAATCAAGCGCCCACGTGGATGGCTGGAAGCATACGGGCATCAGGGTCGGCGCGTTCGACGCCGGGCAGCAGACTGAGCTGGCCGCCTCCGCTGAGGAGCGCATCGTCATCCCGCTGAGCGGCTCGTTCACCGTGTCCACGGCCACCGGCACGCATCAGCTCGACGGGCGCGCCTCGGTCTTCGCCGGCCCGACCGACGTCTTCTATTCAGGCACCAGCACCGCCATCACCATCGGATCCGACGACGGCGGCCGGGTCGCAGTCGCGTCGGCACCGGCGTCGAACACGTACCCGGAACGGCTGATCAAGGCCGCAGACATCCCCGTCGAACTGCGCGGCGCCGGCAATTGCTCCCGCGAAGTGCACAACTTCGGCACCCCCGCGGCCCTGGAGGCCGACCGGTTCATAGTGTGTGAAGTCCTCACACCATCCGGCAACTGGTCCTCCTACCCGCCGCACAAACACGACGAAGAGGCCGAAGGCGAAACCCAGCTCGAGGAGATCTACTACTTCGAAACCCAGGTCGCCAAGGACTCCCCCGCACCGTCCGACGCCGATGCCATGGGCTACCAGCGGGTCTACGCTTCCGACGACCGGCCCATCGACGTCAACGCGGAAGTACGCACCGGCGACGTCGTCCTCGTGCCGTATGGCTGGCACGGTCCGGCCATGGCGACACCGGGATACGACATGTATTACCTCAACGTGATGGCCGGCCCCGGTCCGATCCGCAAATGGCTCATCAGCGACGACCCGGCACACGGTTGGATCCGCCGGACCTGGGAGGACCAGGACATCGACCCCCGGCTGCCCTTCACCGGCTGACGCCGGGACTGAAACCCGTCGGCTCCGCGGCAGCACCCCCTACGCGGAGCGCGGCGGTGCGGTGGATGAGCGTGCCACCAGATGGGGCGTGACATACTTTTCCCGCGGTTTGCGCTCCGGCGAATCCATCCGGGACAGCAGGAATCGGGCGGCCTCATCCCCCACCCGTTCGCTATGGTCGTCGACAGTTGTCAGATCCAGCAGGTGGGAACCAGCCAGCGGGGAATTGTCGTACCCGATGATGGACAGGTCCTCGGGGACACGGCGTCCTGCTTCCCTAGCGGCGGCCAACGCCCCCATCGCCATGGTGTCGTTGGAGGCGAATACCGCGGTCAGCTCCGGGAAGGAATCGAGCAGTTCCCGGGCGGTCCGATACCCATTCTCCTCGCTCGCACCGCCGCCGGCATGCACCATCGGCGCGTCCAGGCCGGCGGAATCCATGCATTCGGCGTACGCCCGGGCGCGCAGCCGTGCCGACTCGCCGTCGGCCGTCATATGACCAATGTGCCGATGCCCCAACCCCAAGAGGTGGTCGGTGGCCATCCGGCCACCGGCGAAGTCGTCGTCGGCCACCGCGTCGGAACCGGCCACCCTGCTGGCACGATTGCCGGCCATCACAACGGGGATGCCCTCAACCGGCCGCATATTTTCCGTTGGCTCGGCGGCGATCACGATCCCGTCGACGCGCAGGGAGATGAAACCGTCCAACGGCGAGGCGTCCACCTGCGAATTCAGCTCGCTGTCGACCACCGCGATCCGGAATCCGCGTTGCTCCAGGACGCCTTGCAGCCCGCGCAGCAGGTCCACGAACCAGAGGTTCCTGTAGTCGTCGATCACGACGCCGATGGTCCGTGTCGCTGCGCCGGCCAGGGTGCTGGCGGCCCTGCTGGGCTGGTATCCGAGCTTGTCGATGGCGTGCTGCACGGCCTCGCGACGGGATTCACTGACTCTCGGCGACCCTTGCAGCACCAGGGAGACCAGTGACTTGGAAACGCCTGCCGCCTGCGCCACGTCGTAAATCGTGGGGCGGCCACCTGCCGTGGAACTCATTGCCCCTTCACCACCGTTCCACCTTCCAAAACAAGAAAATGCTATTGACAGGACATTAACACGATCCTACGCTCGATGGAGCGCTCCAATCATGCGCTGCATCCAGATTAGTCGGTCCTTTGCATGCCGGCGCCCCCGTCAAAGGAGAAATACATGCCAGAAGGTATTGGAGTTGCGGTAATTGGCGCAGGCATGGCCGGCAAGGCCCATGCCTCCGCCTACCGCACCGCTCCCACCCTGTTCAAGCCGACGCTGCCCCCGGTACGCCTGGTGTCCATCGGCGACATCAATCCCGAATTCGGTTCGGCGGCGGCGCGGCGCTTTGGCTATGAACGCACGGATTCGTCATGGCAGGCGATTGCGGAGGCCGACGATATCGACGTCGTCAGCGTGGTGATTGCCAACTCGCTGCACCGCGAAGCCGTCGATGGGCTGCTCGCGGCCGGCAAGCATGTGCTGTGCGAGAAGCCGCTCAGCGACAATCTGGATGACTCCCGAGCCATGGCCGCCACCGCCGCGGCGTCGTCGGCCATCGCCCGCGTTGGATTCACCTTCCGCCGCACACCGGGAATCGCCTACATTCGCGAACTCATTCAAAGCGGCGTACTGGGCAAGGTGCTGCACTTCAGCGGACGGTACTGGACGGACTACGCCTCCGATCCGCAGGCTCCGATGAGCTGGCGCTATCAGGGCGCGGCCGGATCAGGGGCGCTGTCCGACGTCGGGAGCCACCTCAGTTACATCGCCGAGTTCCTCAGTGGCAGCACCGTCTCGGTGCAGGGTGGCCAGCTGAGCACGACCATCGGCAGCCGACCGAAGCCGCTCGGCGCCGTGATGGGCCATGACCATGCGGAGGTCAGCGACGAATATGCCGACGTCGAGAATGACGACTACGCGGCATTCTCCGCCGAATTCGAACACGGTGTCGGCGCGTTGGAGGTCTCGCGGGTTGCCGCCGGACACGCCAATTCGCTGAACTTCGAGGTGTTCTGCGAGAACGGCGCAGCACGTTTCGACCAGCGGCGCCCGGCGGAAATCGAACTGTTCCTCAATGAGGGCCCGTCCTCGCGGAATGGTTACCGCCAGGTCGTGCTGGGGCCGGAACACCCGTACCTCTCGGGTGGTCTGGCCATGGACGCACCCAGCACCGGTTTCGGCCAGAACGAGGCCTTCGCCTACCAGGCACGGTCCTTCCTGGATGAGGTCGCAGGAGTCGACGCCGCTGAGGCGCTGCCGGTGTGCGCCTCCTTCGACGAGGGAGTGCACAACATGGAAATGCTGGCAGCGGTCGCCGAATCGGCCCGCGCCGACGGAAAGAAGGTATCACTGTGAAACTCGGCGTCTACACAGCCATCCTGCACGACCGGCCGCTGCCCCAGGCCCTTGATGTAATTAAGTCCCTGGGGCTCGAAGCGGCCGAGATCAACTCCGGCGGGTTCCTGCCACCGGTGCACATTCCGATCGACGACATCCTCAGCAGCCAGTCCGCACGAGACGACTACCTGGGAATCTTCGCCGACAAGGGCATCTCCCTGGCGGGGCTGAATGCCAACGGCAATCCGCTTCACCCCAACCCGGCCATCGGGAAGCCGCAGGCGGACAGCCTGCGCCGCACCATCCGGGCCGCCGGTGCGCTGGGCCAGACCCGGGTGGTGACCATGTCCGGCCTGCCCGGTGGCGATCCTGCTTCGTCGGTGCCGAACTGGATTGTCAACGCTTGGAATTCCGGTGCGCTCGATGTGCTCGAGTACCAGTGGAATGAGGTCGCCGTCCCGTTCTGGCGGGAGATCGACCAGCTGGCCGCGGACAATGGCGTGAAGGTCGCCATCGAAATGCACCCGCAGAACCTCGTCTTCAGCCCTCCGACCATGCTCGAACTGATCGAACGGACCGGGGCGGAGAACATTGGCGCCGAGATGGACCCCAGCCATCTGTTTTGGCAGGGGATGGATCCCGTGGCTGCGGTGAAGCACCTGGGACCTGTGGTGTTCCATGCCGCGGCGAAGGATGTGAGGATCAACCGGAACGCGAATATCTACGGTGTGCTGGACAACCGGTTTCGGCGCCTCGGAGTCGATGAAGAGCGGACATCACTGGGCGGCCACGAATACGCTAACGAGTGGCCGAAAGACTCCGCCTGGGACTTCGTGGCGCTCGGGCGCGGCCACGACACGGCCTTCTGGACGGATTTCCTCCACGCGCTCCATGACGTGGATCCGGAAATGGCCGTGAACATCGAGCACGAGGATGTCTCCCTCGGCGCGATCGAGGGCCTCGAGGTCGCCGCGGGCGTGCTCCGGGAAGCTGCTGCTTCCGTGCGGCAATAGCAACAGACAGGCACGACGGCGGCTGCCGGCCAGTGATTGCGCTGGCCGGCAGCCAAGATCCGATACAATAGAAGAGCCTGAAAGATGCTGGCTGGTGTGGTTATTCCAGCCCTCGATACTCCCGAGATGAAGTCGCGCCACACGGCGCGAACCCGAGGCGCCCAATCCCTCAACGCAGGGTCGGCGGCGCCCCCGGTGAGCATCGATGGCGCCGTCGTCCCGGACAAGGAACGGACGATGAACAAGAAGAGTGTCTTTCTCTCCCAGGTTATTATGACCTTCATTATGGCCGCCACGATGTCGGGCATCATGGGCCTCATATTCGCGGGACCATCTATGGAGTGGCTGACCGGATGGCCCCGGCAGTTCATTATCGCGTGGCCCATCGCGTTCGCACTCACGATGGTCGCCTGGCCCGCGTCGATGGCACTGACCGGGACGATCCTTCGGTCCCGGGATGACAAGCATGCGACTGAAAATGCTTGACCGAAGTCGGCTGCATGCCTGTTCAGTGCGGGGCATGGAATGTAGTTCTTCGCCCCGGAGCTCCCCCGGGCTCAATCCGCGGAAGTGTGAAAGAGAGGGCCGCCAGCAAATCCTTTGCAGCGCTGACGCGGATCATCAAGACTTTCGATTTCCTCGAGGTAGGCCATCACACGACGTTGGACCGCGCCGTCAAGCTTCTTGTACTCACGATCGAACTCTACGGTGGTCTCAACATGCCACCGTGGGGTCACTGGTGCGTCTCAGCCTTCAACCCGGGCAATGGCCTGCTACGGCGGCCACCTGCCTCGAACGCGTCGATGGCCGAATCAGCTTCAAACGCATCCTCAAGGTCCGGCAAATACTCATGAAGCGCAGTCCGCACGTAGAAGCTCTTCGAGCGTCCTGTTCGCTGTGCGAGACCATCAAGGCGGGCTTCTTCCTCAGGCGTAAGCCGGATCGAGATAGTCATAACTGCACCTTCCTGAACATTCTAAGACAAGTTTAGACCCGCCAGTATGAGGAACCGTCGATCTGCGCTCAGCGCATAGGCCCGCACGCCGAGCGTCTGACTGGCCGATCCCTTAACCACAGACTCACCTCATCGGGTTTCCGCTCTTAGTTACCTGGTTCAGGTTTGACCGCCAGCACTGGAACGGGCGATTCCAACAGCAGCCGCTGGCTGACACTGCCCAGCAGTGCCTTCCCCACCCGGCTGCGGCGCTTCAGGCCGATCACCAGGCGGTCCGGGTGGTGAGTGTCTATTTCGTCGAGGACCGCGTCGACCGGGTCCCGGTCTTCGCGTCCGCTGCGATCGACCACTTGCACGTTCACGCCGTCGCCGGCCCCTGAAAGGTCCAGCGAACCGAGGGTGAGATTGACGGCGATCAGGTCCGTTGTCAGTGACCGCGCCTCGGCGACGGCCGACTCCAGGGCATTCGTGCCTTCGGGGCTGTCCGTGACGGCAACCATTACTGTCATTGTGCCAAGCCTTTCTCGAAGTATTGCAGCCGTTATCGTGAGTGCTCGTAGCGGAAATCATCCTCGAACTGCTCAAGGGTCTTGTGCCTGGTCTCAGGGACCATCTTATAGACGAAGAGGATCGCCAACACGCCGACACCGGCGAAGATGAAGAACGTCGAGCCGATTCCCAGCGCCTCCACCGTCGGCGGGAACGCGAACGCAACGATGGCGTTGGCAATCCAGAGCATGAACACGCAAACACCCATGGCGAAGCTGCGGATCTTGAGGGGGAAGATCTCGGATAGAAGCAGCCAGACGAGCGGCCCCATGGTGCCCTGCATGCAGAAGACGAAGGCGACGACAAATACGAGAATCAAATACGACTTGAACGTGCTCTCCGGGAGCAGCACCGACGACAGCCCCACCAGGATGTGGAAGGTGGTGGTGAGCATGAAACCGCCGAGAAGCATCTTGCGCCGGTCGATTTTGTTGATCAGCAAGATGCCGACGGTGATGCCCAGCACGCCGAACAGGCCGTTGAGCGTGTTGAAAATGATGGCTCCGTTGCCGGAGAATCCTGCACGTTCCAGCAGTTGCGTGCCGTAGTACATGATCGAATTGATGCCAGTCAGCTGCTGGAACACGCCGAGCCCAATGCCGATGATGATGAGCCGGCGGATCCACGGTACCGCCAGATCTGCCCAGCCACCGGTCTGTGCTTCCTTTTCCTCTTCGGCCAACGCGTGGACTTCTGCCATTTCGGCGTCGGCGCGCTCTGGGTCGCGCACTTGCATCAGCACTGCGCGTGCCTCGTCGTCTCGGCCTTGGGACAGCAGCCAGCGGGGGCTCTCTGGCATCCTCAGCATTCCGATGAACAGTGCGATAGCGGGCAGGAGCGCAACGGCCAGCATGTAGCGCCATACGGCGTCGTGCTCACCCCAGAACTGGAAGATCAGTGCATTGATCACGAAGGCCGCGAACTGGCCGGACACGATCATTACCTCATTACGGGTCACGAGGCTGCCGCGGCGTTCCACTGGGGAGACTTCCGCCAAGTACACCGGCACCGTCGCCGACGCACCGCCGACAGCCAGGCCAAGGATAAATCGGAACACGGCGAGCAGTTCCCAATTCGGCGCCAGCACGCAACCGAGGGTTCCCGCCATGAAAATCACCGCGAGCACCACGATGTTGTGCCGTCTGCCGTAGGCGTCCGAAAGCCGGCCGCCTGCCAGTGCACCAATGGCAGCACCGAAAATCAGGATGCTGACGACGAGACCCGTTGTAAAGTCCGTAAGCCCCAAATCCTGTTCCATCGGCCCAATGGCGCCGTTGATGACCCCTGTGTCGTACCCGAACAACAGGCCACCGAAGGTGGCGATGACCGCGACAAGCCCCAGGCGCTTGTTATGCGGTCCCGGAGTGTTCGGGGGCAATTTCAGATGTTGCGTTTGTCCAGCTTCCTGGCTCATGTCCGTCCTCCAATGAATCTTTCGCCGTTCGGGGTGCCGCCAGTTCAGCTCCGGTGGCCGGGCCGCGTCAGCCCGCCTGCTGCACCCGGCCGATGTAGTCGTTAATGGATTTCATTTGGTAGCGGGAGACCTCTTCGGCGTTTTCGTTTTCCGCGAAGACGCAGGAGGCCATCACCGTCTCTTCCCGATCCAGGAACCCGTTTTCGGCCAGCCCGGAGAAGAGCTCGTCGAAGTTCACATCCCCGTCGCCGACCTTCAGATGCTGATGCACCCGCGCCGGGCTGCCGGCCGGATTGGTGATGTACCGCAGCCCGTTGGAACGGTGATGATCCATCGTGTCGGCGATGTGGACCACCTGCAGCCGGTTTCCGGCAGCCCGGATAATGTCCAGCGGCGCGTCCTGCATGTGGAACGTGTGGGGCGCGACGTATGCCATCCCGATGTTCGGCGAGTTCACCCCGCGGATCACCCGCAGCGCGGCCAGGCCCTGCTCCACGTAGTCGTCGGGATGAGGGTCGATGGCAACCTGCATTCCTTCCCGCTCGATGACGGGCAGCAGCTCCTCCATCGAGCGGTAGAAGGCCCGCTCGGATTCTTCGGGCTGCTCCGGGCGGCCGCTGAATTCGGTGTTCATCTGGTTCACGCCCAGGTCGGCCGTCATCCGGATGGCGCGCTTCCAATACCTGACCGCGGCTTCCCGGGCATCAGGGTCCGGCCCGGACCAGCGCTGGACCGGGAGCACGGAGGCGATTTCGACGCCGGCCTTCCGGCAGGCAGCCTTCAGGTCTGCCACCAACTCGTCATCGGCCTTGGGGTGGTTGTAGAACGGAATGAAATCCTGGTGGGGCGTCAGCTGCAGATGCTTGTATCCAAGGTCTGCAGCGAGCTGCGGAAATTCCAGTAACCCGTGGGTGTGGTGGAAAGGGGTGGGGTCCAAAGCTATCTTCATGGCGATCACTCCACTGTGTTGCAGGTCATAGGGAAAAGTGGCTAAAAATGTGGGGCCGGCCATCGTGCTCAGCCGGCCCCATGGGGTCGTGATTGGTGTTAGCGGTACAGCGCCGGTTTCTGCTCCAGCTTGATGGAGACTCTCTCCCGACCGGCCTGTGCCTGCACGCCGGCTTCGCAGCATGCGGCCGTGGCATAGCCGTCCCAGGCACTCGGGCCGCCGATTTCTCCACGTTTGGCGGCGTCCACCCAGGACTGCACCTCGGCATCGAAGGCCGCCCCGAAACGTTGCTCAAAGCCGGGCGTGACTTGTCCTCCCCAGCGTCCGCCGGAGCGCACGTACGGACCGCCGTCGCCGCCGATGTTGACGATGCCGTCCTCGAAGGCGACCTGGGTGGTGACCTGGTAGCCGAACTTGGCATTGACGAAGATTTCGACGTCGGCCAGCACCCCGGACTCGGTCTCCAGCAGCACATGCTGGGGATCGTGCTGGCCGTTGGGCGCGCTGGATGTCTTACGGCCCAGCCGCACCTGCACCGAGGTGATTTCCTCGCCGCTGAGGTAACGGACGACGTCGAACTCGTGGACAACCGAGTCGTTGATCAGCATCTCGTTGGTGAATCCCTCAGGAGTTGCTGGATTGCGGTGGGCGCAATGGATCATCAGGGTCTCGCCCAGCTCCTTGCGGTCAATCATCGACCCCAGGGCGGCGTATTCGGTGTCGAAGCGGCGCATGAAGCCGACCTGGATCCGTTTCCGTCCGAGCTTTTCTTCGGCGCGCACCACGTTGTAGGCCGATGCGGAATCGGGGGTCAGCGGCTTCTCGCACAGGATCGGGATGTCCCGTTCCAGGGCCTTGTAGAGGATGTCCTCATGCAGGAATCCCGGCGTGGCAATGAGTACTGCGTTGATATCGTCCCGGGCAAAGGCCTCGTCTGCGGCGCCAAGGGCGACGGCGTTGTGGGAACCTGCCGGCAGCGCATCGATGGCGGCTTGTGCCCGCTGGAGATCGACGTCGACGACGGCGGCCACCTCGGCCCCGACGATCCGGTGGTGGAGGCGCTGGACGTGATCGGAGCCCATGCGTCCGGCGCCGATGATGGCGACACGGAGATTGTCGGTCATGGTTATCTTCCTTACTGGCTTCGGTGCTAGGCGACAGTGGTGCGCGAGCCGCAGCTGAGCAGATATGTGCGGGTGCGGTCGGCGATGGGCATCGGCACGTCGAAGGCGACCGGATACATGTCCTGTTCGACGATGCCGAAGATGGGCCGGTCCAGGGCCTCGGCAGCCTCGATGACGGCGCGCAGGTCGGGCAGCCCGTCGGGCGGTTCAACCATGACGCCGGCCAGGTTCGCCTCGGCCCAGGTCATGTTTTGCGCCTTGACCCGGGAGAGCACGTCCGGGTTGACCTGCTTCAGGTGCAGGTAGCCGATACGCTCGGGGTACTTGTGGATCAGGTCGAGGCTGTTGGCACCGCAGTACTCTGCGTGCCCGGTATCGAGGCACAGGTTGAGCACGTCCGGTGTGGACTCGGCGAGCAGGTGTTCGATGTCCTTTTGTGCTCCGACATGGGCGTCGGCGTGCGGATGGAACTGCTGCTTCAGCCCGTAGTACTCGGCAAGGACCTTGCCGAGCTTATTGTGCCCGGCGAGCAGGTCGCTCCACTGCTTGCCGTCGAGGTGTTCATTTTCGACTGCTTCACCGGTAACGTCGTCGCGCCACATGGCGGGTATGACGACAATGTGCTCACCGCCCATCGCCGCCGTCAGTTCGGCCACCCGCCGGGCCGGTTCCCACGCGGCATCCCACTGGTCCAGGCCACGGTGGAAGGCCGTGAAGACGGTGCCGGCGGAGACCTTCAGGTCCCGCTGGGCCAGCTCGTCGGCCAGCCGGGACGGATCGGTGGGCAGGTAGCCGTACGGGCCGAGTTCGATCCACTTGTGGCCGGATTCGGCGGCTTCATCGAGGAAACGTTGCCACGGCGTTTGCTTGGGATCGTCCGGGAACCAGACACCCCACGAATCGGGCGCAGTGCCGATAATCAGCTTGTTCTCAATCTCGTTCATGAGAGCTGGCTCCTAGTTGGAGGGGAAGTTGAAGGTGGCGTTGGAGGTGTGGGCTGGTTCGGGCCAGCGTTGGGTGATGACTTTGTTGCGGGTGTAGAAGCGAATGCCGTCGGGTCCGTAGATGTGCAGGTCCCCGAACAGGGAATCGTTCCACCCGCCGAAGGAGTGCCAGGCCACCGGTACCGGCAGCGGGATGTTGACCCCGACCATGCCGACCTGCACCGAACGCTGGAACTTCCGGGCGTAGGCACCCGAGGAGGTGAACACCGCGGTGCCGTTACCGTACGGGTTGGCGTTGATCAGCCCGATCGCCTCGTCCAGGTCCGCGGCGCGGACCACGACGAGGACGGGTCCGAAGATTTCCTCGGTGTAGGCACTCATGTCGGTCTTCACCCGGTCGATGACGGTGGGCCCGACGAAGAACCCCTCCTCATTACCCTCCACGACCAGATCCCGGCCGTCCACGACCAGGGCGGCACCATCGGCCTCGGCCTCACCCACAATCCGGGTGACCTTCTCCCGCGCGGCGGGGGTGATCACCGGGCCCATATCCGAACCCGGATCAGTGCCCTCAGCGACAGTGACGTTGTTCGCGCATTCGGCGACCTTCTCCACCAGGGCATCGGCGGCATCGCCGACCGCGACCGCGACGGAGATCGCCATGCACCGTTGGCCGGCCGACCCGAACGCCGCCGCGTTCAAATGATCCGCGGCCAGGTCCAAGTCGCCGTCGGGAAGGACGACGGCGTGGTTCTTCGCCCCGCCCAGGGCCTGGACCCGCTTACCATGGGCCGTGGCCGTCTCATGCACATACTTCGCGATCGGCGTCGAACCCACAAACGAGACACCGTCCACCTCCGGGTGGGTCAACAGACCGTCGACGGCCTCCTTATCCCCGTGCAGCACATTGAACACCCCGTCCGGCAGGCCCGCCTCCTGCCACAACCGGGCCATCAGCATTGAGGCCGACGGGTCCCGCTCCGATGGTTTGAGGATGAAGGCGTTACCGGTGGCGATCGCGACCGGAGCCATCCACAACGGCACCATCACCGGGAAATTGAACGGAGTAATACCGGCCACCACGCCCAGCGGCTGCCGGAACGAATACACATCAATACCGGTCGAAACCTGATCCGAATACTCACCCTTGAGGTGCTCGACAATGCCGCAGGCGAACTCGACGACCTCCAGGCCGCGGCCGATCTCACCGGCGGCATCGGAGAGGACCTTGCCATGCTCGGCCGTGACCAACTCCGCCAACTCATCCACATGGGCCGACAACAACTCCCGGAACCGGAACAACACCGCCGTCCGCTTCGACAACGACACCTCAGCCCACGCATCAGCAGCAGCACGGGCAGCCGACACCACACTCTTAATATCGTCCTGGTTCGCCAACCGCAACTCACCAGTGACCTGCCCCGTGGCCGGGTTAAACACATCCTGCGACCGCGACCCCGAACCAGCAGTCACCTCACCATTAATAAAATGCGCAATCGTACTCGCCATTTCGTTTCTCCTCACGTTCTTAGCCCAGCAGCGGGCGCTGTGTTGCCTTGTGGTCTGAATAGGTCTTGTATGCCTGTTGGGTGGATTCCAGTTCCGACGTTTCTGCCACCGGAACGTCCCACCAGGATTCCGAGTCCGGAGCGGGAATCAGCGGATCGGAATTGATGTGCACCAGCACCGGTCCATCGGCAGGATCCGAGGCCTTGGCCTGGCGGAGAGCCTCTTCGAAGTCGCTGATGGTGTTCTCTCCGGGTTCGACGCGGAGCACCTTCACGCCCAGCGATTCGGCGTTGGCAGCCAGGTCGACCGGTAGCGTGTCGCCGGCGTCGAAACTGTGCTGTTCCTCATCGAGGTAGCGGTACTTGGTGCCGAAGCGCTCCGAGCCCAGTTCCTCCGACAGGGAGCCGATGGACTGGTATCCGTGGTTCTGGATCAGCACCACGATGACCTTGATCTTCTCCGCAACAGCGGTGACCAGTTCGGTGTGCATCATCAGGTATGAACCGTCGCCGACCATGATGAACACGTCCCGGTCCGGCGCTCCCCTGCGGACCCCGATGCCGCCGGCGATTTCGTACCCCATGCAGGAGTAGCCGTACTCCACGTGGTAGCCGGACGGATCGCGGACCCGCCACATCTTGTGCAGGTCGCCGGGCAGTGAACCGGCGGCGCAGACGACGACGTCGCGTGGCTCGGAAATGCTGTTGACCGCACCGATGATTTCGGCCTGGGCCGGCAGTGGGGTGTGCCGGGTGCTGTGTGCGGCGTCGACGATGCCGTCCCACGTCTGCTTCTCGGCGGCCACGGCCTGTTCCAGGTCCGCGCCGGTGCGATAACCGTCCAGCAGACCGGTCAGCTTCACCAGTGCCTTGCGAGCATCCGCCACCACGGGGACCGAGGTGCCGTTCTTATAGGCGTCCAGCGGGGCGACGTTAATGTTGACGAAACTGACGTCGGGGTTGGCGAAGGCGGTGCGCGAAGCAGTGGTGAAGTCCTCGTAGCGGGTGCCGATCCCGATCACCAGGTCCGCTTCGGCCGCCAGCCTGTTGGCCGCCGTCGTGCCCGTTGAACCGATGGCACCCAGCGAGAACGGATGGTCCCACGGCAGTACTCCCACTCCTGCCTGGGTGGAGCCCACCGGGATTCCGGTGGTTTCGACGAAAGCGGCCAGCTGCTCGGTCGCGAAGGCGTAGAGCACGCCGCCGCCGGCGACAATCAGCGGCCGCTTGGCGGTCTTGATTGCTTCCGCGGCCGCTGCCAGGTCGGCCTCTTCCGGCTCGGGACGGCGGATCCGCCAGTCGCGTGCGGCGAGGAACTCTTCGGGGACCTGCATAGTTTCGGCCTGCACGTCCTGCGGCAGCGAGATCGTCACGGTGCCGGTCTCTGCCGGGTCCGTCAGCGTCCGCAGCCCATTGAACATGGCGGAGAACAACTGCTCCGGGCGGGTGACCCGGTCGAAGTATTTGGACAACGGCCGGAATGCATCGTTGACGGAGATGTCATAGGCATCCGGGCGTTCGAGCTGCTGGAGTACCGGGTCCGGCGCACGGGTGGCGAAGGTGTCGCTGGGCAGCAGCAGCACCGGCAGCCGGTTGATGGTGGCCAGCGCGGCGCCGGTCAGCATGTTAGTCGCACCGGGACCGATCGACGCGGTGACCGCATAGGTGGACCGACGGCGCTGCATTCTGGTGTAGCCCACGGCCTGGTGGACCAGCCCCTGCTCGTTGCGGCCCTGGTAATAAGGCATGGCCGCCGGATCCGCTGCCTGGTACTGCTTCAGTGCCTGGCCCACTCCTGCCACGTTTCCGTGCCCGAAGATCCCGAACATGCCGGGGATGAGCCGCTCGCGGTATTCCTCGCTGCCGATCCGGTCCACGGTGTACTGCTTGGACAGGAATTCGACCAAAGCCTGTCCCACTGACATGGTGCGGTGTGCCATTGTTACTCCGTTATTCCCTCTGCCTGGGCGTTGCCGCCGGTCGGATGGTGGTTGAGCAGTGAGGCGGCGGTGGCCACGGCGGCCGCCACGTCGCCGTCCCGGGGGTATAGCAGTGTGCGGCCGACGGTCAGCCCCTGGACCCCGGGAAGCGCCAGCGCCGCTTCCCAGCTGGCGAAGACGTCGTCGGGCGCGCCGGTTGGATCGCCGCCCAGGAGCACCGTCGGCATCGTCGTCGCCGCCATCACCCGTTCCATGTCGGCTACGACGGGCAGCTTCATCCAGGTGTACGCGCTGGTGGATCCAAGTGCGGAGGCAATGGCCACCGATTTAATCACGGCGTCGGTGCTCAGGTCGTTGCGGACCTTGCCGTTGTCCCTGACGGAAAGGAACGGCTCGACCATTGCCACGAGCTTTCGCGCTGCGAGTTCGTCGACGGCCCGCGCCGAAGCCTCCAATGCCGAAGCCGTGTCGGGGTCGTCCAGGCAGATCCGGGTCAGCATTTTGCCGCCGGTTGCGCCGATCCCGGCGAGCGCCTTCGCGGTATGGCCGGTGAAACGGTCGTCAATCTCGTTGACCAGTCCGGTGAGTCCGCCACGGTTCATGGAGCCAAAGATCAGCTTGCCATCGAGCGCACCCAGCAGCAGCAGATCGTCGAGAATGTCCGGGGACGCGAGGACGCCGTCCACGGCCGGGTTCGCCAGAGCGTTCTGCAGCCGGTCGAGCAGGTCATGCCGGTCGGCCATCGCGGCTGGATTGTCGCGCACCGCGAGCGCTCCCCGGGCCGGATGATCCGCCGCCACGATAAAGTTCTGGCGTCCAGGCAGGAGTCCTGGGTGCGGGCGCCGGCCCAAGGCGGCACGGCGGACCGCGTCCGGATCCTGCAACCGGATATCGCTCAACTCCCGGTAGCGCTGCGGGTCGGCCGCCTTGTTCACCACTGGATTTGCCGTCACGCCAGCACCGTGCGTCCGCGCTCGGCCAACAAGGCTTTCACCTCGTCGGGCGTGGGCATCGCATCGGCGCAGGAGAGCCGGGAGGCAACAATGGCGCCGGAGGCATTGGCATAGTCGAGCACCTGCTCCAGCGGCCAGCCGGAGAGTAGTCCATGGCAGAAGGCGCCGCCAAAGGCGTCGCCGGCGCCCAATCCGTTGACCGTTTCCACGGGGACGGGTGCGGAGATCACCCGCTCGTCCTTGGTCGCTGCCATCACTCCCTCGGATCCGAGCTTGACGACGGCGATTTCGACGCCGGCTTCCAGCAGCCGGTCTGCCTGCTCATCAGGAGTGCCTTGGCCGACGGCGACCGCGCATTCCGTGTCGTTGCCGATGGCTACGGTCACCTCGGGGAGGACATGGGCGACGGCGTCGCGGGCTTCCTGCTCCGAGTCCCAGAACATCGGCCGGTAGTCGAGGTCGAGGACGGTGAACTGGCCGGGTTGCAGATCCTTGCGCCGCCGGGCGGCATGGGCCTGAACGTGGGCCGCCCGGCTGGGCTCCTGCGCGAGTCCGGTGACGGTTGACCAGAAAATCCGGGCGCTGCGGATGGCTTCGAGGTCCAGCTCTTCGGCCTTGATTTGCCAGTCCGGGGCAGTGGGCGTCCGGTAGAAGTACAGCGGGAAATCTTCGGGCGGCTGGATGGCGCAGAACGTGACAGGAGTGGGCCAGACGTCCACCTCGGTGACGAAGCGGTCGTCGACGGCGAACTTGGCCAGCTCACGGTGGAGGTACGTGGCGAAGGGGTCCTTTCCGGTGCGGGTGATCACCGCGGAGTCGCTGCCGTGCCGGGCGGCAGCGACTGCTACGTTGGTCGGCGAACCGCCCAGATACTTCCGGAATGTCGCCACATCTTCCAAAGCCGCGCCGATCTGCTCCGGGTAGATGTCGACGCTGATCCGACCGATGGTCAGTACATCGTGGGCCACGTTGTCCGCCTCTCTCTTCTGCCATATCTGGTCCGGCAAGAGCCTCGGGCCCTGTGATCCGAAGCACAGAACCACTCTGCAATACCGGCATATGTCCTGTCAAATGTTTGTGCTGACATACTTACAACATAGTTCCGATTCAGAATACCGGCACGCCAAGCTCTCCGGTTACGTACTGGGCCCGGCCGAAACCGAAGGACCAGTCGCCGGGCGAGTTTTCGAGGTACCCAATGAATACATCCTCACCGGCGACTCCCACTTCCGAGAGCCCTGAGGCAATGCGCGCAAACAGCGCATTCTTCGCTTCCTGGCTCCGGCCGGCCTGGGTGAAAATCTGGATCATCACCACATCGTTGCTGCGCTCGAAGCCCAGCCCGGCATCCTGGGCGCGGAGCTGCCCTGCTGGATGCTCGGTGAGGATATGGAACAGGTCGCGCGACGGAATTCCGTACTCATCGACGATGGCCCCGTGGATCCGGTCGCTGACTGCCTCAAGCTCGGCGACACTGCGCCCGGCATTGATATCGATACGCACTAAAGGCATAGCATCCTCTCGATAGTTTGTCTTTACATGCTAACAAACTGTCGAACTGGCTTCCAGAGTGCGCATCCCTCTACTCCCGCACGGAACCTTCCAGCATCCCGCGGATGAAATGCCGCTGCAGCAGCAGGTACACGACGACGACGGGCAGCGCCACCAGCACGGCGGCGGCGGCCAGCAGCGCGGTTTCCTGCACATGCTGACCCTGGAAGAACGCCAGCGCCAACGGTGCGGTGCGCAGGTCCCCGTTGGGTGACATCACCAACGGGATCAGGAATTCGTTCCAGGTCCACATGAACGTCAGCACCACCAGGGTGACGACGGCCGGCCGTGCCACGGGCAGCAGCACCGAGATCAGCGTGCGGAAGGATCCCGCGCCGTCCAGGGTGGCTGCTTCAATCAGTGACGTGCTGGAGGCCCGGAAGCTGGCCCGCATCCAGAAGGTGCCGAATGCCACCGATTGGGCGATCTGCGGCAAGGCGATGGCCCACAGCGTGTTGGTCAGTCCTACGGCGCGGAAGTCGAAGAACAGCGGCACCACGATGGCCTCGGCCGGGACCATGATGCCGAGCAGGAACAGGTAGAACAGCACCTGGGATCCGCGGAAGGTCATGGTGCCGAAGGCGTAGCCGGCCAGGATGGACAACACGGCCGCGCTGACCACCACGATGGCGGCGACTGCAACGGAGGTGAGCATATAACTGGAGAAGTTGCCCTGTTGCCAGGCATCGACGAAATTGCCCGGATGCAGCCCCAGGAAACCTCCGCCGGCGTCGGCGCTTTGTGGCGCGAACGCGTTGGCCAGGATGATCAGCACCGGCCCCAGGGCCATCGCCGCGAACAGGAACAGCACCACGTAGTTCATCAGCCGTTCGGAACGTGAAATCATGCATCCTCCCGTTCGCCGATCCGGTTCACGGCCAGGTTGATCAAGAAGATCATCACCGTCAGCACGATCGCGATGGCCGCCGCGGACCCGACCTGGCCGAGTTCAAACGCCCGGCGGAACACTTCATAGGACGGCACCGACGTCGAATTGCCCGGGCCTCCGCCGGTCGTGACGTAGATCAGGTCGAACGTCTTCAGCGCCGCGATGATGGTCAGCGTCAGTGCCACCACAATCTCTCCGCGCACCGCCGGCAGGGTGACGGCGAAGAACTCCCGCACCGGCCCCGCGCCATCCAGCCGGGCTGCCTCATACAGGTCCCCCGGGATGCGGCTCATGCCGGCCAGCAGCAACACGGTCACCAGTCCGGTCTGCACCCAGGTTCCGATCAGTCCCACGGCGGGCAGCGCCAGCAGGTAGTCTCCCAGCCAGGGCCGCGCCAGCTCCTGGAGGCCGAGCGAGGTCAGCACCGAATTGAGGGTGCCGTCCGGGGCGTAGATCTGCCGCCAGGCGATGGCGACCACGACCAGGGCGATCACCTGCGGCAGGAACACAATGGTGCGGAAGGCGGCCAACCCGCGCACCCGGGCGCGTTGCAGCACGGCGCCGAGGGCCAGTCCGATGATAACGGGCAGCACGGCGTAAAAGAAGATCAGCACCAGGGCATGCACAAACGAGGCACGCAATTCAGGATCGGTCAGCACCTCAACGTAGTTGTCGAAACCAACGAAGGTCGCCAGCGACAACCCGTCCCACTCGTACAGCGAGATCTGCCCGGCACGAATCAGCGGATACAGCAGGAACGCCGCATAGGCCACAAAGGCCGGCAGCAGGTACAGATACGGCGTGAGTCCGGACCGTGAATTCACTGATGGGCGACGGCGACGGCGCTGCCGGGCCACGCCGGCCGCGGCGCCCAACTCAGCTGCCTGAGTTGATGAACTCTTCATAATCGGCTTGCGCCTTCTGCAGGAATTCTTTGGCGGTCAGGCGGCCGGCGATCAGCCCTTGCAACCCGGCTCCGAGGGTCTCTGCCATGGTGGGGGTTGCGTAATCGAGGTACGGCAGGATACTTCCCTCAGTGGTGACTTCGCCGTACACCTCGAAGACATCCTTCAGTACGCCTGACTCCGGCGCATAGGAGGCTGTGTCCAGCACGGGGACGTTGCCGGTGTCGGCGAGGACCTGCATTGCCTCATCGGAGGTGATGAAGTCGATGTATGCCGCGGCGGCGTCGGGATGGTCGCTGCCGCTGGTGATGGCGAAAGGCAGGCCGGTGCCACCGGTGGTGACCGGCGGGTCCCCGGCCTCGACCGGCGGCGGAGCCATGAAGCCGACATTGCTGCCCATTTCGCTGTCCAGCCCGGCGGCCAGCCACGAGCCGGCGACCAGGAACACGCCCTCGCCTGAGGCGAACTGGTTCCAGGCATCGTTGTAGGCCGTGCCGTTGGGAGCCTTGCCCAGGTAGCCTTTGGCGGCCCAGCGTCCCAGCTGCTTGGCGGCCTGGCGGTTTTCCGGCGTCGTCCAGGAGACGCCCTCATTGCCCAGCGCCAACGTCGTAATCACATCGACGGGCACGTGGGCTCCCTGCACCGGGCCAAACACGTGCAGCGCCGGCCACTGCTCCAGGTTGCCCAGATTGATCGGCACTTCCCCGGCCTTCTTCGCCGTGGCCAGGGCATCCTCGAACTCCGCCCAGGTCTTCGGCGGCTCGAGGCCCAGCTTGTCCAGTTTGCTCTTGGAATAGAAGATCCCCACGACTTCGCCCACTTGGGGCAGCCCGTAGAGATTGCCTTCACCGAAGGTTTTCCCGTCCGCACTGTAGGTCGAGTACTGCAGGATCGACTCCGGGTAGCGGTCCTTCCAGCCGTACGCTTCGGCGTACGGCTCCAGGCTGATGATCTGGTTGGCCTTGACGAAGGCTCCCATATCGGACCGACCGTTGTTGGCCTGCACGACGTCGGGAGCGTCTTTACCGGACAGAGCCAGCCGCAGGGTGGTGCCCAGATCATCGAAGGATTGGGAGTTCCGGTCGATGGTGACGTTGGGATATTTCTCTTCGAAGGCGGCATTGAGCCGGGTGATCTGCTTGTTCTGCCCGCCGCGCACCTCCTGGTCCCACACCGACAGGGTGATCTCGCCCAGGCTGGCGATATCGGTGGTGACCTCCGCGCCGCCGGCGGAGGTTTCCTGGCTCGATTCGATGTTCGACCCCGGCGTACAGGCTGACAGGGCCAGGGTGGAAACCGCCGCCAAGGACACGACCTTGGCGATGGGGCTGGGCTGGCGTTTCATTGGCACTCCTCGGTTTACTCCATTTCATTGTCGCGCAGAAACGCCGGACGATGGTGGATCAGCGCCAGTGTTCCGGCCACTGTACTCATGGCAACCAGCAGCGGGGCATAGAAAAACCCCGGGACCCGGCGATGCCGGCTCCCGGGGTTCTCTGTGCCCCGTTGGACGTCAGGACCCCTGGACGATATTGCGCAGCAGCTGGGCAGTCTCGGACGGCGTCTTGCCGACCTTGACGCCGGCGGCCTCAAGCGCTTCCTTCTTCGCGGATGCGGTTCCGGCGGATCCGGAGACGATGGCGCCGGCATGGCCCATCGTCTTGCCCTCAGGCGCGGTGAACCCTGCGACGTAGCCGACGACCGGTTTGGACATGTTCGCCTTGATGTAGTCGGCGGCGCGTTCCTCGGCATCGCCTCCGATTTCGCCGATCATCACGACGGCCTCGGTCTCCGGGTCGGCTTCGAATGCAGCCAGGGCGCCGATATGGGTGGTGCCGACCACCGGGTCGCCGCCAATGCCGATGGCGGTGGAGAAGCCCAGGTCACGCAATTCGTACATCATCTGGTAGGTCAGCGTGCCGGACTTGGAAACCAGCCCGATCGGTCCCTTGCCCGTGATGTTCGCCGGGGTAATGCCGGCCAGCGACTCTTCCGGGGTGATGATGCCGGGACAGTTCGGGCCGATGATGCGGGTGATCTGGTTGCCGTCGGCGTCGACCTTCGACTGTGCCAGTGCCCAGAACTCGGCGGTGTCCTGCACCGGTACGCCCTCGGTAATGACGACGACGAGGCCGATGCCGGCTTCGATCGCCTCCTCGACGGCGCTCTTGGTGAAGGCCGGCGGGACGAAGACGACTGACACGTTGGCGCCGGTTTCCTCCATGGCCTCGGCCACTTTGCCGTAGACGGGCAGTTCCGTCTCACCGTGGGTGACAGTGGTTCCTGCCTTGCGGGCGTTGACGCCACCGACAATGTTGGAGCCGGCCTTGAGCATCAGCGCCGTGTGCTTGGACCCTTCACCGCCGGTGATGCCCTGGACGATGATCTTGGAGTCGTTGTTCAAGAAGATTGACATGTGTTTGGTTCCTTAGATCTCGACCGGCTCGATCAGCGAGCGGAGAAAGCGAGCTCGGCGGCCTTGTCGGCGCCCTCGTCCATGGTTTGGGCCAGTGTGACCAGCGGGTGGTTGGCATCGGACAGAATCCGGCGGCCCTCTTCGACGTTATTGCCATCCAGCCGGACAACCAGCGGCTTGTTCGCCTCGTCGCCGAGGATCTTCAGCGCACTGACGATGCCGTTGGCCACGGCGTCGCAGGCGGTGATGCCACCGAAGACGTTGACGAACACACTCTTGACCTGGTCGTCATTGAGGATGACGTCGAGTCCTGCGGCCATGATCTCGGCCGAGGCGCCCCCGCCGATGTCCAGGAAGTTGGCCGGTGCCGCATCCCCGTGTTTCTCGCCGGCGTAGGCGACAACGTCGAGAGTGGACATGACCAGTCCGGCTCCGTTGCCAATGATTCCCACTTCGCCGTCGAGCTTGACGTAGTTCAGGCCCGCGGCCTTTGCCTTGGCTTCCAGCGGATCCGCGGACTCTTTGTCCTCCAGCTCCGCGTGATCTTCATGGCGGAAGGCGGCATTCTCGTCGATGGTGACCTTGCCGTCGAGGGCAATGATCGTGCCATCGCCGGTCTTCACCAGCGGGTTGACCTCGACCAGCGTGGTGTCTTCGGCGGTGAAAACATCCCACAGCTTGACGATGGTGTTGATGATTCCTTCGCGGACATCGGCCTCGAACCCGGCTGCCTCGACGATTTCGGCCGCCTTGGCCGCATCGACGCCTTTGCCGGGGTCGATGGCGATCTTCGCCAGCGCCTCGGGACGCTCCTCGGCCAGCTGCTCGATCTCCACGCCGCCTTCGACGGAGCACAGTGCCAGGTAGTTGCGGTTGGCCCGGTCCAGCAGGATGGAAAAGTAGTACTCCTCGGCGATGTCCGCGCCCTGGGCGATCATCACCTGATGGACGGTGTGGCCCTTGATGTCCATCCCCAGAATGTCAGTGGCATACTGGAATGCTTCGTCAGCGCTCTTGGCAACTTTGACGCCGCCGGCCTTGCCGCGGCCACCCACCTTCACCTGGGCTTTGACGACAACGACTCCGCCGATTTTTTCGGCAGCCGCTTTGGCTTCTTCGGGGGTATGGGCCACGATCCCAGCAAGCACGGGCACACCGTGTGCTTCGAATAGATCGCGTGCCTGGTATTCAAACAGGTCCACGGATTTACTGTCCTTCTACGTCGAAGTCGATGGTTAGTTCCACAGGGAACAATAGTTCAGTCTGGCGCGCAGCCGGTCCTACATTACCGCTTTCGTGAGTAACCACACAGTTCTATATGTTGTAGAAAAGCTGGTTCCTGCGCTAAGCAGCCGCGGCCGAGGCCGACTCTTAGCGGTGGGTTCCGGCAGCGGCGCGGTGCCTCAGGACCACAAAGGACGCAGCGCCCACCAGCACCAGCAGTCCCAGCAGCAATGGCAAGACCACCACTCGGGAGTCGGCCTGAGCAGCAGCGGCCTCCTCACCGGCGTCGTCGGCCAGCTGCTCCGGCGGAGCGAGTTGTGCACTGTCAGCGGAGTTAATCGGAACGGCCTCACCGTCGCTGAGGACCGTTATGGTCATCTGCTGCTTCGCCGTCGATCCGTACCGGTCGGTGCTGACGATGGTGAAGGTGTATACACCCGCGGCTTCCGGCTTCGGCGTGCCGGTCAGCACACCGCCATCCAAGTGCATCCCGGCCGGCAGGTTTCCGACTTGGCTGCCGCCATGTCCGGCACCAGCTCCGCCTTCGCTGTCGGCCACCGACTGGGTCACCGGTCCAACACCCTGCAGTCTCGACGATCCCCTCAGCACATCGGCCACCGAGATCGAGTCCCCCGCGGGCCAGGGGGCCGTCTTCAGGGACGGGTTGCCTCCGCCTGTTCCGCTCAATTCGGAACCGGCGACCGTATAGGTAAACGGCCCCGACCCACCGTCAGTATGCAATGCCACGGCCTTATATGGTTCGCCCGCCTGCGCCGGCTCCAGCGGCGGCATCTCGATGTCGACGTCACGCGCTTCGATCCTGATGGTGTAGCTCTGCATCGAACTCTGATGCTTCGTAAAGTACTCAACGGTGAACGAGTACGTCCCGACGTGCTGGGCGGTACCGGCAATTTCGCCGGTCTCCGAGTCCAGCATGAGTCCCGGCGGAAGTTCGCCGGAGACGACCCTGTACTTTCCATCCCCGTCGACGCCCTCCAGTTCGGCGGACACCTGGGATCCGGCGAGGACACTGGCGGTCTTGCTGCTGCCGGGCACCAGCACCAGCTTTTCCACCTTCGGCTCGGTGCCGGCGTCGCCTGACTTATCATTGCCGCCGCCCGACGGCGTCGTTGGCATTGTGGTCTCTGCGCCGCCCGGGCCGGCGCCCCCGCTGCTGCCGCCGTTGTCCGGGACCGGGGCGTCGGAGGGCACATCGACCGTTGGATAATCGGGCTCCGGGCTGTCGGATGGCGTCGGCTGCGGGGGTGGCGACGGCGAAGTCGGGCCGGTGTTCGTTCCGCCATCGGATGAGCCGGTTCCTGCACCACTTCCGTTGCCACCGTCTCCGCTGCCGCCGGTTCCACCATCGTTGGTGCCACTGCCGTCATCTGCAGGACTGTCGTTGCCGGTTCCATCATCGGCGGTGCCGCCGCCGTCACCGGTGGCGCCGTCGTCGTTCCCGCCGTCACTCGCACCGTCGTCGTTGGTGGAACCATCGTTGGTGGAGCCGTCGCCATTTGCGCCGCCGCCGCCGCCGTCGTTGCCGCCCTCTCCGGGCGTGCTGTCGGCGCCGCCATCCCCGCCCGGCTCCGTGGCCTGCCCGCCGCCGGATGTATCGCCTGGTGAAGGGGGCGAACTTTCCAAACCACCCACGGGGACGTTCACCGATTCGTCGCTCGAACTGGCGCCGGCGGGCGAGGCCATGGACGTCGCCGCGGCGGGCGCCGAGGCATGCCAAACGAGGCCCATTGCCATCACAAGAAGTGACAGCAAGATCGCATACCATACAGGCATGCGCTCCGCCGAGCGGTACATTGTCTTTCCCCTGTGCGAGTGAATTCCTGGTGCGAGGTGCCTGGAAAGGCGCTTCTTATTCAGTTGGTGCCGTTATATTCAGGTGGTGCTGGAGACTGACCCCTCGACCTTGCTCAGCGGCGCATACCGGAGCAAGAGACGCTTCTCCCCTTCGTCAAACTTTACCTTGGCGACGGTCTTGTCTCCAGATCCTTCCAAGGATATAACAATTCCATTACCAAAGCTGCTATGACTCACTTTATCCCCGGTTGTCAAGGCCGGGATTTCCTTGTTTGGCTGCACCCGCCCGGCCGCCGGTGCGGATCGGGCGCCTGAGCCGCCCGCAGCGCCTGCTCCCCAGTAGGAACCGCCGGACTGGTCTCGTCCGGATGTGGCGCCCCAACCACTGCCGGCCAGGTTCCGGACTTTGCCTTCACGCTTCCACTGGACCAGCTCCTGCGGCACTTCCTCAATGAACTGGCTGGCCGGGTTGAACTGGCTCTGGCCCCACATACTCCGCCGTTCAGACCGTGTGAGGTAAAGCCGCTGGCGTGCCCGCGTCAGCCCGACGTACGCCAGCCGGCGCTCCTCGGCCAGCTCAGCGGGGTCGGCCATGGACCGCTGATGAGGGAAGATACCGTGCTCCAGCCCGGTGAGGAACACCACCGGGAATTCCAGTCCCTTTGCGGTGTGCAAGGTCATCAGCGTGACCACTCCCTGGCGCCTGGCTTCTTCGGCCTGCGCCGCGATTTCCTCCTCCGTGGCGCCGTCGGCCGGCTGATCCGGGATCTGGTCGGCGTCGGCCACCAGCGACACCTGCTCCAGGAACGCCCCCAGCGTTCCGTCCGGGTTGTCCTGTTCATACTCACGGACAACTGCCACCAATTCGGCCAGGTTCTCCACCCGGGATTCGTCCTGCGGGTCGGTGCTCTGCCGCAGCCCGGCCAGGTATCCGGTCTGTTCCAGCACGGCTTCCAACGCCGCTGCCGCTCCCGATCCGTCGGCCACTTCCCGGAGGTCGTCGAGCAGTTTGACGAAGGAGGTGACCGCCTTGATGGCCCGGGTCGCCAATGGCGGCGCTTCGTCGCACCGGCGCATAGCCTCCATGAAGCTGATGCGTTCCCGTTCCGACAGTGCCACCAAGGCACCTTCGGCCCGGTCGCCGATGCCGCGCTTGGGCTCGTTCAGGATCCGGCGCAGATTCACGACGTCGTCCGGGTTCACCAGCACGCGAAGGTAGGCCAGCGCGTCCTTGATTTCTTTCCGTTCGTAGAAGCGGGTGCCTCCCACCACCTTGTACGGCAATCCCACGCGCATCAGGATTTCCTCCAGCGAACGGGACTGCGCGTTGGTGCGATAGAAGATGGCTATATCTCCCGGACGTACGCCGTCTTCATCCTGCAGCCGGTCGATTTCCTCAGTGATGAAACGTGCCTCTTCATGCTCGTTCTCACCGACGTAGCCGATGATCCCTTCCCCTTCACCCTCGGCGGTCCAGAGGCGTTTCACGGGCCGGTCCGGGTTGCGGGAAATGACGGCGTTGGCGGCGGACAGAATGGTCTGGCTGGAACGGTAATTCTGTTCCAGCAGGATGGTCCGTGCGTCCGGATAATCTTTCTCGAATTCGACGATGTTCCGCACATCGGCGCCCCGGAAGGCATAGATGGACTGGTCAGAGTCGCCGACCACCGTCAATTCCGAGCGGTCCGTGGCCTCTGCGGCGCCGACGAGTTCGCGCACCAACGCGTATTGGGCGTGGTTGGTGTCCTGGTATTCGTCGACCAGCACATGGCGGAAACGACGGCGGTAGGAGTCGGCAATTGCCGGAAAGGCCCGGAACATGTATACGGTCTGGGCAATCAGATCGTCGAAATCCATCGCGTTGGCCGCCCGCAGCCGTTGGGTGTACCCCTTGTAGACCTCCGCGACCGCCTGCTCAAACGGGTCCGCGTAGTTGGCCGAGGAGGCGAAATCGTCGTCGTCAATCAGTTCATTCTTCAGCGCCGAGATCTTGTGCTGGATGGTCCGCGGCGTGAACCGTTTGGAATCCAACTCGTGCTGTTTGGCCACCTGGGTGATCAGCCGGAGGGAATCGGCTGCATCGTAGATAGAGAAGTTGGAATTGATTCCAATGCTCTTGGCCTCTCGCCGGAGGATACGCACGCAGGAGGAGTGGAACGTGGAGATCCACATATTGTTGGCGGCCCCGCCGACCAGCGAACCGATACGTTCACGCATTTCCGCAGCGGCCTTGTTGGTGAAGGTAATGGCCAGGACCTCGCCCGACCGGGCCCGGTGCGTCGCCAGCAGGTAGGCGATGCGGTGGCTGAGCACCCGTGTCTTTCCGGATCCCGCGCCGGCGACAATCAGCAGCGGCGAGCCCGCGTGCTTGACGGCCTCCTCCTGTTGCGGGTTCATACCGGCCAACAGCTCATGCTGAGTGGGCAAGGGTGCCCCCTGCCGGGCGTCGGGCTCTGCCAGTTCCGAGTAGAGAGAATTCATGGTGCTTTAAGTCTAGGCGCTGCCGGTGACAGAACCTTATCCGCCGCTCGTGGCGGACGGCTTTGAGCTGATGGCGAAGTATCCGCCGACGGAACCCCTGAGGCTTAACGAGGTGGAGCCGGCGGACATTCGGCCCGCCGGCTCCACCTCTTCACTCCTGTTCAGCAGCGTCTCAGTGTGTCACTCCGGGATGTTCGTCTCGTCGACCGGGGTGCGGCGGATGTAGTCCGCCGCGCGCTGGGCGGGGAGCCGCCAGTGCACGCCGAGGTAGTACACCGCAATGGAGAAGATGGCGCAGGCAAGCGCGCCGGTGCTGAGGGTCAGCGGCCCGGCATCGCCGTTGAGGAAGATGCCTTGTTCCGCTTGTCCGTCCCCGTTGATGTCTCCGAAGTAGCTGATCACCATCAGGCCGGCGGTCCAAATGGGGAACCAGAGTCCTGACTTAATATCGAGCGGTGGGAGTTTGATCTTGGCCGTGAAGTGATAGATCACGTAGACGACGTATCCCAGAAGCAGGGCGATGAGCATCTTCTCGTTGATCGCCCACCCGGCCCAGTACACCAGCAGGCTGGAGCTGATAAAGGCGATGATCGGCAGAATGTCGCCGCCGGGCAGCTTGAACGGCCGCTCCTGGTCGGGCAGCTGCCGGCGCAGGGCCCCGACCGCCACCGGACCGGAACCGAAGGAGAGAGCGAATGCGGAGGTGATGAAGCCGATGAACAACTGCCAACTGGGGAACGGAAGGAAGAAAATACAGCCGACGACGAACGTCAGCACCACCGAAGGCCACGGGATGCCGCGGCTGTTCAGGATGGTCAGCCACTGCGGGAAGTTCTCGTTGCGCGCATTGGCGTAGGACAACCGGCTGGTCACGCCGGCATAGATCAACCCGGTGTCAGCGGGCGAAATGATCGCATCCAGCCGCAACAGCCAGGCCAGCCATACCGCACCGAGCACCAGCGCCAGTCCAGCCAAGGGGCCGGCAGCCTCATCGAAGGTCAGGGCGGACCACCCCTCGGAGAGCAACTCGGACGGCAGGGCGGTGATGAAGGCAATCTGCAGCAGTACATAGACAGCCATGGTGATCACGATCGAACCGATCAGCGCGAACGGGATGTTCTTCTTGGGATTGTCGCTCTCGCCGGCGTACTCGACGGCGTTGCGGAACCCGAGGTAGGAGAAGCCGATTCCGGCCGCCGGAATAGCGACCAGTACGGCGCCCCAGCCTTCGGGCGCGAAGCCGTGGGCGCTCAGGTTCCCCGGGTTGAACTCAAGGAAGAAGAGCATGGCGATTAGCAAGGCGATGACCGCGAGCTTCCACCACACCAGGACGTTGTTGAACTTGGTGAACAACCTGACGCCCATAATGTTGATCAGGCTGTAGAGGAACATCAAGCCGACGGCCACTGCACCGCCGGGAGCGGTCAGCAGGAACGGCCCTTCTTCTGACTGGTACATCAGCCATGGGATGTAAGGATTGGCGTACTGCACTGTCGCCAGCACTTCGACCGGCGTCACAGCCGCAGCCGCCAGCCAGCTGATCCACCCCGAGCCATAACTGGCGAAGGAACCAAAGGCGTAATGCGGGAATCGGACAATACCGCCGGAAACCGGGAACATGGTGGCAAGTTCGGCGTAGACGAAGCCAATCATCATCACCATGATGCCGCCCAGGATCCACGAGAAAATGGCGGCGGGCCCGGCAATTTGGGAAGCGTACAACGCGCCGAACAGCCAGCCGGAGCCAATGATGGCCCCCACGCCGGTAAATAGCAGGCTGAGCTTGGACACGTGTTTCTTCAGCCCGGTATCGAGCTGAACTTCAACGTGTCCGAGCCTCGGTTTCATCTCGGTCATGCTTGTAACTCCTCTTTGAGCTCCTGTGGGAGCCGTCCCCTGCGGCCCTGGTCAGGCCTTTCGACTGGTGGATGGCATCGTGGGCGTAGTCACATTATCAGCTTACGCCGGGTCTGCTCCATCCGAAGCAGGATGCTCCCCTCGGAGTGTTGCAGGCCCGCTGATGCACGTCGGGACGACGCAAGGTTGTAAGCTGGATGGCGCGTCCGGCCGCGGGCGCGCCAGGCGTGAGTAGCTCAGCTGGATAGAGCATCCCTCTCCTAAAGGGAAGGCCGCGGGTTCGAATCCCGCCTCGCGCACTATCGACAGCGCGGCGCGCCCTCGACGGCACAGTGTTGCACCTGGTGGCACCGTCTGCATACACGAGGCAGCGGAGGGAGAGGCCCCGGAAGGAGCGGGAACGGACGTGGACACTGACGCCCACTCCACAGCTGGAGCCACGGATTTATGGGCCTTCCTGACCGGCCGGTGGCAGCTCACCCGACGACTCGTGGACCGGTCCACGGCTGTCGAGGGCCGGTTCGACGGCGTCGTACGGTTTGCTCCTGATGTTGACGCGCTGCTCCACGATGAAAGCGGTGTGCTGGCCTGGCCGGGACGGGACAAAGTTCCGGCCACCCGGCAATTGCGGTGGCTGCCGGCGTCGTCGCCATGGGCCGCGGACGTCTGCTTTGATGACGGCCGCCCCTTCCATCATCTGGATTTGTCGTCGGGTCCAGACCAGCCGAGCCATGATTGCCGGCCGGATATCTACCGGGGACACTTTGAAATACTCGCCCCCGATGAGTGGATGTACGAGTGGGAGGTCACCGGACCGCAGAAGAATCTGTTGCTCGTCAGCCGGCTGTCCCGCCTTCCGCATGAAGGCTTGCCGGAATAATCACCGCCAGTGCCGCGGTTCCACCCACAGTCCATCTGTAGAACCGAACGAAGGGATCGCAAATGTCGAAGATCGCAATTATCGGTGGCCACGGCAAGATCGCCATGTCGCTGACCCGGCAGCTCGCAGCCCGCGGGGACGAGGTACTGAGCGTCTTCCGCAATCCGGATCACGGACAGGACGTGCTGGAGGCCGGCGGAACCCCCTTGGTATTCGACGTGGAAACATCGGACGCCGAATCGCTGGCAGAGAATCTGGACGGCTTCGACGCGGTGGTGTTCGCCGCCGGCGGCGGACCTGAATCCGGAGTGGAACGCAAGAAGACAGTGGACCACGGCGGATCGGTGTTGTCCGCCAAGGCAGCCGCAAAGGCCGGGGTCAGCCGCTTCGTGCAAGTCTCGGCGATCAGCGTCGACGAACCAGTCCCGGCCGACGCGGGCGAACAGTGGGCAGCCTACGTGGAAGCCAAACGGAGCGCCGATGAGGAGCTCAAGAAGACGTCCCTGGACTGGACCATCCTGCGCCCCGGCGGCTTGACCAATGACAGCGGCACCGGCAGCATCCAGCTCGCCGAAAAGCTCGAGCGGGGCCAGGTCCCCCGCGAAGACGTGGCCGCAACGATCATCGCTGTGCTGGATGAGCCCGGCTCGGCCGGCAAGGTCTGGGAACTAGTGGGCGGCGACACCCCGATCGCCGAGGCCGTCCGCTCGCTCAGCTAAGTTCGCCGAAGTTGCCGCCGTCGGTGCTCAGTACACCTCGGCGGCAACTTCGTCTGCTCCGGCGTCGTCGACGTCGATTGTGTCGGCTTCGGCGGTGCCGTCTTCGGCCCGGCCCTCCGCAAACTGGGTCCGGTACAGTTCCGCGTACCGCCCGTCCGCGGCGAGCAGCTCGCTGTGGGTGCCCCGTTCGACGATCCGCCCGTCTTCCACCACCAGGATGGCGTCGACGGCCCTCACAGTTGACAGCCGGTGGGCAATGACGACGGCGGTGCGCCCTTGAAGCGCCTCAGCCAGGGCGGCCTGCACCGCCGCTTCCGAGGTGGAATCCAGTGCCGCGGTCGCCTCATCCAGGATGACCACCCGCGGTTGGGCCAGCAGCAGCCGCGCAATGGTCATCCGCTGGCGCTCACCGCCGGAGAGCCGGTACCCCCGCTCCCCCACGACGGTGTCGAGGCCTTCCGGCATGGACCGGATCAGGTCCTCCAGCCGCGCCCGGCCAATGACCTCCCAAATGTGCTCGTCGGTGGCGTCGGGAGCGGCGAGCGCCAGGTTGGCCCGGATGGTGTCGTGGAAAAGGTGCCCGTCCTGGGTCACCATACCCAGCGTGTTCCGCAGCGATTCGAAGGTGGTGTCCCGCAGGTCCGTGCCGGCCAGCCGCACCGATCCGCCGTCGACGTCGTAGAGCCGGGCCGTCAGTGCTGCGATAGTCGATTTTCCTGCACCCGAGGACCCGACCAAGGCGACCGTCTGTCCGGGCTCAACGTGGAAATTGATGCCGTGCAACACGTCCTCACCGCCGCGGGCATCCAGGGTGGCGACTTCCTCGAGGGAAGCCAGCGACACCTTTTCCGCCGAGGGGTAGGCGAAGGTGACGTCGTCGAAGTCCACTCCGACCGGGCCTTCCGGGATCGGCGCCGCATCGTCCTTTTCGTCGATCAGCGGCTTCAGATCCAGCACCTCGAAGACCCGTTCAAAACTGACCAGCGCGCTCATCACTTCCACCCGGGCGCTGGCCAGCGCCGTCAGCGGTGCGTACATCCGGGTCAGCAGCATGGCAAGCGTAACCACCGTGCCGGCGTCGAGCTGCCCGATCACCGCGTAGAAGCCGCCCAACCCGTAGACCAGGGCCAGTGCCACTGCCGAGGCGAGCGTCAAGGCGGTGACGAAGGTGAACTGCACCATCGCCGTCTTGACTCCGATATTGCGCACCCGGGCCGCACGCGTTTCGAATTCAGCCGACTCCTCTGCAGGACGGCCAAACAGCTTGATCAAGGTGGCTCCCGGGGCGGAAAACCGCTCGGTCATCTGGTTGCCCATGGCCGCATTGTGGTCGGCTGCCTCCCGCTGCAGCACCGCAAGCCGCTTGCCCATCCGGCGGGCCGGAAGGATAAAGGCCGGCAGCAGGATCAGGGCCAGCACCGTGATCTGCCAGGATGCCAATGCCATGATGACCAGCGTCATGATCAGCATGACCAGGTTGCTGACCACACCGGACAGCGTGCCGCTGAAGGCCCGCTGGGCACCGATGACGTCGTTGTTCAGCCGGCTGACCAACGCGCCCGTGCGGGTGCGGGTGAAGAATGCGATCGGCATCTTCAGCACGTGATCAAAGACAGCCGTACGTAAGTCCAGAATCAAGGCTTCGCCGAGCTGCGAGGACAACCAACGGCTGACCAGGCTCAGGCCGGCGTCGGCGACGGCGATCACTGCCATCAACACGGCCAGCCAGATGATGACGTTGATCCCGGCGGACCCGGTGATGGCGTTGACGACTTCGCCGGCCAGGATTGGAGTCGTCACGGCAAGCCCGGCCGTGGCGACCGAGAGGATCATAAACCAGATCAGCTTGGTCCGGTGCGGAGACGCGAAACTCAGGATACGTTTGAGGGTCGCCTTGTTGAAGGGCCGCTCGCCCTTCTTGGCGTACACCATGCTGTGCAGCGAACTCCACGCTGCGCCTTCCATGCTCATCTGAACTCCTTCGTCGTCGTGAGCAAGCCTACGACCGCAACAGGGACATGCGGCATATCATTCCGGACATTTACCGTCCGAGTTCTTTGTTCACTGCCGGAAGAATTTCCGTTCCCAGCAGTTCGATGGATTCCAGCACCTGCTGCTGCGGGATGGAGGAGAAATCGAGCTGGAAAATCTGCCGGTCGTGGCCCATGAATTCGTGCAGCCGCAGGATCTTTTCGGTGATCTGCTCGGCGTTTCCCACAAACAGCGCGCCCCGGTCCGAGGCCTGCATATCGTAGGACTGCCGGTCCGGGGCGGGGAAGCCGCGCTCGGCCGAGATCCTGCTCATCGAATCCATCCAGTACGGGTAGTAGGTCTCGTGCGCATCGTGGCGCAGTATCAGCCCGACACTGCTGACGCCGACCTTCAGATGGTCTGCGTCATGGCCCTGTTCGACGGCGGTACGCCGGTAGAGCTGCTGGTGCTGGGAGAAACTATTGATGGCCCCGCCGAGCATTGCATACATCACCGGCTTGCCCAATACCGCGGCGCGGGCCGTGGATTCCGGCGTGCCCCCGGTGGCGATCCAGATATCGAGATTCTCCTGCACCGTGCGTGGCAGGATCCTGGCGTTCTCCAGCGCCGGGCGGAACTTGCCGCTCCAGGTGACGTATTCATGCCGGTCCAGCTCCAGCAGCAGTTGGATCTTCTCGTTGTAGAGCTCGTCGTAGTCTTGCAGCCGCGCGCCAAACAACGGATAGGACTCGATAAACGAGCCCCGCCCGGCCGTCAGTTCCGCCCGGCCGCCGGAGAGCTGGTCCAGGGTGGCGAACTGCTGGTACACCCTCACCGGGTCCTCGGTGCTCAGCACGGTCACGGCGCTGCCGATGCGGATATGCTTCGTCTGCGCGGCCGCTGACGCAAGCACCATGGCCGGAGCCGAGACCGCGTAATCGGGCCGGTGATGCTCGCCGATCCCGAAATAGTGCAGCCCCACCTCATCGGCCAGTCGGGCCCGTTCCAACAGGTCAGCCATGCGCTGTTGCACCGACGTCCTCTCCCCGGTGACCGGGTTGGGGTGGATGTCACCAAAACTGAAGATACCGAGTTCCATGACCACTCCAACACCGGACCCGGCGGGGCTATTTCCCCGCTCTGGCGGGGGCCCGGGGGCGGGGTGAGGCCGGAAGCGCTCCGGGCCTGAATGACGCAAGGGCGCGGCGTGCCACCATGCGCACGTCCGACCAGCTGGGCGGCGTGCTGCGCCCGGTTTCCACGCCAACCGACAATGTTCTACGATGTGTAGAAGACAAATTTCTACAACACGTAGAAGAAAGCCGGCGCTCGTATACCGAACGGTATCTGCCGCCACCGGTTCTAAGGACTGCTGATGGAAGCTCTCGAACTTGCCCGCTGGCAATTCGGCATCACCACGGTCTACCACTTCCTGATGGTGCCGCTGACCATCGGGCTGGGATTGACCGTCGCCTGTATGCAGACCATGTGGGTGCGCACGGGCAAGGAGCAGTACCTGCGGATGACCAAGTTCTGGGGCAAGCTGTTCCTGATCAACTTCATCCTCGGGGTGGCCACCGGGCTGGTGCAGGAATTCCAGTTCGGCATGGCCTGGAGCGAGTACTCCCGATTCGTCGGCGATGTCTTCGGCGCCCCGCTGGCGATGGAGGCCCTGCTGGCCTTCTTTGTGGAATCGGTCTTCCTGGGCCTGTGGATCTTCGGCTGGGACCGGCTGCCCAAAAAACTGCACCTGGCGACGATCTGGGCGGCCAGCACCGCTTCCATCGGCTCAGCGTATTTCATCCTTGCGGCCAACTCATGGATGCAGCATCCGGTCGGTGTGGAGATGATCGACGGCCGACCGGTGATGGTGGACGTGTGGGCCGTGCTGACCAACAGCACCCTGCTGGTCGCCTTCCCGCACACCATCTTCGGCGCCTTCGCCGTGGCCGGTGCTTTCCTGCTGGGGATCAGCTGGTACCACCTGTGGAAGCGGCGCTCCGATGGCATCGATACGGTCGACGACGGCGGCAAGGTGGTCGTTGGTGAAGGCACCGACAACCAGCCCGGGCGGGACAAGTCCGACCACAAGGTGTGGCTGCAGTCGCTGCGGATCGGGGCCGCCGTCGCCGTCGTCTCCTTTGCCGGGGTGGCCGTCACCGGCGACCTGCAGGCGAAGCTGATGTTCGAGCAGCAGCCGATGAAGATGGCCGCCGCCGAAGCCGCCTGCCACGACGGCACCGGTTTTTCCGTGCTCTCGGTGGGCAACCTCGGCTCCGAAAGCTGTGACGACATTACCGCCGTCGTCGAGATCCCCGGGCTGCTCTCCTTCATGGCAAACGGTGACTTCAAGACCGAGGTCGATGGGGTGAAGTCCTTGATACCGCAGTACAAGGAGGCGTACGGGACCCACATCCCGGACCTGCCCAAATACGGCGAGCGCGGCGGCACCAAGATCGACTACGTACCGGTGATGGAAGTGACCTATTGGGGCTTCCGCATCATGATCGGGTTCGGCGCCCTGGCGGCAGGCGCTGCGGCGGTGGCGCTGTTCGTGGTGCGCAAGGGCACCGTGCCGCGGTCCAAGTGGCTGATGCGGCTGGCCGTGTTCGGCATTCTCGCTCCGTTCGGCGCCAACTCGGCCGGGTGGATCTTCACCGAAATGGGCCGGCAACCGTTTGTGGTCGCGCCCAACCCGGATCCCAACGGCATCGACAACGTCTTCATGTTCACGGCCGCCGCCGTCTCCCCCGGCGTCTCAACCGCGGAGCTGATCACGTCGCTGGTCGCGTTCACGCTGGTCTACGGCGGGCTGCTCGTCGTGGAGGTGAAGCTGCTCTTCCGGTACGTGCGCGGCGGCGTCCCCTCTGCCATGCCTGAGCTGGCGCATGCAGATGACGGGGATGACGACGGCGATGGGAAGGACAAGGACGATGTGCTGGCCTTCGCCTACTGACCGGCGCGCCACCTACGAACTAATGGAGAGCTGACATGGATTTCCTTCCCACCCTGTGGTTCATCATTGTTGCCTACCTGTGGACCGGCTACCTGCTGCTGGAAGGGTTCGACCTCGGCGTCGGAATGCTGATGAAGCTCTTCGCCCGCAACAACCGGGAACGGAGGGTGCTGCTGAATACAGTCGGACCGGTCTGGGACGGTAACGAGGTCTGGCTGATCACCGCCGGCGCCGCGACGTTCGCGGCGTTCCCGTTCTGGTACGCATCCCTGTTCTCCACCCTGTACCTGCCGCTGCTGGTGGTGCTGATCGGGCTGATCTTCCGTGCCGTGGCGTTCGAGTACCGCGGGAAGGTGGATTCGGCGAGCTGGCGCAACCGGTGGGACTGGGCCATCTTCCTGGGCTCATTCGTCTCGGCCTTCGGCGTCGGCGCCGCGCTGGCGCTGACCACCACCGGGCTGCCGATCAATGCCAACGGCGACCGCGCGGGCGGCCCGTTCTCCTGGTTCAATGGGTATGCGCTGCTGGGCGGGGCCGCCGTCGTGCTGTTCTGCCTGGTGCACGCAGCCGCGTTCCTGATGCTCAAAACCGACGGTGATATCAGGGCACGCGCACGCCGTCTGCTGCTGGCCGGGCTCCCCGCGGGCGTGCTGCCGATGGTCATCTGGGCGTTTGCAGTCCACCGCGACGGTGGTGGAACCGCCACCTGGATCACCCTGGCCGTCGCCGCCTTCGGTGCAGTGCTCGCCTGGTTGATGGCCGCGAAGAACCGCGACGGCTACACCTTTACAGCCATGGCATTGTTCCTCGTCGCCGGGACCGCCACCATTTTCACCGCCCTCTTCCCCAAAGTGCTGCCGTCCACCATCAACGATGCGTTCGACCTGACCGTGGCCAACGCCTCGTCGTCGGACTACACCCTCGGCGTCATGAGCGTGGTGGGACTGATCGGACTGCCCGCCGTGCTGGTCTACCAGGGGTGGACCTACTGGGTATTCCGCAAGCGGGTCAGCGCCAGCCACATCCCCGACGCGCACTCGGTGACAGCCCAATGAAGCCGGTTATACCCGTCGGTCCCACCAGCCGGAAGGCCCTCTATGTGCTGGGGCTGTTCGCGGCCCTGAAGGCGGCAGGGCTGGTCCTGCTTGCCCAGGCCGTTGCCGCGGGGATCGCCATGCTGGCCGGTGCCGGGGGCGACTGGACCGGCGTGCTGGCCGAAGGCGCCGCCGGTGCGCTGCTGCGGGCCGCTGCGGTGTGGGGATTGGAGTCGAGCGCCCAGCGCGCTGCCGCCGGGGTCAAGGAAGAGTTGCGGCACGGTTTAATCGGCCGGGTGATGGACGACGGCGGGACGGTGCCGTCGATGGGCACCGGAAGCCTCAGTGTGCTGGTCACCCGCGGGCTGGACGGGGTGGACAACTACTTCGCCAAATACCTGCCCGCGCTGGTGACCTGCGCCGTTGTTCCCTTGCTGGTCGGTGCCCGGATCCTGTTCGCGGACTGGATCAGCGCCGTGGTGATTGTGCTGACCGTGCCGCTGGTCCCGGTGTTTATGGTGCTGATCGGACTGCACACCCGGGACAACGTACGGCAGGCATCGGCGGCACTGGACCGGCTGTCCGAACACCTGCTGGAACTGGCCCGCGGCCTGCCCGTGCTGGTGGGACTCGGCCGGGCAGGCGCACAGACCCGGGCGCTGCGGGACGTGGCCCACCAGTACCGGGTGAAAACCATGGAGACCCTGCGGGTTGCGTTCCTGTCCTCGCTGGCCCTGGAGCTGATTGCCACCATCTCGGTGGCAATCGTCGCCGTGTTCATCGGCGTCCGGCTGATTAACGGCGACATGAGCCTGGAGCTGGGACTGCTGGCGCTGATCCTCGCCCCCGAGTGCTACCAGCCGCTGCGCGAACTGGGTGCGGCCCACCATGCCAGTGAGGACGGGATCGACGCCTTGGGACGGTCCCGCCAGGTCACGGACGCTCCCCGCCCTCGCCGGCTGGTGCCCGATGGTGCGGATTCGGGCACCACCGGCGGCGGCGCTGATGCCGCTGCCGGTGCCGGCGGCTCCCACGCGGAAGCCGACACTGACGGCGGTGCGGGCAGCACCGCTGGTGCGGAGGGCTCTGCCGGCGACTTCCGGAGATCCACCGACTTCCCGGCTGACCTGGCCGTGCAATCGCTGACCATCAGGTACCACGGCCGGGCCATCCCCGCCGTCGACCAGTTGGACTTCACCGTCGCCGCAGGCAGTATCGCCGCGTTGGCAGGCCCGAGCGGGTGTGGCAAAAGCTCCGTGTTGCATGTGCTGGCCGGCCTGCTCGGGGACGGTCCGGACTGCCATGTTGGTGGCACGGTCCGCGGTGTCCGGCCGGGAGCGACGGCATGGATTCCGCAGCACCCGGTGCTCACCGCCGGCACTGTGTGGGATGAGATCGGGATGTACTCCGCGCTGCCGGGCGAAGCCGAGCAGCGCACCGCAGCCCAGGCCGTGCTGGACCAGGTGGAATCAGCGCACTTGATCGACGTTCCGACCGGCGAGTTGAGTCCCGGGGAACTGAGGCGCGTCGCCGTTGCCCGGGCGCTGGCGAGGGTCGAATACGCCGGTGCCGCGCTGGTGCTCGCCGACGAACCCACCGCTCACCTCGACGCGGACAGCGCCCGGGCGATCGAGATGGCGCTGTCCGGCCTGTGCGGACGTGCCACGGTGCTGCTGGTGGCGCACAACGCGGCCACTCGGACCCTGGCGGACACCCTGATCCCGGTGGGGCATCGCGGCGCTGGCCCGGCCGAGTCTCCCGTGCCGGACGGTTCTCCGGCACCAACCACGACAGCCGCGGTGCCGGCCACGACGGTCGGCACCGCTCCGGCACCAGCGGTGGTGCCGGCCACAACGGCCACCGCAGCCGACCCGGCCACGGCTGCACCTGCCGATTCGCCGTCCGCCCCGCACCAAGGGCCAGCCGGAAATCCCGACGCCGCGGACCAAACGCACCGGGAACACCCTCGGCGGACCCAAGGAGACCGACCGGCGGAGGCGCCCCGGCGACAATCGCTGGCCAGCAACATCTCCCTGCTCAAGCCATGGAGCGGGAACTTCTCCGCCGCACTGTTCTTCGGCTCCGGCTCCGCGCTGTTCGCCGTCGCCCTCACGGCCTTGTCGGGATGGCTGATTGTCCGGGCGAGCGAACAGCCGCCCATCATGTACCTGTTGACCGCGATCGTCGGAGTGCGGTTCTTTGGTATAGGCCGGTCTGTGCTGGGTTATTGGGAGCGGCTGCGGCTGCACGATGCCGTCTTCGCCAGCACCAACGCCCTGCGGTTGCGGCTGTGGAACGGGTTGCTGGAACGGCCCGCTGCCTGGCGGGTATTGGCACGCGGCGGCGCCGTGCTGGAGAAACTGGTCGGCGACGTGGATGAATTGCGCGATGCCGCGCCGCGCGCCGTCTTTGCCCCGATGGTGGGATTGGCGACGGCGGCAGCAGCCTGCACTGCCACCTGGCTGCTGGTCCCGGCCGGACTGCCGGTGCAGATCCTGCTGTCCGTGGTGTGCCTGGTCGTGTCACCGGCGTTGGTCCTGGCGGCGGACCGGGCAGCACGGCGGGCAACTGTCGAGCTGCGGGCCGGCATGCTGGAACAGACCTCACGCATGGTGTCGGCCGCCGCAGACCTGACGTCCAACAACGCCGCCGGCACCATCCGTTCGACCGTGTCCCGGCTGGATGCGCGGCTCACCGCGGCGCTGCAGCGAAGCGCCTGGGCGCAGGGTCTGGCGAACGCAGTCACAGTGTTGGCGTGTTCGGCCAGTGCGCTGCTCATGTTCACCGTCGTCGACGGCGTTGATCCGACGGTTGCCGCCGTCGTCGTACTGATGCAGTTGGGGCTCGTCGAGCCATTCTCGGCCGTCAATACCGCCGCACAGCAGTTCTCCGGCTGGCGTGCCGTGGGCGACCGGGTGATTGGCGAGTTGGGCAGCGACCGCGTCGAAGAGCAGGACACGACGTCGGACGAGAGCCGCGTGACTGCCGCGGAGCGCGATGGCTCTCCGGCCAAGGACCGGGGCGGCTCTACGGCCCAGGGCGAGCAGGCAAAGGGGGAACCGGAAACCAGTACTGCACCCCTGGAACGGGTGGAAACACTCCAACTGCGGAACGCCTCCTACACCTACCCGGAACAGGAACGGCCGGTGTTTTCTTCACTATCATTGACCCTGCGCCGGGGGCACTGGCTGGCGGTGACCGGACCTTCGGGCAGCGGAAAATCCACGCTGCTTGGAGTGCTGCTCGGTTTCCTCCCCCTGGCCGGCGGTGAATATTTGATCAATGAGACCGCTGCCCGCCAGGAGCAATCAGGGAGCCGCCGGAAGGAACCGGGGCACCGCCGGAAGGAACCGAAAACCCGACAGGACGGCCCGAAAACGGTCAAGACCCTGCCGCAGATCGCCTGGTGTCCCCAGGAAGCACACCTGTTCAATTCCAGCATCCGGGCGAACCTGCTGCTGGCCCGCGGCGTGGACGCCCCTCCCGCGGACAGCGAGATCCATGCTGCCCTTGAACAGGTCGGGCTCGGCGCGTTCATCGCCCAGCTGCCGGAGGGCCTGGACACCAGGATCGGGCCGGGCGGCGCCTGGCTGTCCGGCGGGCAGCGGCAGCGGCTCGCGGTCGCTCGCGCGCTGCTGACTCAAGCCGACGTCGTACTGCTGGACGAGCCCACCGCCCACTTGGACCGCGAGTCGGCGACCGCACTACTGGCCGACCTGCGCCGCGGCTTGTCCGGCAAATCCGTGGTGATGGTCACCCACCACCCGCAGGACGCGGCGGTGTGCGACGAAGAACTGCTGCTGGACGGCGGGGCACCGTACTCCTTGGATTCTGTGGGGCCGTCCGGTTCCGTCAGGACCTCGGATCCTTCGGGGACCCCGGATCCTGCTCCGCTTGGGGTGTTTGCATCCTGAGCGCGCACGATGCAAAGTCCCCGATCGCAGCAGGCCCCACCCCGGCCGACCGGGGTAGCGCCGGGTCCTTCCACTTCCCTCCGGTTTGGGACATCCTGCCGCCGGCGCCGCCGGTCAGATGTCCCAAACCGGAGCGAAACGAAAAGGGAGCGGCCTACGCGCTGGTATGGCCGGCGATCAGTCCAGCCGGCGCCAGTCCGAGCCCACGGTCAGTCCCGGCATCAGTCCTCGCCAGCGGTCAGTCCCAGCCCCGCGCTCAGTCCTCGTCGGCGTGGATCCGGTCCGCGCGGGTGTAGGCGTTCAAACTGGTCCCCCGGCTGAACCCGACCAGGGTCATCCCCACCGAACCGGCCAGGTCCACGGCAAGCGAGGACGGGGCGCTGACGGCGGCGAGCGCCGGGATGCCGGCCAGGTACGCCTTCTGCACCAGCTCGAAGGAGGCCCGTCCCGAGACTTGCAGCACGGTCCGGTCCAGCGGCAGCCGCCCCTCGCGCAGCGCCCACCCGATCAGTTTGTCCACGGCATTGTGCCGGCCGACGTCCTCGCGCAGGCACAGCAATTCGCCGTCGGCGGTGAAGAGTCCGGCCGCATGGACGCCTCCGGTGCGGTCGAAGACCTTCTGCCGTTCGCGCAGCGCGTCGGGCAGCCCGGCGAGCACTTCCAGGTCGATCCGCAGCGGATCCGGCTCAATCTCGAAACGCGAGGTCCGCTGTACCGCATCGATCGACGCCGTGCCGCAAATGCCGCAGGAGCTGCTGGTGTAGACGTGGCGGGCCAGATCCGTGTCGGGCGGCTCCACCCCGGCGGCCAGCTGCGCTTCAATCACGTTGAACGTCTGCCGACCGAACTCGTCTTCGCCGGCACAGTAGCGCATCGTGGCCAAGTCCCCTGCAGCGCCAATGATCGATTCCGAGACGAGGAAGCCGGCCACCAGGTCGAAGTCATCGCCCGGGGTGCGCATGGTGACCGAGAACGGCGTGCCGTCCACCCGGATCTCCAACGGCTCCTCGGCGGCGGTGGTATCCACGCGGGCCCGGGCCGGACCGCCG
Organism: Arthrobacter castelli DSM 16402; assembly: GCF_000430705.1. Taxonomy (GTDB): domain Bacteria; phylum Actinomycetota; class Actinomycetes; order Actinomycetales; family Micrococcaceae; genus Arthrobacter_C; species Arthrobacter_C castelli. The sequence continues at coordinate 76,081 of NZ_AUMN01000013.1, forward strand.
ACGGTGAACTTCGTCAGCTTGACCCGCTGCGTCACTCTGCCCATTGTTCCTCCTGCGGAGCTGCCTTACTCAGTTGGGATCTTCCACGGCAACGGGATCGTCGTCGTGGTCTGTCCGGCGCCGATCCCCTCGGACGGTATCACCATGACGCCGTCGGCCGTCGCCAGTCCGCGCATCATCCCGGACCCCTGCCAGGGAGAAGGCACCGCCATGCCGTCGGCCAGCATAAAGGAGATCAACCGGTCGCGGCCGGGCAGTCCGGCTATGTCCTGGCCGACGACGACGGCGCCCAGCAGCGGCTGCGGCGCGCCTTGGATGCCTGCCAGCAAGGGCCTGACCAGTGTCAGCACCGTCATCATGGCCGCCAACGGGTTGCCTGGCAGTCCCACCAGGTAACGTCCGTCCTGCAGCAGGGCCAGCAGGCCGGGGTGGCCGGGCCGGATGGAGAGCCCGTCGATGAGGATGTCGGCTTCCAGTTCATTCAACGCGGCTCGCAGGTGGTCGGCGTCGGAGATGCCGGTACCGCCGGTGGTGATGACGACGTCGGCGGCAGCTTCGCGGATAGAGGCCACCGTGCTGGCCTGGCCGGCCAGAGCCTGCACCACGTGGTGCAGGTTGTCCGAAATCCGGTGCCGGGCGACGACATGTCCACCGAGCATCGCGATGAATTCCGGCAACTGCGGCCCAAACGTATCGCGCACCTGCCCCGGTTCCGGGATCCCGGATTCAACCACTTCGTCTCCGGTCAGCACCAGCGCCACCTGCGGCATACGCAAAGTGGGCAAATCGTCGTGCCCGCAGACGGCGGCCAGCGCCACGTGGGCCGGGGATATCACGGTTCCGGCAGGCAGGATGGTTTCGCCCTTTGACGCTTCTTCGCCCGCAGGGCGGATGTGCTGGCCCGGCTCGGGTTCGCCGGGCCGGGCCTGGTCATTGAGAAGCAGCATGGCTTCGTCGATGCGTGCATGTTCGCTGCGCAGCACGGACGTCGCGCCACCGGGTATCAGTCCGCCGGTGACAATGGAACATGCCTGGCCCGGCTCCAGTTCGCGGGCATCCTCGCGCAGCTCCCATGGACCGTGTCCGCAGACGGCCCATCCGTCCATCGCCGCGGAATCATAGTGCGGCACTTCGATCAAGGCCGGCATGTCCTCGGCCAGCGTGTGGCCGATAGTGTCGGCCAACGGCAGGCTCTGCGGAACTTTGGACTCCGGGATGCGGAAGGCGTGGTCGAACGCCTCGCTCCACGTCGGGCCGGCCAGCCGGTCAGTCATCGCCGCTCCTCCCCTTCCGGCCTGTCCGGCCCGTCCGAGCCGTCAGAGCCGTCAGAGCCGTCAGAGAGGGCTTCCGGCCAGAATGTGGCCTGCACCGCCTCCTGGGCCTGTGCGGCCGAGGCCCCCTCGCCTTCCGTATCCAGTCCGCTGCGGCGCGCGGATGTCCGGGCGGCGCGACGACCTGTGGCCTGCCGCCCGGGCTCTGTGTCGCTGGATCCGCCGTCAGCTGCTTCGTTGCCGTCACGGGCGCGGACCAGCCGCCGCGCCACGGCACCGGCTGACGTCATGGCCACCCTGTCCGAAGCCTGATCCGTCGCGGAAGCACATCCGGCGGCGAACCCGACGATAAAGGTGGTCAGCGGAGCCGCGGGACGGACCACGCCGTGGGCAGCTTCCCCGGCGAGGCTGAGGACATCATCGATATCGATTTCAAGGCCCTCCAGCTCCAAGGCAGTGACCAGTTCGTGACACCACGACTCGAGGACTTCCTGCTGATCGGACATGACCATCTCCTTAACTTAAGCCGGCGTGGAACCCGTGCCGGCTGCGCCGCCCGCCTCCGGCTCAGCCCGGACCGCGGATGCCGAAGGTCCGGGCATCCTCCCACGTATCAATGTCCTGGGTGGCCGGGGCCGAAACCGGAACTGGCACTACTTGCAGACTAGCAACCAGCCGGAAGACTGACATCCCCGCCAGCTGTGAATGTGCTCCACGTTCGCGCACAGCACCGTCCAACGCACGGGTTTCGTACAGTGCTGCAAGCGGTTGCAGCTTGTCCGACCCGTCTTGGGCCATCAAGGCCGACGCCGGAGCGCCGTCCTGCCGCAAGGACGCGGCCACGTCCAGCAGCCGCTGCACCGTCGAGCCGACATATGGCATATCGCAGGCCAGCACTGCCGTGTATTCGGCACGTCCGGCATGGGTTCGAAGGGCAGCGAGACCCGCAGCGATGGCAGCGGCAGGTCCGGCGTAAGGTGGATCTTCGCGTGCCTGCAGCACTGACGCCGGCAGCCCGGCACCAGGTGCGGGGCCGACGACGACGGTCTGCCCCGCGCCGGAAACAGCCTGCAGGGTGCGCTGCAGCAAGGTCGATCCGTCGAACTCCAGCGACGCTTTATCGACTCCGCCCAGCCTCGAGGAGCGTCCACCGGCCAGCACCACGGCGTCGAACCGGACCGGTTCCGGCTCAGGCGGCATGGGTGAGGAATTCCGTCCACTGCGGCGCCGGACGCTCCAGTTCCTTGATCCGCCATTGCGGTCCGCGCGGGGGTTTGGGCACCACGCGCAGGTCCCAGCCCATTTGGGCGAGGGTGTGATCATCCTTGGCGTTGTTGCACCGGAGGCAGCAGGCGACAAGGTTCTCCCAGGACTCCCCGCCGCCGCGGGATTTCGGCTGGATATGGTCAATGGTGCTGGCGGGTTTTCCGCAATAACCGCACAGGTGGTTGTCCCGGCGCAGCACTCCGCGGCGGGTCACGGCGGCACCATCGCGGTAGGGAACCTTGACGTACCGGTTGAGCAATATGACGGACGGACGGCCCAGAATTTCGCCGGGACCGATGACGGGTTCGCCGGCTTCCGCGATCGTGCTGGCCTTGCCATCGAGCACAAGAACGATCGCCCGGCGGAAGGTGACAACCGCCAGCGGCTCATATCCAGCATTTAGAACGAGAGTGCGCATGCACATACCTCTTCGCGCCGGACCCGCGCGCATCCCGGTCGCTGGCCGGACGTTACGCCCTGGTCGTGGATCAACATGCCAAGAGTAAACGACCGCCGGGCGGGTTTGCCAATCACACGCCGGAGGCCCCCGCCGCAGCGGGCGCCTCCGGTCAAAGCGTAATACGGTGCGCCGACGACGCGCCGTGGTCAGCCATTGACGCGGATGTACACCGGTCCGGAACCGACATTGACCGAAGCGAGGACGGTCTGGCCGCCTTCCCAGCCGCCGTGGACGGCCTGTCCACTGCCGACGTAAACAGCGATGTGGGCCATACCGGTTCCGCCGTCTGCGTAGTAGACCAGGTCGCCGGGGCGTGCCTGGCCGGCACTGACCTGGGTGCCCAGCGAGAAGTAAGAATCGGGCCATCCGTGGTGGTCAATACCGACGGCGGCCAGTGCGTTGGTGACCAGCATGGTGCAGTCCTGGGTCACGCCCAGCTGCGCACGAGCCGCGGAGGCGATGCCGGCTGAGACGGAGCCCGACGAGCCGGCGGGCTGCTGATTCGACGTGGACTGCTCCCGGGCCTGCGACCCGCCCTGTGGCTGGGCCTCACCCTGGCCCTGTGGCTGCGCCTCGCCCTGGGCCTGTGGCTGCGCCTCGCCCTGGGCCTGTGGCTGCGCTTGCGTCCGGGTCCGGGAGGTGGCCTGCTGCCCGGCGGTGTTGCTTGCCGGCTGCGGGCTCTGCGCCTGCTGCTGGAGCGGGGCCTGCTGCCCGGAGACAGCAGCAGCTTCCGAGACGGTCTCGGCCTGGTTGACCCGTGGGTCCACTACCGGTTCCGGCTCTGCGGAACCGGACGATTCGGGGGCGACAGAGCGCACGTCGGGGCGGTCGAAGCTGACCTCGGCTTTCTCCGGCGCGCTGATCCTGGTGTCGGCAACCGTTTGAACCTGCAGCTCGGAGGCTGCGGAGGCGTCCCGGTCCACCGTTGCGCCGGCAGTCGAGGGGATCCCGGTGGTCAGCACCATTCCGGATGCGGCAGCGATAACTGCGGCCTGCAGGCCCATGCTGCCGGCGTTGGTGCTGACAGCCTTGGCAATCGTGCCAAGGGACTGGGTCTCGGCACGATGACGGGCAATAGATTGGGACGACATATGCTCTCTTTCGCTTCAGGCGCTCAGGCGGCTCTAGGGCAGGGTGTAGAAACCGGAGACGGACATGGCGCTCACCGAGTGCAGCTGCGTGCCGTCCGAGGGGTTCAATGCGGAAATCATCTGGCCGTTGCCAACGTAGATACCGACGTGGCTGCCACCGTTCTGCACCACCAGGTCGCCCGGCTTCGGGTCGCTGGTGGGCGTCATCGAGTGCCACTGGAAGGTGCGGGGGACACTGATACCGGCCTGGGCGTAGGCCCACTGCACAAAGCCCGAGCAGTCCCAGCCGGTGACCGGGCTGGTTCCCCCAAGGACGTACGGGTTGCCGATACCGGCGTGAGCGGCCGCAGCCACGGCGGAGTTGCCGCTGGACGCGTGGGTGGTCCCCGGCTTTGATTCCGGCTTCGGCGCGTCGGTCCCGGGCTGCGCAGCAGTGGTGGCGGGCTCCGGGGCAGCTGGCTCGTTGTGCCCCGCGGTGGCGGGCTCCGCGGTGGCGGGCTCCGCGGTGGCGGGCTCCGCGGTGGCCGCTTTGGCCTCTTTTTCGACGGAGGCCGTGTCCGCAGCGGCCGCGTCAGCGGTCGGAACGGATTCGGTCGTCTCGTCCTGCACTGTCGTTGTGGGTCCGAGGGCGTTAGCCGCCTCGGATCCGACCGAAGCGCGGTCGAAGGTCAGCTTCACGTTGGCGGGAACACTGACCTTGGTGGCCGACTCTGCGGTCACAGCCGTCGGTGCGTTCGCCTCCCGGCCGGCGCTGCCTGCCTCGGCCGGCATCCCTACGCTGAGCACCAGGCCCGAAGCCGCGGCGATGACGGCTGCCTGGCGTCCCACCGAGCCGGCATTGGACGATACAGCCCGTGAAATGTTCGCCAGCGGGTTGCGGCGAACACCGGCGGCGCGATGACGCCCCGCAGCAGCACTTGAAGACATAGCCTCTCCCATAGCCTGCGGGGTGAGCTGTCGGATTCGGATGGGAGTCACCCGGCCGCGCGGCATCGCCGAATTTCAAGCGATAACACTGCGACTTAACCCCAAGGGCTTGCTGATGAAGCCCGAAATTGGTTCCCCCGCCTCTGCCAGACGAATATCTGCGAACGTCCCCGCGACAGTGGCAGAGTTAAGCAATCTGTCCGGAGCGCCAATCCCCTCGTGGAACCGGCTCGGCTCTGACGCTACCGGAGTTCGTTATCGAAGTCACGCTGAGGTCACGGCATGTCGCTGCTTGGAAACGGTACGATAACGGCCGCACGACCCGGCCGAAGGAGAAAGTGCAGGTCAGAACGGGCACCGGGGCCGGCTCATCGGGTGCCGACGACGTCGAAAACTTCTCCTCCACAGCCGGCGGCCGGGCGTGCCGGATTCCGGGACATGGACATCGCTGTGCAGACGATGAAGGCACCGCCGGAGAAGATCCGACGGTGCCTTCATCAACGGTGCCGCCAAAGGCGGCGGACCGTGGCCGTAATGGCGTTCTTACATGGTGTAGAAGCCCATGGTCGACATCGCGCTGACGTCGTGGACCAGGGTGTCCTGGGTCGAGTTCAGCGCGCTGACCATCTTGCCGCCGCCGATGTAGATACCCACGTGAGTGCCGCCGTTCTGCACCACCAGGTCGCCCGGCTGCGGGTTGCTGGTCGGCGTCATGGCGTGCCACTGGAACGTGCGGGGCAGGTCGATGCCATGCTGCGCGTAGACCCACTGCACGAAACCGGAGCAATCCCAGCCGGCGCTCGCGCTGGTGCCGCCATAGACGTACGGGGAGCCCACCTGGGACTGAGCCGTGCCGGCAATGCCGGCAGTCGAGGCTGAGCCGCCGACGGTCTGGCTGGCAGTTGAGGCCGTGGTGACGTCTGAGCCACTGTCCGGGGCGGGAGCGGGCGCGGGGGCCGGCTCAGGTTCCGGAGCGGGGGCGGGTGCCGGGGTGGCAGCTTCGGAAGCCTCGACCGATCCTGCGGCACTGTAATTCGCGCCGCCGGAGAGCTTGATGGTGTCGCCCGGGTAGATAACGGTGTTCCAGCCCATGTCGTTCAGGCCGAAGACGGTCTGCAGGCTGACGTTGTTCGCTGCGGCAATCTTGCCCAGCGTGTCACCGGACTTCACGGTGTAGGTTCCGGCCGAGCTGTCGGCGCTGGAGGACGCGGTTTCCGCCTTGGCAGAGCCCGACACCTTGATGGTGTCGCCCGGGTAGATGATGGAGTTGGCCGACAGGCCGTTCAGCTCGAAGACCGAGTTCAGGTTGACGTCGTGCTGAGCCGCGATCTCGCTCAGGGTGTCGCCGGACTCGACTTTGTGCTGCTCAGCGGCACTGGCAGGGGCACTCATGCCCAGCATCAGGCCTGACGCAGCTGCTACAACCACTGCGGGGCGGCCGATGCTGCCCGCATTGGAGGAAACGGCTTTGGAAATGGTCTTCAGCCCGCTGTCAGGGGCTGCACGGTGGCGCGCAAGATGTGCATTCTTGGACATGTTTTGCCTCTCCCAATGCCTACGGAGTTAGCTGTCGGGTTCGGATGGGAGCCACCCGGACACACCTGCACAACTCAATCCCGCATGGGATCTGCTGAGGTCCTGTGTGTCTTCACCCCAAGGATTTCGCGGACGAAACCCGCTATCTGGTTCCCCCGTCTCTGCCTGATGATCAATTGCGAACGGACCTTGGAACAGTGGCAGAGTTAGGCAATCTGACCAAGGGCGCCGACACTACTGGACGTCGGCACGCGTTACACGCTACATCACGATAGAATAACTTGTCACATTTCAGTCACGGCGTGGCGCGCGGGGCCTGTGGAGGCTTCTGATTGATAACGAAACCGTCGGGTCAGAGCCCACCCGAAGCCAGCTCAGTACCAGCCCGAAGCCAGCTCAGAGCCAGCCAAGAGGGTCGACTTTTTCGCCCTTGAGCACGACTTCGAAGTGCAAATGGCATCCCGTTGACGCACCGGTCGTCCCGCTCATTCCGACCAGCTGCCCCCTGTCGACCTTCTGGCCCGGCGAAACCGTCATGGAGGACAAGTGGTTGTAGGTCGTCTTCAGGCCACCGCCGTGATCGATTACCACCCGGTTGCCGCCGCCGAGCCGGTGCCAGCCGGCCTTTTCAACAGTCCCGCCGGCAGCTGCCATCACATCGGTGCCGCAGGCTATACCAAAGTCCTGGCCGCTGTGCATTTGCCCGGCGTATCCGGTCAATGGATTCACTCTGTGTCCAAACCCGGATGTCATATCCGAGGCCGTCACCGGCTTATCGAGGGTCCCGTCGGCCGCGGCCGGTTCGATACCTCCGGCAGCTGTGACCACGTTCTGCAGTTTCTCATCCGGATCGGCACCGCTGCCCACGCCGGCACGGTCAAACGTGACACTGGCTGTTGCGGGGGCTGTAACGGTCGAAGACTCGCTGCCGGCAGCTGCCGCCGTCGACACTGTGGAACTGACGGAGGTCTCTGCTTCCGGCGGGGCCAACGAGACCGCGGGCACCGTGACGGCCATGGCCAGGCCGGACGCGGCCACAACGACCGCCGCCCGCTGCCCGAGCCCTTCCACCGACGAGCCGGCGGACCGGGATATCCGGATCAGCTGGTTCCGGTTGCGCCGTGCCGCCCGGTGGGCATCGCGTGGTCGCGCTTCACTGACCGGACCGGACGCGCGGCGTCGCCCGTGTGCCTTATGGCTCGACAAAATAATCCTCTCTCCAGCTGCCTGCGAAGTTAGCTGTCGGGTTCGGGCCGGAGAGCGGCCCGGCCCGGTGCCAACGCGTTCAGCCCGCCTCAGCTGGAGGCCGCAGATACGCCGGTGCCGAGCTTCACCCCAAGGCGAAGCAACGCGCATCAGTGCTGTGCACTGGCGCGCCCATTCACCATCCGGTGGTTCCCCCGCCCCCGCCGTCATCGTTTTCGTCACTGATTCCGCCGGCAGGGCTGGGCATACGGATCAGATGGCACCTCGGCTCCCGGCGCCAGTCACCCACTATAGATGTTGGGATAGCAAAGTCACACTCGGTGACGAAATCACCCGGGCGTGTTGTGGATAACCAGCCTGAAGTTCGCATCAGCCGGCGCCCGGGCCCGGTTATGACATTGAGACAAAAACGTGGGCGGCAACCTCCGGCGGCAGCTCCAGGGCACCTTCAATGCCGGCCACCCTTACCGCAATATACTCGCCGGACTGTTCCACGGTGATTTCGGCACCGGGGCGGATCCCGCCGTCGTCGAGCTGGCCAAGCAGCTCCGGCTCCACCTGAATCGGTTCGGAGAGGCGGCACACCACCACCGTGGAATCGGTGGCGCAGTGGGGCATGGCCTCCACCAGGTTGATCACGCCGTCGGAGAATGATCCCGTGGATTGCCCGCCGATGGCCTCCAAGCCCGGAATGGGGTTGCCGTACGGGGAATCGGTGGGCCGTTCCAGCAGGTCGTAGAGCCGGCGTTCCACCCGTTCGCTCATCACGTGTTCCCATCGGCACGCCTCGTCATGCACATAGGCCCAGTCAAGTCCGATGACGTCGAACAGCAACCGTTCGGCCAGCCGGTGCTTGCGCATCACCTCGGTGGCGCGGCGGCGGCCCAGCTCGGTTAATTCGAGGTGGCGATCGCCGGTGACCACCACCAGTCCGTCGCGCTCCATCCGTCCGATAGTCTGGGATACTGTCGGCCCGGAGTGGCGCAGGCGCTCTGCAATCCGGGCCCGAAGCGCAATGATCTTCTCTTCTTCCAGCTCCAGAATGGTCCGCAGATACATCTCGGTGGTATCGATCAAATCCGTCACAGATGACTCCTTGGATGCGCCGGCGGAAGTAAGACTGCTACCAGCCTAGCTTATTTGGACAGAGTACAGATAATCGCCACGGCCGCCCCGCGTCACGGTTTGGCCGCCGGCTGCCCCGGTGGGCAAAATGTTGTGCACCCACCGCAAACTATCGACGCTACAGTAACGGAGCCGACGACGTGAACGAGAACGCGCTGAATATCCCCAAAGATCTGCTGCCCGGGGACGGACGCTTCGGTGCCGGCCCCTCCAAAGTGCGTCCCGAGCAGGTGCGCGCTCTCGGTGAAGCGGGAACGTCGCTGCTGGGCACCTCCCACCGCCAGGCGCCGGTCAAGAATCTGGTGGGAAGCGTCCGTGAGGGGATCAGCGAACTGTTCTCAGCGCCGGAAGGCTATGAGGTGGTCATCGGCGTCGGCGGCTCCACCGCATTCTGGGATACGGCCGCGTTCGGACTGGTGGAGCAGAAGGCCCAGCACCTGTCCTTCGGGGAATTCGGGGCCAAGTTCGCCAAGGCCACCGACCAGGCCCCCTTCCTGGCGCCGTCGTCCATCATTGAATCGGCACCCGGAACCCGGCCCGCTCCCCGGCCGGAGTCCGGCGTGGACGTTTACGCCTGGCCGCAGAATGAAACGTCCACCGGCGTCGCCGCACCGGTGCAGCGGGTGGAGGGCGCCGACGACGGGTCGCTGATGCTGATCGATGCCACCTCGGCGGCGGGCGGGCTGGACGTCGATGTCAGCGCCTCGGATGTGTACTACTTCGCGCCGCAGAAGAATTTCGCCTCCGACGGCGGCCTGTGGCTGGGCTTGTTTTCCCCGGCCGCGCTGGAACGGGCAGCGAAAATCACCGCAAGCGGCCGCTGGGTTCCTGACTTCCTGAACCTGTCCACCGCCATCGACAATTCGAAGAAGAACCAGACCTACAACACCCCCGCCATCGGCACCTTGGTGAGCCTGGATGCGCAGCTGCAGTGGCTCAACGGAAACGGCGGGCTGCCCTTCGCAACCCGCCGCACAGCGGATTCTGCGGCCCGTTTGTACGACTGGGCGTCCGCTTCCACCGTGGCCACGCCCTTCGTCGCCGATCCTGCGGACCGCTCCAACGTCATCGTCACACTTGATTTCGATGACACGGTCGACGCCGCGCAGGTCGCCAAAGTGCTGCGGGCCAACGGCATCGTCGACGTCGAGCCGTACCGCAAACTCGGCCGTAACCAGTTGCGGGTGGCCACCTTTGTGGCGATCGACCCCGAGGATGTCTCGGCCTTGATCAACTGCATCGACTACGTGATCGAGAACCTGCACTAACCTGCGTTAACCTGCGCTGACCTGCACAACGCCGCTTCAGCTGCCGTCGTAGGAGATATGCAGCTTGCGGGCCGCCGTCCGGTCGAAACGGATCCGCAGGTGCTTGGTCCTGACCACCCAGACCAGCCCGATGACGGCGGCCATGATGCCCGACGCCGCCGCGACGCCCAGCCCCCACCGGGCCCCCATCACATCGGCCACGGCACCGACGACGGGGGCGCCGATCGGCGTTCCGCCCATGAAAATCGCCATGTAGACCGCCATCACCCGCCCCCGCATCACCGGATCCGTCGTCGTCTGCACGTATCCATTGGCGCTGGTCATCAATGTCAGCGCGGCCAGCCCAACCGGCACCAGCGCAATGGCGAACATCCAGTAGTTGGGCGCCAGTGCGGCCAGCAGACACGCCAGTCCAAAGGCACCGGCGGCACCGAAAATAAACCGCAGCCTCGGCCGCTCCCGCCGTGCCGCCAGCAACGCACCGGAGACCGAACCGACGGCCATAATCGAGGACAACAGCCCGAAGGCCCCGGCCGCTTTCCCATACTCGGTCACCGCCATCGAAGCGATGAAGACGGCGAAATTAAACCCGAATGTGCCGACGAGGAAGATCGTGATCAGCACCATCACAATATCCGGCCGGTAACGCACGTAGCGGAACCCCTCGCGAATCCGCCCCTTCCCTTTCGGGGATTTGGGCAGCTTGCGGAGCTTGTCGGAACGGATCTTCAGCAGCGCGACGATCATGGCAGCAAACGTGGCCACGTTAATGATGAAGACCCACCCCGGTCCGACCCAGGCCGTCAGCGCACCGGCGACGGCGGGACCGAGCATCCTGGCGCCATTAAAGGAGGCGGAATTCAGTGCGACGGCGTTCGGCAGGTAATCGTCCTGGACCAGCTCTGAAACAAAGGTCGTCCGCGCGGGTGCGTCGATGGCCGATACCAGACCGAGGGCGAGCGCGAAGCCGTACACATGCCACAGCTCGGCGACGCCGGTAATCACCATCAGCCCGAGCGCCAAGGCCAGGAACGCCATCGACGACTGGGTCGCCATCACCAGTTTCTTCCGGTTGAACGTGTCGGCGATCAGTCCCGACCACGGCACCAGCAGCAACTGCGGACCGAGCTGGAGGGCCATGACGATCCCCATGGCCGACGCGTTTTGTTCGGTGAGGATGTCGTAGACCAGCCAGTCCTGGGCGGTGCGCTGCATCCAGGTGCCGATATTCGACACCAGCGCGCCGACGAACCAGATCCGGAAATTGAGGACGGCCAGGGAGCGGAACATGCCTGCCCGTAGCCTCCTCCTGCTGTCGGTCGGACCGCACGCTGGCGGCGTCGTTGCCTGAATTTGCTGGTACTGAGCGGCTATGCGCCGCCCGAATCACCGTCCCGCCCGGCATCGTCGCCGGACTGTTCGGCTTCGGCCTGCTGCTTCTCTTCGGGGCGGACCCGTTCGGCCCACGGAATCCATTCCGGTGACAGCAGCGAGCGCTCCGACGGCAGCAGTCCCACCTCGGACACGGTCGCGGTCTTGCCCCGGGGCACCCGCGCGAGCACGGCGAACCACTGCCATCCCTTATACCCGCGGACATCGGACTCGAAGAGGTGGGTGACGACCCTGTCGTCCTCGGCCCTCGCACCGGCGTGTTCGCCCACTTGGACCTGGGGGGCAACCTCCAGCACTGCCGTGCGGGCCGTCTCCACATCGGCCGCAAGCAACGCGTCCAATTTGGGAGCACGGCGGCGCTTGGCCGGCTTGGCGGCTTCCGGCCCGGCTGGTTCTGGCTCGGCTGTCTCCGGCCGGGCTGATTCCGGCTTGGCGGCTTCCGGCTTGGCATCCGGTTCTTTGTCCGTATCCGCTGCGGCCAGAGCGGCACTGTCGGCGGCTGGAACGCTGTCGGCGTCGGCGGGGCTTGCGGCGGCTTCGGCGTCCGCGGCTTCGGCGTCCGCGGCCTGTTCGGCCGATTCGACCGCCGCGGCGCGCTCAGCGGCGGCAGCCGTATCCTCCGCCACGGAGTCGTCCGGGGCCGGTTTCGATTCGGGGGCGCTTGCTTTCCGCGCTGATCTTCTCGCCACGAGCTTCTTAAGTGTCCAGATCATCCGCTACAGCCCGCAGCACAGAGGCGACCTTTTTCGCCACCCTCTTGTCCGGGTAACGGCCGTTGCGGAACCCATTGGACACCGAATCCAGCAGCTTGATCAGGTCCTCGGTGATGACGGCCATTTCGTCGGCTGGTTTGCGCTGGGCGCGGGCGACAGACGGCGGGGTATCGAGTATCCGCACGGAGAGCGCCTGGGCGCCCTTGCGTCCTGCGGCGACCCCGAACTCCATCCGGGTGCCGGCCTTGACCTCGGTTGTCCCCGCAGGCAGGGCGGATGCATGCAGGAACACCTCTTCACCGTCTTCGGCTTGCAGGAAGCCGAAGCCCTTCTCAGTGTCGTACCACTTAACCTTGCCGATAGGCACTTGAAACCTCTTCGCTGTTCAAAAGACTGAATACGTACAGGTTATCCCGGCCTGTCCAATCGGCCCGTGTTGTTTCACACTTAGCGAATCGGCAACTATGCCGGCTTGGTACCTTTAACGCATGGTTCCAGCTTCCTCGCCGAATGGCTTTGGCACAGCCCGCACCGGCTCCGCCGCCCAGGATGCGACCGGGCACGATCACGGCACCGGGGCCTTCGCCCGCGCGTTCTCCGCGGTGACCGCTACCGCCGTCGCGCTTGCCGCCGTGTCGATCCTGGCGCTGGTGGTGATCCTCGCCATCAACCTGTCCGGGGGCACGGCGTGGCCGGCCCTGACCTGGGTTCCGATGGCGGGACTGCCGATTGCTTTCGTGCTGATGGCCGTGCTGGTCATTGCCGCGGTCCGCCGGCGCCTCGGTTAGTACAGCCAAGCATCCGGCCCGTCCGTCCCAATGGGCGTGCCCCGGGCCGTCGCCGGCACACGCGGTAACGTTAATCTGATGTCCTCTATCCGTGCCCTGGCAGCTGACCTGGCCGACCGCAGCGACGCGTCGCTGCGGGAACTCTTCGCTGCCCGCCCGGACCTGATTTCCCCGCCGGTGCCGGACTTCGCCGCCTTGGCGGCCCGCGCCTCCACCAGGATCAGCGTGCAACGGGCGCTGGAAGACCTGCCCGTACCGCAAACCCGGGTGCTTGAGGCGGTGCATCTGCTCGCCGACGAAGACACCGGACGCGCCGTTTCCACCTCTGACCTGGATCCCATGATCTCCGGCGTTCCACCGGAGATCATCGACGACATCCTTTCCACCCTCCACCGGTTGGCCCTGACCTTCCGGACGGAGGCCGGCCGCTTCCTGCCCGTGTCCAGCCTCAAGGAAGTGGTCGGCCCCTACCCCCTCGGCCTGGGGCGAAGCTACCAGAACCTTGCGGCCAACCAGCCGGAATTCAACCGCAATGCCGTGGACCTGGTCGCGGCGTTGATCGAATACGGCTATACGGTGGAGCCCGCCGACACTCCACGGGCCGCGGCCGACAGCCTCCAGCGATGGGTTTCGGACCACTGGGAGGCCCTGTTGGCCGCCGCCCCGCCGCAGACCAACGACCTACTCGACCGGTTCCGGCACTCGGCCATCGGAACCGTCCCCCACGCCTCCCGCTCGCAGGAAAATCCGCCGCACTTACAGGAGTCCGGCGGGCCGCTGCGCTGGCTGCTGGCGCGAGGCCTGCTGGTGCCATTGGACGCCGAACATGTGGAACTCCCGCGACCGGTGGGGGCGGCCGCGCGGGGGAATCTGTTCATCGACCACCTGCAGCTGCAGCCGCCCGTTCCGGAGCTGGGCGCTGTGTCCGCGGCCCGGCGGGACAACGCCGCTTATGGGTCTGTGGCCGAGATCCTCCGAGTGCTGGCCGAAATGGTGTCCAGCATCGAGGAGCAGCCGGTCGCCACGGTCCGTTCGGGAGGGGTCGGCGTCCGGGAAGTGCGCCGGCTCAGCGAACGGCTGAGGATTGCCGAACAGCAGACCTCGCTGTTCCTGGAGCTGGCGGCCATGGCGTCGCTGACGTTCCTGGATCCGGATACTTCGCGGTGGGTGGCGGCCCCGCTGGCGGCGAAGTGGCTCGATTCTCCGCGGCCGGAACAATGGGCGCAGGTGGCAGGTGGCTGGCTGGCCAGCGGGCGGGCGCCTTCGCTGGTCGGTGGACAGCTCGCGGGCGGAGCCCTGATCAACCCGCTGTCGGCCGACGTCGCCCGCCCCGAAGCCCCGGCCGTCAGGCGCCGCACCCTGGAGGCTTTGTCCGCGTTAACGGCCGAATACGCCGGCGGCCACGCCGACGGGAAGCTGCCCGTACTGGACGAAGAGTCCGTGCTGGCCCGGATGATCTGGCACCAGCCACGGCTGCGGCTCCGCTTCCACCGGCTGGTTCCCGGGATCCTCAGGGAGGCGGAGCTGCTCGGGCTCACCGGTTCCGGGGCCATCACCGACGTCGGGCAGTCCACTGCAGGCGGCGACCTGCCCGCCGCCGTCGAACAACTGGCCGCCGCGCTGCCCAAACCGGTCGATTACGTGCTGCTGCAAGCCGACCTGACCGCCGTCGCCCCCGGTTACCTGCAGCCCGCGCTCAGCCGTGAACTGGCGCTGCTCTCCGACGCCGAAGGGCAGGGTCCCGCCACCACCTTCCGCTTTTCCGCCTCCTCGATCCGCCGGGCGCTCGACGCCGGACGGGACGGCGCCGGCATCCTTGAATTCCTGCGCGCCCATTCGGCCACCGAAGTGCCGCAACCGTTGATGTACCTGATTAATGACACCGCCTCCCGGCATGGCACGCTGCGGATCGGCGCGGCCGGAAGCTACCTGCGCAGCGACGACGAGGACGCACTGACCGTGCTGATGTCCAACGACGAGGCGTCCCTGCTGGGGCTGCGGCGGCTGGCTCCCACCGTCGTCGTCAGCCGTGCCAGCGCACGGGAAGTGGCGGTGGTGCTTCAGGATTTGGGGCTGGCACCGTTGATCGAGAACGACGACGGCAGCGCAGTGTCCGCCGGTGGCCCTGGTGGCACAGCAGGGGCCACCACTGGTCGGGGCGGCAGCCCCGGTGCCACAGCCCGTGCGGACGGGCCGGCAGGATGGTCGAAGACGGCGGTGGACGTCGAAGACGGCGGTGGGCAGCACCGTTTTGGACACGGAGCGCCGTTTTCGATGTCTCCGGCCGGGAACGCCGGGGCGGCCGGCGACCAGGACGAAGCCGCGGCGTCGCAGATAGCCACGCTGCGCTCGGCGGCACCCGAACGGTCCGTCAGCAGCGGCGAAAGCGGACCGATGCTGAACATGGAGACGCTGAACAAGGCCATTAGGCTGAAGGCGCCAGTGTGCCTGTCAATCGTGGACGCGGCCGGGAATCACATGCAGCAGCGCCTTGTTCCACTCTCGGCCGGTGGTGGCCGGGTGCGTGGCTACGACCCCGGAAAAGAGGTGGAGCGGGTGATATCGATCCACCGTGTGATGGACGTTGAAATGGCTTCAAACCCGGAGGGACGATGACTGACGGACCGCTGATTGTGCAAAGCGACAAGACCATCCTGCTGGAGGTCGACCACGAGCAGGCCACCGAGGCGCGGCATGCGATCGCCGCCTTCGCCGAGCTGGAGCGTGCCCCGGAGCACATGCACAGCTACCGGCTGACACCGCTGGGGCTGTGGAATGCCCGCGCTGCCGGGCTGGACGCCGAACAGGTGCTGGACACCCTGCTGGCCTATTCCCGGTTCCCGGTGCCGCACTCCCTGCTGGTCGACGTCGAAGAGACCATGTCCCGCTACGGCAGGCTGTGGCTGGAGAAGGATGAGCTGCACGGACTGGTGATGCGCACCAACGACCACCCGGTGCTCGAGGAGGTGCTGCACGCCAAGAAGATCGAGCCGTTGCTGGGCCCGCGCATCGACGGCAATACCGTCGTCGTGCACTCCTCCCAGCGCGGCCAGGTCAAGCAGCTGCTGCTCAAGCTCGGGTGGCCGGCCGAGGACTTCGCCGGATATGTCGATGGCGCGCCGCACCCCATCGCCCTGGACGAAACGGACTGGCAGCTGCGCCCCTACCAGAACCTGGCGGTGGAGAATTTCTTTTCCGGCGGTTCCGGGGTCGTAGTGCTGCCCTGCGGTGCCGGCAAGACGCTGGTCGGGGCCGGTGCCATGGCCACCAGCGGCACCACCACGCTGATCCTGGTCACCAACACCGTTGCCGCCCGGCAGTGGAAAGACGAGCTGATCAAGCGGACAACCCTGACCGCCGACGAAATCGGCGAATACACCGGCACCACCAAGGAGGTCCGTCCGGTCACCATCGCCACGTACCAGGTGCTGACCCGCAAACGCGGCGGCCTGTATCCGCATCTGGAGCTGCTGGACGCCAACGACTGGGGCCTGATCATTTACGACGAGGTGCACCTGCTGCCGGCCCCCATCTTCCGGATGACCGCCGATCTGCAGGCGCGCCGCCGCCTGGGATTGACGGCTACCCTGGTGCGCGAGGACGGTCGGGAAGGCGAAGTCTTTTCACTGATCGGACCGAAGCGCTACGACGCGCCGTGGAAAGACATTGAAGCGCAGGGCTACATCGCCCCGGCCGATTGCGTGGAAGTGCGGGTGGACCTGCCCCGCGATGAGCGGGTGGCCTACGCGATGGCTGAGGACGCGGACAAGTACCGGTTATGTTCGACGTCGGAAACCAAGACTTCGGTCGTGGATCAGTTGGTGGCATCGCACGCCGGCGAGCAGTTGCTGGTGATTGGTCAGTACATCGACCAATTGGACGAGGTCGGCGACCGCCTCGATGCGCCGGTGATCAAGGGCGACACCCCGGTGAAGGAGCGGCAGCGGCTGTTCAACGAATTCCGCGCCGGAGCGCTGCAGACCCTGGTGGTGTCCAAGGTGGCCAACTTCTCCATCGACCTGCCCGAGGCCTCGGTGGCGGTCCAGATTTCCGGGTCGTTCGGCTCGCGGCAGGAAGAGGCGCAGCGCCTCGGCAGGCTGCTGCGCCCCAAAGCGGATGGCCGTTCGGCCCGCTTCTACACGATTGTTGCCCGTGACACGCTGGACCAAGAGTACGCCGCGCGGCGGCAGCGGTTCCTGGCCGAGCAGGGGTACGCCTACACCATCATGGATTCGACCGATATCGCAGCAGCGTAATCCCCACGGGGCGGGCAGACGGAACGCGCAGACGGGGCTCACAGACGGGACGCACAAGAGGCGTTCAGCGAATTCCCAGAAACCGGGAGGAATATGGGTAGCGTGAAGAAAACTGATACTGAAGCTAAGTTGCTGGTTGTTGACGACGAACCGAACATCCGGGAGTTATTGGCGACGTCGCTGCGGTTCGCGGGTTTCGACGTCGTCGCCGCCGCCAATGGACGGGACGCGTTGACCGCGGTTGAGGAACACAATCCCGACTTGGCGGTGATGGATGTCATGCTTCCGGACATGGACGGTTTCACCGTCACCAGGAAGCTCCGCGCCACCGGACGGCACTTCCCGGTGCTTTTCCTCACCGCCAAGGACGACACCGAGGACAAGGTCACCGGCTTGACCGTCGGCGGGGACGACTACGTGACCAAGCCATTCAGCCTTGACGAAGTGGTGGCCAGGATCCGTGCGGTACTGCGCCGCACCGCGCCGCTGGAGGAAGACGATGCCATTATCCGGGTCGATGACCTGGAGCTCGACGACGACGCTCATGAAGTGCGTCGAGCCGGCGAGGACATCGACCTCTCCCCCACCGAATTCAAGCTGCTGCGGTACCTGATGCTCAATCCCAACCGGGTGCTGTCCAAGTCGCAGATCCTCGACCATGTATGGGAATACGATTTCAACGGCGACGCCTCGATCGTGGAATCCTACATTTCCTACCTTCGCCGCAAGATTGACGCCGATCCGGATGCGCCGGCGTTGATCCAGACCAAGCGCGGGGTCGGATATTTGCTGCGGACGGCAGAGAAGCGCTAGCCCTTGGTAGCTTTCTGGAGATCGTTCTCGCTGCGCGCCCAGCTGATCACCATCTTGTCTTTGCTGATGGTGGTCGTTGTCGGCGTTACGTGTGCTCTGACCATCTCTTTCCTGCGCGGCTTCCTGATTGAGCAGCTCGACGATAATCTGAGCAACAACAGGCAGGCTGTCTCCAACCGGTTGTTCGGCATGACCGACTCGCAGTCGGTGGAGCTGACCAATTATTACGGTGCGCTGTTCACACCCGGCGGCGAGCAGATCATCGCGTTTGAGTCCGACGATGCGCCGGTGCTTGACCGTCCCACCCTCGCCGAGGTCAAGTCCCTCTCCGGCCGGGCGAGGACTGTTCCCGGCACCGCGGATAACAGTGACGGCTGGCGGGTCCGGATCTACCCGCTGGAAAGCGGAGAGGGCAGTGTTGCCGTTGCGCTGCCGATGGAAGACACCGCCGAGCTGCTCGGCGAAGCCACTGAGCGCATCCTGATTGGCGGGTTATTGGCCACTGCCGTGGCGGCCGGCGTCGCTTATCTTGCAGTCACCCGGGCTTTCAAGCCGCTGACGCGGATGGAGAAGACCGCTGCCGCCATTGCCGCCGGAGACCTGACTCAACGCGTCCGGGTGGAGAACCCGTATACCGAAGTGGGCCGGCTCAGTAAGTCGCTCAATGCGATGCTGGCCCACATTGAAGGCGCCTTCGCCAGCCGATCGGCCTCTGAAAAGAAAATGCGGCAGTTTGTCGCTGACGCGTCCCACGAGCTGCGCACGCCGCTGGTGACCATCCGCGGCTTCTCCGAATTGCACCGCCATGGCGCGCTGCAGACCGAGGAAGACGTGTCGACTGCGATGGTCCGGATCGAGAACGAGGCCAAACGCATGGGGCGGATGGTCGAAGACTTGCTCATGCTGGCCCGGATCGATGAGCAGCGGCCGCTGGAAATGCAGCCCGTTGACCTGTTGCTGCTGGCCAACGACGCTGCGACAGATGCCATGGCGGGAGCGCCTGACCGGCAGATCCGGGTGATTTCGCTCGATGGCGGCTGCCCCTCCAGCGCACCGACGGCAGGCGACGAGCCCCGACTGCGGCAGGTGGTGGGCAACCTGGTGGCCAATGCGCTGCGCTATACGCCCGAGGGGTCGCCGATTGAAATCGCCGTCGGCACTCAACGGGTGATCGACGAGAGGAAAGATTCGATCCTGCAGGTCCGCGACCACGGGCCTGGAATCTCGGAAGAAGAGGCCGGGCGGGTGTTCGAACGGTTCTACCGGGCCGATACCTCCCGGACCCGTGAAACCGGCGGTTCCGGCCTGGGGCTGGCCATCGTTGCGGCAATAGTCGCCCAGCACGACGGAACGGTCCGGCTCGACGACACCGAAGGCGGAGGAGCCACCATGTGGATCCGGTTGCCATACGTGGACCCCCCAGCCGAAACGGGCGAGTCCGGCGAGTCCGGTGAGTCGGATGACGAGACAGCGGAGATCACCGAAGTCACGGATTCCCAGTCCGGGTCCGTGGATTCGGAGCGGTGACCGGCAGGGTTATCCACATCCGGGCCAATGCCCCTCGCGGACGTCGTGTCCGCACCGCTAGCCTCAACTTACATCAACCAATCTGATGCAAGTTCAGGAGGCACATCATGGCACAGTTCAATGTCGACAGCGAAGCACTTCAGGTCAAGAGCGCCGCAGTGCGGGGATCAGTCGAACGGATCCGCGCCGAGGTGGAGACGATGCAACGGTCCCTGCAGGAACTGCAGGGCAGCTGGACCGGTGCCGCTTCCACCACCTTCCAGGGGTTGATCGTGGAGTGGCGCGGCACCCAGGTGAAGGTGGAGTCGTCACTGGAAAGTATCAACACTGCACTGTCTGCCGCTGCCACCCAGTACGCCCAGACGGAGCAGGCAAACACCCGGATGTTCACCGCCGGGTGACAGGGCGCCAGGGGCACCTGCAGTCGACCTTACCGCCTGCGGTTGCGCTTGGCCTCCGGCCCCTCGGCGCCGGTGAACGGCCTCACGAGGGTGTCGCCCAGCACCACTCCGCCCGCAATGGAGAACGTGACCGTCAACGCGTTGAACAGTCCGACGAACGCTTCCACCGAAGCTATGGATTCGACCGTCATGCCATACAAGGACCGGAACAACATCAGCCCCGGCAGCAGGAAGGTCACGCCGGGGACGGCGATGACCAGTTGTGGCACATGCAGCCAGTGGCCGACCAGTCGCGCCCCTATCCCGACGACTGTGGCACCGACGGCCGGCCCCAGCACCGAGCTGGCGCCCAGGGCCAGATAGCCGTTCATCACCAGCAGTCCCGCCAATCCGACTACAGCGGTGGGCAGCACGTATCCCGGTCGGGTTTGCTCCGCCACTGCCAGCGACGAAGTGGCCACCACCAGTAACGCGCCCAGCAGCAGCGGAGGTACCGCAAGGGGCTCCTCGGTCACGTCGATCCGTCCGATCCCCAGCAAGGCCCCCGTGACCACGGCCAGCGCGATACCCGAAACCAGTCCACTGAGTACGAGGAACGCCGAAGAGAACCGGCCGGCCGCTGTCACGGGGAATCCGTTGATCGCATCCTGGGTGGCGGAGATGACTCGTCCGGTGGGCAGCAGCAGGATAATGCCACCGGCAACGATGAATCCGGTGACCACCGGCAAGCCGGTGCTGTACATGGCGATCGCCGTCAGCGTGATCACCATGGCGCAAGCGGCCATGGTGAAGAACTCCGGCAGCCGCCATCGGCCCAACTGGCGCGCCAAAAATTGCGCCATCAAGGTGTTGAAGAAGGCGACCATGCAGCTGAAGAAACCACCGCCGGTAACGCCCGTCAGCGTGGCGCCGGCGAGAGCGCTGGCTCCTATCACTATCCATTTCGGAAATGGTTTGGGGCTGGTCATGATGGTCTGCAGCTTCTGGCTGGCCTCGTCACGACTGATCTTGCCTTCGGAGATTTCCCGCACGAACTGATGTATACGGGCCAGGCCGCCGTAGTTCTGCGACCAGGAACGCACCACGCGCATCATGCTCACAGGTTCGCCGCTGGTATCGGGGTAATTCACCTTCACCGACTGGTTGGTGATATCGACCTCGATGTCCCGCAACCCATAGGCTGCCGCGATGGCTACAATGCTGGATTCGGCATCCAGCGCACCGCCGCCGAATCGGAACATTCCCTCTGCCACGCGCAATGCCAGGTCGATGGTCTCCCGGGAATCGGCATCCGACACCGCGCGGGTCCTGGCCTGCGAATAGGGGCCTCCGGCCAGGTTCTCCACCAACGACCGCGGCTGCCGGGGGAGCTCCCCCTGCACCAGCTTGCGGACCGCGCGGCGTGCGTCAGCATCCGCCGTGCGGACACTCTGGGCAAGCCTGGCCGGCGTGGGACGCCCCCGGGCGGGGCGTTTCGGCGTAGTTGTTCCGGCCTGGTCTGCCAGCTGGGCCGGAGAGGGCCGGCCATGGCCGGCCAGACGTGCCGGAGAGGGCCTGTTTTCCGACAGCGCCGGGGGCTCTTGGCCCTGGTCCGGCGCCGCCGACTGCTGCCCGGACGCCGCAGATTCCTGTGCGGCCAACGCTGGCTGCTGCCCGGATTCCGCCTCCGGGCCGGGGTGGAGAGTATCCGGATCGGGTCGCTGCTTCCCCGCGGATGTCGTATCTGTGGCGTTCTTTCCGGAGGACTTGTCCGCCACAGGCACTCCCTTCCGATCTCGGGCTGAATTTCGGCCAGCAATACTCCTGATTAAGAGACTAGGCGCATCAGGACACCATCCATGTTAACGACGTCGGGGCGTGACACCCATATTGGATGCCACGCCCCGGGCCGAGCCTGCAAGGCTTGGGGAGGGAGTGGGTGGGGCTAGAAGCCGCCCATTCCTCCCATTCCTGCCATTTCGTCGCCGCCACCGGCTCCGCCGCCGGCATTCTTCTCCGGCTTGTCCGCGACCACGGATTCAGTGGTCAGGAACAGGCCGGCGATCGAACCGGCGTTCTGCAGTGCCGAACGGGTCACCTTGACCGGGTCGGCCACGCCGGCGGCCAGCAGATCCTCGTACTCGCCGGTGGCCGCATTCAGGCCGTGGCCAACCTGCAGGCCGCGGACCTTGTCGGCCACCACGCCGGGCTCGAGGCCGGCGTTGAAGGCAATCTGCTTCATCGGAGCGTCGATCGCAACCTTGACGATATTGGCGCCGGTCGCTTCGTCGCCTTCAAGGTTGAGGCCGTTGAACGCGTTGACGCCGGCCTGGATCAGGGACACGCCGCCGCCGGGGACAATGCCTTCTTCCACAGCAGCCTTGGCGTTGCGGACGGCGTCCTCGATACGGTGCTTGCGTTCGTTGAGCTCCACCTCGGTGGCAGCGCCGGCCTTGATGACTGCCACGCCGCCGGCCAGCTTGGCCAGACGCTCCTGCAACTTCTCGCGGTCGTAGTCCGAATCGGAGTTGTCGATCTCCGCGCGGATCTGGTTGACCCGCCCTGAGATCTCGTCTGCGTTGCCTGCGCCTTCGACGATGGTCGTCTCATCCTTGGTGACAACGACCTTGCGTGCCTGGCCCAACATGTCCAGTTCGGCGGTTTCCAGATTCAGGCCGACCTCTTCGGCGATGACCTGGCCGCCGGTGAGGACGGCGATGTCGGCGAGCTGTGCCTTGCGGCGGTCGCCGAAGCCGGGTGCCTTCACCGCAACGGACTTGAAGGTTCCGCGGATCTTATTGACCACCAGAGTGGCCAGACCTTCACCTTCGACGTCTTCGGCAATGATCAGCAGCGGTTTGTTGGTCTGCATGACCTTCTCGAGGATGGTCACCATGTCCTTGACGCTGGAGATCTTCGAGTTGACGATCAGGATGTAGGGATCCTCGAGGACGGCTTCCTGACGGTCGGCGTCGGTGACGAAGTATCCAGAGATGTAGCCCTTGTCGAACCGCATGCCCTCGGTGAGCTCCAGCTCCAGACCGAAGGTGTTGGACTCCTCAACGGTGACGACGCCTTCCTTGCCCACCTTGTCGAGGGCTTCGGCAATCAGGTCGCCAATTGCGTTGTCGCCGGCGGAGATCGAAGCGGTCGCCGCAATCTGTTCGCGGGTCTCGACTTCCTTGGCGGAGGAGAGCAGTTCGTGGTTCACTGCGTCAACGGCCTTGTCGATGCCGCGCTTCAGGCTCAGCGGGTCGGCTCCGGCTGCGACGTTGCGCAGGCCTTCCTTGACCAGAGCCTGGGCGAGGACGGTCGCCGTCGTCGTGCCGTCGCCGGCAATGTCATCAGTCTTCTTGGCGACTTCCTTGACCAGTTCCGCGCCGATCTTCTCGTACGGATCGTCCAGCTCGATCTCCTTGGCGATGGATACACCATCGTTGGTGATCGTCGGAGCGCCCCACTTCTTTTCAAGGACCACATTGCGGCCACGCGGACCGAGGGTGACCTTGACGGCGTCAGCGAGGGTGTTCAGGCCCCGCTCGAGGCCGCGGCGGGCCTCTTCGTCAAATGCAATCATTTTGGCCATAACGGCTGATGTCCCTCCTGGACAGTTTCACTGTCGGCTATAAAGAGCACAGACCTGGCTGCGATGCCCGCGACGGACGAACAAGCAAGCGGCGATCTCGGTACGCCGCCCACAGGTTCTCACCACAGAGGTTTCCTGTTTCACTCCAGCCGCCACTGCTTAGCAGTCAACAGCTGGGAGTGCTAAGCCAAAAATTAGCACTCCCACCCCTTGAGTGCAAGCCGGTGAGGTTATGCACGGGCCCGTCAGCTACCCAGGCTCCGCCGGCAGGCTCGCCCGAATAGTGCCCCCGATCCGGGGCAGGTTGCCGACGCCGTACTCGTAGAACCGGAATTCGGCGGTGATGATGTCGCCGTCGTTATTGAACGTGACCGGACCGGACTCGCCCCGGTAGTCGATGGTCATACCTTGTCCCAGTATTTCCAGGCACCTCGAGTAGGAGCCACACGGCTCCCCCTGCGGGCTGTCCTGGTGGTGTCCGGAGACCTCCTGCAGGTGTGCAGCGATTGATGAGCCGGCGTCGTCACCGGCGTCGGCGGCTGCCAAGGCGGCGAGAACGACGGCGTCATACGCCTCGGCTGCGAACGTCATGTGTCCCAGGTCGGGCGCCAGTTTCAGCAGCCTCCCCTGGAACTCGTTGTCCGGCACACCTCCTGCCAGCACGCCGTGCACACCGCCGAGTGCGCCGTCGGCGAAATCGCCGCCGAAGGCGGCAGTGGCCCCGCTGCCCAGGAACACTGCCGCCGGATCGACTCCGGTTTCCACCAGCCAGCGCAGCGCTTCGCGCGCTTGTTCACGAGCAACAAGGACGACGGCGTCGGCCGCCTCCGCCTCCTGCACGGCCTGGGCCCGACCCTCGGCCAACGGGATCCGCTTGGAACTGATTCCGCGGGTGGCCAGACCGTCCTGGAGCGCTTCGGTCACCGTCGTGGCGTAGGCCGACCCGCCGTGGAGAACCGCGACGCTTCCCGGCGAGGCCCGCCGCACTTGTTGCGCCAGCGCGCGACCTTCCAAGACCCTGGACGGGAACGTGCGGAAGTAATACCCGTCCGACGGGTACCTGCTGAGCGCGGCCGCGCTATTTGCGGGGGAAATCAGCGCAGTCGAGGCATCGCTGAGCAGATCGATCGCGGCCGGCGCCGAGGACGAGTCGGTGGGGCCGATCACGACGTCGGCTCCTGAGTTGATGAAGTCCCGGGCGGCGATGGCGGCTGCTTCGCCAGCCTGGGTCGGCAGTAACTGCACGGGGCTGCCCTCATACCCTCCGGCATCGTTGATGTCCTGGACCGCGAGCCGGGCCGCCGCCCGCTGGGCCTCGTTGAGGAATTTCTGCTCCCCGGTGCTTTCCAGCAGCAGCCCGACCTTCAGTACGCCGTCGCCTCCGGGGTCCGTGTCCGCGGCCCGCACATTGTCCGGAGACTGGCTGCATCCGGCAGCCGTCACGGCCAACCAGCCGGCGAGGGCAGTCGCTCCCGCCGCCTTCACTGCGCGCGTGCGGGCCTGCATGTGCTCTCCCAACCGCCATTTGTGCGCCGGCCAGTGCCCGGCGCTTTCCAGCTACTGTAGGCGCAGGAGGGCGCGGCCGCAGGGATGGCACGCGGTGCGCACCCGTCGAAGTGCCGGTTATTGAGCGGGAACTGATCCGAACCCGGGGCCGAGCACGATCGTCAACGGTTGGCCGAGCACAGATGTGTCGACCAGCCGGTCAATGCCAAGTTGCCCGGCCAGCGCCTGTGCATTGGCCAGCTGTTCCTGGCCGTCATAGAAGATCACGGAGCTGGGCTGAGTCCGCCCGGACCAGTTGCCGGTGAGGGTGACGTTCCACCCATCGGCGCTCAGGCCGCCGGTGACCTCGCCCGCCAGCCCCGGCACCCCGGTATTATTAAGCACGACGACGGCAGTGGACTTATCGATGGCGGCAGTTTCGGATGACGGCGTCGGGCTCGCCGAAGCTGCACCTGAGGGAGTTGCCCCGGTGGTTTCTTCTGTCGGCCCGGTTCCTTCACTGGCGGCATCGGGGCTGCTGGTCTCCCCGGCCGCCCGGGAAGCATCGTCGATTGCCTCTTCCCGGGACGTTTCGGAAGCACCGGAAGCGGCTTGTCCGGTTTGTCCGGACTGCCCGCCGCCTGGCATCAACAGATATGCCGCCACGCCAATGAGCAGCACCACGACCCCGGCAACGATCAGCGGCGCCAGGCCACGGCTCGCCGCAGGCCCCGGACCCGAACGGTGGACTCCCTGGCGTGCTGAGGATTCCGGGACGCGGTCGAACTCGTCCCGCGGATAATTGCTCATGCTTCGCTGGTGTCCTTGTGCTTGGTCAATGGTCCGGCCTGCGTCCTTTACGCTTCATTCCCCAGCCGCCGGGCGGTCCTGGCGCGCTGGCGGGACGTACGCAGTCTACGCAATCTCTTCACCAGCATCGGATCGTGGGCGAGCGCGGCTTCCGTGTCGATCAGCGCGTTGAGGATCTGGTAGTAGTGCGTGGCGGACAGGTCGAACAGGTCGCGGATCGCCTGCTCCTTGGCACCGGCGTACTTCCACCACTGCCGCTCCAGCGAGAGCATCCGCTGATCCCGTTCGCTCAATGGGCTCTGCGGGTCAAGGTCAGTCTCCAGCGAGAAGGCGGTGCCGGTGTGTGCCGGGCCGTTAACTGCCGGATCCGCACCGGATGCCTCAGCTGCTCCCACGACACACTCCATTCCATCTTCCGCCAATGAGCTACTCCCCCATGGTAATTGCGAATCACACCGTTGTCATTCACGTCCCCGCCAGGCGGTCGTCCAGAATGGAGGGATGAACGACGACGGGATTGACGTTGCAACCGGCCCGGCCCCTCTGGCCGACGTGATGGCGGCGGACTGGGCGGCCGCGCTGGCCCCGGTCGAGGCTGACATTCACGCCATGGGAGAGTTCCTTCGCGGCGAATTGCGCCAAGGTTACCAATACCTGCCCGCCGGAGGACACGTGCTGCGGGCCTTTCAGCGCCCCCTGGCCGAGGTGAAGGTGCTGATCGTCGGCCAGGACCCCTACCCCACTCCCGGGCATTCCATGGGGCTGGCCTTCTCCGTGGAACGGCAGGTGCGTCCAGTGCCCCGGAGCCTGAACAACATGTACAAGGAACTGCACGCGGACCTGGGCATTGAACCAGCCGCCCACGGCGACCTCAGCGCCTGGAGCGACCAAGGAGTGCTGCTGCTGAACCGGGTGCTCACGGTCCGGCCGGGCGAAGCCGGTTCCCACCGGAGGAAGGGCTGGGAGGCCATTACCGAAGCCGCCATCCGGACGCTGGTGGCCCGCCGGCAGCCGCTGGTTGCCATTCTGTGGGGCCGTGACGCCCGCAATCTGACCCCGCTGCTGGGCCAGACACCCCGGATCGAGTCGGCCCACCCCAGTCCGCTGTCGGCGTCCCGGGGGTTCTTCGGCTCCCGGCCGTTCAGCAGGGCCAATGAGCTGCTTCAGGCCCAGGGTACGGGTCCGGTCGACTGGCGGCTGGGATAGCAGCTCCCGGTACAACGGACATCACCCGGCTTATCGCGGAGGGTCTGCGCAGCTGGGGGTCTGCCTTGTTCGGCTGGGGAGTAAACCGCGCCCGTTCAGGTGCAAACGGCCCGTTTTCGGCCCCGCTTACTCCCCGCAGGAACACCGGGTCGCTCCGTGTCAGGGTGCAGGACCATCAGGACCATCACCGGCGTCGGCCGCGGCGCCTTTCATTAGCACCCAGGCCGCGAGTGATCGGATTGGCCAGATTGTCGCCCAGCACCACACCGCCGGCAATCGCCAGGATCACGGTCAGGGCGTTGAAAATCCCCAGCGGACCGTTGAGGCTGCCGGTCGATTCAATGGTGAACACGTACATCGCCCGGAAAATCAGCAGCCCCGGCAGCAGGTAGAGCACAGCCGGCACGGCGACCACCAGCTGCGGGGACTGCAACCGCAGCGCCACGATGCGGGCGGCGAAGCCGATGACGACGGCCGCGATCGCCGGAGCCAGCCTGCTTCCGATGCCTACGGTCATCGCCAGGGTGAACACGAAGTAGCCAAGGACTGCCACAAGACCGGTGGGCAGCAGCAGGCTGACCTTGCTCTGTTCGATCAAGGCGATCATCGAACCGGCCACCAGCACCAGCAGTGTCACCAGCCAGAAATTGTAGACGGGCGAGGAATCCGTCGTGACGTCGAGCCGCGGCAGGCCCAGCAGCACACCGGCGACCAGCCCCACCGAAATCCCCGCGACCACAGCGCCGAAGGTCAGGAAGGCGGAAAGCAAACGGCCGGCCGCAGTGACCGGATAGCCGTTGATCGCATCCTGCACCGCGGATACCAGGCGGCCGGAAGGCAGCAGCAGCAGGATCCCGCCGGCGATCACCAGTCCGGGCGAGATCGGCATGTTGGCCCACCAGCACACCAGCGCGATAAACGTCACGATCGCCGAGCCGGCCGCCGTCGTGAAGAATTCCGGCACCCGCCATTTGCCCAGCTGACGGGTCATCAGGCTGACCAGGATAGTGCTGCCGAAGGCCACCGCCGAGGCGGTCATGCCACCGCCGATAATCGCCACGATGACGGCTCCGAAGATTCCGACGGCGGCGGTGACCATCCACTTGGCGTAGGGCTTGGGCCGGGTGGTGATTTCGGACAGCCTGTTGGCGGCCTCGCCGCGGCCCATGTCACCATCGATGATCTCGGTGACCAGCTGGTGCACCAATGACAGTCCGGCGTAGTTGTTGGTCCACGACCTCACCACCCGCATCACGGTGATCGGCGTGCGGTCACGGGGTGCGTAGTTGATGACCACCGACTGGTTGGTGATATCCACCTCGACGTTCCGCAGGCCCAGAGAGGCGGTGACGGCGATAATGCTCGTTTCGACTTCCAACGCACCGGCGCCGTAGCGGAACATCGATTCGGCCAGGTTCAGCGCAAAATCGAGGGTCTTGCGGGCGTTGGCATCGACGCCACCGACTTGGATAGTTGGATTGGCGTACGGGCTGCCGGCCAGCCGGTCGACGAGGCTCATTGGGGCCGTAGGCGGCGACTCCCCCTGGACCAGCTTGCGCAGCATTTGGCGGGCAGGGTAATTGCTGCGCGGCGCCGAGACGGTCTGCAGCGGCCGGGTGCCGCCGGTGACCGGATTCGCGTCCTGAGGGCTCGCCATTTTGTCGGGGGCGGGCCGCTTGCCCTTCCTGGCGCGGCTGGGTGTCTTGTCCTCCAACAACCCCTCCTCAGTGCTGCTTGGTGCACCGGAGCCACGACTCACCGCCGGTGCGGCCGCTCCAGGTCAGTAGAACGGCTGACGATATTTGCGCCAGTACAACTGCCGCGCGACGCGTTCACCGATGCTGTTGAAAACACGGTACTTCACGCCACTGATCACGTAGTCGTAACAACCTACGAAATCGGTGACAGTCTTAGTGAAGCTGGTCTTGAACAATCCCAGTCCATACTGCGGATGGTCCTTGTCCTTGCGCTTGGCGGCCGGTGGCGTCCCACAGAAATCATACTCTGTCACGCCCAGTTCCTTCAGCTGTTTGATGGCCTCCCATTGCAGCAGATGGGAATCGCCGTACTGCGACCTGCGCGGGGTCGAACCGCCGTCCTTATAGGTGCCTTTATGGCCGTATTGGATGACGAACGCCCCGACTGACGGTTTACCGTCCTCGTAGACGAACAGCAGCCGCCCGTATCCGGCGTCGACGAACTGTTGCCAGAAGTGCCTGTAGTAACCGTAGGAACGCAGCGTCGCCGTCAGCTGCCCCTGCTTCGCCTGGCCCATCAGTTCATACATGGCGCGGAAGTTCGCTTCAGTGGGCTCCATAGTGCGGACTTCGACGCCTTCGCGCTGTGCCCGGCGGATGGCGTTGCGGCCGCGCGAGTGCAGGTTCTTCAGCAGCTCTTCGGAATCGGGGCTGACGTCAAGCAGCGCCGTGGAATCGTTGGGCTGGATATTGAACGTGTCAACCAGCCCGGCCCGTCTCAACATGGCACGGACCTGCTCGCCGGCGACGATGTCGGGCTCGACCTTGATGGCGAATACGTTGAGCTTCAGCCGCTTGACCATGGCCTCGCCCGCGGCCAGCATATCCGGCACGTCGTCCGGGTCAGCAACGCCCGGGCCCTTGATCATGTACCAGAGGCTGCCCAGCAGCGGAAAGGTCTTCTCCAGCACCAGGTTGTAGCTGGTATAGCTGCCCTCGAACACCACGTACACCGGTTTCCAGCCTTGCCTGCCCTTGACTGCCGCGAAGGGTTTCGACTGGAGCATGTTGCCCCCGTTGGGGTTGGCCGTCACGTGGGCATCCCAGTTGGCGATTTCGTCCGCAGTGGCCAGGCGGGCAGAAAATTCGGGCACAGTTCCTCACTTCGCGACTATGGGGCAAATGACGGCGTGGCGGCACGCGGCGGCAGTTCTTCCTTCGCCTGCTAACTCTACTAGGTGCCGGACACCGGGCTGCGGCGGGACCGGCTTATCGCTCCCCGCCGGAGGCCGTCAGCCCGGGCAGGAATTCCCGTGGCAGCTCGGGTACGGGGACAATGACCATATCCTGGACCTTCCAGTCCATGTTGGTGCAGGCTTCACGGGCGTCGATAAGACGCGCCATCGGCGGAGGCCTGCCCGCGGCAGTCACCACGAAAGACTCAACGTGGAATACGTGCCCTTCGTCGCGGATACGCGATTTGGCCTCCACCACCCAGTCAAGACCGGTCAGGTACGTATCGATCCTGTCGGCGATCGGGTGGGGTTCTGCGTCGTCATATGTCCGCGCCTTCGTATCGATCAGCCCGCCGACGGCGCCGCGGAGGTTCTTAATCCCGTCGCGGAGAATGCTGATGGAGATGATCAACGCCGCGACCGCGTCAGCCCACCACAGCCCCAGACCGATCCCGAACACGCCAACCGCCGCCGCCAGCGCCGTCATCCAGTCGGCCTTGTTCATATCAGCATCGGCGTACAGCACCTTGTCGTGCAGCTGCTTGGCCAGCTTCATCTTGGCGTGCCCCAGGAAAACCGGGACGATGCCGGTCATCGCCATCACACCGATCATCAACCATCCCAGCCAGAAGACCTGTCCGAATAGTTCGATCCCGCCAATGGGAGGGTGCTCTGCCTTGATCAGGCCAAGACCCGAGTCCACAATCAGGTAGGTGCCCATCACCACCAGCGCGACTGCGGCAACCAGATGGGCGATGCCAACCGCTCGGTGATAACCGTAGGGGTGCCGCTCAGTGGGACGGCGCCGGATGATCCTGGTGGCCACGAGGAAGGCGATGGGTGGCAGGAAAGAGAGCAGGTCTTCGATCCATGCGGCTTTCATGGCTTGTGAACTTCCCAGCACCAGGAAGACCACGAAGGTGGTCACCGCCAGATAGGCGATGGTGAGCCACTCCAGCTTGACGGCTTTGCTCAGTGCCTTGCTTTGCTCCGGCGGCAGCTCGGTGTGGCCGAACCTGGCCGCATCATCGGCAGAACCACCAGACTTGCCCACCCGACGCACCTCCCGGCTCACGCTTCCGCCGGGCATGGCCGACGGAACCAGCAACAGTAAACGCTGCTTGGCACTCTAGCAGAAT
This sequence comes from Arthrobacter castelli DSM 16402, assembly GCF_000430705.1. GTDB lineage: Bacteria > Actinomycetota > Actinomycetes > Actinomycetales > Micrococcaceae > Arthrobacter_C > Arthrobacter_C castelli. The sequence goes on from NZ_AUMN01000013.1 coordinate 107,258, forward strand.
TACTCAGCAGGCTTTCTATGACGAGCCGAAATTTAATTCATGGCATGGCCGGGCTTATCGACTGGAGCCGGCCAGAAAGTCGCTCAGGCTCAGCGGCGCCGAACCCGTGACCTTTTCGACGTCCTGCGTGACGCCGTCGAGCTCCCCCTTGCCCACAGCGGTATAGGTGCTGACCCACGCGTCATACTGCCACGGCGGCGCGTCCCACTTCTTCCGGGACTCGTAGGCCTCGTCCACACTCTCGTTGTGGAACCGGACCTGCCGGCTGGTTGCCTCGCCGAGGGCGTCCGCTATTTCGGCAAAAGTCAGCGATTCGGGCCCGGTCAGATTGTAGGTTGCGCCCCGGTGCCCGTCCGGATCCTGCAGCACAGCGGCGGCAACGGCCGCGACGTCGTCCCTGGCCACCGCGGCCATCCGGCCCGAACCGCCGGGTCCGCGGATGACGCCGTCGTCCCCGGCCCATAACGGCATTATGTCCTGATAGAAGTTGTTCCGCAGGAACGTGTAACCCAGGCCGCTGGCACGGATGTACTCTTCCGTCGCCCAGTGCTCCCGGGCGAAGGTGAAGGTCGCGTCTTCGGAGGCGCCGAAGAAGGATGTATAGACGATATGTTCGACGCCGGCATCCGCTGCCGCGTCGATGAACGTGTGCTGCTGGTGCAGCCGGTTTTCGGTTTCGGTGGCCGAGACCATGAACAGCACCCGCACGCCGGACAGGGCGGACTCCGCCGACTCGCGGTCCCCATATTCAGCCCGCACGGTCGCCCCGCCCGGCAATACCGGAGCCCGGGACACGTCACGCACCGGGAGCCGCTGCCTCACTGACGCGTCCGACAGTATCCTGGCAACGCGCCCGCCTACGGCACCAGTGGACCCTGTGACCGCAATGTCCGCTACCCGTTCAACCATCATCAGCACTCTCCTTCCGGTGTTTCAGTGACCAACAAGCCGGGCCGGGAATATGTTCCACGCCCCGGCGGCGCGACACAATTGTGCCTTGACATCGACGCGTGCCGGACAACACTGGAAGTAGGATCCGATATCGGAAGGCGGAGGCCGTGAAGGAACCCGAATCGCCGCGCTTCCTCGCCTCCGGCCAATGGGTGGACCAGGACGAGGAGGAGCCCAAGCGCCCGGTGGCCGGATTGGGGCGCCGGCGCGACCGGAAGGCCAGGACGCAGCGTTCCTGGGAGGAAATGTTCGCCCTCCATGACGAAATCCTGCACCGCTGGTCCGCATACGAACTCGATCCGGCCCGCCTGATCGATTACCCGTTAATGACCGATCTGCGCGAGCCGGTCACGGCGGACATGATCCGCGCGATGCGCCGGGCCACCAGGCTGCGGCCCGACGGGGCATCCGGCCATCGCCGGCCCGCGTCCGACTCCGAATACGGGCAGGCCGTCCATGCGTTTGAGGAAGCGTTCCTGCTGGCCGAAGCCGAGGCGAAACGGGTGAAACGGGGTCATTTCAGCGAACAGGAGCAGCAGCGGTTGCAGACCGCGCGCCAGCTGTTGAACGTCGCCACCGACGAGTCGAGCTCGCCGGCGGAACGGCAGGGCGCCTATCAGCAGCTGCGCCGGGCGGTCGACGGGCTGGTGGCGATACCTGACACGGCCCTGGCCGCCCTCGAGGCCCGCAACGAGTTGCGTCGTCACGCTGCAGACATCCGCCCGACCGCAGGAAGACCCCGCGGCGCGGGGAACAGCAACCCCGAAGGGACAGGCGGCCCGGCATGACGGCGCCAACACGGACCGCGCCGACACGATCCGGGCGGTGGCCGCCGATCATCGCGGGGCTGCAGGTCGCCGGTTTCATCCTGGTGCTCAGCTTCCTGGTGCACACGTTCGGCGTGGCGCCGTTCGCTGCGGCGGCGCAGGCCATCAACGCCGGGGCCATTGTCATCGCGCTGTTGTGCGGATTGACCGCCACCTGGGCGCAAGCCGAGCGGTGGCGCCTGATATGCGGCGGGTACCGGGCCATGCCGACCGCGGCGGAGGCGCTCTTTCAGTGCTACACGGCATCCTTCCTGAACTCCGTGCTGCCCGGAGGCGTGGCGGGGGACGCCGCACGAGCGGTGCGCCACAAGACCTCGCATCGCACCTCCTGGACGGGCAGCATCGGCTCCGTCGCCGGCGAGCGCCTGTCGGGGACGGTGATTGTCTTCTTCGCCGCCGGCCTGGCTCTTTCGGCGGTCGACCGCGTGCCCGCGGCCGTGGCATTCGCGCTCGCGGCAGCCGCCGCTGCCGCGGCGTGGCCCTCGCTGCGCAAGTTGTCCGCCAACGACGTCGCCGCCGTCGCCGCATTGTCCTGGATCCAGTGGGCGGCGCTGGCCTTCATGTTCTGGACCGCCGCCTCGCTGACCAGCGGGGAACTCCCGCTCTCCCACGCCGGCGCGCTGGCTGCCATCTGCCTGGCGAGCATGTTCATCCCGCTGGGCGTCGGCGGGTGGGGCCCGCGGGAGGCAGCCACCGCGGTGGCGTTCGTTGCCTTCGGCTATCCTGCCGGCGCCGGGATTTCGGCCGCCACCGGGTACGGCCTGCTCGCCCTGGTCTCTGTGCTGCCCGGCGCCGTGCTGCTGCTGGCCTCCACACCGCTGGTGATGCAGCTGCGGACCCGAATCTGCCGCTCACTGCACGGACGGAAAGTGCTGACCGGCGCGGGCTGCGGCCAGCTCTGAGCTACCGTTGGAGACGAAATATCCTTCGCACAGCGATTCCGAAGAGGACCCATGCCATTCGACCTGGAACAACTCCGTTCGCACTTTCCGTCGCTGGATTCAGGTATCGCCCACTTCGACGGGCCCGGCGGCACCCAGACCCCCGACGTCGTCGGACTGGCCATCGCCTCGACGCTGACCGGTCCACTCTCCAACCGGGGACGCAATGCGGCGTCGGAGGTGAAGGCCGACGAGGCGGTGCTCCAGTTCCGCCGGGCCTTTGCCGATTTCCTCAACATGGACCGGCGGTCGGTGGTCTACGGCCGCAGTGCCACCCAACTGACCTACGACTTCTCCCGGCACCTGAGCCGGCAGTGGGGCCCGGGCGACGAAATCATCGTCACCCGGCTGGACCATGATTCGAACATCCGCCCCTGGGTGCAAGCCGCGGAGCGCCAGGGTGCGACGGTCCGCTGGGTCGGCTTCGATGCCGGCACCGCCGAACTGAACATGGACGAGCTGGAGCGGTCCCTCACCAGCCGCACCCGGCTGGCGGCGGTCACTGCGGCGTCGAACGTGCTGGGCACGATGCCCGACATCGCCGCCATCGCTGCGAAGGTGCACGACGCCGGCGCGCTGCTGTATGTCGACGGCGTCCACTACGCGGCGCACCACGCCGTCGACCTGCAGGCTCTGGGCGCGGACTTCTTCGTCTGCTCGCCCTACAAGTTCCTCGGCCCGCATTGTGCCGTACTGGCCGCCGCGCCGTCGTTGCTGGAATCCATCCAGCCCGACAAGCTGCTGCCCTCGACCAACATTGTCCCGGAGCGTTTCGAGTTCGGCACCCTGCCATACGAGATCATGGCCGGCGCGACGGCGGCCGTGGACTTCATCGCCTCCCTCGGCTCGGAAGGCTCCCGCCGCGAGCGGCTGGTGACCGCGTTCGAGTCCATCGAATCCCACGAGCAAACCCTGCAGGACGAACTGGAGCGGGCGCTGGAGGCCATGCCCGGGGTCGTACTGCATTCTCTGGCCAAGGCACGCACCTCCACCATGCTGCTGACCTTTGAGGACCACACGGCCGGTGAAGTCGGCAGCTTCCTGGCGGGCCGGAACATTCTTGCCCCGGCCGGCCATTTCTACGCCATCGAGGCCTCCCGCGCACTGGGACTGGGCGACGACGGCGGGCTGCGGATCGGTCTGGCACCGTACACCTCGCGGCAGGACATCCGCCGCCTGATTGACGGCCTCGCCGAGTTTTTGCGCCAGTAGCCGCATACACTGAATCCATGACGACACAGGAAGTCCCGGCGCTGGTGCTGGGACCGATGTTGCGCTACGTCGATGAAACGACGGCCACCATCTGGGTTGAAACCTCTGGCCCCGCCGAAGTCAGCATACTGGGGCACACCAGCGCCACCTTTGCCGTCGGGAGCCACCATTACGCGCTGGTGGTGGTCGATTCGCTGAGCGCCGGGGCCGACGTCGAATACTCAGTCGCGCTTGACGGCACAACAGTGTGGCCGCAACCTGACGATGCCCGCCCCGCGCCGCGGATCCGCACGCTGGAGCCCGGCCGGGAACTGGACATCGTTTTCGGTTCCTGCCGCATCGGCCGCCCGAACATAGAACCTTGGATCCTGGACCCTGGTACAGCTGACGATGCGGTGGGCGTGGACGCACTGCTTGCCTTGGCCTTGCGGTTGCGGCGGAACCCGGGGCAGCTGCCGGATCTGCTGCTGATGCTCGGAGATCAGATCTACGCCGACAAGCCGGTTTCGCCCCGGGCCCTCGACACCATGGACCGTCCGCGGCCGCCCGGAACGCCACCGCCGGACGCTGCCGCCAATTTTGAACAGTTCGCCTGGCTCCACCAGCACAACTGGTCCCAACCTGATGTCCGCTGGCTGCTGTCCACCGTCCCCTCGGCCATGATTTTCGATGACCACGAAGTGCAGAACCACTGGAACATTTCGGCCCGATGGCGCCAGCACGTCATGCAGGAGACGGGATGGGCCGAAAGGATCACCGGCGCCTACCTGGCATATTGGCTCTACCAGCACATGGGGAACCTGCCGCCGTCGGCCCTGGAAGAAGAAGGGCTGTGGCCGGCACTGCTCGCTTCACCGGACGGCGAGCGCAGGTTGCGGGAGTTCGCCGCCCACGCCGACGATGAGGTCAATGGCACCAAACGTTCGCGGTGGAGCTATTGCCGGCAACTGGGACGCACGCGGCTGGTGATGCTCGATACCCGCTCCGGGCGAGTGCTGGAGAATGGCCGGCGGAGTATGCTCGGCGACGCCGAATGGGACATCGTCGAACAATGGCTCCGCGGCGATTGCGATCACTTGCTGATCGGCTCGTCACTGCCCTTCCTGCTTGAACGGTCCGTGCACCACGTCGAGGCCTGGAATGAAGCCGTCGCTGAGGGCATGTGGGGCGAACGCGCGGCGCGCTGGGGCGAACGCATTCGGATCGTGGGGAATCTGGAGCACTGGGCGGCCTTCCAGCGTTCCTTCCGCCGGCTCTCGGACGCGGTGGGTGAAGTGGCCACCGGCCGTCGCGGCGCTGCTCCCGCCACGGTGATGGTGCTTTCCGGGGACGTGCACCATTCCTACGTGGCCCACGTCGACCGCCCCGCGGGCCGACTGCCGGTTGTGCAGCTGGTCAGTTCGCCGCTGCGCAGCCACTATCCAAGCATGCTGAAGCAGGCGTTCATTATCGCCGATTCGCGGTTTGCCCGGTTGCTGGGCCGTATCTTGACGACTATCGCCGGTCTCCCGCCCCATCCGCTGAAATGGAGGGTCACCGCCGGACCGCTGTTTGGCAACCATATCGCGTCGCTGCGGCTCAGTCCGCGGGCCGGAGTACTGCGGATGGAACGGGCCCGGCAGCACAAGGGCGCGGCGGTGCTCCAGTTGGTCCACCAGGAAACCATCGGCACTGACGAGGCCGGCCGCGCGTTCAGGACGGAGGCCGACACCTCCCGTTCGGAAGGAGCGCTACTCCTCGGTCGCCGCCTGCTGGGCAGTGGTATCGACAAGCTGAGGAACATCCGCCCCGGCCCGCCGGATAATGGCTGACACCGAGGCCTACGAACCGTCCCATTCCGCGGGGAAACGAAAATGCTCCGGTATGGGACAAATAACCGGCGGCGCCGGCGGCAGGATGTCCCAAAGCGGAGCGGCGCCGACGGCACGGCGACTGCTCCCGGTGGAAACGCCATCTGACACCGCTGGTAACAGTCCGGACCGCGGTTTTTCGTGGAGCCCCCTGCCGGATTCGAACCGGCGACCTGCTGTTTACAAGGAAACTCGGGGCGATAACCTGCCATAACCGTTAGGGGTCACTTCCGCTTGCTGGTGCGGATTTTCGAGGGTGCGGGTCACCGCCCGTAACCGTGAAATTCCAGCTAAAACCGCCAGAGTGCACAAACAATTGCACAAACAAAGAGGGCCACAGTCAGACCCTATTTACTGACCGTAGCCCTCTCTGCGTCTACCCGGTTATCAGCCGGGAGACTGCCCAACTACTACCTGATCCCCCTGCCATATGGGCAGGGGCTTTATTGCCGCCGCCCTGCCCCAACTGGACGGCGGCAAGTCTCGCTTACGCTGCCGAGAGCGTGATCTTCTGGAGCGCGGCCTCATGCGGGAAGCCGAAGCCAACACGCATGATCGCACGGATCGCGGTACGGTCCGAAGTGAAGTAGGCCGACTTATCAATCTTCAGATCAACATCGTTGCGGCGGACCACAACAGAGCGCAGCTTGGGCAGACCCCAAATGGTCCCGGCGGTCACTGCCGGCGACACCAGCAGCGGCACGCCCTGCAATAGCCGGCGGGATGCGCTGGTCGGATCGGCGGCCAGCAACGGCTTATTGCTGGTGTCCGACTCTTTGAGTTGTGCCAGGATGAGCGCGTCGGCCGGGTTGGCGACAAAGTTGTTCACGTTCAAGCCGAGCCCTTCAGCGTTCGAGGTGGCTTCTGCGAACGGGTCCAGGTTGGCCCACGCGGTGCCGGGATCGACGGCGGTAACTCCGGTCAAGTCTTCCAGCCCGTCCGGCTGCACCGGGTCACTGCCCTTGGAACCGAAGAAAGCCGCATCGAGTTTGCGGCCAATGTCGCGGGTCAGCCCGTCACCAATGACGCTTGCCGCTGCCGGGTCTGTGTCGTCGGCCGACTCGTTGGACAGCACAGTCAGGCCGGCCAGCTTCGCCGGGGTTACCGCGATATCATCCACGGTCGGATCGGATGCGCCGATTTCCTCGTTTTCCGCATACCAGCCGGCCGTAGGGTCAGCCATGACACGCGGGATGCGGGTAACAGTGGCGCTGGTGGGCAGAAGTGTTGACGACTGGATGGCGACAGAAGCGGCCTCCACCGGCCGGACAATCAAGTCTTCGATCTGGTCCGGGGAAATTGCGACAACGTTTGATGTTGAAATAGCCATGAGAAAAGCCTCCTTATAAGGCAATCGAAAGTAAGCCGTAACGAATACGGCGGGAATTACTCGACTGCCCCACATGGAGGCTGTGCGGTGAGCGGTGCAAGACCGGCTCTATTTGTAGTCTAGCACCACTCACCGTCAATTTGTTGTGCAACTGACCTAAGCGCCCGAGGGTACGCGATTTTGCGTACCCCGGCCTTGGGGGTGCAGTTCTCGCACACCCTTTTGCAGGACGTTGGTACTCGCTCAGCGAGTACCCTCTTACCTGAGCACGTCGCCCCAGGACGCCTCCGGCTTCACGTTGCCCTCACCGGAACCGCCGACACGATCCGTTCCCGTCTGCATCGGCGGCCGCTGGAAATAATGCGGCTTCGACTGCTTCAGCTCCTCCAGCGCGGCCGTGGCCTTCTCCTGGTCCACCTGCCCGGACTCATCCAACAACTCGGAGACGTCCAGACTGCCGGCGACGTCATCGACAGCAGAATCCAGCACCCGCTGAGACTTCGCGAAATCCGAAAAAGCGGACTTCTGATACCCGCCCACAGTCTCCGAGAGCTTATCCCGCTCCGCCTCCGTGTCCCGTAGCTTCGTCCGGTAAGTGGCCTCAGCCTTACGCTTGTCCCTCACCATCGCTACCAGCTTCTCCGGCGGCAACTGCAACAGCTGATCGTCCGAAGTCTCGTCGGTCTGTTCGGTCTCTTCCTGGTTCTCTACTTGCTCAGTCATTGTTATTTACCTCCAACAAGGGTTAGTGGATTCTCAATTACATCTGGACGGCCAAACGGGTTATTCCCATACAACGCAAGCGCAAGAGCGCTCACCAGATCGCCGTGACCGTCACCGGCCGACCTCTGATAATCGAACTGCTCCCGCCCGTTCTGCGTGATCTTCAAACGGAAATTCGTCAGCTCCTTCTCCAGCGACTCACCCAACGGCAGACCCTGGGCAACCTTCAGCCGGCCAAGCTGCAGCGGCGCCTGAATCGCCGCCATCAAATCCTGCTTCGGGATATTCCAGCCGGACGCCTCCCTACCGCCCGTCACCGTGACACCAATCGGCCAATACGCGCCCAAATCATCCTCATCATGCGCCTGGTAAAACATGTCCATCACAGCCCGGCCTACGCCCGTCCCATCGACATACAACAGCCCACCGGCCCGCATCTGCGGCGAGCGCATAAACGCCGCCACATCAGACACGATCGACGGGTACGGGGTGCCCAACTCCCAACGGCGCAACTGCCGAACATGCTTCTCCTCCACCAGATGCTCCTGGTATACGCCCGGCTGCCGGTGCCACTGGCCCATCGTTATATATTGCGGTAGAACAAAGACCCGTTCAGTGACCACCAAAGCGGAAAAATCCGCCGCGCTGCCCAAATCGAGCCCAACAGTAAAACAAGCCATTATGCGACCTCCAAATCCAAGGGTGTAATGCCCGGCGCGAAAGCCGCCCGGACTGATTCCGTGCTGAAAAGCTGATTGTCTGTATCCCCGAACTCACATTCGTAATCCGAAGCGAACGTGAACGAGCCGAGCGACGCCCGAACCTCCGCTATCCGCTCCGGGGTGTACTGCGCCGACTCGTAGACCGTGACCTTATGCCGCTCCCAGCCATTCAAAGCGTCCTCGTGCCTGTCGTAGAACCAGCCCCGCTTACCAAACGGCGTGCTCAAAGCAAGCAAGACGCCATCAGACGCCACCATCGGCAGGACAGAAGCGAACACGTCGTCATCAATCCGGGACGCCTCATCCAAAATCAGCAGCTTGACGCCAGCGAAGCCACGAATACCGCCCTCACTCCCAGGCAGAGACACCACGCGGGAGCCGTTACTGAGTCCCATTTCCGAAGTGTTGTCACGCTTGAGCCGCGGCTGACCGCTCATTGCCTTATAGAGCGCCGATACGCGGTGCAGCATCTCGTCTGACTGCCGCTGCGTAGGGCTGACGATCAACACATCACGGCCAGGATTGAATAAGGCGGCGTGCAGGGCCTTGACGCTCGTCGTCGTAGTCTTCCCCACCTGCCGGGCACACAACACCAGCCCGCGCCTGGCTTGGGACCGTAGCAGGGTGGACTGCCACGGCTCCGGCTCAAACCTAAGCGACTCCGCAAAGCGCACCGGGTCCAGCGCCGCCGCCATCGACTCCGCAAGACTCACGCCTCCACCTCCATCGTCTCGATCAGCTTGGAAGTGGGCCGGGTATAGGTTTTGCCATCCATGCCCTGCACCGGCTCGGCGGGTTCTTCAGGTGATGCAAATGCATCACGTCCCACGTCGCGGGTAACTGTCGCTTGATTCGCTCCCACTATTGGAGCAATTGCCCTAGTGCTCATTCCCTCGCTGGACAGCAGGGACACCATTTCCTGCCGTTGCATCATGCCTCGACCTCCCCCATATCCTCCAGAGCGCCAGCCACAGCCACGCGGGCATCCGGGAACGGGGCCAGGGCCTCCAGCATCCGACCTTGGATAGCCAGCCACTCCGGCGACGACTGGACATTTAGGACGTTCACCTGCGGGCGTTCATCCAACTCCCCGGACAACTTCGCCAAAAGCTCCACAGTCGCCCTGAGTTCCTTGATGGCTCCCAGGGCAAGCTGCCCCTGCCCCGCTTCCTCTGCGGCCTCCAGAATGCGCTGTGCCTTGCTATAGAGTTCCTCTGCACGGTCGGACGCCTTCACCGCTCCCTGAGTCTCCCGGCGGGTGGCCACAGCCTTCAGTGCTGCCGATAGGTGGCGTTCCCGGTGCCGGCGTACTGAATCCTTGGACATGCCGAACTTCTCAGCAGTGCCCAGGTTGGAAGCACCGCCGGCCAACTGCCTGTCAATCTCCGGCCTGTCGTGATGCCGGCACACTGTGCATCTCGGTTCAGCCACAGTGGACCCCCTCACGCCGTAGCTCTTCTACCTCAGCCCTGAGGATTTGCACCTCACTGGATAGTTCCTGGTTGCGCTGCTGTTCCGCCCGCAACCATGCGCGCCTGTGAGCGCACTCATCGCGCAAATTGCGCACATACTCGCGGATACCTGAGATGTGGCGGGGATGGCCATTTGACAGGGCTATCAGCGCTTGCTTATATGCGATGGCCGACGCCTCCCGGCCAAGCCTCCCGCGCACTTTTGCGCTCATGATTCCGCCCCCTGAACAGTTGTTTGGGTAACAACTGACAAGCCTGTGACCTGCGACGATACTGCTGTTTGTGCAATGTTGGTGCAGTCTGCTCCATCCTCCGAACCGCTGGAAACGCGCTCAACTGGAGAGGCTGCGCGGAAGGAAGGGACAGCATCCCGGTGGTCTTTGCCGCGGCGTGCTGGTATTCCGGCTTTGGTGAGTTGTTCGAGCCAGAAGTCAGCGCTGGCTGCAGCATCTAGTGGGTGCGGATACCCGCCGTCTATGACGAGGGCTATGTCGTAGGCTTGGTGCCCGTTGGGTATGGCTCTTATGTCTGGTGTGCCTGGGACGTTTTCCCATATTTCGTTGCTCATTTTTGGGCCTCTCGGTGGTCGTATAGTTTGAGTCGGGCTTCTGCCGCTAAGGCACGGTTGCGCCATTTGGCTACGTCGTCGTGTTCTTTACGTGCTCGTTCTCTCATCCGGTCGGCGAGGTCGATTAGCTCGGTTTTGGTGAGTTTGAGCTTGCCTATGGTGTCGGTCATGCTGTTTTCTCCAGTGTTACTAGGTGGGGGTCCATGTCTATGGAGACTAGGAAGAGTAGGGAGACTAGGGAGTCTGTGCGCGTGTTCATGCAGCACTCTCAGTGTTCCTAGATTCACTAGTAGTCCTAGACTCCTGTGAAATGGGGTCCGGGTAGGGAGACTGTGAGTGGAGGGTGAATTGCCACGGTTCCCGGTAGCCTCCCGGTGCGGAAGTGCCGCTGTCGTGCTTGGCTTGCTCGATGGCTGTTTTGCCGTAGCCGAGTGCGGTCAGGTGGGCGTCGAGGTCTTTGGTCGGGACCGTTCCCCCATAGGCGTTGACGTAGTCGAGCAGTTCGGCCCTGGCGCTCTCCGTTTTGGTGGGTTTGCGGTCGGCTTCCTGCTCTGCCTGTTTCCATTCCGCGAGTAGGTTGCGTATGGTCATGGCCGCCGATGTTGGGGCGGTGAGACGGGCTGAGGTGCCGGGGTCGTCGTCGGTGGCTGCCCGGACTTGTTCGACTGCGACGTTGAACCGTACGGCGTCTACCAGCCCTGTCACGTTGGATTTGTCGGGTCCGATCCAGAGGTGTTGGACGGGTTCGTCGTGGTCGGCTTTTGACCGGGCGGCGAAGAGCACCATGCGAGCTTTCTGCCGTAGGGCTGCGGTCCCTCCCATCAGGTCACGCGTCGACGCTGTGTCCATCCGGTTCGTGTGGGTCACCAGCAGCGCTGCGAGGTCGTGCCGGCCTGCCAGCGTCTTCCAGGGGTGGAGTGCTTGCCGTGCCTGCTGCGTGTCCCTGATGTTGAGGCTCCCGGCTACGGTGTCGAGCCAGGCATCGACCACCAGCATGGCGGGTTTCGATTCGTGCTCTTCGAGGAGGGCGTCGAGTAGCAGCATGTCGCCGCTCATCCCGTTTCCGAATACCGGGGTGCCGGAACCGTCGTCCTCTGCCGAGTAGAAGATGATCCGGTCCATGTCGGCCCCGGCCAGTCTCAGCCGGGCGTCAACTTCGGCGGCTGAATCTTCGGTGACGACGACTACGACGTCGGCGGGTTCCCTGGCTGGCAGGCTGAATGGCGGGAATGGCCTGCCGGTGGTGACGTGCGCGGCCATCAGCACCCATAGCAGACTTTTCCCGATACCCTCTTCGCCTACCAGTACGGTGATTTCCCGGCGGGGCACCCAGCCGCGGGCTACCCATTGTGTCGGCGGCGGGAGTTCAAGGCCGGTCGCCCGTCGTAGTTTGAGGCCTTTACCGGGCGGCGCCTCTTCTTCTTCTAAGTTCAAGCTGCTGCCTCGCTTCCGTATTCGGTTGTGCTTTCCTGCCGTGCCCGTTCGACGTCGAACCACTGCACGTCATGCTTGATTTGCTTGTGGATTTCTTCCTCGTCTTCCTGTGCGGCCTGGAAGAGTCGCACGGCAAGTTGGGCTTGTTCTTCCTGGCTTAGTTGGGCGTCTGCCAGGCCTTGGGTGTATCCCGAGCCGACGCCGCGCAGGAATACTTGGAAGGCCCTAAAGTTGCTATGGATGAGAGAGTCGATCTGCTCATCGGTGAGGGATTCATTCGGCATCACGGTTCCAATCTGAGGGGACCGGCCAGTCGGCCATCTTCTGTACAGGCAGGCCGCGGGCTTCCCGAACGGCTTCGTCGTTGCAGCAGGGACCACATATTTCAATGTCCCGGCCATCAGTGGCCCTTGATGCGCCGGGATACTCTGCAGCGTGGTGGCATCGCGGACAGATGAAAGCGTTATCGCGGATCATGAGCACACCTCGTTTCCCGAGTCGTTGGGTATGGTCACCGGCCGGCCTGACAGGTGCTCAAGGGCGGTCAGCGCGGCGTCGAGGTCGTCAGCGTCCGCAAGTCCGGCCCGCGTGGCGTCGATGGCATCCCGGAGCTTCTGTGTGTCCATCTGCCCAGGCGCTACGATCTCGGTGAGATTCAAGAGTGCGCCGACAAGCTGCCGGACGTCAGATATGCTCATCGGGTCCAGGTTGTCGAGGTGGATCTGTGAACCCTCGTCCGGGTGGTAGGACAACGCAAGGTCGATTTCGGTTTCGTTGTCGAGCGTGACGGGGTGGCTTGGCCCCCATGCCGTCTCATCGTCCATGCGGATGGTCCATGCCGGGTATTCGTTCATGTTCATTGCTGGTGCCCCTTTGCTTTCGTGAGTGTTTCTGTCCACACCTGGCGGTCGATGACGCCGTAAACGTCGAGGTTGAAGGCCAGCCAGCCTGTGAAGTGGATATATTGCGTCGCGGTCAGATTCGCGTCTGTGAGTTCCTGCAGCGGTGTCATCGCCGTGCACCTCCGGTGAGGCGTGCGAACTCTTGGCCGCGCTGTGCTGGCATGATGCGGGGTGCTACGCTGGGCATATTGAATCCTTGGTGAGGGTTGAATGAGGGAGTCGGTTGCCGCCGGCTCTCTTTTTTTGTGCCTTGTGCTGGGAGCGTCCTGGCTCTCATGGTTGCCTCCTGGGCGGGGATCGTTGGCTATGCGGCGCTGTCGTCGCCTTCGAGCATTGCTGCGAGTTTCCGAGTCGGAACCAATATCCGGTTCCCGATACGCAATGACGGGATTTCCCCGCGGTGGACGGCATCGTAGGCCTGCCGGCGTCCGATGGACAGGACCGTGGCGGCGTCATCTACTTTGCAGGTTGGCCGGCTCAGAATCTCTGCGATGTCCGGCGAGTATGTGGTCTTCACTGGTTCCCTTTCCTTGAGGTTCCACTTTGGTAACTCTCAATACTCACACGGTACATCGCATGTCTTGCGGTCGCAACCCGTGTCAGATAGTCTTTTTTCCATAGCGGAACACTTCAGGCACTAAGGGAGACTCATGCCAGCCAAATACGAGAACCGAACGCTAGAGGCCGAGAGGGGTCTAGCAAGCACCATTGCCCGCCTGCGCACGGACGTAGCCAAGCTCACCTATGAGGAACTGGCCGAACGGATGCGGGCTGTTGGCTGCGATATACATGCCAGCGGGATTCAGAAGACAGAGAAGAGCGGCCGGCGCATCACGGTCGATGAGCTGATCGGATACTCACGCGCCCTTGAGGTGCCCGTCGATTCATTGCTTGATTCAGGAAATCTGACTACGACTACGCGGGAATTCTTGCGTGATCTTATAGCGGCTGAGAATTTCCAGCTGCTCTTATCATTCACGCGTCGAACGTATGAGGACATGGTGAAGCGTATTCGTGAAGAAGCTGCCAAGAATCCTGAACTTCGCCGCCACATTGAGGACCGGCTCAAGAAATATACGGCGATGGAGGAGCCTAAAGCGCGGGCGATGGCCGAGCAGGACGACGTGGATATCAGCACAGACGAGAAATTCCAGAAGTACCTGTGGGAGTGGTGGCCAAACTCCCCAATGATAACGACACGCGACGTATTGAGGGAGGAAGACGATGGCAAGTAACGATGTGTTCAAGAAGTGCGGATGCCGGGATGAGAACGGCAAACAGTACGGCGCGAACTGCCCCCAACTCGAGGATAGGGAGCATGGGACATGGGCCTATTACCTCTCCGCCGGCACCGATCCCAAGACGGGCAAGCGGCGCCAGCACCGCAAGGGTGGCTTCCCGAACAAACGCGCTGCGCAGATCGCGCTAAACAAGGTGCGCGTGAGCGTCGATGAGGGCACCTATACGGAGCCGTCCAGGAAGCTCGTGGGTGATTACGCCGCCGAGTGGCTGCCGCGCCGGGAGAAGACCGGCAACGGGCTAAAGCCGACCACGTACCGAAACTATGACCGGTACATCCGCAACGACATAAAGCCGTCCGCGCTGGGCCGGATGAAAATATCCGAGGTGCGCCGGTTCCACGTAAACGACTTCACTCAAGACCTGGTGGAAGCCGAGCGCGGGCCGGTCACTGTCCGCCGCATCCTGGCCGTCCTGAAAGTAGTGTTCGCCGCCGCACTGCGTGATGAGTTGATCGCCACGAATCCGGCGCAGTTCGCTGACCTGCCTACCGTCGAGAAAGCCGAGTTCGAACCGTGGGAGCCATCCCAGGTAGATGAGTTCCTGAAAGCGACAGAACATTACCGGCTGGGCGTCGTGTTCGAGACGGCCATTTATACCGGGCTGCGCCGTGGCGAGTTGGCGGCGCTGCGCTGGGAAGACGTAGACCTTGAGCGTCGGACGCTGACCGTCAAACGGAATCGTGTCGATGCTGGCAAGGTCTATGAGTACACGGCCAAGTCAGCGGCCGGACGTCGAACCATTCCGCTACCGGATGCCGCCGTGGGTGCGCTCATGGCGTGGCAGATCAACCAGCAGTCAGAAGCCGAAGAATGGGCCGAAGCCTCCGAACATGACGGGTACGTGTTCACCCTTGAGAATGGCCGTCCTCTGGCTCCCGGCTATTTGTCCAGGCAGTTCCAGAAGGTGCGGGAAACGGCCGGCCTGCCTGCGATGAAGTTGCACGGCACGCGGCATGAGTTCGCCTCACTGCTGATCGCCGCCGGCGTGGATATCGCCGTCGTCTCAAAGCTCCTGGGGCACGCTTCGGTGAGCATCACCAGCGATATCTACGGGCACCTCATCGGCTCAGTATCCCGCGACGCTATGGAGTCCGCCGCCTCCCTCATCCAAGGCACTGCACCAACATTGCACAAACAAGACGTTTCTGAGGGCACAAAAAATGCCCCTGCCGAGCCTGAAAGTGGCTCTGACAAGGGCATTTACTCGAGCCTCCTGCCGGATTCGAACCGGCGACCTGCTGTTTACAAGACAGCTGCTCTGGCCAGCTGAGCTAAGGAGGCGTGGACCGGCGCCCGCGGGAGCCGGCCGGCGTCGGACCTTCGCAAGACCGACGCCCAATAAGGGTAGCCCAAGCGGACTCGTGGTGGAAAACCAGCACGAGTCCGCGCCCGCCCGGGCTGAGGGATTTACTTCTTGTCGAGCTGCTTCTGCACGAACTCCATGAACTGCGGGTTCTGCTGCCCGTTCCACTTCTTGCCATCCACAAAGGCTGTCGGCGTCGCGCCCACGCCATACATACTGGCGCGCTCGGTCTTGATTTTCACCGCCGGGCGGAAGGTGTTCTCGTCCATGCACTGGCTGATATCAGCGGCGCCGACTTCGCTGGCCAGCTCCGCCAGGCGGTCATCGGAGAGCCCGTCGCCGCCCTCGGGCGGCTGCTCGGCGTACAGCTTGTCCACGTATTCCGCGTAGCTGCCCGGCGACTCGTCCGCCACACACATCGCCGCATTCGCCGACCGTGAGGAATAGTTCGATGTCGAGGCCCGGTCCAGGATGGAGATCGTCCGGTATTCAACGGTGATCTCGCCGGAGTTGCGCAGCTTTTCCAGCTGTGGACCGAAAGTTTCCTCGAACTGCTTGCAGACCGGGCACTGGAAGTCCTCATACAAGACGACCCGCACCGGCTCGTCACCCTGGGACTCCTCGACTCCCGGGGGA
Source organism: Arthrobacter castelli DSM 16402 (assembly GCF_000430705.1). Taxonomy (GTDB): domain Bacteria; phylum Actinomycetota; class Actinomycetes; order Actinomycetales; family Micrococcaceae; genus Arthrobacter_C; species Arthrobacter_C castelli. Next base: position 123,430 of record NZ_AUMN01000013.1, read on the forward strand.
ACGAGAGGTTGGTCACCTTCGGGCTTCGGCGTCTCGTCCGGAAGGTCCGACATGGCGATCTGGCCGGGCTGGTCATTGGTGAGCACCTTGCCGTTCTTGCCCACCACGACGCCGCCGTACTCATTAGTATTGGCCGCCGTCGGGCCTTCATCGGGAATCTGGCCGCGGATGTTCTGGGCCACGATCAGTGCGATGACCGCCACAATGGCGACGGCGGCAACCACAACGCCCCACCGCACCAGCAGGCGGTTCCGCTTCTCCCGCTTCTGCTGCTCTTCACGGATCCGGCGGGCCTTCTCGCGCGCTTCGGCCGTGCGCTCGGCGCGGGTGGGCTTTCGTTTGTTCTGCGGAGTCATAAATCCTCGTGTTGTTGGGGCGCGGCACAGGCCACGCAAAACGGGAACCTTGCCAGTTTAGCCAGCAATGGTGGCACCGCCATATAAAACGAAACACCGAAACATAAAGTTTCACCGGCAGTTAGAGTTGGATGTGGACACGTAGGGAGTACTGCATGAGTTCATCCAACACCACGGCACGTTCACGGCAGCCTGCAGCGGATACGGCGGCCGGCCCCCATATCAACAAGGCAGACAAGCGCGAGTACGACTTCATCGTGGTCTCCAACCGGCTGCCCGTGGACCGGGTGGTGGACGACGACGGCAACAGCAGTTGGCGGCGCTCTCCCGGCGGACTCGTAACGGCCCTGGGCCCGGTGATGGCCAAGACCGACGGAGCCTGGATCGGCTGGAACGGCGCGTCGGATGAGCATGTGGACGCGTTCACCCACGACGAGATGCGCCTGATACCGGTCAGCCTCACGGCGGAGGAAATCGAGTACTACTACGAGGGGTTCTCCAACGCCACCTTGTGGCCGCTCTACCACGACGTCATCGCCCCGCCGGAATTCCACCGGCATTGGTGGGACGCCTACCGGCGGGTGAACCGCAGGTTCGCCGAAGCCGCGGCGCTGGTGGCGGCCGACGGCGCGACGGTCTGGATCCAGGACTACCAGCTGCAGCTGGTTCCAAAGATGCTCCGCGAACTGCGCCCGGATCTGTGCATCGGGTTCTTCAATCACATCCCGTTCCCTCCGACCGAAATCTATGCCCAGTTGCCGTGGCGGGGACTGGTGCTGGACGGACTGCTCGGTGCAGACCTGATCGGATTCCAGCGCAGCGGCGACGCCGGCAACTTCATCCGCTCCGCCCGGCGTTTCCGCGGCTACAGTGTCAAGCAGCAATTCGTCCAGGTGAAGGACGACGACGGCGAAATCAGCCACACCGCGCGGGCCGAAGCGTTCCCGATCTCCATCCAGGTCAGCAAGATCAACGAACTGGCCCACCGCGAAGACATTATCGAACGCTCCAAGCAGATCCGCCGGGACCTGGGAAACCCCAAACAGGTGCTGCTCGGCGTCGACCGGCTGGACTACACCAAGGGGATCGGACACCGGCTCAAGGCCTACGCGGAGCTGCTCGACGACGGCCAACTCAATGTCGAGGACGCCATCCTGGTGCAGGTGGCCAGCCCCAGCCGGGAACGGGTTGAGTCTTACCGGCTGCTGCGCGAGGAAATCGAAGGTTCGGTCGGGCACATCAACGGCCAGCATGACACCATCGAGCACGCCGCGGTGCGCTACCTGCACCACAGCTACCCGGTGGAGGAAATGGTGGCGCTCTACCTCGCCGCTGACGTGATGCTGGTGACCGCGCTGCGGGACGGGATGAACCTGGTGGCCAAGGAATACGTCACGGCCCGGGTGCAAACGACCGGCGCCTTGGTGCTCAGCGAATTCGCCGGCGCGGCCGACCAGTTGCGCGAAGCGGTGCTGATGAACCCGCATGACATCGACGGGCTGAAGAACGCCATCATGAAGGCCGTCACCCTCGAACCGGAAGAAGCCCAGCGCCGGATGAAGAAGATGCGGCGGCAGGTCCTGGACCACGACGTCGAGCATTGGTCGGATTCCTTCCTCGGGACCCTGCGGGAGTTGAAGGAGTCCGGGGACGGCAATGACTGACGACGACGGCGCACTGTCGGCGGATCTGGCAGCGGCACTGGAGCGCGCCGCCGCGGCCGAACACCTGCTGGTCGCATTGGACTTCGATGGCACCATGGCGCCGTTGGTGGACCGTGCGGAAGACGCCCGGGCGCTGCCCCGCTCCGCCGCGGCCTTGGCCGGCCTGGCGAAGCTTCGGGCCACGTCGACGGCGCTGATATCCGGCCGCGCGCTCCAGACACTGCGCTCACTGGCCTCGCCGGAGGAACAAACCCTGCTGATCGGCAGCCATGGAGCCGAGACATGGACCGGACCTGGTCACGCCCCGCTGGAATTGGACGAACAGGCGAGGGACCTGCTGGCCTCGGCCACCGCCGTCGTCGCCGGGATTGTTGAGACCCACCCGGGCACCAGTTTGGAAGAGAAGCCGGCCGGCGCGGTGCTCCACACCAGGACAGCAGCCCCGGAAACCGCTGCCGCTGCCGCTGAAGTGGCGCTGCGGGAGCTTCATGCGCTGGACGGGCTGACGGTGACAGAAGGCAAGCAGGTAGTGGAATGCAGCGTGGTTCATTCGGACAAGGGCCAGGGCATTGAAACGCTGCGCTCGATGACCGGCGCGACCGCAGTGTTATTCGCCGGAGACGACGTCACCGATGAAGATGCCATGGCCGTCCTCGGCACTGCGGACGTGGGCATTAAGGTCGGTCCGGGCCCGAGTCGGGCGGGATACCGTGTCAACGCTCCGGAACAGATGCAGGATGTGCTGGAAACGCTGCTGGACCTGCGCTTTGCCGCCACCGGCCCGGCCGCCTGAATCCGACGAGCCCGTCTTGAACGCGCTTGAACCCGCGTAAAACCGCCGATGCGGCCGTTTGTTACGCACCCCGGCGCGCGCCGTCGGCAATTTTCTGCCATACTTCTATGGTGACGTACACCACGTCAGCGTGGGACGTATGTCTCAACAACCGAAAATACGAAATTCACCATTCACAACGGATCGTCCGGCACGTACCTGCCGGTGAAGGGAATTATTAACATGGCAACGGTAACGTTTGACCAAGCCACCCGGGTGTACCCGGGTACTGATCGGCCCGCAGTAGACAAGCTCGATCTGGACGTCGGAGACGGGGAATTCCTCGTCCTGGTTGGTCCCTCCGGCTGCGGAAAGTCCACCTCCCTGCGAATGCTGGCAGGTCTTGAGGATGTAAACACCGGCCGGATTCTGATTGGGGACCGTGACGTTACTGACGTTCCGCCCAAGGACCGTGACATTGCCATGGTTTTCCAGAACTACGCGCTCTATCCCCACATGTCCGTGTCGGACAACATGGGCTTCGCACTGAAGATTGCCGGGGTCGGCAAGGAACAGCGGGCCGAACGGGTCCGCGAAGCAGCCAAACTGCTGGACTTGGAAGACTACCTGGACCGCAAGCCGAAGGCTCTCTCTGGCGGCCAGCGTCAGCGTGTGGCCATGGGCCGCGCGATTGTGCGTAACCCCCGGGTGTTCCTGATGGATGAGCCGCTGTCCAACCTGGATGCGAAGCTGCGTGTGCAGACCCGCACCCAGATCGCCTCGTTGACCCGGCGGCTGGGCGTCACCACCGTCTACGTCACCCACGACCAGGTGGAGGCGATGACGATGGGCGACCGGGTCGCGGTGTTGAAGGATGGCCTGCTGCAGCAGGTCGACACGCCCCGGCGGCTCTACGACCACCCCGATAACGTCTTCGTCGCAGGCTTCATCGGATCCCCCGCCATGAACCTGCTGGAACTGCCCGTGGTCGACGGCGGTGTGCAGTTCGGCGGCACCACCTACGACACCGGCAGGGAAGCGATCGACGCCGCCAGCGGAAGCACCGTCACCGTCGGGGTGCGACCCGAGGACCTGGTGTTGACCGCCGAAGGTGACGGACTGGCCGTCGAAGCCGATCTGGTCGAGGAGCAGGGCGCGGATGCCTTCATCTTCGGACGCACGATCGTCAACGACAAGTCGCACGACATCATTGTCCGTGTCGACGGCCGCCGCCCACCTGAGAAGAACTCCACGGTGTGGGTGCGCCCGCAGCCGGGACACGTGCACGTGTTCGATGCCACGACCGGCGAGCGGGTCGGCGACTAGGCGTTCCGGGAATCTGCCCTGATCAGTGCGACTCCGCCGCCGGCACCGGTTCTTTCCGGTCTCCGACGGCGGAGCCGCACTGGCTTAAGGGCGCGCGGGACCGGCCTAAACTGGAGACGTGATGGCTGAGATATCTTCGGACGCCCAGTGGCATGAGCCAAAAGACTGGGAGCAGCAAGGAAAACTGCCCCGAAACGCCGGCATCGCCGGCGGAAATGTCGTCGGCGCGCTGAACATCACCGCCGCCGCGACAGACCCGGAGTTACTGGATCTGCCATGGCATACCGGGCTGGTGGATTGGCCGGACGAATACCTCGCGGCGCTGCCCCGTGGCATTTCCCGGCACGTGGTCCGCTTCGCCCACCTGGGCGGCTCTGTCATCGCCATCAAGGAGACCAGCGAGCATATTGCCCACCACGAATACCATGTGCTGCGGCGATTGCAGCGGATGGAGGTGCCGTGCGTGGAGCCCGTCGCGGTGATCAGCGGCCGCACCACACCCGACGGCGAAGACTTGGATCCGGTGCTTGTCACCAGGCATTTGAAGTTCTCATTGCCTTACCGCGCCCTGTTTTCGCAGATGCTGCGCCGCGACACCCTTACCCGGTTGATTGATGCTCAGGCGCTGTTGCTGGTCAGGCTGCATCTGATCGGCTTCTACTGGGGCGATGTGTCGCTGTCCAACACCCTGTTCCGCCGTGACGCCGGCGCGTTCGCCGCCTACTTAGTGGATGCCGAAACCGGCGAAATCTATCCTTCCCTGTCCTCGGGCCAGCGCGAGTACGACTTGGAGATAGCCCGGGTGAACATCGCCGGGGAGCTGATGGACCTGCTCGAAGGCGGGCTAATCGAAGAACATGTGGATCCGCTCGCCACGAGCGAGCGCATCATGGACAGTTACCGCCGGCTCTGGAACGAGCTGACCGGCAAGGAGACGTTCAGCGCCGGCGACCGGTGGCGGGTCGGCGCCAGAATCCGCCGCCTTAATGACCTCGGATTCGATGTCGAGGAGTACTCAATCAACACCGAACCTGAGGGTTCCCGGATCCATTTGCAGCCCAAAGTGGTCGACGCCGGACATCACCCGCGCCGGCTGATCCGACTGACCGGCCTGGATGTCCAGGATAATCAGGCCAGGCGGCTGCTCAACGATCTCGACCAGTACCGTGCGGAGTACTATCCCCACCTCGACGAGGAAATCAGTGCCCATTCCTGGCTGCGGCATGTCTTCGAGCCGATTGTCAGGGCCATCCCCCGCGAGCTGTCCGGCAAGCTGGAACCGGCCGAGGTGGTCCACCAGGTACTCGAACACCGGTGGTACATGTCCGAACAGCAGGACCGCAATGTCCCCCTGGCGGAGACGCTGCAGTCATACCTCGACAATGTGCTGCGCCACCGCAGGGACGAGGCCGCGATCCTCCTCAACCCTGACACCGGGACGCTGCGGGCGCTGCAGGCCCAGGATCCGGAGTCGTAACCCTCAGAAGCCCGTCAGGCCTCCCGCTGAGCAGCACACGAACGGAGCGCCTCGGCGGCTCACGAAGGCTCCGTGGGCCAACTCCGAATTGGAGATCGCCGGATCGCGGCTGAGCAGTTCCAAACACGCATACTGCGGTGCACTCAGCTCCAACGGTCCCAGCGCGGCGTCCATCCTGGAACGCAGTGCCGACTGCACCTGCTTGTGCTCGGGACACCATGAGCTCCGCATCCGGCACGCCAACGCTGCCTTGTCCGGCTTCTCTTTGGCAATGGCCGCCAGATTCGTCGAGTATTTTCCGGCGGCGCAGGGCGGAGGCGGGGGCCGACACTGGAACTGGCTTTCCGATAGAGAAGTCATCGCACCCCGGCTGCCGAAGGCCTGGCACAGTTGCAGAGGCTGACGGGGATCGGACCATGTTCGGCCGAGCTCATTCTGATCCGCGGGGCCGGGCACGCGGCTCGGGCACGGCGGGCGCGGGGTCGCTTGTGCTTGGGGTGTTTAAACGGGTGTGGGCCCGCACCCTCGACCGGTTGTTTGTGTCGGTCGGGTGCGGGCCCACCCCTGTGGTTTGGGTCCGGCGGCGTCCTACTCTCCCACACTCTTTCGGGTGCAGTACCATCGGCGCTGTGGGTCTTAGCTTCCGGGTTCGGAATGGGACCGGGCGTTTCCCCCACGCTATGACCGCCGTAACACTTCCTCCCCTGGCCCCACGCACCCGCCCGCAACGGGCTCGGGTGTCGGTGGTGGGGGAAATCTTGTGGTGTCACGACTTGGTGGTGACAATCAATATTCGTTTATCAAGTGTGTTCCCGGCCGGGTTTGTTGGTCGGGAACCACATAGTGGACGCATGAGCATACTTGGGTTTGAACACCACCAACCCACAAAGAGAGGGGGGTGGTGTGGTGTAAGTTGTCGGCCTATTAGTACCGGTCAGCTTCACAAGTCTTTAGTCCTTGCTTCCACGTCCGGCCTATCAACCCAGTGGTCTGGCTGGGGGCCTCCCAGGCACAATGCCTGTGGAAATCTCATCTTG
>NZ_AUMN01000014.1 GCF_000430705.1 Arthrobacter castelli DSM 16402
GACAACCTGGACGGCATCCTCAGCGGCAACGACACTGAGGCCAACGCCAACCCCGATGTCGACTCCACCGTCGACGCCGACAGCTCCTCACAGAGCAACACTGACCGCGTCGAAGACAACGAGTCCCTGCTGGGCGGACTGCTCTAAGCACCCGCAAAGCAGCAGCCCGCCCAAGGCTGCACGTGTGGCACCCGCTCCCCCAGTCTCCCGGGGCGGGTGCCACACCCATCTCCAGAGGCAATAACCGACGGTCTCCAGCACAGCCTTGGCCGTTTCGTGGACAACCAACACCTTGGCCGCGGCGGTAAAAGACTGGCCCACCAAAGAAAGCGGGACCGAAAAACAGTAGCTGGGGCATCCGGAGTTGGTGCTAATGACCCTAGTGTTTGCTCAGCCAGTCAAATGCCCCGCGATTAGCACCGAAAATGGCATCTGCCTCGGCCGGCCCTCGATGAAACTATTCGTCGCGCCGGGCCTGTCTTCTTCTCTGGTTTTTGCACAGACCGTAAATCCCCGCACCGATCAGCGTGAAGCCGATGGCTCCCATGATGATCTCTTGGTTCAAAAATCCCATGACGAGCAGCAGTAGTCCACCGAGCATGAGCAGCCACCAGTCGAACGAACCCCCTGGACGTCGGTCCTCCGTTCCGGCTGCCAACTCCTCCGCCAGCATCGGGTCTTCTCTGGTAAGTTTCTGCTCCATTTCAGCCAGACGCCGTCGTTCTTCCCCCGACATCGGCATTGTGACCTCCACCCGCGCTGAATGCTCATTGTCAGGCCCAGCCGGGGCCGGCATCCAGCCGTCATGAGGACCCCTCTCACAGAGGACCGCTCGCTTCTTAACGGCCCCCATGAGAGAGGCCAGTAACCACATTACAAAACATAAGGCTGCTTAGTATAGGTTGCAAGTTCTGCTCGATCCTGACAGCTCCCTCAACTGCGGCCAGAACGCTTTATTCGACACCATGTGAAACGAATCCTGGAAGAGGTTGATGATCTCCTCATCACTGAATTTTCTTCCCACAGACACCCCCTCTCCTAGCCGACACGATCCCGGCCCCTTCACCATCGACCTGAACCGGCGGAGAAAACGAGGTAGACTCATTCACTGTAAAGGTGCTCCTTCGATCTGCTTAAGTAGCTGTGTGATGACTACTATTTTCGCGCCCCAAGGGGCACCTTTCACCGCTTAAACACGCCCCCACTGCGGGGCGGGGCCCCGATGGAAGATCGAGGCTAAGCTGCGATGCCTTGTTCGAGCATGGATATATGGTGGTCGACGAGAACCGAATTATCCACAGTGCGGAACTTGGGGTACACCGACCTCCACGACAGGCTGGATCAACTGGCCGGTACCAGGTGCCTCGCACACTCGGAAGCCACTGCGGCAAATTTCAAATCGCATTGGACGATAAGGTTCCGCGCTAAGGATCAGCCAAGTTAGATTCTGACGCCGGCCATTACCGCCGGCCAGAAGTCTACGCCGCCGGTACGCCGGTGCTCCTGGATCCCGACGTACTTATCGGTTCAGTACTGATCGGTTCACCGTTGCGGAAGGGCCATCTCCACGCTGGTTTTGGCGATCAGGAGACCGGCGATCACGATGCTCAGCACCATATAGCGACCTATGCCGACCATAGCCTGCTCGATGTGTTGCGACATACTTGTCACCTCCTTGAAGAACTTGATCGTGCGTTCTTCAAGATATCCCCGAGGTCGGTTACGCCGACTGGTCTTGGCACTGCCGGTGACAATGACGTGGGCACTGATGCTGAAACTATGGCCCCATTCGATAGATCATGTATCATCATTCTGCGATAGTATGGATTGATAAATAAATTGTCTATCTATTGGAGCACACAGATGACTGTGGGAATCCTGACCGAAAAGCCGTCCGCGGCGCGGCATTTTGCCGCGGCACTGGGAGGTGACAGCGGCACGTACAACGGCGAGCCGTATGTGATCGCCCACGCCCGCGGGCATTTGTACGAGTTCGTCGATCCGCACCGGATGGTCTCCGACGCGGACCTGGCCGAGAAATATCGCAAATGGGATCTGGTGAATCTGCCTTGGAACCCGGCGGATCTGTCCTGGCAGCTGGAGACGATCAAAGGGGCCGGGGCGGTCGCCTCCGAAGTGAAACAGAAGCTGGCGCGCTGCGATGAACTCGTGGTCGCCACTGATGTCGATCCGACCGGAGAAGGCGGCATGATCGCCGTCAACGCGTTCCTTGAGCTCGGACTCAAACCGAAGACCTGGTCGCGGATGTATTTCACCGATGAGGCACCGGCGTCGCTGCAAAAAGCTTTCACCTCGCGCCAGAGCATGGCTTTGCTGGTTGATTTCGACGAGTACAAGAAAGCACGTTACCGCTCTCAGTTCGATTTGCTGAGCATGCAGTTCACGCGTATCGCCACCAACATGGCCCACGCTTCCGGACAGAACACCGTGCTGCGCCAGGGCCGGTTGAAGTCGGCTATGACGCTGCTGGTCGGCGATCAGCTGAAGGCCTACAACGACTACGTGAAGAAGCCGTTCTTCCAGAACCGGTTTCGTGACGAAAACGAAGTCATGTATACGAACCCGCAGGAGCCGAGGTTCGACAAGAAAGAGCAGGTGTCGCAGCAGTACGGCCCCTCGCCGGTCACGGTTGACAGCACCGAGACGAAGAAGACCGCTCCCCCGCGGCTGCTGGATTTGGCAACTCTGTCTTCGATGCTGGTGGGCCAGGGAGTCAAGGCAAAGCTGACGCTTGAGACGTACCAGAAAATGTATGAAGCCCAGGTGGTCTCGTATCCGCGCACCGAGGATAAGACCATCACGCCCGAGCAGTTCGACGAACTTGCCCCGCATCTTGATCAGATCGCCTCTGTAGTTGGCGTTGATACGGCGCTGTTGACTCACCGGCAACCACGCAAGTCTCATGTCAAGGCCGCCGGCGCGCATGGTGCTAACCGCCCGGGACCGAAGGTTCCGGCCTCGCTCGACGACGTTGAGCAGCGCTTTGGTGCCACCGGCCGGCTGATCTACCAGACCCTGGCGAAAAACTACCTGGCCATGGTTGCCGAAGATTACGTCTACGAGCAGCAGAAAGGCCACGTCGAAAAGTATCCGGATTTCGCCGGGCTGGCCAACGTGCCGAAAAAACCCGGTTGGAAGGCGGTGTTCGATCCTGATGCCGGTGATGAGACAGCCGACGGTGACGAGAACGAGTCCGCCCGGGGCCTGGGCACCAACGCTGATCCGTTTGTCTTCGAGGGCGCGAACAAGCGCCCGGAGCACCCGAGTATGAAATGGCTGATGAAACAGCTGGAGAAGCGCGACGTGGGCACCGGTGCCACGCGCACCTCGACGTATTCCGACGTGACCTCGACGAAGGCAAAATACCCGCTGCTAGTGGAGAAAGGCAGGAAGCTGCTGTTGGCCGAGGCCGGGCAGATGAGCTGGCTGCTGCTGCCGGGCACCAGGATCGGTGACCTGTCGTTGACCGAGCAGGTCTATGCCGACATGCGTGCCATTGCCGACGGCACCGCCGACGCTGACGAGTGTCTGGCCCGGGTGGCCGACTGGGTTTGTACCGATATTGAGCAGATGCGCACCAACGCGGCATCGATGCGTCAACAGCTGGGCTTGAGCGAACAGACGGTGGTTGGTCGCTGCGAAGGCGTGTGGCAGGCAGCCCCTTCCGGTCCGAAGCAGGTCGCGTTCAAGAAGGTTTTCTCCCAGCATGAGTTCACCGACGAGGAGGTCGGGAAGCTGTTGGCCGGTGAGACGATCTCGTTTGAGGCCACGTCGAAGGCGGGTAAGAACTACACGGCTATCGGCAAGCTCGGCGTCGGCGAATTCAACGGACGCAAGTTCGTCGGTTTCCAGCTCGAGGTTCCCGACCGGCCGACGTCGTGGTGCGGACACCACTTCACCGACGACGAGAAAGGCAAGCTCGAGGCCGGACAGAGCCTGGAGTTCGACGATTTTGTCAGTGCCAGGACTGGCAACACTTTCGGGGCCAGAGTTTCGTGGGATGCGTCAGCCAAAAAGATCGTCCCGGATTTTGGTGTCGACGAACCGCCGCGTTCATGGTGCCAGCATTCTTTCACCGACGAGGAGAAGAAGAAGCTCACCGACGGCGAGTCGGTCTTTGTCACGGGTTTTACCTCGAAAAAAGGAAAAAACTTTGACGCGTCCGTGACGTGGAAAGAAGAGCAGGGCAAGAAGAAGATCGTGCCCGCCTTCGCTTAAAGGTGCGCTCGGACGTTGAGAACGGGTGTTGTCGACCGTGGTGGCTGTTCACAACCACCACGGTCGATGATGTTTCACTGATCTATTTGGATCATTCATATACTGTATGCTGGATGATGAATAACTCATCTATGAGACAGAGTAAATATGATGGCGTGATAGGACATATAGTGAGGGGTCGACATGGCCAAAGAAGTTTTCAAGATGCCTTCGTCGCTGAACCGCAGCTTCTTGGATCACGAGATTACGTTGACCGGCGGCGGGTGGCAGGCGAAGCCGTCGCCGATCAAGCAGCTGCTGTTTTTAACCGGCGGGGTCCTGGTCACTATATGGTTTGTCAGCTCAACGTTCGTGGCTCAGGCCTCTATCGGGATCATTGTCTTATTCGTCATTTGGTCGCTGGCCATGGTCTTCTACCTCGGCGGGCTGACCAGGACGAAAGAGCTGCGGCTGATGACGGTGCCGGCCCTGCTGTCGTATCTTCCCACCCGCGCCCGCAAGGTGGTGGCCAGACGCAGCTCGGACCCCAGCGAATTCGCCTCAATCGTGGGTATCGACAGCATCGAAGAGGGCGGGCGGATCGATTTTTCCGACGGCAGCGTCGGCCAGCTCTACCTGATCGTCGGCTCAGCCAGCTATCTGCTGTTCGATGAAGACCAGCGCGGGATCCTGAACCGGGTCGATGCTTTCTGGCGCAAGGTCCAGACCTCATGCGAATACATCTTCATCACCACCAAGGAGCCGCAGCGGATCCATCACCAGGTGGCGAACCTGGAGCGGCGCAACCGTGAGCTGGGTGTCCGCGACCCGGATCTGCTGGAACTACAGAACGAACAGTACGACATCCTCACCGAACATGTCGGCGGCAAGTTCACGTCGATTCACCAGTACGTGCTGCTCAAAGGCGTCAGTGCCGACGGTCTGCGCCAGGGGCACATGATCCTGCAGGCCGAGGCTGAAGGATCGTCACTGATGGTCAAAGAAGTGACGATGCTCGATCGCGAAGAGACCCGGCAGACGCTGCGGATCTTCTACCAGGGCGTCAACGACGATCCATTCACAACCGGCCGCACCGGAACCTGAGATTTTGACGAGACATGAACACCACAAAGGGGCATCAGATATGGCAATGCTGACGAAGGGCCGAACACCGATCGATACCGAGGCAGCGGATGAAACTGACACCGGTACGACGACCCTGGCCGATGAGCTGATTGGCACCGAGCCGGCGGTGATCGACGACGGCGAAGCCAGTGAACGCACTGCCGCTGTGACGAAGCAGAGTTGGTTCAAGCGCCGGCAGCGGATGAAGCAGGACGGTGGTGAGGCAGGCACCGCCGCCGATGACACCGGCGAGGCCGACACCGATGAACCTGAAAAGAAACAGGGCTGGTTCAAGCGCCGCCAGCAGATGAAACAGCTTGAAGGCCGGTTTGAATCGTATCCTCATCTGCTGGCCCTCAAACCCAAAGAAAAATATGTCTTCCGCTCGGACTACTTCGAAGTCGACAACTCAGTCGGGACCGTGCTGGCGTTCTTTCACGACGAGGCCGCCAAAGACGCCTTTCCGCCGTTTTGGGGCATCGGCCGGATTCCGGACGGTCTTGACGACCGGGTCACGGCCGTGGTGCTGGAACAAGTGACGCGGATGAGCGAGAAGTGGATTGACCAGAACACCAAGCAATCAGAGAAGCTGGACAAGCTCGATTCCGGTGAGCAGGACGATACAGGCACGAAGTCGTCGAAGCGCAAGGCGGAGAAAGTTTCGTCGGACCTGGAGATCATTATCGACGAACTCGCCGACGGTGCCTCATACCTGTCCGTCCAGAACCGCCTGTTGCTCAAAGCCCCGTCCCTGGAAGTGCTCGAAGCATCAATCGAGACCATCTCGCGGTTGTATATCGAACGGTTCAGCACGTTGAGCGTGGCCGCCTATGCCGGTGAGCAGCGCCAGGAGTTGTCGGCGCTGTTGAAGAAGAACGAGAAGAAGCGCGGCAAAGGTTTCTATTTCACGTCCACGGAGCTGGCCGGCTCGCATTCATTGGTGACCAACGGCCTCAACGACCGCCGCGGCGAATATGTCGGCTACATGGTCGGGGACGTGAACAATTCAGCGGTGCTCTTCGATGCCAACAACTACGATCACCATGCCGTCATCGCTGACTCGGCCCTCGGTGACTACCTTAACGGTGTCCAGGTCGCCGACATGTGGTGCTCGAAGCTGTCCCAGTCGGCGCTGCTGTCCAATCACAACGTGGTTCACCTGGTGCTCGACGGGGCGGACATGGACCGGCTTGGCCCGGCCTTCGACGGCATCACCTCCCGGGTGGACCTGAACAGCGGCGACGTCAACATGTTCGAGATGTTCGGTGATGCCGATGACGAACTGGCGATCTTTTCGGCTCAGATGGAGAAGCTCAAGCTCATGTTCGAGCAGCTCTATGAGTCCATCGACGGCTCGGTGGCCTCGATCATCCGCAGTGCTCTCGAAGATACCGCCACCGACTTCTACGTCGAACAGGGTATGTGGTCGCACAACGCCAAGGAGCAGCGCCACCGCCTGCGTGTGGTGGGCATCCCGCACCAGCAGGTGCCCCGGCTGCAGATGTTCGTGTCCTATCTGGCCACCGCGCACAAAGCACTGGTCAACTCATCCAAGGTTGACCCGGACCAGCTGCGCGCGTACAACGTGCTTCAGGGCATTGCCAACGCCATGCTGTCGACCAACGGCGATCTGTTCAACAATCATACGGCTCCGGCGGTCGACGGGGTTCGTGACGCCAAGCGCGTGGTTTACGACTTCTCGCGTTTGATGCGCCGCGGCAAGGGTGTGGCCATGGCACAGCTGGTCAACATCGTCGGTTTTGCCATCGGCAAGCTCGACCGCGGTGACACGGTCATCATCCACGGGGCCGAATACGTCGACGACCGGGTCAAATCCTATATCGAGACGCAGTTCGAACACTTGTATCAGCGTGGCGGACGCGTGGTCTTCAGCTACAACAACATCGACAAGATGCTCGATGACACCGCGTTCAACAAATTCGACGCCGCTGATTTCACCATCTTCGGTCCGATGCGGGACAAGACCGTGGCGGAGTATCAGAGGCAGCTGCACCAGCAGATCCCGCCGGATCTGGCCCGGCTGATCACCCGTCGCGGCGAGAACCTGTCGTATCTGCGCCGCGGCGTCTCCAACGTGGTATTCCAGCCCGATCTGGCACTGGGCATCAACCCTGTCCGCGAAGACCAGCGCCGGGCAATGGCGCTGGTCGTCGGTCAGGCTGAACAGGATGCCCAGTCCAGCGAGCCGACACCGCCGGCAAACAACACCGGCGCGGGCCCTGTGGACTATGGCTCACCGAACGGTTCGACGGATCGTTCGATGAAAATGACCAGAACCAAGCGGAAAGCTCTTTCGACTGATCGGTCCAAGACACGGTCCAAGGCGACGATGAGCAAGCGAGAGATCGGCAATCGAAGGAGCGGGCGATGAACCGGAAGATGACGGTCAGGGTGCGGACGTGTGCCATTGGGAGACCCTCGATCCTGGTGCGCTGCATGGTGGGCATGTTACTGGCGGCCCTGCTGGTGCCGGCCATACTGACGCTGTTCTCCGGCTCGGCCTCTGCCGCCGGTGAGGAAGACACAGCCGACTACAGCCTGTATCAGCTGTCGTCGAACGCGGCATCATATTTCAGCAACGAGAATTCGCCTAAGGGCGACGGTGACAGCGGCGATGAGGCCACAGATGACGCCGCCGAGCGGATGACTGACGAGTGGCATGAAGTCACCAAGCATCCCGGCATGGCCGGTTCATTGCTGGGCTATGCCGACCCGGAGTTCAGCTTCACTGTCAAGTGGCTGTTCTCCGCTGTCTCGGGATCGTCTCAGACACTCAGTTATGACACGTTCAAGACCCCTGACGCCGAAGAGAATATTTATCAGGGTCTGCTGAACTATGCTTATTTCGGTGCCGCCAACGCGGCCCTGGGCTTCGACAGCATGTCCTCGGGTATCGGCGGCGGCATGATTCACGCCATCGCTGGCTCGGTGATCTGGTTCGCCTATGCCCTGTCGATGGGTGTGTCGTGGCTGTTCTGGATGGTGATCCAGATCCTCCAGCTGCTCAACCCGTTCATGTGGTTCGCTGAGGCCGTCAAGAACACCGCCGGCGCGCTCTTCGCCAACGGGATGACGGCCGGTGGCGACAGTACGCTGGCCGATGGCCCCCTGGCGGGGCTGGCAGCGTTTATCGACCAGTGGTATAGCACATTGGTCAGTATTTCGTGGTCTGTTTTAGTGCCGCTGTTCATCGGTTTCCTGCTGTTGAGCCTGGTCTTTTTCAAGAAGATGAACCGTGGATCGGCGATCAAAAAACTCGTCGTGCGTGTGGCCTTCATCGGGCTGGGCCTGCCGCTGATCGGCAGCATGTATACCGGCATTCTCGATCAATTCGATGATTCGCTGGTCGGTTCGCACGCCGGCCCGACCAGGGTCGTGCTCTCCACCTACGTCGACTTCAATGCCTGGATGACGCAGAACCGCCTCTATATTCCCGAGAAAGCCTCCATTTCGTGGAATCCTGACGAAGGGCAGCCGACATCAAAGTCGATACTGTCGGTGCGCACCTCGACCCTGGCGATCAATGCACAGTCCCACGACGCTTTCTCCGATATAAATGTCGGCACATCGTCGCATACCGCGGGCCAGGCCTGGCAGTCGGCTTCGGTCGATCCCAGTGTGGAGAATCCCGACACCGGGGCCGTCCTGGCCACGATGGGCATGCTCGGTCAGTACATCACCAGCCAGTCCATCACCGCCTCCGACTTCGAGTCCGGCATCAAAAGTAATATCACCCAGTTGACCGAAGAGTCGGATGGTGTGACTCAGGCAGAGAAGCGCACGTGGTTCACCGACGACGGTGGCTATGCTAAGGCCAAGGATTTTGGTGAAAAAGGTGATCTGTCGCCGCGCGATCACCCGCTGATCTCCACGGGAGTGGTGGGCCTGGATTGGCAAGCGAACAAGACGGGTGGATCGAAAAAGATCTTCTTCACTCACCAGGAGACCAGAGTCGACTGCGGCTACCGGGTCGTCGACAGTCAGGGCAACCCGGCTAATTGCAACATGTCCCCACTGGCCGCGTACAACTACCTGAACACTTCGTTCGCGCCGCAGTCGATGACGATCTTCTCCTCGGACAAGGCAACCTCGGGTTTCACTCGCGAGACCCATAACGCGGTCAGCCAGGTCGGCACCGGTCCGGCCTCGTTCATGTACTGGGTCAACGCGGTCGTGCTGCTGTTTTCGATCGTCGTCATCGGTTTCTTCTACGCCATCGGCATGCTCGTGGCCGCGATCAAGCGGATGTTCAGTCTGGTCGCGGCGGTGCCGTTTGCCACCATGGGCTCACTGTCGGGCATCAGCAAAGTGATCATTTATACCGTGGCACTGATCCTGGAAATACTGGTGACCTTGTTCCTCTACCAGTTCGTTTCGCAGTTTCTGGTCTCACTGCCGCAGATCATCGAAGGCCCGATCGCCGATCTGGTCTCGGGCACGGAGACCAGTATCTTCAGCAGTGGAGTTCTCGGAGCCGTGGCCGTGGTGGTGATGACCGCCATTTCGACGATCATAATTATCGGGGTCACGTTTGTGCTGATGCGTGTTCGCAAGTCGGTGCTCGAAGCCATGGACGAAGTCGTCACCAAGCTCGTGGACAAGTTCCTGGAGACGAACACACCTCCGCAGCAATCCGGCGATGGATCCGGTGTCATGCCCGCCATGGCCGGCGGTGTCGGCTCCGCTGCCGCCGGTTCCCTGATGAACAAGCAATCCGGCGGAAACAGCGGGTCCGGTTCCCAGCCCACCACAGGCGGCGGCGGATCCGGCCCCAAGTCCGGTGGGACCAATGCCGGCGGGACCAACGGCCCGAAGAAACTGTCCGGCGGGTCGTCTTCAGGTGGACCTCAGTCACAGTTGCCGGCCGGCGGTGCCGGTGGCGTATCACAGACGGAAGGCTCTGCCGGTTCTGCCGGCGGTTCCGGCGGGCCGTCCGATCCTGCTGATCCGAACGGGCAGAACAACCCGGGCGGTGCGTCTGACTCCAGCGGTGGAGCCAATGTCGGCGTCATGGCTGGTGGTAGCGGCACCGGTGACGGCCACGCCGGCGGCGTCGGCGGCTCCGGCCAGCTGGGCACTGACGGCACCAGCGAAGACGGCATCGGTGGCGACGGATCGCAGGGCGAAGGCGGTCTTCACGGTGACAGCGCTCAGAATCCGGTCGAGGCCGATGGCCGCGCCGGCAGCGGGCCCGACGCGGCCGCCGGTTCGCAGGTGCTGACCAGTGTCGGCGCACCGAACAGCGCGCGCACCGACAAGGCCGTGGCCAATGACGTCAACGCCCAGGGCGGACTGTCGAGGCTCGGCGGACCGACCGCTGCCGGCAGTGCGTCGTCGGCCAGCGGGCCCGACGCGGCCGCCGGTTCCACTGATCAGCAGAGTCCCGACGCGAAGCCTGGTTCTTCAGGTTCCGGTGCCGGCTCCGCCACCGGTGCCACCGGCGGGGGTACGAACCTGTCAGGAACCAACGGTTCCACACCGGGTTCACCGTCGCAGAACAGCGCCGGCACACAGGGTGATTCAACCGGTGGGCAGAGACCGGAATTGTCCCCACAGAGCCCGGCCGCGGGCAAGAGCCAGTCCCGGCCCGCAGCAGCACAGGGTGACTCAGCCGGTGGTTCAGCCGGTGGTGTGACCGGTGCTGCTGCAGCCGGCGCGGCTGCCGCTTCTGCAGGCGAGCAGCCGAAGCAGCAGCAACAGCCGCAGACGGTTTCACAACAGTCGAAGGGACAGCAACCACAGTCGAAGCAACCAAAGCAAGTGCACCCAGCGCAGCCGCAGACGACTTCTCAGCGGCCCGCCGAATCTGGGCCACAACAACAAAAGGAGCAACAACCGGCGCAATCGCAGCCAAGGCGGCAGCCGGCACCGCAGCAGAAGGGAGCGCAACCAGTGCAACCTAAGCAGCAGCAAGCGCAGCAGCCGAAGTCGCAGGCGGCACCGCAACAGCCGAGGCAGCAACCGCAACCAAAGCAGCAAGCGACACCGCAGCAGTCGAAGCGGCCAACGCGCCCGGTTCAGCTGGCACAGCCGAAGCCGGCACCCAGGCAGCCGAAGCAGCCAAAGGGCCCCGGCCAGTCGAAACCGAAGCGCTAAAGGTCAGGCACCGACCGGCACGATTTCGTGCCGGTCGGTGTTTTGCTCAAGTGACGACAGACAAGGGTGGTGATGAGTCTGCGATCGCGGCTCCGTGACGATTTCCCGGCCGGCTGGTGGCACTGTCGGCGCTGGTGGACCGACGGTGGCCGGGAACTGGGTTTGTGGCTGGTGGCCATTACGGTCACTGTGATGTTGCTGGCCCGCGTTGTGACAGCTCTGCGCTGTCGCCGCCGGCCGGTTGTCCTGGCGAGAATCAACGGTGAGGCCTTCGTCGCCGCGGGTCTGGCCAACAGCATCATGGTGATATTCGCCGTCATCGCCCTGACCACCGGACCGGCGGCACGGGACCGTTCCTGGCTTTTCGCACTGGTGGCATTTCTGGCGCTATGTGTGCTGAATCTGCTGGTCGCGTCCGTAATGGTGGCTGTGCTGGCCGTCTCCCGGCTGACCAACAAATTCGAGTGGTCGGTGATCGACTACATCGACCGGCACGGCGTGCGGGGATCAGCACCGCCGCAGACCTGTGCCGAGTACGAGGCCGAGCGGATGCGGGACTTTCTTGGCGGTCGGTGAAGACGGCGACGTGAAGGAGGCCCGTGGGATGCTCCCCACGGGCCTGCTGTGATGTTGTTCTAATTTGGGTTAGTTCGGCTAATCCGAACAGGTCTCCCGGTGTTCTTTGAGCTGGGCCTGGGCCGCATCGGTCCCTTCACGGGTGAAGGTTTCGCCTGCTATCGAAAGAGCATCGTCAGTCATGGAGATCTGGTCATTCCCCTCCCACGTGCCTTCCTGCGTCCAGATGACTTGTGTTTGATTGTCATTGAGTTGACCGATACTTTTCTCGTCTGCCTTCGGTGTATTGCTACAGTAAAATGCTTGATAGGTTATAGTGTTTCCGTCAATGGTAAGGGTGGTATAACCGGCATTGGTGGCGGACTCGACTTCACCAATGTATTTACCGTCGGCTCCACCACCGCAGGCAGTCAATCCGAAAGCCAACGCGGGCACCGCCGCCACGATCAGAAGACTTCTTTTCATCGTCGCGGACATCATGATTTGTGCTCTTTCGTATCGGTGCCTGGTTGGTCACTGTATGTTATTTAACATACATATTTCTTTACCATTGTCGCATAGGAGCTGGTGCTTCAGCGTTTTGGCGGATCACGACCGCGACGAAAATACAGTAACCACGTCCGACTCGGATATGTGCTTCAACAGTGGCACGATGGTGGTTATGAGCGCTGACGTCGTCCACCACCTGTATACTCGCCCCGCTGATCTGTTGCCCTGGTGCGGGACCACACCCGGACCCGATGAACGCACCGGCGACTGGAACACCGGCCACGACCGGGACCTATTGCTTGAATGCGTCTCGGCCGGGCTGCCCTGCTGTGCGGCGTGCCTGTCGCCGCAGGCCCTGGGCGGCTGGACACCGCTGATTCTGGAAGAGGAATAAGCCTCGGCTTTATGGAGAGTTGTCGGGTTTCAATCAGAGAAGATAAGGAGATCTGATGTTGATTGCGTTTTCGGTTGCCCCGTCGGGCACCAGTGCTAACGACGGCTCTGTGGGTGATGCCGTGGCCGCGGCAGTGCGCGTGGTGCGCGAGTCCGGTCTGCCGCACCGCACCACGAGCATGTTCACCGAGCTGGAAGGAAGGCTGGGATGAAGTGATGGCTGTGGTCAGACGGGCGAGTGAGGCTGTCATGGCCTATGGGCCGCGGGCCTCGCTGGTGCTCAAGGCTGACATCCGGCCAGACCATGAGAACGAAATCGAGGGAAAGCTGACGCGGCTCGATGCAGAACTCAAGGACGGGACAGGTCAGCCTCGATGAGAGCCGTGCCAAGTCAGCCGAGGTCTCCGTCCACAGGCGGCGAGACGATCAGGCCAGTGTGCCGTTGATGCGCTCAAAAAGCTGTTCGAAACGAGCCAACGTCTCGTCGCTCAACTGGTCTCGCAACTCAGGATTCCGGAGCAGCATGTCCGCGGGGCGGTGATGGCTGTATCCGCCGTGGATATCGGCCAGACGCTTGACGATCCGGTCGCCGTATCCGAGGTCGTCGGCCGAGGTTGTCGTTTCGAACGCCCTGTTGAATAGTTTCAGATAGTCCTCGATCTCGAACAGGTCCTCGATGTCTGCCTGCTTGTGATCGGTGAGCTCATTGGCCTGGACGATCCGCCGCTGTTGCAACCGAGCCGCACTCGTGGCCTTCTCGAGGCGGTCCGCGCCTTCGACGCCGGAGTCGATCAGCACTGTCACCTCGAGGTTCCGCCCCATGAGCGCAACGAAAGCGGGGATGTTCGACGCGCCGCCGGCCGTGAGGATCTGCCAGTGCGAGTCCAGCCCGGTTCGGTCGCGATCCCGCAGCATTCGGCTCAGTGTGTCGAGGAAGACGAAGTCGCTCGACCCTTCGACGAGCAGATTCGCGTCCCCGATGAACAGGTGTTGCGCGATGTCGTACCCCAGCGCGGCCTGGAGCGGGAACAGGCTGCTCTCGCCCACCGTCAGAACTTCCTGCGTGACTGTCGCACCGGTCTCCGGTCCGCCGTCCTCAACGATGCGCGTCCGGGCGATCCGGTCGGTCTCGACCATGAACGGGCTGTGGGTCGAGTACAGGACCTGGGCGACAGTCGCCAGGCGCTCGTTGAGGAAGCGGATCAAGTCGCCCTGCGCGCGAGCGTGCAGCGTCAGGCCGGGCTCATCGAGCAGGACGACCATGGGCTCCTTCCGCCGCTCGAACTCCGTGAACGCGGCGAGGAAGGAGAAAAACCAGCGGAAGCCAGCGGAGCGCTGAGAGAAGTTGTTCGTGAACATGTGCCGCCTGTCCTGGACCCTGATGTCCAGGGACGTCCTCGTGACGGTGTGGCGGTTCGGCTGGGTCTGTTCAATCTTGCGATCGATGTCGAACTGCACCACGAGATTCTCGTTCTGCCTCCAGTACTTGAAGACTTCCGTGGTCAGCTCATTGCCGACCGCTTCGAGCTCGGCCTTGCGGTCCTCATAGTCCTCGTCGTTCAGGGCCGCCGGTGTCGTCCTCGCGAGCCGGAGCAGCGCGCGAGCGGTCTGGCTCGGTGACGAGCCAATCTCGGTGTCAGCTTCGGCGAGGGCGGTAATGTCGATTCGACCGTCGAGGCGGGAGTAGTCGGAGAAGTAGAAGAACTTCGGGAGCCGTGACTTCAGCAGGTTCAGAGCAACGCGCGATGTCGTGCCCCCACCAAGCTTCTTCAACTCGGCTCGGATTGCGGTCACTTCCTCTGCAGTCTTCTCGGTTTGGGGGTCATTCCCGTCCTCGATCAGCTTCGCGCACACGGCCTCGATGCCGTCGAGGTCCTCGACCGCCTTGAAGCGCTCGGTCGTCTTCTTGCGGACTTCTGCACGATCGAGGAGATTGCGGACTGCATGGGCCTTGTCGTGTGGGATGTTCCACTGTTGGCGCTCGGTGTTGTATCGCTGCGACACCTTCGCCACGGTGTTGGCTGAGACGACCCCTTTACCGAGAAACGCGGTGAGTGCGTCCACGTCTTCGTCCTCCAAGGCGAAGGTCGCGGTGATCGGCTCCACCGCGTCGATCGTCTCCTCGCGCCGATCCCTCGAGAGGAGCCACCTGGGGTAGTCCCGCTGCTCATCGAACTCGTCGCCGTCGACAGGATTGAGCCGGTGGAGAGCCGACAGGATCGCGGTCTTACCGGACTCGTTCATCCCGACGAGACAGGTGACCATCTCGTCAACGGTGATCTCGCCGCTGTCAATGATGTTCCGGAACTTTCGGACGCGGAATGCTGTCAGTCGCAACCCGGACCTCCTGGGGATGTTGGTTCAGTGATCATCACCGATTCCCCTTCGTTCTTGCTGGCCTTGGCCGCACCGAGGCTTCTGTTCCTCGCCGTTCTCGTCATACTCGCCCTCGCTCACCCGTGTCACTCGCACCGCCGGAGATGGGGCGCGCTACACGAGTCCATCCTATCGGCGAGCACCGACGATGACTGAGAGGCGAGGCCGCTCGGAGCGAATCGGTGCCAGGCACTTATCGGAGGACAATTTCGGTGTAGTGGTGTATGAGTCGTGATCCTTCGATCCCGTGAGTCGGGGTCAGTCGCAGTAGCTATTTGTTAATCATGTCCTGAATCGATGATGTTCGTGGCCGCCACAGTGGCACGATGGTGACTATGAGCGCTGACGTTGTCCACCACCTGTATACCCGCCCGGCCGACCTGTTGCCCTGGTGCGGGACCACGCCCGGACCCGATGAACGCACCGGCGACTGGAACACCGGCCACGACCGGGACCTATTGCTCGAATGTGTCTCGGCCGGGCTGCCCTGCTGTGCTGCGTGCTTGTCGCCTCAAGCCCTGGGCGGCTTTACGCCGCTGATCCTGGAAGAGGAATAAGCCGGCACTCTGTGCTCTGCCACGCTGCCTGTGTATTCGGTTCCGATGTGACGTGACCGGATTGCGGCCTGCTACTTGAATATGCGCAAGCACGCGGTGCTGTCATCTGACAGCGGTTCCAGTTCTGGTGCGACCGTCGAGTCTGCTGAGACGAGGCGGCACGAGCCGCCCTGTCGGAGCCAAGTGCGGCCTGCAGCATGATGGGCAGTAAGTCGTAGTAACAGAGGGTCATCCGTTTTGCGCGATACCGGGCAATAACATCCTTTGCCCGGTGCCTTGCCCGGTACCTGGGGTTTTTTGAGGCAAAGAGAAAGGCCCCCTGACTGGCGTTTTGCCTAGTCAGAGGGCCTTTCTCTTCTATTTTCGCTCCCCCAGCTGGATTCGAACCAGCAACCCTTCGATTAACAGTCGAATGCTCTGCCGTTGAGCTATGGGGGAATGAAGCAGATATAAGCCTAACAAGGAACTCCCTTGAAGGGAAAATTGCGGAAACTTGCGCTGGCCGCGGTTGTTCACCCGTCCTGGCGGAGCGCGCGGCGGCGCATTTCCAGCTCCATGAGCTCGCGCTGCAGCAGCTGGTACGACTCCGGATCCGCGGTGGGATCCATCCGCTGCAACTGTCCCATCTTCTCTGCCTTCTCCCGGGTGAGCTGCAGTTCGAACAGCCGGTTGAGGATGTCCGTGCAGTACATCGTCAAGGCTTCGGCGCTCGTGGTGTTCAGTGGACGCACCGCCAACTCCGAGACGAACGGGTCGAGCACATCCGGCACTTCCTGCCGGACCTGTTCGACCCACTGTGCCGGGGTGCCGCCGGCGGCTCCTGCCGCGCGGACGGCTTGGTGGATGGCCGCATGGGCCGGGGCGGTAAAGCTGACGGCCCGAAACCGTTCCCATTGCTGATCGGACAACATGGCCGGTTGCTGCAGCACCACTTCCAAGGCGTCGCGTTCGATACGCATCACGGGATCCCTTGGGTCCGGGCGGCTGTAAGCCGGTCCGGTATCGGCAGCCGCGTCATTTTCTTCCCCGCCGCCGGCATGCTGCGCAGTGCCCGGCCGGCCGTGCCCGCCTTGCCGGGAATGCCTCTGCTGCGGGTGGTTCGGCTGAGTCTGCCGGGCTTGCTGAGCCTGTCGTGAAGCCGCCGAGACGGCCCGGCCGACCTCCTCAGGGTCCATGCCCAGCCATCCGGCCAGCTCCCGACTGTAGGCGGGGCGCATCGCCGCGTCACGGATCCGGGCCACCACCGGGGCGGAGGCGCGCAAGGCCTGCACCCGACCTTCGACGGTATCCAGGTTGAACTTCCGCAGCGTGGCCCTGATGGCGAATTCGAACAGCGGCCGCCGGGAGTCGATGAGTTCTTTCACGGCAGCGTCGCCGCGGTTGACCCGCAGGTCGCAGGGGTCGGCCCCGCTGGGCTCGACGGCGACGTAGGTCTGGGCAACGAACCTCTGGTCTTCGTCGAAGGCCTTCAGGGCGGCCTTCTGCCCGGCTTCATCGCCGTCGAAGGTGAAGATCACTTCGCCGCCGGTGCCATCATCGGAGAGCAGCCGGCGGGAGATTTTCACATGTTCGGCACCGAAGGACGTTCCGCAAGTAGCGACGGCGGTTTTAATACCGGCCAGGTGGCAGGCCATGACATCCGTATACCCCTCGACGACGATCAGCTGACGTTGCTTGGCGATCTCGCGCTTGGCCAGGTCAATGCCGTAGAGCACCTGCGACTTCTTGTAGAGGAACGTCTCGGGGGTGTTGAGGTATTTGGGGCCCTTGTCGTCGTCGAGCAGGCGGCGGGCGCCGAATCCGATCGTGTCACCGGCGATGTCCCGGATTGGCCACACCAGCCGGCCCCGGAACCGGTCATACATACCCCGGGAGCCCTGGCTGAACATCCCGGTGTTGGACAACTCTTCTTCGGTGAACCCCTTGCCCCGCAGATGCTTGAGCAAGCCGTCCCAGCCCTGTGGCGCGAAGCCGACGCCGAAATGCTCGGCGGCGGAACGGCTGAAGCCTCGTTCGGCCAGGAACTGGCGGCCCGGGGCGGCGCCGGGCGAGAGCAATTGGCTGCGGAAGAATTCGGCGGCTATCTTGTGCGCGTCCAGCATCCGTTGCCGTTTGCCCACGTCCTCGCGCCTGGGGCCGGCCCCATCCTCATAGGTCAGCTCATAGCCGACCCGGGAGGCGAGCTTCTCAACGGTCTCGGAAAATCCGGTGTGGTCCATGCGCTGCACGAAAGCGATAACGTCGCCGCTCTCGCCACAGCCGAAGCAGTGGTAGCGCCCCACTTGGGGGCGGACGTGAAACGACGGGCTGCGCTCGTCGTGGAACGGACACAGCCCCTTGTATGAGCCGATTCCGGCGCTCTTGAGCGTCACGTACGCGTCGACTACCTGCTTGATGTCCGTCCGCTGGCGCACCTCATCGATGTCCTCGCGTCGAATCATTCCAGCCACCCGGCCAGTTTATGCCAGAGAGATCGGCGGCAAAGAACCGGCTGTGGATAAGGCCCCGGCCTGACCTGCGGGTGCCGCGGATATAAGCGGCAGCACGTTGGTGCCATTGGCTCAGGCAGTCCCGTCGGCGAGTTCCGCGTGCCATTGAGTCGCCGACACATCCGTCAGCGAAGCCACCTGGTCGATGACCACCCTGAGCCGGGCCGCGTCGTCGTCGGCGCCCTGCCAGTCCCCCGCGAATGTCGGCTCCAAATGCTGGTCTCCGGTGGCGTCGAGCACCTTCACCAATTCGGTGAGGATCTGCCGTTGCGCCTCATACACCGGACGCCGGTGGTCGCTGGTCATCACGAACGTGGTCGCCAGCCCCTTCATCACGGCAATCTCCATCACGGTTTCCTCCGGCACCACTATGTCGGCCGCGTAGCGGGTCAGCGGGTCCGGGCCGAAGATCTTCCGGGTGGTGTCCAAGGCGCTGGTGCAGAACCGGCCAATGAGCTGGCTGGTCATGTCCTTCAGCGCCGCCAGCGAGGCACGGCTGCCATCGAATTCAGCAACCCACACCGGAGTTGCCTCCAGCCGGGCGAGCGCCTCGTCGACGGCCGCCGGTTCGCTGTGCGGCAGGTACCACTGCTGCGTGTAGTTGATCACCCGGGCCCGTTCGTAGCGGTCGGCCAGCAGTGACGGCGTCAGATGCCCGGCCACGATGGCGTCCTCCACGTCGTGGACGGAGTAGGAGATGTCGTCGGCCAGGTCCATCGCCTGCGCCTCGATGCAGGAGTGTCCTTCCGGCGTATCCTGCCGCAACCAGGCGAAGACCGGCAGGTCGTCTTCGTAGGCACCGAACTTGCTGGTGCGGTGTCCGTGGATCACCGGCGCGTCGGCGGCGGACCATGGGTATTTGCAGGCCGCGTCCAGGCTGGCCCGGGTCAGGTTCAATCCCGCCGACACCGAGTCGGGGCCGATGATTTTCGGCTCCAGCCGGGTGAGCAGCCGCAAGGTCTGGGCGTTGCCTTCAAAACCGCCGACGTCGTGGGCCAGGTCGTTGAGCGCGGCCTCGCCATTGTGCCCAAAGGGCGGGTGGCCCAGATCGTGGGCCAGGCAGGCGGCGTCGACGACGTCGGGATCGCACCCCAGTGCCCGCCCCAGCTCCCTGCCGATCTGGGCGACTTCCAGGCTGTGGGTCAGGCGGGTGCGGACGAAGTCATCGGTTCCCGGGGCAACGACCTGGGTCTTGGCGCCCAGCCGGCGCAGCGCGGATGAATGCAGCACCCGCGCCCGGTCACGTTCAAAATGGGTCCGGTACGTGCTCTTGGCCGGTTCGTCCACCCACCGTTGCTGGTCGGATTCCTGATACGCCGTGCCGACCACGCTTGCCGGTACCCGCAGCCCGTCATTGAGCTCAACCACCGGAGACGTCCAGCTCGGCTGCGGCGATGTCTGCCTGGTGGTCGGCATTGAGCGTGCGCTGCTCCAGCCACCCCTGAGGCACGACCGCCTGCTTCGGGGAGCCGGCACGCCCGCGGGGCCCTTCGGCGTCGGCACCCGGATAGGGCCCTTGAGGATCCAGCTGGTCAAGCAATTCGCGCAACTCAGCCAGCGAGGACACCATGGCGAGCTTGGCCCGCAGGTCCCCGCCGACCACGTATCCCTTGAAATACCAGGCCATGTGCTTGCGGATGTCGCGCATCGCCTTGAGTTCCTCGCCGAAGGTGTCAACCAGCAATTCGGCGTGCCGGTAGACGCTGGCTGCTACTTCACCCAGGTTGGGGCGGTGCCGT
Source organism: Arthrobacter castelli DSM 16402 (assembly GCF_000430705.1). Taxonomy (GTDB): domain Bacteria; phylum Actinomycetota; class Actinomycetes; order Actinomycetales; family Micrococcaceae; genus Arthrobacter_C; species Arthrobacter_C castelli. The sequence goes on from NZ_AUMN01000014.1 coordinate 20,080, forward strand.
TCATTCCGGCCCTCGAATGCGGCCATCAGGTCGCCGAACAGCCACGGCCGGCCCTGGCAGCCGCGGCCAACGACGACGCCGTCGACACCCGTTTCGGACACCATCCTCATAGCGTCTTCGGCAGACCAGATGTCGCCATTGCCCAGCACCGGGATATCAGGCAGCGCCTCGCGCAGTTCGGCAATGGCGTGCCAATCGGCCTTGCCGGAGTAGAACTGGGAGGCGGTGCGCCCGTGCAACGCAACGGCGGCCACACCGGCGTCGCGGGCGATCCTTCCGGCTTCGAGGAACGTGAGGTGGTCCTCGTCGATCCCTTTGCGCATCTTGATGGTGAGCGGGATATCGCCTCGGGACGCTTCGCGAACTGCCGTCTGCACGATCGAGGTGAACAGGTCCAGTTTCCAGGGCAGCGCCGCCCCGCCGCCCTTCTTAGTGACCTTCGGAACGGGGCAGCCGAAGTTCAAGTCAATGTGGTCAGCGTGGTTTTCCTCGACCAGCATCCGCACGGCGTGGCCGACCGTGACCGGTTCCACCCCGTACAACTGCACCGAGCGGACCTTCTCATCGGCGTCGTGGGAGATAATCCGCATGGATTCCCTGCTGCGCTCCACCAAGGCACGGGAGGTGACCATTTCGGACACGTAGAGACCACCGCCGTACTCGCGGCAGAGCCGGCGGAAGGCGGTATTGGTGATCCCGGCCATCGGCGCGAGCACCACCGGGGTGTCAACGGTCAGAGGCCCCAGCTGCAGGGCAGGAAGACTTAATCGTGGTGGCGCGGTCTCTTCAATCGTTGCTGTCACTGCTTCATTGTCTCAAAGAATGGTGTCAAGGCTATTCGCTGACGATGTTCGTCTCACTGACGACTTCGGCCGCGCCGGAGGCAATCAGCGGATCGAGGACCTGGCACAGCACCTCCATCGAGTCATCGACCTCCACCTCGACCGGGTACTGGTGGGTCAGCAGGGCCAGTAGCTGGCGGACGCCGTCACCAGACGCGGACGCGGGCGAGGAGGTGTCATAACCCAGCAGCACATCCGCCGGCGGCTGTGCGGCCTCCGGATCCTCTTGTGGCTGGGTATAGCTGATGGCAAACGCCAGAATGCTGCCTTCGGCGCGCAGCACCACGGCGCCATGGGCGCCGGCGTCATGGCCGAGGAACAGTTGGTTGACCTTGCCGATCCCGATCTCGGCCGGCGGATCCCATTGGTGAACGTCCCGGTAGAAGTCCCACAACGCCCGGGTCAGCTCCACCGACCCGGTGGCCAGGTCTTCGACCTTCCGGCTCTCGTCCTCGGCCAGGTCCCCAACGCCCAGCGAACCGGGTGAGACCCGCACGATCCTCGAGCGTTGGATGGCGCCAAGCCCCGCAGACGCGGCGAAGGCTTCGCCGGCCGTCCCCGGGCCCACCTTGGCCCGCAGCCGGTTCGTGCTGGTGTCCGCCGCGGCGGCTTCCTGCCGCAGCATCGCCAGCAGCGTGGCGGCCACCCCGTGGTTCCGGTGATCCTTCGCCACCTCGATGTAGGCCCACAGCCGCTGAGGGTGCACCGAGGCCTCGGCCACGACGCCGGCCGCGACCGGAACCGTCTGGTCCTCGGCGACGATCGTTCGGGAAAACGGCGCGTCGGTGGCCTCCCGGAAGAGGTCCCGGCCTGCTGCAGCGGCGTGTTCGGCGTCGCCCCACATGTCATTGAGCGCCACGCCGTCGGCATCCTTCCACGGTCGGTACGTCAGCTCGGCCATTGGTCCTCCTTGGTGTTCGCCCTGGTCTTCAACCTGGTGTTCAAGCCAGTGTTCAGCCGGCGCTTACGCCCCGAGCAGCCGGCCGGCCAGATAGCCTTCGATGGCGTCCAGCCCGATGCGTTCCTGGCTCATGGAATCCCGCTCCCGGACGGTGACGGCGTCGTCGTCGAGGGTGTCAAAATCAACGGTGATGCAGAAGGGGGTGCCGATCTCATCCTGGCGGCGGTAGCGGCGGCCGATGGCGCCGGCGTCGTCGAATTCAATATTCCAGTGCTTGCGCAGCTTCGCTGCCAGTTCCTTCGCCTGCGGCGAGAGCTTCTCGTTCCGGCTCAAGGGAAGCACCGCGGCCTTGATCGGGGCCAGCCGGCGGTCCAGCTTCAGCACGGTGCGCTTGTCCACTCCACCCTTGGTGTTCGGGGCCTCGTCCTCGGTGTAGGCGTCGATCAAAAACGCCATCATGGCCCGGGTCAGACCGAACGACGGTTCAATCACATACGGGATGTACCGTTCGTTGGTCTGCGGATCGAAGTAGGCCAATTCGGTGCCCGAGTCCCGGCTGTGCACCCCGAGATCGTAGTCGGTGCGGTTGGCCACGCCCATCAGCTCGCCCCACTCGCTGCCTTGGAAAGCGAAGCGGTACTCGAGGTCGATGGTACCGGCAGAGTAATGCGCCCGCTCGTCTTCAGGCACATCGAATTTGCGCATGTTGTCCGGGTTGACCCCCAGATCGGTGAACCAGTCCCAGCAGATCTCCACCCAGGTGTTGAACCATTCGTCAGCCTCGGCCGGAGCGGTGAAGAATTCGATTTCCATCTGCTCGAACTCGCGGGTGCGGAAGATGAAATTGCCCGGGGTGATCTCGTTCCGGAAGGCCTTGCCCATCTGCCCGATGCCGAACGGCGGCTTCTTCCTCGAGGTGGTCAGCACGTTGTTGAAGTTGACGAAGATGCCTTGCGCCGTCTCCGGCCTCAGGTAATGCAGGCCTTCCTCGTTGTCGACCGGGCCGAGGAAGGTTTTGAGCAGCCCGGAAAAGTTCTGCGGCTCGGTCCATTCACCGCGGTTGCCGCAGTTGGGGCACGGGATTTCCTTCATCCCGCCCTCCGGTGCCCGGCCCTTTTTCGCTTCGAAGGCCTCGACCAGGTGGTCGTGGCGTGCGCGGTGGTGGCAGGCCAGGCATTCCACCAGCGGGTCCTTGAAGGTCTCGACGTGCCCGGACGCTTCCCAGACCGGCCGCGGCAGGATGATCGAGGAATCCAGGCCGACCATGTCCTCGCGGCCCTGCACCAGTGAACGCCACCACTGGCGCTTGATGTTTTCCTTCAGCTCGGCGCCGAGTGGCCCATAGTCCCAAGCCGACCTCGAACCGCCGTAGATTTCTCCGGCCTGGAAGACGAATCCGCGGCGCTTGGCCAGCGAGATGATCGAGTCGAGTTTGGAAGCTGTGGAAGCCATGGGCAATTACCGCCGTCACTTTCTTTTTCTCACAACTGGGCCGCTGGATGCGGTCAGTGGAATGGCACGTCGCAGGTCAGGTGGGGCGCCGACGCCCCACGAAGCTCTCAATTCTACTCTACCGGCCGGGGCCGCTGCCGGTGGTGGACCGTTTCACGGCCGGGGCGGCATAGAGCGGTTGCCTCCACGGCAGGGTGGCCAGGACGACGGCGGCCAGGGTCAGCACGGTGCCCACCACCGTGGCCGGAGCAATTACCGTTCCGGGAGTCGGTACGAAGATGTCCAAGGCCAGCGATCCCAACAGCTGTCCGGCAATCATCCCCAGGCTGGTCAGCAGGATGCCCATAGTGCGCACCAGCAACGTGGTCATCCCGACAAAGATCGCCCCCAGCGGCCCGCCGAGGTAATACCACCATTCGGCGGGCAACTCGAGCGTGCCGCCCACCATCACCCAGCGGCCGACCCAAATGATGGTCAGCACCGCGGCGCCGAGCAGGAAATTCAGTGTGGTGGCCGTGATCGGCGTTCCGTACGCCACCGCGGCCGCGCCATTCATCGCGTGCTGGGCGCTGGAGAGCAACCCGGCCAGCAATGGCAGCAGCACCAGCAGGATCAGTGCCGCGCCGTCAGTGCTGCCCCCGAACCGCGGAGACAACGCTATCGCCACGGAGGCCAGCGTCAGCAAGGCGCCACCGAGGCGCGGGACGGTCACCCGCCGTCGTCCACCGGGACCCAGACCGATCCGGTCCACCAGCAGGCTGCTCAACGACTGACCGGCCACCACAGCCACCGTGAACACGGCGACGCCGAGCAGGGCAATGGTTCCGGCCTGCATCAGCACGAAATACCCGCCGCTGATACCAGCCAGCAGGTACCATCGGGGAACACGTCGTTCGCGCAGTGTCGGCACGATTTGGGCAAACCCGGCCCGACCGGCCGGCAGCAGCACGGTGATCAACATCATCACGGCAAGCCCGGTGTAGAAGCTGATCAGCGATGTCGTCAGGGAGTCGTCGATCCGTATCGCCAGGGCGCCGTTGACCCTGCCCTGCAGCGGCAGCATGGCGCCGCCCAGCAGCATCAGGGGCAGGCCAAGCGGAAGTGGAATATGACGGGGTCCGGACACCCATCCACCCTAAGTCAGGCAGAATGGAGCCATGAATTCCGATGACGTCATAGAGGTGCCCGTGCAAGGCACCATCCGCCTGGGCCAATTGTTGAAGCTGGCCAACCTCGCCGAGGACGGAGCCGGCGCAAAGGAGCTCATCGAGGATTCACTCGTCACCGTCAATGGGGAACTCGAAGTCCGCCGTGGCCGGCAGCTGCACGACGGCGACAGCGTCACCACCCCTCACGGCACGGCCCGGCTCATTCCCGGCTGATTGTCCCGGCGCTTTTCCGTCGCTGATGCCCCCGGCTGTGCTTAGCCCGGCTTGGGCAGCACTGTGAAGCGGAGGAATTCGGTCACATGCGCCAATTCCTGGGGCAAAATGCCGTGGCCCATGTTCGAGTAGAGCACCTTGGTCAGGTTGGTGTTTTCGCGCAGCCATGCGTTGCTGTATTCGACAGCCTCCGCGGGGATGACCGGATCCTCCTGGTCCCGGCCCCAGAACAGCGGCAGCTTCCGGGCAGCCAGCTGATCATCGGCGAAGAACCCATCGGCGTTGTCTTCGCCTTCGGCCCGGGCCACGAAACCGGACAGCGCGACGACGGCCGCATAGTCGGCGGGGCGGTGCCGTATCAGGCTGGTTGCCACGCACATTCCCTGGGAGAAGCCGAATAACGTCACGCTGCTGTGCTGCTCACGGACGCTGTCGATCCATTCGGCCACCTCGCGCGTGGTGTCTTTCACGGCGTCGAGCGAGAAGGACATATCAGTGCGCAGACCGAACCAGGCGAACCCCGGACCTGCGGGCTCCGGCGCCCGCAGGGACGCGACGGTGAAAGCGGACGGAAGCGAATCCACAATGCCGAACAGGTCGTGCTCGTGGGAACCATATCCGTGCAACATCACCAGCAACGGCGTTCCGGCACGCTCGCTTTCGGGCCTGGACCACAGCACGGTCGGGGCATCTACAGTCTGTTCTGTCATGTGTTCCATCTTGACACCGCACGAGCCGCAGCTGCGAATGCGGCTGTGGACGATACAGGTGATGACGGCAACGCCTTCTCAGTCCGGCGGACGCCGGCCGCCTGGTTACGTTGGCGTAAGTCGCGCCACCAGTGCAATATTGCTTGAGTAACCCCTATATGAAGGACCCCATGGCTACCGACCAGGATTCAACCAACCATCCGTCGTCGACCGCGGAGCAGGAACTGATGTTCGACAGTGGCACCGCTCCCCCGCAGGATGCATGGAGCGATATCAGCGCGGAAGGTGAATTGAACGAGTCGAGGTCGCACCCCTGGCGCCGCTATGTCGCAGTGGGCGACTCCTTCACCGAGGGGATCGGCGATCCTGACGAACAAAGCCCCGGAGGCCACCGCGGGTGGGCCGACCGCATTGCCGAGGAGCTCAGCCGGGGCCATCAGGATTTCGCCTATGCGAACCTCGCCATCAGAGGGCGGGTGCTGCAACAGATTATCGACGAGCAGATCGAACCGGCGCTGGAGCTCAAACCCGATCTGGTTACTATTTCGGCCGGGGGCAACGACATCCTCCGGCCCAGCTCAGATCCCGACGCGCTGGCCGAGAAGCTCGATGGTGCCGTCGGCCGCCTGAGCAGCGAGGGAGCGACGGTGGTGCTGTTCACCGGGCCCGACGTCGGCAGCCCCGGAGTGCTCAGTGCGGTGCGCGGCAAGACGGCAATCTACAACGAGAATATCCGCACGATCGCCACCCGCCATGACGCAGTGATTGCCGACATGTGGGCGCTGCGGGAACTGGCCGATCCGCAGATGTGGGCCGGGGACCGGTTGCATTTCTCGCCGCTGGGCCATCACACTATTGCCATTATGGCGCTCGACTCGCTTGCCGTCGTCCACTCCCTTCATCCCCAGAGGCCCAAACCGCTGCCGCCGAAGAACTGGCGCGCTGCCCGGGCCGAGGACTTGGTCTGGGCCAGGGAATTCTTCCTGCCGTGGGTCATCCGGCGGATCCGGCATCAGTCCTCCGGCGACGGCGTGCAGCCCAAGCGCCCGCAGGCAGGGCCGATCTTCGGCAGCGGAATGCCTCCCGGCTCCAACTGAGGCCGGCGGCACCTGACGGCGTCGCCGCTGCCAGCAACCTGGACGGCGTCGGCCGCCGGCGCACTGGACGGCGGCAGCTGTTCCGTGGCTCAGCAGCGGACGATGTCGGACAACTGCGCTGCCTCAATCAGGAACGCATCGTGGCCAAAGGGCGAGTCGATCATTTCCAGCCGCACGGGCACATCCGGCGGCAGTTCGGTGACCAGCCGCTCGGATTCGGCCGGGAAATACAACCGGTCGGAAGAAACCGCGGCAATGACAAACTCGATGCCGGTTCCGGCGAAGATATCCGCAATGGAACCGCGCCCACGAGTCAGGTCATGGCTGGTCAGCGCCTCCGTGACCACGATGTAACTGTTGGCGTCGAACCGTCCGGCCAGCTTGCCCGCCTGATAATCCAGGTAGCTTTCGACCTGGTACCGTCCGCGCCCGCCGTCGCCCTGCGGCAGCGGTTCCTCTGTATCCTGCGGCAGCCGTCCGAACCGGGCACCAAGATCGGGCTCGCTGCGATAGGTGATGTGAGCGATCCGGCGTGCCAGCCCGAGACCGGCCGCCGGTGCGACGCCGTCGTAATAGTCTCCACCGGCGAAGTTGGGATCCTGCCGGATCGCCAGGATCTGCGCCTGGGCGAAAGCGATTTGCTCGGCCGTGCTGGCCGCACAGCCCGCAACACAGATGCACCGGCTGACGCGGTCAGGGTGCATGGCAGCCCACTCCAGGGCGCGGGCGCCTCCCATGGAACCGCCGACGACGGTATGCCAGGCCCCGATACCCAGCGCATCGGCCAGATGAACCTCGGCGGAGACGGAATCCCGCACTGTCACATGCGGAAACCGCGAACCCCAGGGCGCGCCGTCCGGAGCCGGACTGGACGGCCCCGTGGTGCCGTAGCAGCCGCCAATGATATTGGGCGCGACGACGAACATCTCATCCGTGTCAATGGCACGGCCGGGCCCCACCAGGGGCTCCCACCAGCCGTCTTCGTTCGACGAACCCCGGCTCACGTGGGCGCTTCCGGTGAGGGCATGCAGCACCAGCACGGCGTTGGATGCGTCCTCGTTCAGCGTCCCCCACGTCTCGTAACCGAGGACGACGCCGGGCAGTTCGGCACCCGACTCGAGCTGCAGCGTTCCCACCGGAAGGCGCTGCAGTACGCCGTCCGGCCATGCCGACCCGACGTTATCGGGCTGCGCAGTCTTCCGGCTGCGCAGTTGGGACGGGGAACTCACTGGGCTTTGGCCGCCCGGAATCCGGCGTCGAGGTCGGCAATGATGTCCTCGACGTTCTCCAGCCCGACCGAGAGGCGGACCAGCCCGGGAGTGACGCCGGAGGCGGCCTGTTCCTCTTCGTTCAGCTGGCTGTGAGTGGTCGACGCCGGGTGGATCACCAGCGACCGCACATCACCAATGTTGGCCACGTGCGAGTGCAGTTCCAGGCTGTCCACAAACCGCTTGCCGGCCTCGACGCCGCCTTTGATATCGAAACCGATGATGGCAGGAATGCCCTTCGGGCTGTAGGTTCGCCCGCGCTCGTACCAGCGGCTCGAGGGCAGGCCCGCGTAGGCGACCGATTCGACGTCGTCCCTGCGTTCCAACCATTCGGCGACCTTCTGCCCGTTTTCCACGTGGCGCTCGATCCGCAGGCTCAGTGTCTCAAGTCCCTGGGCGATCAGGAATGCGTTCAGCGGGGCGACTGCCGACCCGAGGTCGCGGAGCAACTGCACCCGGGCCTTGAGGATATACGACATGTTGGCGCCGAGCGCTCCGCCTTCGCCCAGGTCCCGGCCGAACACCAGACCGTTGTACGTCGGGTCCGGGGTGTTGAAGCCGGGGAACTTGTCCGGATCCTTCGTGTAGTCGAACTTGCCGCCGTCGACGATCACGCCGGCGATCGCGTTTCCATGCCCGCCCAGGTACTTGGTGGCGGAATGGACGACGACGTCCGCGCCCCACTCCAGCGGGCGGATCAGGTACGGCGTCGCCAGCGTGTTGTCGATGATCAACGGCACGCCGGCGTCGTGGGCCACCTCGCTGACGCTCTCGATGTCGAGCACATCCTGGCGGGGGTTGGAGACCGATTCGGAGAAGAAGGCCTTGGTATTGGGGCGGACGGCGTCGCGCCACTGCTGCAAGTCATCCGGGTCCGCCACGAAGCTGACGTCCACGCCGAGCTTGCGCAGGGTATGCTGCAGCAGGTTGTACGTGCCGCCATACAGGTTGGGGCTGGCGACCACGTGATCGCCGGACTCGGCGACATTGAGGATGGCATACGTGGTGGCGGCCTGCCCGGAAGCGAGCAGCAGCCCGCCGACGCCGCCCTCAAGGTCTGCGACCCGGGCTTCGACCGGCTCGGAGGTGGGATTGCCAATGCGGCTGTAGATCGGCCCCAACTCGGCCAGGGCGAACCGGTCGGCGGCTTGCTGCGCATCGTCGAAGACGAACGACGTCGTCTGGTAGATCGGCAGCGCACGCGCTCCGGTGGTGCTGTCAGGCTGCTGTCCGGCGTGGATCTGACGGGTTTCGAATGACCAGTTATTACTCATTACAGGCTCCTAGGTTCCGGGGCCCATAGCCGTGCCGGAACGCGCGATCCAGCACGAGATACGACCCGCGCTTGCACCCAGCCTCGTGGCTGAATGCCTGGTCCTCACCCGGGGCACCCCACCGCGGTTGGAGGGTTGCCGGTCAGCAAGCCGGGGCAATGAGTCCGCCATCCGCCTCGTCCACGCGCTGGTCCACGCTGTAATCCACACGGTGATCCACGCTCGCGAAGCGGGCCAGGCGTCCTCTGCTGACACTCATGACCTGATTCAAGTGTCGGAAATCTTTGGCCGGAAGGCAACCTGTATGACGCAAATTGACACATAGCACGGATAAACCAGGGACCCGGGCGCCGGGCACGCCGAGTGCGAGCAAGCCCGGACCCGGGCCGCGGTCGCCGGGCAAAGCCAGACGATGACAGCCAGGACACGGCCGCCGGGCGCGAACAAGCGAGCACGCCGGCCGTGCTTAGGCAAGCCTTAGTCGAGACACATCTCACAAAGTGCAAAGATGAGCGTATGCGCTTGGATCACATCTCATACGCTTGTGGACCCGATGGACTCGCCGCTACGGCAGACAAAGTCGCCGAAGCCCTCGGTATCGAGGCCGTCAAGGGCGGCGTCCATCCCCGTTTCGGCACCAGGAATATGATCTTTCCCCTGACTGACCGGCACTATGCCGAGGTTGTCGAGGTGCTCGATCATCCGGCGTCGGACAAGGCCCCCTTTGGCCAGGCTGTTCGTGCCCGATCGGAAGCCGGCGGCGGCTGGATGGGCTGGTGCGTGGCCGTGGAGGACCTGGCTCCCTTCGAAAAGCGGCTCGGCCGTGAATCCGTCCCGGGCAACCGCAAATTCCCCGACGGACGCGAATTAATCTGGCGCCAGATCGGAATCAAAGGCCTCATCGCTGATCCGCAGGTCCCCTACATGCTCAAGTGGGACGGCGACACGGACCTGCACCCGTCGAATGCGCGGAGCAACGACGTGAAGCTCACCGGGCTGACCATTGCCGGCTCCGCCGAACGCGTCACGGAATGGCTGGGTACCTGCGTGGAGGACCCGCTCGACGACGTGCAGGTTGATTGGATGGCCCCGAACGGCACACCCGGCATCATGTCCGTGCGATTCGAGACCGCCGACGGCAAGGTCGTGGACCTCTAAGACCCCTGCCGCCGGCGCGGGGGCCGCCCTCGGGAACCGCGCCGCCCGAAACCACCGCTCGCCCCGAAACTCGGTTCTGCTCCGCTTTGGGACATTTGACCGGCGGCGCCGACGGTAAAATATCCCAAAGCGGAGTCTTTTCATCGGATCCTGTTCCGTCCAGGCCTCCACAGGGGCATCTTTCGGTCAAACCATCCACATTCAGCGCCCCGAGTGCGCCGACGTCGTTCTTCCCATAGCAGTATTGCTCCATGGCTGCTTCTTCCCTGATTTTCGTCCGCCACGCAGAGCGAGCGGGTATGGACCGACGTTTATTGGCGCGGCGGGCCGAAAAGGGACACCTGTATCGTGTCCAGTCCGGGGTGTACATCCCTGCCGAAGAGTGGATCGCTCTGGAGTGGTGGGAGCAATACCCGCTTAGAATCGAGGCGTTCAGCCGAAACTCCGCAAATATACGGGTCTTTGCGCTCCAGTCCGCAGCGGCGCTCTGGGGTATCCCCTTCTTTGGTACATACAACGACATTCATGTTCTGGTCATTGATGGAGCCCATCCACGGCGGCGCGGTGGTGTTCGCAGCCATCCCGACCTGGGACTGGACGCCCTGCAGTCGCACGACGGGTACCGGCTGACTTCCCGTGCCCAGACCGTCGTCGATCTGGCTGTCAGCGCGCCATTCGAACAGTCGGTTGCGGCGGCGGATCATGTCCTGCGTCCTGATAAGCAGCACGGCCTACCTGCTATCCCGAAAAGTGCCCTTCTCGCCGTAGCAGATCGCCTTGGTTCCAAGGCGAAGTTCGAACGTGCCCGGCGGGTTATCCAATTTGCCGACCCGCGCTCGGCGTCACCTGGTGAATCAGTCAGCCGAGCCTATATGTACTTGATGGGCTTCCCACAACCAGTACTTCAGTATCGTGTCGTGGATTCAGACGGGCGGGTCATCGGCAGAAGCGACTTCTATTGGGAAGACGGGCGCGTCCTCGGAGAATACGACGGGACCGTAAAGTACTCACGAAACAAGTACCTCAAGGGGAAATTGCCGCAGGACGCACTCGAAGCGGAGAAGAACCGTGAAGATGCCATGCGTGCCACTGGCCGTGGAATGGCCAGATGGCTCTGGACGGACATCTGGCAGTCCGGAGCAGAGCCGGCTATGGGGTTGGCCCGGAAGTTACGGAAAGCGGGACTCACTCCCGATCCGCACCGGAACATCTGGGATGTGACCCTAACTCGTTGACGCTGATTCCTGCTCCGCTTTGGGACATTGTGCCGGCGGCGCCGCCGGTCAAATGTCCCAAAGCGGAGCTTTTTCGTGGACGGTGGTCGTAGACCGTAGACCGTGGACCGTGGTGGTGGTCGGTGGGTGATGGGCGAGGGTCGGTGGTAAGGAGATCATGCCCCTCACGCCAGTCCGAGGGCTTCGCCGAAGATGGTGAAACCGACGAACGCGCCGATGTCGAGCAGCGCGTGGGCAATCACCAGGGGCATCACGCGGCCGTACCTGGTGTAGAAGTACCCGAAGATCAGGCCCATCATGAAATTCCCAAGGAACGGGCCGAACCCTTGGTACAGGTGGTAACTGCCGCGCAGCAGGGAGCTGACCACAATGCTGGTCACGGTGCTCCACCCGAATTTCGCGAACCGGTTGAACAGGTACGCCACGACAATGACTTCCTCGACAATGGCGTGCCGCAGCGCCGAGAGGATCAACACCGGAATACTCCACCAGTACTCGTCGAGGGCAGCCGGCACGATCGCCGTGGTGATTCCCAGCGCCCGGCCCGCGGCGTAGACACCAATGGTCCCGACGCCGATCACCACCGCGAGCCCGAATCCGAACAGGAAATCGCGGACCGGCCGGCTGAACGTGAACCCGATGGCGGCGAACGCGGACCGCCCGGGTCCGGTGAGCAGGAACAGCACCAGGGCCACCGGTACCAGCGCAAACAGGATGTCCAGCAGCTGGAAGGCCAGGTCGAAGTACGGCCGCTCGTTCAAGGTCGGGTTCATCGTCGTGGTCTGCTGTCCCAGGGGCGCCTGGGTGAGCTTGTCCAGCAGATTGACGACGGCGTAAACCGCCGATTGCCCGAGCGAGAGTCCGAGCACAATCAGCACTTCGAACAACAGACGACGGCGGCCGGCCGGTTCGGTGGATGGAACGGTCTGTGACGGCATGCTCTCCATCCTAGGATCCGCACCACCCCGGATCCTTACACGCCTCGGTCAGCACTCCGGGATGACGGCACATCGGAAAGACATCGTTTTAGAGTCGGCGTGGAATCAGGCCCGCGCGTCGAACTCTTTCCCCGCGCGCCACACCCGGTGGGTCAGCGGAATACCTGGCCGGTACGCCAGGTGAGTCGCCGACGGCGCATCGAGCATGTGCAGGTCCGCCCGGTGCCCGACGGCGATGCTGCCCACCGCACGGGCGCCATCGCGGTCCTCGCCGGCCTCCCGGTGCAGGGCCAGCGCTCCCCCGAACGTCGCCGCCCGGACGGCTTCGTGGATGCTGAGTTTCATCTGCAGCACGGCGGTGGTGACGCAGTAGGCCATCGAGGAGGTGTACGACGTTCCCGGGTTGCAGTTGGACGCCAGCGCGATCTGCACACCGGCATCGAGCAGCTCCCGTCCGGGGGCCAACGGCTGCCGGGTGGAAAGGTCGCAAGCGGGCAGGCAGGTGGCGACGGTACCGCGTGCTCCCCCGCCGGACCAGCCAGCCCAGGAATCGGCGAGCGCGGCGACGTCGGCGTCCTGAAGATAGCTCACGTGATCCACGCTGGCGGCTCCCATCTCCACGGCAAGCCGCACCCCCGGCCCGGGGCCCAACTGGTTGCCGTGCACCCGCAGTCCCAGGCCCGCGTCCCGCGCGGCTTCCAGCACCCGCCGAGACTGGCCCTCGTCGAAGGCGCCCTGTTCGCAGAACACATCGGCCCACCGGACATAGGGCGCCACGCCGTCGAGCATCGGCCCGCGCACCAGGTCCAGGTACTCATCGGCGTCCATCCCGTCGGGCACTAGATGCGCCCCGAGGTAGGTCACTTCGTCGACCTGGGCGGCTGCGATCCTGGCGCTGCGGATCTCGTCCTCGACGCTGAGCCCATAGCCGGTCTTCGTTTCCAGGTACGTGGTTCCCTGCGAGAGAGCTTCACGGATCCGCCCGGTCAGCAGCCTGCCCAGGTCCTCGTCGGAGGCCTGCCGGGTGGCGCTGGTGGTGACGGCGATGCCGCCGGCGCTGTAGCTTTCGCCGGCCATCCGGGCCTCGAACTCTTCCGTCCGGTCGCCGGCGAAAACCAGGTGGGTGTGGGAGTCCACCCAGCCCGGCAGCACTGCCCGTCCTTCGGCGTCGGCGCTGGTATCGGCGGCGGGTGCTTGGTCGGCCGGGCCGACCCAGCTGATCCGCTCTCCTTCGATGACGACGGCGGCGTCGGATAGCACGGTGCCCTCGCCGTCCTGGGTCATGAGTTCGCCAATGTTGGTAATCAAATGGCTCATCGTCTACTCCAATTCCTTCAGCGCGTCAGACAGCAGTGCGGCAGGGTCGCCGAGCGATTCGTGGATCCCGTTGCGACCCACGACCTCGCCACCGATGACGACGGTCTCCACGTCCGACGCCGTCGCGGCCAGCACGACCTGTTCCCCCTCCGCCCCAATGGTCCGGACGCTGTCGGATCGAACATGAATCTGGTCTTCGTGGGGTTGCGGTGCGTCGCCGGCGATCAAGCCAGCGCCGCCGGCGAGACTCCTGGCGCCGCCGGTGCTGGACGCGGCGACCAATTCCGACGGCGTGAACCGCCCCCGCGCTCCGCTGCGCAGCCGCTCCCCGTGCTCCAGCGCGCGCATCTCCAACAACGGGTCGACGACGGCATGCTGGTCGGTGCCCAGCGCAATCACCGCGCCGGCGCCGGCCAGCTCCAGGGCGGGGCCGATCCCGTCGGCCAGGTCCGCTTCCGTCGTCGGGCACATCACGATGTTCGCTCCGGCGGCGCCGAGCAGTTCGATGTCGCGCTGGGTCAAATGCGTAGCATGCACGGCCGACAACCGGTGGGACAACAGCCCCTGTTCGGCCAGCAGTTCCGTGGGGGTGAGTCCGTACGCCTCCGAACAGGCGCGGTTCTCACCGGGCTGCTCGGACAGGTGGACGTGCAGCGGCAACTGCGGATCCAGCTGCCCGGCAATGGTGCCCAACGACTCCGGATCGACGGCCCTCACCGAGTGGATTGCCGCACCCACACTGACGTATGCCGGGTCATAGGTCCGCTCAAACGCGGCACGCAGCGAGTCCAGCCGGGCCAGCCAGTCCGCGGCGTCGTCGTCGGCAAACCGGGCCTGCTCCTCACTGAGCAGCTGACCGATTCCGCCCTTCAGGTAGCAAGTGTCCAGCAGCGTCAGGCGGATGCCGGCGTTCCGGGCGGCGCGGGCCAGCGCGTGCTCCATGTCGTGGTCGGGATACGGGGTTCCATCCGGCCGATGGTGGACGTAATGGAACTCGCCGACGGCGCTGAAGCCAGCCGTGACCATCTCCGCGTAGACGGCGGTGGCCAGCTTTTCGTACAGCTCGGGCGTCAGGGCGGCCGCATGCCGGTACATCTGTTCGCGCCAGCTCCAGAAACTGCCCCGCCCGGTGTGCGTCCGGCCACGCAACACCCGGTGAAAGGCATGGGAATGCGCATTAACTGCGGCGGGCAGCATCACAGGCGGCGGCGCGCTCACAGCAGGCCCTCCAGTACATCGGCCAACGCGTCGGCGCCAGCGTCCGCATCGTCGCGTTCGACCCATTCCTCGGGCGAGTGCGAGATGCCGGTGGGGTTGCGGACAAAGAGCATGGCTGAAGGAACGACGGCGGCCAGCACACCGGCGTCGTGCCCGGCCCCGGTTGCCAGCGACGGTGCCTGCGGCAGTAAATCATGCAACCGGCTCTGCAGCCCGGCGTCCAAATGGACGGTGTTGCTGTAGGACTCCTCGGTCAGGGTGACGGTGCACCCCTCGTTGGCGGCGGCGATCTGCGCCTTGCCGTGGATCGTCTCGACCAATGCGGCCGTCACGGAGTCGTCGGGGTGGCGCACGTCCATCCACATCTCAACGGCCGAGGCGATGACATTGGTGCCTCCCGGAAGTGGCTGCAGCCGGCCGATCGTCGCACGCGCGTCGTCCCGGCCGGCGGCGACCCGTTGCACCGCGAGGACGACCTGCGCCGCGGCGACCATGGGATCGGCGCGGTCGGACATCAGCGTGGTGCCGGCGTGGTTCCCCTGCCCCCTGACGGTGAATTTCCAGCGTCCGTGTCCCAGAATGGACGTTCCGATGGCGACCGAGTTTTCGGCGCCGCCGGCCGGTCCGAGGTCGATCTGCCCGCGGCCCTGCTCGACGTGCAGTTCAACGAACTGGCCGACGCGGTCGATGGCTTGCGGATCGGCGCCGAGGTGTTGCGGATCCAGGCCGTGCCGGGCCGCTGCTTCGGCAAAGGTGATGCCGTCCGCGTCCGTCAGGGACCTCGCGCGGTCGGCGTCGATGGCACCGCTCATCAGCCGCGATCCGAGGCAGGCGACGCCGAAGCGGGAGCCCTCTTCCTCCGGAAACGCGGTGACGGCCAGCGGTCGGGCGCCGCCCTCGCCGGCGGTGATCCCGCGGGCGCGCAGCTTGTCGACGGCGGCGAGCGCCGAGGCGACTCCCAGCGGCCCGTCGAAGGCACCACCGCCGGGGACGGAATCCAGATGGCTGCCGGTGACCAGGGCCTGGGGACCGGACGACGACGGCGATCCCCACCAGGCCCAGATGGCGCCGTTGCGATCGGTCTCCACGTCGAGTCCGCGGCGTTGGGCCTGCTCGATGAACCAGCTGCGCAGGTCGAGTTCGGCGGCCGAGTACACCGGGCGGCTGTACCCGCCGCGCCGCGGGTCCCGGCCGACGTCGTCGATCGAATCAAGGACTTGGGATACGGTTTCCATTCTTTCCCCGCTTACTTTTCGCGCATGGGGATGCGGACGCCGCGTTCGTCGGCGACCTCGGTGGCCCGGTCGTAGCCGGCGTCGACGTGCCGGATCACACCCATGCCCGGATCGTTGGTCAGCAGCCGTTCCAGCTTCTCCGCCGCCAAGTCGGAACCGTCGGCGACCGAGACCTGCCCGGCGTGGATGGAGCGGCCGATGCCGACACCCCCGCCATGGTGGATCGACACCCAGGTCGCCCCGGAGGCGGTGTTGAGCATGGCGTTCAGCAGCGGCCAGTCGGCGATCGCGTCGGATCCATCGGCCATACCCTCGGTCTCCCGGTAAGGCGAAGCCACCGACCCGGAATCGAGGTGGTCACGTCCAATCACGATCGGCGCCGACACCTTGCCCTCGGCGACGAGCCGGTTGAACAGCGCCCCGGCCTTGGCCCGCTCGCCGTAGCCCAGCCAGCAGATCCGCGCCGGCAGTCCCTCAAACTCCACGTGCTCGGCCGCCGCCTTCAGCCAGGTATGCAGATGTTCCTTCTCCGGGAAGAGTTCCATCAGCGCCTGGTCGGTGACCTCAATATCCTTCGGATCTCCCGAAAGCGCCACCCAGCGGAACGGGCCCAGCCCCTCGCAGAACAGCGGACGGATGTATGCCGGCACGAAGCCGGGGAAATCGAAGGCGCGGTCGTAACCGCCCTGACGGGCTTCGTCACGGATGGAGTTGCCGTAGTCGAACACTTCGGCGCCGGCGTCGGCGAACCCGACCATCGCCTCCACGTGGGTGGCCATCGACTCCTGCGCCTTCTTGGTGAACCCTTCCGGATCCGACTCGGCCTCAGCTTTCCAGTCCTCCATAGAGATACCGGCCGGCAGGTAGCTGAGCGGGTCGTGGGCCGAGGTCTGGTCGGTGACGATATCGACCGGCTCGCCGCGCTTGAGCAGCTCGGGCAGGATTTCGGCGCAATTGCCGACCAGCCCGACGGACAACGCCGTCCGGGATTCCTTCGCCTGGCGCACCTTGGCCAGCGCCTCGTCCAGGTCAGCACTGACGACGTCGAGGTACCGCTTGGAGGCGCGCCTGCGCAGCCGGGTCTCATCGACGTCGATCATCAGCACCACGCCACCGTTGAGCGTGACGGCCAACGGCTGGGCCCCGCCCATGCCGCCGCAGCCACCCGTCACCGTCAACGTCCCGGCCAGGGACCCGTTGAACCGTTTAGCGGCGACGGCGGCGAAGGTTTCGAAGGTGCCCTGCAGGATGCCCTGGGTGCCGATGTAGATCCAGGATCCGGCGGTCATCTGCCCGTACATCATCAGACCTTCTGCCTCGAGCCGGCGGAACTCGGGCCACGTTGCCCAGTCCCCCACCAGGTTGGAGTTGGCCAGCAGCACCCGCGGCGCCCACTTGTGGGTCCGGAAGGCGCCGACGGGCTTGCCGGACTGGACCAGCAGCGTCTCGTCGTCGTCAAGCGTTTCCAACGCCTTGACGATGCCGTCGAAGGCTTCCCAGTTGCGCGCCGCACGTCCGGTTCCGCCGTATACCACCAGGTCGTCGGGCCGCTCGGCGACCTCCGGGTCCAGGTTGTTCATCAGCATCCGCATCGGCGCTTCGGTCTGCCAGCTCCTGGCGCGCAGCTCGGTGCCCCGGGCCGCGCGTACTTCGCGTGCTCCCTGCATGATTCTTAGTACCTTTCGTGTGTCTCTTGGGCTGCTGTTGTTTGATACGTACTCGGCTACGCGGCCGGGGCCGCGTGCTGGTCCATGATGGTTTGCGCTTCGTCGGCGACCAGGCGGCCGATGGCGGCGGCGTCGTCGTCGCTGATCCGGTAACTCGGCGCGACGACGCTCAGGGCGGCCACCACCCGCGAGCCCATCACGATGGGCGCTGCGATGGCGGTGACGTCGGGTTCCACCCCGTTGCTGACGACGACGTACCCGTCGTCGGGGATCGCCCCGTGCAGGATTTCGCCGGCGGCGGTGCCGTGCAACGGGATGCTGCGGCCCACCCAGCTGGTGTGCCGCACCGAGTGCGTTCCTTCTTCGATGGCGATATAGATTCCGGTCTCTTCGCCTTCCGGCATTTTCCGGGACGGAACGTTGAGGTAGGAGGATTCGCCGGTTTTCGCCACCAGCCGCTTCATCGGTTCGGCGGCCAGCGCGATAAGTGATTCATGGCTCAGCGCCGCGGCACCCAGTTGAACGATCCGCATCCCGGGCCGGTAGCCGTCGTCGTCCTTCCGCACAAAGCCGGCCGTTTCCAGCGTGCGCAACAGACGCAACGCCGTACTGGCGGACAGTTCGGCTTGCCTGGACGCTTCGGCCAGGGTGAGCGAACCGCCGTCGCACACCGCGCCCAACAGTGACAGCGCCCGCTCCACGGTGCGGGTTGATGTGTCGGCCATGAGTTCCTCCTACCAGCGGCACGGTGCCAATTCGCCTCAGCTTCTTGAACTTCAGCGCAAAATGTATTTCACTTAGTAAAACGCTAATTTCATTGTTTGGCAAGAGCAACCCGGCAACGCCGTCGGCATTCGGAACGAGGAGCACATATGACCGGAACCACCACCAGCACCGTTGAAGTATCCGTCGGGCCGCTGGCCGCCGACGACGTCGTCGCCGTCACCAGGGACGACGCGCAGATCAGAATCACCGACGAATCAGTTCGCGCCATGACCGAATCGCGCGACGTGATCGAATCAATGGTCGACGACGACCAGCCGCACTACGGTGTCTCCACCGGCTTCGGCGCGCTGGCCACCAAACACGTCCCCGTCGACATGCGCGCCCAGCTGCAGCGGTCGTTGATCCGCAGCCACGCGGCCAGCAGCGGCGCCGAGGTGGATCGGGAAATTATCCGCGGACTGATGCTGCTGCGGCTGTCCACCCTTGCCACCGGCCGCACCGGTGTCCGCCCCTCGACCGCGCAGGCCTATGCCGGAATCCTCAACGCCGGCATCACTCCCGTCGTCCGCGAATACGGCAGCCTGGGTTGCTCCGGGGACCTGGCACCGCTGTCCCACTGCGCGCTGGCGCTGATGGGCGAAGGCGAAGTCCGCAACCGCGCCGGCGAGCTGATGAACGCCGGAGACGCGCTCGCCGCCGCCGGGTTGAGCCCGGTGGAGTTGCGGGAGAAGGAAGGGCTGGCGCTGATCAACGGCACCGACGGGATGCTGGGCATGCTGCTGATGGCCTCATCCGACCTGCACCGCCTGCTCAAAATCGCCGATATCTCGGCCGCCATGACAGTCGAGGGGTTGCTGGGCACCGACGCGGTGTTCGCCGAAGACCTGAATCAGCTCCGCCCGCATCCCGGCCAGGGAGCATCCGCGGCGAACATCCGTTCCGTCCTCGGTGAATCGCCGCTGATCGGCACCCGGCAGTCAGGCGAAGACGGAAAGCGGAGCTTCACCCGGGTACAGGACGCCTACTCGGTCCGGTGCGCGCCGCAGGTCCACGGCGCCGCCCGCGCTACGCTGGCCCATGCCGAATCCGTCGCCGGATACGAACTCGATTCGGCCGTGGACAACCCGGTCGTGACGCTGGATGGCCGGATTGAATCGAACGGCAACTTCCACGGCGCGCCGGTCGGGTACGTGTTGGACTTCCTGGCCATCGCCGTGGCGGACCTGGCCTCGATGAGCGAGCGGCGGACCGACCGGTTCCTCGATCCCGCCCGGAACCACGGACTGAATGCCTTCCTCGCCGACGATCCCGGGGTCGACTCCGGCCACATGATCGCCCAATACACCCAGGCCGGCATCGTCTCGGAGCTGAAGCGGCTGGCGGCGCCCGCATCGGCGGATTCCATTCCGTCTTCGGCGATGCAGGAAGACCACGTCTCCATGGGCTGGAGCGCCGGACTCAAGCTGCGCCGCGCCATCGACGGATTGTCGCGGGTGCTGGCCGTGGAGCTGCTCACCTCGGCTCGTGCGTTGGACATGCGCGACGGCGGCGTGGAACAGGCCAAGACTGCCCCGGCGACGACGGCGGTGCGGAAGCTGATCCGGACAGTCGTTCCCGCCCCTGGAACCGACCGTTACCTGGCCCCCGAAATCGAGGCGGTGCGGAAGCTGGTCGAATCCGGCGATGCGCTCACGACGGCAGAAGAAGCCATCGGCTCTGAGCTGTCGTAGGGCTGTGGCGGGTCCGGCGATGCAAAGTCCCACATCGCAGCTCGTCCGGTCCCCGGCACATTTCGCCACTGCCCTAGCGCAGCGGTGACAAGGCCTTCGCCACCGGGTCGGCGTCCGTCGTCGATCCGGTGATCAGGGACGCGGCGAGGTCGGCCATCGCCCACGACGTCTGGATCCCATAACCTCCCTGGCCGGCCAGCCAGAAGAAATCCGGCGCCTCTTCGTCATACCCCACCATCGGCAGCCCGTCGCCCGGTTCAGTGCGCAGGCCTGTCCACGACCGGACGATATTTTTGATTGAGAACGTGGTGGCGGAGTTGATCCGCTCCACGAGCCGGTCGACGTCCGCCGTGATGGGTTGGGCGTCTTCAGCCTGGCTGGCGACGGTTTCGCAGGGCGAGATGAGCAATTGTGTACCCTCGGGACGGTAGTAGAAGCTGCCGTCGGCGCCCCGGATCATGTGCCCGTCTTCGGCCACCGGCCGGGAGGTATCGACGACGGCGGCTGTCCGGCGGTACGGCTCCAGGCCGAGGATCCGGACGCCGAAGATGATTGCCAGCGGGTCGGCCCAGGCACCGGCGGCGTTTACCACCGTCCCGGCGTGGAAGGCTTCCTCCCCTGCCCCGACGGTCCATCCGGCCGACACCTGTTGCGCCGTGTGCACGGGAGCGTTGCAATGAATCTGCACCCCGGCGCCAAGCGCCTGGTCCCGATAGTAATCGAGCAGCACATCGGCCTCGACCTGCAGCGCGGAATCGTCCAGGGCGGCAGCCTGCACTGCTTCCGGTCTCAGCTCCGGGCTGCGGCTTAGCGCTTCGTCGACGGATATCCGCTGCAACACGTCGCTGGCTGCGAGTCTCGCGGCGACGTCGTCCTCGGTGCCTGTGAAGATCAGCGGCCTGTCGTTGAGGATGCGCCGGCCGATGTGCGCGGAAATATCCTCCACGGCGGCGATCGTCCGCCCGGTCAGGGTCCGGATCGGCAGCGGACCGTGGCTGGGCTGCAGCTGCCGGGCCGAGCGGGATGAGGCGTGGTACGCGAGTGCACTCTCCGCCTCGACCACCGCCACCTGCATGTCATTGCCCAGCCGGGCAGCCAGAGAGAGGCCGGCGATGCCGCCACCAACAATGAGCACGTCACAACTTTGCGCCATCCAGCCATGCTATATCGCGCCGCTGACGATGGACCGCTGACGATGGACGCGGACTACGCCCGGCCCACCGTGCGTAGCGCATCACGGCTGGCCACGAAGGCCCGCACACAGGTTTCAATATCCTCGGCGCTGTGGGCCGCGGATAGCTGCACCCGGATGCGGGCCGCCTCCTTGGGAACCACCGGGTAGCTGAAGGCCGTCACATACACCCCGTTGGAGAGCATCTCGTCAGCGATCCGCCCGGCCCGCACGGCGTCGCCGAACATCACCGGGATGATGGCATGCTCGCCCTCGAGCAGCTCGAAATTCTCTTCGGCCATCCGCCGGCGGAAGTGCGCGGCGTTCTGCTGGAGCTTGTCCCGCAATTGGCCGCTGCCCGACACCAGTTCGAGGGCTTTCAGCGTCGCGGCCACGATGGACGGCGCCAGGCTGTTGGAGAACAGGTAGGGACGTGCCTTTTGCCGCAGCATGGCCACGATTTCGGCCCGGCCGGCCACGTACCCGCCGGACGCGCCGCCGAGTGCCTTGCCGAACGTGCCGGTGTAGATATCCACCCGGTCGGAGACCCCGGCATGTTCGGGCGTTCCCGCCCCGGTCTTGCCCATGAAACCGACCGCGTGCGAGTCGTCCACCATCACCAGTGCGTCGTACCGGTCGGCCAGTGCGCAGATCCGGCGCAATGGTGCCAGGTAGCCGTCCATGGAAAAGACACCGTCGGTGACGATGATCTTCCGGCGAGCCCCGGTGGAACCATCGGTGCGTTCCTGCTCGCCGGCCGCCTGCAGCTGGGCTTCCAGGTCCGCCATGTCACGGTTCCGGTAGCGGTACCGCTTCGCCTTGCACAGCCGGATGCCGTCGATCAGGGAGGCATGGTTCAAGGCGTCGGAGATGACCGCGTCGTCCGGGCCGAACAGCGGTTCGAAGACGCCGCCATTGGCATCGAAGCACGACGAGAACAAGATGGTGTCGTCAGTGCCGAGGAAGTCGGACACCCGGCGTTCGAGCAGCAAGTGCTGGTCCCCGGTGCCGCAGATGAACCGCACGCTGGCCATCCCGAAGCCACGTTCGTCCATCGCTTCTTTCGCGGCGGCAATGATCTCCGGGTGGCCGGCCAGCCCCAGATAGTTGTTCGCGCAGAAGTTGAGCACCTCGGCCGGTTCGGAGCCCGGCAGCGCCGCTTGGACATGGCTGGACTGCGGGGAACTGATGCTTCGCTCCGCCTTGAACAACCCGGCCTGGCGGATGTCATCAAGTTCGTCCTGAAGTTCGGCCTGCATCGTCGAATACACGTTGTTCTCCTTCGTTAAACCTGTGTCCAGTCGAGCACAACCTTGCCGCCGGCGCCATCGCGGGCCGCTTCAAAGCCCTGCTCCCAGTCGGCCGCCGGCAGCTGGTCGGTAATGACGGACGAAATCGCGTCGTAGAGCCACTCATTGGTCTGCAGCATCGCGCTCATCGCGTACCACGTTTCGTACATTTCCCTGCCATAAATACCCTGCAGGGTCAGCATGTGGGTGACGACGGTGGCCCAGTCAATATCAATCGACGACGCCGGCAGCCCCAGCATCGCGATCCGCCCGCCATGGTTCATGTTGGCGATCATTTCCGGCAGTGCGGTTCGGTGCCCGCTCATCTCGAGTCCGACGTCGAACCCTTCAGCCATCCCCATCGACTGCTGCGCACCGTGGATCTTCGTGCTGGAGACATCAATAGACAAGTCGACACCCATCGATTGAGCCAGTTGCAGCCGCGGTTCGGACACGTCGGTGATCACAATGTAGCGCGCGCCCACATGGCGGACGACGGCGGCAGCCATCAGTCCGATCGGTCCGGCGCCGGTGATCAGCACATCCTCGCCCACCAGCGGGAATTTCAACGCCGTGTGCACTGCGTTGCCCAGCGGGTCGAACACCGCGCCCAGCGCGGGTGTGATTGTCTCGTTCTGCACCCACGCATTGGTCTCGGGAATCACCACGTATTCGGCAAACGCCCCATCACGCTGCACCCCGACGCTGACGGTATGAATACACAGCTGACGGCGCCCGGCACGGCAATTGCGGCACATCCCGCACACCACATGGCCCTCACCGGAGACCCGGTCGCCGACCTTGGTATTGGTGACGCCCTCTCCGGTGGTCACGACCTCACCATAGAACTCGTGCCCGGGAATCAGCGGAGCCTTGATGGTGTTCTGCGCCCAGCTGTCCCACGATTGAATGTGCAGGTCGGTTCCGCACACACCGGTGGTCAACACCCGGATCTTCACCTCGCCGAACCCGGGCTCCGGCTCCGGCCGGTCCACCAATTCGAACCCAGGCTGTGCCGCGGACTTGTAAAGCGCTTTCACTGATACTTCCCTTCCGTATCACCCTCGGGCGTCGTTGCCCGCCGCTCTACGGTATCAAGAGTCGCTATCGCCGGATGTCCCGCCGTTGCATGGACGGCACGGCAAGCAACACGGCCGCCACGCCGATTCCGGCCAGCACCGCAAGCGGCCAGTACACCGGGTCATCGCCGGCCAGGTCGGGGACATGATTGAACACCATCAGGTCCATCAGCCACCCAGGCGGTTCCAACAAGCTGCCGAACCAGGTCATGCTGGCGGTTACGGCGACCAGCGCCCAGCCGATCCACGCCAGCTGCGGCCGCAGTCCGATCAGCAGTGCGGTGGCGCCGGCCAGGCACACGGCCGCGGGCCACTGGAGCAGGAAATAACCTATGATCCGCCCGGCGTCCGCCTGCCCGCCGAGTTCTTGCGCCGTGATCCCGGCCGTGACCAGGCCGGCCAGCAGCAGCATCACTGCGCTGCCGACGACGGCGGCAACCCAGGCAGCCACCAGCGGCTCCCAGCGGCGCCGGCCAGTGACCAGCTCGGCCTCCAGCAACCCCGCGGACTCGTCGGCACGGACCCGCATCACTGAGCCAACCGCGTAGACGGCAACGAAGATCCCGGCAATGAGAGTGACCATCTGGAAGTACATGGAGGTCACAGAGGCGTCGCCCATCATCCGGCGCACGAGTTGAGCGGTGACGTCCGAGCCTGTCAGCAGGTCCAGCAGCCCGGAGCTCATGCCGCCGAACAGGGCGCCGAGGGCCACCACGGCCACCGTCCAGCCGATCGCCGAACCCATCCCCCGGCGCCGCGCCAAGCCGAATCCGGACGATACCCGCAGCCCGCGGTCGTGTCCCCTGCGGCGGGCAATGATCCCGGCCTGGTATTCCCGCTTCGAGGCCAACCACAACGACAGCACCAACAACAGCAGGAGCACTGCCCCGAAGACCCAGAACGGCCACGCCCGGTCCCGGGTATAGGGGGCAACCACCTGCACCCACCCCAGGGGCGAAACCCAGTGCAGCCACGTCACCGGCGCGGCGCCGGCATCGTCGAGAGTGGCCCCGGCGTTGGGCACTGCCCGGGCCAGGAACGCGATACCCAGGATCAGCAGTGACCAGGAGCGGGCCACCGGGCCGTCCGGGGCAAGCTGGCACATCACCGTGGCCAGCAGGGCAAACGCGCCCGAGACCGCGGCCACCACGGCGCCGAATGTGAAGGCGCCGGCGGTGGTGAGTTCCTGGTTCACCTGCGCCTGGCCCCATAGGATCAGCGCGGTGCCGGCGCCGAGCGCCAGGCACTGGCCGATCAGCACCGTGAACGATGCCGCCACCGGCAGCCAGGGTGCCGTGCCGGTGGATCGGACGACGGCCAGGGTGCCGGCGTCTTCGGGACGGCGCACCAACGTGACCGCGAGCAGCAAGGCCATCACGGCGCCGACGATGAGTACGTAGGTCCCGGTTTCCCAGACGAGTAATTGACCCAGCGTCCCCGGATCCGGCAACGGGCCGTACAGCACGGCGGTGGCTGTGTTGGCGCGCAGGGACTCGACCAGCACGGTCCGCTGCGCCAGGTCCGGATATAACTCGGCGTAGGACGGAGCGGTCACAGCCACCAGGGCCAGCAGCGGGATCAACCATGCCAGCAACTGTGTCCAGTGCCGCCGCAGCACCAGAGCCACCAGCCTGCGGTACTGGCCCGCGGTCCCGGTTCCTGTGGCGGCGGGCACATCCTGGCGGTGTCGCGGCCTGGTCTGCACAGCAGCGGGTGTGCCCATCATGACACCACCTCGTAGTGGCGCATGAAGAGGTCCTCCAGCGACGCCGGCACCGAAGTGATGTCCCGGGCCCCGGATGCGGCAAGGGTGCCGAGCACCTCCGGCACGTTTTGGCGGTCCACCGACCCGGCTACCCGGATCACACCATCGGCAGCACCGCCGTCGTGGTCCGCGGCCATGCCGTACGCGGCCAGCCGGGCCGCGATATCGTCGGCGCGCTCGACGGGCACGGTGGCCTCGATCCCGGAGGCGGCGAGGTGGCGCATGGCGGCCAGCCGGCCGGACTCGACGAGCCGGCCGTCCCGGATGATCGTAACGGATGAGCACAGCTCCTCGACCTCGGAGAGGATATGGCTGGAGAGCAGGATCGTCCGGCCATCGTCAACGGCCTGGCGCACGCAGTGGCCGAACTCCCGCTCCATGAGCGGATCCAGGCCGGCAGTGGGCTCGTCGAGCAGCAGCAGGTCCGTGCGGGCGGCGAAGGCGGCCACCAGCATCACCTTCTGCCGGTTGCCCGTGGAGTAGGTGCGGATCTTCTTGGACGGGTCCAGACCGAACCGCTCGATCAGCCCGGCCTCGCGCGTGCGGTCGTAGCGGCCGCGCAGTCCGGCGAGGACGTCGAGCGCCTGGCGGCCCGTGAGGTTCGGCCAGAGGCTGACGTCGCCGGGAACCGCGGAGACGTTCCGGGTGGCCTCGGCCGGGTGCGTGGCGGGGTCTTTCCCGAGGACCCGCACCCTGCCTGCTGACGGTTTGTAGAGCCCCAGCAGCACCCGCATCGTGGTCGACTTGCCGGCCCCGTTCGGGCCCAGGAAACCATGGACCGACCCGGCCGAGACCTCCAGGTCCAGCCCGTCGACGGCGGCAAAGGACCCAAACTTCTTGGTCAGTCCCTCCACCTGGACCGGGTGAGCGGCGGGGTGGTCCGGGGAACTGCTCTGGGGAATGCTCTGCTCTGCGCTCATGGCGTGGCTCATGTCGTTGCCTTCCGGCTGAGTTGGTGTAGGTGTTTCTGGTTCTCTTCGCGCGCCGATTCGGCCAGCGCCCGGCGATCTTCGGCCGACAGCGGGATCCCCAGCTCTTCGGCGAGCGTTTCGACGTAGAGAGTGAAGTAGGCGCCCGGGTAGTAGCTGCCCGGGTAAACGAGGGCAAAGATCCGCCAGGTCCAGGCGTGACGTCCATCCGTGAGCATGTCGCCCATGGCGGCCAGCAGCTCGGGAGCCACACGCCGGGCGAACTCCCCGCCCCAGGCGGCGAGCGCCCGGATCTGGTCCTCCGCGTCCGGCGGCTGGTTGTCCGCCACCCGTTGGAACCCGGCGATCATCTCCACGGCCTCGTCGAGGTCGTCCTTGGTGATGCGGTCAATGACCTCGCAGACGATTGGCGGCAGCTCCATCCGATAGCAGGCCATTTCAACCAGGTCCGCTTCAGCTTGGATCATGCCCCGGGCCCGTTCGTCCGGCGCCAGGTCCAGCAGGTCAGCGTAGAAGCGTGCCAGCGGTTCGGGCACCGGGGTCAACGGCCGGCCCGATTCCGCGGTCTGCAGCAACGTGGCCAGCTGGGCTCGCCGGGCCCTGAGATCGTCCAGCTGCCGGTCGACGCCCTCCAGCGTGGCCCGCAGGTCCGCCGCGACGCTGCTCCGGGCCGGGTTCTGCGTCTCCGCGGCGATGAGCTCCTTCACCTGTGCCAGCGGAACGCCGGAGTCCACCAGCCAGCGCACACGCATCAGCCGGGCAACATGGGCGAAGCCATAGTCGCGCCAGCCGTGACGGGTTTCCGGCAGCGGTAATAGATTGATCTGGTGGTAGTAGCGGACCGTGCGCACGGTCGTGCGTGCCAAGTCCGCGAGCTCCTTTACCTTCATACCCCCATCATGCAGGTGTGACGTGACGTCACTGTCAAGGGCCGTGCCCACATTGAGGTGGCTTAGACTGTGGAACATGCTTCAGCCGCCGATGGAAAATCCCAGCGCCGTTGTCTTTGACTTGGGTAATGTAGTTGTTGGATGGGATCCTTTTGGCCCGCTTGCGGACCGGCTGAGTCGTCCCGAGTGGGAAGAGTTCACCGAGGCCGCGGATTTCTTCGGACTGAACCGCCTGGCGGACGCTGGAATGCCCGTTGCCGAGGTGTCCGCTATCGCTGGCGGTAAGAACCCGCATTATGGTGATCTGGTCAGAGAATATTTCCACAGCTTCGACAAAGCCCTTACCGGGCCGATTCCAGGAACTGCCGGGATTATTGAAGACCTGCACGCCGAGGGAGTCCGGCTCCTGGGATTGACCAACTGGTCAGCCGAGACCTTCGACTGTGCCCCGGTGGCCGCGCCGGTGATTAATCGGATGGAGGCGGTGATGGTCTCCGGCAAAGAAGGCGTGGCAAAACCGGATCCGGAGATCTTCCGCCGCCTGGTATCGACCTACGCACTGCAGCCGCAGGCAACGGTCTTCATCGATGACTCGGTCTCGAACGTGGAGGCCGCCCAATCGCTGGGATTAGTGGCCCTGCAGTTCGTGGGAGCGGATCAACTGCGGCAGGATCTTAATCAACTCGGCCTTCTCAACTAAGTGACCTGTGGGCCGGCCGTGCCCGTCCAGGCTCGAGCAACTGATTGTGATCGTTACGGCACTGGCGTGTTGGGGAATCCGGTCCAGCGCAAGTCGGCGGGCAGGTGGGTCATGTCGTTGAACATCACCATCGTGGGAGGCAGGTTGGGGCGGTATGCGATGACGGTGAGTGCGGTGTTGGAGCTGTTGAGACCGAGCCACCGGGCAGGCGGAGCGTCCAGAGCGTGGCGCACGAGCCAAGCGATGGGATAGTCATGCGTGATGAGTACCTCGTGGGTGTCCTCGCTCTGTGATGGATCGGAGGGTGTCGCGAATCGGGCGGACAAGGATTGCGCGATCCGGTGCCCCGCCGCGGCCTCAGCCTCGTCGTAGCCGTCGAAGAATCCGATCCAGGACGGTGGTGTCTCGGCCGCGCTGGGAACGTAGGGGACGTGGTCGATGAGTTCAGCTGCCTCGGCCACGGTCGCGTCCGGTAGATGACGGGCGACTTCGTGCGCGCTGGCGGTAGCGCGGTGAAGCGGTGAGTGCCACACGGCTTCGACGGGGACAGTGGCGAGCCGTTTTCCCAGCAGGTTCGCCTGTCGGCGTCCGGTGTCGGTGGGTTCGCCGAACGCGTCGGCAGCACCATGGCGGGCGAGGTAGAGATGTCGGATTCCCATGAGGTATCGCGGTTCCTTCCGGATCAGGTGCTTGTTGTCTTAATGGTTCCCGTGGTGCCGTCGACGATGATGGCGGTGCCGTCGCGGATTCGGCTGGTCGCGTTGCGGGTCCCGAGAACAGCGGGGATGCGGTACTCCCGGGCGACGATCGCCGCGTGGGAGAGGATGCCACCGGTTTCGGTAACGACGCCGGCGGCGAAGCGCAGCAGGGGTGTCCAGGATGGGTCGGTGCTGGGGCATACCAGGATGTCGCCCGGGTGCACGCGGGAGAAGTCATCGGGGCCACGGACGATCCGCGCGGTGCCAGTGGCGCTCCCGTGGCTGCCCGGTGTCCCGGTCAGAGCGGCCGACGGCGTGGCCGAGGTCTCGGACGGTGGTGGCGACGGCGGAGCGGCCGTGACCGGCCGGGCTTGCAGGATCCAAATATTGCCGTCCGCGATCGCCCACTCAATGTCCTGCGCTCCGCCGAGCATGTCGGCGATTTCCGTCCCGTACCGGGCAAGCCGCAGGACGGTCGCGTCGTCGAGCGTCGGCCGGGTTCGCACGGGGCCGGACACGCTGCTGATAGCCACCTGCCTGCCGTGCCGGTCCAGGCGGGTCCGCTTTTCTCCGATGACGCAGGCGACCGCTCCGTCGGCGGCGACGCGATAGGCGTCGGGGGTGACGGTGCCTCCGACGACGCTGAGGCCCAGCCCCCAGGACGCCTCGATTTCGGTCCCGCCCTCGGGCCCGGCAGCGGTGAACATCACCCCGGAGGTATCGGCATCCACCAGACGTTGGATGAGGACAGCCATCGCCGAGTCCCCCGACGACCAGTGATGGCCGGGGCCGCTGCGATAGTCGTTGGCGCGTGCCGAGTGCAGCGAGGCCCAGCAGATACGGACGGCGTCAACGACTTCATCGATGCCCTGCGCCGCAAGGATGCTCTCATGCTGGCCGGCCGCCGATGCACCGGCAGCGTCCTCGTCGGCCGCCGAAGACCGCACAGCCACCGGCGGGTTAGCAAGCACGTCGAGCCCGCGCGCTACGGCTTCGAGCAAGTCGGGACGAAGCGCGCGGGTTCCGATCATCAGTTGCGCCGCGCCAGATTCGTTCCGCCCGTTGTTCGATGAGGTGATATCCAAGCCATTGAACGCGGCGCGGTACGCGTCGAACCCGATAACGAACCCGTCGGGCACCGGCAAGCCGGCGCGGCGCAGCTCCCCCAGCGCCGCCGCCTTCGCACCGCAGGTCTCCGCCACGGCATCGTGCAGAGCCACCACCATTCCCACACCTTTCAACGAACCGTTGACAACGTTCTGTTGATTGTGCACCATAGTGGCATGCCACGCAAGTACGACATCGCCCAAGCCGCGCACGACGATCACGCCCTCGCCGGCCGTCAGCAGGACGCCACGGATCGACTGTTGGGCCTGGGGGCCGAAGAACTTGATGCTCGTCCCTGGCGACCCGCGCCAGTGCCGCCGTCGGCGATGGACCTCGCGCAGTTCGCCCTGTGGCGCTCGGCAGCCCTCCCTCCGGAAGACCTCCTGCACGCGCTTGCGCTGCTGCCCGCAGCACGCGCCGAGGCCGAGGGCCTCGAATCCGGGCTGCTGTTCACCGCCCGCAGCGCCGGCCTGACCTGGGCGCAGATAGCCGAGGCGATGGGATTCAACTCCCCGCAGGCGTGCCAGCAGCACTACAACCGGCTTGCAGAGCGACAAGGCTCCGACTCATGACCCGGGCCTCCCCGACCGGGCTGCTGGTCCTGCACGCCGTCCGCATCACGGGGTTCGCCGACACCCAGGTGATCGCTCACCGCTTTGGGCTCGACCCCGCGGAAACAGCCGGAATACTGCGCGACGCCGAAGCGCGCGGCTGGGTGCAACATGCCGCCTTCGCCGACATCGGCGGCTGGTCATTGACCGGGATGGGCCGGACCGAGAACGAGCGGCAGTTGCGAGACGAACTCGCCGCCGCCGGCGGCGGTGACGATGAAATCCGCGCGATCCACCGCGGGTTCCTCCCGCTGAACGCCCGCCTCCAACAGGCCTGCACCGACTGGCAGCTGCACCCTGTGCCCGGTGACCGACTCGCCGCGAACGATCACTCAGATCCCGTGTGGGATGCCTGCGTCCTCGACGAACTCGCCACCATCGACCGCGCTCTCACTCCGCTCGCCAGACGACTCGCAGACATCCTCACCCGGTTTCAGGGATACGACACACGATTCACCGCGGCCCTGCAACGCGCTCAAGCAGGCGATGGCGGCTGGGTCGACCGTACCGACGTCGATTCCTGCCATCGCGTCTGGTTCGAGCTTCATGAAGACCTCATCGCCACACTCGGCATCGACCGCCGCACAGCAGCGTGGCCCCTCGAAAGGTAACGTCGGAGAGCTCAGTGAAAAAGCACAGGCCGAACAGTTATGCATTCGATGATTCCCGAATAGGGCGGCCGGCGCCAGTTCCAGCACGTGATCAGCGGATGAGCCGCACTCCCGGACCAAACTCAAAACGTGTCCATGCCTGATCGGCAGTCACCACCGGCAACTTCAGCCGTTGGGCCAACGCGAGGCAGGCCCGATCGCCCAGAGACAATCCAAACCTACGGGTCGACGGCCAAAGTTCCGCTGCGTTCAATGCGTCCTCGGGGGTAAAGGCCTCCACCACAATTCCAAGAGCCTGGAGGCGACTGCTGACCTGATGCGGTCCGACCCCATGCTGCTGCAGCTTCTGCGCCAACTCAGACCAATTCACGGAGGACATCACTGCATGAGATAACAAAGGATCCACAACGTCTGCACCGGATTCCGCGTGGATCCAAGCCAGCACTGCAGAAGTATCCAGAACCGCCGCCACTATCGATTCTCCTCCGCCTCTTCTGCGGCAAACTCGGCGCGTCGTTCGGCAATCAGCTCATCGACGGCTGAGCCTTCGCCACGCCAGCAAGCCATGACGTCGCGGCGAATGCGTGCCGCCAATTGGGTTTGCCCCTCGATCATCACCCTGCCATCTTCGACATACACAACTAGCCGTTGTCCGGGCTCGATGCCTGCGGCGCGCCGCACGTGCGCCGGGATGGTCAGGCGCCCGTTCTCTGTGGCGACAACTTCTGCTGTTGCCACCTCCTGGGATATTTGTGTCATATTCTGAGTATGCACGCCATTGAATCTATAAACAAGCCACATGCGACGAATATATGACTAACATGCAATTGTTAGCCGTATTGGCCTACACCCAGGCATCGGGCAGGCTGCTAAGACCGGGCACGACCGATCATGACGGTGGATAATACGGCGCAGGCTCCCCTGTGGACCGGAAGTCGCTCACTCCGCCGGGTCCCCCGTTGGCTGCCGACTGGCCAATCGGAAGCGGCAGTCGCTTGAACAGCCTGCGTCCGATCGTCACGCGGTCGTCGTCCCGACCCGGCTTCGCGCTGACCTCGTTGCCGGCGTAGCGCGAGGCACGAAACGCCAGCCACGCCAGTGGATGGCGGCGACCGCGCCGGTGCACCCGGTGTGGAACCGTAACCTCCTTGCGGGTCCGCTGCCCCGCTGCCGCACAAATACTGGGCAGCAGCACGTCGGCGGCCCGCGCATACCCCAGCGATGACGGATGGAAGTGGTCGGACGAGAACATCACCTTCGGTTGCCGCCAGAACATCGGCCCCAGCAGGTCGGCCAACGAGACGGTACGTCCACCGGCACGCAGCACCACAATGGTCTGGGTGGTGGTCAGCAGCCTGCTCGCCCAGTATGCGTAGGTCCGCAGTGGCTGCACCAATGGCCGGACAGTGCCCATGTTCGGGCAGGACGCCACCACCACCTCGCATCCGATGCTCCGAAGCTGATGCACCACCGACGCCAGATGGCGCCCGGCATCACGGGGCCGGACCAGATTGACTATATCGTTGCCCCCGATGACGATCAGCGCCACGTCAAAGCGATTCCCCTGCTGCATCAACGTGGCGAATTGGCCCGGCAGTCCAGACGACCTCGCTCCAACCACTGCCACATTGTTCAGCTGCACGGGCCGGCCGGATACATGGGACAGCCCTTGCGCCAGTAAGGCTCCCAGCGTCCGGTCGGGCGTTTCCGCCCCGAGCCCGACGGCCAGCGAATCGCCGAGCACGGCCATGTGCAATGGTTCGCCGGCTCCGCCGCCGTCGTCGTATCGTCCCGTGGCGAGGGGAAGATAATCGCTCTGCTTGGCCTCGGTGGTCTTGCGCGCCCGCACCGCTTCCCAGCTGACCAGCGCGGCAAAGAGCACTGCACCGCCGGCGGCAACGGCCCCCGCGCTGGTCAGCACCTGGATGCCATGATGACTGGTCGTTTCGACCACAGTACCCACCCTTCGACGGCGCCGCTTCACATCAGCCGACGCCCCGTTGGACTTCCTGCGAGACCTCTACTCATTATGCCCCAAGACCTGTTCCAGCGATTCCTCACCGAGAACACGCATGCCCGGATGATCGTCGGAGGCGGCCAGCATCGCCGTCGACATGGACAGTGCCCAGGCTCGCGCCCGTTTCCAAGTGTCCGCGTCGACGCCCTTCCTGCCCACGCGGTTTTGGAAGCGGCCCCGGCCCTCGGCATCGAAAGTCAGCCATGCGGTGGCCAAATCCGTGGCCGGGTCGCCGGCGGTGAGGTCGCCAAAATCGATCACCGCGCTCAGCGCGTCCTCGCCGTACACAATATTGGCCGCATGCAGGTCCCCGTGCAGCCACAGTGGCGGTCCGGACCAATCAGGGGCGGCGCTCAACTCGTCCCACAGTTTTGCAAGATCCGCAGCGCCCGGGAGCCCGCCGCTGCCCAGCCGTTGCGCGACCGCGGCGCGGCGGGTGGCCAGCGGTACTCCGCGGACCGGGTTGGCCGGCGCGTGTTCCGGTGCCGGACGATGCAGAGCGATGAGGAAGTCGGCGAGCTCTTCGGCAAAAGCGGTCCGCTCGTTCCGGGGGACTTCAGAGGCCAACGTGCCTCTGAACCAGGGACATACCGACCACGACCACGGATAGTACGGCGTCGGCTCGCCCACCCGGACGGGGACCGGGAGCTGCACCTTGACCCACTGCGCGAAAACGGGCAGCCAGTGCTGTTCGTTGACGATCAGCCCGGCGGCCTGCTGCCGGCGGGGCAGACGAACGGTGAGATCATCCCCCAGCCGGTAGATCGCGTTATCCCAGCCGTTGGCCTGCAGCTTCAGCGGTAATCCGCCCAGGTCCGGGTGCTGGTCAGTGAGCAGCCGGCGAACCAGCTGCTCACTGACTTCAACCTCCGCGGCCGGAAGATTGGCCACGGTTCTTAGGCTTGGACGTCGAGGCGTTCCAGGATCAGCTCCCGGACGCGGCCGGCGTCGGCCTGACCCTTGGTCGCCTTCATCACGCCGCCGACGATGGCCCCGACGGCCTGGACTTTCCCGCCGCGGATCTTGTCCGCGACATCCGGCTGCGCGGCCAACGCACCGTCGATTGCCTCGAGCAGGGCGCTGTCGTCCGAGACGACGGCGAGGCCGCGCTTCTCAACCACCTCGGACGGGCTCCCTTCACCGGCGAGCACACCGTCGAGGGTCTGGCGGGCCAGCTTGTCGTTAATCTTGCCGGCCTCGATCAGCTCGTTGAGCTCTATGATCGTCGCCGACGTG
Source organism: Arthrobacter castelli DSM 16402 (assembly GCF_000430705.1). Classification (GTDB taxonomy): domain Bacteria; phylum Actinomycetota; class Actinomycetes; order Actinomycetales; family Micrococcaceae; genus Arthrobacter_C; species Arthrobacter_C castelli. The sequence goes on from NZ_AUMN01000014.1 coordinate 54,333, forward strand.
ACACCCAGTGCAGCCGGTTCCACGTCGTCGGCTTTGGCCCGGCGGGAAACCTCGCCCATCCACCATTTCCGGGCGACGGCGGGGCTTGCCCCGGCAGCGATGGTTTCCTCGACCGAATCCAGCAACCCGGCGTTGACCACGTCCCGGAATTCCTCGTCCGAGTACCCCCAATCGGCCTTGAGTCGCTTCCGGCGGATGGCCGGCGGCTCCGGCAGCTGGCTGCGCAGTTCCTCGATCCAGTCCTTGTCCGTCACCACCGGAACCAGGTCGGGCTCGGGGAAGTAGCGGTAATCGTCGGCGTCGGACTTCGGCCGGCCCGACGTCGTCGAACGTGTGTCTTCATGCCAGTGGCGGGTTTCCTGCACCACCTCGCCGCCGCCGTCGAGCAGGGCTGCCTGGCGCTGGATCTCGAAACGCACGGCGTGCTCGACCGAACGCAGCGAATTAACGTTCTTGGTCTCGGAGCGGGTGCCGAACTTTTCCTGTCCGACCGGGCGCAGCGATACGTTGGCGTCGCAGCGCACATTGCCGCGTTCCATCCGGGCATCGGAGACGTCCAGGTTCTTGACGATTTCCCGGATGGCGGTGACGTAGGCCTTGGCCAGTTCAGGGGCGCGGTCGCCGACGCCTTCGACCGGCTTGGTCACGATCTCCACCAGCGGAACACCCGAGCGGTTATAGTCCACCAGCGAGTACTCGGCACCCTGGATGCGGCCGGTGGTGCCGCCCATATGGGTGAGCTTGCCGGCGTCTTCCTCCATGTGCGCGCGCTCGATCTCCACGGTGAAGACGGTGCCGTCATCGAGTTCGATGTCGATAGCGCCGTCGTAGGCGATCGGCTCGTCGTACTGGGAGGTCTGGAAGTTCTTCGGGGTGTCCGGGTAGAAGTAGTTCTTCCGGGCAAACCGGCAGCTTTCGGCGATCGTGCAGCCCAGAGCCAGGCCGATCTTGATGGAGTACTCGACCGCGTGCTTGTTCACCACGGGCAGCACCCCCGGCAGGCCGAGGCAGACCGGGGTGACATTGGTGTTCGGATCGTCGCCGAAAGCGTTCGGCGCGGCGGAGAACATCTTGGTCTTGGTGTTCAGCTCGACGTGGACCTCGAAACCGAGGACCGGATCGTACTTGGCGATGGCGTCGTCGAAGGTCATCAGTTCCGTTGTGGCGGTCGTCGTCATGACCGGCTTCCTTCCGTGGCTTCGGTGTGGCTCATGGCCCTCGCTTCCATGCGGGTCTCCGCGCGGGTCTCCGCGCGGTCGCTGGCGCTCCCTTGGTCGACCACCGAGGCGCTCCCTTGGTCGACCACCGAGTCGACCACCGGCTGGACGTCGGGTGCTTGGGCGAGCAGTGGGCCGCCCCACTTTTCCTCGAGCTTCGATTCGAGCACCGCGCCGACCCGGTAGAGCCGGGCGTCCTGCTTCGCCGGCGCGAGCAGCTGGATGCCGACCGGCAGGTTATCCTCGGACGCGAGGCCGCCGGGCAGTGACAGACCGGGCACACCGGCGAGGTTGGCTGGAATGGTCGCGACGTCGTTCAGGTACATGGCCAGCGGGTCGTCCAGCTTCTCCCCCAGCGGGAAGGCCGTCGTCGGCGTCGTCGGTGAAATCAGCACATCGACCTGCTTGAAGGCCGCCTCGAAATCGCGCTGGACCAAGGTGCGCACCTTCTGCGCCGAGCCGTAGTACTCGTCGTAGTACCCGGCGGAGAGCGCGTAGGTGCCCAGGATGATGCGCCGCTTCACCTCGTCGCCGAATCCGGCCTCACGGGTCGCTCCCATCACGCGTTCGATGGTGGTCGGTCCATCCGGAAGCACCCGGTTGCCGAAGCGGACGCCGTCGAACTTGGCCAGGTTGCTGGAGGCCTCCGAGGGCATGATCAGGTAGTAGGCGCCCAGGGCGTAGTCGAAGTTGGGGCAGGAGACCTCGACGATCTCCGCGCCGGCGTCGCGCAGCAGGTCGAGGGACTCGCTGAAGCGCTCGCGAACGCCGGCCTGGTAGCCCTCGCCGCCCAATTCCTTGACGACGCCGATGCGCAGCCCCGAGACGTCGCCGTGCCTGGCCGCGTCCACCAGCCCTTCGAGGGGATCAGCCAACGACGTCGAGTCCGCCGGATCGTGGCCTCCGATGACTTCCTGCAGCAATGCGGAGTCCTCCACCGTCCGGGTCACCGGGCCGATCTGGTCAAGCGAAGACGCCATCGCGATGGCGCCGTAGCGGGAGACTCCCCCGTAGGTGGGTTTCGTGCCGACGGTTCCGGTCATCGCCCCGGGTTGCCGGATGGAGCCGCCGGTGTCGGTGCCGAGCGCCAGCGGAGCCTCGAAGGCGGCGACGGCGGCGGCCGAACCACCGCCGGAACCGCCCGGGATGCGTTCCACATCCCATGGGTTCCGCGTGGGCCCGTAGGCCGAATGCTCCGAGGAAGAGCCCATGGCGAACTCGTCCAGGTTGGTCTTGCCCAGGATCGGCATTTTCGCCGCCCGCAGCTTAGTCACCACGGTGGCGTCGTAGGGACTGACCCAGCCGTCGAGCATCCGCGAGCCTGCCGTCGTCGGCTGTCCCTTGGTGACAATCAGGTCCTTCACCGCGATCGGAACGCCGGCCAATGGGTGCAGGTCGGCGCCCTTGCCGGCGGCCCGCAGTTCGTCAACTTCGGCGGCGACGGCCAGGGCCTCTTCGGCGTTCACATGCAGGAACGCATTGAGGGAACCGTCGACGGCGGCAATCCTGTCCAAGCAGGCCCGGGTTAACTCGACCGAGGTGGTTTCGCCGGAAGCCAGCAGCCCGGCCAGCTCGGTGGCTGTGCGTTTGATCAATTCGCTCACGTAATTAGTCCTCATCCAGAATCGCGGGCACTTTGAACCGTCCGTCCGCCGAATCCGGTGCGCCGGAAAGCGCCTCCTCATTCGACAGCGTCTGGCCGACGACGTCCTCGCGGAACACATTCGTCAGCGGAAGCGGATGGGACGTGGGCGGGACGTCGTCGCCGGCGGCTTCGCTGATCGACTTGATGGAGTCAACGATCACATCGAGCTCGCCGGACATCCGGTCCAGTTCCTCGTCGGACATATCGATATGAGCCAGCCGCGCGAGATGCGCCACCTGGCCGCGACGCAGGGTAGACATTAATCTCCTGTGCTTCAAGCGAGTGGGTTTTGTCGTATCCAGTCTACTGGTGATGACCATGGGCGGTGGCGTGCCGCTTCTTATCCGCATGCAGCGTTATGAAGTACAGGAGCGCGGCGATACCAAACAGCCAGACAAAAACCCCGGGGAACATGGCAGTGCCGCTCGCCAACTCCGGCCATGCCCCTGGAACAGCGCTGACCAGTCCGGGGATCACGATGTCGCGTCCCAACGTCGCGGAAACCGCGAGACCGGCCGCGAAGAGGACCATGCAGATAATGGCACTCGCAATCATGGAAGTGGCCAGAAGCAGAATGCGCCTGGCTACTCTGACGATCGCCGTGATCGCTCCAGTCATTGTCACGCCTTCCTCATCGAGTTCCCACCACCGTCGGAAGTGCAGCACCGACACCATAGAGATATGCGAAGACTACTACTTCCCGGCGCGTTTTCGTGCCCGCTCACGCGACTTCGCCAGCACATCCTGCTCTTTGCGCTGCGCTTCGCGCAGTTTCGTTTCAGCCTCCCGCAGCTTGGTTTCGGCCTCCCGACGCTTGCGTGAAGCTTCCCGGACGGCCGTCTCCTTCATCACTGCAGCTTCGATTTCCACAGACCGCGGTCCGGCCGGGGCAGCTTCGGATTCGTCCGGTTCCTCCGCCTCGGGTTGCTGCCCGGAGCCGTGCGGAAGTCCGCCCTGCGAGGCATCCACCAGCCGGGCAATCCCATCCAGTACCAGCTCGACCCCGACCGCGAACGGATCGTTGGTGCTTTCCGGGCCCAGCAGTCCTTCTTCGAGCACCCGTGACACCGCCGGGAACTGTTCGGCAGTGACCAGCGACCGGAGCATCTGCTCCCAGCTGCGTTCGACCTCCTCCAGTGTCGACTCGTCCGGGGCGGCCTGCGTATACATACGCTCAATCAAGGATTGCCAGTAGGCCTGCCCGCTCAGCAGCAGGGTGGCGGACAACCGGTCGGCCTGGCTCAGAGGCGTCGACTCGAACGCGGCCAGGCCCGCGTCCATCCACGCCACGGTGTTCGGGGTGGACGGGATCCCCCGAATCGGGATATCCAGCACCCAGGGACGTGCACGGTAAACGGCCAGCTGCGAGTCGAACAGGGCACGCGCCGCTTCACGCCAGCCCACATCCCCATCAGGCCGGGGCGGCACTCCGAACGCCTGCTCGTACATCAGCAGGACCATGTCCTCTTTGGCCGAAACGTACCGATACAGCGACATCGTGGTGTAGCCGAGCTTCGCTGCTACGGCGGTCATGGAGACTGCAGTAAGGTCCTCCGCGTCGGCAATCTCCATCGCCGTTGCGACAATCCCCTCGACACTGAGTTCCCGCCGGGGACCACGCTGCGGCGTGGCCGCCACTCCCCAGGCCAGGGCTATGCCTCTCGGCAGTTCGGGCTCTGAATCGGACGTTTTCATGTCCTCCATCCTCGCTCAGCCGACCATTCGGCGGAAATTTGCTTGACCATTGCCAAATATCAGTGTATCCATTAAACATTGTTTATCCCATAAACTCGTTCCCGAATAGTCCAACCCTCCGGAGCACTCCATGGAAGCCACCATTCAAGCACTCGGTGTCCGCAAAGCATTCGGCACCCGGACAGTCCTCGACGGCATTGACCTCGAGGTTCCGGCCGGATCCATCGCAGCCGTCCTTGGCCCCAACGGCGCCGGCAAGACAACACTGCTCAACATCCTCTCGACCTTGGTTGCCCCGGACGCAGGAACTGTCACGGTCAACGGCCACGACCTGGCCAGGGACCCGTCCGCCATCCGCGAGTCGATCAGTGTCACCGGCCAGGCCGCCGCGGTCGATGAAGTCCTCACCGGCGAAGAGAACGTGACAATGATGGGCCGGCTCAACGGCCTGAACCGCGCCGAAGCCCGACGGCGCAGCCGTGAACTGCTCGAATCATTCGACCTGGCCGACGCAGCCCGGCAAAGGGTCGTCACCTTCTCCGGGGGCATGCGGCGGCGCCTCGACCTCGCCTTGAGCCTGGTGGCCACCCCGCCGGTCATCTTCCTGGACGAACCCACCACAGGACTGGACACCAGGAGCCGCCGTGCGCTCTGGCAGACCATTCACGGGCTGCGCACCGACGGTGCGACGATCCTGCTGACCACCCAGTACCTCGAGGAGGCGGACGAACTCGCCGATGACGTCACGCTGATCGACGGCGGGCGTGTGGTCGCCAGCGGGTCCCCGGGGGAGCTGAAGGCGCAGGTGGGCGAGACCGTCGTCGAGCTCAAAACCCACGACGGCGAACTGCTGGCTGCCGTCCCCACTGATGGCACCCTGCCGGGATTGCGGGCGGCGATTAACCAGCTCGAAGAGCGTGCGGCGCCCGGCGCCGCCGTGTCCCTGCGCTCCCCCACGCTCGACGACGTCTTCCTTCACCTCACAGACCCCGCGGCCGGGCAGGCAACGACACAGAAAGCATTCTCATGAGCACAACCAACACCACGACGCCGCAACCGCAAACCACCCTTGGCCCCGGCCGCCGGCCAGGACGCCGACGGCCAGCACCGGGAGTCGCCGACGCCGTCCTGATCGGCCGCAGCGTGAGGCACTCGTTGCGCGATGTGGAGACCATGCTGATGGCGGTGCTGCTGCCGGTCATGCTGATGTTAATGTTCACCTATGTGTTCGGTGGAGCCATCTCGGCCGGTGGAACGATCGCCCAGGACGGCGGGTACGTCGACTACGTGGTCCCCGGAATCATCCTGACCTGCGCAGGTTTCGGTGCCTCGTCGGCCGCTGTCGACACCGCCACTGACATGGCAAACGGCATTATCGACCGATTCCGCACTATGCCGATGCGCAGCTCGGCCGTGCTGACCGGACACACCGTGGCCTCACTCGCCCGGAACCTGGTGGCGACCGCCGTCGTCATCCTGGTGGCGCTGCTGGTCGGGTTCCGCCCCTCGGCCGGCCCGGCGCAATGGCTTGCCGCGGCCGGGCTTGTCGCCCTGTACATCCTGGCGATCACCACCTTATTCACCGCGATCGGAGTGGTGGCAGGCTCACCGCAGGCAGCCTCGGGATACGGCTTTGTGCTGCTGTTCCTGCCCTACCTCTCCAGTGCCTTTGTCCCCGTGGAGACGATGCCCGGCTGGCTGCAGCCAATCGCCGAATACCAGCCGATCACCGCGGTCAATGAATCCCTGCGCGCCCTGCTGATGGGAACAGACCCGGGCTGGTATGGCCCGGCGGCAGTGGCCTGGTGCATCGGAATCGGCGCCATCGGTGTGATCTGGGGTGCCGCGGCATTCCGGCGCCGGGCAGGGCGCCGGTGACCGGACTGGTTATTCACACGGCCAGGTGGAAGACCAGCAGGCGGATGCCGTACTCCGGCACCGCCCAATCGCGATCCGGACGGCGCTGGAACCCCAACGATGCGTAAAGTTGATGGGCGCCGCCCATTTTCTCCTCGGTGGAGAGCACCACGGCATCGATACGCTCGCGTTCCCGGGCATGCTCGACGATGGCGCGCACCAGTGCGCGTCCGACACCTTTGCGCTGCACCCGGGGATCAACGGCCAGCATCCGGAACTCCAGCTCACCGTCTCGGGCAATGTCGGCGTATTCGCCGCCGGCCTCTGCCAGGGTGACGGCACCGACCACTTGGTGTTCGAGTTCAGCCACCAGAAGTTCCCCATGGCCGGCACGGCGTTCGGTGTCCATCAGCATCGGCAGGTAGTCGCCATCGTCCGCACCGACGAAACCCTCACCGATGTAAGCCGCGGCAGTCAGCCGCGCGACGTCGTCGTAGTCCTGGGCACGCACGGGACGGATGCGCACCCCGGCCTCAGGCGGCACGCCGGTACTGGCCGCAACCTGCTGCCGGCCCGGACCGGTCATACCGGGAACCTCGCCGACAAGTCCGGCGCGGAAGCAGCGATCCAGGCGGCGAGCCGGTCCGGCTCCGTGGGTCCGCCCTCCAGCGGCGAGGGCAGCTGCGGGCGGTGCACCCAGGCACCGGACTCCTCGGCGATCAGCGCGCCGGCAGCCCAATCGTGCTCGTTCAGCCCCCGCTCGCCGTAGGCGTCCAACGTGGCGTCGCCGACCATGCACAGATCGAGCGCCGCGGATCCCAGCCTCCGCATGTCCGACAGCCCCTTCATCATGGGCAAGAAATCCTTCACCTGGTCGGCGCGGAGATCCTCGTCGTAGGAGAACCCGGTGCCCAGGATGCCTCCCTTGCGCCCCGTGACCGGTCCGGGAAGTTCCCGGGTGGCACCGCCTTCGGTGATCCAGGCGCCACCGTCTTTCGTGGCCCAATAGATCCGTCCGAGCGCGGGGGCGTTCACCACTCCCACCAGCCAGTTGCCCTCCCGGTCGCAGGCGGCAACTGAGGTGCAGTAGTAAACGATATTGCGGATGAAGTTGGTCGTGCCGTCCAGCGGATCGATGGACCAGCGAATGCCCGAAAAATCGTCTGACATGCTGGTTCCGAGCTCCTCGCCGGTGATGGCGTCAGTGCTGCGCGCGCCGGTGATGACTTCCCGAACGGCTTCTTCAGCCGCAATGTCGAACGCGGTGACCCAGTCGCCGTCGCCGCTCTTATTGGTGGCGTTGAACTCGCCGGCATTCCGCCCGGACAGCACCTTTGCTCCCGCCGCCGCAGCGGCCTGGGCGACGTCGAGCAGTTCATCGATCAGTGGTGTCTGGCTCATTGACGCCCCTCCAGTAACAGTTTGCGGAAGCCGTCTTCGTCCAGGACCGTCAGACCCAGAGATTCAGCCTTATCCAGTTTGGTGCCGGCGTTATCGCCGGCAACCACGTAGTCCGTCTTCTTCGACACCGACCCGGATGCCTTTCCACCACGGGTGATGATGGCTTCCTTCGCCTCGTCACGGCTGATGTTCTCCAGGGTTCCGGTGACGACGACGGTGAGCCCTTCCAGCGTCCGCGGCGTGTTTTCGTCCGCTTCGTCTTCCATCCGTACTCCGGCGGCCGCCCATTTGTCCACAATTTCGCAGTGCCAGTCCTCGGCAAACCATTCCTCCAAGGCAGCGGCAATAGTTGGACCAACGCCGTCGACGTCGGCCAACTGTTCCTCGCTGGCCTCACGGATGGCAGGCAGGGAGCCGAAGGCCGTGGCCAAGGCGCGTGCCGCCGTCGGCCCTACATGGCGGATGGACAATCCAACCAGCACCCGCCACAACGGCTGGCTCTTGGCCTTTTCCAATTCGGTAAACAGCTTGCGGGTGTTGGCCGATGGTTCGGACGGCTTCTTGTCGGTGCCCTTGGAGTAGAAGTATGGCACCAGTTCCGTCTCGCCCGGCGCCGCGCCCTTGGAGCGCCTTTCCCGCTCGATTCTGACGTCGGCGAGATCTTCGATCTGCAGATCGAACAGGTCCGCTTCGCTGCCCAGCGGGGGCGTTTCCGGCTCCGCCGGACCGGTGAGCGCGACGGCGGCTTCCCACCCCAGGGCCTCGATGTCGAACGCGCCGCGACCGGCCAGGTGGAAGATCCGCTCCCGCAACTGGGACGGACAGGACTTGGCGTTGGGGCAGCGGATGTCGACGTCGCCCTCCTTCGCCGGGGCGAGCTGCGTGCCGCAGGAAGGACAGTGTGTCGGCATCACGAATTCCCGCTCGCTGCCGTCGCGCAGGGCGGTGACTGGACCGACGATTTCGGGAATCACGTCCCCTGCCTTGCGGAGCACAACGGTATCGCCGATCAGCACCCCTTTGGCCTTGACGACGTCCTTGTTGTGCAGGGTTGCCATCTCCACCGTGGATCCGGCCACCTTGATCGGCTGCATCACGCCGAACGGTGTCACCCGTCCGGTACGTCCGACGTTGACTGCGACGTCGATCAACTTGGTATGCACCTCCTCGGGAGGATACTTGTAGGCAACCGCCCACCTGGGAACGCGCGAGGTGTACCCCACCGCCCGTTGGGTGGCGAAGTCGTCGATCTTGATGACGATGCCGTCAATTTCGTGGCGCAGATCGTGACGGTGTCCGCCGTAGTGCTCGATGAATTCGCGCACCGAGTCATACCCGTCGAGCACCCTGGTGTATGGCGACACCGGCAGTCCCCAGCTCTCCAGCAGATCGTACGTGCCGGACTGGCTCCGGGCCTCCAGCCCTTCCCGGGAGCCGATGCCGTGGACGTACATGCTCAAGGGCCGCTTCGCCGTCGTCTCCGGATCCTTTTGGCGCAGTGAACCTGCAGCAGCATTCCGGGGGTTCGCGAAGGGTGGTTTGCCTGACTCGACCATGAATTCGTTCAGGGCGAGGAACTCTTTGGACGGAATGAAAACTTCGCCACGGACCTCCATTTCCGCCGGATGGTCTGGGCCCTTCAAATGCCGGGGAATGTCCTTGATGGTCAAAACATTGTGCGTCACGTCTTCGCCGATCCTGCCATCTCCGCGGGTGGCGGCCCTGATCAACTCGCCATTCCGGTAGAGGAGATTGATCGCCAGGCCGTCGATTTTCACCTCGGTCAGCCACTTCAGGTTTTTCGCATGACGACCGCCGAGATGCTCCACGCTGGCTTGGGCGCGGGTGAACCACACCTTCAGTTCGTCGATGGAGAAGACGTCCTCCAGGCTGTACATCTGCTGCAAATGTTCCACCGGGCTGAATGCGGCGGACACTGCCCCTCCCACTTCCTGGGTGGGGGAATCATTCGATTTGAGCTCCGGATGCAGGCCTTCGAGTTCTTCCAGCCTGCGGTAGAGCTGGTCGAATTCTGCATCCGAAATGGTGGGGGCGTCCTGTTGGTAATAGGCAAAACGGTGTTTGCGGACAGCCTCAGCCAATTCGTCATATTCGGTGCGAACGTCATCGCTGGGCGGTTTGGACTGCTGCTCCACTTCTGTACTCACGCTTTCTATCTTGCCTCATACCTCCGACGATTTTTAGCGACTGCCTTTAGCGACTGCTGTTAGCGACTGCTGCCGCACTGAACGGATTACTGGATCTGCTTCGCATTGGGATGGTCGTATACGCGCCCTCCTCCTTGCTATCCACAGGTTCAGCGGCGGCCATGGACAATTTCGCTGGAACTGGAATCGTTGTTACTGGCGGGCTGTCTGCGCTGTTTGTTGCCCCTGATTGGCCTGTTGAGTCGTCTGTGCGCCGTATACGGCGGGGCGCCCCGCCGTTCACAAGTTCATTAGGCTGGCGGCCTGACCGGCCCTGCCGAGGGTGAGCAGCCAGTGCATGCGGTGGGGTGCCAGCCCGGTGGGGCCGCCAGCGCAGTTCCTGCCGTGGGGTGCGCGCCATACTAACAAAACCCGGTATCGCCACTTCGTTATCATTCAGTTATCTCTAACCACATATCTGTTCCTATTTTGTCGGTGATCGGTTCTAGTGTTGGTGGTATGGAACACAGGCCAGTTGCAGCAGTGGTTTCGACGCCGAAGGCCCCGGCGTCGGGCGGCGGCGTGCCTGTGGGCGCTGTCGCTGCCGGCGGCGTGCCGGCCGGCTCTGAGTCTGATTTGGTCGTTGAGGTCACGGCCGCGTTGCGGGACTTCTCTCGCCGGGCGGTGTCGGGCCAATCCGGTGTGGTCACGGCGGAGGCGGCGGCGCGGTTCGCCGCGACGGTTGAGGAGCTCTCGCGGACGGTGGAGCATTTGCAGGTGGTGGCCGCGGGCCGGTTGGAGCAGGTCCGCGATGAGGCCGAAACATCGGGTACGGCTGATTGTTGGGTGACGCCGGAAGGCAAGCGGCAGGGCGAGTACCGCAATACTGCCGATTATTTGCGTGACGTGGTGCGGGTGAACCGGCCCGAAGCAGCCAAACGGCTCAAATTGGCGGCCGGGCTGCTGCCCTCGGCCGGGTTGGCAGGTCAGCCCGTGCCGCCGGCTCATGAGCAGTTGGCGGTGGCGATGGCCGACGGGCACGTCCCCGCCGCCGCGGCAACGGCGGCGACCACCGCGTTGGGTAAGGCCAAGGCTACCGGGGCTGGCCCGGAGACGGTTGAGGCGATGGAACAATCACTGACCCAGGTCGCCGCCGAGCGGGATCCGCAGTTCGTGACGGTGGCCGCGGCGAGGTGGTTGAACCATATCGACCAGGACGGGCCCGAACCCTCCGAGGCCGAACTACGCCACCGGCAAGGAGTATTCCTACGCGGTAAACGCTCCGGGTTGCACCGGATGGAGATCCTGGCCACCGACGACCAATACGAACACCTGATCACCACCATGAACGCTGCCGCCAACCCCCGCGCCCGCGGCTGCCACCCCGACACCGGTAACGCGACCACCAGCGGTGGCAACGGCACAGGTGCAAGCGAAGCCATCGCCACTAACGGCACGGGGAGCACCAGCGGCGGCAGCGCTGAAACCGGTACTGGCAACATCACTGCCAGCGGCACGGGAAGCACCGGCGCAGGCGAGTCCGCTGCCAGCGGTGGCACCGGAAGCAACCAATCAGCCAGCACCGGTGCGTCCGCCACCGGTTCGGCAAACTCGGCCCACACCAGCACTGGCTCGGATGCCGACGCTGGTGATGGTGGTGCCGCCGGTGGTGCTCCGGTGCCGGCGGCGGCGATCGACAATCGGGCGGTGGCGCAGAAACGCCTCGACGGGCTCGTCGCCGCCTGCGACGCCGCCCTGGCCACCGGCGGACTACCCGACACCGGCGGACACCGCCCCCAAATCATGGCCGTCATCGACTACCAGGAACTCCTCACCCAACTCACCGAAGCAAAAGGCGGTACCTGCGGTGACGGGGCCGGGACGGGCACAGTCTTCAGCACCGGACGCTACGGTCCGGATGCCGGCGCCGGGGCCACCGGCGGGACCGGGTCGTACGTGTTTTCCGGGCCGGTCCACGCGGCCAATATCCGCCAATTGGCCTGCGACGCCGAGATCATCCCGGCCGTGCTGGCCGGCAACGGCCAAATCCTCGACCTCGGCACCGGCCGAAGGATCTTCCCACCGAACCTGCGCCGGGCCCTCGTCGCCCGAGACGGCGGATGCTCCTTCCCCTACTGCACCATGCCCGCCCCGTGGTCAGAGGCTCACCACATTCGATACGCCTGCGACGACGGGGAAACATCCACCGACAACGGGTGTCTGCTATGCAGCTACCACCACCACCTGATCCACAAGGAAAACTGGGTGATCACCGTCCGCCACGGGATCCCCTGGTTCACCCCGCCGGCCTACGTGGACCCGGACCGCAAACCGATCCGCAACCACTACTTCAACCGCACACCCCACCGAGGCCACCACCAAACCAGCATCGACCTCGCCGACACCGGATAAACCCGGATCGACGGCCGAGCGCCGCTGATTTCAACGCGGCTCATCAGAGGTTCGATTGGCCTCTCAGGTTCAACGGCGTCCCCCCGGTTCAATTGGCCTCAGGTTCGAAGGTTCCGGCGATGGCCGTGCCTCAAAGTGTCAGGGCGCTTCGGCCGCATCATCAAGCAGGGGCAGGTCGTCGGGGGTGACTAAATGCGAGGTCACAGCGTGTTCCACGAGGCGTGCCCGCCGGTTGCTGGCAAGTTTGCCCTCGCCGCCCCGCAGACCCGCGACACCGACACGGTCGAGTTTCTCGCAAACGTTATCCAGTTTCCGATTGAAGCGCGTCCTTCCCCAACCGAGACGCCTTGCCGCATCGGCAGAGGACGGAATAGCGCTGAAGCCGGTGCCTTCGCGGCGCAGCATCGGTTCAGCGAGTGCAACGATCAGCGCCTTTTGCGATGGGGTGAACACCACCGGTCCGATCGTCGTCTCGCCACCACCGTTGTCGTTGGTAACACCTTGCCGGAAGGCTGGCGCGTTCAAGTGGGCTGCGAATTCGTACGTGGTCGGACCGGCGGTGAAGATGATGTTCGTACAGCCAAAAACCAGGGGGATCCTCGCGCCGGGCGCCAGCCAGGCCTGCATGCCCCCGGAGGCGTCGGCGACCGTCGCGGAGATCATGCTGCCGACGTTTGAGAGCCACCAGATGCCGTCATATCGTGCGATCTGCAGGAACCTGCGGTGGAGGTAAGGGTTGTCGTCGATTTCGAGATCGCCCTCGCGTCCGACGTTGAACAGTTCGTCTTCGGCAGGCTCGTACCACTCTCCGCAGAACTCGACCGTCAGGTCCCCCATATGTTTCCTTTCCGTCCTGGTAGGTCACTGTGAAGCGCAGGCTGTCGCCGGTTCCACCGAGTATTTTCCGGTCTCCCGCCTGATAACAACCTCAATGCAGGTCTGAGCTCCCTGCTTCGCCTCTACCGTAACTTTCGGTTTCTTCACTGCCTTGTACTCGCCCGATCCCTGGACTGTCGCCTTTCGCCACATAAACACATCGCCCTGCTGCGGATCCGGATTTTTCCACGTAAACGTCACCGAGTCGTCAGCCTGCTTGGCCGAGAGGTCCACCGGTGCTGGCACGGCCCCGAAACCTTCCACGGCATTGGCCGGTTTGCTGGCCATGGCGGTTGGTTCAGGATCTGCCACTGGGTCGCCGGTGCTGCTCAACACAACGGATGTGACAACTGCTGCCACGACGACGACGGCTGCACAGATCAGCAGCCACATGTTCCGCTTCGAATGGCTGACGGCTTCCTCGCCGGTACCGTCGGCCTGCGCCGACACGGGTTTCCGGGCGGCAGTGGCCTCCGATGCCGCGCTGGATTGCGCAACCGGCTTCCCGCTGTCCGGCGGTCGCTGTCCGCGCAGGATGGTTGACTCGTCACGCTCCGGGTCGAATCCAGTATCAGTCCCCCACCCGGTCAGAACACCTCGGCCTGCCGGTGCCTGCTCCGCCGGAGGGCGGGGACCCGAGTCCGCCGGAGGGGTCCCTGAGACGCCGGCAGCGTCAGGTGGATTGGGACCTGCGTTCCGGGATCCCGGGCGCGTTGGGGAGAAGGTGGTCGATTCCGGGTCAATGGAGACTACCTGGCGTACGCGGGTCGCCTCCCCCTCGTCGTCGTCTGCAGAGCCCAAATGATCGCTGTCGTCGAGGACTTCGAAGGGGGTGACCGACATGTTCAGGTCGGTCTGGATCCGCTGCAGGGTCAAGGCGAACGAGTGCGCCGAGGAGTAGCGCGCATCGGGAGACTTCGACATCGCCGTTGCCAGCGCCAACTCCAAGGTATCCGGAACGTCCACCCGCCCCAGTCTGGGCAATGGTGCGGAGCCGATGCGGGACATAATTTCCCGTCGCGAGTTGTTGCCCCCGGGCACAACAAATGGTGAGCGTCCGGCCAACAGGGTGTAGATGGTGGCCCCGAGGGCCCATATGTCTCCCTTGACGCCGTCGGCATTGCTGCCATGGAACGCTTCGGGCGGCGACCATGGGATTGACATCCCGGCGTCGTCTTCGGGCTCGCCGCCTTCGGTCGTTCCGGAGATTCCGAAGTCAGTCAGGGCCGGCCGGCTGTAGGCGGTGACCAGGATATTGGCGGGTTTAATATCGCGGTGGGCGATGCCGGCCCGGTGGGCGGTTTCGACGGCGGACGCAACCTGAATGCCTACAGCCAGAGCTTCGTCGACCCCCAGTTTGCCGCGCCGATAGCGCACGTCGAGGCTGGGCCTGGGACAGTATTCCATCGCCAGGTAGGAGTGCCCGTCATCGGTGATCTGTGCTTCGAAGATGGTCACGATGTATGGGTGTGACGAGAGCTGCGCCATGAGGTTTGCTTCGGTCTCGAAACGGCGGCGCGCTCCTGCGGTCTTCAGATCTGCCAGCAGCACCTTAATGGCGACCTTGCGCCGCGGATGGTCCTGCTCATACAGGTACACATCGGAGAATCCGCCGGAGCCGAGCAGGCTGAGATTCCTGAACCCCGGTATGTCCGGTGGTGGCGCCGGCGGACGTTTGGAGCTCACTTGAGACCCTCGAAACGCAGCCGGACATCGTCACCGAGTTCGGCAATGTCGCCATTGAGGAGCATGGCCTGTTCCCCCTGTGCCAGACGCCTCGGCGGTTGTCCTTCCCGAATCAGGAACGTCCCGTTGGTGGAGTTCAGATCGCGGAGCATGACGTGCCAGCCTTCGAGCTGCACTTCAACATGTGAGCGGGAAATATCGGATTCCTCGCTACGGACTTGGACCATTCGGGGCATGACATTACCCTGCACCCGGGACATGGACGGCTGCCGACCCACAATCACCGAGCGGTCCAGTTCAACCACGTCACCATTGGACATACGCATGCTGCCCAGGCTGGGCCGGCGGGTCTGCCGGGGGTCGGAATCGATAGGGCTGCCGCAAGAGCTGCAGCTGGCGTTAGTGGGAGGATTCGCGTGACCGGACGGGCATATCCGGGCCAGCACAATAGGCGCGGTGGACGGCCCCTGGGCCTCGGCGCCATCGGAGCCACCGGATCCGTCCGCGTTATCTGTCGACGCCGCGGGTGCCGGAGGAGTATCCAGCTCGCTACGCATCACCGTCTGGCCATCGTGGTCGATTTCATCATCGAAAACCTGTGCCTCGGAAGCGTGCTCCGGTTCGGCGGTTCCGGAGGCTGTCGGAGGGCTGACCGGCCCCCGCTTCATCCACGGAACGGACTCAATCAGTCCCGGCGCGGTGCCGGCCGGGCTGTCGATACCCGGTTGCTGGCTCTCCGCTGTCCCGGACGACCGTTGGGCGCTGCCGGCAGGCTCATCCGCAGTCGGAGCACCCGGTTCGCTGGGCTCGGGAGCCTCATCGGCCGGAACAGGTTCGTTGACGGCGGTTAGTTCGCCTGTCTCCGGCTCCGCGCCGTTATCGTGGCCTTCGTCGTCTTCTTCGAATGCATCCAGATCGGTCGGACTCATTGTTTGGTCGCTGCCGGCCCGCCACGACGGCTGATCGATGCCGTTATCCGGTACCACCGTCGGCTGCGGCTCGGCCGGCTGCGGCTGGGCCGGCTGGCCAGCTCCGGCATCCGACACCTCGGCCGGCTCAGCCTTTCCCACACGGCCGGTGCCATCGGCGCGCTGTCCGGAATCGGCGAGCGAAATAGCCAGCCCGGCGGCGCGCACCACCCCGGCCTCCAGCGGAAGTTGCGGTTCCCCGGGCGTAACCTCGTCAAAGCCAATATCCAGCGAATCCTGATCGGCCAGAACTTGCTCGTTCCAGGTGGTGACGTGGGATCCGGAGACCTCGGTTTCGCCGTGGACGTTGCGGCTCCGGATGGTGATTTGCCCTCTGACCATCACATGCAGCCGGCCCTGCAGCGAGGCGATGGCGAACGGAGGCATTCCAGTGACGTCGCCGTCGAACGCCGTGGTCACTGCGCGCCATGCAGTTTCCAGATTGTGAGCTCCGGCCAGTGCGTCCCAGATGCCGGAAATAGTGGTTTGTCCGGCATCCGGTGGCAGCACGACCAACGTTCCAGAGCGGACGATGACGGACCATTCGCCCGGCGCGTAGGTTATCCTCATTGCCCCTCCTCCGCAGCTGGCGCCTCGGACTCCCCTGCCGCGGCAACGACCGGTTTCGGAATGGTCGTTACTTCGACCTCTTCAGTGTCAGTTCCCGGGTCCGTAGCCAGCTTCTTCTCACGCTCGTTTGAGGCGTCGATGACGATGACGGAAATGTTGTCCCGGCCGCCGGTGCGCAACGCTGCCTGGATTAAGGCGTCGGTGGCATCCTGCGGGCTGTCGAACGCCGTGAGAATTTCAACGATCTGTCCCTCGTCGACTTCCCCGCTGAGGCCATCTGAACACAGCAGCATGCGATCACCTTCATCGATCGGCAGCATCCAGAAATCCGCTTCAGCCGCCGGGCCCGTCCCCAGAGCCTGTGTCACTACGTTGCGCAGTGGATGGATAAAGGCCTCGGCGGGGGTGATCTGGCCCGAATCCACCATTTCCTGTACTTGGGAGTGGTCCACACTGATTTGTTCCAGCGCACCTTCGCTCAAGCGGTAGGTGCGGGAATCCCCGACGTTGAACACCAGCCAATACGGGTTGCCCATTTCCTCGACCATCACGACTCCGCTGACCGTGGTGCCTGCCCGTGAATCCGTGATCCTGCGGATAGCCGAGTCGGCCTCGGACAACACCTCCTGCAAATCCGCAGCGGAGACCCTGGCCGGTTTCGATGACAGCAGCGGGTGGTTGCCCAGCGTGCTGACGCAGACACTGCTGGCCACTTCGCCTGCTTCATGGCCGCCCATACCATCGGCAATGGCGAACACCGGATCCGAGGCCACCAGCGAATCCTCATTCAGCTCACGGCGCAGTCCGCGGTCGGAGGCATAGCCGTAGTGGAGCCGAATGGCAGGGTTCGCGTGCGGCTGCTCTGGTTGCTGCTCTGGTTGCTGCTCTGGTTGCTGGGGCTGGTTCATGCGGTGCCCACCAGGAAGCTGCGGTCACCGAAGTGTACCGTCGACCCTGCATCAGCACGGACGGCTTGGCCGGGGGGCAGCGCTGTCCTGGTTCCGTCGGGAGTTGAAATGGCACTACCGTTCGTCGAGTTTCTATCGGTCACCCATATGGCTGCTGCTTCGACCCGCAGGTGAAGGTGGGTCTTGGAGACTGAACGTCCCAGATCCGGAACGTCAATTAATTGGTCAACGGCCTCGGAAGGACGTCCGGCAGGGTTCCGGCCGACGAGTGCCGCTGAACGCAGCTCGAGCTCGCGGCCGTCGTCGAGCACCACGCGCACCTGCGGCTTGGCGGCGCGGCGGGTAATGCGAGTGGCTTCGACGTCGTCATCAGGGTGGGCAGCGGACGCCGGGTCGGGAACAGGCTCCCGGTGGGCGGTAGGCGCTGATTCGGCGGCAGGCACCTGGCCGGCGACGCGCTCCGGGTCGGCGGCAGGCACCTGACCGGCGACAGGATCCGGGTCGGCGGCAGGCACCTGACCGGCGACAGGATCCGGGTGGGCGACAGGATCCCGGCGGGCAGCAACCGCTTCGCCGGATGTCCTGGCCCCGCCATCTCGAGCCGCATCAGAGTCGCTGGAGTTGCCGGCTTCCGTCGCGGAGCCAGGGACGGATGAAATGACCGGGCCGTCCATCGGGTCGGTGGTCCGTGGGGCGTCGGGGCCCGGCCCAGTGGTTTGTTCGTGGGGATCTTTTGGCGCCGTCTGCGGCGCGTTTTCGGTGGCCGAAGGGCGTTCCAGCCCAACGGAGCCACGTCCACCGTCCATCGCCGATACCGCGCTCTGCACTGATGATGGAAGCGGTGTGGGCGCGAAGGCTTCCGGCCCGGGAACGCCTCCGGTCACCATCGGGTTCCTGCCGGCCCGTATGTCGAATACATATGTCTTAGCGGCCATGTCGTGCCAGCCCTGCCTGCGTGCGTTCCGGTCCCACAGGTTCGAGATCAACACAATAACGGCCCCCACCAGCACCACCAGCGCGCCGAGCCAGATGATCAGTCCCCGCACGAATATGGCTCCCCATCCGGCCCGGAATCCTTCAAGGCTGGTGGTGCGGATACCCAGGATGGCGTTGCCAATGCTGTTGCCGCGGGTGGCTTCCCAGCCCCACAGCCACGCCCAATAGGCAAGGCACAGCAGGGCCGTGATGGAATTGAAGATCGCCAGCGACGTCAGTTCCGCCAGCATTTCGCCGGTCGTGGTGGCTGTGCCCGTGACTTGCGCGAGGCCCAGCAGCATGCCAATGCCGGATAGCACCAGCACAGGCACGGCGTCGAGCAGCTTGGCGCCGGCCCGCTTCCCCACAGAGGCGTTGACCAGGTTCAGAGTGGCTGGCACCGGATCCTCACTTCCTCGTTAATGGCCGGACGACAGGACGCATCCATGGACCAGCCTATAATGCCAGAAATCGCCGTGTCGGACCGCGACAGTGTCATCGTGGTCATCGTGATTTCCTTCCGCCGGAGCGTCTGCGTGCCATTGCGGTCCGGGCGTCGTGGAACAGCGAGCGCGGCGAATACTTGGCCCGCTGCCGCTTCCAGAAACCGACCGAACCATGCATGTCATCCAGCGAGGTGCGCACGTGGTCCCAATACCGGGACACCTGCTCCTCGGTCGGCTCCCCCGCACCGAAAATGGCCGCGTCAGCATGATGGGCCAGCGCCGACGTCGACGCCCGGCTGCCTTCGAAGCTCTCCCCCAAGTTGGCGGCGGTCTCCCGCCGCGTGGACTTGGGGTTGATGGTGGCTCCCAGGTCGGTGGCCAGCGAGAGGATTTCGCTCCATCCGCCGTGCACCCGCTGGGCGGGTAAGCCGAGCCAGGCACGCCGCTTCCGCCGTCGAAGTTTCAGCAGTGCGATCAGCAGCAGCGGCAGCAGCAGGATCAATACCGGAATAATGACGGCGACAATCGCGATGATCAGCGGCCCCCAGATGTCCCAGAAGGTCTTTTCCTCTTCCTGGGCGTCCAGCGGGTCGGGAGCGGAATCCGGCGGCAATTCGGCCGGCTCCTGCGGCGGCGGTGGCGGCTGCAGCACCTGCGGCTTCGGGGTGGACTTGGGCTGCGGTTCCGGCGGGATCGGCACGTTGTCCTCGTCCGGCGTCGGATTGAATGGCACCCATCCCACATGCTCAAAAGCGATCTCCACCCAGGCGTGCACGTCCTCGCCCTGGATGGCAATCGTCTTGGCGCCGGCCTCGTCTTCGGGCGGATAGAAACCCATCACCACGCGGGCCGGCATCCCGAGATGCCGGGCCATCAGGGCCATCGCGACGGCGTATTGTTCGTCGTCGCCGACCATCTGCTCCGCGTCCAGCAAGGCGGTGATCCGCGCTGCGCCGTGGCCGGACAGGCTCGGTGTCTCGTTCTCCTTGCCGTTGCTGAAGAATCCTTGCTCTTTCAGCGCCGCTTCGATGTTGCGGGCCTGTTCGATCGGGGTGGTGGCCTCTCCGACGAGTTCATTGGCTTTGACGCCGACAATCGGCGGCACGTTGGTGGGTTTGGGCAGCGACAGGTTGGCAAAGTCGTACTGCGCAAGCTGATCGTCGGTGTATTGGTCCGGGTAGGTCACGCTCAGCCCGTAGGTGCTGCCGGGCCGGATTCCCGAGGTGGTCAGCAGCGTGCCGGAACCGTTGTTGTAGAACAGCGACTGGCCGATTTCCCGCTGCCGGTCGCCGGTGAGGTTTATCCCGTTCATGGAGCCGCTGGAGGGCACCCATACGCCCCGGTAATCCTTGATAGTGACCTGCAGTTGGGCCGCGCCTTTGCCGTTCTGCAGTCCTCTGTCCGCGCCGCCCAGCGTCTTCGCATCGCCGACCGGAGCAAAGTTGCCTGCCCCGGCGGGATTGACGTTGTAAACAACCCCGTTATACGCATTCATCGCCGCCAGCCGGATCCGGGCGCCTTCAGGCAGCCCCTTCACGGTGAACAGCGTCTCCTCGGCCTGGTCCTGCACATAGTAACGGAAGCTCATCAGCGGGCTGGGATAGTCGTACAGTTCCAGCGGAGGGACGACGACGTCGCGCAGCACCTGCCGCTCTCCCCCGCTGCTGAAGACGGGGACGACGGCGATAGTCACCGTGCTGGCGACCGCCAGCACTGCTGCCCCGGCACCGAGGCGCCGCACCCGTCCCGACCGCGCCGCCGCCGCATCGGCGTCCGGCTGGTTCGCCGACACCGCAGTGGTGTCGTCGGTGCGTGCCTGGTC
The DNA here is from genome assembly GCF_000430705.1 of Arthrobacter castelli DSM 16402. Taxonomy (GTDB): domain Bacteria; phylum Actinomycetota; class Actinomycetes; order Actinomycetales; family Micrococcaceae; genus Arthrobacter_C; species Arthrobacter_C castelli. The sequence continues at coordinate 74,958 of NZ_AUMN01000014.1, forward strand.
CCAGCGGTAGGACAGCCACACCACGCTGATCACGGTCAGCAGCACGCCGCGCAGCAGTGGCATGACGGCGTCGTCGGTGCCAAAAGCGATACCCAGCACAAAGAGGGTGACCACCGGGATCACCGCCCAGACAGGATGCCGGGTCCGCCACGCCAGGCTGGAGGCAATGACGGCGGTGACCAGCGAGCTGAGGAACGGCACAATCAGCATGCCGTTGTCCGTGCCCACCGGGGCGGCGATAGTAAGCAGCTGTTTCCAGGCAAAGACGATGCCCAGCAGCAGTGAGGTCAGCGAATCGAAGGTGGGAAACACTCCCAGCCACGCCTGGACCGGGGTGGCCAGGGCACTGCCGGTCAGCAGGTACACCACGAGAGTCAGCGCCAGCATGACCAGCAGCTGGAGCCGGTACCGTGCCCCGAACCATGCGGTGCCCAATCCGAGCAGAATTCCGCCGAACCCGGCCACCAGGTAGCGCAGGTCGCCGCCGAAGCTGGGGCCGAAGCCGGCGACGCAGATGCCCAGCAGGACCAGCAGCACCACCGCGTCGATGCTGTATTGCAACGGCGTGCGCTGCGGTGCCTTCCCGCCGCGGGGGCGACCGGCAGCCCCGCGGGAGTCGCTGCGGGAGTCACCGCGGGAATCGGTGCTGCGGGAGTCGCCGGATGCGGCACCGCGTCCTTCCGTGCCGACGCTCATGCCGCGGCCCTCTGCAACACGAGTCCCAGCTCGGACAGCTGGCCGATGGTGAGCACGGTCAGGTCGCCGATTGAGGCACGGGACACGGACGCGCCGGTGTGGCAGCGGATGGCGAAGCAGCGGATGCCGGCGGGAATGGCGGCCGCTGCCGAGCGCAGCTGCGTCGCCGACACTCCAGCGCCCACCACCAGGAAGGCAACCGATGCGTTGGGGACGGCGTCGGCGGTGATCCGGGCCAGGTCGACGGCGTTCTTCCGCAGCCGGGTTCCGGTCAGCCGGGTCATGTCGTCGAGCATGTTCTTGCCGGTCTCGGTGCGCAGCGGCCCGAACTGGGTGAGCACACTGAGATTGCGCTCCTCCCTGATGGCCTGCAGTCCAATGGAGGCGCCGACCGAAATGGCAAGTTCCAGGTCGTCGTCGGCGTCGTACTCATCGGTGTTGATGGACACGGCAATGGCCAGATGCGCCCTGCGGGTCTCTTCGAACTGGCGCACCATCAGCTGCCCGGTGCGGGCCGTGGTCTTCCAATGGATGTGGCGGCGATCGTCACCTGGCACGTAATCGCGCAGGGCGTGGAAGGACACGTCCGAGTTGGACAATTCCCGGGTGGGCAGCCCTTCCAGGTCGCGGATGAACCCGGACGCGGAGCCGACCAGCGCCGTGGTGGCCGGATGCACGAACAGGTCTTCGGGCTCGGTCCATTCCATTTGCCGGCGCAAGAGGTTCAGCGGGTCCTCGCGCACCGAGCGCACCGGCCCCACCACGATGACGGCGCGCCGGGCGGTGGGAATGGTGAACAGATCCTCGTGCACCTGTCCCGGCTTCATCCTCGGCAGATGGAACATCGCCGTCGCCGCCCCGACCGGCAGTTCCAGCGCGGCCGGCAGCATCGGACGCTTGGCGATATTGGTGACTTCGACGCTGCCCACCGCCCGGTCGCCGACGGCCACGCGGGTGCGGGCGAGGTCGAGCTCAACGCCGTAGATAGACCTGCCGACGATGAACGGGATGGCCAGCACCAACATCAAGGTCCCCACCAGCGCGGCGACGACGGCTTCCACCCAGTCAAAGGCCAGGCCCAGAGTCCAAAAGAGTACGACGGCGGCCAGCAGCAGCCAGCCGATGGGACTGACGAACGTGCTGGCAGGGCCCAGCCACCTACCGGACCAGCGGCGGACTGTGGACGTCGCCGGTTCGGCAACCATCCGCGTGACGGAGACAGCCTCCGACCACAGGGACGCCGGATGGAGGCGGCGCTTGTCTGCGGTGTTGCTCGGCATGATGTCCCTGTATCTGGTTCGGCGGGTGGGTGTTAGACGGAGGACCGCTGCTGGGGTGCGGCTACATCGCTGAGCACCCGCTTGAGGACGGCTTCGGCGCTGGCCCCGGCGAACTCCGCCTCCGGGTCGAGTACGAACCGGTGCAGCCACACGGCCGGTGCCAGCTCCTTGACGTCATCGGGCAGCACATAGTTGCGCCCCTGCGACGCGGCCCATACCTTGGCGGTCCGGACCATTGCCAGCGCACCGCGCACGCTGACACCCAGCCTGGTCTCGGCGGCGTTCCGTGTTTCCTCAGTCAACCGGGATATGTACTCCAGTACCGCGGTGTCGATATGGGTGGTGGTGGCCAGGTCCGCCATGTCCGTCACCGCGCTGGTGGTGATGATCGGGCTGAGCGTCTTGGACCGGTCCCGGGTGGCCGCCCCGCCGAGGAGTTCAACCGTCGAAGCGTGGTCCGGGTAGCCGATTGACGTCTTGATCAGGAACCGGTCCAGCTGGGCTTCGGGCAGCCGGTAGGTGCCGGCCTGCTCGATGGGGTTCTGGGTGGCAAGCACCATGAACGGCCGGCCGGCCTCATAGGTCTGGCCATCGACGGTGACCCGGGACTCCTCCATCACCTCCAGCAGCGCCGACTGGGTCTTCGGCGAGGCCCGGTTGATCTCGTCGGCCAGCACGACATTGGCGAAGATCGGCCCCTTGTGGAACTCGAATTCCTGGGTTTTCTGGTCGTAGATCGTCACGCCTGTGACATCGGAGGGCAGCAGGTCCGGGGTGAACTGGATGCGGGAGTCCGTTCCCTGCAGCGTGGCCGCCAGCGATCTGGCCAGCATGGTCTTGCCGGTGCCGGGGGCGTCCTCGAAGAGCACGTGACCCTCGGCGAGCATCGCGGTCAGCGTCAGGCTCACCACATCGGTCTTGCCCAGGACGGCGTGGCCGACGTTGCGGACCAGCTTGTCAAAGGTTTCCGCAAACCATTCGGCCTGCTCCGTGGTCATCGCCATCTGCGTTCCTTACTTTCTGTCAGTGTCAGTCGGGCGTGCTGTGCACAATGCTGCCGGCCGACCATTAGCACGGATCCATCCCCTTCGGCGGGCTGGTCCCGAACTCGGTATGGATGCCCTTGATGATATGGCCGTCGTTCCTGGACCGGTTGCCCGACGACTGCAGGTACCAGGGGATCCCGCTGGACATGTAGTAGCACTTGGAGGTGATACTGCTGGCAGGCATGTCACGGGAGTTGCCCGAGGGGTAGGCCCAGTGGTCGCCATAGCAGTTGTTCGGATCAGCGTTCCCGTCGAAGTTGTCCCACTCGCCGTACTTCTCCATACAGGTTCGCACGTTCGTATTCACCACGCCGGTGGTCCACGGCCCCGGCGGATCCGGCGGCGGAGGCGGCGGCTCGGCTCCCGTCGTGCCGGAGGCCGAGACGACATTGCAGTTGTCCCGCGAGTTGCAGCTGCGCACCTTGAGGGTGTGCTTCTGGTCGTACCCGTTGCCCACGGTGCGGGAACCGCTGAACCCGGCGTTGTGCCAGCCGCCGCCATCAATCTTGATTTGGACTCTTGCCACGTCGTGCGTGTTCCGGTTTGGGCCGGACCAGCGCACCCTGATACTCGTTTCGCCCTCGGAACCATTCGTCGCCGAGGCGCTCGGGGTGCCGGGCGATCCGTAGGGCGACGCGCTGGCCGCCGCACTCGCCGAACCGGTGTAGCTGGCCCCATTACTGGAGGAGATCGCGGTAATCCTCACGCTGTGCCGGGTGCCGTTGCTGAACCCGCCAACGGTCTCACCGCTGGTGATGCCCATGGTACGTCCATCGCTGAACGTGGCCCGGTAGCGGATCTCACTGGCCTTGGCGCCATTTCGCTGCGCGGCGGTCAACTGGTTGAACTTCACCGTGATGGCGCGCCCGGACCCGCCGGTATTCGCCGGAGTGGCCGATACGCCCTTCACCGTTCCCGGTTTCCCGAAGGCACGGCGCGGCGCCGACGGCGCGCTTTGCGCACTGGTGCCGGCCTTATTCGTGGCCGAGACGGTGAACGTGTAGTTCGCCTCGGCATTCGGCACGGTGATGGCCTGGCTGGTGCCTTGCACTTCCATAGTGCGCTGCACTGAACCGCCGCGGAGGACCTTGAGGGTGTAATGCTCCACCGGATCGCCGTTAGTGGCCGGTGCATTCCAATTCACTTGCAGTTGCGTCCGGTCGCCCACCGGCTTGAGGCGCTGGGTCGACGGCGCCTGCGGCACGGACGGTTTGCCGGCCGGGATCTCCGAGGCCGAGTAGGCGCTCCATTTCGACGGATCCGGCGCGTCGTTCACCGCCTGCACCTGGACCTTATAGGGCACGCCGTTCTGCAGGCCGCCCCACGTGAGGCTGTTGCCGGTGACGCCGGTCTTGGTGGCGCCGCCGCCCGGCGGTGCCGGAGAGATGCGCAGGTTGAAGCTGTGCACCGGCGATCCCGGCGTCGGCGGTGTCTTCCAGGAGACCTTCAGCTCACCGTCGCCGAATTTCAGCTGCGGTGGCTGCGGTTGTTCGGGCTTGGCATCCGGACGTGCCTCGGCCGACTGCGGCGACGGATCGGAGGTGCCCACCTCGTTGGTCGCAGTCACTGTGAACCGGTAGATGGTGTCGTTGGTCAGCCCGCTGATGGTGCAGGTGGTCGACGCGCAGTCCTGGCTGACGCCATGGGTGCCCTTCACCGTGTAGTTGGTGATGGGAGATCCGTTGTTGCTCGGCGGACGCCAGGACAACACCACTGTCTGGTCCCGGACCTCTTCGACGCTGGGGGTGCCGGGAACATCGGGTGCACCCTTGACCGTCAGCTTGACCTTCGCCTGGGCGAACCGGCCGGGGTCTTCCGTCTTGTCCGCGATGGTGTAGCGCACCACCATCGTTCCCACGAAGTCCGATGAGGGGGTCACCGCCACCGAATCACCGGAGATCGAGGCGGTGCCTTCTCCGGTTTCCACCGTCGCTTCGACAATCTTCAGCGGGGTATCTTCGTACGGGTTCACGTCGTTGGCCAGCACGTTGACGGTCTCTGTTTCGCCTTGCACTGCGTCGGATACGACGTCGTTGTTCGCCACCGGCACCGGACGGTTGGAAGCTGTGGTCGTCACTGTCACCGATGCCGTGACGGGGTCGCTGCGCCCGTCGGTCACGCTGAGGTTGATGTCGCCGACGTAGCCGGCGTCGGTGCCGTCCTTGGCGCGCACGTGCAGCACGCTGCCATCAAGCGACGCTTCATACCCCGCCGGGATCCCGCCTTCAATGGCGAATTCGAGGTCGTCCCGATCGCGTTTGTCGGGGTCCTTGGCCAGTTGCGCAAGATCCAGGCTCTGCCCGTCCTCGGCCTCGGCCACCTCCATGGTGGAGCTGCTGAACGTCGGCGGGGTGTTGGTCTCCGGATCCGGGATGACTTCGGTCAGCACCGTCAGGGTGGCCTTGTTTCCGTCCGGGTCGTCCGGGCCGGACCCGTCGGTGACTTCGAAGGTCACCGACCCCGGGCCGCCATAGTCCTCGCCGGCGGTATAACGCAGCGTCTGCTCGTCGACCACCATGTCTTCGTTGCTGTTGCCAATACCGCTGACCGATTCGGCCACGGTGATCCGCGGGCTGCGCCCCTCGCGGACCTGAACCAGTTCTTCCAGGTTCAGCTCGATGGTCTCGCCGGCATCGACCTTGATCGGTTTGTGGTCCTTCAGGGTCGGCAGCTGGTCCCCCACGCCGGGAACCCAGATCACCGCTGTCGCCTTGCCGCCGTCGATGTCGGTGACCGTGTAAGGGATGATCTGCGGGCCGGGCTTGAGCTCGATCAGTGCCTCGTTGTTCTTCACGCTGGCTGTGGGGTTGTTGTCCGGGAAACTGATCTTCAGGTCCTCGGTGACCCCGTCCGGGTCCTGGTCATTCTCCAGCACGGGCACGGACACCGCGGTCTTGCCCAGCGTCTCGGCAGTCGTCACCCGGTCGTCCCGGGCAATCGGCCGGTGCAGCGGGGCGTTCTTGTCCACATCGAGACGGACGACGGCGGAGGCCTTGGCGCCGCGTTCGTCGGCGATGCCGTAGCGCACCGTGGCGATCCCCTCCTGGCCGGGAGCGGTGGCCAGCACAGTGTCCTTCTTGACCTTCGCCTTCATGACTTTGTCGGCGGACAGGTCGTCTTTGACCAGCGCGATGGCGTCGCCGTCGGGGTCCGAGTCATTGCGCAGCACGTCCATGGAGACCCGTTTGCCCGGCCGGATCTTGACGCTGTCGTCGATGGCCACGGGCTTTTGGTTGGTTTCAGGTTTGGGTGCGATGCCCACCAGCACGGTCCCGGTGCTGACGGCGCCCATCCGGTCACGGACCTTATAGGTGAACGAGTCAGTTCCGCTGCCGTTGCCGGCGGCCACGTAGTCAATGTAGTTGCTGCCCACCAGGGCCGTCCCCTGTTTCGGGGCGGACTCAATCCCCACCAGCTGCACCGAGTCGCCGTCGGCGTCGATGCCGTTCAGCGGTACCGGGATCCGGATGGACGATCCGGCCAGCACCCGGCCGGTCAGGTTTTCCGGGTCCGGCCGCGAGTTCCGTTCGGGGTCCTTGGCCCGGATGTTGATGGTGACCTGGGCGGAATCTTTCTGTCCGGCACTGTCCACCACGTTGTAAATCGCGTGAACAGTCTTCGCCTTCGGCCCGGCGATGAACCTGAGCTTGTCCTGGGCGACGAACAGGCGTCCGTGCTTGGGATCGATCCCCTGCACCAGCTTGGGATCGAGGCTCAGCTCGTCCCCGTTGGGATGAGTGTCGTTGTCCAGCACATCGATCGTGACGACGTCGCCGGCGCGCACCGTTGCCTCGTCGGCGGTGGCCTGAGGCGGCTCCAGGGTGGCCGGTGGCGGCACCGGAATCACGCTCACCTCACCGGTGGACGAGGACGTGCCATTGGAGACCGTGTATTCAATGGAGACGTTGCCCTTGAGGCCGTGGCTATCGGTGATGCGCAGGATGTTGTGGTTCAGGATTGCGACGTTGAGCCCGGAGTCCTTGGGGACATCGACGGACTGGACCACCAGCACCCCGCCATTGGGATCGGTGTCATTGCCCAGCACATCCACCAGCACATCGCCTTCCGACGGCAACAGGCCAACGTCGCGGACCGCGACCGGGGCGCCTTCGGAATTGTCGGCCTTGACGTCGACACGGATCAGCCCGGTGGAGCTGGCCGGATCGTTGGTGACCAGGTACTTCAGGTAATAGGTGCCAGGCGTCGAGGACTCCACGGTCAGGGTGCCGGCGTCGTAGTTCGCGTTGAACTCGACGTTGTTTTCCGGGTCCACCCTCGCCAGCCGCAACGAGCCGCCATTGGGGTCGAGGTCATTCTTCAGCGGCGCGATCATCACTTCCTGGCCCACCGAGGTGGAAACGTGGTCAGGGTTGGCCACCGGAGGCAGCGCACCGGGCGGGCGCACATCCATTGTCACGGTGCCCTCGGTGGTTGACCGGCCGTCGGAGACGGTGATCTTCACTTCCTTCTCGCCAAAGGTCGTGCCGATGTCCTGGAAGGTGATCCGCCCGTCCGGGCGGAAACGGACCTGGTCGCCCTTTGTGGTCGCCTGGGCGTCCACCAGGAACAGGTCGTCGCCGTCCGGGTCGATCCAGTCGGAGAGCACGTTCTGGCTGATGGTTTTGCCTTGCTCCAGCAGGATCCTGGTCTCCCGCTTCCGTTCCGGCGGCTTGTTGCTGTCCGGCCCCCGGACCACCAGTTGGACCGTGGCCTGGTCCGTTCCGCCCCGGCCGTCATCGGCCTCGTAGGTGAAACTGTAGGTGCCCTTCTTGGCGTCTTCGGGAACCACCACCTGCATTCCGGTGCCGTCGTAGATCTTCTGCAGCTTGCCGACGTCGGGAGCGTCACCGACCAGGCTCGCGGTCAGCAGGTCCCCGTCCGGGTCCGAGTCATTGTCCAGGATGGGCAGCAACGTGGTGCGTCCCGGCCGGACGCCGTAGGCATCATCCTTGGCTTCGGGCGGACGATTCTTCTTGGTCCGGTCCGGAAGCGTGTCGATCGGGTTGTCGTCGGCGGAATCCTCTTCCTCTTCGTCCGACTTATCCGGCGGCGGGATGATGTCGTCCCAGTTGTTGACCAGCTTCATGTTCTCGTTGACCAGCCAGATATTGCCCGAGATGAGGTCATTGAGCACCACCACATCGCGGTTGACCCGGAAGGACAGCTCCGCGTCCCCGGCGATTTTGGGGATGGTGGTTTTCTGGTCGTTCCCGTTCGAGGCGCAGTCCCTCAGGTACAGGCCGGCTCCGGACCACGCCGAATGCACACAGCCGCCCATCTGCACCGGCCGTGCGGGGTCCCCTTGGGCGTCCAGGGGCACCGTCGTCGCGTCGGAGCCGTCGAGGGGCTGCTTGATCAAGCCCCGGCCGGTGGCCAGTGCCACGAAGTCGCTTTCCGGCCCGCTCTGCTGCAGACGCGCGTCCTGGCCGGCGTCCAGCTTCACGGTGCCGCCGGGCAAATACAGCGTGGAGGTGGCGCCGTCGAACACCACCGGTTCGCCGCCAACGGCTGCTAGCTGGATGTCTTGAGCACCGGCCAGCCCGTCGACGCCGGTGGTTTCCTCCCGCACCACCTGGCCCTCGGCATCGACTTCGATTTCGGTGATTTCTCCGGCACCGGTGTCGGCAACGAAGACTACGTCCTCGTCGCTGACGGCGGCGGCGCTGCCCGGTGATGCTTTCAGCGTCGGATCCGTCGCCTCGGCGCTGAACGAGCTCAAAGACTCATTGGTGGTCACCCACACTTCGCCGGTCTTGGGCTTGGTGATTGCTATGGTGTCCTGGCCCAGCGAGACGTCCGCGTTGGCCGGCAACTGCTGTTCATTGCCCAGCGCCACCTTGGCCACATCCACCGGATTGAGGGTGGAGTGGGCGTTGTTCTCCATATAGACAGTGGAGGCGTGCTGCTTCACGTCGAATTTGGCACTGTTGGCGAGGAATCCGCCGTCGAGCACCTTGGACTGATAATTGAGGTGGCCCACCAGGTTCTGTGATTTGTTGGTGACCCAGACGCCGCCGTCGTTCAGGTCGACGTCAGCGGTCTTGAACCCCGGATAGACGATCGCGCCCGTGACAACGAGCGCGGTAAGTGCCGAAAAGGTGGTCGCGGAAATGACGCCCTGGCGCCTTCGCCGAAGGCTCTGGAGACCCGCTAAAAACTTCATCCGCCTTGTCTTAGTCCTTGTCGCCCTTCGCGCCCCCAAAACGAGCGCACAAGTCCCCGCCAGCGTCTCCCCCAGGGCCCCGCGGGACGATAATCGTCATACAGACTATGACATGGCGGGACCGCTAGTCCATAATCAGTCCTTCGCCGGCGCCTCTGGCCAGCGTAACGGGGTGGATCTCGCCGAACCCGCGGACGGTGCGGGCTTTCTGCGGCACCAGCACAAACCTGTCGTCGGAACTCAACGCGGACGCCGTTGACGCGTCGGTCAGCACAGTTCCAGGCTGGGCGAGCGCGGTCAGCCTGGCGGCGAGGTTCACGGTGGGCCCGTAAATATCGCCGAGGCGGGACAGGATCCGGCCCCACACCATCGACACCCTGGCGTCGGGAAGCAGGTCATCTTCGGCGAAGGCGCGGGCCAGCGCCAGGGAGATCTCCGCTCCGGCTTCGGGGGTTTCGGCGTTGTAGAGCACTTCGTCGCCGATGGTCTTGACCAGCCGCCCGCCGCCGATGGAGATGATTTCGGCGCACTTGTTTTCGAAGCGCTGGACCAGCTGTGCCAGGGTCTTTTCGTTCATCCGCCGCGACAAGCTGGTATAGGAGACCAGATCGGCGAATCCCACCGCGCGTGCGAGTGGCAGCGGCGCGTCGTCCTCGTCGCCCTCGCGGCCCTCTTCGCTGGCCTCCAGGCCGGCTTCGGCCCGCAACGCCAGGCGCTGCACCCCGGCGTTCATTTGGCGCCGCCATGAATACACCAGCATCTCTTCGAGCGGTTGGAGCAGACTGGGCAATTCGAGCACCAGCAGGCGACGCGCCTCGGCGTCGCTGATCCCGCGGGCGACGACCATGTCTTCGATCAGTGCTTCGACCTGCCACACCACCATGCGGTCGGTCATCTGGCCGATCGACCGGGTGACGGAGATGGCGGCTTCCTCCGTCAGCTTGCTCTCGCGCACCAGTTGGATCACCGTGTTCAGGGCGTTCAGGTCGTTGTCGGTGAATGCCAGGTCCTCATCACCGAGGTTGGGGAAACCCATGGCGCGCCACAGCTTCCGCGCCGACAGCAGCGACACCCCCGCCCCGGCGGCGACTTCGCGGCGCCGGAGCGTACGTTCGGAACCGAGCAGCTCGACTTCCAGGGCTTTGATGGCCTCGCGGTCGGGCTCCGGCGGTGTGGCCCCGGTGTCGGCGCTGTTGCCGGAGCCGCTATTGGAGCCGTTGCCGGAGCCGTTATCCGATGAGGCGTCCGCGCCGGATCCGGCTGCCGGCCCGGTGGCGGCCCCGCCGCCGTCGTTATTCAGGCCGGCCCCGCCGTCGTCGTTCCGGCCGGTTGCGGCGTCGTCATTCCGGCCGGTTGCGGCATCGGGGTCCTCTGCCGGCTCAGTCCCGCTCATCTGCACGTCCCGTCTGTTGTCCGTCCACTATTCTCGGTCACTGCGGTAACGTCCCGTTCCAGCTGTCGCGTGCCTGATCCAGTTCATAGCCGTAATTGACCCCGTCGAACATAGCCGTCTGCGGCAGGTCTTCGATGGTCTCCAGCGTAATGTCCCTGAAACGGTGAACCTCCGGTACGCCAACGTACACAGCCGCTCGTCCGTTCCCCAGGTCCACCACGACGTCGCCGCACCGCCGGAGGCGTTGGAACAGCGACTGGCGAATTTCGACCTGGTGCACGGCCACCAGCGGGGTCTGCATCTCGCGGCGGCGCAACAGCCCGCGCCGCTTGATCAGGCGGCGGCTGGTCAGCACATACCGGGTGCCCAGCCACCGCAGCAGCGGCCGCAGGCAGTACAGCAGCACCAGCAGCACTGAGACGGCGGCGATGGTCCAGACAAAGGCCGGAAACCATTGCTGCACAGCGGAGGGGAAGGTGAACCGGTTCCGCGTCAACCAGCCGGCGCCGAATGCGCAGGCGGCCGGGATGAGCACAAACAGCACCGCCGGCCACACCAGGGATCCGGCCTGCGGACGCGCCGCCACAATGACGCGCTCCCCGGGAGCCAGCCGGTAGCCCACTGCTTCTCCTTTATGTATCGGTGGTTGCTGTCAATCAACGCCGGCGCAGGTGCACTACGTCCCCGGCCGCGACGGTGGTCAGCGAACCGTCGGCGGTCCGGATCGTCAATGCCCCCGATTCGTCCAGGCCCTGCGCGTCGCCGGTGAGGTCGTTTCCGCCGGGCAACTCCACCCGAACCTGCTGGCCGATGGTGAGCAGCTGGCGTGCGACAAGGGAGCGCAGCGAAAAGCTGCGTTCCAGCACCGCGTCCGGGTCGCCGTCGACCGCGCAGAATTGTCCATACACTTGGGCCAGGTTCCGCAAATAGGCCTTCAGCAGGATGTTGCGGTTGGTGGTGGAGGCACGCTCGAGAGCCAACGAGGTGGCCGTGGGGTACGGCAGCTCGTCGGGCTGGAGGCTCACGTTCAGGCCGGTGCCGACGACGACGGCGGGCGCCGCGTCGGCCGCGACGGGCACCAGTTGCGCCAGCACCCCTGCCACCTTGCGGCCGCCGATCATCACGTCGTTCGGCCATTTGATGCCGGCATCGACGCCGGCCCGCTCGGTCAGCGTTCCGGCCAGCGCACTGGCAGCCAGCAAGGACAACCACGCGAGCGACGACGGCGACAGCGGCCGGCCGCGGCTGTCCGCCGGGCGGAACAAGACGCTGACCAGCAGCGCCGACTTCGCCGGCGCCGTCCAGCTGCGGTCCAACCGTCCCTTTCCGGCCGTTTGCCGTTCAGCGGTGAGCACGCTCAAATCCGGCCACGCTTCAGGATCCGCTGCCGCCGCGCCGGCCAGGTCGGCATTGGTCGATCCGGTTTCGTCAACCCCGTCAAGCCGGGCGAACGGCCCATGACCACCCGCCAGCGCGGCCCGCAGCTGGACAGCATCCAGGCCGGGACGGTCGAGGTCGGCAAATCGGTCGTTCATACATCGATCTTACGCACCGGCAGCCGTGCGGACTTCCATCGGCCCTTTCCACGGGCGGATTCCACGGGCGCTTTCCCGGTGCCCTTTCCACCAGCGCCCTGCTCCGGCGGCGGCCGGCGACGACGCCACATTTCAGGCGGCACGCGGGAGGACCGGCTCGGGGGATTCTCATCTGCGGCCATTATTATGGCTGCACACGCACTTTTACAGGCACGCTGCGCATATCGGTTCCTGCCGCATTCTGCCCGAGGAGGGTCATCATCGATTCAAGGGGGACAGGCGCACCTCGACGTGCTTTGATCGTCAGCACCGGCAGGGACCGCGGCGCGCTGGCCGCGGCGAGATCCCTGCGGCGGTCCGGCTGGATGGTCGGTGTCGGGACGCCCGACGGCGGCGGAATGCTCGGAGCCTCGCGGGCCGTTGACGCCCGGCATATCGTGCCCCGGCCGCGCGGATCCGGCGCCGGTTTCATCGCCGGAGTCAATCAGGCAGCCGCCGCCGGTCGCTATGACGTGGTGTTCGGTGGCGGCGACGATTGGATGGCCGCCCTGTCCACTTACCAAAGCAGCATCTCGACTTCGATAGCCCACCCGGAGTCCGAGGCCGTCCACGCAGCCCTGGACAAAATGGACCTGACCAAGCGGGCACGGAAGGCAGGGCTGTCAGCGCCGCACACCGAATCGGCGACCGACCAGGCCATGGCGGCGTGGAGAGGCCCGGTGGTGGTCAAGTGCCGGGCGCACTGGTCGGACGGGCAGACCCGGCCACTGCGGATCGAGGCGCGGCTGTTTGCCGATATCGCCTCCGCCCGGTCGCAGATTGACCTCATCCGTGATGCCGGCGCCCAACCCGTGATGCAGGAGCCTGTGCGCGGCGGCTTGTCGGCCCTCATCGGGATCTTCCACGATGGCCGCCTGAACGGGCGGGTGCAACAAGTGTCTCCCCGGTTGTGGCCGACCCCCAACGGGGCATCGGCCCGGGCCACGACGGTGCCGGTCGACGACGAACTCGCCTCCCGCGCAGAGACATTGCTGACGGATCTGGGATGGTGGGGCCTGGTTGAACTGCAGTTCCTCACCGGCGACGACGGCAGGGCCCAGCTGATCGATCTGAATGGCCGGTTCTTCGGTTCCATGGCGTTGTCCAATACAGCACGACCGGGGCTGGCCGACGCGTGGGGCCGGCTGGCCCTGGGCGACCCCCTTCCCCACCTGCAGGACGCCCCGGCAGGGTTCAAGTATGCGTGGTTGGCCGGGGACATCCGGCGCGCCGGGCGCGAGCGCCGCGGCGGCCTCATCAACGATGCGGCAGAGACGCTGCGCTGGTCGCGCACTGCCCACCACAGCGTGTGGGATCCACGGGATCCTGGACCCATCTGGAATTTGGCTTCCTCGCGGCTGCGCCGGAAGGCACCCGCCGCCGACGAGTCTTCGGCCCCGCCGGTGTGACGCGTCTATCGTCCCTTGCGCCGCACGGCGCGCAGCGTTTCCGCCAGCAAATGCCGTTCGGGGGCACGCAGCGCGATCAGCCCCAGCGCGTACACCCCGCACACGGCCGCTGCAATTGCCACCCCGGTGACGACGGCGGACTGGGTCCCCATTAGCTCCCGCACCGCAAGCCCCGCGGCGCCTGCCGCCAGTCCAACACCCCCGGCGCGGCCCAGCAGCGCGGTGACGAACGCCGTGTCGATGCCGCCGTACCGGTAGTGCAGCATCCACCCGTTCACCGCCGCTGCCATCAGCATCGACACGCTGGTGGCCAGCGCGATCCCGCCGACGCCGAGCACCGGGGCGAGCAGGACATCGCCGACGACGTTGATCACCATGGCGCCCACGGCAACCACCACAGGCGCCTTCGAATCTCCCACCGCGTAGGAGGTGCTGACCACCACCTGCCGGCACCCCAGGGCCAGCAGGGCGGGAGTAAACCACGCGACGGCCGCGGCCGTGGCGGCGGCATCGCTGCTGTCGAAGGCCCCGCGGGCGAAGACGACCTTGACCAACGGCAGCGCCGCGATGGCAATCACCAGGCAGACCGGCACCAGCACCGTTACTGTCACCGACAACCCGCGTGCCACCAGCCGCCTGACTTCGCTGCGGTTCTTGACCGCCGCGCTCAGCGCCGGGTACAGCGGCACCAGCAACGCCGCGACGATCAGGGTCTGGGGCAGATTAACCAGCCGCCAGCCGTACGCCAAGGCGCTGACGGCGCCTTCATCGAGGGTGGACGCCACGGCCCGGTCCACCAGCGTGTTGACGTTGACGACGGCGTTGCCCACCAGCATGGGCGGCACCAGCCGGGCGATTTCGCGGAACCCGGGATCCCTCAGGTTCCAGCGCGGCCGGATCCTGATACGCAGCGACACCAGCGGCGGGATCTGCAGCAGCAGCCGGGCCAGCGAACCGGCCACGAATCCCACCGCCAGTGCGGTGATGCCATAGCGCGGTCCGAACAGGCCCGCAGCGGCGATCATAATGATGTTGAAGGGCACGCCCTGCAGCGACGCGAAGGCAAACCGCCCGTGGGCCTGGGACAGTGCGGCCAGCAGGTCCGTGGCGGCCACCACCACGGTTGTGACAAGGATGATGCGGGTCAGCAGCTGCAGCAGATCGGCGGCTTCGCCCTCGAATCCGGGAGCGATCAGGCTGGCCACCGGCGCGGCCAGGATGCCCATCACCACGCTTCCGGCCCCAAGCACCACCACCGTGACGGTCAGCGCCACGTTGAAGCCGAGGTGGCCGCGGCACGTGCCGTCCTCGCCGGAGGCCTCGCGTGAAACCACCGGCGTCACCGAGCGCATCATCGAGTAGCCAACCAGCCCAAGCAGGATGTTCATCAGGCCTTGGGCCACCCAGTAGGCGTCCAACGCGGCACCGGCACCATAGACCGCGGCTATGACGATATCGCGAACGAAGCCCAGCAGGGTGGAGACCAGCGTCAGTCCGGTGACCAGGACTGCGGCCCTCGGCACACTCCACGATGCGCCTCTAGCCACGGATACTCACGCGCGCAATGCTTCCCCGCGATCGCGGCGCCCGGAGCCACCGAAGCATCTCAGGATGCTTGCGCCTGTCTTGCCCCACGGGCGTCTCCTTGGTCCGCTCGAAGTCACTTCAGTGATTCAGCGTACCTGCCCGTTACAGGAAGATGTCCGGCACCAGTTCGGCTTGGGCCGTGCCGTCGTTGTAGATCGAGAAGTCGGTCACACCTTCTTCGGCCAGCACCTGCTCATCGGTGTAGAAATTGCCGGTCGTGGACCGGGCCGGCCGGGTCAGCACCGCATGGGCTGCGTCGGCCATGATCTGCGGCCCCCTGGCCCCGGCGGCGATCTGCTGCCCGCCTGGCATATTCCGGATCGCGGCGGTGTTGATCAGCGTGCACGGCCACAAGGAATTGACGCCGATCCCCTCGCCCGCCAGTTCCTCCGCCAGACCCAGCGTGGTCAGGCTCATGCCGTATTTGGCCATGGTGTAGGGCAGATGCGCGCCGGCCCATTTCGGGTCCAGGTTCAATGGGGGCGAGAGCGTCAGGATGTGCGGATTTGCCGCCTTGGACAGTGCGTCAATGCTGAATTTCGACAGCGCCAGGGTGCCGCGGATGTTGATGTCGGCCATCAGATCGTAGCGCTTCATGTCGATGTCCCGAGTGGAGGACAGGTCAATGGCCGAGGCGTTATTGATCACCACGTCGATACCACCGAATTGCCCGACGGCGGCGTCGACGGCTGATTGCACATCCTCCTCGTTGCGCACATCGCCGACCACCGGGTGGGCCTGCCCGCCCGCGTCGACGAGTTCGGCCGCCGCCGTATAGACAGTTCCCTCCAGCCGAGGATGCGGCTGGGCGGTCTTGGCCATCAGCACAATATTCGCGCCGTCGGCGGCGGCGCGGCGCGCGATCGCCAGGCCGATGCCCCGGCTGCCTCCCGATATCAGGATGGTTTTGCCGTTCAAGGTGCGGGCAGGGACGTCGTGCTTTGCTTCATCCGGTGTCATGGCTCCAGAGTAAACGAAATCCACCCTCAAATGTTACTCGCTGGTAACCTGTAAACCTGTATTCCCGTAATTTGTAGGATTTCCACACCATGACCCCCTGATTCGCTCACTACACTGGCAGAGAACCCGTGTTTTTTGTACGAAACCTACTTAATGCCCGCTGCGCCCATCCTGCGTGGAGATCGGAGATTTCATGAGTACCGAAGCCGAGCCCGGTCTGCATCCCGAACTGCACACCACCGCGGGAAAGATCGCCGACTTCCGCAAACGGCAGGCGGAATCCTTGTCTCCGACAGGCGCCGGCCCGATCGAACGGCAGCACGCCCGCGGCAAGGGCACCGCCCGCGAGCGCATCGACATGCTGGTCGACGAGGGTTCCTTCGTCGAATTCGATGCCCTGGCCGCGCACCAGTCCACCGCCTTCGGCATGGATGCCAAGCGGCCGCTGGGCGACGGCGTCGTCAGCGGTTACGGCACGGTCGACGGCCGGCCAATCGCCATCTACAGCCAGGACTTCACCGTCTACGGCGGTTCCTTGAGCAAGGCCAACGGCGAGAAAATCGTCAAGGTGCAGGAATTCGCCATGCGCAACGGCTGCCCGCTGGTGGGCATCAATGACGGCGGCGGTGCCCGGATCCAGGAAGGCGTCGCCTCGCTGGCGATGTTCGCCGATATCTTCCGGAACAATGTCCACTCCTCCGGAGTGGTGCCGCAGATTTCGCTGATCATGGGCCCCTGTGCCGGAGGCGCGGCCTACTCCCCGGCGTTGACCGACTTCGTGGTGATGGTGGATAAGACGTCCCATATGTTCATCACCGGCCCGGACGTGATCAAGACCGTCACCGGCGAGGACGTGGACATGGAAACGCTCGGAGGCGCCCGGTCCCACAACGCGACCACCGGCACATCGACGTACCTGGCCACCGACGAGTCCGACGCCGTGGACTTTGTCCGTGAACTGCTGGATTTTCTGCCCTCGAACAATCTGGCCGAGGCACCACTGGTCGAATTCGACGAGGAACTGGAAGTCACCGACGAGGACCTGTCCCTGGATGAGCTGATACCGGACTCGGCGAACCAGCCCTACGACATGCGCACCGTCATCGAGTCGATCGTCGACGACGGCCATTTCCTGCAGATGCAGGAGCTCTACGCGCCAAGCGTGATCACTGGGTACGGCCGCGTCGAGGGCCACACAGTCGGCATCGTCGCCAACCAGCCGCTGCAGTTCGCCGGCACGCTGGACATCGCCGCCAGCGAGAAGGCCGCCCGGTTCGTGAGGCACTGCGACGCCTTCAACATTCCGATCCTGACCTTCGTGGACGTTCCGGGTTTCCTGCCCGGCACCGACCAGGAGTTCAACGGCATCATCCGTCGCGGCGCCAAGCTGCTCTACGCCTACGCCGAGGCAACCGTCCCGCTGCTGACCGTCATCACCCGCAAGGCCTACGGCGGCGCCTACATTGTGATGGGGTCCAAGAAACTTGGCGCCGACATCAACATCGCCTGGCCCACGGCGCAGATCGGCGTAATGGGCGCGCAGGGGGCGGTCAACATCCTCTACCGGAACCAGCTCAAGGCCGCGGCCGACGAGGGAAAAGACGTCGAACAGGTGCGCGCCGGGCTGATTGAGCAATACGAGGAGGAACTGCTCAACCCGTACCAGGCCGCGGAACTGGGGTATATCGACTCCGTCATCGCTCCGGCGGACACCAGGATCCAGATCGTCCGCGGCCTGCGTGCATTGCGGGAGAAACGCGCCGCACTGCCGGCCAAAAAGCACGGGAACATCCCGCTGTGAGCGCGGACAGCAACCGCGCCGGGCAGCCCGGCCGGCAGGCCCGCGACGATGTCCCGTCACCGGACGAGGCCCCGCTGCTGCAGGTGGTGCGCGGCAATCCCAGCACCGAAGAACTGTCCGCCCTCACCGCCGTCGTTCTCGGCCTGGCCGCTCCCGCCGAGCCATCGCGGCCGCGGCCCCAACGCGTGCGGTCGTGGATGCGCCGGCGCCAGCTGCGCCTGCAGCCCGCGCCCGGGCCGGGAGCGTGGCGCCGCAGCGGCCGCTGATGTGCACAGCCGCTGTGCACTGCAGCCGCTGCCACCGCTGCCGGCACTTCGACTGACCGGCCAGAGCCAAGTAGGCTCGTCAGTGTGACTTACGATGCTTCCTCTGCTGACATGTCCGCAGCCGACTCTGCCGGCGCGACGTACCCTCATGACGTGACCTCGCGGCCGCAAACCGCCATCGACGGCGTTGCCGACGCGTTTGTCGAGACCCTGTTGGAACTCGATCCCGGATTTGCCACCTCGCTGGGGCTCCCCGGCTACGAGACGGAGTACCGGGACTACTCCCCGGCCGGCCATATCGCCTTGGCGGAAGCGACGCAGGAAATCCTCGACCGGCTGGACGACCTCGATCCGACGGACGAAGTGGACCGGGTGACGCTGGATGCAATGCGGGAGCGCCTCGGCCTGGAACTGGAGATATTCGAGACCGGCTGGGACCTCGCGGCGCTGAACAATATTGCCTCACCCGCCCAGGAAATCCGGGCCATCTTCGATCTGATGCCCACGGACACAGTGCAGGACTGGATCCATATAGCCGGACGGCTGCACAACGTTCCGGACGCCATCTCCGGGTACATGTCGTCGCTGCGTGCGGCGGCAGAAGACGGCGTCGTCGCCGCCAAGCGCCAAGTGCGCACCGTCATCGGGCAGACCGAACGGTACGCCGAGGACGGCGGATTCTTCGACTCACTGGCCGCTTCCGCCGCCGAATCAGACGCAGAGGTCTCTGCGGATCTGGCCGGGCGGCTCAAGGAGGGGGCCCAGCGCGCCAAGCAGGCCTACCGCAACCTGTCGCAGATGCTCTCCGACGAGCTGCTGGAGGCCGCACCGGAAAACGACGCCGTCGGCCGCCAGTTCTATACACTGATGTCCCGCCGCTTCCTCGGCTCCACTGTCGATCTGGAGGAGACCTACCAGTGGGGCATCGATGAGCTGGACCGGATCATCGCCGAGCAGGAAGACGTGGCGGACCAGATCTCCGCCGGCGCCGGCGTCGCCGAAGCGATCGAGGTGCTCGACGCCGACCCGCAGCGGCAGCTGCAGGGAACCGAAAGCCTGCAGCAGTGGATGCAGCAACTCGCCAACAAGGCAGTTGAGGAACTGGCCGGCACCCACTTCAGGATTCCGGACATCATGCGCACCATTGAGTGCCGCATTGCCCCGACCCAGGAAGGCGGCATCTACTACACCGGCCCCAGCGACGACTTCTCCCGCCCCGGGCGCATGTGGTGGTCGGTGCCGGAGGGCGAAGACACCTTCACCACCTGGCGGGAGACAACCACCGTCTACCACGAAGGCGTACCCGGACATCACCTGCAGATCGGCACGGCAACATACCAGCGCGGTCTGCTGAACAACTGGCGGCGCAATGCCTGCTGGGTCTCCGGCCATGGCGAAGGCTGGGCGCTCTGTGCCGAGCGGCTGATGTCCGACCTGGGCTATCTGGACGACCCGGGCGACCGACTGGGCATGCTGGACGGGCAGCGGATGCGCGCCGCCCGCGTCGTCTTCGACATCGGCGTGCACCTCGGCCTTGAAATGCCGCAGCGCTGGGGATCCGGTGTCTGGACCGCCGAGAAAGGGTACGAGTTCCTCAAGCAGAACATGTCGATCAGCGAAGGCCAGCTGGAGTTCGAGTTCACCCGCTACCTGGGATGGCCGGGCCAGGCGCCGTCCTACAAAATCGGCCAGCGGCTCTGGGAGGAAATCCGCGACACCGTCGAGGAGCAGGAAGGTGACCGGTTCGACCAGAGCGCATTCCACACCCGCGCCTTGAACATGGGTTCCGTGGGGCTGGATACGCTGCGCCGCGCCTTGACCGCACCACGCGATTGATTCTTGTCACACCGGCTCCGGGAATAGCATCACATCATGGCTGAATGGTGCGGCTGCGGGCGGATGAACCTGCCGGCACCAGCAGTCTCCTGCGTAACATTTCTTCTTACCAGCTAACTCTGTTAGCCAAGCTCGCCTAGTGTTGCCGGGTGACTTCTTCAAATACCCGCGCCCCGGAGCCGGCAGCGCCCGCAAAGTTCAAGCTCCCGAAATGGATGACGTCCTTCGGCCCGCAGATCATCATCGCCCTGGTCGCGGGCCTGTTGCTCGGACTGTTGGCCAAGCAACTGGGCGAAGGCCCCGACGGCGCGCCCAATGCGCTGACGGCCACCCTGGAGACCATCGGCTCCAGTTATGTGACGCTGCTGAAGACAGCCGTGATCCCGCTGATCTTCACCGCCGTCGTCAGCAGCATTTCGAACCTGAAGCAGGTCTCCAACGCTGCCCGGCTGGCCTGGCGCACGCTGCTCTGGTTTGGCATCACGGCGCTGATCGCCGTGATGATCGGCATGGCCCTGGGCACCATCCTGCAGCCCGGCGCTAACACGGGCGCCGAACAGCCACCAGGCTATACCGGCGGCACCGGCAGCTGGTGGGCGTTCCTGCAGGGCATCATCCCGCAGAACTTCCTCGGCCTCGCCGCCGAAACCGAGATGGAAGAGGCGGGAACGGCCGTGACCTCGCTGAGCTTCAACGTGCTGCAGCTGCTGGTCGTTGCCGCCGCCGTCGGCATCGCGGCCCTGAAAGTCGGCGAAGCCGCCGAACCTTTCCTGAGGCTCAATGCCTCGGCACTGGCGATCATCCAGAAGGTGCTGTGGTGGATCATCCGGCTGGCGCCGCTGGGCACCGTGGGACTGATCGGCCGCGCCGTGGCCACCTACGGCTGGGACACCATCGGCTCGCTGGGCAAGTTCACGCTGGCCATTTACCTGGGCCTGTTCCTGGTGCTGTTTGTGGTGTATCCGGTGCTGATCCGCAGCCACGGGTTGTCCGTCAAGCAGTACTTCTCCGGCGCCTGGCCGGCGATCCAGCTGGCCTTCGTCTCCCGGTCGTCCGTGGGCACGTTGCCGCTGACCCAGCGGGTGGCTGAACGTAACCTCGGCGTTCCGCGCAGTTACGCCTCCTTCGCCGTCCCGCTCGGCGCCACCACCAAAATGGATGGTTGCGCCGCCATCTACCCCGCCGTCGCGGCGATCTTCGTCGCCCAGTTCTACGGCGTGCAGTTGGACGTCACCCACTACCTGCTGATCGCGCTGGTCTCCGTGCTGGGCTCGGCCGCCACCGCGGGCACCACCGGCGCCGTGGTGATGCTCACGCTCACCCTCTCGACGCTGGGGCTGCCGCTGGCCGGCGTCGGACTGCTGCTCGCCGTCGATCCACTGGTCGACATGGGACGCACCGCCGTCAACGTGGCGGGCCAGGCGCTGGTGCCAACCATTGTCGCCAAGCGCGAAGGCATCCTGGATCCGGAGCTGTACAACGCTCCGCGTCACGGTGACCCGTTCGCCGACGACGGTACTGATGGTGCAGGGCGGGACACGGCTTCCGGGCAGGACGCGGCGGAGGAAACTGCGCCTTCACGCGCCTAGACCGGCTACGGGCCTGAATCGACAGAGCCGGGCAGTGCCACTACGGCGGCGCCGCCCGGCCCTGGGTCGTTCTTGTCGAACTTGCATCACCAAATCGAATCCCCCGCATTGGACGACGGTCCAAACCCCGGAAACTGAGCGGAAACCAGCAAAGGGGTTGGGGGTTACGTCATCGGGGCCGTCGGAATGCTCCCCTCGTTCTCCCGGTTGACATTCGAGCACAGCACAGATGCTCTCAAGTGTGCTGAACCGTATCGCTCGTGCCTTACCGTTCTTGAGGTTGCTGAGGTGTGCCATAGTGATTCCGACGCGCGCACTGAGCCGGTCAGAGGCGTCTTACGTCCGGCAAGTATCACGTCCAGAAACCGCGCCCGGTACGCCGCGGCCAAATACATCGAAATCTTCTACAAACGCGACCGGCCGCACTCCACCCTGTGCTACATCACCCCACACGAGGCCTGCCCAGGACACCCACTCATCGTCCGCAGAAACCCCTGTGGCATAAAGAAAACCAGAATCAGTGTCCAGAAACGTTGACACGCTCCATTCGCCCACCGTTTATCTGGTGCGGCAGTGAGAATCATTTTCCGATATTGTTCTACGGGTGAGGAAGTTGGTTGAAAAGTATTCCGCCTGTACGTTGTTTGCAGTAACTATACGAAACAAATGTGAGAATTCATGACACGGATGAAGAAGACTGCAGCCATAACCGCAGCTCTGCTCTCGGGTTCAATGATTTTTGGTACGTTACCAGCCACAGCCGCCCCATCCGGACATGGATCCGGTTCTTCGCGGACGGTACCCGTTTTACCCCGGAAAACCATGGGAGGCTTCACCTCCGTCGAATGGAACGCGATTGCCAGGAACGCAGAAAAGGCCGGTGACCGGGTCAGTGCACAAGCTGCCCGCCAGGCAGCTAAGACCGCACAGGGTGGCTCCACTGCTGGGGGTGGCGCGGTCCAACCAGCCAACATCATTACGACTCTCGGCAAGAAGGCGCTCGTTGCCGCGCTACGCTACGCTGGCCCGAAGCTGCCCAAACCGATGCGCCCCTATGCTCACAAGCTCGCAAACGTCATCGAGGAAGTCAGCGAATTTCAGGAAGGGGCCCTGATTACCGCGTTCCAGCAAGTGCGCGTCCCCTACGACGTGGCGGCTACCGCAGCTAAGTGGTGCGTCGTGTTTCTCGGCTTTTAGGCCTGAAGCAAGTGGATAACAGGGACGCTGTGCCCAGGTCCGGTGAACGGCTACCTCCGCTTAGTGTGGGACACAAGATTCTGTTCGGCCTTTGGTTGTTCGCAATCCTGATAATCGTGGCGCTGCCAATGATTGGCGGCTATTATGGCGCGGTCTTGATTTACACAGCCGATGTGGTTTATCCGGGTGTCAGGCCCTGGGTCACCCCGATTATGGCGGGCATTTTTGTCGCCTGGCTGGTCGCCAGCCATATTGTCGAGTTGTTACTGCGTCGTAGCTTTCCGCCCCGCCTTGTGGTCCTCAGGGAAATCGTGTCGACATTGATCGGCCTATTGATCCTCGCCGTGCTCTACGGTCTTGTGTTCACCGAGGCAATGGCTTCGTTCGTTGCTGCTGTGATTGCCAGCGCCTTGTTCCTCGCATGCGCCCCTTTGATCCAGTTCCTCGAAAAACGGGCACCTGAACGATCGTGACCCCGGCCAATAGACGTTTCCGAATTCCGGGGCCTGCTGGACAACTAACGACCACCAGCCACCAGACGGCATAAGGTGGAAGCGTGTCCGATCCAGAATTGATACTTGCTTCCGCTTCCCCCGCCCGCACCAAGCTGCTGGCCGACGCCGGCATCGCACACCGGGTGATGGTGTCCGACGTCGACGAAGATGCCGTCACTGCCGCCGCGGCGGTGACCGATCCGCATGAGATGGCCCTGCTATTGGCCCGGGCAAAATGCGAAGCCGTGGCGGCCAACTATTCCGGCTCCGGGCTGGTGCTGGGCTGCGATTCGGTCTTCGAGTTCGACGGCGCTGCGTACGGTAAGCCGTACACCGAGGCCGCTGCCAGGGAACGGATTCTGCAGATGCGCGGCAAGTCAGGCGTGCTGCACACCGGACACTGGCTGATCGACTCCCGCCAATCCGCCGCAGGCGCAGTCGCTTCGGCGACGGTTCACTTCGCCGATATGACGAACCAGGAGGTCGACGCCTACGTGGCCACGTCCGAGCCCTTGAACGTGGCCGGTTCCTTCACCATCGACAGCTACGGGGCCGCATTCATTACCTCCGTCGACGGCGACGCCCACGCCATCGTCGGCTTGAGCGTGTCGACCCTGCGATCATTGCTGGCCCGGGTGGGAGTTTCCATCACCGATCTGTGGCAAGCACCTGCTTCGTAGCTGAAGGCCGCACGTTTGTAGCATCCCTACAAAATCCGTGCCCCTCCCACGCAGATACGGCATGAATCGTAGGCGAAAACCGCAAAAAGGGGTTAAGCTCCACAAGAGATTAATAAGGAGCCGCCGTGATCAGTAACCCCATGCCCGAATCCGACGCATCACCTATCACCAAGGTGCTGATTGCCAACCGGGGGGAAATCGCCGTACGCGTGATCCGTGCCGCCAGGGATGAAGGCATCGATTCGGTGGCCGTCTACGCTGAGCCGGACCGGGACGCCGTTCATGTGCGCCTGGCCGACGAGGCGTACGCGCTGGGAGGATCAACCGCCGCGGATTCTTATCTGATGATGGACAAGGTGCTCCGCGCCGCGGAGCAGTCCGGCGCCGATGCCATCCACCCCGGCTACGGGTTCCTGTCCGAAAATGCCGACTTCGCCCGGCAGGTGATTGATGCCGGGCTGACCTGGATTGGTCCGCCGCCGTCGGCCATCTCCTCGCTGGGCGACAAAGTCCGCGCCCGGCATATCGCAGAGGAAGTCGGCGCGCCGCTGGTGCCGGGCACCAAAGATCCCGTCTCATCCGCGCAGGAAGTCCTCGATTTCGCCGACCAGCATGGCCTGCCCTTGGCCATCAAGGCCGCCTACGGAGGAGGCGGCCGGGGCATCAAGGTCGCCCGGACCCGCGAGGAAATCCCGCAGATGTTCGATTCCGCCGTCCGGGAGGCCACCGCCGCGTTCGGCCGCGGCGAATGCTTCATTGAGCGGTTCCTGGACGCCCCACGGCACGTCGAAACGCAGTGCCTGGCCGATGCGGCCGGACACGTCGTGGTGATATCGACCCGGGACTGCTCGCTGCAGCGGCGCAACCAGAAGCTGGTGGAAGAAGCACCGGCCCCGTTCCTCACCGACCAGCAGAATGAACGGCTGTACGAATCGTCCAAGGCGATCCTGGCCACGGCGGGCTACCAGGGCGCCGGCACCTGCGAATTCCTGGTCGGCCGTGACGGGACCATCTCATTCCTGGAGGTCAATACCCGGCTGCAGGTGGAGCACCCGGTCTCCGAAGAGGTCACCGGCATCGACCTGGTGCGTGAACAGTTCCGGCTGGCCCGTGGCGAGGAACTGGGCTATGACGACCCGCCGGTTCACGGTCATTCCTTCGAGTTCCGGATCAATGGCGAAGACCCCGGACGCGGCTTCCTGCCCCAGCCGGGCACGGTGGCGGCGCTGAAGCTGCCGGCCGGGCCGGGAGTACGGGTGGATTCGGGCATCGAGGCAGGCGAAGTGATCGGCGGAAACTTCGACTCCATGCTGGCCAAGCTCATTGTCACCGGTCCGACCCGCCGTCACGCCATCGAACGGTCCCGCCGTGCGCTGGCCGAAACACACATCGAAGGCATGCCATCAGTGCTCCCCTTCCACACCGCCGTCGTCAATGATCCGGCCTTTGCCCCTGCAGAGGGACCCTTCACCGTCCACACCCGCTGGATCGAGGACGAATTCGCCAACAACCTCCCGGCCTACGACGGCATACCCGAGGCATCAAACGCCGACGACGACCGCCAGCGGGTCACCGTGGAAGTGGGCGGCAAGCGCCTTGAGGTGGTGCTGCCGGCCGGTCTGGGTTCGGCTTCGTCCAGCAGCAACGGCTCCAGGAAGAAGAAATCGCGGAGCCGCTCCAGTACACCGGCAACGGCCAGCGGCGAGGACCTGGCGTCACCGATGCAGGGCACCATCGTCAAGGTCGCCGTCGGCGACGGCGACAGCGTCGCCGAGGGGGACCTGGTGGTCGTGCTGGAGGCGATGAAGATGGAACAGCCACTCACTGCCCACAAGGCCGGCCGGGTGTCCGGCCTGAAGGCCCAGCCGGGCGATACCGTCTCGGCCGGAAGCGTGCTGGCCAGCATCGTGGACTAGTGCCTCGTCAGGCGGCTCTGGGCTGGTACTCGGGTTTGCGGATTTGGCGCTGGGAATTCGTATTCGGTCCAGTTTAGCCAGGACGCGTTCGATGGAGTGAATACCAAAATCTCCTCACGTGTTGCCGCCCGATGCACATAGCCCCCGGTGGTGGCGAACAGTTGTGCAATATTCGGCACCGGCCGGCCCTGGGCCGAGGGGCCATCCCGATCGTCGCCTGCCGCACCCGCACCGGACCCTTCGTGCCGCGTCGGCCGCTGCGGAGTTCAGAAGGGTGCCGGCCCGTCGGGATCGTTTACCGATTTCCTGTTCGTCGCGTTGCCGGCGGTGTCGTCCTTCCTGGCTTTGGGTATTTGCCATGGATCCTTCCGGGCCGGCGTACGTCCGGCAGCGGCCATTTTGTTGCCGGCGCCGTGCTGTTCGTTCCCGGCGCTGCGCCGGCCCGGGCCGTGTGCCATCTTCTTGCCCGGGCCCGTTCGTGGATTTGCCTGGTGCTTGGCTGTCTCGAGCAGGGTGGCGATATCCGGTGCGGGTCGCATTTCGGGTAGTGGTCCGTCGGGGGTGTTGGTGTATGTGCGTCCTGCCGGTGAGGTCCAGTCCACCCTCCCGTCACGATGCTGGACATCGGACCACAGTCCCGCGGTCTTGAGCGCGTGGCCGGGTCTGCACAGTGGTTTGAGATTCGTCAGTTCGGTCTGCCCTGTCGGGTACGGGACAGTATGGTCGAGGTCGCAGTGACGGGCAGCCTTGTTGCACCCGTACCCGCGACAGGTGCGATCCCGCAACCGCACCAGCTTCTGCAGGTCCTTGGGCACCGCATAGCTATCCCGCCCATACGATAACGGCGCACCGCTCTCCGGATGGGTCAGCAACCGCTTGAACGCCGGAGCACCCGCCGCCAGTTGTCGGGCGGTGTCCTCGTCGACGGGACCGTACCCTTCCAGATCGGCCGGCTCATCGGATAACCCCATCAAGGTCAGCACCGGCACCACTACCGTGACTTCGGCCTTGATCCCGGCGTAGTTGGGGATGCGACCCGAACCAGGTGGATCACCACCGGCAGGCGGATCGACACCGGCGGAACCAGGCACCCCGGGGCCGGCGCCACCGGCCGAACCGGCGGCGGGAGGAGTGTCTCCGGTAGCTCCGGCTACGGGAGGATCTGCGGCGATTCCCGCCGATCCGGCTACGCCGGGTGCGGCGGGACCGGTCGGGGCACCGGGTGGCGGCCGCGAACCGTAGAAGACATCATTGGTCGTACCCGACAACGCCGCTGGCGGTAGTCCGGTGCCAGTGCCGGTATGGAGCAGGTCCGCAGCCACATCAGCCCGCAACTGGGCCAGGTTACGTGGTTCGTCGGGGCACTGCAGCGACCGGGCCAGACTGGTTATCCGGTTGAACGCCGCCACCGCGGCCTCGGCCGGCAGGTACAGGCTTAGCCAGCTCATGCCGTCTTCGACCGGCTCGAGGACCACCGTCCGATCCGCGGCCGCTTTTTCCTTGCGGCGCTTGATGGTCTCCGGGTGGGAGCGTTCCCGCACCCGACGCGCTTTCGCCGCCACCAGATGCTTCGCCCGCCCCGGGGCGAACCCCACCATCTCGGTTTCAAACTCCGCATACGCCTCCGGCGGGAGGCTGCCGCATTGATCCGCAATGACCTCGGCCTGCTGCGGATGCAACACCCCTTGAGCCAGCGCGTCCAGGGTGACCGGCAAGCCACTGGTGAGTAGATTGCTGTGCCCGATGAGTTGGTCCGTCGCCCGCTTGGACAGGTCCAGCACAGTGCCGATCTCCGACTCGGCCACCATGACCGCCAATTGGTCAGCATCCGGACCCGCCGGCGGCAGAGGCCCTTCTTCATCGACCCGGTCGCCGGCGGTGGCACACACCCTTGAGACGGCTTTTGCTTTGAGGGCTTCGGCGGCGGAGGCGAGCTTGCCGGCCTCGTCCAGCAGATTCACCGCCTGCCGGTAGTCAAGGGTTTCAGCATCGACATGGTCCAGCCCGTTCACAATCCCCCGGGCCAGCACCGGCTCATCACTGAACCCGGCGGCCCGACACAGCGCCACGACCACATCCAGCTCAGCCTCCACACTCAGCCGCCCCTCCTCGCCGGCAGCCGCACCAGCACCCGCCTCACCCGTGTCACCGGCGGCAGCACCGGAGGCAGCAGCGTCAGCGTCAGCAGCCGCAGCGCCATCGTCAAAGGCAGCACCGCCGTAGGCACCGGTCCCGGCAGCACCGCCAGCAGCACCGGAAGCCGCGCCAGCGCCAGCAGCACCGGAAGCACCAGCACCCGGACCGCCACCGCCGCCGTCGTCGTCACCATCAACTCGAACCGTCATAACATCAGTCAATCACCGGGGTACGACAATTTTAGAAGAATCAGGCGCCCGTATATAACGGTAAGATAACGAAAACCAGGCTGTGGGTGGCCGGGACGACGTGCGGACACTCCCCGGGGTCTGTAAAGCCGGTCTCGCGGTTCGCTCGCACCGGCGGGCCGGGTGGTGTGCGTCAATGAATTCGGCGCCGCTTAATCTGATGCCGCGGCCGGGAGCCGGCTGGTTCGCACCAGACGTCACCGCCTGATGCGAACACTCCAACGTGGAACTGGTATTCACCTGACGAGCACGAGGCAGGTTTGAAGAATTCCCAGCAGGCGTTCAACGAACGTTAAGAATGCGTGCGTACTTTGACTAGTACCAGCCGCAGACCAGAAGGGATTTGATGATGACGACCCGCTCGAATACACATGGCACCGGCGAGCTCCAGGATTGGCAGGCACCGCAATGTGGTCAGCCCGTGCGGCTCCGGCATCAACGGCAGGAACCGGTCAGCGGCGTGATCGATATGCGCACCGATGACGGATCGGTCATCTGGGTGCAATTGAACGACGGCGGCGGCCGCCGGTTGATCCACCGCGACGATGGGTACCAGTTGGAAGCAGCCGCCGGCAGGGACTGACGCTTGGCAGCCGCCGCGGACTGACACCCGGCAGGGACTGACGCCCGGCGACGCCGCGGCGGCGACGATGAAACGTGCGCACTGCTCTCCGATGCCCCCTGCCGACGCCGAGTCCGAAAGCTCGTCTCATGATATGGACGTTACTGTCCAGTAACCCGCCCGGCGCTTAGTGTGCCAGATGGACTTATGAACGAGCAAGGAGTCAGCAACGTGAGCAGCAGCAAGGCGGCCGGATCCACGGCACCCGAAACCGGCGATGAACTCAATGTTCCCCGCGGGCGGATTGTCATCGCCAGCCTGGTGGGTACGACCATCGAGTTCTACGATTTCTACATCTACGCGACGGCCGCCATCTCGGTGTTCCCGCTGCTCTTCTTCCCCGCCGGCGACAGCGGCGCCGCGCTGCTGTCGTCGCTGGCCACGTTCGGCCTGGCCTTCGTCGCCCGCCCCATCGGATCGATCGTCTTCGGACACTTTGGCGACCGGATAGGCCGCAAGGCAACGCTGGTCGGGTCGTTGCTCACCATGGGCATTGCCACCTTCCTCATCGGGCTGCTGCCCACCTACGCGCAAATCGGGCTCTTTGCCCCGGCCATGCTGGCCATACTGCGTTTCTGCCAGGGGCTGGGCCTTGGCGGTGAATGGAGCGGCGCCGCCTTGCTCGCCACCGAGACGGCGAAGAAGGGCAAGCGCGCCTGGGCCGCCATGTGGCCGCAGCTGGGCGCACCCTTCGGCTTCATCCTGGCGAACGGGTTCTTCCTGCTGATGACGCTGTGGATGGGCTACACCGGCTCTGCCGCCAACGACCTTGGCCATCCCTTCGTGGTGTGGGGCTGGCGGATCCCGTTCCTGGTTTCGGCCATCATCGTGCTGATCGGCCTGTACGTGCGGCTGAAGCTGGAAGAAACACCCGTCTTCGCCCGCGCAGTCGCCCAGGGCAAGAAGGTCAAGACACCCATCGTCGAGGTGTTCCGCACGGCGTGGAAGCCGCTGCTGCTGGGCACGTTCATCATGCTGGCCACCTACAGCCTGTTCTACCTGATGACCACCTGGATCCTCAGCTACGCCATTGGTTCAGTCGAGAACGGCTTCCTCGGCATCGCCTACCAGGACTTCCTGGTGGTGCAGCTGATCTCCATCCTCTTCTTCGCCGCGTTCATTCCCGTGGCCGGCTGGCTGGCCGACAAGTACGGCCGCCGGCGGACCCTGATGGTCGTCACGGTCGGCATCATCATCTTCGGGCTCTGCTTCAACCTGTTCCTGGCCCCCGGGAACATGGGGGTGGGCGACGACGCCAATATGGGGCTGATGGTGGCCTTCCTGATCATCGGCATGGCGCTGATGGGACTGACATTCGGGCCAATGAGCGCGATCCTGCCGGAGCTGTTCGAAACCAACGTGCGCTACACCGGTTCGGCCTTTGCCTACAACATCTCCTCGATTTTCGGCGCCGCGCTGGCCCCCTTCATCGCGGCGTGGCTGGCCAAAGACTTCGGCGTCGGCTGGGTGGGGGTCTACCTTGCCGCGATGGCAGTACTGACGCTGGTATCGCTCTACCTGTCCAAGGAAACCAAGAACATGAGCATGGACACGTTGCAGGACGAAGCGCACGAGGACACCCCGGCCCGCTGACCCTCCTGCCGCAGGGGTGCCGCAGGGGTGCCGCAGGGTTTCGCGCCCCGAAGATCTTCCCGTACTGCCCGAAGCCTCATCCGCCGCAATTGGCACCGCACCGAACGGCTACTTACCCGCCGGGCGGCGCTATCATGGAACTGAGGCGGGCCAATGGACGATTTCGAAGCGGTACTGACATCCGGCCGGGCAGCCTACGAACGCGGTGATTGGGAGGCTGCCTGCCAGCAGTTCAGCCGTGCCCGCACGCAATCACGGCTCAGTATTGAAGATCTGGGCCGGCTGAGCAGTTCTGCCTTCTCCTGCGGGCAGGTCCAACAGATGCTGGACAGTTCCGAGGAGCTGTACCACCGGCTGCTGCGCGACGGCGATACATCGACGGCCGCGATGAAGGCCTTGAGTCTGGCGCTGATGTGGGTTCTCGACGGCGATCCAGTGGTCGGCTCCGGATGGCTCAACCGGGCGCGGCGTCTGCTGCAATCCGAACCGGAGTCAGTGGAGCACGGGTTCCTGCTCTATCTGGACGCCGCGTACGCCCTGACGCTTTATGACACCGGGCCGGCGGTGACGGCGGCGCCGGAGCTCAACCGGATGGGCCAGCGGCTGCAGAGCCCGGCCCTGACCTGCCTGTCGCTGGTGTTGTCCGGGCTGGTCGATGTCCGCGATGGCCGCTGCGCCGAAGGATTCGCGCAGCTGGACGAAGCTATGCTGCCGGTGCTGGCTGGCCAAGTCGCTGCCGAATGGGCCGGCGATATCTACTGCACGGTGATCCACGTCTGCCATCAACTGGCGGACCTGCGCCGGATGCGGGCATGGACGACGGCGACCGAACGGTGGTGCGAACAGTTCACCAATGGCGTCACGTACTCGGGCATCTGCCGTGTCCACCGACTGCAACTGCTCAGCTTCGAAGGAGGCTGGGAGGTGCTCGAAGAGGAACTGGTGCGCAGCAGCGCCGACCTCGAAGACCGCAACCCCTGGGTGGCCGGCGAGGCCTACTACCAGCTCGGCGACATCCGCCGGCTGCGCGGAAACGCCCCCGGCGCGTGGGATGCGTTCGGCCGCGCCCGCGAGCTGGGTGTGGAGCCGCAACCCGGTGAGGCGCTGCTATACCTCGACACGGGCAGGCCCGACGCCGGCTGGTCGGCCTTGTGCGCCGCCCTGGATGTTCCGGACCGGCTGGCCCGCGCCCGACTGCTCCGCCCGGCGGTGCACCTGGCACAACTGCAGGGACTGCCGGACGAGGCGGAGCGGCTCTGCCGGGAACTGGAAGAAACAGCGGCAGCCTTTGCCAGTTCCGGATTCCGGGCCTGGGCCGAGCACGCCAGGGCGGGCCTGCTCACCGCGCAGGCACGGCCCGGCGAAGCGCTGCCCCTGCTACGATCGGCCGCACGCCTCTACCACGACCTGCGCGGCCGGTACGAGGTGGCGGGTATCTACGAGCTCATGGGGCAGGCGCACCGCGATCTGGGCCAATTGGAACTCGCCGCCGCCAATTCCGCTGCGGCGCTGCAGATCTACCGCAGTCTCGGCGCCGGCCGGGACATCGAGCGCCTCTCCCCCACCACGTCTCCAGCGGGCCTGACGCCCCGCGAGGTCGAAGTGCTCGCCCGGGTGGCAGAGGGAGCCAGCAACAAGGATATCGCGGCAGCCTTGTTCATCAGCCAGAAGACTGTAGGCCGGCATCTGGCCAACATCTTCATCAAACTCGGCGTCACCTCCCGCACCGCGGCTGCCGCCTGGGCGCATGACAGGAAGCTGGCAGCGAGCCCGCCGGCGAACTGACATCCGGTCTGCATCATTTGCCCCATACCCCGCCACGCACGTCACAGCATTTTCCCGATGCCGGCGGTTCTATGCCCCTTTTACGCTCGAAGTGGGTTGGCAAAGACGCCGCCCGATGGCTAGAGGAGCAGAAGATGACCACCAAGACAGAAGAAGAAACCACCGGCGAAGCTGTCGAGCAGTTTGCCGGCCGTTGCCTAGGCGTAATGAATAATGCGGCCGCGGCGCTGCTGGCCAGCATCGGACACCAGACCGGCTTGTTTGACACCATGGCGGTGCTGCCGACGTCGTCCAGCGCCCGGATTGCCTCCGCTGCAGGTCTGAATGAACGCTACGTGCGCGAATGGCTCAACGGCATGACCGTGACCGGTTTCGTCGAATACAGCCCGGAGACCCGCACCTACTCGTTGCCTGCCGCCCATGCGGCGCTGCTGACCACCGCGGCCGGCCCGGACAATATTGCACAAGTGCTGCAGTTCGTGGCCATGATGGGCGAAGTGGAGCAGAAAATCGTCGAACGGTTCCGCACCGGCGGAGGGCTCTCCTACAGCGACTACCCGCGCTTCCACCAGACCATGGCTGAGGAAAGTGCTGCCACCTTCGACGCCGCCCTGCTGGGCGCTGTGCTGCCGCTCGTCCCGGATCTCCCGGCGAGGCTGGCAACCGGTATCGACGTCGCCGACGTCGGCTGTGGCAGCGGCCACGCCATCAATCTGATGGCAGATGCGTATCCGACCAGCACATTCACTGGCTATGACTTCTCCGAAGAAGCCATAGCCCACGGGCGTTCAGAGGCGGCCCGGATGGGTCTGGCCAATGCGACCTTCGTGCTCCAGGATGTGGCTGATCTGCACGCTCCGGACAGCTTCGATCTGGTCACCGCCTTTGATGCCATTCATGACCAGGCTCATCCGGCAACGGTGCTGGCCAACATCGGGCAGGCGCTGCGCCGGGGCGGACAGTTCCTGATGGTGGATTTCAAGGCATCCAGCAATGTCGAGGAAAATATCGGCCTGCCCTGGGCAGGGTTCCTGTACGCGATGTCCACGTTCCATTGCATGAGTGTCTCGCTCGGACTGGACGGGGACGGCTTGGGCACCGCCTGGGGTGAGCAAGTCGCACGGCGGATGCTGACCGAAGCAGGACTGAGGGACATCGAAACCAAGAGTATCGAGTCCGACCCATTCAACAACTACTTCGTCGCCACGAAGAAATAGGGCAGAACCATGGACCTGGCCATCATCGCCGGAACTATCTCCACCGTGCTGTTCGCCATCAGCAACATGCCGATGCTGGTCAAGGCGGTGCGGACCCGGGACATGGTCTCCTACAGCTTCGGCAACCTCGCCTTGAGCAATGTCGGCAACGCAGTGCACTCCGTCTACGTGTACAGCCTGCCGGTCGGACCGATCTGGGCGCTGCACAGCTTCTACGTGGTTGCGGCCGCGTTGATGCTGATCTGGTACCTGCGGTTCGGCCGGCGCCGGCCAGGGGCGCCCGAGCCGGGGGCGCCCGAGCCGACAGAGCCGAAACACCGAGGCACAGAGCCGGATCATGACGAAGCCACCGCGGCCAGTGAAGCCGCTGGACGCCGAGGCCCTGGCCTGACCCGCCTGAGCCTGGGTCAGATTGTTACACCTGTTGGGCCGGTTTGTTTAGCCGTGCCGTATTCAGTCCGCCGTATTCAGCCCGCCGTGAGCAGGTCCCGGGTGATTTCGACGGGTCATCCCGCAGCAGTGCACAAAGATCGCCACCGCAGAGTTGCCGCCGGCGATGCCGGTTCCTCCGAGCCTGGTTCCGCCGGGCGGTCACGGCATGCAGCGTGCCAGGGCACCCTCGTCCTCCGCCTTGTCCCCGGAGCCGCCGGCCTGTCCGGCCTGTCCGGTTTCAGGAGCGTCGGGGGTGGCACTGCTGGTGCCGCTTCCGTCCTGGCCGGCCGTTTCGGATCCGGAGTTCTCATCCGCGGAGGAGGTGCTGCCGGACTCCGGTTCCTCACTCTGCCCGGTGGCTTCGGCGACGTCGGCGGCGATCTTCTTGTCCACCCACTGGTGCAGGAAATCGAAATCGGGGGCCGCCGGATTGGTCACTTCCGGGGTAATCGGATGGCTGGAGATGCCCTGTTCCCTGACCTTGAACAACAGATCGATCATCGCATCGAGCTCATTGATGCGGATGCTGGTCGATACGTTGTTTTCGGCCGCCTGGACCAGGTCGATGAACGAGCTGGCGATCGAGGCGGGGTTGACCGAGTCCGTCACGGCCCGGATCATCCGCTGCTGACGGCACATCCGGTCGAAGTCATTTGACCCTTCCCGTGAACGCGCGTACCAGAGCGCCTCGTGGCCATCCAGCACCTGCAACCCGGGCTCGATGTATCCGTCGATGGGATACTGCTCGCCGGTGTATTGGTTGCTCCCCCCGCCGATGGGAATCCGCCGCTCCACTTTGATCTCCACCCCGCCGAGGGCGTTGATGATCGCTTCGAATCCGTCCAGGTTCACCATGGCGTACCGGTCGATTTTCAGCCCGAGGGTCTGCTCGACCGCGTGGCGGGTGGCGGTGCGGCCGGGGTGGTCGCTGTCGGGGAACAACTTCGGGTGGCCCGCCGCCCAATGCCACACAGCATTGATCAGATTCTGGTTCGGCGGGTACGCATCGAACCCGTTCGGGAAAACCTGGTGCATCGGGCTGCCGGGCGGGAATTGAACGAACTGCATGTTGCGCGGAATGCTGAACAGGCTGGTGGCGCCGCTGCTGGTGTCAATGGAGGCAACCATGATGGTGTCCGGCCGGGTGCCCACCCGGCCTTCACCGGAGTCATGCCCCAGCATCATGATGTTCAGCCTGGGCTCGCCGGCCCAAGGGTCCCCGCTCTGCTCCTCGTCAGGGCCGGTGCCCGTGTCTCCGGTCATGCCGACGTCGTCTTCGGTGGCGAACGAGTTCAGCAGCAAGGAGCGCTGCGCCTCCAGGGAGCGGACCACGTACCCGGTCGGCACCGCGAGCACCGCGACCAGGGCCAGCGCCACGACAACGCTGACGGTCCGCTTCCGGCCCTCAACGGTGAACTGTCCGTTCAACAGGTGGTTTCCCCGCAGCACCAGTACCGCCCACACCAGTGCCAGCACTGAGATGCCAATGGCCGCCACCGCCAGGATCCGGGGCCGTACCGCCATCTTGAGCGCCAGGTCGACGCCGCCAAACAGCAGGAACGCCAGGATGGCCAACAACGGAATGCCGACGAACACGGCCAGGTATATCCACCCTGACTTCCGCCCGGTCTTCAGCATTGCTGTGCCGGGCAGCGCCGCGTTCACTGCGGTCCATCCGACCGTGACCGGCAAGCCTCCGCGCCGCGGCTGGGTATTGCGCAGCCGTCCGTGCCTCGGAGGCATCATCTACGGTCTCCTCATCGTTTGTCTCCACGCGGCCTACGGCGCCCGGCTCAGGAAGCTGGGGCGGGCGCAGGAATAACCTGGACCAATTATATTCGCCCCCGGCATCATACGGCTCAAACCTGTTCAGGAACTGCGAACATGCAGCCTTCGTGCGGCTTCCGAAATCGATCCGGTCAGCGACGGGTAGACGGTGACGGTGTTGGCGACGTCGTCCACGTGCAGGTGCTGGGCCACCGCGAGCGCTATGGGGTAAATCAATTCTGCGGCACGCGGGCCCACCACCACGCCACCGATCACGGTACCCGATCCGCGGCGGGAGAACACCTTCACGAACCCATCCTCCACATTCATCATTTTCGCACGAGGGTTGGTGCGCAATGGCAATTTGACCACGTCACCCTGATACTGGCCGGACGCGATTTCCGCCTCGGTGACGCCCACGGAGGCGATCTCCGGGGAGGTGAAAATATTCGACGCCACCTGCTTGAGCTTGAGCGGCTTGACGATGTCGCCCAGCAGGTGCGCCATGGCGATCCGTCCCTGCATGGCGGCAATCGAGGCGAGTGCGAACACCCCGGTGCAATCTCCTGCGGCATAGACGTTGGGGGCGGTGGTGCGCGAGACGCCGTCGACCTTAATATGGCCGCTGTCGGTCAGCGCGACACCTGACTCCTCCAAGCCGATACCGGCCGTATTGGGGACCGCCCCGACTGCCAGCAGGCAGTGCGTGCCATCAACTGTGCTTCCGTCGTTGAGGAAGACCCTGACGCCGTCGTCGGTGCGCTGGACCGACTGTGCCCGGGTGCGGGCCAGCAGCTTCAGCCCCCGGCCCTGCAGTGTCTTCTCCAGCACCTGCGCCGCGTCCGCGTCTTCGCCGGGCAGCACTTGGTCGCGGCTGGACACCAACGTCACATGCGAGCCGAGTCCGTTATAGGCCGAGGCGAATTCGGCCCCGGTGACGCCGGAGCCGACGACGATCAGCTTTTCGGGCAGTTCATTGAGGTTATAGACCTGGGTCCAGTTGAAGATGCGTTCGCCATCGGGCTTGGCATCCGGGAGTTCGCGGGGATGGGCGCCGGTCGAGACCAATACCGCATCGGCCTGCACCGTCTCGGTTTCTGTGCCGGTGTCGACCTCAATGCAGTGGTCCTCAAGCAACTTGCCGTGACCGTGCAGAATCCGCACCCCGGCCCGCTCCAGTCCGTCGGCGATGTCCCCGGACTGCTCGGCCGCGAGCTTGAGCAGCCGTTCATTCACCTGCCCCAAAT
The DNA here is from genome assembly GCF_000430705.1 of Arthrobacter castelli DSM 16402. GTDB lineage: Bacteria > Actinomycetota > Actinomycetes > Actinomycetales > Micrococcaceae > Arthrobacter_C > Arthrobacter_C castelli. The sequence continues at coordinate 111,892 of NZ_AUMN01000014.1, forward strand.
CGGCCCAGGCGGCCTGCGGGTCGTCGAATTGCACCCCGGTGGTGTGGGCGTTCGCCACCCGGACCATGGTGTCCGCCGTCGCGATCAGCGTCTTGGAGGGCACGACGTCGGTGAGCACGGCAGAGCCGCCGACCCCCTTGTTCTCGACGATCGTTACCTCGGCTCCCAGGGACGCGGCCACCATGGCCGCCTCATAACCTCCGGGACCTCCGCCGAGGATGGCGATCTTCAGGTGGTTAAAATCCAATTGACTGCTCACCGTCCAATTCTCACCTACATTGTTTTGCGCCCTCAAACCGGCCGGTTCTGCCCGCGCCTACGATGCACGGTACCTTGGTGCTGTGACTACTGCGACATCGGAACGGACCGACCCCTTTGAGCTCGCCCGCCAGGCTGCCGGTTATATCGCCGACCGTACGGGTGTTAAGGCACACGATATCGCGCTGGTGCTCGGCTCCGGGTGGGGCGGGGCGGCGGAGCTGCTCGGAGAGAGCACCTGCACCATCAACGCGGCGGATGTACCAGGCTTCGCCGCGCCATCGGTTGCCGGCCACGTCGGCACGATCCGGTCGGTGCTGTTGGCCGACGGGCGGCGTGCCCTGATTCTTGGAGCACGCACCCATTTCTATGAAGGCAAGGGCGTCGCAGCGGTGGTCCACGGCGTCAGGACCGCCGCGGCTGCCGGCGCCAAGACCATGGTGCTGACCAATGGCTGCGGGGGCCTCAACGAGGATTTGGCGCCCGGGACACCGGTGCTGATCTCGGACCACATCAACCTCACGGCCACGTCCCCGCTGGAAGGGGCCACCTTCGTGGACCTGACCGACCTCTATTCCAGGCGGATCCGCGACATCGCCAGGTCCGTGGATCCGTCGCTGGCCGAAGGCGTTTACGCCCAGTTCACCGGCCCGCACTACGAGACTCCGGCCGAAGTGAAGATGGCCAGGACGCTTGGCGCCGACCTGGTGGGCATGTCCACCGCGCTGGAAGCGATTGCCGCCCGCCATGCCGGAATGGAAGTCTTCGGCATCTCGCTGGTGACTAATCTGGCCGCAGGAATCAGCCCGAGCGCCTTGAGCCACGAGGAAGTCATCGAGGCAGGACAGGCGGCCGGCCCGCGGATTTCCCGGCTGCTGGCCGGTATTATTTCAAGACTGACGACGAATTGATTTCCACCCGCTGCCGCGCGTGTGTATAAGTTGGGACAATGACGCTTTCCACTGCCGAGCTGGAGCAGCTCATCATCAGGGCCAAAGAATGGGCCGACGCCGACCCCGACCCGGAAACGGCCGACCAGCTGCGGTCCCTGATCGAAGCCGCCGAATCGGACGGAACCGAACAGATCCAGGCCGGCCAGGAACTGGCGGACGCCTTCAACGGCACCTTGGAGTTCGGCACCGCCGGGCTGAGGGCCGCCATGGGGCCGGGCCCCAACCGGATGAACCGCGTGGTGGTGCGCCGGGCGGCCACCGGGGTTGCGGCCTATCTGCTTGAGCAGGCGGCCGGGACCTACAGGCCCCGGGCGGTCATTGGATTCGACGCCCGGCACAAGTCGGATGTGTTCGCCGCCGAGAGCGCCGCCATCTTCAGCGCCGCCGGCATCGACACCTACATCATGCCCTCCACGTTCCCCACCCCGGTGCTGGCCTATGCCGTCCGCGCCCTGGAGTGCGAATGCGGCATCATGGTCACCGCCAGCCACAATCCGCCCAAGGATAACGGCTACAAGGTGTACCTGGGCGGACGGGCCGTGGACGACGACGGCGCCGGCGCGCAGATCGTGCCACCCATCGACGAGGACATAGCGGCCCACATCGACCGGGCCGCGGAGACAGGCGTCGAGATGGCCGATAGCGGCTGGACAACCCTGGATGCCGGCCTCGAACGTGCTTACGTCGACGCTGTTGCCTCGCTGGCGATACCCGACCGGTTCCCGGCCCGCGACGTGAAGATCGTGCTGACATCGTTGCAGGGCGTTGGCGGCCCCACCGCCACCAAGGTGCTCGGGGCAGCTGGCTTCAACGACGTCGAACCCGTCGCCGAGCAGGCCCAGCCCGACCCGAACTTCTCCACTGTGAGTTTCCCGAATCCCGAGGAGCCGGGCGCCCTTGATCTGGCTATCCGTGCCGCGGAAGAGTCGGGCGCCGACCTCGTCATTGCCAATGACCCGGATGCCGACCGGGCCGCCGTGGCCGCGCCCGACCCGGACACCGGGCAATGGCGGATGCTGCGCGGCGACGAGGCAGGGGTGCTGCTGGGCGCCCACATGCTGGCCCGCTCGGCAGACGAGGACGGCGCTGTTGCCTCGGACGCACTGTTCGCCAACTCCATCGTGTCCTCCCGGATGCTGGGCAAGATTGCCGCGGCCGCCGGGATCGGGCACACCGAAACCCTGACCGGGTTCAAGTGGATATCCCGGGTGCCGTCCCTGACCTACGGCTACGAGGAAGCCCTTGGCTACTGTGCCGCGCCGTCGCTGGTACGGGACAAAGACGGCATTTCGGCTGCACTGCTGATCGCCGAGCTGGCCGCGGATCTGAAGGCCGCCGGCAAGACGGTGTTCGATGCGCTGGACGAACTCGCGGTGCAGCACGGGCTGCACCTGACCGACCAGCTCCCGGTGCGGGTGGGCAACCTGGGCCTGCTGGATGCCATGATGAACCGGCTGCGCGAGCACCCGCCCGAAGCCTTTGGCGGCTCCGCAGTCGACAGCGCATCAGACCTGGCCGAAGGCAGCGCCGACCTACCTCCCACGGACGGGGTGCTGTACGTCACCCGCGATGACACCAGGGTGATCATCCGACCCAGCGGCACCGAGCCCAAGCTCAAGTGCTATTTGGAAGTCATCGTCCCGGTCGATGCCACCGCGGACCTGCCCGCCACCCGCGAAACCGCCCGGCAGCGGATGGACGACGTGATCCAGGACGTACGCGAAGCGCTCGGGTTGTAGCCGGCGGGCATCCCGGGCCCAAAACGACTAAGGTAATATCGAATCATCATCCGCGCCTGGTTATCCCGGTCGCGGCAACTGACCCGAAGTGGACCAACGCAGGAGTGAGCCATGCAGCGCCCGAATTCACACGCCACCCATTCCGGTGAAGGTCACCTGGTGTCGAACCTGGCCATCTTCATCGTCATGATGGCCTGCTTCTTCGGAGCGCTCTACGCCTTCTCTTTCTGGAGCCTGGACAACGTCTTCATCCCCGGGGGGATCGGCATGGGCCTGTTCTTCCTCGCATTCTTCATTCCCAAGCAGATCATGGGAAACATGGAAAAGCGCGGCCGCCAGGACTAAACGTAGAGCCGGGCCCGGGCCTGCCGCAGCCCGGGCTCTACGCAGCACCGGCTTGCTCTGCTACAGCAGTCCCTTGGTGTGCCACACCGTCTTGGTCTCGGTGAAGAACGTAATGCGTTCAACCGACGGAGCCCCGGCATCCGGGCCGGACTCCGGCGGTGATACCCGCTTCAACGTTTCCGCCGCGGCTATCTGAAGGTCCACCCACTCCAGCTCCCCCGCGCCAAGCAGGTCGACGGCGTTGACGTCGGCGTGGCCGGCCAGCCACGGGGCGATCTCCGCGGCCGACCCGCTGAGGATATTGACCACGCCGGCCGGCACATCGCTGGTGGCCAGCACTTCGGCCAGGCTCAACGCGGACAGCGGGGCCTGTTCATTGGGAATCACGACGGCGGTGTTGCCGCTGACCAGCGCCGGCGCCACGGCCCGGACAAACCCTAACAGCGAACCTGAGCCCTGCCCTGCTCCCTGAGGGGCGACGACCGCGACCACGCCGGTGGGTTCCGGCGTCGACAGGTTGAAGAACGGCCCGGAGACGGGGTTGGCGTTACCGGCCACCTGCACATACTTATCAGCCCATCCCGCGTACCACACCCACAGGTCGATCGCCTCGTCGACCTGCGCGTCGGCGGCCGCGGCGGAGACGCCTTCGGCCCGGGCGATTTCGGCGGAGAACTGTGCCCGCCGCCCGTCCAGCAACTCCGCTATCCGGTAGAGCACCTGTCCGCGGTTGTAGCCGGTGGCCCCGGACCAGCCGGAGACGGCGGCGCGGGCGGCGAGCACCGCGTCCCGGGCGTCCTTGCGGGAGGCTTTCGCGACGTTGGCCATAAACGTGCCCTTCCGGCTCGTCACTTCGTACACCCGTCCGGACTCGCTGCGGGGGAACTTGCCACCAATGTAGAGCTTGTACGTCTTGGGCACAGTCAGCCGGGCAGGGCTCATTTGCTGCTTCCTTTCACGGCGGGCCTGGTGGAGGTTGCGGCGGTCTTGGCCGGCGCCAGGTACGCGGTCAGCCCGTGCCGTCCGCCCTCCCGGCCGTAGCCGGACTCCTTGTACCCGCCAAAGGGCGAGGCGGGGTCGAACTTGTTGAAGGTGTTGGCCCAGACCACTCCCGCGCGCAGCTTGTCGGCCACGGCCAGAATCCTGCTGCCCTTGTCGGTCCAGATGCCGGCGGACAGCCCGTACGGGGTGTTGTTGGCCTTGGCGATCGCCTCGTCCGGGGTGCGGAAGGTCAGCACGGACAGCACCGGCCCGAAGATTTCGTCGCGGGCGATCCGGTGGCTGGTGGACACGTTGGTGAAAATGGTCGGCGGGAACCAGAAGCCCTCGTCGGGCAGCACGCAGTCGGCGCTCCACTTGTCCGCGCCTTCGGCCTCGCCGATATCCGACAGCTCGCGCATCCGTCCCAGTTGCGTGGCGGAGTTGATGGCGCCGATGTCGGTGTTCTTGTCCAGCGGGTCGCCCACCCGCAGCGTGGACAGCCGCTGCTTGAGCCTGTCGACCACCTCGTCGTGGACCGATTCCTGCACCAGCAGCCGGGAGCCGGCGCAGCAGACCTGGCCCTGGTTGAAGAAGATTCCGTTGACGATCCCCTCGATGGCTTGGTCGATCGGGGCGTCGTCGAACACGATATTGGCGCCCTTGCCTCCCAGTTCAAGGGTCAGCTTCTTCGCCGTGCCCGCGGTGGAGCGGGCAATTTCCCGGCCCACCGCCGTCGAGCCTGTAAAGGCCACCTTGTCCACATCGGGGTGGTTGACCAGCGCCGAGCCGGTGGCGCCCGCGCCGGTGATGATGTTGACGACGCCGTCGGGCAGTTCTGCCTGCTGCAGGATTTCGGCGAACAACAGGGCGGTCAGCGGGGTGGTCTCGGCCGGCTTGAGCACCACCGTGTTGCCGGCGGCCAGCGCCGGGGCGATTTTCCACGACAGCATCAGCAGCGGGAAGTTCCACGGGATCACCTGGGCGGCCACTCCCAGCGAACGGGGCGCGGAGCCCAGGCCGGCATAGTCGAGCTTGTCCGCCCAGCCGGCGTAGTAGAAGAACCAGGCGGCGACCAGCGGGATATCGGCGTCGCGGCTCTCCTTGATGGGTTTGCCGTTATCCAGCGACTCGGCCACGGCCAGTTCGCGGGAGCGTTCCTGCACCAGCCGCGCGATCCGGAACAAGTACTTGCCGCGGTCCGCGCCGGACATTTTGGACCAGGTCTTCTCGTAGGCCTTGCGCGCTGCGGCGACGGCGGTGTCCACGTCCGCCTCGTCGGCGCAGGAAACGGTGGAGATCTGCTGCTCGGTGGCAGGCGAAATGGTCTGGAACGCTTCGCCGTTGCCGGGCTGGAACCCGCCGTTGATGAACAGCCCGTACTCACTCTTTAGGTCCAGAATCGCCGTCGACTCCGGAGCAGGGGCGTACTCAAGGAAAGTCATTGTCTATTGCCCTTCAGTCGATGGTGACGTAGGAGGAACCGGAGTAATGGCCGGTGGCCAGTTTCTGCCGCTGCAGCAGCACGTCGTTGAGCAGGCTGGACGCACCGAAGCGGAACAGGTGCGGCTGCAGCCACTCTTCGCCAACGGTTTCGGCAACGGTGACCAGGTACTTGATGGCATCCTTCGACGTTCGGATACCGCCGGCGGGTTTGACCCCGACCTGCTCACCGGTGAGCCGGTGCCAGTCCCGCACCACCTCCAGCATCGACAAGGTCACCGGCAGCGTGGCCGCCGGCGACACCTTCCCCGTGGAGGTCTTGATGAAGTCACCGCCGGCCAGGATGGCCAGCCAGGAGGCCCGGCGGACATTGTCGTACGTGCTCAACTCGCCGGTCTCGAGGATCACCTTCAGATGCGCGTAGCTGCCGTCAACGCGCTTGCACGCTTCCTTGACCGCGACAATCTCGTCGAACACCTGCCCGTAGCGGCCGGACAGGAACGCGCCGCGGTCGATCACCATGTCGATCTCGTCGGCGCCAGCGGCCACCGCGTCAACGGTATCGGCCAGCTTCACCGAGCGGGAGGCCCGGCCGCTGGGGAACGCCGTCGCGACCGCCGCGACATTGACGCCGCCGCCGTCGGACCGTGCACCGGCATGCGCTGCGCCGAGCGCGGTGACGGCATACGGAACCATGTCGCCGTAGACGCATACGGCGGCCACCTGCGGGGTGGAGAGGTCGTTGGCATCGGGGACCTTCGCCTTGGCCGCCAGGGAGCGGACCTTGCCCGGTGTATCGGCGCCTTCCAACGTCGTCAGGTCGATCAGGCTGATCACCTTATCCAAGGCCCACGCCTTCGACTCCTTCTTGATAGACCGGGTGCCCAGGCCCGCCGCGCGCGCCTCCAGGCCAACGGCGTCGACGCCGGCAATGCCCTCCAGATAGCGCCGCAGGCTCCGCTCGGTCAGGTCCGTTCCGATCACCTCGACTGCCCGTGCGGCCGGGGCGATCGCAGTGCCGGAGGCAGCGGTAATGTCCATTGTCACGTCCTGTTCCATGCTCATGCGTCATTGCTTGTGCCTGGCTATCAATCCTACCGCCCGTTTCCGGCTTCGCCGCAGTCGGGGGTCCCGGCGATGTTAGGTCGAAAAGGTCCGCCGGAGCCTGGTATGCCCTTCCCTAAAGATTCGCCGGTTGCAACCGGCGATTCCTTAGGAAAGCGGCTCACCTGTTTAGGCGAACGGCGATTCCTTGGGAAAGCAACAATTCCTTACAGCTGCAATCCGCCCGACACTGCGCTACTCCGCGCTACTCGGCGGCACCGCGGCTACTCCGCGAAGATCGCGTTGACCACCTGCGAGGCCCAGTCGAGCACTTCGGCATCCACCAGGTCCCGCCCGCCGATGGCCGCGGTCTTCGGCTTGGGAATCAGCACCGCATCCAACGCCGGCTTGACCATGGCCCCGGGATACATCCGCTTCAGCCGCATGGTCTTCGACTCGGGCAGGTCGGCCGGGGCGAACTTGATGAAGTTGCCCTGCGTGGCCACATCGGTCAGCCCCGCGGCCCGCGCCGAGACCCGGAAGCGGGCCACCGAGATCAGCTGCTGCACCGGCGCCGGCGGGTCCCCGTACCGGTCGACCAATTCGGCGAGCACCTCGTCGATGCCCTCGTTGGTGGTGGCCGCGGCGAGCTTCCGGTACGCCTCCAGCCGCAGTCTCTCCCCCGGCACGTATTCGTGGGGCAGATGCGCGTTGACCGGCAGCTCGATCTTCATCTCCTTGACCTGTTCCTCGGTCTCGCCGCGGAAATCGGCCACTGCCTCGCCCACCAGCCGGATATACAGGTCAAAGCCGACACCGGCAATGTGGCCGGACTGCTCGCCACCCAGCAGGTTCCCGGCGCCACGGATCTCCAGGTCCTTCATCGCCAGCTGCATGCCGGCGCCGAGCTCGTTGTTCGAGGCCACCGCCTTGAGCCGCTCCAGCGCGACCTCGCCCAGGGGTTTATCGAACGGATACAGGAAGTAGGCGTACGCCCGCTCCCGCCCGCGGCCCACGCGTCCGCGGAGCTGGTGCAGCTGGGACAGCCCGTAGTTGTCCGCCCGGTCCACGATCAGGGTGTTGGCGTTGGAGATATCCAGGCCGGTTTCGATGATGGTGGTGCAGACCAGCACGTCGAACCGCTTCTCCCAGAAATCGACGATGATCTGTTCCAGCTTCGATTCGCTCATCTGGCCGTGCGCCACCGCCACCCGCGCCTCGGGCACCAGCTGCTGGATGTGCGCGGCGGTCTTCTCGATGGTCGAAACCCGGTTGTGCACGAAGAACACCTGGCCCTCGCGCATCAGTTCGCGGCGGATGGCGGCCGAGGCCTGCTTGTCGGTGAAGGCGCCGACATAGGTCAGCACCGGATGCCGTTCCTCCGGCGGGGTGGCCAGCGTGGACATCTCGCGGATCCCGGTCACGGCCATTTCCAGGGTGCGTGGAATCGGGGTGGCACTCATCGCCAGCACATCGACGTTGGTGCGCAGCTTCTTCAACTGCTCCTTGTGTTCGACGCCGAACCGCTGCTCTTCGTCCACAATCACCAGGCCCAGGTCCTTGAATTCGAAATCGCTGGACAGCAGCCGGTGGGTGCCGATGACGATGTCGATGCTTCCCTCTTTCGCCCCGGCCGCGGTTTCCTTCGCTTCCTTGGAGGTCTGGAACCTCGACAGCGGCCGGACGTGGATGGGGAATCCGGAGAACCGTTCGGTGAGGGTCTCGTAATGCTGCTGCACCAGCAAAGTGGTGGGCACCAGCAGCGCCACCTGCTTGCCGTCCTGGACGGCCTTGAACGCGGCGCGGACAGCGATTTCGGTCTTGCCGTAGCCGACGTCGCCGGAGACCAGCCGGTCCATCGGCACCTCACGCTCCATGTCGGCCTTGACGTCGTTGATGGTGGTCAGCTGATCGGGAGTCTCCACGTACGGGAATGCCTCCTCCAGCTCGCTCTGCCAGGGGGTGTCCGGGCCGAAGGTGAAACCCTTCGAGGCCATCCGCGCCGAATAGAGCTGGATCAGCTCGCCGGCGATCTCCTTGACGGCCTTGCGCGCCTTGCCCTTGGTCCGGGCCCAGTCCGCTCCGCCCATCTTGGACAGCGCAGGGGTTTCGCCGCCCACGTACCGGGTCACCTGGTCGAGCTGGTCGGTCGGGACGAACAGCCTGTCCCCCGGCGCGCCGCGCTTGGACGGGGCGTACTCAAGCACCAGGTATTCGCGGACGGCGGGCGTCGAACCCGCTGAGACCTGCCCGCCGGACGCGGTGGCCCGCTGGATCAGTTCAATGAACCGCCCGACTCCGTGCTGCTCGTGCACCACGTGGTCGCCGGGCTGCAATTGCAGCGGGTCGACGGCGTTGCGCCGCTTCGAGGGCATCCGCCGCATGTCTTTGGTCGACGAGGCGCTGGAGCGGCCCAGCAGATCGGCCTCGGTGAGCAGCGCCAGCTTCAGCTCGTCGAAGACGAAGCCCCGGCCGGCGGTCGCCGTCGTAATTTCAACGATTCCAGCCTGCGGCAGCTGCCCCAGCGACTCCGTCCGGGCAGCGGGAACTGACGCGTCGTGGAACAGTTCGGCCAGCCGTTGCGCCGGCCCCGGCCCGTCGGTGGCCACCACCAGCCGCCACTGGTCCTTGGCCCGGGAGCCGATGAATTCCATCATCTCGGCCACGTCGCCGCGGTAGCCGCGCGGTTCGCGGGCGTTGACGGTGAGCCCGTCGGATTCGAGCTCGTCGTCCACGTTGAAGGAGGTGATGGACCACCACCCCATGGAGCGGGACATCGAGGTCTCACGCGTCTGCGCCAGGGACCGGAAACTGGCCGCTTCCAGGTCGACGCCCAGGTCGATGGGGGCCGCCGCGCCGTCGGAAGCGGTCGACCAGGCCGCTTCCAGGAACTCGGCATTGGTGGCGTTCAGGTCGTGGGCGCGGCTGCGCACTTTTTCAGGCTCGACGACGACACTCAGCGATCCATCCGGGAACTGGTCCACCAGCGGCACCATCGCATCGACCAGCGCGGGTGCCAGCGACTCCATGCCCTCGACGGCGATACCACCGGCGATCCGCTCCAGCATCGAGGCGGCGGCCGGCATCTTGTCCTTCAGCTTCGCTGCCCGGGACATCACCGATGGCGTAATCAGGATTTCCCGGCACGGCGGTGCATAGAGGGATTCGGGCGGCTCCATGCCGCCCGTTCCGGAGGTCGGCGAAGGAATGGAGCGCTGGTCGGCGACGGCGAACCAGCGCATCGACTCGATCTCGTCGCCGAAGAATTCAATCCGCACCGGGTGGTCTTCGGTGGGAGGAAACACGTCGAGGATGCCGCCGCGGACCGCGAACTCGCCGCGCCGGGTCACCATGTCCACCCGGGCGTAGGCCGCCGCGGCCAGTTGTTCGACCATCTCGTCGAATCCTGCCTCTTCGCCCACGGAGACGGAGACGGGCTTGAGGTCGCCCAGCCCGTCGACCAGTGGCTGCACCACCGCCCGCACAGGGGCGACGACGACCCGCAGCGGGTCATCACCGGGATGCTTCAGGCTGCGCAGCACCGCCAGCCGGCGGCCCACCGTGTCCGAGCGCGGGGAGAGCCGCTCATGCGGCAGCGTCTCCCAGCTGGGGAACTCGGCAACCGACGACGGCGGCAGGTAGCTGCGCAGCGACGCTGCGAGGTCTTCGGCTTCCCGGCCGGTGGCCGTCACGGCGAGGATGGCGCCGCCGTCGTCGTCGACGCCGTCGGACATCTCCGCCAGCAGCGCCGCACGCAACCCTGCCGGTGCAGCGATCTGCAATTCCGGGCTGCGTGCCGCCGCGGCCCGCTCCGCCTCCGAGCGGATCCTGGCAACCGACGCGTCGTCCGCCAGCGCCGTTCGCAATCCGTTCAGGGTCATAGCCGTCCGTTCAGGGTCATCACAGGAGAATCCTTCGTCATAAGTCCGCATCGAATATGTGGCATCGGCTGATTGCGGCGCCAGCACAGCACAAATACCCGCCGGAAAACTCGAACCGGCGGTCAAGGTTCAAGACTACGCCTGCGGCGTGAACCAGGAAAAGCTAGGATGATATGCAACATCACCGTCCGGGCCGCCGCTGGGCTCCACTGCGCGCCAGTGCACCACGGCAGCCGGGCGCGCTGAAGGCATTGCTGCCCCAATGGGAGGAAACGAGGAATTATGGCGCTGAGCGCTTCAACCAACCTGCCCGCCGACCCGCAACGGGTCGCCGAAATCTTCACCGACGAAGCCTTCGTCCGGCACGTCAGCGAAAAGGTGGGAGGTTCCCTCGAGTCCTTGACGGTCGACGGCGATGTCGCCGGAGCGTTCACCCTCACCGCGGTCCGATCGCTGCCTGCCAACAAACTGCCCGACCTGGCCAAAAAATTCGTCTCCGGTAAGCTCACCGTCACCCAGACTGAGAAGTGGGAGCCTGCTGCCACTGACGGCGCCCGCACGGCCAACATCTCGTTGAAAGTCTCCGGGGTGCCGGTGGACGCCACAGCCGTGCAGCGCCTGGTGCCGGTCGATGAAGGCACCCGCGTGGAGCTGGAAGGCAACGTCACCTCGTCGATTCCATTCCTCGGAGGCAAGATCGCCGACGCCGCGGAGCCCAAGGTCGGCAAGGCGCTCAACGTCCAGGCCACCGAAGCCCGCAGCTGGCTGGCCCAGGGCTAAGGGAAGAGAGTAACTGCTGTGGCATTACCCCTGCCCTTGGCGCTGGTGCTGATTCTGGCCGGCGTCTGGACCCTGGTCGTCTGGCCACCGTTCCTGCGGCGCATTCTCAAGGACCCCCGCGCCCGCGACGAAGCCGGCCGGGCGACCCGTTTCATGATGGTCCACTTGATGCTGATCTCCACCTCCATGGTGCTGGGACTGGCCACCGCTATCATCGGGATCCGCGCCGCCGTCGGATAATGCGTCAGTCGCACCATCAGCCGGCCAGCGACCCTCCATCGGTAATGACGCGAAATGTAAATTAGATGACGTGACGCCGCGCACGTAGAATGGTTTTTTGGTGAGCCGGGAAGTCTGGTCGGCATAGTTCCTGCCTGCCCAAAGCTACGAGGAGACATTGCATGGCTCACACCGATGACGGCAGAAAACCGGTACTCTCCCGGTCCAGCTACTCCGAGACCGTCCGGATCTCGGAAATACTGCGTAAAGAGACCGTAGGCGGAGCACTCCTCCTGGTCGCCGCGGTGGCTGCACTGATCTGGGCCAATTCGCCGGCCAGTGACAGCTACTTCGCGTTGCGTGATTTCTCCTTCGGGCCGGAGTCGCTGCACCTGAACCTGTCAGTGGGCGCCTGGGCGGCGGACGGCCTGCTGGCCATTTTCTTCTTCCTGGCCGGCCTGGAATTGAAACGCGAGATGGTCGCCGGCGACCTGCGCCGGTTCAGCAAGGCCATCGTCCCCGTCGCCGCGGCGTTCGGCGGTGTCGCCCTGCCGGCAATCATCTACGCCGTCATCAACCTCAGCAGTGGCGCGGAGGCGCTGCGCGGCTGGGCCATCCCGACGGCGACTGACATCGCCTTCGCAGTGGCCGTGCTCGCCGTCATCAGCACCCACTTGCCGTCGGCGCTGCGGCTGTTCCTGCTCACCCTCGCCGTCGTCGACGACCTGATTGCCATCACGATCATCGCCTTCTTCTACACCAGCGACCTGGCACCAATGTTCCTGGGCCTGGCGATCATCCCGCTGGGATTATTTACGCTGCTGGTGCAAAAACGCGTCCGCAGCTGGTATCTGCTGATCCCGCTGGCGGTGATCACGTGGGGCCTGGTGCATGCCTCGGGTGTGCACGCCACGGTGGCCGGTGTGCTGCTCGGCTTCACCGTGCCGGTGCTGCGTGCCGACAAGAACCTGCGCCCGAACGCCGGCCCCGGGCTGGCCGAACACTTCGAGCACCGTTGGCGACCCTTCTCGTCCGGCGTCGCCGTTCCGGTGTTTGCCTTCTTCTCGGCCGGCGTTGCAGTCGGCGGTTGGGACGGCATCACCTCCGCGTGGACAGACACCATCACGCTTGGCATTATTGTCGGGCTGTTCGTGGGCAAGACGATTGGAGTCCTCGGCTCCACCTGGATTGTCACCAAGACCACTCACGCCACCCTGGACAAATCCTTCAAATGGATCGATGTGATGGGTATTTCCATGCTGGCCGGTGTCGGGTTTACCGTCTCATTGCTGGTCGCCAAGCTGAGCTTCGATCCCGGAAGCCTGGCCACCGACCACGCCAAAGTGGGCATCCTGACCGGCTCGCTGGTATCCGCATTGTTGGCAACGGTCGTGTTGAAGGCCCGGGACCGGCGCTACCGCAAGATCCGCGAGGAGGAAACCCGCGATGCCGACCAGAGCGGGAAGCCCGACGTGTGGGAGTCCGGCGGCGGAACGCCGTAGATCATGGCCAGAGCCGGTGTGTACACGGCGCCGTGGTGCACGTGGTCAGCGCGAGGCGAGTAAAGCCTCTTCGGCCGCCACCCAGGACAGCATCGCGCACTTCACCCGCGCCGGATAACGGGAGACGCCGGAGAACGCCGCCGCGTCTCCCAGCACCTCCTCGTCGGCCTCGATGGTCCCCCGCGACCGCAACACGTCCCGGAAGTTGTCCACCTTGGACAGCAAATCAGCCTCGCTGATCCCGCCATCCACGATCTCGGTCAGCACGGACGCTGCCGCCATCGAAATGGAGCAGCCGTCGCCGGCCCAACTGATGGCGGTAATTTGCTCGCCATTGCGTGCCAGTCTCAGGGTGATTTCGTCCCCGCAGGTGGGGTTGTACTGGTGGGACTCCCCCGGCACTGACCCGTCCGGGGCCGGTCGCAGTCCCTCGCCGTGCCGCAGTTTCGAATGGTCCAGAATGATCTGCTGGTACAGCTGCTCCAGTGCACCGCTCATGATCGAGCTCCAAAGAACGACCTCACCGACGCCATGGCCTCGAGGAAGTAGTCGACGTCGGCCGTGGTGTTGTACAGGTACGTGCTGGCTCGGGTGGAGGCGATCAGACCAAGCCGGCGGTGCAGCGGTTGTGCGCAATGGTGGCCCACCCGCACCGCGATGCCCCGGTCGTCGAGGAACTGGCCGACATCGTGGGCGTGGACGCCGGCAATATCGAACGCCGCCAGACCAATGCGCTCGGTGCCCGCGCCGGGGCCGAGCACCCGCACGCCTTCAATCTGCTGCAGCCCCTCGACCAGGCGCCGCCCCAGCGTGGCCTCCCACGCGGCAATCCGTTTGACGCCGGTCTCCTGAAGATAGTTCACCGCCACGGCCAGTGCGGCTGCCTGGGAAATCTGCTGGGTGCCGGCTTCAAACCGGTTCGGAGCCGGCAGGTAGTCCGCTCCCTCCATGGTGACCTTGGTGATCATCGAACCACCGGTGAGGAAAGGCGGCATCGCATTGAGCAGGTCCGCCTTGCCGTACAAGGCTCCGATGCCGGTGGGACCGAGCATCTTGTGTCCGGAGAAGGCCAGGAAGTCGACGTCGAGCGCCTTCACATCCACCGGAAGATGGGGCACCGACTGGCACCCGTCCAACACGGCGAACGCCCCCCGGGCATGGGCCAAAGCGATCAGTTCCTCAACCGGGTTGATGCAGCCCAGCACATTGGAGGCGTGCGTGAACGCAACGACCTTCGTCGCTTCGTTGATGACGGCCGCGGCCTCGTCCATCCGCAACGCGCCGTCGTCGTCCACCGGAATGTAACGCAGCGTGGCACCGGTGCGGAAAGCGAGCTCCTGCCACGGAATCAGATTGGCGTGGTGCTCCATTTCCGTGACGACTATTTCGTCTCCCGGCTGCACCACGAACCGGCGGGAATCGTCCGATCCCCGTCCCGCAGTGGCGTTCGAGAACGAATACGTGAGCAGATTCAGTGCCTCGGTGGCATTTGCCGTCCACACCACCTCGTTGCTGCGTGCCCCGATGAAACGGGCAACGGCTTCCCGTGCCTCTTCGAAGACGTCCGTGGCTCCCACAGCGAGGCTATGCGCACCGCGGTGGACGGCGGCGTTGCGCTGCTCGTAGAACTCCTGCTCCGCTTCGATCACCGACAGCGGGTTCTGCGACGTCGCACCGGAATCCAGGTACACGAGCCCATTGTCATTGACCTGCTGCGCCAGAATCGGGAAGTCATTGCGGATATGGCTGACTTCCCGGTCGTCAATGGCGGCCGTGGCCTCGGTAAGCGTTGTGGGTGTGGGAACCACTGGCACTGCGACAACTCCTCGGGTGGCGGTCTCGGATCTGATCCCGCGCCCAAGCACTAACCCCTCGACGATCACACATTTAGGACACGGAGATCTTGCTTAATTGTCGCACGGCAGCCAGAAGCGGGCACCTTAGGTTTGCCTAGTATTTCGCCAGACACACCCTCACGCATTGAGCCATGAACGGGGCTTCTTCTATCCCTGGCCGCGAAGGACCTTTGCCGACAGGGCGCCCAACCGCCTGACATTTCGAGATTTGCGACCATGCGAATAGTTACGGGCAAGATTCTGCTGACGCATCATTCAGTTTGTGCAAAGATGAAGCACAAGAGCCAGTAGGTCGTCTCGCTTCCGCCTGGGGGCAGTACGGTCGGCCGCCGACTGGGATGCAAGGGGAGGTGTGTGGATGTGCCGGTGAGCCGAGCCCGTCCTGCCACTAATTCGAGGAACCCCATACTGGTTACAGGTGTTCCACGCTCTGGTACGACATGGTTGGCGCGTACTCTGGCGACCGCGTCCGGCGCTGCGTTAGCAGGACGTGAACCGATGAACCCTAGGGGACGACAGTACGGATTGGGCAGGACCTTACAGGGCTGGACGCGCTTGGAGGACCCTAATCGTCGTCAGATCCGGTTGCTCCGATCCAGCTACCGTGGCAACAACCCTTTGGTGCTGAGCCGGTACGGTTACCGCCAGTGGGCGGCTCCGCTGCCATGGACGCAGGTTATTGTGAAGGATCCGTTTGCGATGCTGTCCTTGCCGGCTGTTGCAGCAGCGACCCAAGCACTACCTGTATTGATATACCGTCATCCCGGTGCAGTCTTGTCGAGCTACCGGCGCATGGGGTGGACAGCCGACCTCGAAGATCTCAAAGGCGTCGTGTCATTACCCGATGAACCAAACCTTTACCGCGAAGGTCAGGCAGCCGATCATATTGCCCCCAGCGATGTCGCAGACATGGCTCGGTTCTGGGTAGCCTTAAACCAGCAGGCCCTCGCCGATTTGGAACACCTTCCACGAGCTGTGGTGGTCTCGCATCACGACATTTCCACCGGAAACGCAACTGCCTTAAAGCAGCTTGTCAGGCTTTGCGGTTTGCCTTGGAAAGGGCTCTCTGCGGGGCCCAGAGCCTCGCAGCCGCACGCAGCTGTATCTGTGAATAACTCTTCGGCCCTGCACAACTTTAATCGGGCTCCTGCGGAGGTGGCGCAGGGCTGGCGAAAGTATATTTCGGAACAAGAGGCGTCGATAATCGAGGACATTGCGGGGCCCACGCTGCAGGACCTCGACCTCGAGCGTGCCTCGCTGGTTTAGCTCTGCCTGGTCTTCGACGAACCGATCTATCTGCACCAGGAGGGTTCGTAACCAAGGATCTTGGGAAGTCTCTCGTTCGAATCGTCGAACTGGCCGTCAAGGATGTCCCTGACCGACTGTGGCATTGGAGGGCCTGGCCTCGAATTGGCTTGAATCGGCCCGGTCGGATTCCAATGCCGCAATTCCAGAAAGTCCATCAGCTCTGGCCATTGTTTCATCCCCGGCGCTAGAAATTGGTCGGCGTCCAAAACGGCCACGTTAGGGCGTCCAACCGCCGCGAACATACGTTCCAGCTGTTCGGCATATTGCCCTCGGCCAACGTAGGCGTGGTGTTGGTGGGAAAAAGACTGGTAGGAAGAATCGGCCACCATCTTTTGCACTTCTCCGTCCAGACGTTGTGGCTCCTCTTCCAACGCTTGCTCAAATGGCAACGTTTCGAAGCCCCGGCCAGTTTCCTGCTTATACGCAGAGAATGCCCGTTCGATGGGGTCACGGAGCAATACGATGACTTTTACACTTGGTAATTCAGCCGCAATACGCGCGGCTGCGAGTGGATGAAACAGGTAGTAAGGACTGGCTTCCCCTGTTATGGTCGCTGGCTGTTCACCTGCCCGACGCAGCGGAAAATGCCCGCCGTAGAACTCTGGGCCTCGGGCGAACCTGTCAGCGGTGTCAAAATAGTGGATTCCCTTTGTTATCAAAGGTGGACGGACGTCGGGATGTTCGGCAAGCATCCTGAACAAGCTGGTGGTACCGCACCGCTGGGCTCCCGCTATCAAGAATCCGGGTCGCATTCTATGTGCCGCTGTGAGGCGGCCCATTGCGGTCAGCATCGAACGCGCATGGCGACGACCAGTCGCCTTCAACGCGGTTGCACTCATGGAATAGGCCTCCCAGCTCCGCGGTTTCCATAAACTCACGACAACAACGAATGAAATGTCTTGCTATGTATTGTCGGTTGGTTTGATGATGACGGTTCCGACCAGGGCATTGTCCGTGGCGCTGTTGGCCGTCGCTGTAAGCCCACCAGCACTCGGGCCTGCAACCGG
>NZ_AUMN01000015.1 GCF_000430705.1 Arthrobacter castelli DSM 16402
CACCCGCACGATCTCCGCGACCGTCTCGTCCGGGATGGACGGCTTACGGCCCCGCCCTTTCTTGACCTTGCCCCAGTGCTTGAGCCCATCTGCGTCGAACGCGTCCCGCCAGGCACGCACCGTCATCGCGGAGACACCGTGTTCACGGGCGATGGTGCGGTTACCGACACCCTCGGCGGCCGCAAGGAGGACTCCGGCGCGGACCACCTCGCGGTGCGCGGCCGTGCTCGATCGGGCGACCCGCGTGAGGACTTCGCGGTCGGCCGGGGACATCATCAGAGGGGTTGCTGGAGCGGACATACTCCATTCTATCAACTCACGCTCTAACTATTTGCGTGACACACCACTAGGTTTCGTACATGACGACTATGGACATCGAGTCATTCTATGTCGAGGGTAATAAGACTGGCGCGCTGATCCGCCGGCTTTCGAAGGATTCCATCCAGACAACTCTCGTCTTCAAAATTGAAGACGGTTCAATCATCCATCTGTTCCAAGAGACCTGGTTCTCAACCGGGATTCTGGATTGGACCGAGTATAAGTATGTCGATCGTCTGGAAGGCACCAATGTCGAAGTCCGAGCTTCTACTGAACCCTCGTTGCGAGATCGAACTGTGAAGCCAATACCGAGCTATGCCGCCCATTTGGTGCTGAAGGACTTCCTCACCACCACTGAACGCCAGTGGGAATTCAGCCAGTTCGACGAAGATGTTCCGCTGGTGCCACGCCCTGCTGCCTTTGTTAGTCATGGGACCGAAAATGTTGAAACACCATGGGGAACAAGGGAGGCTTCGAAGGTAGTCCTGGAGGTCGATGGCCGCGAGGGAAACACCTTTTGGTGTATCGCCGGAGCAGTCGTGAAATCCGATTGGCAAGGGGCGACATCCTACGCCACCGACGATGTCGGGTTTGTCGTAAAGGGTCTGGATACGGCAGTGCAGTCGCTCCTGAAAACGGTCCTGGCTGAACCTTAAGAGAAGCGATAAACCCAGATGACCTCGCCCCATCACATCAATGCGCCTTGTTCGGTGAAGGATCCGCTTACGGCATGGTCCTCACCGACGATTCGCGCAGGCGACTTTGGATAATACGGCTTGTTGTACAGAGGACTACAGACCAATGTCCACACTCGGCTGCACTCGAGCCGTCTTCCTGCGCGACGGTATGCGTTTCGGAAAATGACATACTCGTCGGCGCCACGGAAATCCATCAGTTTCGAGCCGCTTTGGATTCCAGCAAGAGCCGGTAAGCGTCGACGCACGGTTCAGGACCCGACTGCCGGTCAATCGGACATACATCTCGGGGTCTCCTGGATACAATGTAGTTATGACCGTTTGGAGCCGCTACCTTTTCGGGGCCTCGATAATCATGGGCATAGCCGGGATCGTATTGGCGGTGCGGCTGCCCGAATGGTGGGGGCCCGTGTCGATTCTTATCATGGTCATGGCTGCTTCCGCGTTCCTGATCTGCTCCGTCCTCGATTACCGACGCAGGCGCACAGCGATCGAATCCGGAGAGCGGCAGCTCTCCCTATAGCCCACCGAGGGCAATCGACCGCCAATCGGGCAACCGCTCCTGGCCATCTGAATCAGCCGACCGACGGCCCGAAACTCTGCGCCGAAACCAACCTCCCGTATGCCGAGTTTCGAAACGGCACGCGTTTACGGCGACCCTCCCGGCAGCGCGGTCCGCGATCCCGAAACCGATCCTCTATCGATCACTGCCTTCACTGTTGAGGCGGAACGTGACCGGGGAAGTCTTGTTCTCCGATCCCTCCAGGCTGGTAGAAGGCCTCAACGAAACCGCGCGCCTCCTCAACGAGCTGCTCGCGAGACATTCGAGCGATCGCATCGGAACCGGTGGCATGTCCCGGCAACGGTGAGACCGACCGTGAATCCATAGGTTCCGTCATTAGGGCCGTTGAGCCAAGCGAAATCGTAACTCAACATCCCGTTGGGTTGCCGTCTCTCGCTGACCCTGAACAGTTCGTTGTCAACAGAGAGCTCGAGGTCTTCCATGCGGAAAGTATAGTTTCCGATCGTTCAAATGATTTCCAACCTGGCCGTGACCTTCGTCTTCGAATGAAGAGCAACCGATCCGGCTGCCCGCTGAGGGATCGGTTTGGGGGATTCAGGATTATGAAGCCGAGCTCATGCAGGCGGGGGTTTCAAGTTTTGTGGCGTCCATTTCGCCTGCTCATGAAATGACCGGTGGCGATGACCACTGCTGCGCAGAGGCACCCGACGAAGGAAACCCAACTCGCGTTGGCTTCACCCGGTGTGATGTCAAGCAGCAGAAAACGAGGAGCATCAGCCGACCGACGGCCCGAATGAGCCGTCCGAGCATGTTCGAGGTCATAGAAAACAGATACCTCCAGGACAGATCGGGTTGCAGTATGGGGACTGTTTAGCGCTGTTGTTGTCCCGGTTCCGGGACGGGAAGCTCGAAGATTGTGCCATAGTCCTCTTCGTAGCCGTAATCGACGCTCTTGACGCGGAGTCGCTCAGGGCTGACCTCAACGATCTGGACATTGATGGGCTTCCTCGCGGTCCTCCAGCGGTCTCCCTCGGGTACGAGATAGCAGAGAAGTTCACCATCGTCCGGGTAAGGCTGGTCAGGAACCGCCGGCCAGTGTCTGGACCTGGCGGTTGTGCCGGATGTTGAGGGCCACGGCGGGGATGGCCCCGATAAAGATCAGTCCGATCGCCCAATACCCCAGAACGTCGGACCAGGCGTAAAAGGAGAGCATGAGCAGGACAAGCGCCACCGCCCGATAGAGGAAGATCTTTCCGGGGTGGCGAGTGGGATGGCCTAAAAGCAGAGGGATCCTCTCGTCACGGTTGGCCTTGCGCAACTGCTGGAACGTCACAGTGAACATCACGGTGCCGGCAAGCCACGCCAGTGATCCTGGAAGTAGCGCCATACGATTCAGTTCAGCACAGGCCGCCGGGCCCATCAAAACTCATGCCCTGTCCGTCGCTGCTCCAACCACAGGCTGACCCGCCAAGCCGGAGGATGCGGCGGGTTGCTTTACAACAGCTGACCGCAGCTGGCCTGTGAGTGATCCGCTTACGGCGACTGTGCCATTGGAACCAAGCCGGTGGCCCATGTGGACGAGCTATTCCTGATGATCCATCCACTGGTGCTCGGCTCGGGGCACCGGCCGTTTGGTCCGGATGAGGAAGCGCTCCGACTGCAGTTGATTGACTGCACGCCCACCGCGAGTGGAGTGCTGATGGCGACTCAGCCGCTGAAGTCGGTGCCAAGTTCCGCAGTGAGCAACTGGCGCATCCACTGCTTGGCAGTGACGTGGCTCAGGCCGGCGGGATTCATACTGATCTGGGTGGCGATCCCGTCGGAGAAGGCTGCCACTTTGAGGGCAACTTCGGCCGGATCCACGCCCGCGGCGAATTCGCCGTCGGCGATTCCGCGTTTGATGGTTTCCTCGAAGCAGGTCTGCCAGATCCTGAGCCTGCCATAGTCCTCCTCGGCCAGTCCCGGCCGGGTGGAACTGGCGTTCCAGTATTCCAGCCACAAACGCCAGTGCGCAGCGGTTTCCTCGGCGCCGTCAAAAAGCGGATCGATCAGCGCCAGCAATGCGGCTTTCGGGTCCGGCTCGTCCCGCACCGCTTCCACCAGCGGTGTGTAGAACAGTTCCGCCTCCTGCAGCGCCGCCGCACCAATGATCTCGTAGACACTCTTGAAGTGATAAGTCACCGTCCCGAGGGACACTTCGGCCTGGGCGGCAATGTCGCGGAGGCTGGTGTGGCGCATCCCTTCACGCATGATGGCCTTGCGGGCCGCCTCGATAATCAGTTGCCGACGGACCACCGGCGAGTGCCGCTGCTTGCTCACGCCGAGGTTCGGGGTATCACGTCGTGCCAATCTGTTGTCGCCACCAGTTCCTCCTCCGCATCCGGCCGCCGGGCGTACGCCGTGACTGTATTGGTCAGCACGAACTTCTCCGCTTCGGCCGACAAATGCGAGCGCGTCTCCACCCGCGCCGTCCATCCGTCCTTCTCCAAGGCGATCGACCAGGCCGAGGCCGCCGACGCACTCAATGGGTTGCCTTGCTGTATCCGGTAAGTCTCCCGGCTGTATTCGGTGAACAACAAACCGTCCGGATACCTGCGTGATCAACCGTATCCGGGATCGACGTCGAGCACCCACTCGCCGGTGGCCGCGTCGTTCCATGTGCTCCGCTGCGCCGGAGCGATAAAGGCCGAGCTGACCTCGCCGTTGGTTTTGGCAAGCGCGTCGATGGGCAAGGGCCGGCTCTGCTCCGGCTCACCCATCTCCACGTCAGGGGTGTCGTCAGTGGGCCGATAGGCCGGAAGCTCCATCCTGCATTCAGCGACATCCAGCGTCAGCGCCGCCTCCTCGGCGTGCGGCCAAACCCATGGCCAGTAAGCCGAGGAGGTGGCAAGGCGGAGGGTGTGTCCGGCCGGAACCGCATATCCGACCGACACCATATCGAAGATGACGTCGACGGACTCCCCCGCAGGCATCGGATCGGCACGGTGGCGGCCGTTGCGCTTGTTCAGGTTGAGCACGCCGCGGGTGACCAACGTCGAAGAACCATCGGGGGCGACATCGCACAGCCGGGCGACGACGTTGGCCTGCCGCTGGTCGGAAGCGAGCTTCAGCCGCAGTTTCACCTTGCCGAGGAGCTCGACCGGCTCGGTCAGTGGCGCGAAATCGAAACTGGCCGAACGGCCATCCTCGGAACGCTGATCTGGCGGAAGATCCGTTTCATTGCCGTACGGGAAATACCGGCCGGCGTCCATACCCGTGTGCTGCGGTGATTTCACCACCGCCTGCCCCTGATGGACTGGCACATTGCAGCCGGCATCGGCCAGCCTCAGCGTCTGCGAAGTCACCGCATCGCTGGGCCAGCCGTCGAGACCGACCCACCGGCCGGGCCGCTCTTCGTAGTAGGTCGCCGGCCGGACGGCATCGGGCATGTAGGCACGCAACTGCGGTCCGGCGTCGGCCCCGTTCCGCACCCCCTTGAGCCACCGATCCCACCAGCGGACGGTTTCCTGCAGGAAACCCATCCCCGGTCCCGGCGCCAGGCCACGGTCCGGATACTGATGCGACCAGGGTCCGATGATCCCTCGCGCCGGGGATTCGAGGTTTTCCAGCAGCCGCAGCACGGTGTCGCGGTAGGGATCATGCCAGCCACCGACCGCCAGCACCGGTGCCTTAATGCTGGAATAGTCCTCGCACACGCTGCCTTGGCGCCAGTAGTCGTCACGTTCCTGATGGGACAACCAGGTGGCGCCCATCGGCCTGGTGGACTGCAGCCGGTCCCGCCACTGCTCCACCCACCGGTCGCCAACGACATCCGGCCGGGGCGGACGGGAGTTGAACGCAAACATGGTCCCGGCCCAGGACGCCATATCGATGCCCAGCATGGCCCCGCCCATATAATGGACATCGTTGTCGTAGCGGTCATCGCTGGAACACACTGTCACTATCGCTTTGAGCGCCTCTGGTGCGTGGGACGCCAGCTGCAACGAGTTAAAGCCGCCCCAGGAGATACCGAACATCCCCAGCGATCCGTCGCACCACGGCTGGGCGGCGATCCACTCGATGACAGCCAGCCCGTCCCGCTGCTCCTGCTGCGAGTATTCGTCGTCGAAATGCCCGTCCGAACTGCCGGTGCCGCGGATATCCACCCGGATCGACGCGTAGCCGTGGCCGGCGTAGTACGGGTGGCGCTCGCTGTCACGCGGCGCCGTCCAGTCATCCAGCCGGTATGGCAGGTATTCCAGCAGTCCCGGAACCGGTGCAGCCGTTGAGTCTTCGGGCCGCCAGATCCGGGCGTGCAGGCGGACACCGTTCGGCATCGGGATCCACGCATCCTCGGTGACAATTGTCCGTGGCAGAGGGTCCAAGTACTTCATCGGGCGGCCGCCTTTTCTGGTTCTTCGAGTCCGGGCAGCTTCTGCCCGACGTACACATGCATATGGTCATTTCGTTTGATCCACTTGATCAGCGAGGCAGCCATCAGCACATACATCGCCAGCACCGGTACGGATACCAGCACGGCCGAGGTCTGCACCACGTCCAGGCCGCCCACCACCATCAGCGAGATCGCGAGGGCGGAGAGCACCAGTCCCCACAGCAGGCTGTGCCACCGCGCCGGCTCCACGCCGTCGCGCAGTCCCTTGGTGGCGACGCTGGCGATGACGTAACTGGCCGAATCGAGTGAGGTGGCCAGGAAGATGAATCCCAGCAGCACAAAGAAGATCATCACCACGGTGGACAGCGGCAGCGAGTTGAGGACCGCGACGATGACGGCGGGTCCCCCTTGGTTATTCAGGATCCCCACCAGGTTCTCATTGCCGGTCAGCTGCAGATCCATGGCGTAGCCGCCGAAGACGGCGAAATACAGCCAGCTTCCGGCCGTGCCCCAGCCCAGCACGTTGACTATCAGCTCCCGGATGCTGCGGCCCTTGGAAATCCTGGCCACGAATATCCCGATAAATGGTGCGGTGGCGGCAAACCAGGCCCAATAGAACACTGTCCACGTCTGCGGGAAACCGCCGCCGTCGATAGGGTCGGTGTTCAGGCTCATGGCCATGAAGTTATCCAGCATCAGGCCCAGGCTGTCGGTGAAATAGGAGAGGATGAACATCGTCGGGCCCACCACAATCACGAAGAGGGCCAGGCCCAACGCCATGTAGACATTCCAGTCACTGAGGCGCCGAATGCCCTTGTACAGGCCGAGGTAGGCGCTGGCCGAGTAGATTACGGTCCAGATCAGCACGATGGCGATATTCAGGAAAATGCCCTGCTGGATTCCTGTCAGGTCGCCGATGACTGCAGCAACCATTGGTACACCCAGCCCAAGGGAAGTGCCCAAGCCGCCGATCATGCTCCAGATGACCAGCACGTCGATGGCCTTGCCCAGCAGGCCGTCGGCATGCCGGCCCAGGGCGCCGGCGCAGGCTGCGCTGATGCGCAGCGACCGGTTCCGCCGCACGAAGAAGCTGTAGGCCATCACCACGGCAGGGAGAGCATAGAGCGCCCATGCCGAGATTCCCCAATGGAACAGCCCATAAGCCACCGCCTGCTCGGCCGCAGCCGTGGTTTCCGGTTCGATACCGAACGGCGGGCCGACGTAGTAGTACAGCGGTTCGACGATGGACCAGAACATGATGCTGGTGCCCATCCCGGCACAAAAGAGCATGCCGCCATAGCTGAACCTGGAGAACTCGGGTTCATCGCCGGTCCGGCCGAGTTTCACCTTCCCGTAACGGCTGAAAACCAGCCACAGCAGCATGGCGAACAGTCCAATGGTCAGGAACTCGAAGGCCCAGTCCAGTTGGAACGTCACGGCCGTCATGACATCCTGCAGTACCGGACCAGCTGTGTCCCGGAACATCACCAATAAGCCTGTGGCCACCACCACCAAGGTGATCGAAGGCCAGAAGATTGCCTTGTCAATTGTCGTCTTCATGCAGAATTGAACTCCGTTGACGTCGAGTGCTGCCGGACCGGGTGGAAGGGCTTATCGGTCAGTTGAACGGTACAGAAATGACGGAGCCATGGCCAGTTCGGGTCCATCCGGCCGTCCCCTGCCGGCCTTGGACGGACTAGATTGGAAAGGGAGGCGCCGAGAGGGGGAAGCAATGTTTCTGAACGCAGCGCGGCACATGGGTATTGCAGTTACCTTGATGCTCGCGGCGCCCCTGATGACCGGCTGCGACGCCGCCGAAGACGCCGGCACAAAAGCCGGCTCGCAGGCATCCGGCCAACCGGCCACGGAAACGGCCGGCACGCCCACGGTCACCACCCCGGATCAGCCCGCCACGGGTCCGGATCCGGCACCGTCGGTGGCCGAACTCGAAGATCCTGCTGTGCCGGAAGAAAGCACACCACAAAGCGGATCAGGAAACGCGACGGCGGCCAATCCTGCCGTCGTCGCCGATATCCGGGCCGGCCGGCATGCAACGTTCGACCGGGTGGTCATCGATTTCGAACCAGGAGCGCTGCCCTCCTACGAGGTGGCATGGGTGGATCCGGAAGACTCGTTTCACCGGCCTGGATCGGGCAAACCGGTCCGGCTGGAGGGTAACCGGGTGCTGGCAGTGACGCTCCGGCCCGCGGTCAACCGCGATCCCGCCGTCGTCACTGCCGATCTGCCGGCGGTCCGTGAAGTTAAAACCTTCGGAAGCTTCGAAGATGTTGCCTCACTGGCCATCGGGGTTTCCACCACCCATGGCACGGCTCAGGAGGTTGGCTTCCGGGTGACGACTATCGAACAGGGGCCGCCGCGGCTGGTGATCGATGTCGCGCATGCTGACGCCTATTCGACGCAACTCGAATGAACGACGTCGGCGGCGCTGAAGGGCGGGCCGCCGGCCTGTTCGATGGACGTGGTCGACTAAGTACTGTCAGGTCGTTGTGCCCGGCCCGCCGATGGGCAGGCCGCGCCGGCGCCACATCTCCATCTGCAGTTTCCGTACTTCCTCCGCCAGCTCCGGTTCCGGGCCTTCCACCGCCACCCGCGGGGCCACCTCCTGGACGGGCAACGGCCGGACCGGCGACGGCGGTGCGCCCCATTCGGCCAGCCACCCGCTCAGTTGCCGCGAGGAACTGGCATAGACAATGCGGCCCAGACCCACCCATCCGTGGGCGGCTGAACACATCGGGCAATGTTCGCCGGAGGTGTAAACGGTGGCCAGTGCCCGCGCGTCGCCGGACATGTTGTTGGCAGCCCACTGGGCCAGTGCCAGCTCCGGGTGCCGGGTATTATCCCCCGCGGCGACACGGTTCCGGTCCTGCCGCAACACCTCGTCATCGCCAGTGACCAGCACCGAGCCAAACGGCTCGTCACCCGCTTCGAGCCCTTCCCGGGCCAACTCCACGGCGGCGGCAAGATGTTTCAGGTCCTGCTCGTCCACGTTCCTCACCTCTCACGTTCCACGCAACCGTCGGCTCCGGCTGCTATTCCCCAGTCACGCCATCGAGCAATTCGCGGAGGATGTCGATATGGCCACAGTGCCGGCCGGTCTCTTCGACCATGTGCACCAGCACCCAGCGCACGTTGTGGCCATTGTCCACCGTGCATGGATCATCCAGCCAGTAACGGGCCGTGACCTCCTTGGACTCGGCACACGCAGCTTCGTAGTCGGCAATGATTTCCTGCAGGCTGTCGGCTTCACTCACCCGGAATTCGCCGTCGTGGTCTTCATCCGACCAGCGGTAGGTCACATCGTCCTGGCCGTCGACGTCTTCGCGGAACCAGCTGCGTTCGACGTCGGCAAGATGCCGGATCAGCCCGGAAACACTGGAGTCGGAGGGCAGCAGGCGGCGGGCGGCGTCGGCGTCGCTGAGCCCTGTCGCCTTGTAGACAACGGTTGCCCGCAGGAAATCGAGGAACCCCTCCAGGGTCTCTCGCTCCCCCGCCGCGTCCGGCGGTTCCGGGCGGTTGTTTCCCATCCTCAGGCTTCCGGCACAACGGCGCTATGGCCGGCGTCGCGCAGTGCTGTCCGCAACGTCTGTGCATTGGCATCGAGCCGCTGCGGATCCGGGTTATGGTCCACCTGGCTGAAGTCGAAATCTGCCATCGAATTGGTGGGCCAGACATGCATGTGCAGATGAGGAATCTCGAACCCGACAATTGTCATGCCAATCCGCTCGCACGCGAACACGCCGCGCTGTGCCTGGCCGATTGCCTGAGCCACTGACGTCATCTTCAACAACAGGTCGGTTGGCGCATCAG
The DNA here is from genome assembly GCF_000430705.1 of Arthrobacter castelli DSM 16402. Taxonomy (GTDB): domain Bacteria; phylum Actinomycetota; class Actinomycetes; order Actinomycetales; family Micrococcaceae; genus Arthrobacter_C; species Arthrobacter_C castelli. The sequence goes on from NZ_AUMN01000015.1 coordinate 9,737, forward strand.
TCCACTGGTCGACTTCCTGGCGCGGCACCACGAGGGTGTGTCCGTCGGTGAGCGGACCGATTGTCAAAAATGCCACGAGATCGTCGTCCTTCCAGACGAAACGTCCCGGAATCCCACCTTCGATTATCTTGGTGAACAGCGTGCTCATCGCCTGTAGCCTCCCATTGCCATAGCCTTTGCTCCTCGCAGGCCACTATTCCATCCAACAGTGAATTGTCCAGCACGAACGCCGCCGCAGCGCCGACTGGCTTATGGTGGCATGGTGAGATCGGAACTGAACCACCCCATTGCCGCCCGCCAGTGGACGGACGAAGCCATCCGCCGCATAGAGGCCGATAACAACCGTTCGGCCGACACGCATCTGCACGCCGTCGAGTTGCCGGAACATTGGGGCGTGGAGCTGTACCTGAAAGATGAATCGACGCACCGCTCAGGCAGCCTCAAGCACAGACTGGCCCGGTCGTTGTTCCTTTTCGGCCTGGTGAACGGCTGGATCACAGCCGGAACCACGATCGTGGAGGCCAGCAGCGGCAGCACCGCGGTGTCCGAGGCGTACTTCGCCCACCTGTTGGGCCTGGATTTCATCGCCGTGATGACGGACAGCACCAGCAGCGAAAAGATCGCGCTGATCGAACAGTACGGCGGAACCTGCCATTACGTACGAAGTCCCACTGAGGTCTATGCCGCCGCCCAGCAGCTGGCAGCCAGCACCGGCGGACATTATTTGGATCAGTTCACCTATGCCGAGCGCGCCACGGACTGGCGCGGCAATAACAACATTGCCGAGTCCATCTTTGAGCAGCTTCGGCTGGAACCGCATCCGGTACCGGCATGGATCGTCGTCGGTGCCGGCACCGGCGGCACCAGCGCCACCATCGGCCGCTACATCCGGTACAACCGGCACCAGTCCCGTCTCGCTGTCGTCGACCCGGAGAACTCCGCCTTCTATCCCGCCTGGCGGCGCGGCGACACCACCTACGAAACCGGTCTGGCCTCACGGATCGAGGGGATCGGACGCCCGCGGGTGGAGCCAAGCTTCATCCCGTCGGTGATCGACGAAATGCTCCAGGTGCCCGACGCCGCTTCGATCGCGGCCATGCGGCACCTGAACCGGTTCGCAGGGCTGCATGCGGGCCCGTCGACCGGAACAAATCTCTGGGGTGTGTGGCAGTTAGTCAGCCGGATGGTCGCCAATGGTGAACGCGGCAGCATTGTGTCCCTGTTGTGCGATGGCGGGGAACGCTACGCGGGCAGCTATTACGACGACGGGTGGCTGGCCGAGCGGGGACTCGACCCGCCACCCTATGAAGCGGCGATTGAAGACTTCTTCGCCACCGGGCGGTTCAGCGGCTGAGGTTGGCCGGCACCCCGCTGCCCGTCCGGCGGGCACGAGCGGCGGCGAAACCAACTACAGCTCGACCGACTCCCCCGTCTCGAGATGCTCGAACCCGGTGCCGTAGTAGGAACCGATGCGCTTGACATGCTTTTCCACCGTGTTGACCCCGTCCTGGTTCAGCAGCGCGTCGTGAATCTGGTACGCCCTTGGGGCCCGGCCCGCGATGACGAAATCGATCACCTCGGCCGTCTTCGACCACGGGGCGTGCACCGGCACCAGCAGGGTCCTGGGCTGCACTCCGTGCGGGATCACGAATGAATCGCCCGGGTGGTAGACGTCGTCGTTAATCAAGTAGCCGATATTGGCGACCAAGGGTATCAGCGGATGAATCAGCGCGTGTTGACCGCCAAAGGTCTTCACGTTGAAACCGGGCAGATCCAGCGTGGTCTCAGGCATCACGTCGATGATCCGGGACTCGGCCGGTGACCCGCTGGCCCTACCGCGCAGGTCCGTGGCAACCGGCTGCGGGGCGAACACCTCCAGTGAGGTGTTGCCGTGCAGCGCCTCCAGCAACGCGTCGGCGTCCACGTGGTCGGGATGTTCGTGGGTAATAAGCACCTGGTGGGCGCCCTCGAGCGCCGCTGCGCTCTCGGAGTAAATCCCCGGGTCGATGACGAGGATGTGCGAATCCTGTTCCAGCCGGATACATGAGTGAGTGTACTTCGTCAGCAACATAGCCCCAGCGTACCCTCAAGCTGCGGCTGATAAGCTGGAATTGGCCAGTCGGCCGGCACCCGCACCATTGTTCGAAAGGCGTATCGATGCCACGCGCAGCTTCATCCGGTACGGATGCGCCCCGCCGCCCGCCTGAAACGCGGGTGACCAAGCAGCGGATCGCCGTCGGAAGCGCCCTGGACGAGCTGGACGACTTTGTCAGCACCCAGGAGCTGTACCGCTTGCTGCACAAGCGTGGCGATTCCGTCTCGCTGGCCACCGCTTACCGCATCCTGCAGTCCATGGCCGACGAAGGCGCCGTCGACGTATTGCGGAACAGCGACGGCGAGGCCGTGTACCGGCGTTGCGAGGCTTCGGCCCACCACCATCATTTGATGTGCCGCAATTGCGGGCGCGCAGTGGAGATTGAAGCGCCGACCGTGGAGAAATGGGCGGCACAAACCGCAGCCGACCATGGCTTTACCGAAGTCACCCATACGGTGGAAATCTTTGGTCTCTGCCCTGAGTGCACCGACGGGCAGTAGGCGCGCCGCAGGCAGGAGCTGCAACCAAGCGGCGAAACCCTGGAGTCAGACCACCGGGCCGCTGCGCGTCAGCGCCGGCGAACCGCGTCTTTGGTGGCCATGGTGCCTCCGCCGGGTGCCGATGAACCGGCAGAGTAGGTAAATCAGGAACGAAATAGTTGTGACATAGGGGCTGATGGGAATCCGTCCGCCTACTGCCACCAGTATCCCGCCGACGACGGCCGTCACCGCGAAGATCACGCTGAGCAGCACCACCAGCCGCGGCGACGACGTCACCCGCAGGGCCGCGGCCGCGGGCGTGATCACCAGGGCCAGCACCAGCAACGCGCCCACCACCTGGATGGACAAGGCCACGGAGACTCCGAGCAGGAACATAAAGACAATCGACAGGGCGTTGACCGGCAGGCCCCGCGCCTCGGCCATGTCAGGATCGGCACTGGCAAAGGTCAGCGGCCGCCAGATCAGCAGCAAAGCGGCGATGACGACGACGGCGCATCCGGCCAGCAGGTTCAGTTGCACCGAATCCACCGAGACAATCTGGCCGGTGAGCAACCCGAACTTGTTCGCCGAACGACCCTGGTACAGCGAAATGAACAGGATTCCCAGACCCAGCCCAAACGGCATCAGGACACCAATGATCGAATTCCGGTCCCGCGCCCTGAAGCCGAGCACCCCCAGCAGCATGGCTGCCACCACCGAGCCAACCAGGGACCCGAAGACCACGTTGGCACCGATCAGCAGGGCGAAGGCGGCTCCGGCAAAGGACAGCTCCGCAATGCCGTGAACGGCGAAGGCCATGTCACGCATCATCACGAAGGTGCCGATCAATCCGCCCACCACGCCCAGCACCGCGCCGGCGATGATGGAGTTACGCACCAGCGGCAGCAGCTCGGCATAGTTGTTGAAATTGAACGTCGCTTCGAGGAAGTCGTTGAAGTCCATGCTCAGGCCTCCCCATGCTCATGATGGTGCGTGGTGGCGTCCGGCTGGCCGACGACGACGATCCGCCCGTTGCTGCGCAGCACTTCCACGTGCGTGCCATACATCTCGGAGAGCACGTCGGTCCTCATGACCTCCTCGGGCGTGCCCACCCGGAATTGGCCGCCCGCCAGGTACAGCACCCGGTCGACATACTCGATCACGGGATTGATCTCATGGGTGACAAAGACGACGGCACTGTCGGCCGTGCGGCATTGCTCGTTGACCAGCCGGCTCACCGCCTGCTGGTGATGCAGGTCCAGGGACAACAGCGCCTCGTCACACAGCAGCACCGCCGGATCGGTGGCCAGCGCCTGGGCCACCCGGAGGCGCTGTTGTTCGCCGCCGGACAACAACCCGACCGGAACGTCCGCATACCCGGAAGCGCCCACCAGCTCCAGCAGCTCATCGACCCGCCGGGCGTACTTCCGTCCGTCCAGGCGCAGGCCCCAGCGGTGACCATCGACGCCCAGGCCCACCAGGTCCCGGGCACGCAGCGGCGTGTCGGGGGCAAATTGCTTCTGCTGCGGGATGTAGCCGATATCCCTGCTCCCCCGCCGCACCGGTTTGCCCTGCAGCTGCACGCTCCCGGAGGTGAGCCGCTGCAATCCGAGCAGCACCTTGAGGAAACTCGTCTTGCCGGAACCGTTGGGGCCGAGCACGGCCAGGAATTCGCCCGGCTGGATGTCGAGGTCCAGGTCCTTCCACAGCGTGCGGTCGCCGAAGGCGAGCGAAGCGGAATCCAGCCCTACCGCGGGGGCGGGTATCTTCGTGTCCCCGCTTCCAGCAGGCTCTTGAGCTGTATGGCCGGGATCAGGAGTCGGTCGATGCATTCAACGCCTGCTCGATGTTGTCCACGTTGGTGCCCATCCATTCAAGGTAATCGCTGGACTCCGGCAGCGTCTCGGTAAAGCTGACAACCGGTATGCCCGCTTGGACTGCGACCCGCTTGACCGTTTCTGTCTGGGCGCCGGCCGTTTGGGGGTTGTAGGCGAGGAACTGCACCTTCTCCTCCGACAGCAAGTCCCGCACCTGGCGCAGCACCGCAGGGGCGACTCCATGGCCCTCTTCAATCGCCTGGCTGAACTCCGGCGGCGTCTTATTCTCCAGTCCGGCATCGTCCAGCAGGTGAACCGGCACGGGCTCCGTAATCGCCACTGGTGCACCGTGATGGGACTGCCTGATCTGGCCCAACTGGTCCTGCAACTGACCGGCCCCGGCGGCAAAGCGGCCGGCATTGGTGTGGTACTCATCGCGGTTTGCCGGATCCAGCTCGCCCAGCTTCGCGGCAATCTGCTGACTCAGCGCGGACATGGCAGCCAGGTCATACCAGACATGCTCGTTGCCCGAACCGTGATCATGTCCGTGGCCGCCGTCGTGCGCGCCACTGTGTTCCTGATGTCCGCTGTGCGCGCCACCGTGTTCCTGATGCCCGCCGTGCGCGCCTTCGCCGGCGTCCCCGCCCGGACCGCCTTCACCAGGACCGGCGGCCTCCACTGCAGTCAGCACGTGTTCGGACGCCACTCCGGTGTCTTCGGCCAACCGGTGCAGGAAGGTGTCATAGCCGCCGCCGTTTTCCACCACCAGATCCGCCTTGGACACCTTCAACTTGTCCCGGACCGTTGCCTCGTAGGAATGCGGATCCTGGCTGACGCTGTCGATGATGGATGTCACCTCGACATTGCCGCCCGCTACGGCCTCGACAATACTGCCGTAGGCACTGGTGGAAGCGACCACGGAGATGGAGCCGTCGTCCTCTGCCTCCGGCTGCTCCGAGTCGGAACCACACCCGGCCAGCGAGACGGCGGTGGCCACGGCCAGCACCAGCCAGAGGGAGGTCAGGCTTTTCCTACGGTTGCTGGTGCCCCGCATGTGTAACCCCGGTTCCACTCACGAATGAGAATAAGAGATATGTACCGATCGGAGAGTCTACCGCAAACGCGAATCATTCGCATCAAGTGCAACCGGCGGGCCAACAGGGCGGGCGCCGGGGCCAACAGGGCGGGCGCCGTAGTCACGCCGGTGCCCGGTCATGCTGTCGGCGGCTATGCCTCGCACGCCGGCGCGGCGTTGTCTGTCCCCCGGGCGGCTACGCCTGGCGCGGGCCTCCCAGCCGCCGCAGCCCCTGGGCCTGCGTGGCGTCGCGGATCTCACCGACCAACTGCTCGATCACGTCCTCCAGGAACAGCACTCCGGTGGTGGTGCCGTCTGCGGCCATCACACGGGCCAGATGCGAGCCGGTGCGTTGCATAATCGTCAGCGCATCCTCGATTTCCTCATCGACACTGAGGTTGGCCATTGTGCGTACACGGTTCTCCTCCACCCGCGTCTTGTAGAGGGACTCATCCATGGACAACACGTCCTTCAGATGCAGATACCCGGTCATGCCCCCACTCGAATCCACCAGCACGAACCGCGAGAATCCGGTCCGTGCCACGGCGCGTTCAAACTCCGCGGGAGTGGTGCCCACGTCCAAGGTGACGATGTCCCGGACAGGGACCATGATCCGTCCCGCGGTGTACGCGGAGAATTCCAGGGCCCCGTTGAGCAGTCCGGTGTCGTCGTCGAGCAGGCCTTCGCGGGTGGATTCCTCCACGGCCACGCGGACTTCTTCCAGGGTGAAGGTGGAGGAGACTTCGTCCTTCGGCTCGATCCGCAGCAACCGCAGCACATGGTTGGCTGACCAGTTCAACGTGGCAATCACCGGGCGCACCACCTTGGACACCATGACCAGCGGCGGGGCAAGGAACAAGGCCGCCTTGTCGGCGACGGACACGGAGAGGTTCTTCGGAACCATCTCCCCGAACGTCACGTGCAGGAACGTCACCAGCAACAGGGCAATGCCGAAAGCGGTGCCATCGGCGATCCCCGCGGGCAGCCCCGCAGCTTCCATCGGCACCACCAGCAGATGGTGGATCGCAGGCTCGGAAATATTGAGCAGCAGCAGCGAACACACGGTGATGCCCAGCTGTGCACAGGCGAGCATCAGGGACACGTTTTCCATCGCCCACAGAGTGGTTTTGGCGCGTTTGTTGCCTTCCTCTGCCAGCGGCTCGATCTGGCTCCGTCGTGCCGACATCACCGCGAACTCGGATCCGACAAAGAAGGCGTTGCCCAGCAGCAGGATCACCAGCCAGAACAAACCGGCCCAGTCACTCATCAGGCACCATCCGTTGCGTCGGCTTCGTTATCGTCCTGCGTCTCTGCCGTCTCCGGACGGTATTCGAAACGCACCCGGTCGATGCGTCGCTCGTCCATCCGATCAACCTCGAGGACGCCGCCGGGAAGTTCCACCATGTCGCCGACTTCCGGGATCCGGCCCAACTCGGCCAGGATGAACCCGCCCACAGTTTCGTATCCGGATTCGTCCGGCACGGACAGCTCCGGAATCTGGTCGCTGACTTCATCCGGGCGCATGATGCCCGGGAAATACCAGTCGCCCGCGGGGCTCTGCAGCACACCGGGTTTCACCTTGTCGTGCTCGTCAGATACCTCGCCGACAATTTCCTCCACCAGGTCTTCCAGGGTGGCGACGCCGGCCGTGCCGCCGTACTCGTCGAGCACGACGGCGAGCTGCAGATTCGCCTCCCGCAGTTCCTGGATGAGGTCGTCCAGGTGCACTGTTTCAGGCACCCGGAGCACATCGGTCATCAGGGCCGCCGCTGCCAGCCCGCTGCGGCGGTCGGCCGGCACGGCCACTGCCTTCTTCACGTGTACGACGCCGCGGATGTCATCGGGAGATTCGCCCAGCACGGGAAACCGGGAGTATCCGGTGCGCCGGGCGGCATCGATAATGTCGGTCACCGGCTGGTCCGACTCCAGAGTCTCCAGCCGGGTGCGCGGCGTCATCACGTCGTTGGCGGTCCGGTCGGTGAACCTGAGCGTCTTGGCCACGAAGTTCGCGGTGCCTTCGTCAAGGGTGCCCATCTGCGCAGAGCGCCTGACCATCGAGGACAGTTCGGCCGGTGTCCGTGCTCCCGAAATCTCTTCCTGGGCCTCAATGCCGAAAATGTTCAAAACCTTGTTGGAGAAACCGTTCAACAGCACGACGCCCGGCTTGAACACGGCGGTGAACGCCAATTGGGGACGTGCCAGCGCCTTGCCCACCGCCAACGGCAAGGCAATGGACATGTTCTTCGGCACCAGTTCGCCCAGCAGCATCGAGAACAAGGTGGCCAGCGTCATCCCCACCACTGCGCCAATAGGCGTCACCGCACTGCCGGGAAGGCCGAGCGCTGTCAGGGGTTCGCGGAGCAACGCACTGATGGCCGGTTCCAGCACGAAACCGGTCAGCAAGGTTGTCAGGGTAATACCCAACTGGCAGCTCGACAGCTGGGTGGAGAGCGATTTGAGGCACTTCAGCAGCGGCTCCGCGCGCCGGTCTCCATCGGAAACAGCACGGCGGACTGTGTTCTGGTCCAAGGCGACCAGGGAAAACTCAACGGCGACGAAAAAACCGGTTCCGAGTATGAGCAGCAAGCCTGCTGCGACTTGGATCCATTCCACTAACGCCGCACCGCCTTACCTGCGGCCCGGTGGAAAGGCTCGGGAGCCTGCGCCGTGCATCCGGTATCAGCCGGACTGGAAGGCTCCAATCGTGATGGTCGGGAGCGGCGGGCACGAGCGCTGGGTCGGCCGGCGCTGCGGGACGACGGCGTGCTGCCCGCCGACCCGCACCGGCACCTGGATGAGCTTTCCATAGAGATTTAAGAATACAGGACGAGCGCGGCATCAAAAGCAGCCGTGCACAAGACCGGACAAGATCGGCAATGACCGGCAAAGACCGGAACTGCACCGCCCGTCGGGCACTACCAGCTTTCCTGCAGGGGCCGGCCTTCCTCGTAGCCGGCTGCGGACTGCACACCCACCAGGGCACGTTCCCGGAATGCAGCCAAGTCGGCCGCTCCGGCGTACGTCATCGAGCTGCGCAGCCCGGCGGTAATCATATCGAGCAGGTCCTCCACACCGGGCCGGGCCGGGTCCAAATACATCCGCGAAGAGGAGATACCCTCCTCGAACAGTCCCTTCCGCGCCCGGTCGAATGATCCTTCACGCTGGGTACGGTTCTGCACCGCACGGGCCGAGGCCATGCCGAAACTTTCCTTGTACTGCCGACCGCTGCTGTCGGTCTGCAAATCCCCCGGGCTCTCGTAGGTTCCGGCGAACCACGATCCGACCATCACCTGGCTGGCTCCGGCCGCCAATGCCAAAGCGACGTCGCGGGGATAACGCACCCCGCCGTCGGCCCATACGGAGGCGCCGAGCTCAGCGGCTGCCTCGGAGCATTCCAGCACGGCCGAAAACTGCGGCCGCCCAACAGCTGTCATCATCCGCGTCGTACACATCGCTCCCGGGCCGACACCGACCTTGACAATGCTGGCTCCGGCCGAGACAAGGTCTTTCACCCCGTCGGCGCTGACCACGTTCCCGGCCACCACCGGCACCTCGGGATCCAGCGACCGCACCGCTTCGAGCGCGTCGAACATCTTCCGCTGATGCCCATGGGCGGTGTCCACCACCAGCACGTCCACCCCGCCATCGAGCAGGGTTTTGGCCTTGGTCTTCACGTCCCCGTTAATGCCGACGGCGGCGGCGACCTTCAACGCCCCGCGGGAGTCGACAGCGGGCCGGTAGATCGTGGAACGGAGCGCACCGGTGCGGGTCAGCGCTCCTGCCAGCCTGCCATTGCGGGTCACGGGAGCGAAGCTGGTCCCGGCCGAGTCCATAGTGTTAAAGGCTTCCTTGAGCGCCTCGTCCCGGTCGCCGTCGAACAGCGCCGCGTCAATGACCGGCGCGTTGGTGCGCATGACCGACTCAAGGGACGAAAACCGGTCCACGGATTCACAGTCCGAAGGCCGGACCACGCCCGCCACCTGCATGTCCGGGCCGACGATCACGACGGCACCATGCGAACGCTTATGCATCAGGTGCAACGCGTCAATCACCGTGTCGGAAGGCTTCAGGTGAAGGGCGGTTTCGAATGTGTCGTGCCGGCCTTTGATCCAGCCGGTGACTTCAGTGAGCACATCCAAAGGAATATCCTGCGGCAACACCGCAAGACCTCCGCGCCGGGCCACCGTTTCGACCATCCGGCGTCCGGTCACCGCCGTCATATTGGAGACCACCAGCGGGATGGATGTACCGGTGCCGTCGTCGCTGGCCAGATCCACGTCGAGCCGGGAGACAACCTCGGACCGGGACGGAACAAGGAAGGCATCCGAATATGTCAGGTCGGTCGATGGGGTGTTGATGAAACGCACGAGGCACTCCTGTCTTGGTTGCCCAACTAGTCTAATAGCCCCCGGTGACAGTTTTGTCACGCCTTTTGGCGCCCACTTTCCACCCCGCCTCCAGCCCGTGACGACTCGCCCGCGGGAATTCCTGCACTAATTGGCTTGCATGCTGAAAACATCACTAGACTGGCATCAGGCCAAGACTGTTGTTTAACCGCTGGCACGGAAGCCACAGAAGCCACATCGGCAAGGTTGACAACTGCTTGACATCAGGGCAGGGCAAGCAACCCACGGAAGAGGCGTATTAGAAGTGCCAGATCAACCCAACCACCGTATACCTGAAGAGTTCAGTGGGAACGAGTGGCTCGTTGACGAACTGTATGAGGAATACAAGAAGGACAAGAATTCCGTCGATAAGAAATGGTGGGAAATCTTCGAGTCCTTCGAGGCCAGCGATTCGTCCAATGGCCGGCACGCCAGCGCAACATCCGATGGCGGCAAGCGGGATTCAGGGCAGCAGCGCGCCGAATCCGGTGGCGGTTCCTCGCCTTCCACCAGGGAGATGCCCGCCGTTAATGCCGACGCCAAGCCCGCCGGGGACAAGTCCGCCGCCGGGAACAAGCCGGAGACCGGGGGCAAAGACACGTCCGCCACCGCCTCCGGCGCAAGGCCCGCGTCCCAAGAAGCATCCCGGGACACCTCCGGGGACAAGAAGCGTGCCGCCAAAGACGGCAGCACGGGTGATGCGCCGATCCCGGCCCAACTGCCCCGCTCGGCACCGGACCAGGGGGAAGCCGAAGAGGACAAGAAGACAACTCTGCGCGGGCCCGCCAAAGCTATCGCCACCAATATGGACGCCAGCCTCAGCGTCCCGACGGCGACCAGCGTCCGTGCGGTGCCGGCAAAATTGCTGATCGACAACAGGGTTGTGATCAACAGCAACCTGGCCCGTGCCCGGGGCGGCAAGGTTTCCTACACGCACCTGATCGGCTACGCGATCATCCGTGCGCTGGCCCAGTTCCCGTCGCAGAACGTCCATTATGAGGAGATCGACGGCAAGCCGACGGCGGTTCAGCCTGCACATGTGAACTTCGGACTGGCCATCGACATGCCCAAGCCGGACGGCACCCGGTCGCTGGTGGTGCCGAACATCAAGAAGGCCGAGGCAATGAACTTCTCGGAATTCTGGAATGCGTACGAAGCCCTGGTCAAAAAGGCACGCGACAACAAGCTCACCGCCGACGATTACGCCGGCACCACTATCTCGCTGACCAATCCGGGCGGTATCGGAACAGTTCATTCCGTCCCCCGCCTCAGCAAGGGCCAGGCGTGCATCATTGGCGTCGGAGCCCTCGAATACCCGGCTGAATTCCAGGGTTCGAGCGAAAAGAAGCTGGCAGACCAGGCCATCAGCAAGACCATCACGCTGACCTCCACCTACGACCACCGGGTCATCCAAGGGGCCGGCTCCGGCGAGTTCCTCCGGATCGTCCACCAGCTGCTGCTGGGGGAACAAGGCTTCTATGACGAGATCTTCGAGGCACTGAGGATCCCGTATGAGCCGGTGCGCTGGAGCGCCGACATCCAGGTCGAGCCGATGGACGAAATCAACAAGGTCGCACGGATCCAGCAGCTGATTCACGCCTACCGGGTCCGCGGCCATCTGATGGCCGACACCAATCCGCTGGAATATGTTCAGCGCCGGCACGCTGACCTGGATATCCGCACCCATGGGCTGACGCTGTGGGATCTCGACCGGGAATGGCCCACCGGCGGATTCGGCGGCAAGCCGTCGTTGAAGTTCCGCAATATCCTCGGCGTGCTGCGCGACGCGTACTGCCGCACCACCGGCATCGAGTACATGCACATCCAGGATCCGGAGGAACGTCAGTGGTTCCAGGACGAGCTGGAACATCCCTACTCGAAGCCCAGCCGTGAAGAACAGCTGCGCGTCCTCAGCAAGCTCAACGCTGCCGAAGCCTTCGAAACCTTCCTGCAGACCAAGTTCGTCGGCCAGAAGCGCTTCAGCCTCGAAGGCGGGGAATCGCTGATTCCGATGCTCGACTGGATTATCTCCAATGCCGCCGATGAAGGCATGGACGAGGTCGCCATCGGCATGGCCCACCGCGGACGCTTGAACGTGTTGACCAACATTGCCGGCAAGACCTATTCCCAGATCTTCCGCGAGTTCGAAGGGACGCAGGATCCGCGCAGCGTGCAGGGGTCCGGCGACGTGAAGTACCACTTGGGCACCGAAGGCACATTCACCTCGGACAACGGCAATGAGACGAAGGTCTACCTGGCCGCCAACCCGTCCCACCTCGAGGCGGTCGACCCGGTGATGGAAGGTATTGTCCGCGCCAAGCAGGACCGGCTCAACCAGGGCAGCGACAACTTCCCGGTGCTGCCGATCATGGTTCACGGCGATGCCGCGTTCGCAGGACAGGGGGTGGTTGCCGAAACCCTCAACCTCTCCCAGCTGCGCGGATACCGTACCGGCGGCACCGTGCACGTCATCGTGAACAACCAGGTCGGCTTCACCACCGCCCCGACGGCTTCCCGGTCAACTGTCTACTCCACCGACGTGGCCAAGATGGTCCAAGCACCGATCTTCCACGTCAACGGCGATGATCCCGAGGCCGTGGTCCGGGTGGCCCAGCTGGCCTTCGAGTTCCGGCAGAAATTCCGCAAGGACGTCGTCATCGACCTGATCTGCTACCGTCGCCGCGGGCACAATGAGGGCGACGACCCGTCGATGACCCAGCCGATGATGTACAACCTGATCGAGGCCAAGCGCTCGGTGCGCAAGCTGTACACCGAGGCGCTGATCGGCCGCGGGGACATCAGCCAGGAAGAAGCCGAGCAGGCGTTGAAGGACTACCAGGAACGGCTGGAGCGCGTCTTCGCCGAAACGCACGCCGCCCAGACTTCCCCGGTGCCCGTGGTCACCAGCGACGACGACGCGATCGCCGGCATCGAACGTCCCATCGCGCAGCAGGCGGACAACAAGGTGGCATTTCCGTCCAGCACGGCCGTGTCGGCCGACGTCGTCAAGGCCATCGGCGCGGCACACACCAATGTCCCCGAGGGCTTCACGGTCCACCCCAAGCTCAAGGCACTGCTGGAGAAGCGCGAGCAGATGTCCCGCGAGGGCGCCATCGACTGGGGCTTCGGCGAAATGCTGGCATTCGGCTCGCTGCTGACCGAAGGCATTCCCGTCCGGCTCGCCGGCCAGGATTCCCGCCGCGGCACCTTCGTGCAGCGCCACGCGGTGTTCCATGACCGGTCCACCGGCAAGGAATGGATGCCGTTGAGCCACCTGGACGAGGAACAGGCCAAGTTCTGGATCTACGACTCGCTGCTGTCCGAATACGCCGCCATGGGCTTCGAGTATGGCTACTCGGTCGAGCGGCCGGATGCCATGGTGATGTGGGAAGCGCAGTTCGGCGACTTCGTCAACGGCGCACAGCTGGTCATTGATGAGTTCATCTCCTCGGCCGAACAGAAGTGGGGACAGCGTTCCTCGCTGGTGCTGCTGCTCCCCCATGGTTACGAAGGACAGGGCCCGGACCACTCGTCGGCACGCATTGAACGCTTCCTGCAGATGTGCGCCGAAGACAACATGGTGGTGGCCAATCCGACCACACCGGCGTCGTACTTCCACCTGTTGCGCCGCCAGGCCTACAGCCACCCGCGCCGGCCGATGATTGTCTTCACGCCGAAGCAGCTGCTGCGGCTCAAGGCCGCAGCCTCCTCGGTGGAGGACTTCACGCAGGGCACCTTCGAGCCTGTCATTGACGACGTCGAGGCGCGCGATCCGCAGCAAGTGGACCGGGTGCTGTTCGTCTCCGGCCGACTCTATTACGACCTGCTGGCCCAACGGCAGAAGTCGGACGACGAGAAGACGGCCATCGTCCGGGTCGAGCGGCTGTACCCGCTGCCTGTGGAAGAGCTCAAGGACGCGGTGACGAAGTATCCCAACGCCGAGCTGGTCTGGGCCCAGGACGAACCGGCCAACCAGGGACCATGGCCGTTCATCGGCCTGAATCTGCCGCCGGCGCTGGACCGCGACCTGCGCCTCGTCTCCCGGCCGGCCTCGGCCGCCACGGCCAGCGGTTCGGCAAAGCGGCACGCAGCGGAGCAGGAAATTCTGGTCAAACAGGCTTTCGATCGGGAGTAGGATGTACCGGTTGGCTGATCCGCCTGAGCCGGGCAGCCAATCCGTGCCGCCGTCCGCCCCAACTGAAGAAGGTGCCTTTTGGAGCAACGTAGAATCCGCATCGCCGCCGTTGGCGACGAACTGCTGGCCGGAGTCGGCGACCCGCGCGCTATGGGTTGGTTCGGCCGGGTCATTTCCCAGACGTCGAATCAGGCCGCATTCCTGGAGTCCTTCCCCATGGCGGCACCGGATGAAGGAACCGAGGCGCTGGCGTCCCGGTGGCAGCAGGAAGCCGACCGCCGGTTCGGCGAGTCCCGCGAAAACCGCTTGGTCATCGGGCTGTCGGACCGTGACCTGGATCTGGAAATCTCCCCTGCCCGCAGCAGGCTCAACCTGGCGAACATCCTCGACGGGGCCGCCCAACTCGGCGTCAAGGCCTTCGTAGTGGGGCCACCCCCGGGACTGGACGCGGCGCGGAACAAGAGAGTCGGAGAACTCTCCGCCGCCTATGGCGACGTGACAAGCCGGCGGAAGCATACCTACGTGGACACCTTCACCCCGCTGCTCAACCACGAGCAGTGGCGGACCGACCTGGCCTCAAACGAGGGCATGCCCGGACAGGCCGGACATGGCCTGATCGCCTGGCTGGTGCTGCACCGCGGCTGGTTCAACTGGCTGGATCTGCCCGAGCCTGCCTGAGGGCGCGGGATGTGGGCGTCGCGTGCCGGAGATAATGGGCGGCGTGCCCTTCAAAGAGGATCATACCGCCGTGCCGCCCCGGCCCGGGTCCAAGGTCGATCAGCCAGTCGGCCTGGCGAATGACATCAATGTTGTGCTCGATCACCACCACCGTATGGCCCTGTTCGACCAGGGTGTCGAGCACCTGCAGCAGGGTTCCAATATCGTTCATATGCAGGCCGGTCGTCGGCTCGTCGAGTACGTATATGGCGGGCCGCTGTTCCTGACGTAGCTCTCTTGCGATTTTGACCCGCTGGCATTCGCCGCCTGACAAGGTGCTCAAGGACTGTCCGAGGCTCAGGTACCCTAGACCGACCGCGGAGAGCTGGCCCAGTGCACGGGCGATACGTTGGTCGGGCAGCCGGGCGATGGCCTGATCGATGGGAAGACCGCCGACGTCGGCTATCGACAGTCCGTTGACGGTGTGCGCCAGCACCTCCGGAGCGAATCGGCGGCCGTGGCAGGTTTCGCAGACCACTTCCTGCCCGTCCATGAAGGCAAGATCTGTATAGATCACACCGAGCCCTTTGCAGCCGGGGCATGCCCCTTCCGAATTGGGGCTGAACCAGCTGGCCGGAACCCCGTTGTTCCTGGCGAACAGCTGGCGGATCGCCGGTGCGATTCCGGTGTACGTGACAGGGGTGGAGCGCCGGTTCGCGCTGACCGGCTTCTGGTCAATCACGGTCGCCTGATGCCGGGTCACCATCTCGGCGGCAAGGCTCGATTTGCCGGAACCGGCGACCCCGGTCAGCACCGTCATCACACCGGCGGGAATCCGCACCGAGACATCCTGCAGGTTGTTACGCGTCGCGCCGGCTACGGTGAGGGTGCCAACGGCCGGACGCGGCGTGGACTTGAACGCCCGGTTCCGCCCAAGCGCCCGCCCCGTGGGAGTTTCGGCGCGGCGAAGCTGGGACCACGTGCCTTGAAAGACGACCTTTCCGCCGCTGCCTCCACCGCCGGGACCAACCTCGATAATGTGGTCGGCGTGAGCCATCACAGCGGGGTCATGTTCGACGACGAGCACGTTGTTTCCGGTGTCACGAAGCCGCTCCAGGAGCGTGATCATGGAGTCCACATCGGCCGAATGCAGCCCCACGGTCGGCTCATCCACCACATACGTCATTGCGGTGAGGCTGGAGCCCAGGTGCTTGACCGTCTTGATGCGTTGCGATTCCCCGCCCGAGAGGGTCGTGGTGGCCCGGGAGAGAGCCAGGTAACCGAGTCCGATCGTCACCATTGCCTCGAGTCGCGCCGTTAGCGCCGAGGCCACGGGAGCGACCCGGGCCGAATCGACTGTACGAATCAGGTTCAGCAGTTCAGTCGTTTCCAGCCGCGACATCGCGCCGATCGTGTAATCGCACACTGTCGCAGACCGGGCGGCTTCGTTGAGCCGGTCGCCGTTGCAGTCCGGGCAGGCCTGCGACCGGGTGAACCGGCGGATGGTGTCCTGCTTGCGCTCTGAGAGGTTGTCCGAGGTACGCAGGTGGATCCGCTCAAACCGCTCGACGATTCCCTCATAATCCTTGGGCAGTCTGCGGCCCAGCCTGGCCGCTGCTTCGCCGCCATACAACAACGCATTACGTTCGGCCGGGCTCCACTGCCGCAGCGGGGTTTCAGGGTCGAAGGACCCGATGTCGGCGTACTGGGCGTACCAGTAGCCGCCGTTCCCGAATCCCGGTAGCCGGATACCGCCGCCGGCCAGGGACTTGTCCAAGTCCAAAAACTGCTCGACGGCGCTGACCACCACTTCCCCCAGGCCGGAGCAGGTCCGGCACATACCGGCCGGATCGTTGAAGGAGAAGTGGTTGGATTCGCCCACGTACGGTTCGCTGAGCCGGGAGAACAAGAGTCTCAGGTACGTCCACGTGTCGGTGATCGTACCGACCGTCGAACGGGCGTTGCCTGAGATCCGCCGCTGATCGATGACTATCACCGGGGTGAGACCGGCGACGTGTTCCACATCGGGACGAGTCCATGTGGGCAGCCTGTTCCGGGCGAACGGAGGAAACGTCTCGTTGAGTTGGTAGCCGGCTTCGGCGGCGATCGTGTCGAACACCAGGGAGGACTTCCCCGAACCCGATACTCCGGCAAAGACGACGAGTTGATGGTGCGGCACATCGAGATCCACGTCGGCCAAATTGTTCGTTCGGGCACCGCGAAGGGTGATGTTTTGCTGCATCATCTTCTTCACGCTATAAGCTATTGCGGTCGGATGATGGCCGCAATGACCCTGCGCAAAGCCGGAAACGAAGAAATGTCCCCCCTGCATCTATTGCCTTTCGGCAACTCGCGATATATCGTAATTTCATACAACGCGATATAACGCATTTGGAGGGATCATGAAAACGTCAGAGTGGACGATCAGTGAACCGGAGACGTTCGACGTCGACGAGGTGACCGAGCTGAAGGCAGGCATCGTCGACGGGCGCATCGATATCCTGGTCCACGACTCGCCTCAGACCCGGGTCGAAGTATCAGAAGTGAGCGGCGAGCCGATCGAGGTCAGTTTCGAGGGCGGCACGCTGAAGCTCAAGCACCGCCCTCCGCTATCCAAGGGACTCGGCCGGCTCGGCATAAAAGGAATCCGGACCGGTTCGGCGGATGAGTACGCCGTCGTCAGTATTGCCGTGCCGGAGGGAACAGCTGTCTCGATGGATACGGTGAACGGCGACGGACTGGTCTGCGGCACCTCCCGCACCTCACTGGACACCGTCACCGGCTCAATCATGGCGGACGACACGTCGGGACACCTCACCGTCAATACGGTCAGCGGCGAGGCAATCGTGAGGCATCATACCGGGACCTTGGCCTCGAAGAGCGTCTCCGGTGAGGTCACCGCTTCCGGGTTCCTGGACAATATCCGCATCAACACCGTCAGCGGAGACATCAGTCTGGACGTGCTCGGCACCGCCCGCGACCTGGGCGCGAAGAGCGTATCGGGCGACCTCACTGTCCGGCTTCCCGAAGAGCTCGGAATCGATCTGTCCGCCGCCACCGCCTCCGGCACGGCGATGGTCGATGACCTTAAATTCTCCAGCCTGGGCAAGATCACCCATACCGAACCCGGCACCGGTCCGCACACCTTTACCGTGCGCACCAACTCAGTTTCCGGCAACATCGCTCTCTTCCACGCTCCCGGCGCCGGCCACCGACAGCCGGGGGAAGGGCACCGCGGAGGCGCACGCTAATGGCTGCGGTATTTGCCCATGGTGCCCTGCGCCTCTACCTGCTGGCGCTGCTCAAGGACGGCCCGCGGCACGGTTATGAGATCATCAAGGCACTCAGCGACCGCTTCGGCGGCACCTACTCCCCCAGCGCGGGTACGGTGTATCCGCGGTTGGCCAAGCTGGAGGCCGAGGGCCTGGTCGCCACCGGCACTGAGGGCAGGCGCACGGTGTACCGGCTGACCGAAGCGGGCCTGGCGGAGCTGACCGGACGTCAGGCGGAATTGGCCGGCATCGAGCAGGACATTTCCGCCTCGGTGAAGCGTCTCGCCGACGATCTGCGCGCCGACATCCGCCGCAATATGCAAGGGGTGCGCGCCGACCTCGCCGCTTCCGCCGAAAACGTCCGGCACACGGCAGGGCCGCGCCACGGCGACGTACTCGGAGACCGTGCGCTGAAGGAGCTGGAACACCAGATCAACCAGTTCCGCACTGAACTGAGGGCCGACCTGCGCCGCCATGCGGCCGGGCAGGACGGAAACGGCGGCATCAGCGAAATCACCGCCGAGACCATCCGGACCGTTCTCGATCAGGCCAAGGCCTCCATCCGGGCCACGCTGGGCGAGAGCAACCTAAAGCGCTGACCGCCCGTTGTGGAATACGATCTTGCCAAACACGTCGCCGTCCAGCATCCGGGCGAATCCTTGTTCCGCCTCGGACATGTGCAGCTCGGAATCGATGTGGGGGCGCACGCCGGTGACCGCCAGGAATTGCGTCAACCGCTCGAGCTCCTGCCGCGTCCCCATGGTCGAACCAAGCACCCGCAGCTGACGGAAAAAGACCCGGTTCAGGTCCGACGGCGGCTGCGGCCCGCTGGTTGCGCCGCACGTGACTATGGCGCCGCCGGGCTTGAGGGACTTCAGCGAGTGGCTCCAGGTGGCCTCCCCGACTGAATCGAAGACCACATCGACACGTTCGGGCAGCCGCGCGCCGGCGTCGAACGCCTCCGTTGCCCCCACCTCGATGGCCCGGCGCCGCTTATCCTCGCTCCGGCTGGTCGCCCACACCCGCAACCCGGCTGCATTGCCCAGGGCGATCAGCGCCGTCGCGACCCCGCCCCCGGCCCCTTGAACCAGCACCGTCGACCCTGGCGAAGCATCCGAGACGGTGAACAGCATCCGGTAGGCAGTCAACCACGACGTCGGCAGGCAGGCCGCCTGCTGAAAATTCAGTTCGGGCGGTTTGGGAACCAGATTCCGCTCGGGCACCCACACTGTATCGGCCATGGTGCCGGGGTACTTTTCCGACAGCAACGTCCGGTGCGGGTCCAATGTCTCGTCGCCGCGCCACTGGGGCGAGGAGATCACCGAATGGACCAGCACCTCGTTACCCGCCTCATCAATGCCCGCAGCGTCACACCCAAGGACCATCGGCAGGTGTTCGGCCGCCAGGCCGACTCCCCGCAACGACCACAGGTCATGGTGGTTCAGCGCTGCTGCCTTGACCACCACCTTCTTGAAGCCAGGCGGAGGTTCGGTATCTGCCAGTTCCCCCACCTTCAACCCGGCCAGCGGGTCCCGGGCAGAGAGAGAATCTACGTAGACCGCGTGCATGGAAACAGCTCCTTCATTCGGCTCTGCTTCCATCCTAAACACCCGCCGGGACAAGGGGGTGCACGACGGCGGTTTCACCGCGCCTCAGGCGCACATTTTTCGGGTGCGGGGCACGATGTGTCAGACTATGTGCGGATCGTTGCCAAACAAAGGAGGCAATTATGAGCAAGCGTGCACGTAAGAAGCGCGACCGTAAGCGTAATAACGCCAACCACGGTAAGCGCCCCCTGAGCTAAAAGTGCTGAACTGCACTCAACCGAAGTAACCAGTAAAAACGGAACAGTCCCCGTCCGATGATCCGGACGGGGACTGTTACGTGCGCGGGCGGCTTTTTACCGATTCTATGTCGATGCCGAACTGGTCTGCCCGCCGGTCTTAATCTCATTGATCCGCGACAGGATTCCGGCCTTGAGATTTTCCGGAGCGGCTTCCGCGCACGAACGCTTCACCACCGACCTGATCAGCCGTTCCAGGTCGTACTCCTCGGTACAGACGGTGCAATTGTCCATGTGGACTTTAATGTCCTCGATGTCCTGGTGCGACAGCGCCCCGTCCAGGTATTCGTACAGTTTCTCGACCCTGGCGTCCGGGCAGTTGCCCAGGTCCTCGCAGTCGCTCATTTTCCACTCCCCTGATATTCGCTACCCTGCTGGCTGCCCTTCGCCGCGGCAGACAGACCGCGTTCGTGGGCATAGTCGGTCAGCATTTCCCGCAACAACTTGCGGCCACGGTGCAGACGCGACATCACTGTGCCAATCGGGGTGTCCATAATTTCCGATATTTCCTTGTATGCGAAGCCTTCAACGTCCGAGAAGTAGACGGCCAGCCGGAACTCCTCCGGAATCGCCTGCAGCGCACGCTTGACGTCCGAATCCGGAAGCCGGTCCAGCGCCTCCACCTCGGCGGAACGAAGACCGGAGGAGGTGTGCCGCTCGGCCCGGGCCAGCTGCCAGTCCTCCACCTGGTCCGAATTCGACTGCTGTGGCTCCCGCTGGCGCTTCCGGTACAGATTGATGTACGTATTGGTCAGGATCCGGTACAACCATGCCTTCAGATTCGTCCCCGGCTTGTACTGGTGGAAAGCCGAAAACGCCTTGGTATAGGCCTCCTGCACGAGATCTTCGGCGTCACTGGGATTACGCGCCATCCGCATGGCCGCCGAATACAACTGGTCAACGTACTGCATCGCGTCGCGTTCGAAGCGTGCCTTGCGCTCAGCAGTGGTCTCGCTCTCGCGATCCTCTGGGATCTCGGCGCTGTCCGGGGATTGATTACTCATCACCGTCCACTTTACGTGCTCCCCACGCTCCGGGGCGGCGACCTGCAGTTGCTGGCACGTCTGAGAATCGGACACGCCGCTCCGCTCGGGTCGTTCGGCCATCTTTAGCGCTGCCGACATCGCTGCCTTTCTGCTCGCCGATCCATCTGCGTACCGGACGGCACCAGCCATCGGACTGTCCGGCCAGCCCCTTCGGGCTGTACTAGTAGACAGAACGTGACCAACGGCGTCGTTATTCCGCCACAATAAGCGTGCTGCGGGCTGAAGGTGTGCGAAGCGGCAAAAAAGTGCCAAACTATGATGGAGTTCGTACAGGGACATGAACCCACCGACCGGGAGGCATATATGACCATCGTCCGTTTCGTTGCCCGACCAATGCTGGCCAGCAGCCTCATCGCATCCGGCGTGGCCCGGCTGAAGAACTCGGCCAATACAGCAGAACAGCTTCGCCCGGTGCTCGACCGTGCCGGCAAGACCGTTCCGTCAGTTAAGCCGGCAACGAGCAACGCCCCGATGGTCGCCAAAGTTGTCTCCGGCACGCAGATCGGAGCCGCTTCACTGCTGGCCATTGGCAAACTCTCCCGGGTTGCCGCCGCACTGCTGGTTGGCACATCGGCGCTGAACGCCATCGTTGAATACCGCTCCGCAGCCCACAGCACCAAGGAAGAGAAGGCCCAGCGGCGGGACCAGTTGTTGAAGAATATTTCGCTCATCGGTGCCGTGCTCCTCGCCTCCGTCGACACCAACGGCCGTCCGGGCCTGGCCTGGCGGGCCGAGCACTTCGCCCAGGACACCCGGAAGAACGCCAAGTCATTGAGCAAGGACGCACGCAAGCAGTTGGAGAAGGCGGATAAGGGCGTTCGCAGCACCGCTTCCGACGTCTTCAGCTCCTGAACGAGGATGGGTCCCTCCGCTGGGTCAGGCCGGTTGTGGCAGGCGCCCGTGGCCGCAGAGCCGGTTTCGGCCACCGTGGCAGTGCCCGGCTCAAAGTCCCTGACCAACCGGTACCTGTTGCTGGGCGCCTTGGCCGAAGCCCCCTCGCGCTTGCGCGCACCGCTTCACTCACGCGACTCATCGCTGATGATGTCCGCCTTGCAACAGTTGGGCGCCGGGTTCGAGGAGGAACCCGGGGGCGGCCCGTTCGGGCCTGACCTGACGGTAATTCCGATCCCATTCGGGCCTGCCGCCGGCAGCCGGCGGCACCTGCAGGTCGATTGCGGTCTGGCCGGGACAGTGATGCGTTTTGTCCCGCCGGTGGCCGCCCTGGTCGCCGCGGACGTCACATTCGACGGCGACCCGCATGCCCGCAAACGCCCCATGGGCCCCACCATCGATGGCCTGCGGGGACTGGGAATCGACGTCGACGACGACGGCTCGTCCAGCCTGCCCTTCACCGTCCACGGCGCTGGAAACGTCGACGGCGGTGAGCTGACGGTGGATGCCAGCGCCTCCTCGCAGTTCGTCTCGGCGCTGCTGCTGGCCGCCGCCCGGTTCGGCAAGGGACTCATGCTGCACCACGACGGCCCCCCGGTGCCCAGCCTTCCGCACGTGGAAATGACACTGTCGGTGCTGCGCGAGGCGGGCGTCGACGCCTCGATGCCGGCAAAGGACTCATGGCTGGTCCAACCCGGCCCTATCCGCGGATTCGATGTCCCCGTTGAACCTGACCTGTCCAATGCCGGGCCCTTCCTGGCTGCCGCCGTCGTCACCGGAGGATCCATCACCGTCCCCGGATGGCCGGAAACCACCACTCAGGGCGGCAATCAGTGGCGGGAAATCCTGTCCGCCTTCGGCGCGCAGGTGGAGTACGACGACGGCCGGCTGCGGGTGTCCGGTCCCGGCACTATCTCAGGCGTGGACCTCGACATGTCCGCCGCCGGTGAACTGGCACCAACTGCAGCCGCGCTGGCTTCGCTGGCCTCCGCCCCGTCCCGGCTGCGCGGCATCGGACACCTCCGCGGGCACGAGACCGACCGGCTGGCCGCACTCGTGACGGAAATCAACCGACTCGGTGGCGACGCTGCCGAAACCGGTGATGGAATCACGATAACCCCGGCGAGGCTGCACGGAGGCGTCTTCCATACCTACGACGACCACCGAATGGCAACCGCCGGCGCCATCATTGGGCTGGCCGTCGACGGGGTCGAAGTGGAAAACATCGCCACCACCGCCAAAACCATGCCGGACTTTCCCGGCATGTGGCAGCGGATGCTCGATCCCGAGGGTTCGACAGGTGGCGCGTAGCAGCCGGAGCTGGGACGAGTCCGACGTCCGCATCCGCCCCAACAAGAAGGGCTCGCGGCCGCGGACCAAGGACCGCCCCGCCCACGCCGACGCAATTACCGGCCGGGTGGTGACCGTAGACCGGGGACGCTACACCACCGTGGTTGCCGAAAACACCGCCGATGAACGGGTGGTCATCGCCGCCCGCGCCCGCGAGCTGCGGCGCACCGCGGTGGTCGCGGGCGACATGGTCTCGCTGGTGGGAGACGTTTCCGGAAAAGCCGACACCTTGGCCCGGCTCGTCCGGATTGAGGAGCGGGCCACGGTGTTGCGGCGCAGTGCCGACGACACCGATCCGGTGGAGCGGGTGGTCGTCGCCAATGCCGAGCAGCTGGTGATAGTGGTGGCCGCGGCCGACCCCGAGCCCAGGACCGGCTTCATCGACCGCGCCCTGGTGGCCGCCTACGACGCCGGTATCGACCCGTTACTGTGCGTCACCAAGACCGATCTCAAAGAGCCGGCCGGATTACTTGCCAACTACGACCATCTGGACCTGAAAATCATTACCAGCGGCACCGTCGCAGAGACGCCGGCGGCCGGCGGCCCGGAGCGCCCTGCCGACGCTGGAGCCGAATCTGCCGACGCTGGAGCGGAACCGGCTGCACCGCAACTGGATGCGGCCGCCGTCGAACGCCTCCGCACTGAACTCGCCGGCAAGGTCAGTGTGCTGCTGGGCCAATCCGGAGTCGGTAAATCAAGGATGGTCAATGCCTTGACCGGTGCGGACCGCGCCACCGGCGGGGTCAATGCCGTCACCGGCAGGGGCCGGCACACCTCCTCGTCGGCGCTGGCACTGCAGCTGGAGCGGGCGCCGGCCGGCAGCTGGATCATCGACACCCCGGGGATCCGTTCCTTTGGGCTGGCCCATGTCGATCCCGACCGCATCCTGCAGGCCTTCCCGGATCTTGAGCCCGGTACCGCCGAGTGCAACCGTGGCTGCCGGCACACCGGCGATGCCGTCGACTGCGGGCTGGACTCCTGGGTGGCTGCCGGCAAGGCCGGACAGGCCGGTGAAGCCCGGCTGACGTCGCTGCGAAGGCTGCTGGGGACCGGGTTCACGACCACGGCGAAGGAACTGGGCGAATATTAGCCGGTGCTGGTCCCATACCAGCCAATACCCGGCACGGCCCCGACGGCGAGCGCGCCACTGACGCGGCCCGAACAGCACGTCCCATCAGCAGAGGGGAACTAACGGTAGCGTGAAAACATGAACCACGCCCCCCAAACGTACAATGACGATCTGCGGCTCGCCCATGTGATGGCCGATTCCGTCGATGCCCAAACGATGGACCGCTTCAAGGCCCAGGATCTGAAGGTGGAGTCGAAGGCCGACCTGACTCCCGTCACGGACGCTGATCGGACCGCCGAAGAAGTCATCCGCGGCCAGCTGTCCAGGACCCGCCCCCGCGACGCCGTGCTGGGAGAAGAGTTCGGCAGCAGCGGAGCGGGATCCCGCCGGTGGATCATCGATCCCATTGACGGCACTAAGAACTTCATGCGGGGCGTTCCGGTCTGGGCATCGTTGATCGCGCTGGTCGATGAAGGGCAACCGGTGGTCGGCCTGGTCAGTGCCCCCGCCCTGGGCAAACGCTGGTGGGCCGCCAAAGGAACCGGCGCGTTCACCGGCAAGTCGCTGGCCGCAGCCAGCAAACTGCGGGTTTCCAATATCGGCAGTCTCTCGGACGCTTCCATGTCCTACTCCAGCCTCAGCGGCTGGAAACAGCGCGGCAACTTTGACGAATTCATCTCGCTGACCGACGACGTATGGCGCACCCGCGCATTCGGCGATTTCTGGTCGTACTGCCTGGTGGCCGAGGGCGTCGTCGACATCGCCTGCGAACCGGAACTAAACCTCTACGATATGGCCGCGCTGGTGCCCATCGTCACCGAAGCCGGCGGCCGCTTCACCTCGCTGGACGGGGCAGACGGCCCCTTTGGCGGAAATGCCCTGGCCACCAACTCGATTCTGCACACCGAGGTGTTGCACCGGCTCAACCCCGAGGTCGATGACCTGTTTTAGCCGGTCCGGCCCGCCCGGGCGGCACAGGGCAAAATTCCCAGTTCGTCCCAAGGTTCTATCAGGTTCGTTTTCACCTTCGCCTCTTAGAGTAGTTAATACCTCATAAAGGTGCGAGTGATTAGGCCGGTCTTCCCCCGGATCGGCCTAAGGTGCCGGTGAGCGATGAGTGGGCCCCCAACCGCTCTTCGCCACCGGCACCATTCATTTAACGGGCGCCTTTCGCTGAGGTCCCGGGCCTTCCAGGGGCCGCTCTGTAAATTAAGCATCCCTATGTTATAGATTTAGGT
The DNA here is from genome assembly GCF_000430705.1 of Arthrobacter castelli DSM 16402. Classification (GTDB taxonomy): domain Bacteria; phylum Actinomycetota; class Actinomycetes; order Actinomycetales; family Micrococcaceae; genus Arthrobacter_C; species Arthrobacter_C castelli. The sequence goes on from NZ_AUMN01000015.1 coordinate 35,089, forward strand.
ATGCCGAAATTTCGCAGCGCCGTGGCCTTGGTGGCTGCACTGTGCCTTGCAGCCACCGGTTGTTCGGCTGCCCCGGGCGTCACCGGCGGGCCGGCTGAGAACCGGGAGAAGCCACTGGTGCTGACCACGTTCACCGTGCTGGCCGATATAGCCCGCCAGGTCGGCGGCCAGCACATCCGCGTGGACTCCATTACCAAGATCGGCCAGGAAATCCACGGCTACGAGCCCACTCCTTCCGACTTGAAGAGCGCTGCAGACGCCGACCTCATTCTGGACAATGGGCTGGGGCTGGAGCGATGGTTCAAGCGGTTCGTCGCAGCCGTGGATGCGCCGCACGCGGTATTGTCCAAGGGCATCGATCCGATTCCGATCACCGTGGGCGAATACGCCGGCGAGGCCAATCCGCACGCCTGGATGTCACCGAAGGCGGGCCAAGTATACGTGGACAACATCGTCGAAGCGCTGAGCAAACTGCTCCCAGACCATGCCGAGGACTTCGAGGCCAACGGCCGGCGTTACAAAGCCAAATTGCAGCGGCTGATGGACGACCTGGCAGGCTCATTCCAAACACCGGCGGTGCTGGTCACCTGTGAGGGCGCCTTCTCCTATCTGGCCCGCGACGCCGGACTCAAGGAGGGGTACTTGTGGCCGGTCAATTCCGACACCCAGGGAACACCGGGCCAGATCGTGGATTTGATCGGCCTCATCGAAGAGCAGGACGTACCCACCGTATTCTGTGAAACCACGGTCAGCGCCGACGCACAGCAGCAGGTGGCGGAGGAAACCGGCGCCGAGCTGATCCCCGGGCTGTATGTGGATTCGTTGTCGACACCCCGGGGACCGGTGTCCAGCTATCTGGAACTGCTGCGTTATGACATCAACCTGATCAAGAAAGGCCTCGCAGATGCGTAAACCCGCCCCCGCACAGCACCGGCGGCCGGCCCGGGAAGCGGGCGCGGCCGCGCCGGCGTTGAATATCGCTTCGCTGACCGTGAGATACGCCGACATCCTTGCCCTCGACAGGGTCAGCCTGGGGCTGGAACAAGGCAACATTTGCGCACTGGTCGGGGTCAACGGGTCGGGGAAATCGACACTCTTCAAGGCCATTATGGGCCTGGTGTCCGCCGGAACCGGAACGGTGCGGATCTTCGGTGCCGGTTCCAAGGCAGCCCGGAAGAATAATCTGCTGACATACGTGCCACAGTCCGAGGACGTCGACTGGACCTTCCCCGTCTCGGTGCACGACGTCGTCATGATGGGCCGCTATGGCCGCCTCGGACCAACCCGGCGCCCGCACTCCGCCGACCGTGAGGCGGTTGACCACGCGCTGGAACAGGTCGGATTGACCTCGTTGGCCTCGCGGCAGATCGGCGAGCTGTCCGGCGGTCAGCGCAAGCGCGCCTTCGTCGCCCGCGGAATCGCCCAGCAGGCCCGGCTGATGCTGCTCGACGAGCCGTTTGCCGGCGTCGACAAGGGATCGGAAGCGACCTTGACTTCACTGCTGCAACGCTTGCGGGCCGATGGCAAAACCATTCTCATCTCCACCCATGATCTGGCAGGCATTCCACGGTTCTGCGATGAGGCCGTGCTGCTCCATCGAAGCGTGCTGGCCCACGGGGACCCGGCAGAGGTGCTGACCACGGAGAACCTGGCCCGCGCGTTCGGGGAAGGAGCCACCAGTGGAGCTGCTTAATTGGCTGGCCGAGCCCATGTTGTACGGATTCATGACGCGGGCATTGATCGTCACCATCGCCGCTGCCCTGGTCTGCTCTGTGCTGTCCTGCTGGCTGATCCTGATGGGGTGGTCGCTGATGGGCGACGCCGTCTCCCATGCCGTGCTGCCCGGCGTCGCACTGGCTTACATCGCCGGCGTCCCCTTCTCCTTCGGCGCCTTTGTTTTCGGAGCAGGCGCCGTCGCCCTGATCGGCGTCATCCGCTCCACCACCAATCTCAAGTCCGACACGGTGATTGGGGTCGTCTTCACCACGTTGTTCGCTGTCGGACTGGCGATCATTTCCAAGACTCCCAGCCAGACCGACCTGTCCCACATCCTCTTCGGCAACGTTCTGGGGGTCACTGACGGCGAGTTCGTCCAGGTACTGGTACTGGGTGTGATCACTCTGGCCGCCGTGCTGTTCAAACGCCGGGACCTGACTCTCTTCGCATTTGACCGGACCCACGCCCATGCGCTCGGGCTGAACACGCACTGGCTGTCCACTCTGCTGCTCGGGCTGCTGGCGCTGACCGTTGTCGTCGCTCTGCAGGCAGTGGGTATCATTCTGGTGGTGGCTATGTTGATAACTCCCGGCGCGACGGCATTCCTGCTCACCCGCCGGTTCCCAGTGATGCTGACCGCAGCAGCGGGTATCTCGGTGCTGACCGCCGTCGTCGGTATTTACGCCAGCTACTACTGGGATGCCTCCACCGGCGCATCGGTGGTGCTGGCGCAGTCCGCGGTGTTCACTCTGGCCTACGTATTCGCTCCCCGACGGGGCATAATCGCCCGGGCTCGTGTCCGCCACGCCCACCGGCCGGCTGCTGCAGGAGCAGTCCAATGAGCCCGACGAGCCAACCCAGTGGTCCCGGCGCCCCCGGCAGTCCCGGCAGTCCCGGCAGCGACTCCACCACCGTGCAGGACTATGTGAAAGTCATCTACTCGGCCACCGAGTGGCAGGATAAACCCGTCACCATGTCTGCCCTGGCCGCGCGGTTGCAGGTTGCCAACTCCTCTGTCACGGAGATGGTGCGGAAACTCGTTGGCCTCGGGTTGGCGCGTCATGAACCGTACAGCCCCGTGGAACTGACGCCGTCAGGGTTGCGCCTGGCCTTGTCGATGGTCCGGCGCCACCGGCTGCTGGAGACCTATCTGGTGTGGGAGCTCGGGTACGGCTGGGACGAAGTCCACGACGAGGCCGAACTGCTCGAACACACAGTCTCCGATATGCTGATCGAGCGGATGTCACAGCGGCTCGGCCACCCGGTGCGGGACCCCCACGGCGACCCGATTCCTGCCGCGGACGGGACCGTCCAGCAACCCGACGCGCATCTCATTGGATTACTCGACGACGGCCACCGCGGCACGGTCGCACGCATCAGTGATGCCAATCCGGACCTGCTGCGATATCTGGACTCCGAACAGCTGAAGCTCGACACTGCAGTTGAAGTGGTGGGGCACAAGCCGTTTGGCGGCGCGCTGACGGTGCGGGTCGGGTCGGATCCGGGGCGGGAAATCGACCTGGGCGACGAATCGGCCGCTGCCGTGTGGGTCAGCACCGTGGGCAGCCACCCGGGGTGCAATCTGGAACAGTAAGGACGACGGCGGCACCGCACGGTGACCGCGAACGGCCTCGGTCAGGAACGGAGATACGATGGCGACCATCGGTATTGAGGAAGAGTACCTGTTGCTCGACCCGGCATCCCTCAATCCGGCCATGGTCAGTGCCGACGTCTCGGGCTTTCTCCATGGCACAGACCAGGTGCGCGACGAAGACGTGCAACGCGAAATGCTCAGTTGCCAGCTCGAAACTTCGACGCCGGTGTGCAACACGCTGGATGAGGCCGAAGAAGCCCTGCGCCGCTTCCGCAAGGAACTGTCTGCGGCCGCTATCAAGGCCGGGGCACGCGCATCGAGTTCTTCGACCGCCCCGCGTACCGAACGCGGCAATCCGGAACTCACCGACAAGCAGCGGTATTACGACCTGAAGGAAGACGCGCAGGAGATCGTCACCGACCAGTATGTCAACGGGCTGCATGTGCATGTCAGCATCCCGGACCGCGAAACGGGCGTACTGGCGATGAACCGGATCCGGCCCTGGCTGCCGGTCCTCATCGCGATGAGCGCCAACTCACCGTTATGGCATGACCACGATACCGGTTTCGCCAGCTGGCGCAGCATCCATTTCCGCCGCTGGCCGCTGCAGGGTTGTCCCCCGGAGTTCGCTGATGCAGCGGACTATGACCGCAGGGTCCGGCGCATGGTGGGCATCGGGTCAATCATCGATACCGGTCTGGTGACCTGGCTGGCGCGGCTGTCGGAGACTTACCCCACCATTGAAGTGCGGGCCGCTGATTCGCAATTGGAAGTCCGGGACACCATGGTGCTTGCGGGAGTTATCCGTGCGTTGATTGTCACGGCAGTCGACGAAGTCCAGACGCACCAGCCCTGCGGGAGCGTGGAACCCGAGCTGCTGGAAGGGGCAGTGTGGCACTCGGCACGTTACGGCCTGAGCGGCAACCTCGTGCTGGTCCGCGAGGGCACCCTGCAGCCGGCCCGGATGGTGGTCGAGTCCCTGCTCGAGCACATCGGTCCGGCCCTGGACGAATCCGGAGACGCGCATACTGTTAAGTCCGGCGTCGAGCGGCTCTTCGCCTCGGGAACGGGATCAGTGCGCCAGCTTGAGGCGATGAACCGGGGAGGTTTGCCGGCGCTGCTGGACCTCTATACGACGTCGCTCACCGTTGATTAACTCCAAGCACTCCCCCGACAACAGGAACCAACGAACGGCAGCCAGACGATGGGTCAATCAGGGCTTCGTTTAGCCAGCCCGACCATGAGCAGGGGCAGTCCGATGAGCAGCGGAACCAGAGGCAAAAGCGTGAGGGTGCCACCGATCACGGCCACCCACATCATAAAGCCGAACGTTCCGACCACAAGCACCAGCCCGGTCAGCGCCATCCCGTTGCCCTTACGGGGCGGCTTATGCGTCCACGCACCCATCCGGCGGCCCATGAGCCCAGCTTAGTCCCCGCGCGGGGCTCAGCGCCCTTCTGGCGGCGGGCCTGACACGGCAAACGCCCCGGTCCGAAAACCGGGGCGTCGTCTGCGCAGTGACTTGATTGCCACCGCGAATCTGTGGAGATGGGGGGAATTGAACCCCCGTCCGATGTCGTGTTGTCAGGCCTTCTCCGGGCGCAGTTTGCTTCGGATTTTCTCGGCCCCAGCCATCTTGCAAACGAGTGGCTGATCCGGGCCCAGCCGTCTGAATGTCCCGGCAACCTCAACGGCGAAGGGTTGCCGGCAGTGGCTCTCTAATCGACGCCAGACACCGGGGCGAGAGCGAACCCGGGCTGACGGACTACTCCGGCTGCTTAGGCAGCGAGAGCGAAGTCAGTGCGCTTAGAATTGGCACTTATTATTTTGCAGAGAGCGTTTACGAGATAACTCTGCGTCCTCGGCCCGCTTCTCCTGTCGCGACTACCATCGTCGAAACCTGTCATCCCCATATTGAATTACCAAACCGCCGGCCCCGAGGGCTTGCCGTCATCGACCGGACATCCAGCATAACGCATTAGCGCCGGGAATGATTCCAGCGGCTTAGAAACCGATTCCGAGAATCACGACCTGTGCCTGCCATGCCAGCACAATGAGGAACGAGGCTGCGGTGATGAATATTCCAACGATGGCCAGGGTCACTGTCCCCGCCTGCCTGCGCCGCAGCCCCCATATGAACATCAGCGCGTTGATGACCACCAGCACCGGTGAAACAAACACGAGCCACCCGGCCAGCATCACGTAGAAGAGGAAGAAGAACGGAAACAGCACCATCAACGCCGCCGGCAGCACGGCCAGCAGGATGATCCAGTCGATGACCGCCGTCGCAATGACCCACCAGGGGCGGCGGTACCGGACCTCTTCCTCCTCGGGTTCGGACTGCTCGTCCCAGAAAATATCCGTCACGAAAGCCGGTCAGCCCAGGTTCCTCTGGCGCATGGCGCGCTGTGCCTCGCGCTTGTCCTGGGCCTCTTTGAGCGCGTGCCGCTTATCGTAATCCCTCTTGCCCTTGGCAACCGCGACCTCAACTTTGGCCCGTCCGTCCGAAAAGTAGAGCTGCAGCGGCACGATGGTGAACCCTGATTCGCGGGTCTTCACCGCGATCTTCTCGATTTCGCTGCGGTGCAGCAGCAGCTTGCGACGCCGGCGGGCACTGTGGTTGGTCCAGGACCCGTTGAGGTACTCGGGAATGTAGACCCGTTCGAGCCACAACTCGTCGTCCGTCAGGGTGGCAAACCCTTCGGCCAATGAGGCACGGCCTTCACGCAACGACTTCACCTCAGTACCCATCAGGACGATGCCTGCCTCATACGTGTCGAGGATGTTGTAGTTATGCCGGGCCTTTCGGTTGGTGGCCACCACCTTCCGGCCACTTTCTTTGGGCACGGCGAATCTCCTTAGAAACGATGACTGTGTATCCAGTCTACGGCACCGAACCCGGCCATCGTCGGCCTTGGCCGGCGGGCGGCTGCAACACCGCCTGCGCTACAACACTGGGCGGACCGCTGCACCATCGACCCCGCTGCGACACTGTGCTGGCTACAGCACCGACTGCCCCGCTACAGCACCGACAGCGGGTTCACCGCGTCACCGTTGAGGACCGTCTCAAAATGCAGGTGGCATCCGGTGGAATTGCCGGTGTTGCCGGCGTAGGCGATGAGTTCACCCTTCGACACCCGCTGGCCGGGCGAAACCACTGAACGCTGCAGATGATAGTAGATGGTGCTTAATGCGTCCCCGTTGACGACGCCGTGAGTGAGCACCACCCTGTTGCCGCCGGAGGGAATCGCCGAATCGGCGTACCAGACCTTGCCATCGGCAGGCGCATACACCGGGACGCCACAAGGAGTGCCGAAATCCAGGCCCGTGTGCATGTAACCGCCCCGGCCCATGAAGTCGATTGTCCCTGCCGGCGTCTTCCGCCAGCCAAAGCCTGAGGTCATCGAGATACCGGAACCCACCGGCAGCCGCAGCCCAAAACCGGAGTCCGACGACGACGGCGGCGCCTGCGCCGGTGCCGGGCGGCTCTGGGCCTCGGCCTGGGCCTGCCGGCGGGCTTCGGCCTGCTTGCGCAACCGCTCCTGCTTGCGCTCCCAAGCCAGCCGCTGCTGGCGCTGCTTCTCGGCGATATCATCCTGCACCTGCTGGCGCTCTTTCTCGATCCGGCTCAGCTTCGCCTTGACCTTGGGCTTCTTCGCCTTTAGTTGCTCAGACAGCTCACTGGTCTGGGCAATCAGTTTGTCGACTTTTTCCTTCTCGGCGGCGGCCTTGTCCCGGGCATCCTTTTCGCGGACCAACGCCGCTTCGGCCTTCTTCTTCAGACTCTTGATTTCCGCTTCGACGTCGGCCAGCCGCGCCCGCGTGTTTACTCTGGTGGCGTGTTGTTGGGACAACCGGTCCAGCACAGCGTTCTGGCTGCGCAGTGCCTGGCCTGCCATTCCAATAGAGTCGGCAAGGTTTCCGCCTTCAGAGCTGAAGAACAGGCTCAGGTTCGATGGCATGCCTCCGTTTTTGTACGCCGCCGTCGCGATCTGGCCAATCAGTTGTTCGGTCTTGGCCATTTCGGCCTTGTCCAGTTTCAGCTTCTCGTTGATTTTCGCCTTGGTCTGCTCGGCCAGTTCCACCCGCGCAGTCAGCTCTTCGACTTCGCGGGCCGCTTCTGCCACGCTCGCCTGCGCCTTGGCCAACCGCTTCTTCGCTCCCGGAAGCTTCTCCTTGTGTTCCTTCAGCTGCGCCAGCGTCTCCACGATGTCGGCGTCCAAATGCGCCAGGTTTTCCTGCACCTGGTCGATGCGCTGTTCCAGCTGCGCCTTGTGGTCCTTCATATCGTCGAGCTGGTCCGCCCCTGCGGGCAGGCCATTGAGCAGCCCGAGGGCCAGCACGGCTGCCGCGGCCGTGCTGACTGCAGCGGTGCCGTACAGCCGCACCCTGCCGGAGGGCAGATGCAGCCGGCCGGTTGGTCCGTGCTCAGAAGGATCTTTCTGGTTGAACATCGCCTCAGACTTTCAAGTAACGGCGCAGGGTCAGCAGGGAGGAAACGCCGGCCAGCACCACGCCGAGCAATACCAAGCCGGGCGCGAGCAGCACGGCTTGTGTGGAAGAGATAAAGGCCGTATTCGGATACTCGGTCGCCAGCCACTCACCAATGAAGAAATGGGACACTGCCCACAGGGTGCCGGAAGCCAGCACCGCCCCGATGACGGCGGCAATCACCCCTTCGAGCACAAAGGGCAGCTGGATCACAGTTTTCGAGGCCCCGACCAAACGCATAATTCCGGTCTCCCGCCGTCGGCTGAAGGCCGACAGCCGGATGGTGGTGGCGATCAGCAGCACCGCGCAGACAATCATCACCACCGCGATCCCGATGGCCACCAGCGAGGCCACGTTCATCACCGAGAACACCTGCTCCAGCAATTCACGCTGATCAATCACCACATCGACACCGGGGACGGAAGAGAAGATCTCGTTGATCACTTCGTATTTCTCCGGGTTTTCCAAGTTCACCCGGAAGGATTCCGGAAGCTGTCCGGCGGTGACGGAATCCACGATCGGCGAATTGGCGAACTGATCCTTGAAGTGACCGAGTGCTTCCTGCTGCGATTCGTGGATCGGCTCCCCTGCGATGTACGGATCAACCGACGGCGATGCCAGCAGGTCCCTGATGTTCTGCCGCTGCTGGTCGGTGACCGGCCCGGCCGCACAGCTGGGTGAGGCGGAGCTGTCCACGCACAGGAAGATCGCAACCTGGACCTTGTCGTACCAGAACCCCTTCATCTGGGAGATTTGCATTTGCAGCAGGCCCGCCGCTCCGACGAACGTTAACGACACGAACGTCACCAGGATGACGGATACCAGCATGGACAGGTTGCGGCGCAGCCCGGAGCCGATTTCAGAGAGTATGAAGGCCAGCCTCACAGCACTGCCTCGCCGGCGCCGGCATAGATCCCCTGCACATCGTCGCGCACCACCACACCCTCGGAGAGTTCAATGACGCGCTTGCGCATTTCGTCCACGATGCCGTCGTCGTGGGTGGCCATCACCACGGTGGTGCCATTCTGGTTGATCCGGTCGAGCACCTTCATGATGCCCTGGGAGGTGGTCGGATCCAGATTTCCGGTGGGCTCGTCGGCCAGCAAAATACCGGGCTTATTGACGACGGCGCGGGCGATGGCCACACGTTGTTGCTCTCCGCCGGACAGTTCGTGCGGCATCCGGTGGTCTTTGCCTTCCAATCCGACGGTCCTCAGCACCTCGGGGACCGTTTCGCGGATGATGGCCCGCTTCCTGCCGATGACTTGCATGGCGAAGGCGACGTTGGCGAAGACAGTCTTGTTGGGCAGCAGCCGGAAATCCTGGAATACGACGCCGATGCCCCGACGCAGCTTGGGCACGCGCCAGTTGGGGATGTTCGCTACGTTCCGGCCCGCCACATAGACCGCCCCCCGGGTGGCCCGGTCTTCTTTCAACACCAAGCGGATAAAAGTGGATTTACCGGATCCCGACGGCCCCACCAGGAAGACGAAGTCGCCGCGATCCACTTCCAGGTTCACCGAGTCCAGGGCAGGACGCGATTTCCGGTCGTACACCTTGGTGACATTGTCGAATCGGATCATGGCTGCTTTTTGGGCCCACTTCATGCCGGTGCGGGGCCACGGTTCGGGGGAAGAAACCACCGGCTCCTCGACTATAGACACGCCGGTTGCCAGTTAAGACACAACCGGCGCCGGTGTGTCGGCCCCTGAACAGCGGCGGCCAACCACGCGGGCAGCGGGCTTAAGGCGCGTACGGACGGCCGCCGGCAGCCGGATTACTCGGTGACGCCGCGCTGTTCCGCGCGCCAGCGGATCCCCGAATCAATGAAGCCGTCGATCTCGCCGTCGAGCACGGACGATGTATTGCCCACTTCGTAGTTAGTGCGCAGATCCTTGACCATTTGATAAGGGTGCAGCACGTAGGAACGCATCTGGTCACCCCACGAGGCCTTCACATCGCCCGCAATCGCCTTTTTCTCCGCGTCTTCTTCTTCCTGCTTGAGCAGCAGCAGCCGTGATTGCAGCACCCGCATCGCCGCGGCCCGGTTCTGGATTTGCGACTTCTCGTTCTGCATGGAGACGACGACGCCGGTGGGCAAGTGGGTCAACCTCACCGCCGAGTCGGTGGTGTTCACCGACTGCCCGCCCGGGCCGGATGAGCGGAAGACATCGATTCGGATGTCGTTTTCGGGAATTTCGATATGGTCGGTGGGCACGATCAGCGGCACCACCTCCACGGCTGCGAATGAAGTCTGCCGGCGGCCCTGGTTATCAAACGGGCTGAGCCTCACCAACCTGTGGGTGCCTGCCTCCACCGAAAGTGTGCCGAATGCGTAGGGCGCTTTCACCTCGAAGGTGGCCGATTTTAGGCCGGCTTCCTCCGCGTAGGACGTGTCGAGGACCTGGACCGGGTAGCCGCGGCGTTCGGCCCACCGCGTGTACATCCGCAGCAGCATTTCGGCGAAATCGGCGGCGTCCACTCCCCCGGCGCCCGACCGGATGGACACCACGGCTTCGCGCTCGTCGTAGGGCCCGGACAGCAGGGTCACGACTTCCAGGTCATCGAGCGATTTCCGCAGTGACTTGAGTTCCTGCGCCGCTTCGTTCAGCGAGTCCGGGTCGCCTTCGGAGTGGGCCAGTTCCACCAGCGTTTCCATGTCGTCGATCCGCTGCTGCAGATTGTTGAGCCGGTCGAGCTCGCTTTGGCGATGCGACAACCTGGAAGTGACATATTGTGCCTGCTCCTGGTCGTCCCAAAGGCCCGGGGCGGCGGCCCGCTCACTGAGGTCGGCGACATCGGTCTTGAGGCCCTCCACATCAGAGACCTGTTCGATGGAAGCGAATTTGGCGCGGAGCGCGCGGATTTCTGCGGGAAAGTCGATCTCAGCCATGGTCTTCCAAGACTACGTCATCACCGCTGCGTGCTTTCAACGGGAGTCGACACCATGGGCTGTCCGGGGCCGCCGTTTTCACTGTTGCAGCTGCGATCTCGCATCACTGACCACCGAAATGGGGATCCCCTCCGGGACGAAGATGTTGACAACCGGCGGATGCACTACTGCGCTGAGCACCACGTGGGCCGTCCTGTTGTCGGTGGTGCCAGTGGCCGGGTCGACGCGCAGGGAATGGAATTGTCCCGATGCCGCCGTCCTGTTGAGGTAGGAAGCGACAGCATCGGCGACTGCCCCGTCGCTTAACACCGTCACTGGGGCGGAGCCGGACCTTTCAACCTGGCCAAGGGAGAACGTGTCCGCCGCCGCCACAGCGGCGCTGTCCGCCACGGAAAGCAGGCGCTTGTGTTCGATGTATACAGCGGAAACGGCCATTACAACCGTGACTACGAGCAAGGACAACAAGACGTAGCCGATGATCAGCACCATCACTTGCCCGTCGTCGTTCCGCCAGCGGGCCCCGGCCTGCCGGATCATCCGTTTGAGAGCATCAGGCAATTTCATCCGAACCGTTCAACGATTTCTGTGGCACTGGCCTCAACAGTGGCGGCAGACAGATCCAAGCCAGGCATAGCGGGAATCAACGGCATCGGCACCGCGACCGCCACGTGGGCGGTGACTATGGAACCTGGTTCCAGGCACTGCCCTTCGGTGCACACGATTTCCAAAGTGACATCAGAGCCGCTGAATCCATGGTCCGTCACGGCCAGCATCGCTGCCTGCGCTGCACGTTGATGGCCTTCCTGGGCAGTCTCCGCCGCAGCAAAGACTTTCGCCGCCTGGTCGGCTGCACCAACACTGGCGAACGAGCCGGCCTGCAGGCTCCCGACCGCCAGCACCAGATAGACCACCGGAATCAGCAACAAGGTGCCAAGGAATGTGAATTCCACGACGGCGCTGCCGGTCTCGGCACGATGCAGTGCCGTCGTGCCGAAGCGGCGCCGCCACGTGGACTTGAGCCGGAGATATGCTGAGCTAATCGGGTACCGCGGCATGGCCGGACACCTCCACCACTCCCGTAGGGCCGATGAGCCCGATCACTGGCAACGGGGCCACGACATTGACCTCGACTGTTTCCGTGCCGCGGTGTGTGGTGCGATCGACCGAAACATTCCGGGCATAACGTTCACTCAGCGCCATCGAGATGAGTGCCTCTGTCCGGGATCTGGCGTCAGCGGGGCCCCTGTCAGCGAGGCTGGCGTACCGTGCACCCGACCCTGCTGCGTCAATGAGGGTGTTGCGCACGTGCAGCACCAAAGCCAGCTGAATGATCGCGATGAAGATAACTGTGAGCAGACTGCCCACCAGTACGAAGTCCACCACCGCCGATCCCCGCTCACGTTCGTCTGTCAATCGTTGCGGGTCGCCCGGAGAAGAAGCCTTCCACGATAACGGATGGAAAGGCCGGCTCATCTACTGTCGGACTTGGTTAATGGCCGATTGGAACAGGCCTTCCAATGCGGGCCCGGCTAATGCCAGCAGTCCCGCGACCAGCACGGCTGACATCAGAGTGATCATGACCCATCCCGGCACATCTCCACGTTCAACGTGATCGTCTCCGGCAGGGTCGAATCTGCTCAAGGCGGTCATTTGCAGCAGCATCCAGGCCTTGGCCGCGGCCGGTATGAACTTCGCCAGCTTCCCCATCTTCATGATGTTCCCTTCATCTTTTCCATCGTTATTCGTCCGCCTAAAAGCCCAGGTTGATGGCAGCCAGTCCCGGATACACGGCAAAGAGCACTGTCAAGGGCAAAACTCCAAAGACAAGGGGCACCATCATGCCAATTTCTTTGCGTCCGGCGGCTTCCATCAGGTCCCGCTTGGCCATATCCCGTACATCCTGTGCCTGTGCGCGCAACACGTCCGCGAGCGGAGTACCGCGTTCGACGGCAACGGTGATGCCGTCCACGAACCGCGCAAGTGGCGCCAACTGTGTGCGGCTTGAGAACTCCTGGAGTGCGGAAATCAGCGGTGCTCCCGCCCGCGTCTCCGCCAGCACCACCGAGAACTCCCGGGCCAGGTCGCCGTGGGCGCTCTGGCAGATGCGCTCCAATGCGCCCGAGGCGCTCTCCCCGGCTCCCACGGCTAATGCCATAAGTTCGGCGAGGCTGGGGAATTCGGCCAGCATCCTCATTTCCCGCTGCTTAATCTGTGCAGAGAGAACATAGTCCCGCAGCAAAAAGCCGCCCACTGCGCAGCCGAAACAAATGATGGTCGCGAACAAGCCATTGATATTGCCGGCCGAAGCGGCCAGCAACGCCCCTGCTGTTCCCAGGGCAAGACCACCGGCGGCCCACAGGAGTTGTTGGACCCGGAAATCCAGCGGGCTCTGCTGTTTACCGGCCTGAGCCAGTCGTTTCGCGAGTTGGCCAGTGCCCGGGTTGAATCTGCCGAACCACCTCACCACGTCGGACAACACCGGTTTAATGATCCTTTCCAGTGCCCCGAAAGGTGTTTGATCGACACTGCCGGGATGGAGTAACCGCGACTGAACATCGACGGACTTCAGTTGCGGAGCGATCCTGTCGACGAAGCGCCTGCGGCGCATGACCGGTAGCCCGTAGAGTGTCAGCCACAAGCCAATCCCCAGCGTGAGACCGCCCCCTGCGGCCAATGACAGCACAGGAGTCATCGAAGCACCCTCGCGTCCTTGGGCAGGGCACCGATCCGCAGCATCACCCGATAGCAAACGAGTGAGACAATTAATCCGCCGGCCAGGACCAGTGCTCCACCGGTGGTGTTATAGGCTGCTATGGCTTCAGGCCGGGTTGCCAGCAGCATCAACACCACCCACGGGGCCGCGATGGCCAGCCGCGCCGCGTTGACTGTCCACGACTGGCGCGCTTCAAGCTCGCTGCGTGTACGGGCATCCTCCCGCAGGAAACCGGCCAAGGTTCCAAGCAACTTGCCCAGATCCGATCCGCCTACTTCCCTGGTCATCCGCAGCGCCTCCACCAGGCGGTCTGCTACGGGGTCAGCCAATCTGGCTTTCAACCGCGTCAGCGCCGCGTCAAATTGGCCTCCAGCCCGGTAATCCGCTCCAAAGCCTGCAAATGCCGGCCGCAATTCGTCTGGTCCCTTCTCGGACAGTTGAATCAGGGCCTCGGGCAAGGACAGCCCCGCCCGGATAGCGGACCGCAGGTGATCAACGACATCTGGCCATAACTCGCGGAGCGCCGCGCTGCGGCGTCGCGCCCGCCACCGGACCAAGGCCATCGGAGCCCACCCGCCGAACAGGCCAAAACAGCCGGCAATGGGCAAAGAGCCCGTCACAATGACGACGATAGCCAGCGTGAACAGGCCCGCACCCACGCATGTGAAGACGAGCCCTGACACTGACACCCTCTCGATGCCGGCCCGCGTGATCAACTCGTCTATCCTTGCTGTACGTTTGGATGGTTTGCGCCGCGCCGGGGTATCCCACAGGGACCACCAGATCAACAACAGGCCTATTCCACCCGTCAGGCCCACCGCCGCGGTCATCAGCGCTCTTCCACCAGCGAGGCGGGGCTGTATCCGGCGCGGGCAAACTTGTCCGACGTTGGAATCGCCGATGGATTCGCCGTCAATATCCCGTCAATACGCTGAAATACGTTGGATGTTTCTATGATTCCGTTTTCGACCCGGTTGCCCAGCGAGAGGATCTCCGTTACCTCGCGTTGCCCATGTGCAGTGCGATTGCAGTGAACTACGAGGTCGACGCACGAGGCCACCGTGGGAACCACGAAGTGGGACGAGATGTTCTCGCCGGCCAATAATGGCAAGGTGCAAATCTTGGTGACGGCGTCGCGGGCGCTGTTGGCATGAACGCTGCACATTCCGGGAAGCCCGGAGTTGAGCGCAATCAGCATGTCCAGGCTTTCGGCTTCCCTGACCTCTCCGACGATGAGGCGGTCGGGACGCATCCGAAGCGCTTCTTTGACGAGACGCCGCAGGGGAATTTCCCCGTGACCTTCAAGGTTGGGCTGCCGGCATTGCAGGCCCACCACGTCACGCAGGGGGAGTTTGAGCTCGAAAATCTCCTCGACCGTAATAACGCGTTCCCGGGAGCCTATGCCCGCCCCCAAACAATTCAGCAACGTCGTCTTCCCGGCCTGTGTGGCGCCGGAAACCAGGATGTTCAAGCCGCTTGCCACTGCGGCAGATAGGAATCGGGAGGCCTGAGGCGAAATAGTTCCAAGCTCCACCAGATGCTCCAAGCGGGTTGCCCGGGCGATGAACTTTCGAATATTAACTGCCCAATGTCGTCGCGTAATATCGGGAATGACCACGTGCAGCCGCGAGCCATCGGGCAAGGCAGCATCCACAAACGGTGAGGAGAGGTCCAGCCGCCGGCCGGATGATTTGAGCATTCTTTCAACCAAATCGCGAACCTGTTGCTCTGTCAGTGTCAACGAGGTCAATTCGCTGTCACCGCCGCGGGCCACGTAGATCTCAGAGGGGTCGTTTACTAAATGACTTCTCCTAGTAGGATCGATACATGGCAAACGCGATCGAGGCAGCGGTTTACGTCCGAATCTCTCGGGACTCCGAGGCGGACGGACTGGGCGTTAAGCGGCAGGAGAGCGACTGTCATGCGCTGGCGAAGAAGCTCGGCTGGACCGTGATTGACGTCTACACTGACAACGACGTCTCAGCATCGAAGAAGAAGCCGCGGCCGGCGTACGAACAGATGATGCGCGCCGTCGAGTCACGTCGCATCCAAGCCGTGGTGGTGTGGGACGTCGACCGCCTGACCAGGAAGCCGCGCGAGCTTGAGGACTGGATTGATCATGCTGATGCTCTCGGCCTCCAGCTGGCCAGTGTCGGTGGCGAGATCGACCTGGCCAACGAGCAGGGCCGGGCGATGGCCCGCATGAAGGGCGTCTTCGCGCGACTGGAGGCCGAGACGACCGCGCGTCGCCAGCGAGCCAAGCACAAGGAGATGGCCGAGGCGGGGCGCTACGTCGGACGCAGGCCATTCGGGTACCGGTTCGCCACAGACGAGAAGGGTGTTGTCCTCACCGGAACACAACAGCGCCTCGTGATCGACCCCGCCGAGGCGGCCGTCATTAAGGAATGCGTGCGGCGCGTCTTGGACGGTGAGTCACTTTGGTCGATGACGAAGGACCTGAACGCACGCGAAATCCGCACCGCTGCTGGGGGAGAATGGCAACCTCAACCGTTGCGCAGGACGCTGCTGAGGTGGACGCAGGCCGGGTATAGGAAGCATCAGGAGTTTAAAGACGGTCACTGGACAGGGCCGGTGCAGCTCTTCGCCGCCGGCTGGGACGCGATCATCGACCGGGAGACCCACGAGCGGGTTGTGGCGAGGCTGACAGATCCGTCGCGGACGACGAACAAGGGCGACACGGAGCTCAAGTACCTGCTGACGTGGCTCGTGAGGTGCGGCGAGTGTGACCGGCCGATGGCTGGCGCGAAGAGCTACACCTACACCGTGAAGGGCTACAAGAGAGTCGATGGCACACGGTCTCCGAGCAAGCAGCGCGTGTATCCCGCGAAATACGCCTGCCCCCACTCGGGGTGCCATGGTGTCAACCGTCGGATGGATGTCGTCGACGGCTATATCGAGCGTCACGTTGTGGCGCTCCTCGAAGTCGAGGGGGTACGCGTGCTCGGTGGCGACCAGGAGGTAGCTGCAGAGGCGCGCGAACGAATCGAGGCGGTCGAGGCGAAGATGGCGCTGATCTCGGACACGTGGATCGATGGCGGGTTGACGCAGGAACAGTTCCATCGTCAGAACGCGCGCTTGATGGCGCGGCTCGAAGGTGAACAGGCCAGGCTTCGCGCTGCCCAGCCAGCTGATGGGTTAGACGACTTCGCCGGCGTGGAGGCAGGGGTTGCGTGGCTCACTGCGGGCGTCGAGCGCAAGCGCATGGTGCTACGGGCGTTGATCGATCTGGCCGGTCTACGCATCACGATCGACAAGATCGGCCCGGGCGCGTTCTCGGCGACTGATTCGGATCCATACAAAGGGATCCGTGTCGAGTGGAGTTGATCTGCGGATCAAAGCTTTTGCTGTCAACTCACGCGTAGTCGGCCACTCGATAGCTCTATCATAAGTTACTAGACGTCATGTTATGAACTATGTAGACTGAATCTAAATAATCATTTGGATTCATTTCAACTAGCCATTCATATTCATTCGGAGTCTTTGTACAAGAGCAGCCATGAGCATTAACTCGACGACCGCACACCAGGCTTCAGCTGCCGCTGAGCGGCACATTGAGGCGTCTGTGGCTGCGTTTGTGGAGTCGAGGCCGACGTTCTCTCAAGCGCTGAACGACCGTGTCACAGCTGCACTCTCAGGCCCCGGAAACTTGTCCGATCATGACTCGTCGAAAGGCATCGCCAGCTCTGCGTCGCCCGAGTCTTCATGGTAGACGACGGTCGACACGCCGCTATTGTATGCGCGGGCGAGGCCAGTGCGCTAGGGCCCGACAATGCTCCTCCCAATCGGAGTCCCATGGAACCATTCTTATCCCTGGGTCAATGGCCCGGCAGCAGGCCCTGGCAGTCGCACCACTCGGGATCGGCATCTGCTCGCAGATGCCGTGGCCAGCCGGCGCATGCCGGGTGAAGTCGATTCTGCCCCATTAGCGCTGGCAAACTTGTTGAGCGCGTTCACGAGCACGTCATAGTGCTAGGCCGATGAGATCGAGAGGCCCGTAAGCTGGTCCCGGAGAAGGCAGAGAATCCCCGGCGGCGTGCCCAAAAATGGGTCTTTCGCCACAGACCCGGCGGATACAGTTCTCTGGAAGACACCGGGCAGGGTACGAGGTTTGTGTATTCAGATACCGACGATGAAGATACTCCCACTCAGCGGGACGATCTTCTCGTCGCCGGGGTCGACCGGCGGGCCCGGGGCTGCCCTGGGGTGGTCCTGGTATAGCGCGTCGGAGGCGCTATCTTCATAGGCATCGGCGATCTCATCCCCCTCGGCGTCGAGGACCTGTTCCCAGTTGAATCCCATGGTGGCGATCCTATCCTCATTCGTCGAGGATCGCGGCGATCCGGGCATTGTGGAGTACGGTGCCGCCGCAGTAGGTCAGGGCGAGAATATCGTAGCGGTTAGCCAAGCCGCGCCATTGTTTGTGGACGTTGAAAGACCGTTCGACGACGTTGCGGCGTGTGTAGTCTTCGGCCCTGGACAGTATCCGGGGCATCGTGAATGGAAATAGACTTTGAGGGAGCAATAGATCATTCGAGAGAGGATTTGAGGTGCTCTCAGAGCGATGTCGACATCAGTACAGACACACGAGCTGCTTGATGTGGCCACCGTTGCAAAGATCGTAGTAGGTCATCAGTCGTCGATCCTCCGTTGCGTCCACAAAGGTCGGATTCCGACGCATGTGATTGACCATCAGTATTGGACTCACCGGGACGACGTTGCGAACATCCGGTTTCACGACGCCGAGCGCCAAGCAGCAGTCGACAAAGCCCACGCGAACATTCCTCCCCTGACGCAGGAGCAGCGCCGTTACATTGGCGGCGTGCTTTCCGGACTCGGCCGCTGAGGCTTAGCGCTGCCGGCTCACGACTTGTTCGCAGCGGTGAACGGACTGTTGTGTTTCCTGCTCTTCCAACCGTCGTAGCCCGGCATGTATGACCTCGCTGGCCGACTGCTGTGGCCGAGGATGTTCGCTCCTCCCCCAGTCCGGCGCAGCCTGTGGATAAGGCTTTATCCACACTCGTCCAGTATCCCGGCGATCCGGGCATTGAGCTCGTCAGCCCGGTTCAGGATCACCGTTTCTTCTTCGGCGGTGATGTGCCGCACCGGCCGCCTTGGCACGGCGTCGCAAAGGTTCGGGACGACAGGGTCGGTGACCATGGTCGCGATCGCGCCGATCATGATCGACAGCGACGACGGGTGCATGGAAGCGTAGAGGTCTATATACCCCCAGCGGTCGATAGCCGACAGTACGCCGGTGCAGTTGAGCCAGTCCGGGTCCGGGTCATCACTGACGTGCCGGTGTTCGGTGCCGGGTGCGTCGCGTCTGTGCCCCAGCTCGCGGACGGACGCGTGGGACCAGACGTTGTTCGTGCCAAGGACGTGGCACCACGACCACACTGCACAGGCCGGACAGGCGGCTTCGTTGCCGGCATGCCCGAGCTCCGGACGCAGCTTCTGCAACTTCTGGGGTGTCAGGTCGAGAGCCTGTCTGCGCGTGAGCGCCAGTCCTCCTTGTTCGGCCGGCGCGATCAGCACTGCGGCGAATAGCAGCCGGCGTAGCCGCAGTCGTGCAACCCAGCCGGTGTCCGGGTCGTTGATGCGGGCCGAGCCGATGCTGATGAGCCGCTCGAGTGCCGTGGCGTCCTGATGATGCGCTGCCGGCCATGCCGGTGCTGTGCTGATTGGATGCTCGGGGCGCAGTCTTTTCAGCAGTGTGCGCGGCGGACACGCTTGACGAGCGAATCGCGCGAGTATCGCCTCGTCCCGGTGATCGATGTCGGTGTTGGTGATCTGACACCAATCGATCCACAGCTCAGGCAGAGTATTTATCATCGTCCCAGCGTGCGCGTTGTAGGCGGGGGTGACAACTGACTCTGACCTGTCAGTGGGTTGGTCGAGGACACGACCCTTCGGCGTTTGGCGTGGTTCGCGTCGTTGTGATGACAGGTCAGTCCCTCAGGCGATGTGACCAGTAGCCTGGCCGGCGCGCCTCGTGAGCGTAGGCAAGGACAAAAATCTCTTCTTCATGGACAACGTAGACGAGCCGGTAGGGAAACTTGTCGAGGTGCCATGTGCGGATCATCGGCTTGCCCCGACGCCCGCGGTACGGCGGCGGTGCGTCCGGCCATTGGAGGATCAGTTCCGCTGCGGATTCGGCCGCGTCGGCGAACTCGTCACCAAGCCTGCCGTCCTCGATCCCCAGGTAGCGTTCGTGGGCGTCCAAGAACTCCTCACGAGCCTCAGGGTGTTCGTTCCAGTCGAGGGTCACTTGCGTCGGGCGGCCGACCGCGCCCGTGCGATGGCGATGGTCTCACGGCCGCTGACCGGCGTGACTGTGCCACTCTTCAGCTCGTCGAGCCGACGATCAATTGTCTCGGCCCAAGCGGCATCGATCTCGGCCTGTTCCGTCTCATCGACCTGTTGGAGCGCGAGTGCGGCAATCTCGCGTTCGTCGGCGTCGAGGGCCTTGCCTGCCTCGATGTAGTCAGCCAGCTTCGAAGTCATGACTCCAGTATACGACCGGGACGCGGACGTCGGCCAGGATCGGCAGCGTTTTTTGCTGCCGGGAGTCAGGATTTGTACGCTCGCAGCCGGGGGCTCGTCCTGGTGAGAGGTGCAGCGCTTGTCGGGTAACGCGGCGGCGTTACTTGGGTGTTCAGATCCCATCGAAGGGGTGGGCTACCTTTGTCATCGCCGGGATCGGTCGGCATACCGGGCGGCACGGATCGCGGGTGGTCCTGATAGAGAGCGTCGGAGGATTGTTCGTCGTAGGAGTCTGTGAGGTCGACGCCACCGGTCCCGATGACCTGTTCCCAATTGAATCGCATGGTTACGACCCTGTCCGCACTCTGCGCGTAAGCTTGAGTTGTGGACTATGAGCGTATCGACGGACCGGACGGCCTCGAGATACGTGTGCCCCGGAACGAGGACTACCGGACCTGCTCCGTCTGCAGGGGCGACTGCGAGCCCGAGCCGAGTGCTGAGGAAGACCTCGGTGTGCGATTCATGTTCGTCTGCCCCGAGCACGGCGCGCAGTCTATCGTGGACCCCTTCAGCGACCTGCGGTGACAGGATCCGAAGGGCGAAGGCAAGAGGGAAGGCGATGTATCAAGATCAACCCACCGCTCAGTCTATCCACATCAACTCAAAGTGTTCCCCCGTACGGCAGGATCGCTGCGTCAGCTCGCACGGGACGTCAGCACTCGGTAAGACTGAACCATGATGACTGGTTCCGCCTGTTCACCAGACCGGTCTTCGTCCGTTTCCAGGGGCCCTCGCACATGATGCCTTCACGCGCGGCGCAGTCAATGGCGTCGGGAATTAGTTTCGGTTCAACCCGTGCTGGCGTGTGTCCAATGCTAGCTTGAAGTGGCTCTCCGCCTCGTCGATTTCACGGGTGGGGGTCGCCGGGTCGAACACCCGCAGCAGCGAGTAACGGAAGGTCATCGGGTCGAGGCCGCGCAGCTCGACGTTGCCGCCGTGGCCGTTGGTCGCGTAAGCGCTCCAGCGCTGGCTGATGCTCTCCGCGCCGTCGGCCTTGCCAACATACTGGTGTCCGTCGCGGGTGTCGGTGATGAGGTAGATGCCGCCTACTGACGAGAGCGCAGTGCGCCACGCCGCGTACCGGTGCTCGCGCATCACTGCCTGTAGCTGCGCATGGTCCAGCACGAGCCGATCGAACCCGGGAAACGGCTCCGGCTCCGGGTCGGCGATCTCTTTAATCGGATAGCCGGCCGCCGTGGTGCTCTTGAGCCACCATGCGCGCGGCGCTCTCCAGCCGATCACTAGCCGGTTCCTGAGGTCCGCCATCTGCCCCGACTTGGCGAGGTCGAAGGATCGGCGAAGTCCATCGTTCGACGTCTCGCCGCGGCTTTCCACCACGGACCAGAAGCGGGCGCGATCGCCGCCCTCGCGAACGAAGACGACCCAGATCCGGGGTGGAACGACAGGGAAGACCTTCGGCTTCGCGGATTGCTCTCGCGTGTACTCAAGGATCTCATCGTCGGTGGAGTCGGCGTGGAGACCCTGCATGCCGGTGTCCTCGTGCTCGCGCACGAATGCATGGCGGATCACGATGGCATCGCCGAGGTCGATGTCTGCGCTGTGCAGGATTGGTTCGAGCGTCAACGTCATCGGTTGGTCGCCTCCTCCCCTGGTCTCGCGGTGTTCAGCTTGTCTTCGGTACCATCTTTGCAGTCGGGGCGATCTCTCCGCCCAGGCCTCCGCATTATGCTAATGCCAAGGCTCCGAACTCGTCGCGGAACCTCTCCGCATCGTACTCTACTTCACTTCCCGGTCCGTACTGGTAGCTGACCATGCGAACACTGGTCCCTTCAGTGCGGTTGTAGAAGTAGCTCGTGTACTGAGCATTGTGCGGGGCCGCACGGAGCTGGACGAACTGGCCAAGGCGCAGCGGAGACTGCGACCTGTCTCGCACTAGGTACAGTTCGCCGTCGAGCATGGCATCCCCCACCCGGAAGTCCCTGGTGACAAACGGTGAGCGGGTACCGACGGCAACCTCTGCGGCCTGGACGTACCCGTCGCGCACCCGCCTGGCGCTTCCGGCGCGAACGAGGAGCAGCTGCGCCCACACGTTACCTAAAAGCCAGCGAAGCTCCCGTAGGTCCGAGACGAGGGAATCGACTTGTACTCTCCGTTCCTCCCCGGACGTGTGGCCCCCGTGTCCGCGCCAGCTGTTGCGCTTGCCGTTCAGCTCCTTGAACTTCTTCACGACGTCTTTCGATATCAGACGCTCGATCGCGGATTCACTGAGGTCACCAAACACTGCGCGAATGCGTGCATCCTCGTCTGAGTCACCGCTTTCGAGAGCACGACGAAGATTATTGGAGGTCCTCTCCAGGATGACCACGCTGGATGCTGAATTCTCATGACAGTGGTGGTTCCTCGTAACTGTAATATGCACTGGATGCATCGTTATGGGTCACTTCAGAATCAGAGACTGAGCGATGTTGGCGATGGTCATGGCCCTCGTTATCCCGTTCGCTCCGACCGACTGCCGCGGACACCTAGTAGTTCTCCCGCACATACTGATAGATCCGTTCGAACAGTTCGCCCTTAACCGGAAGCTCGAAATCCCTCAATACTGTGCGAAGTTTACGGCGAACTGCTTTGTCACCGTTATCATTTTCGGCCCACCCGCTGTACGCGACATTGCTTACGATGGCGTCGATCCGATCAACGAGGCCGGGGACGATCTTGTGCAATCCAGGTGGCATGTTTTGTTCAACTATTTGAGTGAGGGCTCCGCGCTTTGGATCGGCCAGACGCTCCAGGGTGTCCTCGTCCCCGATTTCGGCTGCCCTGTCGGCGACGACGACGTCGTGGGCGACCTTTAGCGCTTCCTCGAAGAATGCAAGCGAATCTTCGACGTTTTCAATGGTCTTGGTGCGCAGTTTCTCGATCCGCTCCGCCAGCGATTTGTACACGGGGCTTTCGGTGGCAGTGAATCGCCGCTTCAGGCGGGATTCGATTGAGTCGATTACTGCTTGGTAGACGTCAGCCGTCGCCTCCATGTCTCGTTCCGGAAGTTTCAGCTGTTCGGCGATCTTTTTCACCAACGCCAGTCCCGCGGCGTCGAGGGTGACCGACTTCGAGCCCATTTGTCGAACCGTCACGTCGGACATATGTCCGTGGATCAGCTCGGTGGTCTTCGCACCGAGGCGCTGCCACAAAAATGCCTTGGACACGTCCTTGGGTCGGATCGACTCGTAGACTTTCGCCAGCCAGAGGTACTGCTGCTTGAACGGGGTGAGCATGGGATGTGGGTCGAGGAACTCCCAGACAGTCTGCAGCGCCACGTAGGTTTCGACGAACTCGGTCCGCTGCGAGCTGTCTTCGGGGATCCGCTCGTGGGCTTCGGCGAGGGCCTCGAACGACGAATCGGTCGTGTTGATGCCGTCGAAAATAGCCATGAGACGGGTGAGGTCGGTGACGAACTTGCCGGCCAGCTTGGAGGCGTCCGTGACGTTCAGCTGGTCTTCTTCTTCGCCCGCCTTCGTCTTGGGCCCGGCGATTGCCTTGCCGATCGCCTTCGACAGGCCGATGTAGTCGACAACGCGGCCGTAGTCCTTGCGTTGGCCCGTGATGGGGTTTTTCCACGGCCGGTTGGGGCGCGTGATGGTCTGGAACAGGTTCGCTTCCTTGGCGGGCTTGTCGAGGTACAGGACGCCTTCGATGGGAGCATTGAATCCGGTCATCCACTTTGCGGTAACGACGACGAATGACATGGGATCGTCGACCTTCTTGAACCGGCGTTTCAGGGTCTCCTCCTGCTCCGGTGTGAGCAGGTACTTCTTGTACTCCTTCGGGGTGTCCTTGGAGTCGGCGACGTGCATCACGACGCCGACCTCGCGCGGCTGGCCGTCGGGCATGGCGGCTTCGCGTCGCTCCAGCTCGGTTTGAATCGCTTGGGCGTAGGCGACTACGAGGTTCTGTTTATAGGCCACCACCTGAGCCTTCTGTCCCAGCGGTGCGACGAACGTCAGGAAGTGGTCCACGATGTCGGAGCATACAGCGGCAACCCGCTCGGGGTTCGCCAGGATGGTCTCGATGTGCGAGGCCTTTCCGGAGAGGTAGACCTTCTCTTCCTCGTCCAGATCTTCCTCGGCGGCCAGCTCGTCGAATGCCTCATCGAGATTGTCTTTGTCGAGGGTGAAGCCGACCGAGCGCCCCTCCACCATGACGGGCTTGGTGAACCCGTCGGCGATGGACTGCTCCGGGGTATACCGCGACATCACGAAATCGGGGTCGTCCGGATCACCGAACAGCTTGAACGTCGAGCGGTCTTTGTCCTCGATGGCGGTGCCGGTCGCTCCGAAGAACTTCGCGTTCGGAACCGCCGTGCGCCATGCCTTCCCGAGTGAGCCTTCCTGCGAGCGGTGCGCCTCGTCTACGAGCACGATGATGTTCGACCGGTCGTTGAGGTGGCCGGCTTCGGCGAACTTGTGCACGGTCGTGATGACCACGCCGGGATCACCGCTGCGCAGCAGCGCGTGCAGCTCGTCCTTGTTGTGCGGCACCGTGATGCGCGGCATGCCAGCGGTCTCGAACATCTCCGCGGTCTGTCTCACCAGATCCGTCCGGTCGGCGATCACGATCACCGTCGGTGCACCGCCGAATTTGTCGATCACCGCGTCATCGCGCAGCAGCCTCGCCGCGGTGAATGCCATGAGCTCGGTCTTGCCGGAGCCCTGGTGGTGCCAGAGCAGGCCGCCGGGCCGGTCGGCCAGTACTTTGTCGTGGATCGCCAGGGCTGCCTCGAACTGCGGATAGCGAGGCAGGAATTTCAGGTCGACCTCGGAGGCGTCCCGGGCGTGCCGGTACATCACCAGGTCTTTGAGGATCGGCAGGATCGTTTCAGGTCTGAGCAGAAGCCGTGCCGCACGCTCCACCCGGGCGGGACCACTCACCTTCTGCGGGTCGTCTTCCGTGGAGCCCCACGGAGCCCAGATTTCCGAGTCAGGGTCCGGGTAGGCCCGGATCGGAGCCATGCGGAGCTCGAGTCCCTCGGTGGCGACGTTGAAGACGTTGGTGGCGAAGAAGTTCGGATACTCCTCCTCATAGACGTCGTAGATATCTTTCGCAGCATTGACCCACGAAACCTGCTGCTTCACCGGCGTCTTCGTCTCGGCGACAACCAATGGAAATCCGTTGACGTAGTAGACGACATCGAATCTTCGCGGCTTGACGGCTCCGGATATGGTGACCTCGTCGGCGACGACGAAGCGGTTGTTCTCCGGGTCTTCGAAGTCGATGAGTCGGCGCGGCACATGCTTCCCGTCGATGGTCGGGAACGAGTGATCGCCGCGCAGCACCACGGTCAGCAGCTCATTGGCCGCCACGAGTCCGTTGTGAGCGTCCAAGACAGCCTGGTTGATCTCGTGCAGCACCAGATCGGCCGACTCCGGATCCTCGACGAGCTCCGGATTCAGAGCAAGCAGGGCTTCCCGTGCCCAGGGCTCGATGACGACATCGTGACTGTCACGGGGCAGCGCATCACCGTCCAGGCGCTCCCATCCGGCCTCCTCAGCCCACTCGAGAAGGGACCGTTGGATGGTGCTCGTCTCGGTCCAGCCCATATCAGGCCTCCTCCAGCACGGCGTCGTACGATTCGGGGATCTCGATCTCCTGGTTCAGGAGCGAGGTTAGGAATGAGGAGCGAAATGCGCGGAGGTGAGCAAGTTCTGCTTCCGTCGCGCGGATGACAGAGTCGATGCCGTCCGCGACAGAAACGAGAGCGTCCTGCTCATCATCACCAGGGATCGAAATCTCACGAGATATATAATCCTTGACTGACAAGTTCGTGATCCCGGTTGTGCGACGACTGAATGCACGCGTCAGCCCAGTATTCCAGTCGTGTTGCAGCCGCCAGAAGAGATAACGAGGCCGCACACGGTCGACATCGGGTCGCATCAGCCGCTGGAAGTCGGTGGGGATGCACGGTGCCAGTCCCTCGCCGGCTATAACTACCCGACCAACCGGTTGTTCTGGTGAACCGCCTGACCGCTCAAGGATGATGTCGTTCGGCTGAACGAGACGTGACTTGGCCTGCTTCGCAGTGACCGATCGAATTGGTGAACCGTCAGTCACGAAGTCTGACGTGCCAGAGGCGTAGATGCGCGGACCAAGGGCCAGAACATCAACCTCCGCTTGGCCCTCCGCCGCGCCCCAGACCCCTCCGATGACGTGTGAACAAAGGTCGACAATTCGGGTCTCGCACGACGATATCGCCTCGAAATGGTCGGACAGCGTTCGTCGCAGTACAGCACGTGACTTCGATAACTCGTCAGTCAGTGCCTCGATCTGCGCTTCGACCGCGGCCATGACGTCGACGATGCGGCGCTGTTCGTCCGGCGGAGGTAGTGCGATTGGGAACGCCGAGAGATCGGCCGCCGAAGTGCGTGGCATCCGACTCCCTGCGCTCATAGCAACTGCGTAATCAATACAAGCCTCAGACGAGCTGAGAAGATACAGGAAACCGGGTTCAACGACAGCGTGGCGAGACCTGAGGATAAGTACTTCAGTAGAGGAAGCACCATCATGCTCGGCGATCGCAACCTTCCGAAGGTAGGCACGTAGTCGGCCGAACAGGACGTCGTCCCGCTTGAAGAGGCCGACTTGGCTATTGATGGCACCGACCGTTCCCGTGGCTGTTATCTTCGGCGTGTTTGGCCTTATATGCTCCATCCCAACGTACGGGTATCGTGAATCGAGTGTCTCGGGATGAACCTTATTCCTTACCAGGTCGAAACAGTTGCCCAACGTGGTCTGCTTCCATTCATTCATCAGACACCCCAAACATGTTGAGGTCGATCCCGGTCGCCCGGAGTCGTTCAAACATGGAAGTCTCGGCATCGATGCGACGTTGCCGAGTTTCAGCATACGCGGCCAGCACAGTTCCGAGATCAGCACTTTCCTCTGCGACGGTCTTGATGTACCGGCCGATGTTGAGATCGAAGTCGTTCTTTTTGACCTCGTCGAACGGTACTAGACGGACGTTCCCCCCATCCTCGCCATCCGGATCCTGGCCGGTCCGATAGGCGTCTACCAGCCCTTTCACATCGCGCTCGGACATCTGGTTCCGGTTGGTTGCCTTCTTGAACCTGCCAGAGCCGTCAACAAACTGGATGTGATTCTTGCGATCAGCACTCTTCTGATCACGGAAGATCAGCAGGCACGCAGGAATTGAGGTTGAGTAGAAGAGATTCGGCGGAAGCCCAATGACGGCCTCAAGCAGGTCTTCTTCGATCAGGCACTGCCGGATCCTCGCCTCGGCTGCCCCGCGGAAGAGGACACCGTGAGGCATGACAACGCCGACGCGGCCAGTGCCGGGATTCATGGACGAGACCATGTGCTGGACGAAGGCGAAGTCGCCGCTGCTTGCCGGCGGCACCCCACAGATCGCACGCGGGTCAGCTGCCCACCGATCTGCTCCCCAATCCGATAGTGAGAACGGCGGGTTGGCGATGACGGCATCAAACCTACGCACAGCTCCGCGGGTGTCCTTGAACGCCGGCGCGCGGAGGGTGTCGCCGCGTTTGATATCGAAGTCCTCGATCTCGTGCAGAAACAGGTTCATGCGTGCGATCGAGGCGGTCGTCAGGTTGATCTCCTGACCGTACGCACGCAGCGTCCGGTGCTCCTTTCCGGCCTCGCGTAGCTGGTTGATCGTCGCGACCAGCATGCCGCCGGATCCGCAGGCGGGGTCGTATACGGACTCACCAGGCTCAGGATGCAAGATACCGACGAGCAGGTTCACGACTTCGCGGGGCGTGAAGAACTCCCCTGCCTTCTTTCCTGACTCATCCGCGAAGTTCTTCAGCAGGTACTCGTAGCCGGCTCCAAGCACATCGTGGGAGACCGTGGACGGGTCGAGCAGGATCTGATTGAACGACTTGATCAACCCAAGCAGAGCTGACTCCGGCATACGGTCTTTGTTGCCCCACGAGGCATCGCCGAACACGCCGGCCAGGGACCGGGGATTGGCCTTTTCTATCCGCTGGAAGGTCTTCGCGATCTCCGCGCCGAGGTTCTTGACCGTCCCGGTAACTTCGGACCACAGCGTACCCTCGGGCATCTCGAACCTGTGGAAGTCGGCCTCGATCTCATCGTCGAGGTCGTCATCGTACTCGTCGACTGCTTCGTCGTGCTCGTAGACCCAGGTATCGGAGATCCACTTCCAGAACAACATCGGAAAGACATAGGTCTTGAAGTCGGCCGGGTCGACCGGTCCGCGCAGTGCGTTCGCCGCATCCCATAGACGGGACTCGAGTTCTTGCTGGGTGATCGTCACGAAGTTGATGTCCTTTGTAGTGAATCTGTACCTCAGTTATATCTGACGGCACCGACACTCCTCGAATATCGGCGCACACCCAGTGCTTGGATCCGCCATGATCATGGATGCCGGCCAACCGCGGGGATGCGCGTGGGCAGCCGAAGCCCTGCTCGCGATAAAGACTTGCGGACACTGGGTGGTGCGAGTTGGCGCGCACGGACCTGAGGGCGATCGAGGACTCGAGCGTTCAGAGCGGGGACCGCTGGTGCTCCGTCACGATCGCGCTGAGCCATTCATGCAGCGGACGGATAGCCCGTGTGAGACTGGCCTGTGACAGGTGCTCCCTCAGAAGCGCAGAGGGAAGATGGGGCTTCGCTTTACCGGTCTTCTTCCGGTCGGAATTCCACCCCTTCGACCCGAGCCAGGACGCCATTGCTTCTCGTCCCTGTGGCCCGTTCGAGAACTTCTCGACCTCAGTCTTTGCCACCTGGTCGGACTCGCCTGGACCAAGCAGTTCGGCCAGCCGCTCTTGTTTGACGGTGTCCAGAAGCAGCCCTTCGAGATCGGAACTCAGTACGAACGCATCCCACGGCAGGAGCTTGGCGTTGATCGCAGTCTGTTGCTCGAGCGCAGCCGTCAGATTCTGCACAACGACATCTGCGAGCTCATGCAGTTCATGTAGTTCGTGCTGCGACGGCCGCAGGTTCTTCGCTTTCAGGATCTGCACCAGGGCGCGCTTGCCGTCGCCGTTCTTGTGCACGCCGTCCTTGTCGGTAGCGACGTAGGCTCGGACGCCGAAGAGCTGGGCGAGCCGGAGCAGGTGTGAGATGGTGTCGATTCCGGACGCCTCGATGACGGCGATGCCCAATGCGTAATGACCGCCCGCGCCGCCGGTAATCTTCTCGAGGAGGTAGTCGATCAGCAGCTTGTCACCGTGCCCTTCGACCAGGATCACGGCGTTCGCGAACACGAGCTCGCTGTTGGTCGCATCGCAGTACCTCGTCAGCCGCCCCTCCTCGGTCACTGAGAGTTCCTGACGTCGGGCGCTGTAGGTCATCCCGTCCGGGCTGAGGGGAAGCCTCACGATACGGCTGACGGAGAAAGAATCCACCAGGACAGGACTGTGGGTGGTCACCAGCAGCTGCGCTTCTTTTGAGATGTCCCGGAGGATCTTTGCCATGGCTCTCTGGGTCTGCGGGTGGAGGAACGCCTCGGGTTCCTCAATGGCGAACACGACATTCGCGCCGGACTGTCTGCTTCGCGAGGAGACGTATCGGAGAATCCCGAGCACCATCGCGGACTGGAATCCGGTCCCCCGCTCCGCGATAGGGACCTCGACGTCGTCGTGGCTCGTAATCACCGCTTCTTGGAGCATTCCGCGAAGTGCGTGCCGAGGATCCGGGAGGTCGAGACCGAGATTGGGCTCTTGGAACGGAAGCTCATTGGCCACAGCAGCGACTGACTCACTCAGCACCTTGCGGACCAAGCCCTCCACTGGTGCGATCGCTTCGGCGAACTCCTTCTGCAGCTGCGTGGCGCGCGAGCTGCCGGAGCGCACCAGCACGCCCTCCAGCGTCTCGTGCAGCCGGGCCAACGATTGGTCGTTGCCGGTCTGCTCCGCGCCGCTTACCCGCACAGATGGAATCTTGACGAAGCTGAAGGACTGCAGCACCCGCTCGTAGGCTTCGCGGGACCGGGATGAGTCTCCGCCACGAGTGCGGTAGCTGAGCTTTCCGTTCCGGGTGCATGCGATCTCGACCCAGAAGGACCCGTCGCGCGACGAAAGGTCTTCGAACTCCTCGACCTCCGCAGAGGTCAAGGCACCAAACTGCACCTTGATGCTCGACATCATCCGCGGGCCCCCGCGAAGGTAATAGTCATGCAACGGCTTCAGCTGCTGCATGTCGTCCGACGCTGGGTCGGCGAAGAAGGTCTCGAGGACGCGCACGAGCGACGACTTCCCAGCGTTGTTCGGCCCTGCGATGAGCTGAAGGTCTGGGTCCACATCGATGCGAAGGCGCTTGAACCCTAGGATCCGTTCTACATCGACGTGTTCTATGTGCATGCCGTCATCCTACGTGGGTCGAGGCCCCATGCGGGGAAGGCGGGGTGCGCCACCGAACGCGCGAAACGGCAGCCCGCTGCAAGCGCGGGGTATAAATCCCGTAAACAGGATCCGATTCTGGGAACAGTCAACACAATACAGCGGCACGAGTCAGCGGCTCGGCCCGGCGTGGCGTCACCAGTATGGCTTTCACACCTACATTCCTGTGGAACCAGCTGCCGATTATACTCTGCGGTGATGGTGGATACGCGCTGGGATGACACGTTTGAAGCATTGACGGCTTTTGTGACTGCCAATGGAAGGCTCCCCGCCCGTAACAGCGGTATCCACCGCGAGGAACGGCTGGTCCAATGGTTGTATTACCAGCGCCGGCTGGAGTGGAACGGTCGCCTTGACAGCGAACGCGCCCGCCGTCTCGACGGCCTGTGGGACTGGCGGCAGGCCCCGCGCGCGGATAAACAGTCAGCCCAGTGGGCAGAGACGCTGGAGAAACTGCGCGGCTTCGTGGAACAACATGGCCGCTTCCCCTCGCGTTCACAGGCAGCAGGCAGTCAAGAGCGAACACTGGCCATATATCTGAATCGCCAGCGGCGGTCTGCACGTGAACGAACACTCTCCTCTGAGCGTGCGAAGCAGCTGGAGCAGGCAATCCCAGAATGGAATCCCGGGAAAGATCCAGAGCAGCCTCCATGGCAGCAGCGTCAGCTCGAGGAACACCGTGCGGCTGCGCGTGTAAAGCTGCAGGATCATCAACAAGTCATCCTGGTCGGGCTTGCTTCGGGCCGTTCAGTGGTGGAGATGTCCAGGATGACGGGAGTGCCGCATCAGCTGATGTTTGGCGTGGCCCGGTACGACCAGAGCTGGTCACAGCAGCTGGAGGAAGCGTTGCTTCAGGGCCGGCCCCAGTGGCTGGACCATGGGACGCCAACGGCGTACAGGTATGGATGCCGATGCCGGCCCTGCCGGGAGTTCGCGCGTGCACATCACAAACCGCGGAGAAGCCGCGCCACAACGGGTGGTTCGTGATACTGCCGACATGGATGTGTCTTCTTGGAGGATGCCGGCAACGCAGATGGCACCCGGTTCCGGGCTCGTGTAGACAAGGAGTATGGAAACGGAAGCACGAGGATTTACTGAGGGGCGCTGGCAACGTCTGCTAGTGTCTCGTCAAGCGGCTTTGGGTAGGTAATTCGGTTTACGGATCTTGGAGCCGATGGCGAAGTTCGTCTTGGGCAGCGCCTGCTTGTTGTGCCAGCGGATGTAGCCGCCGATCGTTTTCTCCTGAGCGGTGTGACTGGGAGAGTCACTGCCATTGAGAGTGAAGTACCGCAGTGCTGCGAATTCGCATTCGATCCAGTTCAACCAGGACGCGTTCGATGGGGTGAACACCAGTTCCACGTTATTGCGTTCGCACCAGGCCGTGACTTCTGCTTTCTTATGAGGGGAGAAGTTGTCACAGATGACGCAGAGCTTTCCGGCGTGGCGGCGGCGCAGTTGACGCAGGAAGTCGAGGAACTCGCACCAGCGTTTACGGTTCCGGAACCGGTAGAGCATCTGCCCGCTGGCCAGAGGAACCAACTGTGACATAAGAGTTCCCAAACTTTCTTGGAAGCCTGTCGTCGCCGTAGCACATGCATGCAGCGATTCGGGACTTGAGAGGCGCTGGCATGGCTTTCTACCTGGATTCGCTGTGATTCATGCCGGTGCTCCGACCGATCTCTATGTCTTCAATCGACTCTGGCCGCTTCGGCATCCAAATAACACCAATCAGTACACTCGCTACGATTGTTGCGAAAAGTATCCAAACGAATGCGTCAAAGCTGGCCGCTAGAACTACAGGGACGAAGGCGCTCCAAATAGCGAGAGCAATTTTTTGACTGAAGATGATGAGCCCTTGTGCCGTTGTGCGCATGCGGGTCGGGAAGAGTTCCTGGCACCACACCCGATACAGTTGCTCCTGTCCGCACGAGCTGGAGAGCGCGAATAGTACGACAAAGCAGAATACTACCAATGTGTTCGAAAGCGGAAAGAATATTATGAGTAATACTGAGGCCGCATTCACAAGCCCGGCGACGCCGTAGAGCAAACGACGATTGATTCGATCGACCAGTGGCATGAAGAGGAAAGCGACGCCGACGGCGATCAGACCAAAGTACAGGGCGTTGAATCCCACGCTCGCTGCCTGCGACTGGTTCCCGATTGCGCTGAGTATATAAGGCAGAAAGAATCCGAATGTGCCGAGTGCGATTGCTCCGAGCGAGTGAACAATGAATACAAAGAATAGGCGTCCCCCGTAGAGGCCAAAGAGCTCTTTGGCCCGGAATACCGAGAGTCCGGACTTGCTCTGTGCGGCCACCCAAACTTCCGACTCGTTCATCTTCCGTCGAAGAAACCAAGTGACGAACGCGACGACTGCCAAGTGAGCAAAGACAATTTGAATCCCGAGGATTCCCAAGTCGGCGAGTACAAACGCGAGCAGGAGAACCACGACCGGGCCCAGGCTCCAGAAGACAGAGGTCATCCCCATCAGGCTGCCGCGTTTCTTATGCGGTGCGATTTCGCCGATCAGCGCCCACGAAGTAGGCACGTCGGCACCAACAGCAAGACCCAGGATGATCAGCCCCGCAAAAATCATCCAACCTTGGCCGGCAAACACCACAAGCAGAGCGCCCGCAACATAAACCAAAAGGTCGTACTGGTAAATACGTTTCCTGCCGAAGCGGTCCCCGAGGCGCCCCCCGATAAGAGCCCCGAACGCATAAGAGCCAGCATTGACGCCTACGGCTGCGAGAATACCGAGGGCTGTTGGACTGAAGCCGAAGGCCTCCGTCCACAACACGAGTCCGGCTGACGCCGCCACAATGGCGCCGGCGTCAAGGTAGTCCGCCATGCAGGCTAGGAGAACCCTCCTCCAATCCACCCGCGTGGGTACTGAGTCGCTGCTGACCGCCATAGTGCATCTCCTTTTGACCCGAGGTTGACGCCCTCCGCACCGTGCAAACATGTATTTTACGTCACAAAAAACGTTTCAATTAAAGCTAGAAAGCCCTTCTGGCATTGTCAACAGCACTTGAAGGTCTTAGCTCTGTTGGTCCACATGTTGGACGGTTGCGGCGGGCTTCCGATTTACCGCCTGGGACGGGCATGTGAGGGCATGTGCCCGGGTGCACGATCTGTGTTTACTGCTCGTTAACGCCTTACGTGCACGGCCACGATCGGGCCCGTTCCTGGATGCAGAGAGAGTGTCAACTGCACTTAGTTTCTGACCGGTGGCTGCAGTTTCCGTTGATCGCTGGCTCAGGGAGTTCGCCTCTAACTGGTAGGTGGCAAAGTAGACTCCCAGTCATCCCACGGGCTGCGCACATAACCGACCGGCGTATTGCATTCGGCGTAGTGTGTTAGCGAGTCGCGCGCCAGGTATTCGCTGGCTTTGAGGAAATCGTCGCCTAGCTTCTCAAGCCAGGACACCAATTCAGTTTCCAATCGTTGTTGCACATTTTGAGTTTCTGGTCGCCCACATAGATTGTGCATCTGATAGGGATCGTTTTCGTTGTCGTACAACAGCCACGGCCCCTGTATGGAGCGTACATAGGTATACTTGCCGTTTCGAACACCGCGGTACTCTGCTATGCCATGCGAGAGGGCCTTCGTTACAGGCACCGGCATACTGACAAACGCTGAGCTCTTTGGCAGGTCAGTTCTCGAGGATTCTCGGAAGTAGTTTTCACCCTGGACGCTTTCTGGAATTGGGAGGCCGCACAGACCAAGCAACGTCGGCATAATGTCGGGGGTGTTGATGAGATCGGGAGATCGCCCTGGCCTGAGTCTTGGAGGGTGCCTCATGAGCAACGGCACTCGGACGGACTCTTCCCATGGGTAGAGCTTCTGCTCCGAGTGCATCCCTTGCGACCCCATCATGTCACCATGATCAGAGGTAAACACCACAACAGTCTCTTCCCTTATTCCAGATGCGTCAATAGCAGACAACAACCGGTCCAGACAGTCGTCAAGAGCCGAAATATGGGAATAGTACCCCCGCAAATCCTTGGCAGCCTCGTGCGCATTTTCCTGAGGTACGTTGGGCCGCAGATTTATTTCCCTTTCACTGTACTTTCGACGATGTTGTGCCGGTGCCGTGTCTAGAGGAAAGTGTGGTGGTCCATACGAAAGCACCAGAAAAAACGGCCTCTTCGAGTAGGCGCTGTCTCTCATAAAACGGCATGCATCTTCCGTTTGTGCTTCTGCATCATACCCGTTCCAATACTTCTTCGTAGGGTTGTTTCCCTCATAGTAAAAGGAGCGATTATAGTCGTGAGTGCACTCTCCTACTTTCCAGTATTGAAAACCAAACCTATATTCGGGTGGGATGTACTCCTCTCTGCGTCCGTAGTGGCCGTCGGGGCTCCCGTATAGATGCCATTTTCCGATGTATCCGGTTTGGTAACCTGCGTCTTGAAATACCTCACCCACGGTAGGGCCGGCAGGTTCGAGTGGGACATCATTTATATAGACGCCGTGTGTAAGTGGATATTGGCCGGTTAAAAGGCTGGCACGCGCAGGCGCACATATGGGATGGCCTGAGATGGCCTCCTCAAAATTGATGCTTTCGGATGCAAGCCTGTCGATTGCAGGCGTTGAGGCATTTGTGTCCCCGGCGTAGCCACAGGCTTGAGCCCGCCACTCGTCTGCCAACACAAAGAGTACGTTTGGTGCGCGTCTACTCATGTGACTAGCCTCTTTCCGCTTGCTGGGACGGATCACTTACATAGATGGTTTAATCTGTTGACTCTGAAGGGGTTTTAAGTGTTGGTTCCGGCTCGAGCGTGTTACCAACGTGGTTTTGATTTGTAGGGATACCTGCTTTCGTTTCAGATATTCGTTGGAGACATGGCCAGCCGGTAACTTGATAGTGGGATGGAGCGACCGTTTCGCTGGCCGGGTGAGAGCACCTGTGACTCTCAGCTTTGCTGAAAGACATCAGGCGTGAATTTGATGAGCTACCATACAGGATGAGTCCGACAACGAGAAGTACGGCATAGCAGATCAGTATTCCCGCCACGATTAGCATTCCCGATCGCTTGCGTCGCTGAGAAGGGTCTTCAGCGCGTTTTGCGTTGTTGCTTTTCATCGTTGTGTTTTCCTCGGGTCCACTGCGTATCCAGCGGTAGGGATAGGACACGGAGGCGCTCGCTCTCCTGCATGATTTTGGCTTGGCTGCTCCGTGCCTAGCGGGCAATTGAAACTGTCTGTTCCTCAGTGAATTCGTTCAGTCCGCTGAGTTCCCTTCGCGGACCATGCCTGCCAGCCCGATACCGCCAAAAGGAACTTCAGGTGTGTTGGGAGCGCCGTTATTAACGCCCGGTGATGCCGACGCGAGGGTTGGATGCCTAGCGTAGCGGGTGTTCACGGTTCTGCGACATCACATAGCCGCCAAGACGGGTTCGCCAACTGTTGACTTCTCTCACTACAGCGTCTTCGTCGGTGAAAGGGCTCACGGTGCAGGCTGGTCCGAAGACCCCTCACATTATAGATCGTCGCCACTGGCGGGTACCTCTCGGATGAATCCGCCAGCTGTACAGCCAGATGGTCGTCCTTCGCCAGCATGTCCATCGAGAACGTGGGTTCGTCATCGCCGCTGATCATCTTTGGTGCTAGTTTTTTGAAGAGGTTTGAAACGGTGGCCGCCTCGACTCGGAGATAGCACTAACAACGCCGCTCCGTTCGATCTCCTTTATCACATCATCATGTTCCGCTTCGATCTCCGGTCCCTTGTTTGTGGGGTCCCATTTGATGATGAGTGCGGCTACGAGTCCGACGGCAGGAGCAAGGATCAGGAAGAGCATGGTCCCGTCCAGTCCGAACGCGGCCAGCAGTACTGGGAAAAAGAAGGTCCCAAACATGCCACCCACCCGACTCGCGGCTTCGACGGCTCCGGTTCCATAACCACGAAGTATTGTCGGGTACGACAGCGCCCCAATCGATTTTCCTTGCGGTCCTGGTCCGGATGAATGGCCGAAGATAAACAATCCGATGACTCCGGCAATAAGCCAAATCGACACCGCTCCGGATAATAGCCCAATGAAGGCCATTGAAAATATCACGATAATGTAGCCCATAATAGCGAGCCGGCGCATCCCGAATCTGGCGCTCAAATGCGCACCGGCGAGACCTCCGAGGATGCCGAACACATTAATTACGGCCGTTCCACCTAATGTCTCTAATCGGCCGCCGTTGAGGATAGTGGTGAGAAGAACTGGAATGTAGAGGCCGATGGCGTAGTACTCCATTCCCTGAGTCGCGGCGATCACCATCGCTAATATGGTTCGACGACCATAGCGTTTATTAAATATGATTCCCAGTGGTAACTTCGTGGGATTCTGTGCTTCTTCGGGACGGTCAGATCCTCCATCATCCTCGATCCGGACTGAAATATTATACGTCTTTTCGAGTGTTTTGGCTGCGTCGTTCAGCGACGAATTCTTCGCGGCCCACATCGGACTTTCTTTTAGGTACATGAATCGCAAAATCAGGATGATCACGGCGAATACGGCACCCAGACCGACGCTCCACCGCCAGGCGTCATCGCCAGCGCCCAGGGCGTATACGGCAATCACGATAAATGCCGTCGTAACGGTTGCTATGTACCAGAAGACTTGCCAGTAATTGACGTTCCTGCCTTTGGTTTTCGTGTTGCTAAGCTCAGAGATGAAGCTCAGGGCGACCGGCATGTCTAGCCCTATTCCGATTCCCATTAGGAAGCGGAATATCAATAATACCGTTGCATTGGGCGCAAGAGCTGCGCCTATCGTCGCGACAACGAGTAATATTAGGTCGATCGTAAAGAGCAATTTTCGACCGAATTTGTCAGTATAGATTCCGCCGACCAACGCACCGATCAGCGCGCCGAAAGGCATCGCCGTCATTATCATTGAAAGATGAAACGGCGACAAACCGAATTGTTCGGTCAGTTGTTCAGTTGCCGTGCCTAGAACCACTAGGTCGTAGGCGTCGATAAATATTCCGCCCAAGGCGATCGTCACCAGAAGCAGAATCTTTGGTTGTGACGGACGAGCATTTACGTAATCAATGATGTCGTCGCGAGTGCGGACTACGATGTGTGAATCCATGAAATTTCGCTCCCCAATGAGCTGTGATGATCCCTGAACAATTAGTTGTCTAGGTGCAGCATCACTTACAACTTGAAACGCTGTCGTTTCCCAAAGTAATGCCACCCCGCATTTAGCGGTACCCTACGATGATTCTGACGGTTGTGTCGTATATTCGACGGTGGAGTTAATGGGCTATTGAGATTGTCTGTTCTTCGGTGAACTCGAACATGCCGGTTAGGCTTCCTTCGCGCCCGATTCCGCTGTCCCCGAACCCGCCGAACGGCACTTCTGGAGTATTGGGAGTCCCGTTGTTGATGCCGATAATCCCTATTCGTAGGCGTTCGGCCAATTTAGTCGCATGTCCTGATTCCCCACTGCAGACGTAGCCCGCCAGGCCGACACCCCATCCATTGATTTCTTCCACGAGACCATCTTCGTCCGTGTACGACCGAACCGGGCATACCGGGCCGAACACTTCTTGGTTCCACAGGTCGTCATCTTCGGTCGATTCAACCATTGTCGGCTCGAGGTAGGCGGGATTTTCCTGGTCGCGCCGGCCGGACCATATCCGATTTCCGTTTGTCCTGGCTTGGTTCACGAGGTTCCTTAGCCGGTCAGCTGCCGCCACAGAAATGAGGGGTCCGAGGTCGGTGGCTTCGTCGAACTGGTCGCCGCACCGTATCGTCTGTAGTCGGTCCGCGAATTCCTGGAGAAATTGTTCGTACAAGGAATCATGTATAAAGACGTTGTTGGCCGCGATACAGGACTCGCCATTATTGCGAAACTTGGCGATCATTAGTGTATCGACGGCGGAAGCGACGTCCGCGTCGTGGCGGACGATAAATGGTGCCCGGCCGCCGAGTTCCAGTGTCGCTCGGGTGAAGTTTCCAGCCGCACGGATGCCGACTTCGCGGCCAACTTTGGTCGACCCCGTGAACGATACAGCGGCGACATCAGCATGATCAATTAGCTCGTTGCTCAAGGCTTTGCTATCCCCGATGACGTAATTTAGTGTACCTGAGGGCAGTTCCGGGTCGGCAAGCTTCACGATTTCGTAGCCCGATAGCGGAGTCACCTCCGAGGGCTTCAGGATGACCGGGCAACCAGCCGCTAAAGCGGCCGCGATTTTCCGGGCCGGGATCGATAGAGGAAAGTTCCATGTGCCAAGTGCGGCAACGACGCCGACGGCATGACGGTTGATCAGGAACCGTCTGGCGCTTGTTGTGCGCTGTTGACCTTCTTCCATGGCTATAGCCGCCTCGGAGAACCAGTCAAAATACTTGGCCGACAACTCGACTTCGCCGTGTGCCTCCGCAATTCGTTTGCCACTTTCGCCGGCTATCAAGGGAGCGAGACGATCGGCCGACGAGCGCAATTTGGCGGCAATCGCTCGGAGAGCGTCCCCGCGATTGCGGGCGGGCGTATTCGACCATTCGTTTCGAACCGCTGCGGCGGCGCGTACGGCCGACTCCACATTCGCGGGGGTCGACCATGATGTGGTGGCTACCACTTCACCATTGCCCGGATTAGTCACCGCTTGAACGTCACCTTCCGAGGCGAAGTCTTCCCGGGATATACGAGCAGCCGGATAATTAACGGGATCTGCTGACATCATGCAAAGTCCTTTCTGCTTCTTTGATCTGGAAAGCGTCACGTACTTCTTCGTTGAGTTCACCCATGAGGCCGGGATACTGCGGAACGACGAGTGATCCGTTCTCCAGCGACCATGGCCGAGCGGGGATCTCGGTACGCAGTGGGTTGTCGCGGATATCCAATTCAATCCAGTCCACATTCGAATATGCCGCACCGAGTTGAACGGCTGCGGCAAGCCCGAGGGCACCTCCGTACCAGTGTGGAGCCACAGCGCACGATGTTCCTTGGGCCACCTGGGCGATTCTGACCGCAGCGGTGAGACCACCACATTTCGCAGGATCCGGCTGGATATAGCGGACAGCCGGTGACCGTACGTAATTCAGAAACTCGTCGTATCCGTAGTTGTTTTCGCCGGTCGCCACGGGTAGCGACGTCGCTTCATGGAACCTTTCGAGATCGCCGAGGTGATTTCCTGCGATCGGCTCTTCTAGCCATTCGACCCCGCAGCTGGCCATAAGGTGTGACATCTCGATTGCCTCGTGGAGGTCCCATGCCTGATTCGCATCGGCGAAAATGCGCATTTCGCCTCCGCAGACTTTGTTAATGGTGTCGAGCGTAGTTTGGTCAGTCTCACGACCAAATCCGACCTTTGCTTTGACAGCGCGAAATCCGCGCTCAATAGCCCGTTCGCAAAGTTCCACGATGTCTGTAGGCCCGACCCCGGACGCGTATGCGGGTACGGAATCGCGAACCGCTCCCTCTGTAAGCATGCGGTGAACCGGCTGACCGCTCCGCTTGGCCACAAGGTCCCAAAGGGCGAGATCAATGCCGCTAATGGCCTGCGAGATGGGTCCCGGAGCGCCCCATTGCCGGCCGACGCCGCTCAACCGGGACGCGATCCGGTTGGTGACTGCTTCCGGGTCGGACACATCCGCGCCCAATACCATATCCGCGGCCCCTTGCAGCACGGTTGCGATACGTTCTTCGGCCGCCCAATCGGGGTAGTTGATCCAACTTTCGCCGATGCCCGTGAGGCCATCCGCGTGGACCTCGACGAGACACATACGGCGTGCCGTAAGCGCAGAAAACGACATCGGAACTATCGAGGTGATCGGCACTTCGAGAATTCGAACTCGCACCCGTTCGGCAATCAAAACGCCCGTCCGCGCATTCTCATTTTCGATCGTCGATGGAGCACATTGTTGCTTGCTTGCGTTATCCATCACTCGTCGGCCGTGCGCGAGAGTGTACGGTAGAGTTCCTGGACCGAGCCAGTGTCCTGTCGACCATATCCTTGGTTCATCGTCAGAGAATTGATGTGATCGATCGAACCAGCAACAAATGACGGTGACCCGACCGCGCCTTCCAAATCGAGTGCCAGCTTGTTATCTTTTGCTAGCAACGCCAACGAAAAAGCAGGTTCGTAATCATTGGCTATCAGTTTCGGGGCCAACTCGCGGAATAAATTGGAGACTGTAGCCGCTCCGGATTCAGCCACTGTATTAACGAAGACGTCCGTATCGACCCCCGCGAGCCGACACGTGTTCAATGCTTCGGCGGTGACTGCGTTTATAGCACCGAACATAAGATTGTTCAGGATCTTCACAACGGAGCCGGCACCTACGTCGCCGACTCGGACGACTCTTTTGGCTACGACGCCTTCGAGGAACGCCGCTACCGTATCGATCGCGCCCTCCGCTCCTCCAGCGGGAAGCGTCCAGTGACCACAGCCTTCTGGCCGGCCGAGAACGGGCGCATCGACGTAGTCGACATCATACGAGACAAGATGCTCGCTTGCGGTCTTTGCCGATGCAGCATCGATCGTCGACAGATCGACGACAACGCTACCCGCTTGTGCGTGAGAAAGTGGACCACGGGCGGCCTCGATGACGTCATCAGGCCGCGGAAGGGATAAAACGATCAGCTCCGCGTCGGCGATCGCGGGAGCCTGTTCGGTGTGAGTCTGAATTCCGTGGGCGGCTGCGGCGTCGCGAGCCCCCGCCACGGGATCATAACCCGAAACACTTCGCCCCGCTTCCGTCAGCTTACTGGCCACTCGACCACCCATCGTGCCGAGTCCAATGACAGCAATTTCAGTCATGAGTTCCTTCCTTGTCGTGCCACGTTTTGTGCTTCTTCGGCAACTGCAGCTTCCAGACTGCGACGAAGGCGTTCGATGTGTTTTCGAGCCGTTTCTTCGGCCGCCTCCGGATCGCCGCTGCGCAGCGAATCGATAATTAGTCGATGCTCAGCGAGGGCCTCCTCCATACCACCACCGAACAAATGTGTGGTCGCCATGGCGAGGCGAACTTCCCCCTGCAAACGGTCAAGCGATTCCATAAGACGCGCATTGCCCGATATCTCTCGGATTGAGCGGTGGAAATCCGCATCGAGCGCCATATGGGCGTCCACGTCGTGTGCCTGGACGGCAGCAGAGTGCGACTCCCAGATCTCCTCCAGACGAACGAGCCGGTCCGCGTCAATACGAGACGCTGCCAGTCTGCCAGCGAGCCCCTCGAGCACTTCGCGGAGTTCATATATATGGACCAGATCATCGGCACCTATGGACGCAACAATGGCTCCCCTGTTGGGGACGGAATGAGCCAGACCCTCGGATACGATCCGAGCAATCGCCTCCCGTGCCGGACTGCGACTGATATTCAGACGCCGCGCGACTCCAGGGGCAGACAGCCTCGACCCCGGCAGCAATTGATGGCCTAAGATTTCGTCCCGCAATACGCGATACGCCTGCTCGACAAGTGCATCGCCACGGGCAACCGCGACTTCTGTCTCTACCACTGCGGCAACCTCCCTTCCTCCATGTAGCACGCTACA
This sequence comes from Arthrobacter castelli DSM 16402, assembly GCF_000430705.1. Classification (GTDB taxonomy): domain Bacteria; phylum Actinomycetota; class Actinomycetes; order Actinomycetales; family Micrococcaceae; genus Arthrobacter_C; species Arthrobacter_C castelli. The sequence goes on from NZ_AUMN01000015.1 coordinate 76,913, forward strand.
TGCAATCTTGGATTGTGCGCAAGATCATAGAAGCACTGCTTTGATGGGCATCTTCCATCCTTGTAACAGGGCTGCCATTAGTCACGGGCTCACATGGGTGGACGCGAACGACTCATAGGCGTTGAAATCGACTTCAGTGGATCTGCTCGACTTGCGGGGGCCAGGTCGACAAATGGATCCATGTGGCCGTTCGTGGTTGACCAGCGCCCCCAGTCCAGGGTGGCCGCTTCTACGTCATTTGGCCCTTCCAAAGGGCCAAATGCGTTGATCAACCCCGTTTTATAGAGGCCCTTCTGCGACTCGGTCAGCACATTGTCATAAGCGTCGCCGACAGAATCGACAGACCCGACAGAGGCGTCGTGAGCGCCGGCTTCGACGAGTCGCTCGGTCAACGCGACGGAAGTGTACTTACTTTCCGCATCGTTGGGATGGGTCAAGCCGTTCAGGTCGGTGATGCCTTCTTTGCTGCGGGCATCTATAGCCATTTCGAGGGCGTCCAACACCAGGCGGGTGCCCATCTGTGTGTCGGCCATCCATCCGATGATGCGGCGGGAGAACACGTCAATGATGAACGCCGTTGCCTCGGTCTTAACGTACGTGAAGTCGGGCGTACCACGGCCGGTTCGGTGCCGGAGCTCAGAAGCGGCAGGCCACCCGGTCGGCGGTGCGGGCCGCGGCCTCTTCGCCGATGATGGTGCACACCCTCTCCCGACCCAATACTCCGCCCCGCCCTAGGGCTGACCCCAACAGCGCTCGGGGTACTTGCAACCGTGGGCGTCGCTGGAAAACAGCAAGCCTGTCAATGGTTGAATGCAGGGCCAATTGTTGCAATGATGAATCGTTACAATTGGTTGCATTGGCGTTGGCGCTGCTTCAGCCTCAAGCCGCAAACGTATGCACACCACCGACGACGTCGTGCACTTCGCCGTTGGGGAGCACGCAGTGGGCCTCGGTTCCATGGGGGATCTCCACGATGAAATCCGTGTGACCAGTCGCTTTATGCCAGGAAGACCGGACGTGCCCATGTGGCGTTTGGAGGGAAGCGTCGACCCAGTCAACTCCTTCACCCGGGACCGGCTCGATTCTGATTTTGCTGTATCCAGGGGCGGCCGGACGGATGCCAGCCATCACCTTGTAGACCCAGTCGGCAATCGCTCCGAACGCGTAGTGATTGAAACTGGTCATCTCGCCGGGATTGATGGCCCCATCGGGCAGCATTGAGTCCCATCTTTCCCAGATCGTGGTTGCCCCCATCGTGACAGGGTACATCCATGAGGGGCAGGATTCTTCGAGGAGCAAATTGTACGCATCGGCCGGATAACCGCTCTCCGAGAGTGCCCACGTAATGTAAGGTGTTCCGGCAAAGCCGGTGGAGACACGATAGTCGTTGTCACGGACGAGCTTTACGAGCCGTTCAGCTGCCGCTGGAATGCATTGCTCCGGCAGTATTCCAAAGGTAATGGCCAAGGCGTAAACGGTGGTGCAATCGGAAGTGATGACACCGTCTTTCTGCACGTAATTGTCATTGAATGCTTCCTTGACCCGCTGGGCCAGTCGTTCGTAATGGGCTTGGTCGTCGCGCTTACCGAGGATTCCAGCAGCCTCGGCGCAGAAAGTCGCTGATCTGTACAGGCAGGCGGTCGCCACGACGCCACTGTCAGCCTTGGCTGCCCCCGGCTTTTCTGGTGGGGCATCAGGGTCGAGCCAATCGCCGAATTGGAAGCCCGCCGTCCAGAGCGAATTTCTATCGAGCATTCGTTCGACCGACCGGATATGCATTTGCATGCCGGGGTACTGCTCAGCCAGCCGCTCCACGTCACCATAGGCGTACCAGAGCGCTTCCGGTACCCAGACAGCCGCGTCGCCCCAGATCGCGGTAGCTGCCAGTCCCTCAAACGGTGTGAAGCCTCTGCGGAATTGGGCATATTTCAGGATGTCGGGGACGACTATCGGCACGATATTGTTATTTGCCCGCGTCTCCTCCGCCAAATCCAGTAGCCACTTGTGGAGGAAGTCCGCGACGTCGTATAGGAATGAAGCGGTCGGCGCGAAGACCGCTATGTCCCCGGTCCAGCCAAGTCTTTCGTCCCGCTGAGGGCAGTCGGTGGGGATGTCCAGGAAATTGCCTTTCTGGCTCCAGACGACGTTGTCGATCAGTTGGTTCAGCTTCTCGTTAGACGATTTGAAGTGACCGGTCCGCCGCATCTGAGAATGAATGACGACAGCTTCGAGAGAATCAACGCTTAGCTCGCCAGGCCATCCGGATACTTCCGCGTAACGGAACCCGTGAAAGGTGAACCGCGGCTCAAAATGGCTCACACCCTCGCCGAGGACGAGTGTGTCGGTGGCCTCCGCTCCTCTAAGAGGCCGTGTCCCCAATTCATCGTATTCGAGGACTTCGGCGTGCCGGAGCGTGATTACATCTCCCCTTTGGCCCCGCGCCGAAAAGCGAATCCAGCCTACGAGATTCTGCCCAAAATCGACCAGCGTCTTGCCTGCCGGTGATTGCCACACCCGGACCGGTTTCAGAATTTCGTGGCGGACAACCGGCGGGCCGGCCTGTTCTACGAGGATTGACCGGTCCACCGTCTGGCACCGTACGGTCCGAGGCACACCCTTGCCGTGCGACATCACGACATCTTCACCGTCATAGATGCTGTTTGCGGCCACCGTCGAATCAGTGACCAGCCACGAATCGTCGGTTGCTATCTCGGTGACCGTCCCATCCTGGTACTCGATACGGAGCGACAGCATCAGACCGATCTCGTCCCCGTAATTTACATCTGCACCTTCGAACCCAAGCTCCCCACGCCACCAGCCATTTCCAACCGTCACGGTCAGTTCATTCCGGCCCGGGGACACGAGAGAGGCGACGTCGAACACCTGGTATTGCAGCCGCCATTCGTATGAAGTCCATCCAGGATTCAACACCGACTCGGTGACCGGCTTATCGTTCAGGCGGGCTATATAGATGCCGCGGGCGGTCGCGGCCAGCTGCGCCGAGACGACTTTGCCGCACTGTTCTTCCACGTCAAAGATCCGGACAAACTCCGGTGCCCAGCCCGTGTCCTCCGTGGGGCAAATCAGTTCGGCACGCTCCAACGGAGGGGGCGTTCTTTCGGCCATGGCGGTTTCCGTCCTATTCCGGCTGCATCAGCGGTCAGTGTGGTCCAACCACCCGGAAATTCCGGTATGCAACATCGACGACGAAACAATGCGCAGTGGCGTCGGTCCGTTGTTCTTTAGCGACAAATATGGTTCGCATCACTTGGTGGGTAGACTACGCGCCGTATTGATTCGTTTCAATATCGAATAATTGAATGCCTGAAAAAGCACGTGCCTGAGTCGGCTACGACAGCGTACGCGATCAAGGCCCCTATATCGAAGCTGGTTGTGATGTCATGGTGACTGTAGAAGAGTTCAGCCGTATAGCTGGGGCTCGGGTATGGGTGGTGAGTTCGCATGGCTTCAGTGAGCGTTCGGGATGTGGCGGCTCTGGCTGGTGTCTCGATGGGAACGGTCTCAAATGTGCTTAATCACCCCGATAAGGTCTCGTCAGCGACAGTCGCACGCGTGCAGTCTGCCGTCGAGAAATTGGGGTTTGTTCCCAACGGGGTTGCACGGCAGCTCAGGGCCGGAATCAGCAACAGTATCGGACTCGTCGTACTGGATGCCGCGAATCCGTTTTTCACTGATTTGGCCAGTGGGGCTGAGGCTCGGGCGGCGGAGCGACATCACACAGTGTTGGTGGGCAACAGCAGCCAGGACCCTGCAAGGGAAACGGCCTATCTGGACCTGTTCGAGCAACAGCGTGTGCGCGGCGTCTTGCTATCGCCGGTCGGCGACGTCCTGCCGCGGTTGGAGCGGCTCCATCACCGGGGCATCCCCTCCGTGCTGGTGGATCGTCAAGCCGGAGACCCTGGATTTTCGTCCGTCTCAGTTGACGATGTGGCAGGCGGACGCCTCGCCACCACACACCTTGTTTCACTCGGGCACAGGCGAATCGTCTTCGTGGGAGGGCCGTTTCGGCTCCGCCAGGTTAGCGACCGTCTGGCCGGTGCCCGCTCAGCAACGAAGCACCGGCCTGATACCAGTATCGAATTCGTGGAAACTGAATCGTTAACTGTGGAAGCCGGACATACCGCCGGCCAAGAGATCCGTGCCCGGACCACCAACGACCGCCCTGATGCTGTCTTTGCCGCCAATGATCTCGTAGCTCTCGGTTTGCTCCAAGCGTTCATGCACCAGGGATCGATCAAGGTGCCGGAAGAGATTGCTCTCATCGGTTATGACGACATCACCTTCGCGTCGGCGGCGGTAGTTCCGCTATCGTCGGTGCGACAACCAAGTCATCGCATCGGCTCGACATCCGTGGAACTCTTGCTGCGCGAGGCGGACGGTGGGAAAGAGCCTCGGCACATCGTTTTTCAACCTGAACTCGTGGTGCGTGCCTCGACCGGGCGCTGACCGGGTTGGCTTCGGCTCTTGACGACCGCTGGATCGGCTACTTGTATTGCATTATGAATCGTTTTAAGCTTCAGACTTAGTAATAAGGGCATGCCTCGGTCACTGCGAGTCAAGTGAGCCGACGCTCGACCATACACACACCTTGACCGATTCGAACGGAAGAACCGATGACGGCACCGAATTTTCTTGTGCTCTTCTGCGATCAGTTGCGTGCCGACGCACTCGGTGCTTACGGCAATCCTGTGGTGAAGACGCCGAACATTGACCGACTCGCCGCAAACAGTGCCATTTACAGCTCGGCATACACTCCCTCGCCCGTCTGTGTCCCGGCACGTGCCAGCTTCGTAACCGGAAACGAACCGCAGACCAATCATTGCTTTGCCAACGGCGATCCAATGCCAGACTCAGCTACTTTCATGGATGAACTATCCGGTGCCGGATACAGGACCCATGGCGTTGGCAAAATGCATTTCACACCTGATGCCCAAGCCAAGCGGGGTTTCCAATCCCGCGATCGTGGCGAAGAGTTTCTCGACCCCGGCGGTGACGATTACCTGGAATTCGTCGCCCGGAACGGCTATGGATATGTCGAGTATCCGCACGGGTTGCGGGACGAAATGTACTATGTTCCGCAACTCTCTCCTGTTCCCGAGGAACTGCACTACTCGCGCTGGGTAGCGGACAGATCCATCGATTTTTTGAGCGCCGCCGACCAGGACACACCGTTTCTGTTGTGGTCGAGCTTCATTGCGCCCCATCCACCATTCGCTCCCCCCTCCCCCTGGCATCGCATGTATGAGCCTTCCCTGATGCCGGACCCTCATGATCCGCCCGGTGCCCCCGGCCTGATGACGGCTTACAACCGGCTTCAGAACAGGTACAAGTTCCGTGACGGGGGTCAAGACCGTCGCTTATGGCAGTTGCTGCGGGCCTATTACTATGCCTCAATCAGTTACGTTGACTTCCAAATTGGAAGAATCCTCGAAGCGCTCGAGACCACGGGGAGAAGGCAGGACACGGTGGTCATACTGACAGCGGATCATGGTGAGATGCTCGGCGACTACGCGAGCTTCGGCAAACGGTCGTTTCTGGATGCGGCCGCACGAATCCCGCTGATCTGCAACGGCCCGGGGTTCGAATCAACAGAAGTGACGAATCCGGTCAGCCTCATTGACATCAGGCCCACCATTGCCCAACTGGCAGGACTACCCGCGCCGGACGTGGATGGGTCGTCTCTCCTCAGTATTGACCCGCCCCGGACGGTCTTCGGACAATACCAGCGGGAAGACTTGGGTCTGTATGCAACAATAACCAATGAATGGAAATACATTTGGTCGGCACCGGATCAGCGGGAATTTCTGATCGACCGCCAACGCGATCCGGCGGAGACACGGAACCTTGCATACAACGTGCGAACCGGCACAGCCTTGGACGGATGCCGGCAGCTGGCCACCGATCATTTTCACGATTTGCACGAGCTTGACTTTGCCGCTGCTTCATCGAACGTCAGGCTGCCCCTCGATGCACCGCCCAGCCGTGATAGTCACTTGGCCATACGGGCTCTCGATATCGACGACGACGCATCAACGCTGGTAGTTCAGGCGGATCGCAACGAAAAGAATTAGTCGCAGGTGGTCGGTAGCCTCTGCTCAAGCGTCCTTCACTAAACGGTCGCTTGGAGAATCTAATGCTGTTAGACGGCTACGACGTTCACGGCGCTCCTTTTGTGCGATGGGGTCGGCGACGGGTGAGGCCAGCAACAGTTGTTTGGTATACGCATGTTCGGGTTCGGACGTCACTTGCCGCGCGCTGCCGGTCTCGACGATATGCCCGCCACGCAACACAGCCACCCGGTGGCTGATGTGACGCACTACTGCCAGGTCATGCGATATGAAGAGGTACGCAACTCCGGTTCGCTCTTGAATCTCAATCAGCAGGTCCAGGACCTTTCCCTGGGTCGACAAGTCCAACGAGGATACTGGCTCGTCGCAGACGATCAGCTTGGGGTCAAGAGCCAATGCACGGGCAATCGCAATTCGTTGACGCTGCCCTCCGCTGAATTCCCGCGGCAGGCGGCGGGCTGAATCACTCGGCAATCCAACTTTATCCAGCAAGTCTGCAATAACCGTACGGGCTTCGCTGCTCCCGCTACCTTGAGCTATTAACGGTTCACTTAGTACGTCGGATATGGTCAACGCTGGGTTCAGCGAGGTATATGGGTCTTGGAAAACGGCCTGAAGATTCTTGGCCAGCTTCCGCCGCTGTGCCATATTGAGATGGCTAATCTGCTGGCCATCAAAAACAATGCGACCGCCCGATGCAGCAGTCAGTCCCAGTACAGCGCGGCCTATCGTAGTCTTGCCCGATCCCGATTCACCCACGAGTCCCAATGTCTCTCCGGCTTCAATTGACATTGATATTCCGTGCAATACCTCCTTGGCATGACGACGCCCAAGTCCGCTTCCAAAAGACACGCGCAGATCTTCGATGGCTAATAGCGGATTCATGTCGATACCTTTCCGCCTGTTCGTAGCTCCGTTCGTAGTTGATCCTGGTCGAGGATTGAATCCAACAGCATTTTCGTATAGTCGTGTTTAGGATCAGCGAACACGTCGCTGGTGCTGCCAGTCTCAACCAGCTTCCCGTTCTGCATGACTGCTACCCTGTCGCAGAGATCGGCGACCACTCCGAAATTATGCGTGACGAGCATCACACCCATGCCGCGTTCGGATTGTAGTTCACGGAGTAAGTCGAGGATTTCTGCTTGGACGGTTACGTCGAGCGCAGTTGTCGGTTCGTCTGCGATGAGCAACTCTGGTTTGCTGGCGACGGCACCCGCAATCAGGACCCGTTGAGCCATTCCGCCCGAGATTTCGTGTGGATATGCGGCAAAAGTTGCCTGCGGATCGGAGATTCCTACTCGGTCCAGCAGCTTCAGCAGTCGTGTTTTTGCCTCTGCCTTGCTCTGCCCTGTGGCAGCCCGCAGACCGTAGATGAGTTGTTGACCGACGCGGAAGCATGGATCCAGGTTGTTCATGGGCTCTTGTGGAACGTAGCCAATCACTTTTCCACGCATTTTAGCCATTTGCTTCTCGTTCTGAGCGACGAGCCTGGTTCCCCGGAAGGAGACTGTTCCGGACATGCTCGCGTCAGGAGGCAACAACCCCAATGTGGTGAAGGCTGTCTGCGATTTGCCGGAGCCAGTCTCTCCCACCAGGCCAAGCACCTCCCCCGTATGCACTCGCAAAGTGACGCCGTGAACGACCTCTTTGCTTTGGCCCCCCGACATCGGATACGCAATCTTGAGATCTTCCAGCGACAAGAGAACATTATTATCGTGCTTAGAAGACACAGCCAGGGCATTCGATGTATCACCATCACTACTGGACGGGATCACTGAAGTTGGGCGTTTTTGGCGAACGTTGCGTGATCCTTCCAGCTCATCCCTGAGCGCGTTGCCAAGCAGAACCAGAGCGGAAACGGTGATACCGAGCATCAAGCCGGGCCAGACCAGTTGCAAGGGTGCCACGTACAGGTTGTCAAAGGCTTCTTTCAGCATCCCTCCCCAACTTGGCTGCCCTTGATTGCCGAGACCTATGAATTCCAGGCCGGCTTGCATGGAAATAGCGACGCCCGCCACGAAGGATGCTTGAATAATGATCGGTGCCCGGACGACGTAGAGCACGTGACGGCTGAGAATACGGAGGTTGGATAGACCTGATACACGGGCGGCATCGACATACAGTTCGTTTTTCACCCCTACGACAAGGGTGCGCACCAGTCGAAAGAACGAAGGAGCAACGAGAACGCCGAATGCGATCATCGAAATACTCGTAGAAGCGCCTGTGACCGCATACAGGGCGATCAGGACGACGATGGCCGGCAGCGCCATGAGCATGTTAGCGACCCATGACGAAGTGGCGTCCACCGCGCCTCCAAGGTATCCGGCCAGCAAGCCGGCACTAACTCCCAGGATCATCGCAGTTCCGGTGGCTAAAATCGAGGCCACGACCGTGACCCTGGTCGCCGCGATGAGACGGGATAAAATATCCCGCCCTGACCCGTCTCCCCCCAGCAAGTACGCTCCCCCTGGTGGAGTGTTTGTCCGCTGCAAATTGGTTGCTTCGGGGTCAAACGGAACGATCCATGGGGCGAAGACGCCCACTACCAGAATCAGCGCAAGCACAACGCACGAGACGAGTCCCATGGGGTTTCTGAGCAGGCCGCTGCCAAGCTTGTCACGCCCGGTCGGCGGACCCGCGATATCCCGCGGCGTATCAGCGGTCATTCGATTCTCGCTTTCGGGTTGAGCCAGCCGTTGGCAAAATCTATGACTAAGTTGACGATGACGATGACTGCCACCATGTAAGTGACGACACCCATGACGATGGGTATATCACCTTGCAAACTCGCAGTTGTCACTAATGAACCTAAGCCGGGCAACGCAAAGATTTGCTCGATAATCACCGCACCGCCCAGCATGGCAATGAACTGTAACGATAGGACTGTCATGGCTGGTGAAGCAGCGTTGCGCAGCGCGTGCCTGTAAAGTATCGCGTTCCTACTGACCCCGCGGCTACGCAGTGTTCGGATGAAGTCCCGGCGCAATGTGTCCAGCATTGAACCGCGCACCTGTTGGGCGACCGAAGAAACTCCGCCAATGCTTACTGCCAGAGCGGGAAGTGTGATCGTGGAAAGCCAACCGGTGAATGACTCACTAAGCGGCACATAACCTGTGGCGGCGAAAATGCCTTGTAACGGCAAGGCAACCAGCAGAACCAGGACCAATGCGATCCAGTAGTTCGGCAGAGCAAATCCCGCGACTGACAGGAATTGGACTAAACGGTCCACGGCTCCCCCGCGGCTGGCGGCCCAAGTCCCGAGTATTACGCTTACCACCGCTGTGATAGCGATGGAGAGAAATATGAGAGACAGGGTAACGGGAAGGCGGGTGTTCATTGCCGACGCGACGGACTGGCTGGAGAAGTATGAATTTCCCCAGTCGCCCGACAGTACACCCGACAGCCAGTTCCAATACTGCGTCAGCAGGGGACGGTCGAGGCCCAGTTCTGCAGCCTTTGCTTTGACCTCTTCGATGGTTGCATCATCCCCGAGAATATTGCGGGCGATGTTGCCGCCACTCATATGGATGAGGAGAAACGTGGCACCGGTAACTACGAATATGAGAGTAACCCCATTGAGCAGGTTCCGCATCACGAATGTAAACATGTATTAGTTCACCCCCTTTAGGATGCCAGGGCGCACACCGAAGATTATTCGCTGGCGGGGCTATAGTTCCGGACATATGGGTCGGGTGAACCGACCTGGACTTTCACGTCGGTCTCAGCGTTCGTTGCCGTGAGTATTTCAGGTCGGAGGATAGGAGCGAACCATGCGTTCTCGGTCAAGAAGCGGCCGATCTGCTGGTACGCCGCGTTGGCCTCTTTCTCGGTGGTTGCCGTCTTCGCCTTGTTGATCAACTCGTTGAGTCGGGGGTCTTCGGCACCCATAGTGTTCCAAATCGCGCCTGGGGCCACCTGGCGACTGATGTCGTACCACGGGAACCGGGAGGGGTGCGAGGCCCAAAACATTGGATACTCCCCGCTGAGCAGCTTCGGAAGCACCTGATCGGTCGGCACGCTTTCGAAGTTCACTTTGATACCGATAGCGGCCAAAGAATCCTTAATCGTTGGCTCATACACCTGGGAAAATGGCGCTGACGCAAGGGTGATTTCGAATCCATCCTCGTAGCCGGCTTCAGCCATCAACTTCTTAGCCTTGTCCACATTGTAATCGTATATACCTTCCAACTCTGATACGTGAGCTGCACTGGATGGTTTGAAGATCTGCTGTGTCGGCTCCGCATAACCCAACGCCAGGTTTTCCACAATTGCATCACGGTTGAAAGCCATATTGATCGCCTTGCGCACACGTACGTCACCGAGGGCTTCGATTTTTTGTCCGCTGCGGTCTACGATCATGAAACCAGCCCAATGCAAAGCCTGGGTTGTGATATCCATGCCGCTGGCTTTTGCTTCTGCGGCCATTGAAGCTTCTATCGGAGCTGAGTCGACTTGGCCGGACTTCAGCGCGTTCAATCGGGCTGTTGCATTGGTCAGAGGTTTGACTACAACCTTTTCGTAGGGATAGTCGGAAGCGTCCCAATAGGAATCATCTTTTGTGAACGTGTAACTGGCACCCGTAGTTGTTTGATTTGGGTTGAGGTTATAAGGACCGGACCCCGCCGGTGATCCGCCGATCGACTCGTCGTCGAGCTTTTTCGGATTGGCGACCACGCCCGCTGATGCGGCCAACGAATCGAGAAGTCCAGGATCCGGCTCTGAGAGACGCAGCACTAGTGTCCTCTCATTCGGAGCCTGGAAATTCTCGATGGCTTTAAGCAATCCCGCGTTAGTGCCGGTACCGTTTTTGATGTGCTTCAGTGTGGCAATTGCTGCCTGCGAGTTAACCGGTGAGCCATCATCAAAAGTCATCCCCTCTCTCAGGGTCAGAGTCAGGACCGTATTGTCCTCGTTGTAACTCCACTCTGTGGCAGCTCCAGGGCGGAATTCTCCACTGGGCGCGCGCTGAAGCAACGTGTCATACACGCTGGCCCAGAACACTTCGAAACCCCCTTGCAATTGCGAGGGATCGAATGAATTGTGGCCCGCCACGCGCACACCGATGCGCAGCGTCTGGTCGTTGTTGCCGGTCCCGCTCGTTTCATCTTGAGTGCCCCCACCGCCGCCTGGCACACACGCTGTCAGAGCTAGAGCGCCTGAGCACAAGGCAGCGCCCATACCTGTTAGCTTCCGCTTTGTAGCCATCGATATCTCCTCCTGAGCAACTTTTAGGCTGGGTCCCTCATCGACACCCGGCGGTGCGCAGCGAACTTCGCTTCCAGTACTGGGACCTACGTCGCCAGCCTCATAACGGAGCCCGCCAGAGGTCGCGTCCGGGTTCTGTCTTCAGTTTGTTCGAACGCCGAAGCGATCGTCAGCCAAACCATGGGAAGCGTCGTCGCGCTGTGATCCAACCAACAGTGGAAGTAAATTTACACGTGCAACTTGACGTAGGCAAGAGGTTTGATGCTTGAATTTGCGTCGTCCATCGGAACTGTTCGAATCCGTTGTAAGTCTCGTGTTTCTCGAGTAAATTGTGTAGTTATGGACTGAACCAATGGAAGCCAAGGTATGCTCGCCGTCTAGCGGTGAGTCGCGGAACCGGCTCCCATACCAAAGCAGAGAGGAACACATCATGGCCGTGTCTATCGGCATACTCGGAGCGGGCCAGTTCGCCGGCACGTTCGTGAAGTTGTTCAGGCTGCACCCCGGCGTGGGGAAAATGCTGGTCAGTGATATCGAAGCCGGCCGGGCGGCAGAATTATGTGAGCGTCAAGGACTCGACGGGACAGTGGAGGACTTCAACGCCCTGCTGGCCAGCGACGTGGACGCCGTCGCCATCTTCACCCAGCGTTGGACTCACGGACCGTTGGTGGTGCAGGCGCTCCGGGCCGGCAAGCACGTCTACTCAGCAGTGCCGATGGCGGTGACCGAGACGGAAATTGCCGATATCATCACTGCCGTCAAAGAGACCGGCCTAATTTACATGATGGGTGAGACCAGTTACTACAACCCGGCCACCGTTTACGCCCGGAAGAAGCTCAACACGGGCGAGTTTGGCCGGGTGTTCTATTCCGAGGGCGATTATGTCCACGACATGGACCTGGGCTTCTACGCCGCGTACCAGTACAGCGGCGGGGAGAACTGGAAGCAGACAGCCAGCTACCCACCCATGCTCTATCCCACCCATTCGATCGGCGGTGTGCTCGGCGCGCTGGACGCGCATGCTGTCAGCGTCAGCTGCATCGGCGTCAAGGATGAGCATGACGACGGGGTCTTTGACAAGAACGTCAGCATATTCCACAACGACTTCTCCAATGCCACCGCCATGTTTGAGTTATCCGACGGCGGCGTGATGCGCACTAACGAGATGCGGCGGGTGGGATATCCCTCCCATATGCGTGAATCCCGGTTCCGTTACTTCGGTACGGAAGGGAGTTTCGAGCAACTGGCACGGGTATCGGTCTGGCAGGACAAGGAGAAAGTCTACGACGTGTCTGCCGAAGTGGATACCTCTTCGACGATGTCCGCCGATGATCCAGCGCTGGCTAATGTCGCCCTCGAACTGCGTGACGCCTTCACCTCGGGCCACGCGCCAGTCCATGACGTGAAGCGCCTCCCGGCCGAACTCCACGGAGCTCCCAACGGGCACGAAGGCAGCCACCACTTCCTGGTCGATGACTTCGTCACCGCGGTGGAAACCGAGACACTTCCGCCGGTCAACGCCTGGGTCGCAGCCCGGTTCACTTTGCCGGGCATCATCGCGCACCAGTCAGCCAACCAGAGCGGCCAACGCCTCCCCATTCCCGACTTTGGCGACCCACCGGTCATGCTGAATACTGATTCATGATGAACCGCAGTTCCGTGTACCCGGCTCGGGGGTCAAATCCCGAAAGGGTCGCACGAGAGGCAGAGGCCCCAAGATGTTGAACTCAGGGGTCCGTCAGGCCGTCACGCGCAAGGATGTTGCCCGTTACGCAGGTGTGAGTACGGCTGTTGTCAGCTACGTTGTCAATGCCCGCCCTAAGAAAGTGGCACCGGCGACGGAGGCGCGGGTCCGGGAAGCAATCAAGTTGCTGGGATACCAACCAAACGGCGCTGCCCGCGCATTGAAACTTGGCTCCACAGAGATGCTTGGACTGGTCATTCCGGACAGCAGTAATCCGTTCTTCGCCGAGCTGTCCCACGCGCTGGAAAATTCAGCCAACGAGCTCGGCTACGCCGTGCTGCTAACCAACTCGAACGGTTCCATTGACAAGGAACGCAAACACGTTCAAAGTCTCTCCTCCCGCGGGGTCGATGGCCTCCTCCTGGCCAGCATAGAGCCGCAACCGGACCTGGAGCGGTTTAAGGAGTCCGGGGTTCCAACCGTTCTCTTGAACCGTCACGAACCGTTGCCCGGCCTCGCGTCTATCGGAGTCGACCTAGTCCAAGGCGCTCGCACGGCCGTGGATCATCTCATCAGTCATGACCACACGGATATCGATCTGGTCATGGGAACCAGTCCTGTAGCCTCTGTCGATGGCCGGGAGAAAGGTTGGCGGCAGGCATTGACAGAAGCTCGGCTCACGGAGGGAACTGTGCATCGGGCCGCTTTCAGCCGGAGAGGTGGCTATGAAGCGGGGCAGCGCCTGATCACCGCCCGGAAACCACCCACCGCGGTCTTTGCCAGTTCGGACACACAGGCCGCCGGCGTCCTGCGTGCCCTGCACGAAGCAGGTCTGCAGGTGCCGCAGGATATCGCGCTGATTTCGTTCGACGCGTCGTCAGAATCCGAATACACGTGGCCGGCACTCACCGCCGTGCGTCAGCCAATCCATGCCATGGCTGCGGCTGCCATTGAAACATTGCTCCGGCGGGAATCAGCTGGAGAGAACGAACACACAGTTTTCCCCACTGATCTTTTGATCCGCCGCTCATGCGGTTGTGCGCCTTCGGCGAGCAACGATGTATTTCTTCCAACATCAGCCACAAAAACCTAGATCAGGTTCGAGCCTTGCATGGCGCTGGCGCGACACCAGTGACCGCGCTGTCCTGGTTAATGTTCTTTCCACTCGCCGGGGCGCGCCCAGCGCGCTTCACTTGGATTGGCGAAGCATTAGCTCTCGCTCGGTTATGCGGCATCCATCGTGAGTGGTACGGGCGTAGCTGCCGGGCACTCGACTGGATGGTTGGGTCCATTGATCAGTTTCCCAGCAGTAAGTTAAGGGGCAGGTGCGCAAAAGCTCCGACCTCCGTGTGCTTCAGAGCCAGGACACCTATCTACCGGCTTGCGGTGTTGATCGCCGACTTGGGATCTGGAACGATGGCTCCGCTGCTTTGAAGCACTTCCCGAATATGGTCAATAGGTACCTCTTGAAGCTCGGCCCCGGTGCGTGCAGCGAGGGTTGCCATCACACCGGCCGCTTGACCCATTGCCATGCAGGAGGCTTGTACGCGGTAGGCGGAATTGGCCTGTTGGTCACCGGCTACTGCACGGCCCGCCACAGCTATATGACCGTTATCCCGCGGGATCATAGCTCCACGAGGTATGGTGGGGAAGGTTCCGAATGCAAGGGGGCGTATGTCAATTCCGTCTCCATCCGGCTGATGAACATCGATCGGATAAAAGGAATAGCACACTGCATCGGGCCACAGCTTCCCGGCTGTGTATTCTTTTGCGGTGATGTGGGCGAGCGCATCAATGGTGTGTGTCTCCCGCACACCGGTCTCAATAGCCCATTGGTCGATGCTCAGACGCTCCAGACCTGGCTGAGCCACCAAAAATCTATAGATGCGCCTCAGTGTGCGGCGTCCCGAAACTTCGGTCTTCGTTTTACCGGCACTCGTCGCTTCTCCAACATCAAGAACGTGAATGGCGTTTTGTCCGCGTTTCCGTAGAAAAGATCGCATCGGGCTTTCTGACGAGCCCAGGTCACTTTCCAGCAGCGTCTCGTCCAAAATAGCTCGGTCGTAGGCCGCGTCAAGTACTCCGTAGTCAAGATCAGCACTGTCGTAGCCACCTAACCGAACCATTAAGGTCCCCGGCTGAGTCTCTCGATTGGAAACGCGGGCGAGTCCAGCGAGCCCGGCGGCATCAGCGTCCCCGGTCGCGTCAATAATCCGCGATGAAGTAACCCTCTTCAATCCTTCTTTCGTGCACAGAGTAACCCGCCAATGATCATCTTCGAACGAGAGGTCGGCCAGCATCGTGTGCAACAGCAGCTGCGCCCCGGAGGCGAGAACGGTATCGTCCACGACAGATGCGTAGATGGCAGGGCTGACAGGTACCTGGAGCTTGAAGTGTGGTAGCTGCCACTGCGTGAAATCTGGCAACTGCCAGCCCGCCACCTCGACTGACCGGCGAACCATATCCCATCCGATGCCTGCGATGATCTGTTGGCCCCACGCATGAAACAATCCTGGAAGCGCGACGCCCGCAACGGTAGTGGTTCCGCCCAACGCGCCATTCTTTTCCACTAACAGAGTACGGGCACCCAGACGAGCGGCCTGAATTGCAGCGGGGCTGCCGGCGGGGCCGCCACCAACGACGACGACGTCGTAATCGCAAATCATAAGATTCTCCTCATCTGCACCTACCGTCTGAGAAATTCTTTGGTGGCCTTCGTAGCAGCGTTTGCACACTGGCATCGTCAGGCAGCGCACGCCGGAAGACCTATGATGCGCCCGACCCGTAGTACACCCAAGGAGCTCCTTATGACTGTCCGGCAGAAGGACATCGGGCTCGACCTGTTACCGTCTTGCCGCCGAACGGCCCGGAGTCGGAGAAGGCGTGAGCGGCAAATCGTTCAGCAATGAGACTATGCGTCAGCGTATCCGGATGTAAAGCGTCTGGCAGCGGATGCTCCGCAGCATCCGCCTGACCGTATAACTGAAGGCCGTCGAGGTGGTGCAAGTTCGGATCCGCAGATCGCCGTTCCGCAAGCAACGCAAGGGCAGCCCTGATAGTGCGCAAGGTCAGACGCCCCTGCTTTGATTCCTCCCGATTTCCTGTTGCAATCACTTTAGTGCGACCTGACTTGAACGTGTCCGGATCGAGGGCTCCGGGACCGGGCGTATCTTCATGAATACCGCAGAATATGGGCGAGACAAGGACGAGGGGTGTGTCTGGATGACCATCTCTAATCGTGTCAAGAAATCCGTGGACTGCCGACTCGAAAGCCCGCATACGCATCAGATCCAGATTTACAAGATTGATGCCAAGCTTGACGCTAATGAGGTCACCTGGGGTGTCACGGATGACTGGGGCAAGAAAGGGATCGACAAGAGCCCCTCCCCCAAGACTGAGGTTGTGTAATTGGACGCCGATGTGCGCTGCAATCGCCGGCCACGTCCGGGCAGGCATACTCGAATTCGCGCCTTGGCTAATAGAGCTGCCGTGATGAGCCCCAATCCGTCCTGCAGTCGGAGCAGCGTTCACGGGTGCGTCTGTCCGTAGTTCGAGCAGTTCGACCGACTCATTATGGGGTAACCATAACTCAACAAGCTTGTCGCCTGCGGGTAGGCCAGTGAACACCGACACATGGGGTTCGCCGGGCATGAAAGTCGATGTTCCCTTCTGCAGATCGATTCCCGCTCGTCCCCTCCGAGAGGATGTCACTCCCAAAATGGACACCATCGACAGTCAGGTCGATATGTCGTCGTGGAAGATCGCATCCGGAATGGACACACCGTGTGGGGTGAATGAGAAGTTCCAACCCATTCGATGACGTCCTCCCAACTACCCTGACGCCGGAAGATTGTGCTTCTTGCGCTCATTTTCAGCCACCACGTGTGCACTTTGGGTCAATGACCCGGAGGCCGTCCCGGACAACGTAGAGGAGCCGATGGGGAAACTTGTCGAGGTGCCACGTGCGGATCATCGGATCGCGCCGCTGGCCACCGTACGGCGGCGGGGCCTCTGGCCACCGGAGGATCAACTCCGCTGCGGCTTCAGCCGCGTCGACAAACTCGTCACCGAGTCTGCCGTCCCCTACTCCCAGGTAGCGCTCGTGGGCATCCAGGAACTCTTCACGTGCCTCGGGGTGCTCGTTCCGGTCGAGGGTCACGCGCGCCGGGCCGCCGACCGCGCCCGCGCCCGCGCCATGGCGATGGTCTCACGACCGCTGACCGGCACGACCTTGCCGCTCGTCAGTTCATCGAACCGACGACCGATCTCCTTGTCCCAGGCGGCATCGACCTCGGCCTGCTCCGTTTCGTCGACCTGCTGGAGCGCGAGTGCGGCGATCTCGCGTTCGTCGGCATCGAGGGCCTTGCCTGCCTCGATGTAGTCAGTCAACTTCGAAGTCATACATCCAGTGTACGACCGTTGCACGGACGTGAGCCATGGGATTGGCGGTGTTCCCGATGCAGCATTCGATACGGATGCTACTGCTGTCGCGGGATTCTCAGAAAGCGTCGGGACGCGGCTCAGGAGAGGAAGTCAGCGGGGGCAGGGGCCCGTAGTCGTCGAGATCCTCGATCGGCTCGTCGAAGTAGATGACCTCGGCGACGGTGTCTTCGTAGGTCTCGACCAGGCCTTCGCCGGAGGTGCCGTTCTCGAAGTCGAATCCCATGGTTCAAGGCTAGTCGAGCTCGGCGAGGAGGTCAGGCACGTGCGCCGGCACGGCGTCTGCGCGAGCATGGATCGCCGCCTCCTCTTCAGGGCTGATCGTCCGCACCGGCGGCCGGGGCATCGGCTCGACCGGCGGAACGGGCGGCGGATCTTCGCCGCTGGGCGAACCGACCGCCAGGAGCGGCGGGAATGTGGCCAAAGCACGATGACATCGCGCCTGACTATGCGGGGTCCTCCTGCGGCACGTGGCAGACCGATTCCCCGCGCAGCAGTCGCCGGACGCGTTGTCCTTGCCTCGCCTGTGGGGGTACGGGTCAGCACCGCCAGCGACGACGGGTGCAACGGAGTGCACTGATTGACGCACCCACCACCCTCCAGCCTTGCACCAATGAATACGTCTCGAACAAGGCGCTGACCGACCTCACGCGTGAAACGCCGCCGTAGCCCGATGCCGTCTGCACCACAGAATTCTCAACATTTGAGAAATCTGCATTGCGTACTCTCCCCAACGGGCTTTTAGATGTACCAGCGGTTCTTTTTTGCCGCGACTTACGAGTGAAAGGCGGATGCGATGGACCACGAGTCTGCACAGGGGCAGTCTGTCGTACGTTCGCTGTCAATCCTACGAGCGTTGGCCACTGTTCCGGATGCCTCGGTTGAGGAGATCGTCGACCGAACCGGAATCCCCTTGAGCTCCGTGTATCGGCTTTTGGGCCCCTTGGTCGACTCGGGTTTTCTGCACAAGAGCACCGTCGGCCGCTACGGAGCCGGGCCGACCTCGGTCAAACTCGCCGCACGCTATCGAGACGAGACCTTGGAGAAGGGCGCGATCACCAGTCGGTTGACGCAGTTGTCCAACTCTTCCGGTGAACTCGTGGCCTTCGTCGTACCACAGGAGACCGAAGCGCTATGTGTTCAGGCCGTTGAGTCGCGGAATACTCTGCGGTGCTGCTTTTCGGTAGGCGCATCTCAGCCACTGGTTCGTGGAGCTACGGCGATCTCCATACTCTCCCGACTTTGCGAGGAGTCCAGATCCGCTGTCTTCAAGACGTATCGGCTCGACGACAGCGACATTCTGCGCATCCGTGAGTCCTGCGATCGGGCGGCGCGAGACGGGTTCGCCATCAGCCTGGGCGAACTCGATCAGGGAGTCTGGGGAGTTAGCTCGCCGGTCACCGACGCTGATGATCGGATACGGGGCACTGTCACGCTCATGGCACCGGCAAACCGCATCCATCACCGTCAACAACAACTGGTGCGGCAGGTAAGAGAGGCCGCCTTGAACCTGAGTGGAGGACACCTATGACGTCGTGCAGATCGGACAGTTGGAAAGGTCGTGACGACGGGCCAGGCTTGGAACACGCTCGATGGCACAATTCCATTTCGCCCTATGTTCCGAATGCCGTACCCGGCAGTGTCATCGTCGGGTTCGCCAGTGACGAGGGAGTTAGGCGCAACCAAGGGCGCGTGGGGGCGACCGAGGGCCCCAACGCGTTGCGGGAAGCCTTAGCCTCACTGGCCCGGCATGATTCGGCCCCGCTCTATGACGCCGGCGACGCGGTCGTGTCGGGTGACGATCTTGAGTCGGGACAACGGGACTTCGCGAACCTGATCACGAGGGCGCTCTCCGACGGTCATTTTACGTTCGGGCTGGGAGGCGGTCACGAGATCGCCTATGCGAGCTATTCAGGCATCGCGCGTGCCCTCGACAACGACCCCAGCAGGAAGCTGGGAATCCTCAACATCGATGCGCATTTCGACCTGCGCGTGGACGAGAGAGCGACATCGGGGACGGGATTTTCCCAGATAGCGCAGGACGAAGCAGCCGCGGGCCGGGACTTCTGCTACGCGGCGGTCGGCATCAGCCCCACGTCGAACACACGGTTCCTCTTCGATCGAGCGGGTGAGTTGGGCGTGACTTACATGCTCGACGAGCAGTGCCGGCTGGACCGGTTGGCTGAGGTCATTTCCTTCGTGCGACGATTCATTGACGACGTCGATCATCTGTATCTGACACTCGACCTCGATGCCCTCCCCGCCGCCGTCGCTCCCGGGGTCAGCGCACCGGCAGCATACGGCGTGTCCATGGATGTCATCTGCGATGTTCTCCGCGTCGCCGCCGAGTCCGGAAAGCTACTCCACTCTGACATCGCCGAACTGAACCCTTCGTTCGACGTCGATGGCCGCACCGCGAGATCCGCGGCGCGCCTCATAAACCACACCATCACCACCAAGGACGCCTCATCATGAATTTCGAACTGGATCTCGTCCAATCTTCTGCGTTGGCACTTATCCTGCTCCTGCTGGGTGAAATAGCACGAAACCGCATCGGATTCCTCAGCCGCTTCTCCATCCCTGGGCCGGTAATCGGCGGCTTCTTCTTTGCTCTGCTAGCACTGCTCCTCCGGCAGACCGGTGTCGCGGAGATCGAGTTCGACACCACCTTGCAGACTCCTGCAATGGTGGCCTTTTTCTCAACGATCGGTCTAGGCGGCAGCCTCGCGATGATGAAGAAAGGTGGGAAGCTCCTAGTCGTCTATCTGATCGCCTGCTGGACAGTGGCGATCATGCAGAACCTAATCGGCATTGGGATGGCCAACGCCGTAGGCGTCGACCCGATGCTGGGGATCATGGCCGGTGCAACCAGCCTGGAAGGTGGCCATGGAGCCGCGGCTGCGTTCGGCCCGACAGCTGAACAGATGGGTACAACCGGTGCGACGGAGGTCGCAATCGCCGCCGCGACATTCGGCCTCGTCGCCGGCAGTCTACTGGGCGGACCGATCGCCGGGTGGCTCATGAAACGGCGCAGAGTCACTGTTCCCAGCGAAGACAAGCTGAAGGTCGGTGTGCTCTCCGGCGGCGGCTCGGCCGGTGCCGACATCGCTGAGGACCAAGGCTCGACCGACGAGCCCGAGCATGCCGCTGGGTATCGCGACATGCTCGCCATCGCCGTGATGATCGGCGTGATCATGGTCATGGGCATACTGCTCGGCGACTGGTTCACGGATGTGACCGGCTTTGCGCTCCCCGCCTACGTCGGAGCAATGGTGATCGCCGTGATCTTCCGCAATATCAACGACAAGCTGGGCTGGTTCAAAATCGACGACCGTTCCGTCGACCTGATCTCCAAATTCACCCTTGGGTTCTTCCTCACTCAGGCTATGATGAGCCTGAAGATCTGGGAACTGGCAAACTTGGCACTTCCGCTGATCATCATTTTAGTGGTCCAAGTCGTCTTCCTGATCCTGTTCGCCGTGTTCGTCGTTTTCCGAATGATGGGCCGGAACTACGATTCCGTGACGATGGTCAGCGGCCTCATCGGGCATGGCCTTGGTGCCACTCCGAACGCACTCGCCAACATGGATGCATTCAATAGCCGCTTCGGCGTCCGTTCTGAGAAGGCCTTCCTCATCGTGCCACTGGCAGGGGCGATGCTGATTGACATGGTCGCGTTGCCGTGGATCGTCTGGTGCATGAACTGGGTTGCATAGACGGCATAGAGCGATCCCATCGGCATGACGGGCAGCGGGTAGATGCCCCATCACGCACATTCATGAATTGCCAGGCAAGACGCCTCATGGTGTTCTCGTAGGTCTCGGCCAAACCTGCGCCGGAGGTGCCGAGGATATTCTCGAAGTCGAATCCGATGATCCAAGGCTAGGTAGCACGACACAGTATGTACGAACTGTTTTCAGCTGGGATGCTCTGCTGTCTACCGTGCCATCGAGCGGGCACATCAGGAAAAGGTCGCTGCAAGCAACACCTGAAACGCTGCGCAGTCGGCGTTTCAGTTCATTGAAACTGGAACACCAAACAGTCCCCATTTTGTCATAACTCAGAAACCGCCTGCCCCTGGTCGGCTGAATGACGGCTCATGCGTTAAGTGGGCATCCGTCTGCGGGATACGACGATACGGTGGGCGGATCATTCTTGATCCGATTACGTCCTGACTATCCATTGGCATACCGGGGAGATGTTTGACGGCTTTGCTGAAGAGATGATTGACGCGGACGGCATGAAGCTGCTTATCCTTCACGGCGGTTCCGGCCCGGCCGTCCTCCTGCTGCGCATCCGGGTGATCACCGCCGACCCGGATGCCTGGTACCGCGGCGACCCCAACTCACTGGGTGCGGAGAATTACGATGAGTTCCGGGTCGCAGTCCACGACCCAGATGTCGTGCGCGGCATGTTATAGGACTACCGCGCCGGATTGACCATCGATGCTGACCACGAGCGGGCCGATCGGGCAGCCGGACGCCGGATTCAGCAGCCGTTGTTGGTGCTGTGGTCTCTCCACGACGACCTGGAGGACCTCTACGGCGACCCCCTGGCGATATGGAAGGACTGGGCCGAAAACGTTACCCGACACGGCATCGACTCCGGCCACCACGTCGCTGAACAAGCCCCAAACGCCTTGTGCGGGAGCTCGGTAACTTCCTGACCACCCCATTCCCGCCAAGGGATCGTCAACTCGAATGAGTGTCGACCTCACGAAACGGTATTCTGGGCGTCTTTGTAGTATGACTTCACGAACCCAAAACACTCGGCGCACCGCTTTCGCCACGACCATCGATAACATCCTCTGGGACCAGACCAACCGTGACGGCACCCGTTCAGCCACTCTGGTTGGCGCTCGCCAGCCCGGCATAATATTCACGTACGCCTTCTTCATCCCTTCCGGTGTCCGGGACGAACCCCACTCCCACATTGCCGGCGCACACCTGGTTGTGGCCAGCGGTGAACTTTGACTCGTGTATGGCAGCTCACTCAACCGCGATGCAGCCACCTGCTATCCGGCGGGAAGTTTCCTGTACATTCCCGGTGACGCCGTGCACTTCGACGGCACAGAGAAGGACACTGTCTTACTCGGCACCGCTGTCGGCCCCTGGTCGACCGACCATCTGAACCCCTGAACAAGGATCGAAGCGCACCGGCCGTTCCGCTGACTGATCCTTCAGCGGAACGGCAGAGACCATTCGGTGTTGTCTTGTTGGTTACCTGCCGGCAATGGTGTGCGGTCAGGTTACTGGCGTGCATGTAGTTGGACTGCAGTTGTTGCGCCGCGGCCCGGTGGTTCCCAAGTCCATGTCCGGATGTCGTCGAAGCCGGCGCGCTTCACTGCGGCAGCCAGTGCGGTGAGGCCGCCCGGCAACCATTTCTCATGGGAAGAGATGAGAAGGCTCCCGCCGGGACGCGTTACTCGATGCAGTTCATTGAAGCCTGCCCGCCAATCGGGCCAGAACTGAACGTTATTGACCGTCATGACAATGTCGGCCGAGGCGTCGGGTTGCCTGGTGTCCTGGGCGGTGCCCCGGCTCAGCCTGACCGCCCCACGATCGTAGAGATTCTCGCAGCGCCGGCGACAGGCTGCGAGCATCGTTTCTGATGGATCAACGGCGATCACCATGCCGGCCACGCGGGCTGCATATTCGACTCCGACACCGGGGCCACAGCCTATCGCCAGCACGATGTCGCCGTCTGATATGCCAGCCAGCTCCACCATGCGCCGTTCAGTGGCCGCGTTCGCCCGTGCCATCATCGCCCCGCCGAGTCGGCCAAGCCTGCCCTGCGGATGGCCGAATGCCCGGTCGAGTATCCGCTCACCGAAGGTCGCCATATTGATACCTCAACACTTCACAACCAGCACCGCAAGAGGATCCGCTTGCGCACACCACGTGGACAGCTGGTCGTTGCGATGCTCGATCAGCCCGCATGGCCAAAGGACCTGGCTGGTGCCTTGCTCCGACGGACACCAAGGACGAACTAGTAGCCGTCCTCGTACTCCTTCATGAAGGAGTACGAGTCTCGAACGAACGCGCGCGACATGGCGCGATGGCGTGAAACTATCGCCGAAGATGCGACGTACTGGATACCGATAGTTCCTACGAGAGCATAGACAACATCGTTGCCGCCGTTTATGGCGCGCTCGCAGCGATTCAGGACGAGGTCTACACCATCGACAACGCGCATTGGGTCGTTGCGACGCCCGAAGCGGCGGCGCGCTACCAGTTCCGCTGGGTTGGGAATATCGATGGTCAGAAGCGAGAGTGCCAGGGGCGGGGCACGAGCACATTGGTTAAGCGAGATAGGAAATGGCCTCATGCACACGAGCACCTAAGCGCCTAGAAGCCCGTGCAGCCGCCCTTCGGGGACTTACCCATTTTGTTTGGGCGAGAACTTGTCGGTTCCAATAGTCGACCCCTAGCGCAAATAGCCTTCATCATTGTTGACTGATTACATGCCGACCGTTGAAATCCGCCGAGCCACCGACAATGACACACAGGATCTTTGCCGACCGTGGTGCGGCTGATTCCCTAGCGCTGACCGATCTCGACGCAATTCATATCCATCACGTACAGCTGCATTCATTCGGCGCACCAGGCGTGCACGGGCACAGAGCGCATCAGGTCGGCCCCTGCGTTTCCGCCCACGCCTCCGTGAGCAGGTTTGGCAGCTGCAATGAATCTCTGCCAAAAACGTTGCCGGTCACGGAGCCGGAACAACAACAGCGCATTTCAACAGCTGGCCCCACCCAAGCTCTCGTCGATGGCCTGCCTGGGGCCTCGGGTCAGTTGGTCCGCCGCCAGGATGGTGGGCTTCAAATCCGGTAAGTTTCGGGCCATACTTTTCAGTATGGCCATTGGAGAATCAGACCAGCAGCACGAGATCCGTGAGCAACGGGCAGACCGGAAGGCGCTGGGTCAGGGGCTCCGACTTGAGAAGTCACCGCTGCGCGACCCTCGGACCGTCGGCTACGGAAGATATCAGCTTGTGAGCATCGCGACGGACGCCGTCATGGCCGGGGACTTGGGCGCTGAAGGCCTGACCCTGGACGAGGTCGAGGCGGTCTTGGATGGGCAAGGATGAAGTCCTGGGATTTGCGTACGTTGCTGGCGAACGGCGGTCCCGTCTCCAGAGTGATCCGGCCGACGTCGGCTGTTGAAATCAGGCGTTCCATCGTCTCCGCCGAACCAGTACCGTTTCGTTCCATAAGGGTACCGGCCGAGACCTGAATATTGCTTCGTACCTGCAGGGCAGCGGCTCTGGATCATACGAGGCCAGCAGCGATACGACCATTGGCCACGATTCCATCGTGCTGTTTGTGCAGTCCACGGGTGACAAAACGCCGGAATGTGCAAGGCACTTTTAACGGTCGCTAACACGATATGCCCGGTTTGACCCCGAATGGTTGATCCTTGCCGCTCCCGGTTGCATGGTGGGGTCCGGCCGTGGCCGACAGGAGAATACGATGAAGGCGGCGATGACGAACGGAGGCCCATGGAATACATCCGACTCGGCAAGTCTGGTCTGTATGTTTGCACGACTGGCTCTGGGAACGTTTCCCTTCGCTCCGGCCAGCGGATCCACACCCTGACCCGGTAACCGGACCACCGAACCCCCAATGGTCGGGTGCCGACAGGACGGTGTGAGGCTCTACCGCCCCGCCGGCGGTGAGGCTGAAGGCGTCAGTGCAGCCTCGTGTACAACTCTACGCCACGATATCCCGGGAACCGACGGGTCGATATGGCGCCCTTACGCGGATGTGAACATATAGATGGTGTTCGGGCCTAAGCGCATTTAAGGCTCGAGGGTCCATCGGTGACGCTCAAAGCCATGGCCGCAGGGGCACCAGAGCGGCCTCCGCCACCCGCACCATAGGGTGTCGGTCGTGCCACGCAGAGCTGAGCTGTTCACAATGCTCGGCGTCACTTCTGAAGACTTTCTCCAGCTCCGCGGCAAACTTGGGATCTATGATCTCAACATTGGTCTCGTAGTTGAAGGTCAGCGACAGCCGGTCGATGTTGGCAGTGCCGACCGTGGACCATTGCCCATCAACCGTGGCCGTCTTTGCATGCATCATGCTGGAGGTGTACCGCAGAATGGAGACTCCAGCCTCAAGCAGCTCCCCGAAAAAGCCGCGGGACACCCAGTCGCCCAGAACATGGTTGGAGTCTCTCGGCACCATAACGCGCACATCGACTCCCCGCTCAGCCGCCGCAACCAGCGCTTCAAGAATCTGCTGGTCCGGGATGAAATACGGTGTGGTGAGCCAAATGCGGTCCCGCGCCTTTTCGAACGCCATCAGATACATGTGGCGGATGGGGTAGACCAGCTGTATCGGCAGATTGGCCGCCACGTTCAGTTCCGGCTTCCAGCTGTGTGGAGGAATCCATGGAATCTGCTCGCCAGGCTCATGGGCCTCATTCCATAAGCGTGTAATCGACTGGCGTAGTCCCCACAAACCGGGACCGATCCCGCGCAGGTGGGTATCGCGCCACTGCCGAGCATAAAGGGAGCCTATGTTGTACCCGCCCACGAACCCGATGGCATCATCAACGACCAGGATCTTGGAGTGGTTGACCCCGGTATAGCGCAATGGCCCCTTCCAGAACTTTCTGCCGACGACGGGCAGGCGGTAGACATGGATCTGCTCCGAGAGTTGACGGTAGAAGGAGCGGGGCACGAGCATATTGGCGAACCCGTCGTAGATCAGGTAAGTATCCACCCCACGCCCGGCGGCTGCATTGAAGGTATCGACGAATCGCTGGCCGACCTCATCGTTCTTCCAAATAAAGGCTTCCATCAGAACCGAATGCCGGGCGGAGTTGATGGCGTCGATCATGTCGTCGTAAACGGCGGCGCCATCTGTATAGATGCTCAGCTCGGACTCTTCCACCCCCGAGTGGAAAGTACCCGGCCGTGGAGCCGCACGTTCCCTGCGACCGCGTTGCTTGACCAAGTCCAGGGCCACCACGGAAGCAGCCACAACGAACGGAGCCGCGAAGGCGGCCCCGGCGATGGCGAGAGGGACCGTCGTGAGCCAACGCCTGCGACCCTGACGAAATTTCGGCCGGGAAGTCCACATGGGGTCACTCTAACCGCCGCTGGTCGTGATATGGCGACGAACACCTCGACCAATCGAATACCCCCGCTGCGACCTACCCTCGGCCCAAGCAGACCGTGCATTGGAGAGCGCCTCGCGACGGTCTGCTAGTAACCGTGCATATTCAAATCGGTATCGAGGGGCGACCTACAACGGGTCGGCAACGGTTGGGGACTTTTTGGCCTCCTTCCAAACGGGTAGGCTGAACAGACCGGGTTAAGCAGCGGCCCATGGAATCCTGTAAAGCGATCGACGAGCGTTGCGGACTGTTCGTGGTCGCTGGAGCGAGGTAATGACCATGAACCCCATCGACCTTAAAGCCAAGACAAACGTCCCGAGCCACGGCGCAGCTCAGGTCGCCGATACAGCTTCAGCTGTCCTCCCCACCGATCGGCGGATGAACCACAAGCTGGCCGCGGTCCCAGCATGTGGCAACTGCAAAACAGAAACCTATCTGTACATTGAAGAGTTCACTCCAGCATCGGTCGGCGATGAAGGAGAGCTGATCCAACTCGCAGAGGCGAGCTACTTTTGCACCCGCTGTCTCGAATACGCTGCCCACGCAGTCCCGCCCCTGTGGACACCGGAGAACCGCGGCCGATGAAGAAAGCAAACGTGAATTCACAGTGGCAGCAGAGTTGGACGGCACTTCGCCCGGGACAACCCGTGAGATTGCGTCAAGGCCAAGCTGAAAGCATTACCGGTGTGCTCGATACGCGCACCGATGACTGTTCAGTAGTATGGATCTATCTCAGCGATGGAGCCGGACGCCGGTTAATTCACCGCGACGACGGATACTCCATCGTGCGAGCGGGCGAATAACTCCCAGTCATTAAGTGAGACAAGGGGCTGGTCCGGTAAACATCACGGAAAACATTCCCCCGAGCTTCTCGAACTTGCTTGTCGCTTGCTAAAGACAG
This sequence comes from Arthrobacter castelli DSM 16402, assembly GCF_000430705.1. GTDB lineage: Bacteria > Actinomycetota > Actinomycetes > Actinomycetales > Micrococcaceae > Arthrobacter_C > Arthrobacter_C castelli. Next base: position 104,360 of record NZ_AUMN01000015.1, read on the forward strand.
TTGTGTACTGCTGCGCTGCAAGATCCTGGACTAAAGATGTTGCCCAATCGAGTACACGGGCTTCTCCGGCCCGCCACTGCTGATCCGGCCTTCCAACTCTTTGTTGCCCGCGTTTCTAAAAGCCACCCGGGCAATGCGGGTAAATAGTAGGTAAGAATACAAACACAGACTGAAGGATTTGTGGACGGTATGCTCAGTTCCAGCATGAATTGTATTGGGGGCGCTGATGAGTGAGTTATTGCACGTAAAAGCCGAACCTGGATTGACTGCTTGGCTCCTGCGATGCGTTGAATATCCCGAGGCCATGGACGAGGCCGATGACCTGTCACAGCCCTTCACTCTCCGGGAATCGATCGCCTCCGTTGCCAACATACCGGAGAGCAGCTTCTCCCTCCGGTTCACCGCTGAAACGGATTTTCTCACCTTGTTCGCCTTTCAGCCCCCTGACAGTGGAGCTTCTTTCTATGATGGCTCGCTTCGAGGGAACAGGAAACGCTACGGCCGTCGCGCCTTGGCAGATTGGGGGTTGGCGGTGCTCAGCGGACACGCTCCCGTCAGAAACCTGCACTCACCAACAGGCGTTCGTTTCGGGATCTGCCTTGCCGGCTCCGGGCACACCATCTCCATTCCCCGCGCTGGTCAGGAAAATGTCTCATCGCTACTCAGAACGGTTTCTGACGGACCGGAGCTCATGAAGTGGATGCGCGAACAGCATACTCGCCGGCCGGCACCGCGCGGACACCGGCTCGCTTCCTTATCGCTGGCTATTAGTCCACTGCCTCTCCGACCGTACTGGCAGGTATAACGTTGCCAGGAGCATTATTCAGTCACATGGAACGCACCTGCGTGATCGAGCGCGCAACCCACGCCCGCGCCGTGGCCACCAGCAAAGGTAAGAGTCAACAGGCCATCCGTCTCTCCAGATTGGGTCCCACGGTGAGCGCTCCACTACTGGAATCGCCGCCCTCAGCTCTTCGTCGTGATACGCACCGAGAGAAGCTTTGCTCAACAGTTTGCCGAAATCGCCAGCGAAGCTTTCGGAGCATCTCAGTTCGTGCTTCGTTGAGGTTCGATGCTGCGATTCCGGGGCGCATACGCGGTGAAATAGATCAGCACCGTGGCGCGGCTCGAAATCCATGACCCCACGCTACGGAGCCGGAGGTGAGGCCGTCACCGTCAATTGCCGGGACCCGGGTGTGCTGTCCTCCGGGCGTAGTGTGGGGTATATGTCTGAGAAAAACACTGCACAACCCACGACGTATCTTGGCCGCACCGGAGTGGAGGTCAGCCGCTTATGCCTGGGCACGATGATGTTCGGCGACTGGGGTAACAAGAGCCATGAGGACTCGGTCCGCATTATTCGGCGGGCGATCGATTCCGGCATTAACTTCATCGACAGCGCGGACATTTACGCGTACGGCGAGTCGGAGGAGATCGTCGGTAAGGCCATCGCCGAATACGGCCGCCGTGAGGATCTGGTCATCGGCACGAAGTTCTTCAACGGCATGAAGCAGCAGCCGAATTACCGTGGCGGCTCCCGCCGGTGGATCATGCGCGCGGTCGAAGACTCCCTGCGGCGGCTGGGCACAGATTATATTGACCTGTATCAGATGCACCGTCCCGACGAGCACACCGATATTGAGGAAACGCTGGGCGCGCTGGATGACTTGGTCCGCCAGGGCAAGATTCGCTACATTGGCTCGTCGACGTTCCAGCCCTCCCAGGTGGTCGAGGCACAGTGGGCGGCCCGGCGGAACCATACTGCGCGATTCGTCACTGAGCAGCCGCCCTACTCCATGCTGGTGCGCGGGGTCGAAGCTGACCTGCTGCCGACCACCGGCCGGCACAACATGGGAACGCTGGTCTGGAGCCCGCTGGCCGGCGGCTGGTTATCGGGCAAGTACCGCAAGGGCCAGGAACTGCCAACCACCCGCCGCGGCTCCGAGCGCGAGCAGTTCGACCTCAACGACCCGAAACTCGCGGCCAAACTCGATGCCGCGGATCAGCTCGGTCAGCTGGCCGACGACCTGGGGGTTTCGCTGGTGAACCTGGCCCTGGCCTTCGTGCTCCGCCATCCATCGGTGAGCAGCGCCATCATCGGACCCCGGACAATGGAGCAGCTGGAATCGCAACTGAGCGCCGCTTCACTGAAACTCGATGAGGCGACACTGGACCGAATTGACCAAATCGTGCCGCCGGGCACCAACGTCAACCCCGACGATTCCGGATTCAGCAACTACTGGCTCGACCCGCAACGCCGCCGACGCTGACATGCCACAACCGCTCCCGGTCCCCTGCCGCGCATACACACAGCCACAGGCAGGGGCCCGGCCTTCAGCCGGGTCGGCGTAGGCGGTTCCCATGTGGGATAGAGAGCCGGGGGATTTGTCTCTCCGCCAAGCCCAAACCAGCCGTGGGCCCATGGTACGTAATACCTGTTTCAGTGCGGGCCGATTACCGACGGTGTCCTATATCTGCTGGAAACGCCTCCACCCTGCAGCGGATCCTGAACCATAGGTCTGCAGCAGTCGGGCTGAGGCGTCAGCCGGTGCTGGAGAGACTAAGCCGTATCCGCCCCCTGCCTCCTTGTGACAGGGGCGGGGGAACGACAATAATAGGCAGTACACTTATTAATTGTTCGTGTGAGGAGAGAGCCATGAATCCGGAACCACAGCAGCCCGTCACTGACGACAGCATCAAGGTGCGTCAGGTCAGTCACTACCAGTTCAGTTGGGTCGCCGGACAACCGGCAGAGGAAGGGACCTGGACTTTGCAGCTGGTGCTGGACCAGGGTGCATGGGAAGAAGTGCTCACGGTCGATTCCGACGACACCGAACCGCTGCAGAACCTGCTGTCGCATACCAAGACCGTCTATTACGACGTCGGCCGCCGCACGCTGCTCTTTGGCACCGTACCGACGGGGAACCGCAGATAGCAGCCGAGGCCGGTTTACCCCGCAGACCTGGGTTCCGGCAACATGTGCGGCCCGATCGATTGGTGGGAACACCGGCCGTTGCCGGTTGTGGTGGGCAGGACGACCCGACAAAAATGCACCACGTCCGGCCTGAGTCAGGATCAGGTAAAAGGGTGCTGGCGGGTTGGCAGTGAGGCACGCCATCCCGCCAGCAGTGGAGACTGCAGGAGTCAATGTACAGCCTCCCGGCAAGTCTACCGGCCCGACGGCGCTGCCAGCACACCCCCGGCACGGTTTCCCCCAAGCACTCCCCCGTCGGTCGCCAGAGACTCTGCCTGCTGTGGCCGGCTGAACCGGACAATCACAGTATGGCAACGATCAGTATGCTTGGTATTCATTCTGCGTGTGAGCCATGGCAAAGTGTTTTCTACAGATGCTGAAAAACTCAAGACGCCGAAGAGGGGTGATCCCGTGTCGGTCTCGACGCTGCATCACGATTACGAGAAGTCCCGTTTTGAACTATATGAGAACGGGGTAATGGCGGGTTTCCTCCAGTACGACACCGGCCGCGACACTTTGTTCCTCAAGCACACCTTCATCATCCCGGCCCACCGCGGCCACGGGTTGGCGTTCGCGCTGATCGAGCGGGTGCTCGATGATATGCACCGCCGCCGGCTGTCCATACAACCCGAATGTCCCATTGTCGCCGAATTCCTGCGCACTCACCAGCAGTACCTCGGCCTCGTGGTCACCGGCCGCGCTGCAACCGGTCGTCATCTGCCGGCCCATGAACACCGGACCGCCTGAAACCTGGAGAGGCAACTGAGTCCGCGTCACCGGGCAACGAAAACCGGCTTCCCGGCCCCGTCCACCCGGCTTGCTCAGGTTTTAGATGTCTGATGACCCGCCGGCGGGGGTGCCGTCGTGGGAGGCGATGAATTCGGGCCGGGGTGAGGCGGCGCCGAATGGTTCCTGGAGGGTGTTGTCCACGCTGTTGAACACGATGAAGATGTTCGACCGGGCGTATGGTGTGACGTTGCTGTTGGAGGCGTGCATGCAGTTGGAGTCAAACATGACCGCTCCGCCTGCCTTGCCGACCAGCACGTCGATTCCGTAGGTGTCGGCGAAGCGGGTCAGCGTATGTTTGTCAGGGGTGCCGGCCCCCTGCATCACCAGCGACGACTTGTAGTTCTCCTGAGGCGTTTCGCCCACGCAGCTGATGTACTTGGTGTGTGAGCCGGCCATGATCATCAACGGGCCGTTGAACGAGTAGTTATCGGTCATGGAGATCGAGATACTCACCGCCCGCATGCGCGGCATGCCGTCTTCGGCGTGCCAAGTCTCAAAGTCCGAATGCCAGGAGAATTCCTTGCCCTCGAATCCGGGCTTGAAGTTCACCCGGCTCTGATGAATGTAGACCTCCGAGCCGAGAATCTGACGGGCCCGGCCGACCACCCGCGGGTCGTTGGCGATCTTGTCGAACACCGCGCTGATCTTGTGCACCTCGAAGATGGAGCGCACTTGCTGTGAGGTCGCCTCGATGACGGTGCGTTCGTCCGCCCGCACCGTGGGATCCTCCGAGAGCCGGGCCAGTTCGGCGTGGAAGGATCCGACTTCCTCCTGGGTGACCAGGTCCTCGATGGCTAGGTAACCCTTCCGACTATAACCCGCCAACTCATCTGCCGAGAACGGGCCGGAGTCCGCGCTGCCCCACACCGTGGGATCGTCCCGGTCCAGCACTTTCGGCTCTGCATTGACCCGGGTCGGGTATATATCGATGCGACTTTCAACTGATTCACTCATGGCGTTCCCTCCCGGCTGCATACAACTGAACATTTCGCATTGTCAGCAGCGTGCATCCCCGCGGCTCGAACCCCAGTGCCGGTCGACACACCACTGAAGGAAACGAACCCCGGGCACTCACGCCTACTGCATATACCCCAAAACTAAGCATGCTTTGGGTCTTACGCAACCGGCGCACTCGCCGAACCCGGTTCTCTGGAGTGCCTGCCACCGTGCCATTGCTGCGCATACTGCGCCTGGCTGAAGCGAAGAGGGCGCGGCTCTGCTGGCTCAGCTACCTGTTCCGGCAGGCACGCCTGCATCGATCCTGTTGGGCCCGCAACGCCCGGTGCCAGGCTTAAAAGGCACGCAGCGCCTGGTGCCCCCCTTCCCAGGCTCGGCACGCAAAACTTCTACAGCTTGACAAGACCGCCTTCTGCCTTCAGTGCAGGTAGTCCTGCAGTGCCTGTTTGAAAGAGGGATGGCGGAGTTTGGCCATGGTGTCTTTCTCGATCTGGCGGATCCGTTCGCGGCTGATGCCGTAGACATCGCTGATTTCGGCGAAGGTTGCCGGTTTTCCGTCAGTCAGTCCGTATCGCATCGAGACCACTCCGGCGGCGCGTTCGTCCAGTGTGGCGAGGACGGCCGCGAGGTGTTCACGCAGCAGCGCCGCCTCGGCGGCCTCGGTCGGGGCGATGGTTTCGGCGTCTTCGACCATGTCGCCGATACTGGAATTCTCGTTATCGCCGATGGGAGTGTCCAGCGAGACGGGCTCGCGGCCGAATCCCTGCAGTTCAACCACCTTTTCGACTGCCATGTCGAGTTCATCGGCCACCTCGGCAGGTTCCGGTTCCCGCCCCAGCTCGTCGGCCAGCTGCCGCTGGACACGGTTGACTTTGTTGATGATCTCAACCGTGTGGACGGGGATACGAATGGTGCGTGACTGATCCGCCAACGCACGCGTGACGGACTGGCGGATCCACCACGTCGCGTAGGTGGAGAACTTGAACCCACGGGTGTGGTCGAACTTCTCCACCGCCCGGATCAGGCCCATGTTGCCTTCCTGGATCAGGTCCAAAAAGGCCAGGCCCCGGCCGGTGAACCGCTTGGCTACAGAGACCACCAGACGCAGGTTCGCCTCCACCAAGTGCTCCTTGGCCCGGACACCGTCATGGGCCACCCACTGCAGTTCGCGCGCCCGCTTGCCACCCGGCTGGGCGAGTATGTGGACAGCGTAGAGGCCCGCTTCAATCCGAACTGCCAGGTCGGCCTCCTCGGACCTGGTCAGCAGAGGGCTCTTGCCGATCTGGCGCAGGTAATCCTTCACCGGATCCTCCGACGCCGATGCCGAGATCAGCTGCGGGTGCGGGGTATCTTCATCGGCGGTATCCGCGCCGACAAAGGGCCCACCCTCTGTGCTCCCAGTCCCGCCGTCATCGGTGGTCACGACCGCTGACGCTGACGTGGAGGCAACAGTCATCGAACGGTCCTTCCCTGCCGTGCCGCCGCGCTCTCCGGGCCCGGGCCTAAGAGGCTCGGCGGCCCGGAGGTGGTGGCTGTCGTGGTGTGCATCAGCAGCTATCCCGTCGGAGAGCTATGCCCGCGTGTTACAGGTTAGTTCCGGGAGACCATAGCGGCGAGGTTGTCCAGTGACGATTCGAGATCTTCCTGCGGAATGGCAGGGAAGCCCACTTTGTTCAACACGTCTTTATCGGTGACGTGGCTCCAGTCATAGGTGACAGTCACTTCCGTCGTCGTCGATCCCTGTGATTGCAGAGACCAGATCCACTGCCAGCCCGGAGGTTCCTCGCCTGCCGGCGCTGTGGTCCAGGCCAGTAGCTTGTTCTCGTCGTATCCCACCACGTGGTTCTCTGTCTTATAGGCACCGCCCATTTTCTCCCACTCCATGTTCATGGTGAAGGTCTGGCCAGTGCCGGTGATGCGGTTCGACTTTTCATCCGATTGAACCAGACCCGATCCATCGATCCGGGCATGCCGTTCGGGGTTGGACAACACGTTAAACACCTCATCGGAGGCCGCATCAACCGTCCTGGTCGCACTGATCTGCTGCTCTGTCATGATCGTTTCCTCCCTATTCACACCGGCCAGCTTCACCGGCCGTCAAACACGTATGGTTGCTTTCTACCATGTCAGCGCACATATCATCTGGTGTATTCCGTCACCCGGTACCGGCAACCTGTCGTGGCGGCACGAACACCAGACTGCTCACAGTCGCGGCCGCGCCCGCCCAACACGCGAACTCTAGCCCCCAGCCGCCGACACCAGCCAATGACCGCAAGGCAGAGAAAAATCGAGGACGAGCTCCAGCCTCCGAAGCGCATCAGCAAAGTGCCGGCAGAGGCGGGAAGTCAGATGAAAACCTTCTTCCTCTTATCAGCCGGTTACTTCAGGCTCTGAGCCTCAATGCAGGCCCCTTGTGCAAGGTGCGGGGTTTCGATGTGGTGCTGTGCCGCCAGCCCGCGCATTCGTCCGCCTCGAACGGCGCCATGGACGCAGCGGACATGGCACCGATGTGAATGCCGGTCATAGGGCACCACTGACACGGCCGTCGGTCACGAGTGTCCTGCCAGGCGCTGTCGGTGCCCACATGCGGGTCCCGGTCCACCGGTGAGGGAACGGGACCATCACCATCAGCGGGCTTGGCCTCTGCGGCGTATCAGTGGGTGCCGGTCGCGCAGTGTCACCACCGGTGATACCCATATGACATAAATTCTGCTCTCCGGGACCCATCCGTGATGTTCCTCATATCGAATCACCTGTGTGCGGAGTCAAAGTCTGGCCCCGCTCCTTTTCGCTCATGAGGAGGCTGTGATGCAGAAGATGAAGAAGGCGATGTTATTGGCTCCGGCGGTGGCACTGGGGTTGACGGCGATGGGAGCCGCCCCGGCCATGGCCGAGCAGGCTGAGCAGGCCGAGACCACGTATTCGACAACACTGGGCGAGGTCAACAACAGTGCCGCTACCGGCCTGGCCTGGGTGGAAGTCGATGGCAGCCAGGCCACGGTCACCATCCAGACGAAGGGCCTGGCTGAGACGTTCAAGGATGCCGCTTACCCGCATGTGCAGCACATCCACATCGGCGCGCAGGGCACCTGCCCGACGATGGCCGATGACGCCAACGGCGACGGCATCATCAGCACGGTCGAGGGCAAACCGGCCTACGGCAAGATCGGCACCACCCTGTCGGTCGGAAACGCCGCCAAGGACGCCTCGACGGCCACGGACGTCACGGTTGCACCCTCAGGGGCCTCCTACACCTATAAGGAAACGTTCAAGCTGAACGAGAAGACCCAGGACGCGCTGGCCGGTGGCACCGGCGTGGTGGTTGTGCACGGGCTGGATCCGGCCAACCAGCCGGCCGCGGCGGCGGAAACCAAGAGCAACCTCGCCCCCAAGCTGCCGCTGGCCGCGACGGCACCGGCGCTGTGTGGCTCGTTGGAGATGATGCCCGCCGGCGGCGCCGACACCGGCGTCACACAGACCGAGCAGGGCAGCGGCACCGGCAACGAGATGGGGATGATGGCTCTCGGTGGCGGCCTGATCGCCGCAGCCGGCGCGGGCTACGTCATCCGCCGCAACCGCGCCAGCGCCCGGAACTGACCACCCGTGCATCAAGCACCGGCGGGGATCCCGCCACCCTGGACGCAAGGGTGGCGGGGGCCGCCGGTCGTGTATCAAGCCGTCTCATGCTGACCGGGACGGTGAAATGGTTCAACCGCCGCAGAGGGTACGGGGTGATCAGGCCCGATCAGGGCGGTGAGGACGTGTTCGCACACTATTCAGCGATTACAGGGCACGGATACCGTTTCCTCTACCCCGGCCAAAGAGTCCAATTCGAGACAGCACAGGCAACCAAGGACCCACATGCCGTGCGGATCCAACGCCTCGGCCCCGGCCCGGGCCGAAAGAACAGATGAATCCTCTACGCCGCTGGCGCAGGAGCGGATGACCGGGCCTTCCAACATGGTCAAAAAGTATCGACTTTTTCAGTTGGCTTTCGGGCCGGGAAGTTCGCCGGTGGAGGCAAGGACGTCTGCTATGGCAGCGAGTTTGGTGTTCGTGCCCTGGCTGACCTGCGCCAACAGCATGAAGGCCTGTTGGTCAGTGATTTTGTACCGTTCCATCAGGATGCCTTTGGCCTGGCCAATCCGGTCACGGGTGGACACAGATTCGGTCAGCTGCTCGACTTCGTTCGCTTCGGCGTAGGCCAATGCCGCGTGAGCGGCCACCATGAGGCCGATGTGTTCAGATTCGTCGGTGAATGCGTTCGCGTGGCGAGAGTACAGATTCAGGGCGCCCAGATTCTTTTTGTCCACGAACAGCTGGAAGGCGAGCATGCTGCCGACCCCGGCTTCGCTGGCTTGTGCGGCGAAAACCGGCCAGCGTTGTTCGGTGCTCATATCGGGCACCCGGACCGTTCGTTCCTCATACGCAGCTTCCAGACAAGGCCCCTGTCCGATCCGTGTCTGCAGCCCGTCGACGATTGCGGGCAATTCTCCCGACGGTGCACGTGAGGCCACGGTCTTGCGGTCGAAGACCACGCTGATCGAGCCTTCGTCAACGCCGGGGATCAGCTCGAGGGCCGCCAGCACCACATTCTTCAGGACTTCGTCCGAGTCTCGTTCCTCATGCAGAGTACGCGCCAGTTCCGTCAGTTGAAGGGAAATTTCATCCCGATTGAAGTGCTTGCCTCCATAATGCCTGGAAGGCTGCCCTCGCGAGTCGTCGTCACCGGCCACCACTTGCCTCCTTATTGCTGAACCTGCACATCGAGCTAAAGCCTAATACATGCCCATACACACCTGCGAGCCGGAAAAAGCGGACTAACAGGGCACAACGAAACATCCGGGGTTTGGCGGCACCGCTGTGCTCATACTGCTCGTAGTGCAACATGCGGCCATTCCACAGGGGAAGCCTGTTGGCCGGAGTTATGCCGCGGCGCGCCAGCTGTGCGTAGCATGAGGAACGAGGCCCACCGCATAGGTGCCGGATGGGCCCGGTGCCTCCTTGGAAGGAGCACGATCATGGGTGCCCACGTGACAAGGTGAAGCTGTCCTATAGAAGTTGACCTGCTTTGACGAAAGGAGCATGACCATGAATGCTTACCACCCGGAGAAAGACCCGCAGAATCCTGACCGCCCCGATGAGAACCGAAATACGAAAGATCAATCAAGGGGACTCGCCCAACCCGAATCCCGAGCAGGAGAACGTCACGGGCCTTGAGCCGGGCGGCGGCGTCCCACCGGGTGAGACTCCGCCGGCTGAAGATCAAATGAGTTCCGATCAGGGGGGACAACGAATAACTGACGCCGACTGAGCAGGATATGCAGTGCGCTGGTGGTTGGCGCGCCACCTCGATCTCGACCGGGCCGGCCTTGCTCAGTAACTTCTTGGTGCGAGTGCCGTTGGGGGTGAGTGCCGCCTGTTGCGTCCGGTGACCTCGTGCTTACTGGAAGGCGGGTGCTCATCCACCCGCCTTTCCAGCGCGGCTCCACCACGACCCCGGGGCCGCCAGGTGCTAAATGAGCCCCGTACGGTGGGGCGGGGCCGGGTAAGCCGGCCAACAGGAAGAGGACGAATCAGTCTTCGGGTATCTTTCCAATCAAAGTGATCGGAATGCATGTCTTCAGGCAAGCTCGGTTCGATAGCTCCGAGACGTTCAACGTAGTCTGAGCGTTGTGAAGCCAACGGCCGTCGAATTTCAGTCGAGGTAGTCCTGGAGTGTCTGTGCCCGGGAGGGGTGGCGGAGCTTGGCCATGGTTTTTGTCTCGATCTGGCGGATACGTTCGCGCGTGACGCCAAAGACACCTCCAATTTCATCCAGTGTCGCGGCCCTGCCGTTGGTCAGCCCGTAGCGCATTGCGACTACTTCAGCTTCACGTTCGGGCAGCGTATCGAGGACGGCATGGAGCTGTTCACGCATTAACGTGAAACTGACTGCCTCGGCCGGTGCGACAGCCTCGGAGTCTTCGATCAGGTCGCCGAAACTGGAATTCTCGTCTTCGCCCAGCGGCGTGTCCAGGGAGGTGGGTTCACGCCCGTACTTCTGTATCTCAAGGACCCTTTCAGGTGTCATATCCATTTCACGGGCCACCTCTTCGATCTCCGGCTCCCGGCCTAAGTCCTCGAGCAGTTGACGCTGGACGCGTGCGAGTTTGTTGATGGTCTCGACCATATGGACCGGAACCCGGATGGTCCGGGACTGGTCCGCCATCGCTCGGGTGACGGACTGACGGATCCACCACGTCGCATAGGTGGAGAATTTGAACCCTTTAGCGTAGTCGAATTTCTCCACCGCCCGGACCAATCCGATGTTGCCTTCCTGGATGAGGTCCAGAAACGGCAATCCCCGGCCGGTGTAGCGTTTGGCCAGCGACACCACCAAGCGCAGGTTCGCTTCCAGCAGGTGGGTCTTAGCCTGCTGGCCCTCGTGTACCACCCATTGCAGTTCGCGCTCGAGTTTGCCTTTCCTGCCCTGCTGTTGGTCTAGTTTGTGGCCAGCGTAGAGGCCGGCTTCGATCCGTATGGCCAGCTGTCGCTCTTCGGCAGCATTGAGCAATCCTGTTTTGCCGATCTGGCGCAGGTAATCCTTGACCGGGTCGGCCGAAGCCCCTCGCGAGACCACCTGCTGGGCGGGTGTATCCTCCTCATCTGTATCTGAATACACAAACCCCCGGCCCGGGGCCGTGTCTTCCGAGGGACCGTCCCGGATCGTCTCCGTGGCCAATGGCCCGTCATCTTCAGGCTCGTGACTGAGGCTGTCTTGGCTGTTGGTGTTCGGTGTTGACACAGCAGAACCTTTCATCGGGCACTTTCTACCCGGCCTGCCCGGCTTGGGCACAGTGGCGTCTCAAACTCCTCCGGCAAATGCTCGTGGAGCAGGCGGTGATAAGCGCTGGCGGATCACTCGCTTGGCGAGGTCTCTGTCTTGAGCCCGCGGTTGTCTGGAGTGTGCCGTTCTTTTTCCTCAGCCGGCCCGGCCGCTCGCCCTGCCGTCGCCGCTTCCGGCTCACCGGGGACCCGCCCCTCTGTCGTCTGCCCGTCTTCAATGGCGGACTCATTGTCAGAAGCCCCCACGTCATCCTCTGCGCCATTGTCTCTGGCATCGGAATTCACCCGACGACCCTCTTCAATGCCCATCGCCATCTCCTGACCTCTGAACTGCAACACCGTCCCGCCAACGATAGCAACCGTTCAATTCCATGGTCTTGACCGTCGCGGACTGTCCATTGCCCGATCGGGGTAAGTAGAATGTGTGAAACTTCCCAGGGTGCAGACACAGCCCGTGAAGGGAAGTGGAATTGTGGGGGGCCACATGCAATGCCAACAACTGTCCACCGTCGATCAACGCCATCGCCGGGGTCGATGATGGGCCAAGCATTCAGCAAGATCGAACTCGTAACGGTCCGGGAAGCAGCAGCGGCACTGCGCGTATCCAGGATGACCGTTTACCGGCACATCCATTCAGGTGAACTACCGTCTGTGCACTTCGGCCGCTCCTACCGCATCCCGGCCACGGCGGTGGACGCTTATCTGAACCGCCCAACCGGCACATCCGAAGAAGACTAGTCAACGCATTCTCACAAGGGCCAAAAGGCAGCTCGAACACGACTCATCGGCCGATCGTAGGGTGTGTTTGTCACCCCCGAAGAGTGCCCCGGATCATCACGGCATCCTACGTTCTGTCCACCCGATAGCCATCACCACGATGGAGCATCAGCCGCCCGCCGCCTTCGTTGAGATACATCCAGATAACCGAAGCGTCGCTGCTGCGCATATGCACCACTCCGGAGAGGACGTGCCCGGAATCGCCGTAGAAGGTGACCTGTTGCCCTTCTGCCAGCGATGACCAGTCACCACCGGCGCTTGGGTTGTACGGGTCGGTTTCCACTGCGGCGCACCTGCCATGGGTCGAAAATTGAACAGTATCGGGTGCAACGTCGTCACTTCAACATTCGCCAATTCAACGTGACGACTCCCGGGGGATTTGAGTCGTTGCAGGACTAACTGTAGCAAGCCGGTCCGCCGGCGACCGCTGTCATCCGCGGATCAGTCCTCCGAGCTCGCCGCCGGGCACCACATGGCCAGCCACATCAACGAGTTTTGTGTTGGTCTCCAGGCTGATGCGGCTCAAGGCCACGACCGCCTGCTAGCGCCGGTAGTTTTATACCGTTCCATCACGATGGCTCTGGCCCGGACAATCAGGTCGCCGCTGATGACCGACTGATTGACTGCTCCGGTTTCCGCGCTTTGGCTAAGACGGCGATCAGTGTGCTCACCAGGCTCCCTGAGGCAGCGGTACAAACTCAGCCCAGCACAGGCCTTCAGCATCCTGGCCCGGCCGAACGGGATGGTCAGACCAGAGCAGTCGGGCTTCATCACGGCCGGATGCAACCGTCAAACTGAGGCCCGTGGGGCCCAACTCTTGAAATGCTGGCTCCCTTGTTGCCGGCATCGTCCATTGACGAGGCAAGGAAGCCTTCCCACTAGTCACGTAACTTCGGACTAGTACGGCACTAACAAACCCGCAAACTCCCGCTGCACGGGGGACATGCTGAATCCAGCTGGATCATGACGGCCATAAGGGGTTCCTTTGGGTGCCACGGTGCATCACACGTCCGAATGCGTCAGCAGATCCCGGCGACATTCGTACCAGTGCTGCTGCGCCTCCGTCCGGGAGCTAGAACGATCTGTACACCGGGCTGCGCCGGGCAACCGGACGCGAGCCTCACTGCGATCGATCAGCGGAATCAGGTTCAGTCGCGCAACCAGAGCAGGGCGTGGTCACGTTCAGCAGCCTCAAAGGTCTTCGCCTCGCCCGATATCACCGTGTCGAACAGCTTCGAGCCAGCGCGAATCCACGACGCGTCGGTGACCAGTGCCATTTTCTCGATATCATCCAGGATTCCGGTCATCTTCAGATCTTCGACATAGGCCTTCGGTTCGATACGTCCGGGTTCGATATCGCCATACTCAAGCAGCAACCGCACGCTGCCATTACGGTCGATGACCTGTTTGGCCGCCGTGCGTAGTCGCTCCATCTCCTCGGTGGCGACGGAGCCGCTGTAGGCAGCGGTGACGATATTGGTGCCCTCAATTGTCTCTGTCGTGAGCATAGCCCGCCCTCCGATTGCCGGCCGGGTCTGATTCCCCGGCATAGGTGCATTTTCAAGCCGCTGAGCACGGCCGATGCGCAACAATGGATATTGCGCCATCACCTAAATAGTAAACCTGCTGCTCCACGGTAGTTGAGGTGACAAGACACCAAAAGACGGCGGCTCCACCAAATACGTGCCCGGCGGTGGCGACGCATTGAGTCAGCCGCGAAGCCGAATAACGCCATAGCCCACTGGTACGCCGAGTAGATAGACAGTAGGCTTAGCATCCTCGTAGGGTGGAGTCATGACTACATATGCGACGACGAACCCGGCCACTGGCGAAACGGAGCAGGAGTTCGCTGAGCTCAACGATGCGGAAGTTGCCTCGGTTGTGGACCGATCGGATCGGGCAGCCTCTGATTGGCAAGAAACTTCGGCCGAAGAACGCGCCCGGCTGCTAGCCCGGGTCGCCGACGCTTACGAGGACCGCAAAGACGAATTGGGACAGCTCATCGCACGCGAGATGGGCAAGCCGATTGACCAAGCCATCGGCGAAGCCGAACTTGCCGGGGCGATCTACCGCTGGTATGCGGAGCATGGGCCGAAGTTGCTCGAGCCGGAGCCCCTTGATCCTCAAGGGGCTGACGAATCGCTGGTCCAAACTGAGGCTGTCGGGCCGCTCATAGGTGTGATGCCATGGAACTATCCGTACTATCAGGTGGCACGTTTCGTGGCACCGAACCTCATGGCCGGAAACACCATCATTTTAAAGCACGCACAGATCTGTGCCGCATCGTCGAAGATCATGGCCGAAATTATGCACACTGCCGGAGTACCGCAGGACGCATACATTAATGTATTTGTGAACAAGGACCAAGTCGCCGACATGATCGCCGACCAGCGGATCCGCGGCATCTCGCTCACTGGCAGTGAGAGGGCCGGCGCCTCAGTTGCCGAAGCAGCCGGCAAGAATATCAAGAAAGTCGTTCTCGAACTGGGTGGCTCCGACCCGCTCATCGTCCTTGACGATGGTGACGTCGACAAAACGGCCCGCGTCGCAGCCGGAGCACGGCTGTCCAACGCCGGCCAGGCCTGTAACTCCCCCAAAAGAATGTTCGTGCCGAACGAGACATTCGACGCGTTCGTCTCAACCATGGTCTCGGTGTTCGAAACCGCGCGGGTCGGCGATCCGACGGATCCGGACACCGAGGTCGGGCCGTTGTCGTCGGCGGATGCACGCGATACTGTCGTAGCTCAAGTACAGCGGGCGGTGGAACAGGGTGCTACGTTGCATGTTGGCGGTCACGCAGTTGCCGGCAACGGCGCGTTCATGCGCCCCGCAGTGCTCACAGGCGTCACCAAAGACATGGACGCCTACAGCGAGGAGATCTTTGGTCCCGTCGCGGTGATCTATGACGTCAGTTCAACAGACGAGGCGGTACGTCTGGCCAATGACGTGGATTTCGGTCTGAGTGGTTCAGTGTGGGGCAACAATACTGATCGAGCACAGCAAATCGCGGACCAGCTCGAGGTCGGCATGGCCTACATCAACGAACACGGCACCACTCTCCCAGGCTTGCCTTTCGGCGGTGTAAAAAAATCAGGCTTCGGCCGTGAACTTGGCCGCTGGGGCATGGGAGAATTCGTCAACACCCGACTACGCCGGACTTCAAACACCAAAAAGTAGGCAGGCGGTCCGGTAACCGTCCCAACTCCCAAGTGTGGGATTTCATTTCGTCTGGCCGACGCAGCGTTAGCGATCTCAGTGGCACCGGCTCCACCCGGCCGGGCCCGACAGGACTGGATGCACGACGATGCGATGGAGCCGTTAGGTGGGCGCCGTTAGTGGTATGGGCTGAGCCCATGGGAGCATGACCACACACGTTTCCGTCAGGAAGCTGGAAGGGAAATCTCAATGCAGACAGAAGAATTTATGGACCAGGTCCAGCAGCGAGCTGAATTGGCCGATCGCGGCCAGGCCACCAAGGTAACTGATGCGGTCTTATCGGTCTTTGGCCAGCTACAGCTGAAGGGCGAAACCAACGACGTCATCGCACAGCTACCCCGGGAAGTAGCCGAGATGGTCTCCAGGCCATCGCAACCGGAACAATTTGACGCCGACGAGTTCATCGCCCGCATCCAAACCGAGTTGAGCTGCTCCGCAGCGCAGGCAGATCGAGCCGCAACGGCCGTATTGAGCACGACCAGTGAAGCCGTCATCGATGGTGAAAAAATCGACCTCCTTCTGCAGCTGCCGAAGGATTTCAGCCGCTTCGCCACCGCCGATTAACATCGAAATAGTCGATATACCGTGTACATTTGGTCCGCGATGATTCCTGCCATGGTGGGCCGCCGAGGTAGGGGTCGATGCTGCCAAAATGCGGGAAGGGACTGCCCCCGGTTGTGGGCGGGGGCGGTCCCTTAACTGCCAGATTTCAGCAGTCGTCGCAGACGGCCGAAGATCAGCAATATCAGCTGGACACGAGTCGCCCTACGCTAACGCAAACTGAGAGGGCGCCTCCACGGCGTCCGTGGTCTTGGGCAGCCATGCGATACATCCTGGTTCACGCTGGCACCGTGTTTCACCAGCGCATCGCCTAACCAGCCGCCGGTCCCAGTCAAGGATGCTCATCGGGACGGTCTTTCGTCGGCCACAGTTACCCTCAAACCACCACTGCCGGCGGCACCCTGATCCAGTTCGGCAACACCCAGACCGGTGTCTCGAACCGGGACGACCGCAACCTCTACATATCCGACACGGGCCGGCTCGCCTTCCTGTGGGTAGTTCGACGTACATCTTGAGATCGATGATAAGCCCACTGACTTCTAGTTCGACCCGCCCTGCCCGCGCGTCCGAAACACCGCATGCTGGATAACCCCGGATCACCGCCGCGGGGCCACCGGTGCATAATGAGCCTGTCGCTGCTCAACGGGTACCGCGACGACGCACCTGAAGACGGTCCCCATGACTACCTGTGGGTTCCCCGTTTTGCAGGCGACTCCCCCGGCCGCAGACTCCCCTCACATGATTGAGGGGAGTCTGCGGCCAACGGGGAATTCGGCTTTGATATAAAGGACGCCCACAACTCGGGGGTTAGCTTTCCCAATAGGAAAACCCTGGCCGCCGATGGCGGGTAAATGTGGCAACCAGCTGACTGGCCCCTGGCTCGGCGCTTGTCGCTGGTACAGTCAGCTGTGTCTCATACATGCGACTGGTGAGACGAGTTGCCACTCCCCCAACGGCAACTCAGGGCAGGCTGGCAGGCAGGCACTGTCAGGAGCGGATTCGACTCCCTCCCCCGGAGAATGGGTTCGCTTTGCCTGCCAGCTCTGTCCGCCACCGCAAGCCTGGGAGAGGCCCTCGGGCAGCCGTGGCGGATTCGCGGCGTGGAATTTTTTCTCCCGCAGCAATGGGATTCATAGCTGCTGCTGATGTTGTTCTTCCCGATGGGTAAGGTCGGATCCTCGATGTGCTCAAGTGCCGTGTCTGCGAAGCGGGGGCCCAGCGGACCGTTAATACCGAGTTGATCGTCAGGGCCGGGCCGAGGCCGGGACCCGTGGTGCGGCAACTCGCTGATGTTCTGCCCGCTGAGTTTGCCGACGACGGCGACGGCCGGGAGCGAGGCTCCGCCGGGGACGACGAACTCTCGGCGGTCTTTGACCGGGTCGAACCGGGAACTGATGACTAGGAATAGTCTCACCGCTGGCCCGTACCCATCCGCAAACGCTTTGGGAGCGAATGACTTGTGAGTACGAGTTCGGGATGAGGTGAGGTGATGGCTGGCGTGGAAGTTTCTTAAGCGTTGGCGGCTGTGGCGGTGGTCCGGTCGGCGGCGTTGGTGCAGTTATGCTGTGGTGTTATGGACTTTTCTGGATACGATCGGCCGGGCCAGTCGGTTCCCGGCGGTATGGAGGGTCAGTCATCGGCAAAACGGGGCAGTGACGAGGACCTGGTTCAGCTGCTGTTCGAGGCCGGGCAGGGCAACCAGGAATCTTTTGCGCTCTTCTACGATCACACGGTGCGCCGTGTGTTTGGGTTGGCGCAACGGATCCTGATCGATACCGAGCTGAGTGAAGACGCCACTCAGGAGGTCTATCTTCAGGTGTGGAAGGCAGCCGGGCAGTATGTCCGCGCAGCCGGGACCCCGATGGCGTGGCTGATGACCATCGGACACCGCAGAGCCGTCGATAAGGTGCGTTCGCAGCAGCGCTCTTCGGATCGGGAAGCGCGCTATACCGCCGTCTCAGGCGATGTCGAGCGTGACGATGTGGTGGACAGTGTCACTGGCCGGCTTGAAGCCGAGGCGGTGGTTGAGTGTTTGGACACGCTGACCGGTCGGCAGCAGGAATCGGTTAAGTTGGCCTATTACGGCGGTCTGACGTATCGCCAGGTGGCCGAGAAGCTCGGCGCCGCCGTACCGACCATTAAGTCGAGGATCCGGGATGGTTTATTGCGCTTGAAAGATTGTTTGGAGGTGAGTTGAGATGAACGAGACAGGCCAGTTCGCTGAAGATGTCGGCCAGGATATTGCCGCCGGCCGGATCAATCGGTGGGCCGAACTGTATGCCCTCGATGCTGTCAGTGACGCCGAGCGCGACATGATCGACGAGTACATCTCCACCGCCTCCAATGAGATCCGTCTCGGCTTTTTGGAGCAGGTGCGTCAGGCACGCGAGACGGCCGCGGCCGTCTACGCCACGCACGAGGCGGAACCACCGGCTGGCTTACGCTCACGCATCCTTAATCAAGTTTCGGCCGGCCCTGCCGGTGCGGCAGGCTCTGGCGCTGCCGGCCCTGCCCCAACCTCGTCCGGGCCCGGCCCGGACGAGGCAGACGACGGCGGGGATGAATTGGCCCGGCGCCGGCACCGGAAGGAGACCCGGCCTTCGACCCTGCGGCGGTGGGTGATCGGGGCGGCCGCGGCCGCCGCCGTGGCGATCGGTTCAGTCACTGTTGCGCAGAATCTGGATGACCCATCGTTGCGCGAGCAGGTGGTTCAGGCCTCTGACGTCCGCAGCGCCACGGTCGAATTCCCGGTCGGCGGTGTCGCACAGATCAAGCGTTCAGAGAATCTCAATGCAGCCGTGGTGACGCTGCGGGATGTACCCGCCCCGCAGCCGGGGAAGGTGTATCAAATGTGGCGGCTGCCCGAGGATGGCTCAGCTCCCGAATCGGTCGGGACGATGAGTGGCGAAGAGTCCTCCACGACGACGGTGGTGGAGGGCATTGACCCGTATTCGGCGCTGGCGATCACTGTTGAACCCGAAGGCGGCTCGAAAACACCGACCATGCCGATCGTCGCCCAAATCCCGCTTCAAACATAGCCGAACCGTCGGTTTCCCGGAACCCGTCAGGCAGCGGCAGCAGGACCACGCCGGTTTCGGTTTCCTCGTTCGTCACGATTGCATTTCATGTTGACCGGCACCGGCCTGGTTCTGTTGTTGTCCGGCCCGGGGGTCTATTAGCGTCCCACAACAAGGGCAGACAAGCGCAGCATCCCTCATCACCGGACACAGCTGAGTGCCGTGGAACGCGATGGTGGAGTCGGACAAATCAACAGAACCAGCCCCGCCTCGTGCCGGGCAGTACTTTGGAGGTCTCACATGGAAAGCCCAACCCGATACGCTGAAGAAGCGCCCTCCGCCCTGCACCAGGACGGGCAGTACCTGGCCGGGATGGAGGCCGAACGGCACCGCATGGTCCAGACCATGCTGCGGATCCGAGCCAGATGCGAAAGCGCCAACGCCGCGCCGGACACGGAGCACGCCGCTCTGGTGCGGAAACTGCTCGCCGCGGCAGTGCGGGATCTCGAAGAGATGGACGCGCGTCTGCAACAGGCCCGCGCACGCCGGCCGCTGCTGCCGGGGTGCTGAAACCCGGGGTTATGGCTGTACCGGTTTCGCGGGATACGAGCGTCGGACCATATGCCCGGCTGACATCACAATCCGGCAACAATCAGCCTGCTTGGTATTCCGACTGCGGTCTAATTGTGGCAGGGTCGTGACCGGTGATACCCCAAGTGACGGAAGTTTTTTGTTTTTTGACCCATCCGTGACGGGGTTCACGACGAATCGCTGGTAGCGTGCCCAAGATTTGGGTTCGTAAGTATCCGTTTATGAGGAGATCGACAATGAAACTGATGAAGAAGACAATGCTGCTGGCTCCGGCTGTTGCGCTGGGCCTGACGGCCATGGGAGCTGCTCCGGCGATGGCCGATCATGCCGAGGGCTCCTACTCGACCATGTTGAATCAGGTCAACAGCAGCGGCGCCTCCGGTGAAGCCTGGGTCACTGTCGAAGGCAGTCAAGCCACGGTGACCATTGAGACGTCGGGGCTGGCCGAGACGTTCAAGGATGCCGCTTACCCGCACGTGCAGCACATCCACATTGGCGCGATGGGAACCTGCCCGACGATGGCCGATGATGCTAACGGTGACGGTGTGATCAGCACCGTCGAGGGCAAGCCGGCCTATGGCGCGATCGGCACCACCCTGTCGGTCGGAAGCGCGGCCAAGGACGCTTCGACGGCCACGGATGTCACGGTTGCTCCTTCGGGCAGCTCCTACACCTATGAAGAGACGTTCGAGCTGAACGAGAAGACCCAGGATGCGCTGGCCAATGGCACCGCCGTGGCCGTGGTCCATGGTCTGAACCCGGCTAACCAGCCGGCCGCGGCCACGGAAACCATGAGTAACCTGCCCGGAGCCGGGGACCTGCCCTTGGCGGCCACGGCTCCGGCACTGTGTGGTCCGCTGCAGATGATGCCCGCCGGCGGCGCCGACACCGGTGTCACTCCGACCGAGCAGGGCGGCACCAATGAGATGGGCATGTACGCCCTCGGCGGTGGTCTGATCGCCGCAGTCGGCGCGGGCTACGCCATCCGCCGCTCCAAGGTCGCCGGCCGCTAAGGCCCGGCCCCGGCAACAGATCATTGCCCACAGTGATCGAGCGTAAGGGAGACCGTCGCCTCCGCTTCGGCGCGGGGGCGGCGGTCCTCTTATGCCTGCTGGCCGGCTGCGGACCCACCGATCAAGGAAACGGCGACAATCCCGATGGCGGCCCGGGCCCGGCGTCAACCGCCACGGCACCGGCCAACCAGCCACCGGAAGCTTCAAATGAGACCGGCGGAGAACCGGCCGGCATGGCGATGGACGCTTCCCGTCCGGTCAGCTTCACCATCGAGGCGCTGGAGCGCACCTCCAAGATCATCGAAACCGGCCTGCGCGACGACCGGACACTAGAGGTCCCGCCCGAACACGAGGGAGCCCCTGCAAGCTGGTTCACCGGCTCCCCCGCCCCCGGCCAGAGGGGACCGGCGGTACTGCTCGGACACGTCAACTCCACCGCCGATGACAGCGGCGTCTTCTACAACCTTGACGCCCTCGAACAGGGCGATCGGATCAGCGTCACCCGCGCAGACGGTTCAACGGCAATCTTCGAGGTATATAACAGCGAGCTCTATCCGAAAGACGAGTTCCCCACCAGGGCCGTCTACTCCCCCACACCAGGGGCCGAATTGCGGCTGATCACTTGTGACGGATTCACCGCATCCTCCGGAGAGTTCGTGAAGAATCTGGTCGTATACGCCAAGCTGGTCGACACCGCATAAACCCACCCACAAACGCCATAGTGTCCAGTCCCTTGCCGGGCCGTCGCCATATACAAAGCGCCAGCAACAGTGGCCCTCAACGGGTTCGTTCACCGACAGTTAGGAAACCATGACTACTTCAGCAGCCCATGCAAACCGCGGGAAGTCTTCCCGTTCAGCAGTGCAGACCGCCGCTCTGGTGATCGGCGTCGTCTTCCTCCTGGTCGGCATCGCCGGTTTCATCCCCGGGATCACCAGCAACTACGGGTCCCTGCAATTCGCCGGCCACGAATCCGAAGCGTTCCTGCTCGGAATATTCCAAGTCTCAATCCTGCACAACATCGTGCACCTGCTGTTCGGCATCGCCGGTATCGCCATGGCCAAAACCGGGCCGGCATCGAGCAAATACCTGATCATCGGCGGAATCATCTACGCGATCCTGTGGATCTATGGGCTGATCGTCTCCCCCGACTCAGCCGCCAACCTGGTTCCGCTGAACACCGCAGACAACTGGCTGCACCTGGGCCTCTTTATCGCCATGGTGGCACTGGGCTTCCTGCCAGGCCGGAAGCACCCCATCTCCGCCTGACCACTGCGCCCATACGCTGCTCCAGCAGGTCACCTGTGCAGCAGCACCGGCTGGTGTGAGGCGAATTCAAGAAACTTTCGAATTTATACCAATCCGGTAACGGGATCGCACCGAACCCCTGATGTCCTTCAAACACCGATAGGAAAATGATGGAGGCAATAACAATGCGGAACTTTTTCACGAAGTCTCTGGCAGTCAGCGCGGTCACAGGTGTGGCATTGGTCGGCGGGGCCGGAATGGCCAGCGCCGACTCGGGTGACAGCGTCGAATCAACCATGAACGAGACCACAAACCAGGTCAACGACAACCGCATCGCTGACAGCGGCAACCTGTCGCTGGACAACATCCTCAACGATGCAGTCGACGTCGGTGACGTCGCCAGCGGCAACAACGTGCTCAGCGGCATCGACACGTCCGTGA
>NZ_AUMN01000016.1 GCF_000430705.1 Arthrobacter castelli DSM 16402
GCTGATGTGGCTGCGGACCTGCTCCATACCGGCACCGGCACCGGACTACCACCAGCGGCCCTAACCGGCAGCCCCAACGATGCCTTCTACGGCACAAACCCGCCACCGGGGGCCCCGGACGGCCCCGCAGCACCCGGAATAGCCGGAAAACCCGGAGTAGCCGGGGCGGCGGGAGTCGCTGGAGATCCTCCCGTAGCCGGAGCCACCGCAGATACTCCTGCCGCCGCCGGTTCGGCCGGTGGCGCCGGGCCCGGGGCAGCCGGAAGCACCGGATCGGCCGGGAGCACCGGTGGTGGTGTTGATCCGCCTGCCGGTGGTGATCCGCCGGGTTCGGGTCGGATCCCGAATTATGCCGGGATTAAGGCTGAGGTGCTGGTGGTGGTGCCGGTGTTGACCCTGATGGGGTTATCGGATGAGCCGGCCGATCTGGAAGGGTACGGTCCCATCGATGAGGAGACGGCCCGACAGTTGGCGGCGAATGCTCCGTCGTTCAAGCGGTTACTGACTCATCCGGAGACGGGGGCGCCGATGTCGTACGGGCGGGACAGCTATGCGGTGCCGAAAGACTTGCAAAGAATGGTCCGGCTGCGCGACCGGACGTGTCGCGGGTACGGGTGCAACAAAGCCGCCCGTCACTGCGACCTCGACCACACTGTCCCCTACCCGACAGGGCAGACCGAACTGACGAATCTGAAACCACTATGCAAACCCGGCCATGCCCTCAAAACCGCGAAACTCTGGCGGGACATCCAGCACCGCGACGGCAGAGTGGACTGGACCTCACCGGCAGGCAGGAAATATTCCAACACCCCCGAAGGCCCACTACCCGAGATGCGACCCGCCCCCGACATCGCCACCCTGCTCAACAAAGCCAAAAACCAGGGCAAGCCGGACTGCGGAAATAGTGCGGGCGCCGAAACTGGGGCGGACCGGCATGAAGATGGTGACTTCGCCGATGGCAAGAACCAAAGCAGTGCCAGATATGCCGCCGGTGCCGGCGACGCCACGAAGGGGAACGGACGCCCACCAACAAACGACCCCAACGAGCCGCCACCCTTCTGAATCCCGAGACCGCATGGCGACTTCGGCCGGATATACTCAGATTGTCGACACGCCTTTGCGCGACTTGAGCCCCTGATAGAGCACTGCGCCCTTCCGGCCCGAGGTCGCCCCCACCGCTCCTTGATGAGGACGTCAGCTTCGATGGCGCCACTGGCCACTACGCCCGGCACCGGCTTTCAGGAACGGACGGGTTGCGATGCTCGCGAACACAGGCCCTACCTTGACATCCTGCCCACCGTCTCGAAGACGGGCACGGCCTATCCCGCTTACCGCTGGAGCGGTGCGCCCTACTGCCGGCCGCAACGAGGGCGCCGCAGTGCTGCTGCGCACCGGATAGGGGACGGAGTAGGACGGCGACGTTTCACCTCCCTGCCACCTGTGCATCTTCAGCCGCTGCTGCTGCAGTCACTGCTCCACAGCCATGTTTGAGAATCGTGAATAGTGGCCCTGGAAGCCGACCACGATGGTTTTAGTCGGGCCGTTACGGTGCTTGGCCACGATCACGTCTGCCTCGCCGGCTCGGGCGGACTCCTTGTCGTAGATATCCTCGCGATGCAGCAGGACCACCATATCCGCATCCTGTTCGATCGAGTTGTGGACGGTAATCCCGTTTGCAATGAAGTTATGAGTGCCGAGGACTGTGGCGTCGAAGACTTCTTCCTCACCATCTGGTTCGATGGAGACAATTTCGTCCCACAAGATGTCATTGACCGCCAACACATCCATAGAAGCATCGCCCAGAACATCGGCAATCCGCGCCATGCGTTGCCTGGACGGTGCTGTCTTATACATCGTCGAGCCGCAGTATTGGGAGCCAAGAGAGGCTTGGAAATCCCGATGCGTAATTCCTTGGCCGCCCATAATGTCACGTACGTCTTTCCACACCTCCCCTGGGACTGTGTCGACGTTTGTGTTTGACGACGTTTGCTCGACTATCGCGAGCAATCTACGGCAGTTCTCGGAGCGCTCCCCGTGGACGCCGATCTCTTTCAAGAACCGGCGCTGCTCGTCGGTGCCGGAGATATCCAAGATGTACCCGGGGCGGTACTCCGCTTTGGGAGTCGTCGTTTTGATTCTTGCGGAGATTCCAAAGCGAAGCAGCAACCTGGAAACACCGTCGAGAAGCTGACGGGAGGTGGAAGCATAGTATATGCGGCCGCCTGAATTGTCCCTCCGGACTGTCACCGATCCGTCGGTAGCCCACAAATGCCGGAGGAAGAGCGCTATCTGTACCTTGGGCAGCGCGTGGACTCCTGTGGGCACGAACTTTTCGTGACTACGCAGGCCAAAAAGCCCCATGCCATCAAGCCAGGCAGCAATTGGATTCCGCTTACCGTGAGTCACTCGATATGGAGCCGGAAGACGAAGGGAAGTGCATCGTGCTGCGGCATGTTCATCGCGAACAGCCGCAATACCAAAATGTTCAGCGGCCTTCGTTACTGCCTTAAGATTGTGTTGGTCAACCGATGCGTACCGAAGAGGTTGCCTGCGGACGAAAGAGCCATCGCCTATGAGGTGCGCCAACATGATGACCTTGGAATCGTCCCAGTTCGACCTTTCAGATGGCCCGTTGACGTGGCGGGGAACGGCGAGACGGTTACCAGCAGTTAGTTCTCCAAGGGGCTTCCAGCCATCATAGGTGTAGAATCGATGGTTTGCCGTGGCCCGAACTGTCTTTCCAGACGACAAGCGTAGACGGTACACGGCCTTGCGCCCTGTAGAAAATACATGGGTCAGATGCCGTTCCACATACCGCAGTCCGTCATCCATCGACCAGACTGGCACGTCCCGGGCCCCACTGTCGTAGAGCTCTTTCATCGTCGTCTCGGCGCCGGTATCGGATCTCAGGATGCGGGTATCTCCGGTGAGACACCCCGACTCGCGAAGGTCGGAAACCATTGGCTTCTTATCGTTTCGCTGCTCGGAACCTCGGTTGAGCTGGGACAATGCGATAACCGGCACACCCAGCTCCTTGGCAAGCAGCTTCAGCGCCCTGGAGAATTCAGAAACTTCCTGCTGCCGGGACTCGACCTTTTTCCCGGACGACATCAATTGCAGATAGTCGATGACCACGAGCTTCAAGTCGTGGCGCTGCTTGAGCCGTCGGCATTTCGCCCGGATTTCCATCAGGGACATATTCGGGCTGTCGTCAATAAACAGCGGGGCGTCGTTCATCTTGCCCATGGTGGTGGCAATCTTGCTCCACTGCTCGTCCCGGATCGTCCCCTTGCGCAGGTCCTGAAGGTTGATCGTCGCCTCGGCGGACAGCAGCTTTGTCGCGATCTCGTTTCGGCTCATCTCCAAAGAGAAGACAACCGACGTCAGATTGTTCTTAATGGAGGCCGAGCGCGCGATATCGAGTGCCAGAGTGGAATTGTGCGTAGGCACAAACGACTCGCCTGCCAAATACATGTGGCTTCGATGTGCGACTTGGATGCACCGGACCGGAACCGACTCGATCCGCCGTGCTTCCTTGATGAAACGGGTTCCCCGCTTGGGCGTGGAGCGTGCATCGCGTTCCTTGTGAAGCACCTTCTTCCGGTGAAGGCCAAAGACTTCTTCGTCGGTCGAAAAGGTAATGGTAAAAGCAATTGACGATGCAGAACTGCGGCCCTGGACCTGCTTCTCCCACCAGCCGGTCCGATACCCGAGACTATGAATCAGTTCTCTAGTGTCTTCGGCCAAACGGCGGTGTGTAACGGAGAACTGAATGCACCCGCTGGCACTTACGGTGCCATCCGTATCCAGCAACCCAGCCAACAAGGCCCGCCGCTGCGCCACGCTGCCACGCAGATAAGCCGCTGGGATGTGTTTGTTTCCCAAAAGGGATTCACGCTGAAGAATGGATTCGAAAGATCCGTCGCGGCTTTCCTGATTCAGCTCGATGCACCAGAGGGAATCCCCGACTGGATTCAGCCTGTAGCCATCCCCCGAAATACGCAACAGGACTTCATCGTCCTCATTGGTCACCCGTGCGGCGTCGGAGTGCCCGTCGCCCAACCAGGCGCCCAATGTGTAGGGGCCGATTGCGAGATCCGCCGCGGGCAGCGCCAGTGCCTCGGTGTTCCGGACGGAATGGTTCAGCCGCGTATCTTTTGTCGGGCAGCGCAGTGTCGAGGCGATCTCGCCTGTGGTCTTGACTGAGGCAAAAGTCTGCTGATTCTTCGTTCTGTTGTGTCCAACGGCGGCTGCTTGGGCAGATTTGCGGGATGCCCGGGTGTCGGTGAGCCACTGGTGCTCTTCGTCGGCGATCAGTGTCGTCCCGTCGTCGAACAGCACTTCGTAGCACGGCCGCCCGGTCATCACTTCGGTTGCGGCAACGACTTCGGTGGGTGTTCCATCAGCTGCCAGGACTTTGTCTCCGGACCGGACATCACCCATGGTGGTCCAGCCGCCCGGTGTGGGAATGGGGGTATCCAGCGCCAAGGCCTTGCCCATGGCCGGTCTCGCGGCAATGACGATCATCTGCCCCGGGTGCAGACCGTGGGTTAGATCGTCCAGTTCGTAGAAGCCGGTGGGAACGCCGACCATCTCGTTGCCGCGGTGTCCCGAGGCTTCGATTTCGTCGACAGTTCCCTCAATGACGTCGCGGAGGGGGACGTAGTCCTCGGTGGTGCGTCGTTCGGAGACCGCGTAGATCTCAGCCTGCGCGGCATTGACGATGTCGTCGACTTCGCCGTCGTTTCCGTAGCCGAGCTGGACGATCCTGGTGCCTGCGTCCACCAATCGCCGAAGCACCGACCGTTCCCGGACGATGTCCGCGTAGAAAGAGGCGTTAGCGGCCGTGGGCACCGACGAGATGAGGGTGTGCAGGTAAGCGGGGCCGCCGACGCGGGAAATTTCCTTGCGCTTGGTGAGTTCGTCCGCGACGGTTACTGCGTCCGCCGGTTCCCCGCGGCTGTAGATATCGCAGATCGCGTCATAGATGCTTTCGTGGGCCGGACGGTAGAAGTCGTTGCCACGAAGTACCTCCACACAGTCGGCGATGGCGTCTTTGGACAGCATCATGCCGCCCAGGACGCTTTGCTCGGCCACCAGGTCCTGAGGCGGAGTGCGTGCGAATTCCGGTTCACGGGACGACGCGTTCGCCTCGTCCATGTGTGCCAGTGTCATTCGAACCTCTCCTCTTCGTGGCCCCTTTTACCGTCGCAGCACGGTTGTGCTGGTACCGCTTTTGGTCTATCAGGCGGCACTGACAATATCCGGCAGCTGGATCGCGAGCCGCTTTCCGGAGACCGCCTTAGAGAGGGCGGTTTGAGAACCACTCACGTAAACGTAGTCGCTGGTTTGTCCACCGCCAACTCCTTTGTCCACAGGTCAGGCGGATGAGGTGTGGATAATGCGGCGTGTCTTGTGCACAGGATGGGGACGACGGTGTGGATAGCAGAATTCTTTTTTTCAAAACTGCGCTCTGACGTGGGAAAACGTCTCTTCACAGCTGTGGAGGAGAAGAATTTTTTCCCCAGCCTTCATCCACAGAACCCGCTTTGACAGACCGGAACGGAACGGGTATGCGTCACCAGTCCACAAGTTATCCACAAGCCGTATATTCCTTGTTGTGACTCGCTTCACGCCGCGGGCCAGCGCTGTTGACGTGCCTGTATTCCTTCGTCCGCATACCCGGGTCAAGCCCCTTATTACTGCCCGGTAATAAGACGCAAGGAGCGGTCGGAGCTCCAGCCGGACAGCACGCACCACAGCGGCCCGGGCAGGATGAAAAACCAGCAGCCCCGGTGGAGGTGCAGGGCTTGCCATGGCCATACACACATTCTCACCACTGACCCCCAAAAGGGCCGCTGACCCCCAGAAGGGCCCCGGCACGCAGAAGGGCCCCACCGATTGGTAGGGCCCTCCAGCGGTTCAGATGTGGAAACGGTGCCTAGTTGGTGACAACTTCCAGATCGATGACGGCCGAAACATCGTCGTGAAGACGGACGTTGGCCTGGTAGGAACCGGTCGACTTGATGTGCGTCGGCAGTTCAACCTTGCGCTTGTCAATCGAACCGAGTCCGGCAGCTTCGACAGCCGCTGCCACGTCGGAGGGCTTGACGGTGCCGAACAGGCGCCCGGTCTCCCCTGCCTTGACGGTGAGCTTGACTGGCTTCGCCGACAGTGCGGCAGCCTGCTGCTGGGCGTCTTCGAGGGAGGCGTGCTCACGCGCGATGCGGGCGGCCTTGATGGTCTCAACCTGCCGCTCGCCGCCCTTGGTCCAGGCCATCGCGAATCCGCGCGGCAACAGGTAGTTGCGCGCATACCCGTTCTTCACCTCGACGATGTCGCCGGCAGTGCCGAGTCCGGTCACTTCGTGGGTCAAAATAACTTTTGCCATGTCTGGTTCCCCTTCTCTTAGCCGCGGCCTGCGCCGGAGTAAGGCAGAAGTGCAACCTCACGGGCATTCTTGATTGCCTGTGCGATTTTGCGCTGCTCCTGCACACTGACGCCCGTGACGCGGCGCGCACGGATCTTTCCGCGATCGGAGATGAACTTGCGCAGCAATGCGACGTCCTTGTAGTCGATGACGGTGATGTCAGCGGCCTTCAAGGGGTTTGACTTTGGTTTGGGCTTACGTATTTCAGCCTTAGCCATCGTGGTGCTCCTTCATTGTGTGGAGCCCGCAGAACCGTTCTGCGGGATGGTGGATCGTTGACCTGCCATTGGCAGATCCGGACTAGAAGGGCGGATCGTTGTTATCGGGGCCATTGCCCCAACCGCCGGACGCGGTCCCGGGAGCTCCCCAGGGGTCGTCCTGCGGGGCGGACTGGCCGCCCTGGTTTCCGAAGCCGCCGGAGTTTCCTCCGAAGTTGCCACCGCCGCCGGAGTTTCCTCCGCCGCCACCGAAGTTTCCGCCGCTGTTGCGCTGCTGGCGGGTGACGTTGGCTGTTGCGTACTTGAGCGAGGGGCCGATCTCGTCGGCATCAAGCTCGAAGACGGTGCGCTTCTCCCCTTCTTTAGTTTCGAATGAACGTGACTTCAGGCGTCCGTTGACGACGACGCGCATCCCCTTGGTCAGGGACTCTGCGACATTCTCGGCCGCCTCGCGCCACACCGACGCGCGGAGGAACAGCGTTTCGCCGTCCTTCCATTCGCCGGACTGACGGTCGAAGTTCCGCGGCGTCGAGGCAACAGTGAAGTTGGCCACGGCCGAACCCGACGGGGTAAAACGCAACTCCGGATCGTTGGTCAGATTTCCAACGACAGTAATTACGGTCTCGCCTGCCATCTAATGCCTCCTGGTCTGGCCTGCTGTCTGGTGCAACCGGCACGTTCGGTTGAAGATTCTAAAGGATCTTCCAAGTCAATCATCCGGCGGCACTTGGCAACACCGGCTGACCCACTGCTGTGGATTACTTGGCGGAGACCTTCTGCTCTTCGGGGCGGATGATCTTGGTCCGCATGATGGTCTCGTTCAGAGACAGCTGGCGGTCAAGCTCCTTGGCGGCATCCGGATTCGCGGTGAAGTTAACCACTGCGTAGATACCCTCGGACTTCTTCTGGATGTCATAGGCCAGACGGCGACGGCCCCAGATATCAACGTTATCGACGGTTCCACCGTCGTTGCGGATGACATTAAGGAACTTGTCGATTGTCGGCTCGACGGTACGCTCTTCGACCTCGGGGTCGATGATTACCATCAATTCGTAAGGACGCATTTGTGAACCCACCTCCTTTGGGCTGTACGGCTACGGTATTTCCGTAACAGGAGGTTCCTGTGCGCCTCGGAACAAAGGCTGTCCCGAGCTTCTGTGCTGTGCCTGAACTGTCAGTACTGTCTGAACTGTCTGTACGTTGCAGGCACAGACTTGGCTATATTACCTGACGCGTCCGGCCACGCCCAATCGTCGCCACCGGCCCTGTGGATAGGGCCGGTGGCGACGGTCGCGGCGAAACAGATCCGGTTGGAAACGCCTAGATCAGCCCGTCGGAGAGGTGGTCCGGGGTGCCGAACCGGTGGGCGGTGATCGACACGGCCTGCTCCCTGAGGAACGGCAGCATCTCGATCCGCCCGGCGGGCGTGACGGGCCCGGAATAGACCGCCAGGTCCGGGCGTCCGCCCGTGCGCTCCGCCAGGGCCAGCGCGTCCCCGCCGATCAACCGGACCCGGCCGCCGTCGAGGTTCTCCGCAAAGCCGAGCCACCCGCCGTCGTCCTCCACTGTGACGGCGACACCCTGCCCCTCAAGCACGGACCGGATGGCGGCTGGCAACTCGACCGCCGTCGAAACAGCGAACCGGGAGCCGGCCAGAATTCCGGCCGCAGCGACACGCAGCAGCTTGGCCAGCGGCTCGCCCTCTGACAGCCGAATGGTGACGGGCAGGGGGCGGTAGCGGAACACATTCCGCTCGGCGATCAAGCCGGTCACGTCCTTGGCGGCCCCGAATTCCTCGGCCCAGACCTTGGCGTCGCTGCCCAGCGCCCGGCGCAACGACGCTTCCTCGTCGGTGGAGATCTGTCCCTTCGCGGCAGCCAGCAGCTCGCGCACGGCGGAATGGCCGACGTCGGCCACCGGGGCTTCCAGCTCGGCCGGCAGCCAGTGGCCCAGCCCGACCAGGTAGTTGGGCCCGCCGGCCTTGGTGCCGGCTCCGACGGCGGACTTCTTCCAGCCGCCGAACGGCTGGCGCTGCACGATGGCACCGGTGATGCCGCGGTTCACGTAAAGGTTGCCGGCCTCGATGCTGTCCAGCCAGGTGTCGATCTCGTCAGGATCGAGTGACTGCAGGCCGGAGGTGAGACCGTACTCGATCTCGTTCTGGATGGCGATGGCCTCGTCCAGGGTCTCGGCGGTCATCACGCCCAGCACCGGGCCGAAGAACTCCGTGAGGTGGAAGTAGGATCCGCGCTTCACCCCGTTCCGCACGCCCGGGCTCCACAGAGCCCCGGTGTCGTCGAGCTGCTGCGGCTCGACTTCCCAGGTTTCGCCGTCGCCCAAGGTGGTCAACGCTTCCAGCAGCTTACCGTTGGCCGGCTCGATGATCGGTCCCATCTGGCTGGTCGGGTCCACCGGGTAGCCCACCTTGATGGCCTTCACGGCGTCGATGAGCTGGTTGCGGAACCGGGCCGTGGTGGCCACGGAACCGACCAGGATCACCAGCGAGGCGGCCGAGCACTTCTGCCCGGCGTGCCCGAACGCGGAGTAGGCAACATCCTTGGCCGCGAGGTCGAAGTCGGCACTGGGCGTGACGATGACGGCGTTCTTGCCCGACGTCTCGGCCAGCAACGGCAGGTCCGGGCGGAAGGAACGGAACAGCTCCGCGGTCTCGTAACCGCCGGTGAGGATCACGCGGTCGACCCGTGGGTCGGAGATCATCTGCTGTCCCAGCGCGCGGTCAGCCAGCTGCACCATGGCCAGCACCTCACGCGGCACGCCGGCTTCCCATAGGGCCTCGACCATCACGGCCCCGCAGCGGCGGGCCTGCTTGGCGGGCTTGATGACGACGGCGGATCCGGCTGCCAGCGCGGCAAGCGTGGAGCCGGCGGGGATGGCCACCGGGAAGTTCCACGGCGGGGTCACCACAGTCAGCCGTGACGGGATGTAAGTGGCACCGTCGACGTCGTCGAGCTCGCGGGCCAGTTCGGCGTAGTAGTGCGCAAAGTCGATGGCTTCGCTGACTTCGGGGTCCGCCTGGTCGAGGGTCTTGCCGGTTTCGCTGGCCATCACCTCAAGGAGCCGTCCGCGGCGGGCGGCGAGTGCGTCACCGGCGCGGTGCAGGATTTCGGCGCGCTCGGCGCCGGTCATCGAGCCCCAGGCCGTGCTGCTTTCGACGGCGGTGCTCATCACCTGCTCCAGCGCTGCGGACTCATTGATGGTCACCGCTGCAATGGTGTCTCCGCCCAGCGTCGAGCCGGGGACGCGCTCCAGGATCTGCCGCCCCCAGGCCCTGTTGGCGGGCAGCGAGGGGTCCGTGTCCGGGGTATTGGTGAACCCTTCCTTGGGTACGGCCGGCTCCGGCCGGGTCCGGTCCTGCTGCCGGTTCGGTGCGGGGACGGAGTCGTCAACGTTGGCCAGCGAGGCGAGGAAGCGCTGCCGTTCGCGCTCGAAGAGAACCTCATTGTCCGTCAGTTCGAAGACGGCCGACATGAAGTTGTCGGCGCTGGCGCCTTCTTCCAGGCGCCGGATCAGGTAGGCGATGGCCACATCGAACTCTTTGGGCTGCACTACCGGGGTGTAGAGCAGCAGATTGCCGACGTCGGCCTTGACCGCCTCGGCCTGTCCGGTGGCCATGCCGAGCAGCATTTCGAAGTCGATACCGTCCCGGACTCCGCGTTCGCCGGCCAGCAGCCATGCGTAGGCGATGTCGAAAAGATTGTGCCCGGCGACGCCGATCCGCACCGCGTCCACCCGTTCGGGCTGCAGCGAGTAATTGATGATGCGCTTGTAATTGGTGTCCGAGTCCTGCTTGGTGCCCCAGGTGGCCAGCGGCCAGTTGTGCAGCGACGCTTCCACCTGCTCCATCGGCAGGTTCGCCCCCTTCACCACGCGGACCTTGATGTCGGCTCCGCCGGCTGCGCGGCGCTGTTGCGCCCATTCGGTGAGCTTGACCATCGCAGCCATGGAGTCCGGCAGGTAGGCCTGCAGCACAATGCCGGCCTTAAGGTTCTGGAACTGCGGCTTCTCGAGGATCCTGGTGAATACCGCGATGGTCATATCCAGGTCCTTGTACTCCTCCATATCCAGGTTGATGAACTTGGGGTGCGGGGAATCGGCGGCCTGCTGGTACAGCGGTGCCAAGGTCTCCACCACGTGCTCGACGGTCTCCTCGAAACCCCACGCCGCATGCGGGGCCACGGTGGAGGAGACCTTGATGGAGGCGTAGTCGACGTCGTCGCGGGCCAGCAGCTTGTGTGTGCCTTCCAGCCTCCTGGCAGCCTCGTACTCGCCGAGCACGACCTCGCCCAGCAGGTTGATGTTCAGCCGCACATCGTCCCTGCGGATCTTGTCGATGGCGGGGCCAAGCTTCGCGTCAGAAGCGTCCACGATCAAGTGTCCGACCATCTGCCGCAGCACCCGCTGCGCCACCGGGATCACCACATGTGGCAGCATGGGCCCGACGACGCCGCCGACCCGGACAGCCGCCCGCATGTACCAGGGCAGGAAGGCCGGGACCTTGGGGGCGACCCGGGCGAGGTTGCGTGCCGCCACGTTCCGGTCTTCGGGGCGGATCACGCCATCGACGAAGCCGACGGTGAAGTCGAGTCCGCCTGCGTCCTTGAGCACCCCGGCGAGCTGCTGGGCGGAGGCGTCGGCCGGGTACTTGGAGCTTTCGGCAAGCCAATGACGAACCAGGGCGACGACGTCATCCGCGAACGCCGGAGTCGATTCGCTTCTCAGTTCATTGTTCTGCTGTTCAGTCGGATCGACCGGGGTCGCGTTGGCCCCCTCAAGTGTGTTCGTCATTTTGTTGATTCTCTTCCTTATACCGTGTATGGAACTGTCTCACATCAGTATGGGGATAGACTCCAATTAGATAAAGCGATCTTTTTTGACGTGTATTGGTTGGATTTGCTAACGAATCGAGGCGCCATGCTCAACGTCCGCCGGCTCGAACTGCTCTGGGAGCTGAAAATCCGTGGAACGCTGGCCGAGGTGGCCGCCGCCCTGCGATACAGCCCGTCGTCAGTGTCGCAGCAACTGGCCCTGCTGGAGAAGGAAGCCGGCGTTGAATTGCTGCGCAAAACCGGCCGCGGCGTCCAGCTCACCCCGCAAGCCGAGATCCTCGTCGACCACACCGCGGGACTGCTGGAGAGACTGGAGCAGGCGGAGTCCGATCTCGCAGCCTCACTGACGACCGTGACCGGGAGCGTGCGGCTGGCCGTCTTTCAGTCCGCGGCCCTGGCACTGATGCCCGGAGCGCTGACCGCGATGCGGCATGCATACCCGGACGTGCGGATCGAAATGGTCCAGCGTGAACCGGAGACCGCACTGTATGAAACATGGGCACGGGATTACGACATGGTCATCGCCGAACAGTATCCCGGGCATGCGGCGGCCCACTACCCCGAACTGGACCGGGCGAAGCTGACCACCGATGCCATCCGGCTGGCCGCGCCGCCGGCCTCGATCGACGGAATCACCTCGGTCGACGACGCCAAGAACATGCCCTGGGTGATGGAGCCGCGCGGCGCCGCCTCCCGCCACTGGGCCGAACAAGCCTGCCGCCGGGCGGGGTTTGAACCCGATGTCCGGTTCGAGACCGCCGACCTGCAGGCCCAGATCCGGTTGGTGGAATCCGGCAACGCGGTGGCGTTCATGCCGGATCTCGTATGGACGGGACGGGACACCGACTGCCAACTGCTGGAGTTGTCCGACCGGCCGATGCGCACCATCTTCAGCTCGGTGCGCCTGGCCTCCGCCCACCGCCCGGCCATCCTGGCCTTCCGGGAGGTGCTGGAGGAAACGGCCAACGTGCTGTCGGAATAACCGGAGGGCTCTCGAGCCGGGCGGGGTGGCCGGAAGACTGGCGGGCTGTCAGGGTCACGAGAGGGCTGGCGAGCCGGGCGGGGTGGCCGGAAACCTACAGCTTCCGGCTGAAGAACTGTTCCACGACAGCGGCCAGCCGGTAGGGGTCCTCAATACCGCACATTTCCCGGGCGGAGTGCATCGACAGCAGCGGCGTGCCGACGTCGACCGTCCTGATCCCCAGCCGGGTCGCAGTCAGCGGTCCAATGGTGGAGCCGCACGGCATCACGTTGTTGGAGACGAATTCCTGGTAGGGCACGTCTGCGTCCCGGCACAGTCGTGCCCACGCGGCGGCGCCGGCGGCGTCCGTGGAGTAGCGCTGGTTGGCGTTGATTTTCAGCAGCGGCCCCGAGCCCAACAGCGGGTGGTTCGCGGGGTCGTGCCGTTCGGGATAGTTCGGATGGACGGCATGGCCGGCGTCCGCGGAGACACAGAAGGAGTTGGCCAGCGCCCGGGCATGGTCGCTGCCGGAGGCGCTCAGTCCGTCCGAGATCCGCCCCAGCATGTCGTCCAGGAGGGGACCGGCGGCTCCCGACCGGGATTCGCTGCCAATCTCCTCGTGATCAAACGCCGCCAGGACAGGAATCGGGCCTTCCGCCGCATCCGTCCCGGCCGCGGCAATCAACGCCGTCAGCCCGGCGTGCACTGACGACAGATTGTCCAGCCGTCCGGCGGCGAAGAACTCTTCGGCGCCGCCGAAAACTGCCGGCTGTTGCGTATCGGCGACGACGACGTCGTACCCGCCAATGTCTTCGGGAGCCAGTCCGGCCTGCCCGGCCAGCACCCCGAGCAAGTCCGACGACGCCGGATCGCCGGTGCCCCACACCGGATTCATGTGCTGCTGCTTGTCCAGCGTCAGCCCCTCGTTGACGTTCCGGTCCAGATGGATGGCCAATTGCGGGAACCGCAGCATCGGCCCGGTGGCGACCAGCCGCTGACCGCCGTCGAGGGTCACCAGCCGCCCGGCCAGAGCGAGTTCCCGGTCGAGCCAGGAATTGAGCAACGGCCCGCCGTAGACTTCGACGCCGGCCTGCAGCCAGCCGTGCCGGCCAATGGTGGATTTGGGCTTGAGCTTGAATGACGGCGAATCGGTGTGCGCGCCGAGGATGTGGAATCCGGTGTCCGGTCCGGCGTTGGCGGGCACGATCCAGGCGATCAGCGCACCATCGCGGATGACGTAGTACTGACCGGGGCCGGCCTCCCACGCCTCCGACTCATTGAGCCGGGTGAAACCGGCCGCATCCAGCCGCCGGGCGCCCTCGGCGGCGGCGTGGAAACTTGATGGCGAAGCGGCGATGTACTCGCCCAGGTCCTGGATGTGTTCGACGGCGGCAGACATGCTGTTGAGCCTACCAACCACCGGCTGTGCTGCTACTGCGGACCAATCAGCTCTGCAAACCGATCAGCCCGGCCAGCGCGGCCAGGTGGTGTTCGAACAGCTCCTCCGGGTCACTGAACGTATCGTGGCCATACTGGCCGAACACCTCGAAATTCACCGCGCCGAACAGCGCAGCCCACACCAGGACGCCACGGACCACCAGATGGTCGGGTATCTCGAGCGTCATTTCCTGGCGCACGGCGCGCACGTCGGCGGAGAACCTCCCGCTCATCCGAGGTGCCGGCAGGTCATCTTCACGCAGCGCTCCCGCCCCATACGCCTGGGTGAAGAGACGGGTGAGGGTGGCAATCACGCGGGTTCCGGGCGTCGTCGTTTCCTCCGACGGCGCGTGGTAACCGGGCACCGGACTGCCGAACAGCAGCGCGTAGCGGGCCGGTTCACGCAACGCCCACGACCTGACCGTCCGGCCTAGCGCGCGGAACCGGGCGGCGTAATCGTCGGCGTCGATGCTGTCCACCGCCTGATCGACCTCGTCACCGAGCTCGGTGTAAGCATCCACCAGCAGAAGCGTGAGCAATTCGTCCCGGTTGGCCACGTACCTGTAGACGGCGGAGGACACCACCCCGAGGTCCCGGGCGACGGCCCGCAGGGACAGTGCTGCGGCACCTTCGGTGGCCAGATGCTTCCTGCCGATTGCGACGATCTCGGTCATGGTCTGTTCACGGGCGCGCTCCCGGGGCGTCATGCTCATGCCTCCAACTTGGCATAGATCGAGAGCCCGGGCAACTAATGTGAGCGCTGCTCTTGACAAGAAGTCGCGACCCATTCATGCTCGAAGTGAGAGCAGCGCTCTCTGTTATCAAAATTCGAGGAAAGTGGAACCCATGTCCAGCACGTACGTAGTCACAGGCGCCGGCCCCGTCGGATGGACCGTCGCAGAAAAATTGGCCGGCCAGGGGCACCGTGTCCGGATCCTGACCCGCAGCGGCGGCGGCCCCGCCCACCGGCGGGTGGAGAAGATCACGGCAGATGTATCCGATCCGGACCACCTGGAAACCGCCATGGAGGGAGTAACGGCTGTTTTCCATTGCATCCACGGGGCGGCGTACAACGCGCAGGCATGGCGCCGCGACCTTCCCCAAGCCGAACAGACCATCCTCGAGGCCGCCCGCCGGGCCGGCGCCGTCGTCGTCTTCCCCGAAAGCTTGTACTCCTACAGCGAGCCGGGCCGCATCATGACCGAAGACAGCCCGCGGGCAGCAAGCGGCGGCAAACGCGGGGTGCGCAGTGAACTGCTCGCCGCACGCGCCGCGTCCAGTGCCCCGACGGTCAGTGTGGTGGCCTCGGACTTCTTTGGGCCGCGGGTGCGGATGGCCCACGCCGGCGAGCGCATGGTTCCCCGACTCCTGGAAGGCAAGACGCTGCGCGTTCTCGGCAGCGCCGATGTGCCGCACTCCTTCACCTATGTTCCCGACCTGGCTGCGGCCATGGTCGCGGCGGCAGGCAATCCTGACGTATGGAATACAGTCCTCCATGCACCGACCGGTCCGGCAGTGACGCAACGACAGATGGCCGAAGCGTTCACCCGGGCGGCCGAAGCACCGGAGCCAAAGGTGGGCACCTTGCCCGGATGGTTGCTCCGCGGTGCCGGGGTCGTTTCGTCCGACGCCCGCGAACTGGCCGAGATGGTGTATCAGTTCGAAGCCCCGTTTGTGATGGATTCCAGTCGCACGGAGTCGTTGCTCGGTTTGAAGCCGACGCCACTGGAGGAGGCGGCTGCTGCGACAGTGCAGTGGTGGGACGCGGCCGACAAGGCCGCCTGAGCCAGCGCGAACCGGTGCATCACTTTACATCCCAGTGGAACACTCGGACGCATGCCCGCCGCCCGGCCTCGACACCAAATTACGGAGACGCCTGCCGTCGCCCATGCCATTGACCGCGCGGCACAGAGATGGCCAGGCGAACGCCGGTCCAGACTTCTGCTCCGCTTGCTGACATCTTCGTCCCGGGGGATTAGTACGAGACCGGAGCCGGAGGAAACCCTCGGGACCCGATGATTAAATCGTGATTCCTGATAGTGTTCGAAGCTGGGGAAGATTCATTTTGTTTCCCGTCTCGCCTAGCGTGCAACAGCAATAGAAAGTCTCTCTATGGATCTCATTATTATCGGCGTGGCCGTAGTCGTCGTCCTGATCATCATCGGCTTCGTCGCGTTGCGTTCACTTCAAATTGCCAAGCCGTCGGAGGCGCTGGTTATTGCCGGGAAAAGCGGCAGGGACCAGCTTTCCGAGAATCCCGAAAACGAAGAAGCAAAGCAGCGGGTGGTGTTTGGACGCGCCTTTATCAACCCGTTCACCGAACGGGCCTTCCCCTTGTCCCTGGCATCCCGCCAGGTCAGCCTTCGGATCGAAGGCATTTCCGAAAACGGCATCAAACTGCACCTGACCGGCGTCGCCCAGGTCAAGGTCGGCGGCAACGAAGTGTATGTCCGGCGGGCTGCACAGCGTTTCCTCGACCAGCAGAATGAAATCGACCCCTACACGCAGGAAACCCTTTCCGGTTCACTGCGTTCCATCGTCGGAACGTTGACCGTCGAATCCATCATCAAGGATCGCGCTTCATTTGCCGGCAAGGTAAAAGAAGAAGCCGAACATTCGATGAACAACCAGGGTTTGATGATTGATACCTTCCAGATCCAATCGGTTGACGACGACACGGAGTACCTGAGCAATCTTGGTCGCCCGGAGGCGGCAAAAGTTGCCAGGAACGCCGACATCGCCGAGGCAAATACCAAGCAGGAATCGTCCGAAGCGGCCGCAATTGCCGATGAGAAAGTCGCCGAAGCTGAACAGAGGCTGGATATCCGCCGCGCTGAGCTGAAGCGGGAGACTGACGCACGCCAGGCCGAAGCCAATGCGGCAGGACCGCTGGCCAAGGCTGAACAGGACCAGGCGGTCATCCTCAAGGATCAGGACGTTGCAGAACGCCGGGCTGAACTGCGTGAACGCGAATTGAACACCGAAGTGCGCAAGCCAGCCGACGCCCAACGGTACAAGGCGGAGCAGGAAGCGGCCGCCGGACTGGCTGCGGCACAGGCCGATGCTGACGCCGACAAGGCGCGCGGTGAAGCAGACGCTGACGTGATCAGGCGGAAGGGCGAAGCCGAGGCCGCCGGTATCCGGGCCCAGGCTGACGCGTACAGCCACTTCAACGAAGCTGCTGTCATCAGCCGGGTGCTGGAGACGCTGCCGGACGTTGCCAAGGAGATCGCATCTCCAATGAGTGCGGTGGACAACATGACGGTCATCTCACGGGACGGCGCCGGCCAGGTGAACCGGAACGTGGCGACCGGCATCCAGGAGACACTCCAGCTGCTGAAGGACACGACCGGATTGGACGTCGTCTCGACACTCAACAACTTCAGCGGCAGCGGTACTACCGGACCCCAGTCCGGCAACGCTGGCGCAGAACCCGCACATGTCTCCCCCGGCGACGTCGCCGGCGCCGCAGCCGACGCAGCCGCCGATGCCGTGCACAACGCCGCGCACCACGCCGCCGAGGCGGCCACCGATGACCACACCACCGTCGATGGCACCGACGACGTCGCCACGGACATGGCCACCACCGACCCGGCGACAGCGGATCCGGACAGGGCGGATCCGGACGCGGCATCAGAACAATAGCAGCATCCCGTTTGGTCAACGCCAGGCCAGTCCCCCGCCGGACCCGCCTGGCGCTTTGAACATGGAAGACGCCGGTGTGCTGGAAGTAGACGACCTCGTCGTCGGATACTCCGGCACACCGGTATGCGGGCCCATCACCGCACAGCTCGATCCCG
Organism: Arthrobacter castelli DSM 16402; assembly: GCF_000430705.1. Lineage (GTDB taxonomy): Bacteria > Actinomycetota > Actinomycetes > Actinomycetales > Micrococcaceae > Arthrobacter_C > Arthrobacter_C castelli. Next base: position 17,694 of record NZ_AUMN01000016.1, read on the forward strand.
GCGGGATACTCGGCGTCGTGGGTTTCAACGGGGCGGGAAAGTCCACCGCGGCCCGCACCATCGCGGGCCGCCAGCCGCGAATCGACGGGACGCTTCGCGTCCATGGCCTGCCCGCCGACGAGGACAGCATCCCGTTCCGGCGCCAGGTTGCGGCCGTGTTCGACGAGGACGCGTTCTTTCCGTCGTTGACGGTCAGGGAGCACTTGTTGCTGGTGGCCAGCGGACACGGGATTGACCAGCCGGAGACCGCGGTCGGTGAGGAACTCGAATACTTCGCCCTGGATTCCCGTGCCGATGTGGTTCCGGGGGCCCTATCGTCAGGCCAGCGGCGGCGACTCACCCTTGCGGCGGGATTAATCCGGCCGTCGTCGTTATTGATCCTGGACGAGCCCGAACAGCGGCTGGATCCGGTGATGCGGGGGCTCATCGCACAGCGGTTGCGCGGTTATGCCGACGACGGCGGCGCGGTGCTGCTGGTGACTCACGACCCTGCCATGCTGACCAGCACGGCGGACAGTTGCCTGCTCATCGATGAACAAGTCCGGCATTTGCCCCCGCACGAGGCGGCGAAGGACATTGCCGGACAGTGAGTACCGAAGCCGAGTCTCCGGTCGCCTTCGACGTCCGCGGCTTCACTGCATCGGCCGCACGCGCGTATAACCGGCGCAACACCAAATTCAGCGTCCTCTTCATCGACCTCTATAACGCCGCCCTGGCCGCCGCGATCGTCCTGGCCCTGTCCGGCTCGACGGTCTACGCGGTGCGGGAGCAACTGGTCGAGGCGGCCGCCGCGAGGCAGCAGTCCCCGGTTGATGAGCAATGGGCCGTAATACCACCGCCGGTCCTACTGGCCGCGTGCAGCGCGGCCGGGCTGCTGGCCGTGCTGACCTTCGCCCGCCGGCTCGGCCCGGTCTCCGTTGGACGAGTGGAGAGCCAATGGTGGCTGCCGCTTCCCGTGGCCCGCAGGCCGCTGGTGGCGGCGCCGTTCACCAAGGCGCTGGTGCTGCTGGCCATCGCAGCCTCTGTGGCGTATCTGCCGCTGAGCGTGCTGACCCTGTTGGAGACAACAGTGACCGGCCACGTGGCGGGCGCCGCGGTGTTCGGCATCCTGGCCGCCGCTGCCGGGCTGCTGGCCGCAGCTGTCCAGGTGGACACGGGACGACGACGGCGCACGGCCCTTGCCGTCGTGGTGCTGTTGCCTGCTGTGCTCCTTCCGCTCGCCGCTGCCTCCGGGCATCTGTGGCCACTGGTGCCGGCGATGACCATTGCCGCGGGAGCATGGTGGCATGTATCGCCGAGGCTTTCCGGGATCCCGGCAGCTGAACTCACCCGCGGCGGAGCGGTGACTGGCCACGCCCGGTCGGCGGCATTCCTGATGAACACCAACGAACTCGTCCAGGCCCTCGGCGCCGACTCCGGGGCGGAGCCACCGTCGGCCAGCCGCTACACCACCCGCTTGTTCGCTGCCCGTCCACGCAGCACGGCTGGCGCACTGCTGCAGGCCGACGTCGTCGCGTTCCTGCGCGTGCCTCGTTGGTGGCTTCCGCCGCTGCTGTGGTTGCTTCCGCCGATCGCCATGCTGCTGGCGGAGCTAACAATTCCAACCATCCTGCAGCTGGGCGTGCTGCTGCTGGCTGCCGGCGGAGCCGCCTCCTCGGCGGGCACGGTGGCGCGACAAACCGCCGCCGTGCCCGGCCTCGACAAACTCCTGCCCATGGGCAAGGCCTCCGTGGCGTGTGTGCGCATGGCCATGCCTGCCGTGACCCTCATGGTGTGGATGGTCCTCCTGACCGCAATCCTGGCACTGTTCGGCATCGCGGACTGGCGGCTGGTGCTGCTCGGGGCGATCGCCGGGGCCGGGCTGGCCGGATCAACGCTGCGCTCGGCTTACAAGCCGGTCCCTGACTGGTCGCAGCCGCCGGTGGACACACCGTTTGGGCCGGTGCCGCGGACGCAGCTGTCCGCCCTGACGTCCGGGACTGATGTGCTGGTGGTTTCCATGGTGCCGTTGGCGCTTGCAGTGTATTTGGGGCAAGTCACGACCGTGTTGCTGGCGATCCAGGTCGCAGCAAGCGCCGCGGCCTGGATCGCCGCAATGGTGTCATTGAGCCGCCGACGATGACGGCGCGGAGGCGCCGGCCAGCACCCGCCGCAGCACCGGCGTCGTCACCATCAGTGCCAGCCAGACCAGCACGATCCCGGCGGCGAGGCTGGCACCGATCACCAGCACCGACAGCGGAGCCACCAGAATTGCGATGCCGGTGAGCGGGAAGACGACGACGGCGGCGCACAGGGCCGAGCCGATGCCCACCAGCAGCAGCGGCGACATCACCGAACGGATCCGCGCGGCGTTCATCACTGATTCGGGCATCCCCAGCCGGTCCAGATTCACGTACAGGTCCGTCCGGTCCAGCACAGCGGCAGCCTGGTTAATACCGGCGGACGCGGCAACCATCAGGAACGATGCCAGCACCGTAATCAACACGCCGGTCCGGATATCGCCCATCAAAAAATACTCGCTGCTGCCCCGGCTGGCGCCCGAGCCGGCGGCGTCGGCGATGGCGACCCCGGTTCCGCCAAAGACGGCCACGAAACTGGTCATCGCCACTCCGCTGACCTGCCGCCACGCGGCTTTCGGCGATTCCAGCACCGAACGGGCCGCCATCAACCGTTGAGGGGTCGATGCCTTCCGTACCTGCCGGCGCGCGGTGACCGAAATAACGAACGGCCCCACCACGTTGAGCACCGCCAGGGCAGCGGCCGAACCGCCCAGCAGGATGCCTGTCACCACGGCCATTCCCGGCGCGGCACTGAGCATGCCCATCGACAGTGACACCGCCCCAATCACCGCCAGCCCGACAACGATCCGCACCCAGTGCGTCTTCGGCGCTGCCTGCCGCGTCCTCACGCCCAGCGGAGAAACGACCACCTTGCGCAAGCCGAGCGCGGCGCTGACCGCAGCAAGGACGACGACGGCGACCACCACGGCCGCGATCGCAGGAACGCCGAGCCACAACGACCCGATCCCCAGGGGTTCACCCCGGAACTGGATCAGCCCGAGCGCCGGCATCATGGCCAGATACCCGATGACTCCCAGCAGCGCGCCGGCCAGGGCCAAAAGCGTTGACTCAACCACCGTCATCGTCGACACCACCGCAGGTGTTGCTCCCAGCAACCGCAGCGTGGAGAGCCGGTCGTCCCGGCGTCGGGCCGAAAGCCGTGCGGCGGAACCGCCCACCGACAGCAGCGGCACCACCAGCAGCGCCACCGCGATCCCCGACAGGACGCGGTATATGCCACTTAGCTCATCGTCCCAGCTCCAGAACGACCGGGCACCACCGAGCACGCCGAGCATCAAGGCAGTGACCACCCCGAAGGCCACTACGGGCAGAACGGATACCGCCCGGCTGGAAGTGCCCGGACGGGACAACAGCCACAGCAGCCGGAAGGGAACGGTCGCCGTGCTGCGCTGCCGGGTTTCCGGTACGACGACGCTGCTCACTGGGTCCTCCCTGTCAATGACGCCTGATCGGGACGGTTTGCGTCCGCAGTTGCTGTATCGGAGTCGCTGACGATCCTGCCGTCACGTAGTTGGATGATCCGCCGGCACTGATCCGCCACCGATTGGTCATGAGTCACCAGCACCAGGGTCTTCGACGAACGCACTGTGGAATCCAGCAGCACGTCCATCACCTCGTTCGACGTTGCCGAATCCAGGGCCCCGGTCGGTTCATCGGCAAAGATCACCGACGCGCCGGTCACCTGTGCCCGGGCGATCGCCACCCGTTGTGCCTGTCCGCCGGACAGCTCTCCAATGCGCCGCGCCTCGAGTCCCTGCAGGCCCATTGCTGCAAGCCATGCTGCGGCGCTTTGCTCGGCCGCCGGTCGCGGCGCACCGGTCAGCATCAGGGCAATCGCAACATTCTCGATGGCGGTCAGCTCGGGAATCAGCAGCCCCTGTTGGAAGACGAAGCCGAACGATTCCCGGCGCAGCTGCGAGCGCCTCGACTCACTCAGGCTGCTGACCCGCAGTGGTCCTTGGGCCGTGGCGAAGTCGACGTGGCCGCCGTCGGGCCGGATGATCCCGGCCAGGCAATGCAGCAGGGTGGTTTTGCCGGAACCGGATGCGCCCATAATGGCGACGGCGTCGCCGGCTTCAATGCCGAGGCTCACGCCGTCGAGGGCCACAGATGGACCATAGTTTTTATAGAGCAGGTGGGTATCAAGAATATTCGGCTTCATACTTCAATCGTGCCGCGGCGGCCGCGGCCAGGCATCGGGCCCTGGGCTGAACCTGCGCCGATGGACCTCATCCCCTGGTCTGACCCTGCCGGCGATCGGGTTATTCGCTATATGCCCGGGCCATCCCCGTCCTGCGCCGGTACTGCGCCGGTACTGTGCCGACCCACGCCACGGCACCGCCCCGTGTGAGCACAGAATCGGAGGTTCCCTCAGGATTCGCCGCTCCGCTAACCAGAATCCACCCTTGCCTGAGAATCCGCCGCTAGCAACCGGCGACTCCTTAGGAAACGGCATAGCCGACGCGGAACCGGGTATACGACTGCCACGGTCACGGAGCCAACAATTTTCAGCGAGGGCCGCCACGCCTTGCGGCACCGCGTTCAGGCTGCAGCCCTGGTCGTGCGACACCCAGGCGGACATCCGCCCCTACCGGTGCTGTCCCTCCTGGCTATAGATGGCGGCCTGCACCCGCGATGACAGGCCGAGTTTGGCCAATACCCGGGACACATGCGTCTTCACTGTCGTCTCGGCGATAAACAACTGGCGTGCAATCTGCTGGTTGCTCATCCCGGCGCCTAATGCCTCCAGCACGTCCTCCTCCCGCGCGGTGAGCGGCTCCAACGGTTCAACCCGTTCAGGTGGTTCCGCCGGGGCCGGCCCGGATCCGTGCTCAGAGCTGAAATGGCCAATCACCTTGGCGGTGATCTCCGGGGTCAGCACCCCATCGCCGTCGGCCACCCGCTGCACTGCCTCCACCAACTGTGCCGATTCGATCGACTTGAGCACGAATCCCGCCGCACCGGCCCGCAGCGCTTCAAAGACGTACTCATCAATGTCGAAGGTGGTCAGGATCAGCACCTTGGCGGCGTTGCCGGAGACGATGCTCCGAGTGGCAGCGATCCCGTCCACTCCGGGCATCCGGATGTCCATCAGTACGACGTCGGGACTCAGCTGTCGCGTCATGGTCACCGCCGTTTCGCCGTCGGAGGCTTCTCCGGCCACCTCAATGCCGTCGGCGGACTCGAGGATCATCCGCAGCCCCATCCGCACCGCTGCATGATCATCCGCCAACAGTACTGAAATCGTCATGAGGGAACTCCTGTTCGTGCACTCAGGGGCAACGATGCCGATACCTGCCATCGACCGTTCTCTTGCCCGGCCGCGAATTCGCCGCCCAGCTGTTCGGTCCTCAGCTGCATGTTCCGCAGCCCATGCCCCTGACGCAGCGGCGCCGCCGCCGGTGCAGCCGGTGCAGCCGGGGAGGCAGGCGAGGGTTGGCCGACAGCAGGGCCGACACGGTTCACGATCCCGACTTCGGCCAGACTGTCACCGATGCTGACCAGCACCTCGACCGGCTGCCCCGGGGCGTGGCGGGTGGAGTTGGTCAGCGCCTCCTGCACGATCCGGTAGATGGTCGAATCCACCAGTAACGGCAGGCCGCTGGAGTCGCCGGCCGTGATGGTGACCTCCGAGCCGGACAGCCGTGCCGACTCGGCCAGGGCCTCCAGCTGCGCGGTTCCTCCAGCCATGCGGTCCAGGCCCGGATCCGGGACCATCTCCTGGTGCAGCAGGTCGATCATGGAGCGCATTTGTTCCAGGGCGGTCACGCTGTCGGTCCTGACTTGTTCCAGCACCTTCCGGTTCAGCGCCTCGTCTGCCCGCGACATGGCCGCTTCGGATTGCAGCGCGATGGCCGACAGGTGACCCGCGATGACGTCGTGCAGATCCCGGGCCATCCGCGAACGCTCTTCGCTGACGGCCATCCTCAGGTCCAGCTCTGCGATTTCCGTTGCGTGGCGGGCATTCGCCCGTGCGGCGTCCGCCCGTTCGCCTTCGCTGATGGCAAGTTCCTTCTCCTTGCGGATATTGCCCGCCCAGGACAACGGCACCAGGAACACCAGCACGGCCTGCAGGCCGAATACCAAGGCAACACGCCATTGCGTGCTGATGACCCAGCTGACGACGACGGTGGCAACGGTCAGCAGCACCGCCACCAGCAGCGCGGTCCGGACCAGGCGCCGCGGGCCAAACAGCGCGGCGCAGAAAATCAATTCAAAGGTGAAGAACAAGCTGAAAACACTGCCGCCGAGCAGCACAGTCGCCAGCAGCGCCGCCCCGGTGAGCGCCAGCATGAAGTACAACCGGGTGCTGCGGTAAACAACTCCCACACATCCCAGCGAGACGACCACCGCCCATACGACAGCCGGAACATCCGCGCGCAACGCATTCAACCCGGCACCGCCCATGCCCGCCAGGTGGAGGACCGTCCCGAGCAGCAGATACCCGGCGGCGAAACCAACGTCGGCCCGTGCCGGAACCCAGTGTGCCGCCGTCGTCGTCATACCCTCATCTTCGCCGCCCGCCGGCGCCGCTACAAGCCGATCCGCGCGATCTCCTACGAAATGATGACGGGCGAATCATCCCTCCGCTGCATCCGGATCGGGACCTCAACAAGGGAAAGTGGAATTATGGATTTCTGGTCGGACATGGTGCGGCAGAGCAATATCGCTATCTTCATCGTTGCGTCCGAAGTCGGATTCTGGGTGATGCTCGCAGCCGGACTGGCGGCCCGGTATGTGGTGCGCTGGAAGCGGACCAGCATGGTTCTGCTGGCTGCAGTGCCGCTGCTCGATGTCGTACTGCTGGGTGCCGTCATCTTCGACCTGCTGCATGGCGCCGACGCGGGGACCATCCACGGAGTCGCCGCGTTCTACCTGGGCGTGAGCCTGGCGTTCGGACCCGCGCTGGTGCGATGGGGCGACGTCCGTTTCGCTCACCGTTTCGCCGGCGGCCCGCCGCCGCGCAAGCTGCCCAGGCATGGCCCGGAGAAGCTTCGGGCCATGTGGTCGGAGTGGTTGAAGGTGGTGCTGGCGGCGGCCATTAGCTGCGCGGTGCTGCTGTTCCTGATCCTGGTGATTGCCACGCCCCAACAAGCCGGTGAACTATGGAAGTGGATACCGCGGGCCGGGCTGGTGACGGGCATTTGGCTGGTGGCCGGGCCGATGTATGAGCTCTTTGCGGGGATGGGGCAACGCCACGACGAAGCGGCGGACAGCCGGTCCATGTAGCCAATGCGGAGGACAATTCGGAAAGGGGCGGCTATCAGCGGCTGTCCAGCGAACGTTGACGAGCCCCGCAAACTCCATCCGTAGGGTGACCGGGCGTGACTACAATCAACGCCACTGCCGGTGCCGTGCGCACGCGCCTCGTACACCGACTCCTGCAAACATGTGCCCGCTTCCGCATGGCTGAGCCCGAACTGCTGGGCCTGTCCGCCGTCCTGCGGCCCGGCGACCACGTCTTCGACGTCGGAGCGGCCTACGGCATGTATTCTTTCCCGCTGGCGGACATGGTTGGCACCACCGGCACGGTGCATTCCTTCGAACCGCAGGGCAAACAGCACCGGATCCTCACCGCGATCCGACGGCTGAGCCGGGCAGGCCATATCAACATCAACAGGTGTCTGCTGGGCTCCCGCTCCGGCGAACATACCTTGGTGCTGCCGGTGCGCTTCGGCGTCCCCGTGCACGGCCACGCCCACGTGTCCGCCGGGTCCACCGAATCAGCCCCGTGGTTTGGCTCGTCCCGCAGCCACAAGGCGCCCATGACCACCATCGACGCGTGGTGCCAGGCGCATGATATCGACACGGTTTCCTTCATTAAGGTCGACGTCGAAGGGTTCGAGCCGAAGGTGCTCGACGGGGCCGCCGGCACCATTGCCGCGTCGCACCCCAGCCTGCTGCTGGAAATCGAAGACCGGCACACCGCCCGCTACGGCACGAACGGGAACCAGTTCGCCGACACCATCCGCCGCAGGTGGCCCGAATACGACATGTATACGTGGTCCGACGGAGCATGGAGGCCGGCGCTGCAGGTGGAATGTGGCACGCGGAATTATCTGTTTGCCACGAAGGACGCCTTCGACCGTGACGGCAGCCTGCCGGTTCCGGAGCCAGCCGCCCCCATCGCCACGGCGGCCTGACCGCGCGCTTCCTGTCACTCCCGGTTGACACCCTCCTCGTCGTCAATATAAGTTGACTTCATGGACGAGGAGGAGATGGTCGCGTTGTTAAGGACGTCGGTCGGTTCAGACGACGACCCGGGCTCGGGGCTGACGGCTGTGGCGAAATTGCGCCAACAGCTGGACCGGCTGGAAGTGATCCAGGTCCGCCGTGCCCGGAACCGGGGCCTGACCTGGCAGCAGATCGCAACGGTCCTGGGTGTCAGCCGCCAGGCGGTGCACAAAAAATACGGCGGCGGCATCATGGGACGGCGGAAATGACCCCGGAAGACGGCTCCGGTGCGCAGCTCACAGACCGAACGCATCGTCGGGCGTCGTTACGGGAGTTCCTCCCCTATCTGCGTGGACACGGTCGCGTGCTGACCGCCGTCGCTGTCGTGTCCCTGATTGCCACCGCCCTGGCCGTGGCGCAACCGCTGATGGTCCAGCAGCTGGTCAACGCGGTCGGCGCCAACGAGCCGGCGACGCTGTTCCTCTGGCTGCTGGTTGGAATCACCGTGGCCGACGCCGGCTTCAGCGCCGGACAGTCATACCTGTTGCAACGCACCGCTGAATCCGTGGTGCTCGGATTGCGGCGTTCACTGATCGGCCGAATGCTCAGCCTGCCCGTCGGCGAATTCGACCGGCGGCGGGTCGGCGACCTGATGTCGCGGGTGGGCACGGACACCACCCTGGTCAGGACCGTTATCACCTCCGGTCTGTTCGAGATACTTTCCTCGGTGCTGATGTTCGGCGCCGCAGTGGTCCTGATGGTGCTGCTGGATCCGGTGCTCTTCGCCATCACGTTGGGTGCCGTCTTGCTTGGAGCCGGCGGGGTGCTGCTGCTCGGCTCGCTGATCCGGAGCACCAGCAAGGAAGCCCAGGATGCGGTTGGTTCGATGTCCGCCGCGGTGGAGCGTGGGCTGACCGGTATCCGCACGATCAAGGCCGCCGTGGCCGAAGACCGGGAGTCCGCCCTCATCGACCGGGAGTCGGTGTCTGCCTTCCGGGCTGGCATCAAGATGGCCAAGCTGCAGGCCGTCGTCGGACCGTTGATGTCCATCTGCATCCAGGGCGCGTTTATCGTGGTGCTGACGGTGGGCGGTGTCCGGGTGGCCAATGGCACCTTGGCGCTCGGCGACCTGATGGCCTTCATCCTCTACCTCTTTCTGCTGGTGATGCCGATCGCTTCGGCCATGAACGCCTTCGTGCAGATTCAGGCCGGGCTCGCCGCATTGGACCGCATTCAGGAGATCGCAAGGCTCGCCCCGGAACGGGAAGGTGAACCGGCGGAGATGCCCGGGTTGGACGGGCACCACCGCTCAGTGTTCGAGTTCCGCGACATTCAGTTCCGCTACGACACTGAAGATCACGACGCCGGCACGTGGGTGCTGAACCAACTCAGCTTCGACGTGCCGGCTGGCAAGCGAACTGCAATCGTCGGCCCTTCAGGCGCCGGAAAATCGACGCTGCTGGCCCTGCTGGAACGCTTCTACGAGCCAGACGGCGGGACAATTCACTATCGGGGCAAGACGTTGTCCAGCCTGCCACGGAACGAACTGCGGTCAGAGTTTGGACTGGTGGAGCAGGAAGCGCCAATCCTCAGCGGGACGTTGGCCGACAATCTGCGGATCGCGGCGCCGGATGCCACGGCGGAGCAAATGCTGGACGTGCTCGCCGCCGTCGGACTTGGCGATCTCACCGGCCGGTCCGCGAGTGGACTGGAGCTGAATCTGGGCGAAGACGGTGTCCGGCTCTCGGGAGGACAGCGGCAGCGGCTGGCCTGGGCCAGGGTTCTTTTGGCCGACCGGCCCGTGCTGCTGATGGACGAACCCACCGCCTCGGTTGACTCCCGCACCGAGCATCACCTGCAGCAGACCTTGGCGGCGGCCTCGGAGGACAAGACCGTTGTGGTCGTCGCTCACCGGCTGGCGACGATTGCCGATTTCGACCAGATCGTCGTGCTGGACGATGGTCGGGTGGTGGCCTCCGGACGCCATACGGACCTGATGCACGAAAGCGGGCTCTACCGGGACATGGCCCAACGGCAGCGTTTGGTGCGGTGATCCTATTGCGTTGCTGTCACGGTTCGATTGTGTCGCAGCCGCAGGACGATCGGCGCTGCCATGACGGCAACGATCAATGCGACTGGAATTCCATGCTCTATTCATTCCTCTCTTTTTGAACGCCCACCGGTGTCCAAGTGTCAGAAGCGGCTGAATTGGAGCTTGAGATCGCCGTCGTCGATGGTGATGTCACCGGTGAAGCTGATCGTGGTGCTGTCGGTTTCACTCTGCCAGTCCTTCTTATCCGGGTCGAACGATTGGTTGGCCTCGTAGCTGACCTTGGCTTCACCGGGCTCCACCGTTTGCAGCGACCATCCTCCGGTCCAGTCGCGGGCAACCTCAAACTCGGGTTTTTCCGTCAGCGTCCAGTCGACGTTCCGGGGTCCGGTGTCGCCATAGCTGAAGGCAAAGGCCTCGTTGGGACAATTCTTCGGCTCCAGGCTGGTTGCCTCGATGCACTTGCCGAGGTGGGTCTTGGCGGCATCCTTTGCCTCCCGTATCAGTGCCTCGGAGGGCTGCAGTTCCAGCTCCACCACCGCCGCGGACCCCGCGTCGATGGCCACGGTGGCCTGCTGCTGACCAAGGGTCACATACTTGCGCTTGCCATCGAGTTCCACCACATACTCGCCGGGGAAAGCGGGTAACCGCCACATATTTCCCGACCGGGGTTCAGGCAAGTCCACAGAAACGCCGTTAATCTTCAGGCTCTGCATCGGCTGTCCCGCCGTCAGGTTGAGGGTGTCCAGTGGCGCCGCCTGCAAGGTCCATTCATCGAAGAAGAGACCGGTGGTTCCCGTCTTTTGCGCCTGGAACTGCATCTCGGCCCGGCGGCCATCCTGACTGACGTCGACGGTGACCACCGCTGCGTCACCGTTGATGTCGGTACCGGTGACGGTGTAGCCGTCGATCCGATGCTTCGCGGCCCCGAAGACCTTGTCTGTCAGCAGCACCCGCTTGGCGTTCGCGACACCAGGATCCGCCACCGCGAGCGCCTTACTTGCATCACCGGCTTCCAGGGCGTCGAGATAAGCCGAAACCTCCTCGTCCGGACCGTACGCCGTCGAGTTGACCACGTTAATCGTGACCAGGGCGCCCACCAGAAGTACCACTGCGGCGCCGACGGAACCGATGATCACCCAGATGCGCCGCTTCTTCCGAGGGTCCATTGGAGGCGGAGGATCCGGCCGGGTCTCGGCCGGCATACCGTCGTGGCCGCGGTGGTCGTCGTGGTCGCCGTGGTCGCCGCCGTCGCCGTGGCCCATCGGAGGGGTGTTTGCAGGCGCGGCCTGATTCGTGGGGGCCGCGGCCGACTGCCCGTCATCGGCCATGGGCGCGCCTGCCGCCTGCTCGGCAGCCGGGTAGGTGCCGCTCTGCTGCCGGGGCTTCATTCGACTAACCAGGCCGGCCGGGAGCAACTGCACCAGTACGGGTGCGAGGAAGTGCGCCGATACTTCAACGGCCAGTCCCCACACGGCCAGCACCAGGAATGTCCACGGGGCAAGGAAGACGCTGCCGCCCAGACCACCGACCATTGACATGCCGGCCCCAAATGAGGCGTAGCTGAGCGCCATCAACAGCAACCCGCCGACGCCGTAGGTCAGCGGCAGCACGAGCCGCAATGCCGGGTTGGTCAAATCCACCCCTGCGGTCTCACGCCGGAACTTCCACAGTATCGACACGACCACGGTCACCAGCAGTGCACACAGCACGGTCAACACCGATCCCCAGGCGGGCAATATGCCGAAGACGTAATTCAGCGTTGACTCGTTCTGCAGTCCGGCCTGGCCTTGCGCGAAGAGCCCCTCGCCCGACAGCTGTGTGTTCAACCCGGACAGGTGCCCGACGCCAAAGGCACCGATCGCCGCGTTGACCGCCCACAACGGGCTGGAGAACACTGCTGCCCATCCAGCCTGGACGCCCGAGACGATAACCAGAGCGGGGACTGCAAAACAGCTGAACAACACGAGGTGCAGGCAGAACAATCCACCCGACCGGGTCAGCAACCGGGGCAGCCTGAGCCCGATTCCGGCGCCAAAATACCTGCCATCGGCCCGGCGTGCGCGGCCGGCCATCGTGGCAATAGTGCCCAGCACAAGCGCGCCGAAAAAGAGGGAAACGGACGCAGCATCAATCGTCAGCGCCATCCCTCCGGAGGTGCTGAAGCGGACGGCGGTGATCACCGTAAACAGAACGGACACCAGGGCCAGCACCAACCCGGAAATTCCCGACTGCAACCAACGCACGGCCGGGCGGCCAGCCGGCCAACGCCGCTCAACGTACCAACCACTGAAGACCAGGGACGCGACGAGCAGGGCGGTCAACGTCAGCGGTACTGCATAGACAGTGAAGCCGCCGGTGAAATTGCCAAGCATTGTCTGGCCGGTGCTGAAGTTTCCCGACAGCACACCGAAGGTGGCCATCGCCAAAATCTGCAGCGGAAGGGTCAGCACGGCACCGAACCCGGCGGCGCCATCGAGATCTTCGAGTGGTGCCCCCTGCGTGACGGGCGTCTGCGGCACCGAAACGTCCGTGCCGGAGACCAGCACGCCGACGACGGCCAGCAACAGCAGCACCACGGTGGCCACGACACCGCCGACATAGGACGCCACCGCCTGCACGGCCGGAACCAACAGGATGTTCCGCAGATCGGGGCGCCGCCGCCCGTCCGGCGGCGGGCCTTGCGGCGGGTAACCATAGGGAGGCGGACCCGGCGGCGGACCTTGCGGGGGCGGACCCGGCGGTTGACCCGGCGGCGGGCCTTGCGGGGGCGGACCCGGCGGCGGACCTTGCGACTGGCCCGGCGGCCTGGCGGGCGGCGGAGGCACCGCGGAGGCACCTTGTCCGGGGTCGTGGGCCGACGGGTCGTGCTGTCCGGGTTCGGACGGCGTATTGGCACTCACGATTAACTCCCCATCAGGTCAGTCGTCTACAGAGGCCCGCTGCACCGGCGGTCCATTCAGGGCACAGCCGTGACTCTAGCAGGATCCCCGGTCGGATGCCGGTGTGCAGTTCCATCCTGTGGACTAAGTCCGTTAAACGGCGGGCTTCCGGACGGCTCCTTCGACAATGGGCATCAATCGGCCGAACGCCCCGCCCAATTCCCACCGTTTCACGCCACCGGTTTCCAACCCGGCCCGGCGCAGTTCCATGACGGTGTCCCGGTTCAGGTGACACCCTCCGGCCACCCGGCGCTGGATCGGGGTCAGCCGATCCTGCCATCGCCGAACCGAGGCGCTTTCCGAGCCGACGTGTTCGAGCACGAGCAACTGTCCGCCCGGTTTCAGCACCCGGACCGCTTCGGCAGCCGAAACGGCAGCGTCACCAACGCTGCACAGCACCAAGGTGGAGACGACGACGTCGGCGCTGGCGTCGGGAAGGTCGATATGTTCGGCACTTCCATCCACCACCTCGGCCGCTTCGCGCAGCCGCGGAACGGCGTCACCGATCTTCCGTTCCAGCCGCTGACGCATATACGGGTCGGGTTCGGTGAGCAGCAAATGCTGAACCTGTGCGGCGTCGTAATGTGGAAGATTCGCGCCGGTGCCCGTGCCGATCTCCACCACCACCGAGTGGGCGGCGGTGAGAAGTTCCGCGCGACGTTGCCCCATGACGGTCCGCTCGGCCGCGGCGTTCAACCTGTCGTACGTTGCCGCGAAGGCCCGAGCACGGAGCCGGGCGCATGCGTTCATCTCAATAGTCCAATCCCGCGCTGGGAGTAACAAGTCCCGTCTCGTAGGCATACACCACGGCCTGTACGCGGTCCCGCAGATGCAGCTTGGTCAGAATCCGGCGCACGTGGGTTTTCACAGTCGCTTCGGCGAGGAAAAAGCGGTGGGAAACCTCAGCGTTGGACAGTCCCTCGGCGACGGCTTTCAGCACCTCGATCTCCCTCGGGGTCAGGTCGTCGAGCAGCGGATCGCTCTGCGCCGGCGGGTGTCCCGGGGCCGGCCGCGAGCGCACGTAGGTCTCCAGCAGCCGCTGGGTGATCCGGGGGGCGACGACGGCGTCCCCGCTTGCCACCCGGCGCACCGCCTGGACGAGTTCGCCCGGCCCCACGTCCTTGACCAGGAAGGCGCTGGCTCCGGCCTGCAGTCCGGAAAAAGCATACTCGTCCAGGTCAAAGGTCGTCAGGATGATGATCCGGGCGCAGGAGCCGGATTCGATGATCTGCCGGGTCGCTTCGATCCCGTCGAGCGTGGGCATCCGGATGTCCATCAGCACCACATGCGGACCCAGGTCCTGCACCAGCGAAACCGCCTCCGCACCGTCGGAGGCCTCTCCGGCAATCTCCAGGTCGTCTTCGCCCTCGAGGATGAGCCGGAAGCCGGTGCGCAGCAGCGGCTGGTCGTCCACCAGCAGCACCCGGGTGGGCGCCTCCGTCGCTGGTTCAGTCATTCGTCCTCCCCCTCATCCGGCCACACCAACGTTGCGTCAACCACCCAGCCGTCTCCGGAAACCGAGCCGGCGTGGACGGTCCCGGCGTAGATGCTCGCCCGTTCGGCCATGCCGACAATGCCAAGCCCGGCGCCCACAGACTCCGCAGGCGTGCCGTCCGAGGTGCCGCGGCCGTCGTCGGACACCCTGATGTTCACCTTATCGCCTTCCCGGGCGACCAGGACGTCCACAACAGTGATGCTGTTGCCATATCTGAGCACGTTGGTCAGCGATTCCTGCACGATTCGGTAGACCGTCAGTTGGAAGGCCGGGTCGGATGGCAGAGATGGTCCGGAGCGGGTGTAGCGGACGGGCAGGCCTGCCAGCCGAAAGCTTTCCACCAGTGAAGTCAACGACTTCTCCGCCGGCAATGGCAGCAACGGGGCCTCATTATCATCGGTGTCGCGCAGCACCCCGAGCACCCGCCGCATGTCGGCAAGCGCGCCGCGGCCTGTCGTGGACAGTTCCTGGAGGACTTCCGAAGCGCGTTCCTGGTCACGTTTAATCACCACCCCGGCACCGTCCGACAATGCGATCATCACCGACAGTGAATGGGCGACGACGTCGTGCATCTCCCGTGCGATCCGGGTGCGCTCCGCGACGGACGCCAGTTCGGCGTTTTCCTGGGCGCGGGCCAGCAGTTCCTTGGTGTGCAGCCGGTCCCGACGCACCGTAACGCCGATCCCGGTGGCGATAATTTCACTGAGCAGCACTACTGCCGCGGTGACCCACATCAGCGCCGGGACGGCGTCGAATGCGTCCGGCTGCTGCAGGGCCAGCGCCCCGATCGCCGGCAGGGTGGCCGCGAAGGTGGCCAGGAAGGAAAAGCGGGCAGAATGGGTGACGGCCACTGCATACAGGGCGAACCAGAGTCCCGCGCCCACGTTGGTTATGCCGCTGTCGACGACGACGGCGGTTACCTCCAGCACGGCAACCATCGCGAGAATGGGAATCGGGCGCCACCTGCGCAGTCCCAGCGCCGCGGCGGTCAGGCCGACGACAATCAGCGCCGAGTATCCCTGTCCGTCTGCCCGCAGAATAGTGCCGGGCAGCGCCAGGAAGAGGTAAACGAGAACGACCACGATGTCCATGGCCACCGGATGTTTGATGAAGAAGCGCCGCACCGGCCCCCGGCGTCGCGCCGCAAAATCGGCAAGGGAAGCGGCGGCCGTTCGCTCCGTCGCTTCCCTTACCGAAACCTGTTCGCTCATGAAATGAGCATCTGCGCCGACCGGCCCTTACACGTCCCGGCGCTTGGCCACGATCAGCGAGATCACCAGCAGACCGACGGCCCAGGCAGCCATCACCAGGCCGCCCTGCCACTGGTTCAGCGCGTCATCGGCGATGTTGACTGACACCATCTGCTGGCCTGCATTGGTGGGCAGGTACTCGGCGGCGTCGTCAATCCAATCCGCGAGGAGGGTCAGGAGCTGAACGACAATCGTGGGCAGGACAAAGAACAGCCCAACTGCAGTGACGATGCCACCGGCGGTGTTACGCAGCATGGTGCCGATTGCCATCGAGATGACGGCGATCAGCGCCAGATACGTTCCGGTGTTGATAATGCTCGCCACCATGCCATCGTGTGTGATCGCGAAGTCCAGGTCCTCCCCGGCCAGGAACGGCTGGGCCACGTAGTACGAAAGCAGGGCGGCAACCACGCCGATCACGAACGAGACGACGGCGATCACCAAGTTCTTGGCCAGCAAGGCAGGGATCCGCTTCGGCACTGCCACCATGGTGGAACGGATCATGCCAGTGCCCCACTCGGAGGCAATCAGCACTACCGCCAGCGAGGCAATCAGCAACTGGCCAAAGATAATGCCCCCGGAGGGGACGGTGTAGGCGGCCCCCTGGAGGCCACCGCTCTCGGCCATTTGCGCCTGCTGCTCGGGGGGCATACCCGCCTGGACTCCGGCGGACATTGCCAGACCCCAGCCACTCAGGACAGCAAGCCCCACCATCACTACGAGAGTGATGGACAGCAGGACGACTGTCGACGGAACGGTGCGGAGCTTGATCCACTCGGAGCGGATGGCCCGTCCGAAATTCACGCCCTTCCCGGTTTGGGAGGTGTGGGCTGGAGGCGTTGTGGTGGCGGCGCTCATGATTGGCGTCCTTCCCCTGCCATGGACAGTTGTGAGACCGGATCGGCCGAGTGATACTCGACTTCGTCCTGGGTCAGCTTCATATAGACGTCCTCCAGCGATTCCTGCAGAGGGGTCAATTCGTAAACCAGCACGCGGTTCTGCAATGCGGTCTCGGCAATTCGGCGCGCATCGATGCCTGCCACCTCCAAGAGCTCAGGCTCCAGGCTTTGAATGCTCACGCCCTCGCCCGCTAGTGCATTCGCGAGTACCTGCGGCTGATCGGTCCTCACGCGGGTCCTCGCTTGCCCCTGTCCGGCGATGACATCGTCCATTGACGCGTCTGCAATGATTCGGCCACGACCGATAATGATCAGGTGGTCTGCGGTCTGCGACATTTCCGACATCAAGTGCGAGGACAAAAAGACCGTGCGGCCCTCGGCAGCCAGCCCCTTGGCCAAATGCCGGACCCACTGCACCCCCTCGGGATCCAGACCATTGACCGGCTCATCGAGGATCAGCGTGTGAGGATCTCCCAGCATCGCCGCGGCTATCCCGAGACGCTGGCCCATGCCCAGGGAGAACCCGCCGACACGCTTCTTGGCCACCGCTGAAAGGCCGGTCATTTCAGTGACTTCCTTGACCCGGCTGTTCGGGATACCGTGGGTCGCCGCCATTGCCTTGAGGTGATTGTGCGCACTGCGTTTGGTATGGACGGCCTTGGCATCAAGCAGCGCGCCGACCTCCTGCAGGGGTGCCTTGTGGTCGGCGTAGTGCTTGCCGTTGACTATGACATCGCCATGACTCGGCCGGTCGAGCCCCACGATCATCCGCATAGTGGTGGACTTGCCCGCACCGTTGGGCCCCAGGAAACCTGTGACCTTGCCCGGCTGGACGTTGAATGAGACGCCGTCGACGGCGGTCTTGGCACCATAGCGCTTGGCCAGGTTGCGTGCCTCGATCATCTGATTGTCCTTAGGAGGAAAGAATATTGTGCGATTACACCAATAACATTACTTATCACGCGCGTCCCTGACTTCGGTCCGCAGGATGATCTTGGGAGGCATCGGCATCCCCCTTAAGGCGTACGCGCGTAGTCGATAAGTACCGAAGTATCGACCACTACGCTCATGCACTGTCCTGTAAGCGTGAACCAGTGCGAAGGTCACCCACCCAGTCAGTGGCATCCAAGTCACGGTCACGATCGTTCCACGATCCGAATGCCTCCCGCATCGTGTCGACGCATTAAGGGGCACACGGCGGTGTGCGGTATGTTCTGAGCGTGAACCGCATCCGCACAGCCGACACGTCTGCCCGCCATGGTCGATAATCCGATCATTGTGCTGGAACTGGTCACCTCCGCGGTGCTGGTGCTCGGAGTGGTGCTGCTGGGCACCGCAGGGATCGTGCACTGGGCGAAGGGACCGTGGGTTAAGACCTGGGCTGTTGTCTACACCACCGGCGCCCAGACTGGCCTCCGCTGGCACGGCGAGCACCGTGAAGTCCGCGAAGCCTACGTGTCCCTCGAAGAACTGGGAGACGCGCCGCCCGGAGCCGAAGTGCGCTTGTACTACGGAGGCGGCGGATCGCGGCGCTGGACACTGAAGAACCCGCACCGGTTGACCTCCACGTTGGCCGCGACCGGCGGCGGCTTGGTAGTGCTGGGAACCGCCGGATCACTGGCGCCGCTGGTCTCGCAGTAGTCACTTTACCGGCTGGAGACGGACCCGAACTTCTTCACGCACAACGGCACGAAGATCAGCAGCATCAACGCGATCCCGCCCAGCACCGTGATGTACGGATGCTGCAGGGTCCACGACGTCGGTTCGGGGAACGTCGGATTGGTGTTGCCGAACAGTTCGCGGGCGGACTGCACCAGCGCCGACACCGGATTCCATTCGGCAATCGCGGCCAGTACGGACGGCATCGTGTGAATCGGCACGAACGCGTTCGAGATGAAGCTCAGCGGGAACAGGATCATGAACGAGGCATTGTTGATCACTTCGGGGCTGCGCACCGTCATGCCCAGCAGCGCCATCACCCACGAGAAGGCATAGGCGAACAACAGCAGCAATGCCACCGCAGCGAGGAAGCCTCCCAGCCCGGTGGTGACCCGCCAGCCAACGAGGAAACCGGTCGCCATCATGATCAGCATCGAAATCGCATTGATCATCAGGTCGCCATTAGTCCGGCCCACCAATACTGCCGACGTGCTCATCGGCAGCGTCCGGAACCGATCGATAATCCCGTCCTTGAGGTCCTGTGCCATCGCCGCGCCGGAGAAGGTGGAACCAAAGATCACGGTCTGGACGAAAATACCCGCCATCAGGAACGAGGTGTAGTCATCCATCGCCATCGCGCCGGCATAGACCTGGCTGAACAGCAGCACGAACATGATCGGCTGCAGGATGGTGAACACCAGGATGTCCGGCACGCGCTTGATCTTGATCAGGTTGCGCCGGGTGGCGATCCACCCGTCCGAGAACCACTGCGCCGCAGGAGAACCAACGGCACCGGCTGCAGGCCCCGTTCCACGCTCGTCAATCAGGGTGGTCATTGTGCGGTCTCCATTTCGGCTTCGCTGCTTTCCTGGCTTTCCTGCTCCTCTTCGGCCATGTGGCCGGTCAATTTCAGGAACACGTCGTCCAAAGTCGGGCGGCGGATACCGGCGTCGTGCAGTTCGATGCCTGCCTCGCCCAGGTCCGCCAAAACGTATTGCAATGCCCTGGTTCCATCGACCACCGGAACTTCAAGCGTCCGGCCGCCGTCGTGGACCCGTGGCTCCCCTGAACCGTGGCGGGCCAGCACCTCCCGTGCCGTGTCGGCGGCGGAGGCCTCGGTCAGTGTCACCTCGACACGGTGACCGCCAATGCGGGCCTTCAGCTGGTCGGCGGTGCCTGCGGCTATGACCTTGCCGCCATCGATGACGGCGATGTCGTCCGCGAGCTGGTCGGCCTCCTCCAGGTACTGGGTGGTCAGCAGCACTGTGGTGCCGTCCGAGACCAGGTTCTTGATCACGTCCCACATGCCCAGCCGGCTGCGCGGATCCAATCCGGTGGTTGGCTCATCCAGGAACAGCACCTGCGGACGGGTCACCAATGCGCCCGCCAGGTCGATGCGCCGGCGCATCCCTCCGGAGAACCCCTTGACCGGGCGATTCTGGGCCGCGGTGAGTTCAAACATCTCGATCAGTTCGGTGGCCCGGCGCCGCGATTCCCTCTTGCCCAGATGGTAGAGCCGGCCGACCATCTCCAGGTTTTCGAAGCCGGTGAGGTTCTCGTCCACCGCCGCATACTGGCCCGACACCCCGATCCGCCGCCTGACGGACTTGGGCTCACCGACCACGTCGACTCCGGCGACTGTCGCATTGCCCGCCGTCGGCTGAATCAACGTGGTCAGCACCTTGACCGCCGTCGTCTTTCCCGCCCCGTTCGGACCCAGCAGACCTTGAACTGTCCCCTGTGGCACGGTCAGATCCAGCCCATCCAGCGCATGCACCTTTGCAGTGCCCTTCGGCGAGTAAACCTTGGTGAGGCCGCTTGCCTCGATGATATTCATACGTTTAATCCTAGAGTCGTACGGTCTGGCATGTGCGGGCATTGAGGCCATCTTCGGTCCGCATTGAATATGGGTTCTTCGTCCGTGCTGGTATCGGGCGTGTAAGAGAAGCGCAACAGACGTGGACATTATTCCACCGCCGCGGCCACCGCACTACGGGTTTTGTGAAATTGTCTTCGGTTTTCCTGCAGTCCACGATGGCCCCCTCGGCTGGCGGTGAATCCGCGGCGCGGATGCTGTCGAAAGGTAGACGAAGCAACTCTCCGGAACTCATCGGTTCGCCGGTTTCACATGCAAGCCTCTTTGTCGCCCTTGCGGGCCCAAGCGTCTCGACCCGTAAGAATTCTGTCAGTGGTGCCCCATACCGTCCTGAATATGGATATTTTGTTGTGGACGGCTTGGGGTTGCAGCCTCGTCGTAAGCGTCTTTTCCATTTGGACGCTCGGTTTCGGGGCGCTCGCGGTCCGCTCTCCTTCGTGGTCGGCCCAGTTTCGGCTCTCGGCTGAGTCCGAGATCCAGCGGCGAAGCACTGGGGAAGTAAGGAAGGTATCGCAGGCGGACCTATTGGCCGCCAACCGAATGCTTGGTCCAGAAGCCCCAGAACCGAACGACGAGGCTGATGCCAAATTTCTGTCAGTCATACAAGCTCTGACAGGGATAGAGGATTCAGTCACCCTTCAAGAGCTTCAGGACAGACGGTCGAGGCTGCTGGAAGTAGCGCTTACGAAACAGTCGGCTGCAGTGAAGAACATTCCCAGTATTCGAATCGCCAGCGGAGTCTGGCAGGCACGCAAAATCGTCAGTGAATTGATCACGTTCGCCAGCGGGCTCAGATGGTTCCTGCCACCCTTCTTCAGCCAAATGCGCCGGACCGGCGACAAGTATCTGTCCACCGCGACCCTTATTGGTGTCTGGCTTGGCCTCCTCTACTGGGGTTTCACCAAGTTTGGCGGCGGTGATGGACGAACTGATGGCGCCAGATGGTTGACTATTATTGGTGTACTCATCACCCTCAGCACAGTCCTGGGCCTTGTCTTCGCTGTTGGGAAACAGTATCTAAGGGTCGCACAACACCTTTGTGGTCCGACGAAGCAGTGGACCGCAGGGGGAACTTTCAGGGTTGCTCTCTTCATCGGAGTCGGGGCGACATTCCTGGTCCTGGGCGCTACCGGCACTTGGCAGCAGTGGTCCATTACCGTAACCAGATTTGTAACAGAAGCGGTGAAAAGATTCGAAGGCACTTCAATCAGTGGAGCACTCCTTTTGCTAGCTGGTCTCTGCTATCTCATCCGCAACGGGATGAATTGGTTACGCCTTCGGCAAATGAAGACCAGCGAACGTATCGGAATGGGAACAGGCGTTGCCCTCCTCACCAGTACGGGCGCAATGTTCCTCCTGTTTATCTTTGACGCTTCCGCCGGGATCTCCAGGGTCGTGCTCCAGATATTCGCCGGAATCTTGATTTTGGGTGCTCTGGCTACTGCCATCTCGGCAATCATCGAGTGGGTTGCTATGTACCGGTCTGTGAGGACGGCAGGACAAGTACTGCCAAAGCGGGGCTTCCGCTGGTGGGCCCTGTGGGCTTGGGGTCTATTAGCGATCGGCATTTCCGCTTTCGGCCCGCTCGGCACATCCCTCGTCTCCATAACCGAGATATCACAGTTGCACGCCGCTGTTTCCTGGATTGAGCTAGCTGTCTCGACCGCGCTATTTGTCACCTTCTGGCCAGGCGCGGTGATCACGTGGCTCTTCGTGCGGCGTGTAGTCAAACTCCATAACAGGATGCTCTTCGAGCAAGCGATCCATGAATCTGCCAAAGATTCCGACCGTCGGCGTCAGAAGCGAAGGTCAGGAACAACATCTCGGGCCAATGAATCATTCGCGCCTCTCTAAAGATGCGTTCGGCCTTGTCGCGTCAAAGGAGCGTTACACCCTGCCGCCGACCGTTCACAGCCATCCATTGTTCTCGGCGATGCGCGCGGCCGTCACCCGGTTCCTCGCTCCGGTTTTCCTGATCGCGGTGGACAGGTAGTTGCGCACCGTACTGGACGAAAGATGCAGTTGGGCGGCGACCTCCCGGACGGTCGCCCCGTATCCGCTCGCGGCCAGCACCTCGCGCTCGCGCGCCGTCAGCGGATTCTGCGGCGTGCTCAGGGCCGAGGCGGCCAGGTCGGGATCGACGACGACGGTTCCGTCCACGGCCGTACGGATTTGCTGCGCGAGCTGTTCCACCGGTGCATCTTTCAACAGGAACCCCTTGGCTCCGGCTTCCAGTGCGCGCTTGAGGTAACCGGGGCGGCCAAAAGTGGTCAGGACGACGACGGTGCACCCCGGCTGCTCGTCGAGCAGCTCGCCGATCACATCAATGCCGCTGCGGCCCGGCATTTCGACGTCAAGCAGTGCGACATCCGGGGCCGCTGTCCGTGCTGCCTCGATGATCGCGTCCCCGCGGTCCACCTCGGCCGCAATCTCCATGTCCTCCTCCAGTGCGAGCAGGCTGGCCAAGGCGGTGCGGAACATCGTCTGGTCCTCGGCAAGCAGCAGCCTCATCACCGGCCCGCCCCTCCGTCGTCGGTGCCG
Organism: Arthrobacter castelli DSM 16402; assembly: GCF_000430705.1. GTDB lineage: Bacteria > Actinomycetota > Actinomycetes > Actinomycetales > Micrococcaceae > Arthrobacter_C > Arthrobacter_C castelli. Next base: position 40,661 of record NZ_AUMN01000016.1, read on the forward strand.
GTGCTGTCGGTGCCGGTGCTGTCGGCGTTGTTGGCCCGGGCCTCAACCGGAACATGGACGATGAGCCGGAACCCGCCGTCGTCGGCCGATGCAATGAGCCGGCCGCCCAGGGCAGCCGTTCGTTCCCGCAGTCCCGCCAGCCCCCAGCCGCTGCTCGAATCGGGCGCCCCGACCGGTGCAGTGGACCCGTTGTCGCTGATCAGCACCGTCGCTGTGTCCCCGTTGTCCCCGTCCTGCCGCGCGACGATCGTGCACCGGTCCGCCCCGGAGTGGCGTACGACGTTAGTCACCCCTTCACGCACCACCCATCCCAGCAGCCCTTCTGCCTGGCCGGTCAGCGACACGATCTCGTTGCGAATCCCGGGCGTGATGCCGGCGTCGGTCAACGTCTCCCGTGCCGCGTCCAGCTCCGATCCCAGCCTGACGGAACGGTAGCCACTGACCACCTCCCGGACTTCGGTCAGGGCATTGCGGCTGATCGATTCGATATCCGCGGCATGACCGGCCGCGGCATCCGGATCCACGGGCACGAGCCGGCGGGTGGCCTCGGCCTTCACCACGATCACCGACAAGGTGTGGCCCAGCAAATCATGCAGATCCCGGGCGAAACGGGCGCGCTCGGCGACTATGGCCGCCCGCGCGAGTTCACTGCGGGTGGCGTCCAGCTCGGCAATCGCCGATGCCAATCGATGGATCACGAAATTGCCCAGCCCGGCCAGGAAGGTCAGCACCGCCGCACCCGCCGCGCTGGCGAAGGAGCCGACCACAATCCCCACCACGGCGGCGGCGAAGAGGGAAATCACGACAATGACCGGAAGGACATGGCGCAGCTGCAGCACTACGCCGCACGCGATGGCGGGCAGGGCGAACGGCGCCACCCAGCCGAAGGAGACCATCGCCGCGCACGCCAGCCCGGCCAGCAGCACCAGCGATGCCTCGACTCCGAACCCGCCCCGGCCGCCGGCCGCGGGAATCACTGACCCGGCGAACGTGGCAGCCAGCCCTGTCAGGAAAACAACGGCAAGCGCGATGGACCACCCTGGCTCGCTGCCGCTTTGGGCCATGTGCACTATGTCCGCCGTAGGAGCGAACAGGAAGACCGGTATCCAGACAAGGCACATCCACAGACCGGTATGGCTTCTCACCCACGCGAAGAAGAAGCCGGAAAAATCGACCCGTTGCCCGGACGCGCCCGCGTCCGTGCGCTGATTCAGTGCCATAGTTCTTCCTACTGACTGGATTGCCGGGGACCTGCCACGGCGAGCAGTCCCACTGTCAGTATGCCCCCTACCGCGACGTGCAGGCCGAGAAGGACAAGCATTGCGGCCATGGAAGCGCCGCTGAATAAGGGACCGGCCAGGGAGACCACCCCTGCAGTTGCGGCGGCCGGGAACCAGATCCTGCGCGGCCGGCGACTCACTTTTTCGGCGACGGCGAGGACCACCCACGCGGCGGCACCGGCCAGCAGCGCCATGACCAGGATCTGGACCGGACCGATGGTTTGCACAGTTCCGCCAGTGGTGACTCGAAGGTCGACGCCCGCCAGCGGCACGGCAGCGGCCCAGATAAGCACCGCGATGACGGCGGCTTCAATGACGACGGCGGTGCGCTTCAGCCGGCGGGAACTGTCCTTGGTTGCTATTGGTACTTGTGTTGTTTCATCTCGAATACTCATCCCTCAAAGCTAGCCAGCGGGGCGGGGCGGCCAGTAGGGAGAGATGTCCTGTTTTTGGCAGTATCGATGGCCCGGTTCGCCGCCGGGGGCGCCAGCCGGCCGGCCGTCGTCAGGTCGACCCGCCACGAGCGCGGTTCAAACGCCGAGCAACCTCGGTTCCATGCTCCGTAAGCTGCCATTCCATGCTGGCGGACGTGCGCGGAATGTTCTCCCTGGTGGGCACGGGAGCCACAAGGCGGAGATCAGCCAGCTTGTGGAGCGCTGACGACAGCCCTTGCCGGACGGTCCCGCGAGCGCGTTGAAACTCCCGCAGATCGTCCTGGACAAACATGTCCTCCAACCGTTCAACCGTCTCAGGACACATCCACAACAGGACAAGAATCTCCCGCTCCGCCGACGACAGCCCGCCCTCGGGCAAGTTTCGCGGATCGTCAGATGCCTCGATAGCGGGGCCCATACAGAGTCCTTCCTTAACGTGCGACGATGCGAACCTTTTCAGTCAATAGCAATTACCCGGTTATGTACATCCCGGAAGCAGTTCCACGCGTTCCGGTTTCGACGCCGGGCACGGTGGCTTGAGCCCGGTGAGGCTGCCGGGAATATATTCCTATCTAGATGCATTTGCATGTATAGCGAACCGTGCCGGGACCACTTGCCGGTTCCGTAAGACGAAAAATTAGGAGCACCTGAAAATGACCACGATTGAACTCGCCCCCGGCTCCTGGACCCTCGACCAGGCACATACCGAAGTAAGCTTCTCTGTCCGCCACGCCGGCATCAGCAAGGTCCGGGGCCAGTTCACCGATGCGGACGCCACCCTGACGGTCGGCGAGTCGGTGGACTCCTCTGCGGTGGAGGCGACCGTGAAGACCGCGTCCTTCGACTCGAACGACGACAACCGCGACGCACACGTCAAGGGCGCGGACTTCTTCGACGTCGAACAGTTCCCGACCATGACCTTCAAGGCAACCAGGGTCGAGGGGACTCCGGACGACTTCCGCGTCAGCGGGGACCTGACCATCAAGGAAACCACCAAGCCGGTGACGTTCGACGTCGAGTTCGGCGGCGTGGCCGTTGATCCGTTCGGTGCCACGCGCGCCGGGTTCTCCGCCTCAACGCAGATCTCCCGCAAGGAGTTCGGCATCACCTGGAACGCCGCGCTCGAAGCCGGCGGTGTGCTCGTCGGCGACAAGGTCACCATCACGGTCGACTCGGCGTTCGTGCTCCCCGCCAACTGACTCCACCCGCGTAAGGATAGGTGGGCCACCGGCGGGACCGCTCACGACTCATCGTCAGGCCGGGTGGACCGAACCCTCCTCGACCCTGCAGATGGACCATCCCGGTCTTCACCGACTGGCAGTCCGTGTCGACCCCTGCGGCGACGTCTTCAACGGAATCAGGTGGTTCTTTCGACTCTACGAGCCTTGCCGTCACCGGGCCCCGGCCGATGCGGAGAACGCTCGGATGACTCGAGGATATGGGTGTCTGTCCGAGCAAAGAACCAGGTCAGCGCGCCGTCCGGGTTCGAGACGGCCGCGGTCGTCCAGTCCGACGGCGGCGGCCGGGTTAGCGGTGACCATCGCGATGGCTCCAGTGAGGGAGGCATGCCCCAGGCGGGGCGATTTCGAAGGCGGCGGCCAGCATACTGGAGGGCAGGTAGTCTGAGGCCAGGATATTGAGGACCCCTTCGCGGGCCAGTTCCAGGGCGTAAACATTGCCCGAGTGGGAACCACCCAGCAAAACATTCGGCGCTCCCGAGACCGTCGCGATTCCCCGCGCACTCGCGTGCCGGGCGGCTTCCAGTGTCGTGGGAAATTCAGCAATGGAGGCGTCCCGGCCGGCGAGCTCATCGATGGCCCTGATGTCGCCGGCTCCCGGCCGGCTGCTCCGCAAATCGGTCAGCGTGGACGCGCCTCCCATATAGCTCGGAAGGCACCCGTTCAGGGAAGCGCCGTTCCGCCTGCCTGCCCCGTCCCTGCACCACTGCGCCGTGAGGCCTCAAGCTCGGCGATGAGACTTTGGGCGTCGAAGGGCCCGATATGGCGTTGGGTGCCCACGAAAAAGGTAGGGGTTCCCCGCGCCCCGCTGGCCTCGGCGTCGGCTACGTCCTCCCTGATGTGTGCGGCGTGCAGGTCTTCGTCGACGTCGCGGAGGAACAGCTCGACGTCGAGGCCCAGGTGCCCGGCGTAGCCCGCCAGATCCTCGAGTTCGAGTTGGTCCTGGTGGGCGAACAGCAGATCGTGCATTTCCCAGAACTGCCCCTGCGCGGCTGCCGCCTCGACCGCGGCAGCAGCAGTCTCGGCACGCGGGTGCACTTCGGGCAGCGTCAGGTGCCGCATCACATAACGCAGATCCTGGCCGAAGTGCTCCCGTACTTCTTTGGCCACGCCAGTGGCCCGTGCGCAGAAGGGGCATTCGAAGTCCGCATATTCGACGAGGGTCAACGGTGCCGACACAGAGCCGCGAATATGATCGCGGCCCGGGTCCACAGAGCGGGAAAGGACAGTTGGCAGTCCGGCAGCAGTCTCGCCGTGCAGGACTGCTGCCAGCCGGAACACCACCCAGCCCAGCGCGGAGGCAATGACCAGGGCGATCAGGACTCCGACGGTGGCCTTGTCCTGCAGTTCCGGCGTCTCGAAGGCGAGGCCGATGATGAGCAGCGAAACCGTGAAACCGATACCGGATAAGGCGGCGCCACCCAGTGCCTGGCCCGGGCCGACGCCCTGCGGAAGCCGACCCAATCCAACCTTCGCACCGCCAAAGGCGAAGCTGCCGATGCCCAGGAACTTCCCGGCCACCAGGCCGGCAACCACAGCCCACGTCACGGGCGAGGCCAAAGCCTCAGTGAGCAGGCCGCCGCGCAGGTCGACCCCGGCGTTCGCCAGCGCGAAGACCGGCACAATGACGTAGCTGACCCAGGGATGCAGGATCAATTGCATCCGCTCATTCACCGGCACCGCCCGCACCAGTGCGTCTTTGGCCGACCGCCCGACCTCCGCCATCGGCGACTGGCGAAAGGCGCGAAAGTGCGTGGCAGCCCCTTCAACTGCGTCCCTGCCCGGCGCGAAAGACGGGATGAGCAGTCCGGCGACCATACCTGCGATGGAGGCGTGCAGGCCGGAGGAGATCGTGGCCAGCCACACGATGAGCGCGACCAGGACGTACGGCCAGGTGCGCCACACGCCAACCCGCCCGAGAACCACCAGCGCTGCGGTGGCGGCAGCGGCAATCAGCACCGCGCCGACGTCGATGGCGTCGGAGTACACGACGCCGATGACCGTCACCGCCACGATATCGTCGACCACTGTCAGGGTGAGCAGGAAGACCCGCAACTGAGTGGAAATCGACGGTCCCACCAGCGCCAATGTCCCGAGCAGAAACGCCGTATCGGTGCCGATCACGATGCCCCAGCCCTGAGCCGCTTCTCCACCCGGAGCGATCAGCAGGTACAGCATTGCCGGAACCACCAGTCCGCCAATCCCCGCGAACACCGGCAGCACCACCCGCCGGCGGTCGGTGAGTTCTCCTACCGACAGGTCTCGGCGCACTTCCAGACCGATGACGAAGAAAAATACCGCCATCAGGCCGTCGGTGATCCAGTGCCCCAGATCCATCTCAAGCCCGACGCCGCCGATCTGCAGCGAGGCACCGACGTCCCAGAGCGCCTCGTAGGCGTCCGAGAATGGGGAATTGGCCCAGAGCAGAGCGAGGATCGTCGCGGCCACCAGCAGCATCGCGCTGCCGGATTCGGTAGCCAGAAAACGGCGCAGCGGCCCGGATAGTTGCCCGGACAACTGTCGGCGACTGGTCTGGTCCTTGCCCCGGGTGCGCTTTGTGCTCACGTCATCAGGTTAGGTCACTGGCCGAGGTACGCGAGCGCCGCCACGGCCTGGGTCCGGGTGGCGACAGACAGCGTGGGATCGATCGCGGGCGCGAAAAACGGCGAGTGGTTGGCGGGGATGTCTTCGGCCACGGTGCCGTTCTCCACGGCCTTGCGGTAGGTCTCGGCCGGCACGGATCCCACCGTCCAATATGTGTAAGGAACGCCAAAGGCCGCGGGGATCCTGCTGAAGTCCTCGGATGCGGTAGCCGGGTCCGCCACGTAAACCTGCTCCGGGCCAAAGTGCTCCGCGAGGGCGGCAGTAACCCGCTCCGTGGCATCGGCGTCATTGCTGGTCAACGGGAACTGGTCGTAGAACTCGAAGTCGGGCTCCCGTGGCGAACCGGCGGCCGCGCATTCGCCCTGCACGATGCGCTTGATGGAGGCGATCACCCGCCTCCGCACCGCCGGCGAATAGGTGCGCAGATTCAGCAGCAGCTCCGCGCGGTCCGGGATGATGTTGGATTTGGTACCGGCGTTGGATGCGCCGACGGTGACGACCGCGAACTCGCCGGGCTGGGTTTCGCGCGAGACAACCGTCTGCAACCGCATCACGATCGAGGCGGCCAGCACAACGGAGTCGACGGCGGTGTGCGGCATGGAGCCGTGTGCCCCGCGGCCGTAGACGATGATCCGCAGCGAGTCGCCGGCGGAGAGGATCGGGCCGGCCGTGGTGCCAATCATCCCGGCTTCGGCCGGCATGACGTGCTGGGCCAGGGCGACGTCGGGGTGCGGCACCTTGGCGGCGAGGCCGTCGTCGACCATGGCCTGCGCCCCTTCAGCTGTCTCCTCTCCCGGCTGGAAGAGCGCCACATAGGTGCCGCTCCACGCGTCGCGGCGGTCGGCCAGCAGCTTCGCCGCCCCCAACAGGGATGCGACGTGCATGTCGTGCCCGCAGGCATGCATCACGCCGGTGGTTCCGCTTCCGGGGGCCTCGACCGTAACCCGGGAAGCGTATTCGAGCCCGGTGGCCTCGGAGACCGGCAGGGCATCGGTGTCGGCCCGCGCCAGGACGGTAGCGCCGGCACCGTTCTCGAGGACTCCGACGACGCCGGTGCCGCCGATGCGCTGGACCTGGTAGCCGAAGCCGGACAGCTTCTGCTCGATGATGCCCGCGGTCCGGTGTTCGGCCATGCTCAGCTCGGGATTGCGGTGCAGGTCCATGTACAGCTCGCGCTGCCAGGCCAACTCCTGTTCCAGCGACTCGAAGACGTCGTTCGACGGTGTCATGTGCTGCCCTCCTGCGTTTGCCCGGGCGAAGCGCCCCCCGGTGCACTATCACCGTATGAACCCGCGATGTGCCGTGCAAGCTCTACGGCGGATCTACGCCTTCCCGGTTTCGACGCCGGTGCTCCGGTGGCTGTGCTGGCGTTCGGCGGCGGAGCCGACGGTCATCAGCGAGGCAATGACGACGACGCCGACGGCGAGCAGCGCCGTCCGGATTCCGACCTGGTCTCCGAGGAAACCCAGCAGCGGCGGGCCGGCCAGGAACGCCGTGTAACCCACTGTCGACACGACGGCCACCCGCGCGGCGGCGCGTTCGGGCTCGTCGGCCGCGGCGGACATGCCCATCGGGAAGCCCAGGGCGGCGCCTGCGCCCCAGAGAATTGCCCCGAAACCTGAGATCCAGACGTTGGGGCCGAAGACGAAGATCAGCAGCCCGGCGAGCGCGGACGCCAGGCTGATCCGCAGCACCGGGACGCGGCCGTAGCGGTCGACGAAGCGTCCTCCGAAGAACCTGAAGGTGGTCATCGCCCCGACGAAGACGGCGAACATCACCGACCCGGCGGCGGCGTCGGTTCCGAGCCCGTCCACCGTGGCCTTGGCGATCCAGTCGTTGGCCGCTCCCTCCGTCAACGCCGCGCCGAGCACCACCAGCCCGAGCATCACGGTGCGTGGTTCCTTCCACGCCGAACCGCGCTTGGGTGCGTCGGGCCCCTCGGGCTCCTGCTGTTGTGCCGGCGTCGTAATGGGAAGGAAGAGCCGGGGCAGCAGCAGGGCAATCACCGCGGCGCACAGTGCGACGGTGAACAGGTGCGCCGGCAGCGCGACGCCGGCGACGGCGAGTCCCGCGCCCACCAGCGCGCCGACGAAGGCGCCTCCGCTGAACGCAGCGTGGAATTGCGGCATGATCGTCCGGCGTCGGCGGCGCTCCACCTCAGCCCCCTCGATGTTCATCGCGACATCCCACAGCGCCACGCCGGTGCCAAAGAGGAAGAGCCCGACGCCGGTCAGCGGCACGGAGGCGGCCAGCAACGCCGTCGAAATCAACACCGCGCCGGCGGCACACGTGACACCACCGACCCGAACCGCGTTTCCGTTGCCCACCTTGGCTGTGACGACCCCGGCCAGGGGCAGCGACAGCATGGAGCCGACCGCGAGTAGCAGCAGCAGCGCACCGGTTTGCGAATTGTTCAGCTGCAGAATCTGCGCCACCGACGGGATGCGCGCCACCCAGGTGGCAAAGACGAAGCCGTTGAGGCCGAACACCAGGAAGGTGGCAACGGTGGCGGCGTTTAACGAGCGGGCGGAACCGGGACTCATCGGGCGCGTTCCACCCGCTGCTCGTCCCAGACCGGCTCGTCCGATTCGTAGACCTTCCCGTCGGCGCCGAAGACCATGAAACGGTCAAACCCCCGGGCGAACCACCTGTCGTGCGTGACAGCAAGGACCGTGCCCTCGAAGGAATCGATGGCCTTCTCCAGCGCCTCGGCCGAATGCAGATCCAGGTTGTCGGTCGGCTCGTCGAGCAGCAGCAGCGTGGCGCCGGACAGCTCCAGCAGCAGGATCTGGAACCGTGCCTGCTGGCCGCCGGAGAGCTCGTCATACATCTGCTCCGCCTGCCGCGCCAGCCCGTAACGGTCCAGGGCCCGTCCGGCGGGTTCCCGGGCCAGGCCGGAACGGTGTTCGTCGCCGCGGTGCAGCACGTCCAACAAAGTGCGGCCGATCAGGTCCGGACGGACATGGGTCTGGGCGAAGAACCCCGGGCGGATGCGCGCGCCAAGTTTCACCTTGCCCTCGTGCGGCACCGGATCGATGACGACGTCGGACACCGGCTCATGCTCTAGGTCCGGTTCCGAGCCGCCGGCCGCGAGCAGCCGCAGGAAGTGGGATTTGCCCGAGCCATTGGAGCCAAGCACTCCCACCCGGTCGCCGAACCAGATCTCGGCGTCGAACGGCTTCATCAGCCCGGTCAGCTCAAGCTGCTTCGCCACGATGGCGCGCTTGCCGGTGCGGCCGCCCTTCAGCCGCATCCGCACATTCTGCTCCACCGGGATGGCCTCCGGCGGGCCTGCCTCGACGAACTTCGCCAGCCGGGTCTTGGCGGCCTGGTAACGCGAGGCCATATCGGAGCGGAAGGCGGCCTTGTTCTTGTACATGTCCACCAGCGCCTTGAGCTTGGCATGCTCTTCGTCCCAGCGCCGGCGCAGCTCCTCGAACCGGGAATTCCTCTCGTCCCGGGCCTGGTAATAGGTGGCGAAACCGGCCCCGTGCACCCAGCAGGTCGCCCCGAGCACGCCGGGCTCCAGCGTGGCGATGCGGCTTGCGGCGTTGGCCAGCAACTCCCGGTCATGGCTGACGAACAGCACCGACTTGTCCGAGGACTGCAGCTTCGCCTCCAGCCACCGCTTGCCGGGCACGTCCAGGTAGTTGTCCGGCTCGTCCAGCAGCAGGATCTCGTCCGGCCCCGCGAACAGCGCCTCCAGCACCAGCCGCTTCTGCTCACCGCCGCTCATGGTGGAGATCTGCCGCCACTGGGCGCGCTCGAACGGCAGTCCCATCGCCGCCATCGTCACTTCATCCCACACCGTCTCGATATCGTAGCCACCCGCGTCGCCCCAGTCCGCGAGCGCCTGGGCGTAGCGCATCTGCACCGCTTCGGCGTCGGACTCCATCATCTCCAGCTCCGCCGCGTCCACCGCCTTGGCGGCCGCTGACACCGCGGGCGGGGCGACCGAGACCAGCAGGTCGCGCACAGTTGACTCGTCGCGGATCTGGCCGATGAACTGGCGCATCACCCCGAGGTGTCCCGAGCGGGTGATGGCGCCGTCGTCGGGGGTCAGGTCGCCGGCGATGATATTCAACAGCGTGGTTTTTCCGGTGCCGTTCGGGCCGATCAGCGCGGTCTTGGCACCGTCGCCGACCCGGAACGAGACAGCATTGAGCAGCTGTCCGCCGTCGGGCAGGAAGTAGTCAATATTGGCGACGTCGATATGTCCCACCCGTACAGTCTGCCACCTGCGGCGCGACTGCTCCGGCTGCGGTCACAATTACCGCCGGCCGGAATTTGGATTGCCGAACGCTTGGAGCACACGGGACGTTCCGCGGCATAGCCTCAAAACGTCAGTCCCGGATGATCCGCCGCTGGCGCGCCGCCGAAATCGCCGCCGTCCGGTTGTCCACACCCAGCTTGTCGTAAATATGCACCAGGTGCGTCTTGACCGTCGCCTCGCTGATGAACAGTTCCTTGGCGATCGTCCGGTTGGACATACCCTTGGCGAGCAGCCCCATCAGCTGGATTTCCCTGTTGCTCAAGTTCGGTTCCGGGTTTTGGATCCGACCCATCAACCGGGCGGCGACCTCGGGAGCGAGCGCCGTCTGGCCGGCGGCGGCGGAATGAACCGCCTGCTGGATCTTCGCCGGCTCGGCGTCCTTGAGCATGTAACCGCTGGCGCCGGCCTCCACCGCGGCGACGATATCGGCGTCTGTGTCATATGTGGTCAGGATCAGCACCGGCGGGCCACCCGCTTCGCGGATCTTCCGGGTCGCGGTGACCCCGTCCATGCCCTCGCCCATCTGCAGATCCATCAGCACGACGTCGACCGTCTCGCCGAGAGCCTCCCGGCGGTGCAGGATCTCCAGCGCCTCGGTGCCGTCGGCCGCCTCCGCCACCACGTCGATGCCCTCGAAACCGGCCAGCATCGCCCGCAATCCGGCCCGGACCACCGGATGATCGTCGGCCAGCAGCACGCGGATGTCACTCATCGTCTTCTCCCAGCGGCAGGCGGATGGCCACGACCGTCCCCTCTCCGTCACTCGATTCAATCTGCAGGTGTCCGTTCAAGGCGGCGATGCGTTCGGCGATGGACAACAACCCGTATCCGGAGCCGTCCGGTCTTGGCGCCGGTGCTGCCAGGGCTGCTTCCGAGTCAAAGCCGATCCCGTCGTCGAACACGTCCAAGGTGACATCCGGGCCCACGAAACCAAGGGTGACGACGGCGGTGGTCGCCTGCGCATGGCGGGACACGTTGGACAAGCTGGCCTGGGTGGCCCGCAGCAGCGCCACTTCGTACGGAGCGGGCAGCTGAACCGGTTCGCCATCGAGTTCGAAACGGCAGCGGAGGCCATCGCCGCGGGCCGCAGCCTCGCGCTCCGTGGTCTCGCAAGTCCGACGCAACCTCTCCACCAAGGAATTGTCCTGCACCTCGCCGGTGCTCAGTCCCCGGACGAACGCCCGCGCCTCGCTCAGGTTCTCGGCCGCGGTCGAGTGCACGGTGCGCACCTGCTCCAGCGCCGTATCCGAATCGCCGGTTTCCAGCGCCTGATCCGCCGCCCGGGAGACCAACACGATACTGGACAGACCTTGGGCGAGAGTGTCGTGGATTTCCCGGGCCAGCCGTTCCCGCTCGGCCAGCACGCCCGCCTCGTGCTGCGTGCTGGCCAGTTCCGCCCGGGTGCGCCGCAGCTCATCGAGGGCGCGCCGCTGGTTTACCCCCTCGGTATAGAGGGAGCGGTACGCCACCGCCATCACCACGGCGAAACCGGCACCGAACATGGGCCCGAGCACCATGGCCACGTGCAAGTCTCCCGCGTGATACCACTGGGCAGCTATAACCACTGCGGTGATGACGACGACGGCGACTATCGAGTGCCGCGGCCCGAGCAGGTGGATGTGCAGGAAGAACAGCGGGAACGCCAGCCAGGAGAAATCGCCGCTGATAACCAGCAGCGCCACCCACAACGCCGTCACCACCGCCAACCAGGGGATGCCATAACGCTTGAAGCTGGTTGAGCGCCGGGTACGGGGTTGATAGACCGGCCGTGCCTGGCCCTGTCGGCCGGTCTGCCTGGCGCGCGGCCTTCCAGTTGAGCTCGCTCCGGAGGCCGGCTTTTCTGCCGCGCGCTTCTCCACCACCGTCCCGGCCACGTACACGGCCGCCAACACGACGGCGAGCGCGAGGGCAGCGTAGCTGGATACGGCATGGGGCGCGGTCAGCAAAGTACGGGCAACGCCGACTGCCAGCAGCACCGCGAAGCCGACGTGCAGGGCGATCCGCAACACCCGCAGCACCATCTCGCCCGCGGAGGGTGAACCGCTGGACGGGTTACTCGGGGGCCAATCACCGCCAGAAACGTCGCCCGCTGCCCCGCCGTCGTCGTACTCCACCTGCATCCCCTCAGCGTAACCCGGCGCTCCGCCGTCAATCCTGCCGGGCTCCACCAGCGATCGTCCTGCCCTTCCGCGCCGACGTAGCTACTTACCCGTCAGGTAGCGGGCTGCAACGGGCTACCTGACGGCCGGGGGGCTACCTCGGCGGGGCTTACGGAAGCGGCGAACCGGTCGGAAGATCATCCAAAAGGTTGACCGGCGAATCAACCATCCGGCCAGCGACAATCAACCGGGCCCCCGATGTGGCGCGGGCCGTCCTGCCGGAGAGTGGAAGTAGTGGAAAACATCCACTCTCTGGCGAACGAAAGAAGTGATCTTAGGATGTACCTGGCCCTGCGGGATATCCGCTTCGCAACCGGCCGATTCGCGCTGATGGGATCCGTCGTGGCGCTGATCAGCCTGCTCCTCGTGATGCTCTCCGGCCTGACCGCGGGATTGGCCAACCAGTCGACGTCGGGCATTGAGAAGCTCGACGCCACCCACATCGCCTTCGGCCCTCCCGACGGCGACAAGCCCGAGGCTTCCTACACGGACTCCCGCATCACCACCGGTCAGTTGGCCGAATGGCAGGAGGCCAACGGCGTGACCAACGCCGAACCGCTCGGCATCACTCAGTCCCGTCTGGAGTCTGGCGGCAGCACCAACGTCGCCGTCTTCGGCGCCCCGGTCTCCGGCGAACTCGCGCCGCCCCGGGTCGACGACGGCGAGGCGGTCATCAGCCGCCAGATCGCCCAGGACCTGAATCTGCAGGCTGGGGACGAGGCGACGATCGGCGGCATGAAGCTGACCATTGACGGGGTGCTCGACACCCAGTGGTACAGCCACACGCCGGTGGTCTGGACCTCGCTATCCGACTGGCAGCAACTTGCCCACCTGTCCGACCCGGCCGTCGTCGGAACCGTCATTGCGGCGACCTACAACGGCGATGCCGCCAACGCGACGCCACTGACGGACATCAACGCATCCGCGGACACGGTCAGCACCACCAAGTCCGGAAGCTTCAGCGCCCTGGCCTCCTTCCAGTCCGAAAACGGCTCGCTGATGCTGATGCAGGGCTTTCTCTACGGCATCTCCGCGCTGGTCATCGTCGCCTTCCTGACCGTGTGGACCGTGCAGCGCACCCGGGATATCGCGGTGCTCAAGGCTCTCGGCGGCTCCAACGGATACGTACTCAAGGACGCCATGGCCCAGGCCGCGATCGTGCTGCTCGCCGGAGCCGCAGTGGGCGGCGGACTCGGTCTCGCCGGCGGCTATTTCGCCGCGCAGGCAGCGCCATTCATGACGACGGCGGCCACCACCGTCGTGCCCATCACCGGCATCGTGCTGCTCGGCCTGGCCGGCTCCGCCCTTGCCGTCCGACGTGTCGCCAAGGTGGATCCGCTGATCGCCCTCGGCGGCAACTAACCGGCTCGGCAGCTCCACCGCCAGGATCGGCACCACCCCAAGACGCGGCCTCACGAAAACGACCCAGACAAGGAACACCCTCATGAACTCCACCAGCACCATCCCCGCAACCAGGACAGCCGCGCGGAACCACGACAGCGGAGCAACGCTCCAACTCACCGACGTCACCCTGCAATACCCCGACGGGGAGAACGGCCACCTCACCGCGCTCGACGCGGTCAGCCTGAAGGCCGCGGCCGGAACAGTCACCTCGCTCGTTGGCCCGTCCGGCTCGGGCAAGTCCAGCCTGCTCGCCGTCGCCGCCACACTGGTGAAGCCGACGCACGGAGAGGTATTGGTCGACGGCGTGGACATCACCGCGTTGCCGGATGCCGAACGAACGGCACTGCGCCGGGACAAGATCGGCATCATCTTCCAGCAGCCGAACCTGCTGCCGTCGCTGACCGCCGTCGAACAACTATTGATCGCCGAGCACCTGCGCGGCGTCAAGCCCCGCAAGGCCAAGGCGCGCGCGATGGAGATGCTCGACGTCGTCGGCCTGGCGGAATCCGCCTCCCGCCGGCCGCACCAGCTCTCCGGCGGGCAGCGCCAGCGGGTCAACATCGCCCGCGCGCTGATGGGAGATCCGTCAGTGCTGCTGGTGGATGAGCCGACCGCTGCCCTGGACCACGAACGTTCCGGGTCGATCGTGCGGCTGTTGTGCCAAATCACCCGGGATTTCAGCGTCGCCACCATCATGGTCACCCACGACACCGAGTTCGTTCCGCTCACCGATGCAGTGGCGACCATGCGCGACGGCGCCCTCTCGGACGCCGGGAACGTGGCGGCATAGTTGTATCTCGGCCGTTTCTATAACGCCGCCCAGGTCTTGCCGCCGTCGTGCGTGACCAGCACCTCCCCAGGACCGCCGGCGCGGGACGCCGGACTATGAATCACATACCCATCCGATGAGGTGGTGAACACCGGGTCGTTGAAGCCAGGACCGGGGCGCTCGAACACGGAACTCCAGGACTGACCGCCATCGTTGAGATACATCAGACTGCCGATCGCGGTGCTGGTGATCAACAATGCTCCGGACGGTGCAGCCGCCAGATGCGATCTGAGCCCACGCCTGGGAGCTGTGCCGGCCGGCTCATAGGTGCGGGCCGTGTCGCCGGACCGGAAGACCGTCTTGGTGGACTTGGACCAGCCGGCGTCGCTCAGACAAAGCACTCCCACCCGGTCCGGGGAGATCGGGGCGACATCGACCAGCGTGCGGTTAAGCGCCTGAGACTTTTCGCATGGCGACGGACGCTGGGACCAGGACCAGCCGTTAGTGGTGGCATAGAGCAAATCCGGCCGGGGATAATGCCTGCGCATCGACAAATAGGCGGTGCGGCCCTTCGCGTCCAACTGCACGTTATAGTTCGCCGGCAATTGAAGATCCGCCTGCGTCCACAGCGGCTCCAGTCCGAAGACCATTGGCCAAGTCGGGCTCCGCCAGAGCGTGGTCGGCTGGCCGCACTCATAGTCCGGGGTGGCAATACCGCAGGCGGACACGGCTATCTGGACCTTATGACCGGAAACAGCCAGCGCCAACACCTGCTGCCCTTCGCCCGGCAACTCCGCCCGGTTCCAGGTGCGCCCGCCGTCGTCGGTGCTGTAGAGGTCCGGCCCGAAGGCGAAGCCCATTCCCAAGGGACTCATCTGCAGGCTGCTTACCCCGTGCCCTCCTGCCTCGGCGATGGGCGCCGGGACGGTGCCGGCCGAGCCCCAATGCCTGCCGGCGTCGCGGCTGTGAATGACCGTGCTGCAACTGTGACTCTTGACATATCCGGCGCGAGGCTCAAACATAGTCTCTAATCATCGATACGTATCGACTCTCGGACATACTTCTAGAAAGGCGCCTATGCCTCGGAATCGGAAAGTGGCACGAACGCTGGCCCTGCTCGCCGTTCCGGTCCTTCTGGGGACCGCCGGATGCAGCACGGGACCGCTGGGAAGTGACGACCCCAATACGCTCCGGGTCGTCGACTACTACAACAATGAGCCGAGCAACACGTCGATCCAGCATGCCCTCGACAAGTGTGCGAACGAGACCGGCGTCGATCTGGTCAGGAACACTATCCCCGGCGAGGCGCTGGTGCAGAAGGTTCTGCAGATGGCCTCGTCCGATACGCTTCCCGATCTGCTGATGCTCGACAATCCGGATATGGCGCAGTTCGCCTCGATTGGCGGCCTGGTGCCGTTGGACAAGTTCGACGTCGATACACAGGGAATCTCGGAGAACGTCCTCGACGCCGGCAGTTACCAGGGCGAAGTCTACGGACTCGCCCCTACGGTCAACACGATCTCGCTGTTTTACAACAAGGACATCCTCCGAAAGCAGGGGATTGAACCGCCGGATACCTGGGCAGAACTGAAGCGGACCGCCAAGCAGCTCACGACCAAAGACCGCTACGGCTTCGCCTTCTCCGGTGCGGCCAGTTATGAGGGGACCTGGCAGTTCCTTCCCTTCATGTGGTCCAACGGCGGCGATGAGACCAACATCGACAGCAAGGAAGTCACCGAGGCGCTCCAGCTGCTGACCGATATGGTCAAGGCCGGCTCCGTGTCGCAGAGCGTTGTCAACTGGGGCCAGGGCGAAGTCATCGACAGGTTTATCGGGCAAAAGGCCGCCATGGTGGTCAATGGACCGTGGAATCTTCCCCGGCTCAAGGCGGAAGCCACGTTCGATTTCGGCGTGGTGCCCATCCCGGTTCCTGATCCCGGTGACACATCAGTGGCACCGCTGGGTGGCGAAGTGTGGACCGTCCCGAAGACGGAGAATCCGGACAAGCAGGCCATGGCCGCCGAAATGATTGAGTGCCTGAACACAGACGAGAACCAGATGGCCATGGCGAAGGATCGCCTGACTATCCCCTCCAAGCCGGACGTCGCAGCCGAATACGCCAAGCAGAGCGAGGCCGCAGAGACGTTCGTCAACCAGGTCGGCGGGGCGCGTGCCCGGACCGCCAAGCTGGGCGAGGACTGGCCCGCGACGGCGCAGGCAATTTACACGGCCGTCCAGACCGCCCTGACCGGGCAGGCCAGCCCCGAAGTCGCCCTCGATAGAGCAGCGAGGACCATCAAATGAGTGCCGTAGCCACCCCCGTGGAGACGAAGCCCGTCCACCGGCCTGAATCGCGCCGAGTGAACCACCGCCGGCGCGACCAGATCATCAAATGGATGTTCATGGCCCCCGCGATTCTCTACGTCGCGCTGTTCTTCGGCTATCCGATCGTGCAGAACTTCCTGATGAGCTTCCAGAGCTACACGGCGGAAACGTTCTTCACCGATGAGGCACCGTTTATCGGCTTCGACAATTATGTTCATGCCTTCAACAACCCGATCTTCGGGCAGGCCATGCTGAACACTGGACTCTTCACGGCGGGATCGATCGCCGGCCAGTTCGTGATCGGTATGGCCATTGCGCTGTTCTTCCGGCGCAGATTCCCTTTGAACGGGCTGCTGCGGTCCATGCTGCTGCTTCCATGGCTGATCCCGCTGATCGTCTCCAGTGCGGTGTGGCAGGCGATGCTGCAGCAGGAAGGCGGCATCATCAACCAGTTCCTGGGGATCTTCTCGATACCCGCCGTCCCCTGGCTGAGCAGTCCTGACGTCGCCCTGACCGCCGTCATCCTGGTCAATATCTGGATCGGCATCCCGTTCAACGTCGCAATTCTCTACAGCGGCCTGCAGGGTATCCCCGATGAACTGTACGAGGCCGGCGAACTCGACGGCGCGACCGGGTGGCGCTCATTCAGGTACATCACCTGGCCGCTGCTGCGTCCGGTGGTCAGCGTTGTGCTATTGCTCGGAGTGGTCTACACCCTCAAGCTGCTGGACGTGATTCTCGGGCTGACCAACGGCGGTCCGGCGAACTCGACGCAGACACTGTCGACGCTGTCCTACCAGGTCTCCTTCGTCGAGTTCGACTTCGGCCAGGGCGCAGCGTTCGCGAACATCCTGATCGCCATCTCCCTCGTGTTCGCCGCGATCTACCTGTACACCAACCGGCGTTCCGCCCAGTGAAGAGGAGACGTTCCATGTATGCGCTGACGCTACGCACCCGCCGCTCGGTGGGCCGGTGGTCCAATATGACCGGCGGGCTGATCCTGCTGGCCGTCCTGCTGTTCCCGGTGTACTGGATGGTCAACCTCTCGCTCTCGCCCGGTGGCAGCACATTGACCAGCGAATTGTTCCCGGCGGACCCGAGCCTTCAGGGGTATAAAACGGCCATCGCCGACCAGGGCGGCAACCTGGTCACCAGCCTGCTGGTGGCGCTCGGATCCGTGGCGCTGTCGCTGGCGGTCGCGACACCGGCGGCCTACGCCATCGCCCAGTTCAGGCTCAAGGGTGCACGCATTCTGCTGCTGGCCGTCGTCGTCGGACAGATGATTCCCGGAATTGTGCTGGCCAACGCCCTCTATGACGCGTTCAACAAACTGGGTCTGCTGAACTCAATCCTGGGGCTCATCCTCGCGAACGCAACCGCCGGCGTCCCCTTTGCCGTGCTGATCATCAGCGCGTTCATGCAGGCTGTCCCGCCCGGAATCATCGAAGCTGCCCGGGTCGATGGCGCCGGACACGTGCGTGCGTTCCTTTCAGTGGTGCTGCCGGTCAGCACTAATGCGCTTGTCACCGCCGGCATTTTCAGCTTCCTGTTCGCCTGGAGCGACTTCCTGTTTGCCCTGACCCTGACCACCACCGAACGGGTCCGGCCCATCACCTTGGGGATTTACCAGTACATCGGCACCCAGGTGACCAACTGGAACTCGGTGATGGCCACGGCCGTGCTGGCCTCCATCCCCGCCGTCATCCTGCTGGTTTCGGCGCAGAAATTCATCGCCGCCGGAGCCACCGGCGGAGCCATCAAATAGACGGGGTCGTCAAAAGGCGAATCCGCATGTCACGCCACGATTACCAACAACAGAAAGGCCCAATCATGACCAGAACCAGCCCGCTGCGGGTCACGGTGTGGAGCGAGAACCGGCACGAACAACGCGATCAACGGGTGCGGGACAATTATCCGGAGGGCATGCACGCCACCGTCGCCTCTGCGATCAAGGACCATCTGGGCGACGACGTCGACATCACCATTGCGCTGCTGGACGACCCGGAGCACGGCCTGACCGAAGACGTGTTAAGCCGGACCGACGTGCTCACCTGGTGGGGCCACATGGCCCACGACGAGGTGGCCGACGACGTCGTCGCGCGGGTGCAGCAGCATGTGCTCTCCGGCATGGGGCTGGTGGTGCTGCACTCGGGACACTGGTCGAAAATCTTCACCACCCTGATGGGAACCACCTGCACGTTGCGCTGGCGGAATGAGGCCGACCGGGAACTCGTGTGGACGGTGGATCCGACCCACCCCATCGCCGAGGGCGTGCCGCATCCCATCGTCATCGAAGAGCAGGAGATGTACGGGGAGTTCTTCGACATTCCGACTCCGGACGAGTTGATTTTCATCAGTACCTTCTCCGGTGGCGAGGCCTTCCGCAGCGGCTGCACGTTCAAGCGCGGCCGCGGAAGAATCTTCTACTTCAGCCCCGGCGACCAGGACTACCCCGTCTACCACCACGACGACGTCCGCCGGGTGATTGCCAACGGTGTGGGCTGGGCGGAGAGCCGGCATGACCGCCGGGAACTGCCGTACCTGGACCGCTTCGAAACGGACTGGTTCCTCACCGGAGCCGCCGGCCAGGGCGTGGGGGACGCGCAGGCGGGAGGGCTGCATTGAAGTTCCGCACCATCGCCTGCGGGCGGCCGCTGAAGCTCGTCGTGATCGGCGCCGGGTCGATGGGACGGGGGTGGATCGACACCGTCCGGCGGAACCCGGACTGCGAACTGGCCGGCATCGCCGACATCAACCTGGACGCCGCCCGGGACGCCGCGACCGGGACGGGATCCCCGGATCTGCCTGCGGGGACCGGGGCACCGGAGCTGCCGGTCGGAACCGACGGCGTCGAGCTGGCACAGCAAGTCGGCGCGGACGCCGTCGTCGACGTCACCATCCCATCGCAGCACTATCCGGTGACGGTCAAGGCGCTGGAGGCCGGACTGCCTGTCCTCGGCGAGAAACCGGTGGCGGCCACTATCGCCGAATCGCTGTCGCTGGCTGCCACCGCTGAGCGTACCGGGGAGCTGTTCATGGTGTCCCAATCGAGGCGGTACAACCCCCACGTCTTCGCGCTCAAGGACAAGATCAGCGCCCTCGGCGACACCGGCATCGTCAACACGCAGTTCTACAAGGCGCCCCGCTTCGGCGGATTCCGTGAGGAAATGGACCATGTGCTGCTGATCGACATGGCCATCCACCCCTTCGATACGGTCAGGTTCCTGCTCGACGCCGACCCTGTGTCGGTCACCGCGGAAGAATTTAATCCGGCCTGGAGCTGGTACCGGGGATCCGCAACTGCCAGCGTCAGTTTCACCATGACCGGCGGCATCAAGTACCTCTACCAGGGCAGTTGGTGCAGTCCCGGATTCGAGACTTCGTGGAACGGCCAGTGGCGCGTCAGCGGGTCCAATGGTTCCGCGCTGTGGGATGGAGACAACGATCCCGCCGCCGATGTGGCGGGAGTGGACTCCGGGACGGCCGGCAACGGTGCAGTCAGTGGCACGACGGTGGCGGAACCGGCGTCGATGTATGACAGCCCGAATGTGAGCATTGCCGGTTCACTGGCGCAGTTCGTTTCGGCCCTGCGCAGCGGCGAAACCCCCTTGGGCGAGGTACATGAAAACATCATGAGCCTCGTCATGGTCGAGGCAGCAGTGCGGGCCTCCACCACGGACAGCCGCGTCTATATTGACGACGTGCTGGATGAGGCGCATCGGGCCGCCATCGAGCAGGAGTCCCATCCGGAAACCCGGGAGATCCTGGCCTCGTGGACGTCGGTGCGTGGCGCCCTGGCCGGGCTGCCGCAGCAGGCACGAGCCCGGGAGGCGCCAGCCGGGTGACGTCCGGGCGACAAGCTGCTGCTATTCTGTCGCCGCGCCTGGCCGGTCGGGGACGCTGTCCCGTTCAATTAGCAGCGGCTCGATGAGCTGGACGGGTGTGGCACCGCTGTGGCCGGTTTCCACCAATTCAACGGCCCGCGCCACCGCGAGGCGGCTCACTTCCTCGCGGCGCGGGTCGATGTTGGTGATTCGCACCGGCAGGTTCTCGGCCTCGTCATGATCGCAAACTGCAATCAGACCCGTCGTCGCGCCGACGTCGAGCCCTCCGGCGGTGAGCGCATGATAGGGGGAGAACGGATTCATCATGCAGATGAAGCCTGTCAACGATGGCTGGTGACTGCGCAGCTCCGCCAGTCCTTTCCGGACCCCTTCATAGGTGCCCTCGGGCCGGATCACCGTGACGACGTCGTCATTGTTGCTGTTGGCGCCGCCACCGGTGCCTTGCACCGCCGCGGCGTTCCGTGCGCCGGCGATCAACCGGTCGGGGAAATTCTTGTCCTGGGTGCTGCTCATCCGGGGAATCAGCAACCCGATCCGGGTGTGGCCCGCCCGCGTCAGCCGCCCGACAGCCAATTCACCCGCCGCTGCGAAGTCCAGATCGACGCAGTTGAAGCCCTCCCGCCCCGGCGGAACGCCGATCAGCACGCCGGGAATGTCGACGGCGGCAATCGCCTCCAGCCTGGGGTCCGCCGTCGCAATTTCCATGATGATCAGGGCATCGCACAGTGAGGTTTTGGCGACCCGGCGGATACCGTCCGGCCCTTCGTCCTCGGTGACAATCAGGATGTCGTAACCGTAGGAGCGTGCCGTCGCGGCGATGTGGAGCACGAACATCATCATGGATGAACGGTCGAACCTGCCCCGTGCCGGCATGATCAGCCCAATGACGTGCGACTTGCGTCCCCGCAGCGCGCGGGCACCGGAGTTGGGCTGGTAGGACAGTTCGGCAATGGCCCGATTGATCCGATCCTTCACATCCGGCGAAACGGACCTCTTCCCGCTGAGCGCATACGAGACGGTGCTTTGGGACACACCGGCCAGCCGCGCCACGTCCTTGCTGGTGGGGGCGCTTTGTCCGGCGCTGCTGTTCGACACAACTCTTCCTTTGAGCTAAAGCCCTTCAGCGGGCGGGGATAGACCTTTCCGTCAATCCTATTCTGCAGGTCTCATTCGGCCCTTACTCCACCTGCGCGATACCGGGAGCCCCGGCCTCCACGTAAACGCTCGCCGCCGTCTGGATCGGGGCACCGGTGCGGGTGACGTAGGGAACCACCCGGTAGTCGGTCCGCCAAGTGGTGGGTGTAACGTGGCAGCGGACGTATCCGCGCTGTGCGTTGTGGAACTTCATGTGCGGGTTCTCCTGCAACCATATTTTCCCCAGCTCATCCATGGGCGCCCCGTCACCACCGGAACTCAACGAAGTGCCGAGGAACTCGGTGCCGATGGTCGGCGAGGACAAGTCGTCGAAGTTGATCTTCATATTGGCCGCAACGCTGCGGTGCGCGTCGCCGGTGAGAATCACGAAGTTGTCCACGTCCCTGTCCCGCACCCCGTTGAAAAGCCGCTGCCGGGCGGCGGCGTAGCCGTCCCAGGTATCGCGGGCCAGCCGTTCTTCCGGTCCGGCCGTGTGGTCGGCCTGCATGACGAAGACCTGGTTACCCATGATGTTCCACGTCGCCGTCGAGTTTGCCATTCCGTTCAGCAGCCACTGTTCCTGGCCGGCCCCAAGCATGCTCCGTTCCGGATTGGCGCGGTCGGCCTCATTGGTGATTTGATCATCCCGGTACTGGCGGGTGTCGACCATGTTGATTTCGGCGAGATCGCCCAGGGCCAACCGCCGGTACAGCTGCATGTCCGGCCCGTTCGGCCGCGACACCAGCCTCAGCGGCTGGTTTTCGTAGAAGGCCTGGAACGCGTCGGCGCGCCGTTGCAGGAAGACTGCCTTTTGCTGGTCCGCCTCGTTGTCCGGCTGCGAAATGCTGCCCGCCCAGTTATTCTCCACTTCGTGGTCGTCAAGGGTGACCAACCACGGGAAGGCCGCGTGCGCCGCCTGCAAGTCCGGATCCTGCTTGTACTGGCCGTACCGCACCCGGTAGTCAGCGAGGGAATAGATCTCCGCGTCCGGCACGTGTGCGCGGCCGATGTGTCCGTTGCCGCCTCCCTCGTAGATGTAGTCGCCGAGGTGTATCACCAGGTCCAGGTCCTCTTGCGCGAGGTGGCGGTGCGCGGTGAAGAACCCTGCCGGATAGTTCTGGCAGCTTCCGAAGGCAAAGGTGGTTGATGCCAGGGCCTGCCCGGGTGCAGGGGCCGTCTTGGTGCGGCCCACCGGACTGATCTCCTGGCCCACGCGGAAGCGGTACCAGTACTGCCGTCCCGGTCGCAGTCCGTTCACTTCGGCATGGATGGAGTGGCCCAGTTCCGGGGTGGCGCGCTCGGCCCCGGCCCGGACCACGCGCTTGAAGGACGGATCTTCGGCAATCTGCCAGTTGACGGGCACATTCTTGTCCGGCATGCCGCCGCGACCGTCCGGCTCGAGGGGGTTGGGCGCCAGCCTCGTCCAGAGCAGCACGCCGTCCGGCAAGGGTTCTCCGGAGGCGACGCCAAGGCTGAATGGGTTGTCCGTAAACCGCGGATTGGCCCAAGCCGGGCTGGGTGAGGAGGCGACCGCGGCGACAACGGCGGCAAGCGTCCCTGAGCCCATCATCGCGAGGACGTTCCGGCGGTCATACGTTGGCCGCTGGGCGGCAGGACGGGACATGGATCACTCCTGGACAGATTTCGGGTACCCATCCAGTCACTCGCATGCGGACAAATTCGGCCTGCACGCAGCATGAACATGCACTGTCCGCCGGCTGAAATCTATTGCGGCCCCAGGTCGGGCACCGGCAGCCGGAAGACGTCCTTAAGCGCCCGTTCGGCGGCAAGGTACCCGCACATTCCGTGCACGGCCGGGCCCGGCGGAGTGGACGCCGAGCACAGATACACCCCGTCCAGCGGGGTGCGCCACGGGTTCATCGAGGGAACGGGCCGGGCCAGCAGCTGGGGCACTGTCATCTTCCCGGCGCTGAAATCCCCGCCGACGTAGTTCGGGTTGTACCGCTCCAGGTCCGCCGCCGTTGTCGCCTTGGAATCGACGACGACGTCGGCGAACCCGGGTGCGTATCGTTCCAGCTGGGCGGTGACGGCTTCGGTCATGTCCCGCGTGGATCCGGCGGGTACGTGGGTGTAGGTCCACAGGATCTGCCGGTGGGAGCCGGGCGGCAGCCGGGAGCGGTCGAAGCTGCTCGGCTGCGAGGCCAGCACGAACGGATTGTCGGGGTGTTTGCCACCCGAGACCTGGGCTTCGGAGATGGCCACTTGACGCCGGGTGCCACCCAGGTGGACGGTTCCCGCCTGTCCGACGTCCGGGTCGGCCCAGGGCACGTCTTCGGAGAGGATGAAGTCCACTTTGGACACGCCGTCTCCGGTCTTGAAGTTGCGCAGCGCTGCGGCGTAACCGGAGGGCAGTCGGCCGTCCGCCAGGCCCTCCAGCTGCGGGGCGGCCACATCGAGCAGCACGGTCCTCGCGGAGCCGAGTTCGGCCAGCGAAGTGACGCGGTGGCCGGTGACGATCTGTCCGCCGTGCGCTTCCAGGTCAGCGACCATGGCGTCGATAATGGCCTGGGACCCTCCGGTGGGGATCGGCCACCCCACCGTATGGGACAGCGCCCCGAGCATCAGCCCGGCGGCGGCGGAGGCCAGTGCAGGTTGGCGTCCGACGACGTGGCCGGCGAGCCCGGCGATCATGGCCGGCCCCTGTTGCTCCTCGAACCTGCGGGTGCGCAACACGGAGCCTTGCTCGAGGCTGCGCAACCCGTACTTCAGCAGGCCCACCGGATCACGGGGCACACGCATCAGGCCGTGGGTCGTCAGGTCGACGACGCCGGAGATGTGCTCGACCAGCGGTTTCATCAGGTCCCGGTAGGCCGCGCCATCCCTGCCCAGTGCCGTCGTCGTCCGTTCCAGGTCCCGGTAACCGATTCCAGCGGCGGAATCGGGCAGCGGGTGGGCGAAAGAGACCTCGGGAACGAACATCCCGA
Source organism: Arthrobacter castelli DSM 16402 (assembly GCF_000430705.1). Lineage (GTDB taxonomy): Bacteria > Actinomycetota > Actinomycetes > Actinomycetales > Micrococcaceae > Arthrobacter_C > Arthrobacter_C castelli. The sequence goes on from NZ_AUMN01000016.1 coordinate 65,071, forward strand.
TTCGCTCGTCCAGTTTGAACTCCCGGAAGAACGGCGAGGCCAGCGCCATTGGATGCACCGCGGAGCATATATCGTGGAGATACCCCGGCTGGATCAATTCAGAGGTGCGGGCGCCTCCTCCGGGGGTCCCGGCCGCTTCGTACACCCGCACGGACAGTCCGGCGCGTGCCATCGTCACGGCAGCGGCCAGCCCATTGGGACCGGCTCCGACGACGGCGGCATCAACCACCATCGGCGATCCCGCCCTTGAACTTGCGGATCCCTCCGTCCTTGAGTTTCCGCGCCCCTTCGACGAGCCGGGGAATAACCTCCCGGCGGGCCTTAAGGTACATGCCCACTACTGCATATTTTCGGATATCCAGCGGAATATCGTAGGTCACGGGCAGGTCCACCTCGTTCTTGGACCAGTTCCGCTTGAAGGTTGTGACATTGGCCAGCTGCGGGTAGCTCTCGCTGACAATACCGGTCAGTCCGCAGCTCCGGTTGCCTGCCTCCTTCAGCACCCGGAAGGTTTCCCACAACAGAATATAGGGAGCATACACACCCCGTGCGGCGAACGAGCTGCCGGCGAAGTAGTACACCGCCCGGCCGCGGTATTCGGTGGTGATCAGCCAGCTCACGGCCGTACCGTTGTGATACGCCACCGCCAGCCGGGTCAGGTCCGGCAGTTGGGCGAGCAGCCGTTCGTAGTAGCCGCTTTCAAAGGCGGCGAAGTCGGCGCGGTCGGCGGTTTCAGCGAGGATGGGGTAGAGGTCGCGGGCGAAGACCTCCTGGCGGTGCTCCGGTTCAATGAACTGCACGTCGACGCCGGCCTTGGTCGCCTTGCGGATGGACTGTCGCGCGTTCGCCCTGAAGCTTTTCAGCAGTTCATCTTCAGTGGGCGTCAAGTCCACCACGATCTCGCGCTCGTACCACCCGGCTTCCAACGCCTTGTGCACGCCGATCTGCGGGTTGGCCACCTGCAGGCGGATATACAGCGGATCGATATCCGGATCCGTGCGCGCCTGGTCCTTCATGGTCTCGACCAGCCGGCGTTCCATTTTCGGGCTGCGCAGCACAAACCAGGCGGGTCCGTTAATGGCCACCAGCGACTGCCGCAGCCTCCGCGTGAACACCATCAGTGACGCCGTCGCGACTAATATGCCGTCGTCGTAATATGCGAATAATCCGTAGGATCTGCGGGCCGGACCTGATTCCTCGGTCTTCAGCCAATGGGACGACTGCTCAATGGGAACATCGACCTCGGGATACGCGGCAACGAGGTTCTCGAACTCCGGTCCGTTCAGCTTCCGGACGGTCAACAACGAGGTTTCAAGCAGCGAAGTGGGGGCCATGCATACTACTTTCTGGTCTCTGGCGGCTCTGCCAAGCGTACCGGAGGATGGGGCCGATCCTTCCACACGAACCGGTCCCCGGCGTCGGCGAACGGACCGCCTTGAGGGTCGTCTACGCCGCGGGTCCGCACCGGGTCCTCCTCGGGGTACCACATGTGATGGAGCACCCGCGCCATTATGTAGAGCAGGGCAGCCATGTGGGCGACGACGGCCATCACGTAATAGGCCTCGTCGATGTTCTGCTGGCTGTCCCCGCCACCGGTCGTCTTGGCCAGATAGAGCCACGTGGCCCACCAATGCAGCACCTCAACGAATTGCCACAGCAGGAAGTCCCGCCATCGCGGATATGCCAGCGCCACCAGGGGGATCAGCCAGACGACAAACTGCGGCGAATAGACCTTGTTGGTCAGGATGAAAGCAGCGACTATCAGGAACACCAGTTGCGCCATCCGCGGCCGGCGGGGCGCGGCGAGTCCTGCCACCGCGATGGCGATACAGGCCAGGGCGAACAGGCCCAGCGCCGCGGCGTTGACGGCGCCGGCGTCCATGGTCGGCAAGCCCACCTGTTTGGCGAGCAGGTTATAGGCAAACCAGCCGGACGAATAGCCCGCGGCCCGGTCGTTGCTGAACGTGAAGAAGTACGTCCAGGCTTCGAAGTTGATCAACGCCACCGGCAGGTTCACCGCCAGCCAGGCGCCGGCCGCCGCGCCGAGGGTGGCCAGGAACGGACGGTACTTGCCGGTCCGGACCGCAAGGACCAGGATCGCCCCGAGCAGCAGTACGGGGTACAGCTTGGTGGCCGTTCCCAGCCCGATCAGCACGCCGGCCAGCAATACTTGGTTGCGGGCAAAGGCGAGCATGGCCAGGGAAGCGAGCATCACGGCCCACAGGTCCCAGTTGATCGTCCCGGCCAGGATGATCCCCGGCGCCACCGCCACCATCGCCGCATCCCAGGGGCGCCGGGCCGACATCCGGGAAGTGGCCAGCACGGTGACGATCCACGCACCGACAATCAACAAAGCGTTGATGTCGAAGTAAATCAGCGCGCCGGCGGCCTCCCCGGTTTCGGGCACCAGCCACGCCGTGATCCCCGCGATCATGCCTAACAGCACCGGATATTCGAACCCGCCGCTGAAGTACGGGAAGAATCCTTCGCCCATGTCCCGGCTGTGGAACAGCACCGGCCAGTCCGAGTAGCAGGCCCGGTAGTACATCTCGGGGGCGGTCCATCCGGCGGCCCGGCATGGGGTCTTCGCCAGAATGGCGACGACGGCGGCGATGGTGGTCATGATGACCAGCACCCGTTCGATGGTGAAGAAACCCGGATCGACGATTCCCGGGCCCGTCCGCCGACCCAATGGGCCGCCAATCAGCTCGGTGAACCGCCGCAGCCACGTGTCACTCCGGCTCGGCACCACGACGCGGGCCGGCAACTTCCGGCGTCGTTCGTGTCCGGCTGGTGGCATATTCCCCAGCGTAGCGGCCAGCGCAGCCGGCGCCTGCGCCGCTACAGTGGGAGTCCCGATCCGATGGAGTGATTCCGATGTCCGTTGAGCGCACCGTCCAATTGCCGCATGGGACAGCCGTACCTGTGCTCGGGCAGGGCACGTGGTACATGGGCGAAGGGCTGCAGGACCGGGGCATGGAACGTGATGCATTGCGTGCCGGCCTTGACCTGGGCATGACGTTGATCGACACCGCCGAAATGTATGGCAATGGCGCAGCCGAGGAGCTGGTGGGCGAAGCCGTTTCCGGCCGCCGCGACGAGACATACCTGGTCAGCAAGGTGTTGCCCTTCAACGCCTCACGCAAAGGCACTGTCGAGGCATGCCATGGCAGCCTGCGCCGGCTGGGCACCGACCGGATCGATTTGTATCTGCTTCACTGGCCCGGTCCGCATCCGCTGGAGGAAACGGTCGAAGCCTTCGAGTCGCTGGTACAGCGCGGCGACATTGGAGCCTGGGGAGTAAGCAATTTCGACGTCGACGACCTCACCCGCCTGCCGCCGTCGGCCCTTAATTCAGCCGGACTGCAGGTCAACCAGATCCTGTACAACCTCACGCGGCGCGGACCGGAATTCGACCTGCTGCCGTGGTTACGGCAGCACCGCATCACACCGATAGCCTACTCCCCGATCGAACAAGGCAGGCTGCTTAGCCACGACGCCGTCACCACTGTTGCGGATTCGCACGCCGCCTCACCCGCGCAGATCGCGCTGGCGTGGGTACTGCGCCACCCCGGTCTGGTCGCCATTCCGAAGTCCGGTCGTCCGGAGCACGTCAGGCAGAACCATGCCGCGCTCCGGATCGAACTGTCCGAAGCGGATCTGGACCTCCTTGACGCAGCCTTTGCGCCTCCCACCGCGCCCGTGCCGCTCGAAATCCTCTAACCGGCCCTCGTTCGCGGCGCCCCTGCAGGGCACTTGTCACCTAAACATCACCCTCCCGTTACCTGGGGCACGTGTCGCGGCAACCTGCGCTTCCTAGCGTTTGGGATGTGAGCACAACAAACCCTTCAACCAGCCCCGGAACCAACGACGGTCCCGTCCCCCGCGCAACCCACAACGGCGGCGCCCGGGTCACGGCGATCATTCCGGCCCGCGGCGGATCACAGGGCATCGAGATGAAGAACCTGCAGCGGGTCGGCGGCCAAACGCTGCTGGCCCGCGCCATCGTGGCGGCACAGGCCGCCCGGCTGGTCACCGACGTCGTCGTCAGCACCGACCATCTGCGGATCCGCCAGGAGGCCCGGCGCTTCGGCGCCACGGTGGTCGACCGGCCCGAAGAGCTCTCCGGAAGTGTGGCCAGCTCCGAGTCGGCCCTGTTGCATGCACTGGACACCATCCCCACCCGCGACGGCTCACCCGCGGACCCGGATGTAACGATCCTGCTGCAGTGCACCTCCCCGTTCATCGACTCCCACGATCTGGATACCGCCGTCGAACGCGTGCTCAGCGGGGCCGAAGACGCCGTGTTCTCTGCCGCCGCCAACCACAGTTTCCTGTGGGCCGAACACGACGGCGCGGCAACAGCAGTCGGCCACGACGCAGGGCACCGCCCCCGCCGCCAGGACCGGGAACCGCAGTACCGCGAAACCGGGGCCTTCTACGTGATGCGCACCTCCGGCCTGCGCACCCACCAGCACCGCTTCTTCGGCCGGATCGGACTGGCGCAGGTGCCCGAAGAAACGGCGATCGAGATCGATTCACCCACCGACCTGGACATGGCACGCGCGATGGACCAGGGCAGGGGCAGCGACTGGCCCATCGCCGTCGACGCGCTGGTGACCGACTTCGACGGCGTCCACACCGACGATCAGGCACTGATCGACGCCGATGGCACCGAGCACGTGCGGGTCAGCAGGCGCGATGGGATGGGGGTCGCCCGGCTGCGGACCGCGGGCGTTCCTCAGCTGATCCTGTCCACCGAGGCCAATCCGGTGGTCACCGCGCGCGCCACCAAACTCAGGATCGAAGTCCGGCAGAACCTCGACGACAAGGCGTCCGCGCTGCAGGCGTGGCTGGCCGGACGCCGGCTGGACCCCGCCCGGGCGGCCTTCGTGGGCAACGACGTCAACGACCTGGCCGCGATGCGTTCGGTCGGATGGCCCATCGCCGTCGCCGACGCCCACCCGGACGTGCTGGCAGCGGCCCGGGTGGTGCTCACCGCCTCCGGCGGCAACGGCGCGGTGCGCGAGGCCTGCGAACGGGTGCTGGCGGCGCGGCCCGCCGCCGTCCCGAGCGCCACGCCCGCCGTCACGGCACAACAGAACTTGCAATCGGTCCCGGACCTCCCCGTCCGGACGACAAGCACGACCAAGAGCACGAGGAAAGGCAACGATATGAGCATCACCACGACGAACAGCCCGGCCGCTTCAATCGGCGACGTCGAAATCGGCGCCGGCCGCCCGGTCTACATGATCGGCGAAATCGGCATTAACCATAACGGCGACGTCGAAATCGCCAAGCAGCTGATCGACGTCGCTGCCCAGGCCGGCGCGCAGGCGGTGAAGTTCCAGAAGCGCACCCCGGAAATCAGCACCCCGGACGACATGAAGGACAAGCCCCGTTCCACGCCGTGGGGCGAAATGACCTACCTGGACTACAAGCACCGGATGGAGTTCGGCCGCGCTGACTACGAGAAGCTGATCAGCCACGCGGCGAATCTGGGACTGCACTGCTTCGCCTCACCGTGGGACATCCCGTCAGTGCACTTCATGGAGGAGATGGGTGCTGTCACCCATAAGGTCGCCTCCGCGTCAGTGACCGACTTGGAACTGCTGCGCACCCTGGAACAGACCGGCAAGCCGATCATCCTCTCCACCGGCATGTCCACCATCGAGCAGATCGACACCGCCGTGGAAACCCTGGGCACCTCCAACCTGGTGCTGCTGCACTCCACCTCCACCTACCCGCTGCCCCCGGAAGAGGCGAACCTGCGCACCATCGCCACGCTGCAGCAGCGGTACGGCGTGCCGGTCGGCTACTCCGGCCACGAGCGCGGACTGCAGATCTCACTGGCCGCCGTCGCACTGGGCGCCGTCGCCGTCGAACGCCACATCACTCTGGACCGCACCATGTGGGGATCCGACCAGGCATCCTCGCTGGAACCGACCGGCCTGGAGCACCTGATCCGCGACATCCGCATCCTCGAAGAGGCCATGGGCGACGGCGAAAAGCGGGTTTTCCCCGGCGAACTGGCACCGCTGTCCCGGCTGCGCCGCGTCGACGCGTAACCGGCCACCCGAGCCACACCGAGACAAACAGGCACAAACAGCCAAGAGTCGAAAGCAGCAAACCCTTTGGATTCCATGGAACAACCACTGCTGAGCGTGATCGTGCCGGCCAAGGACCAGTTCGACTACCTGCCGGACACGCTGACCAGCCTCACCCGGCAGTTCGATGACCCGCATGCCATGCAGGTGATCGTGATCGACGACGGGTCGACCGACGGGACCGGCGACGTCGCCGCCGGCTATGCCAACCGGCTGCCCGGCCTGCGGCTCCTGACCAACGAGGAGCCGCACGGGCTGGCGACGGCCCGGAACCAGGGGCTGGCCGCCGCCGACGGCCGGTACCTGGCATACCTGGACGGTGACGACTGGCTGGCTCCCGGCCACTTCACGTCGCTCACCGACAGCATCACCCGGTTGCAGGTGGATTTCCTGCGGGTGGACCACATCCGCTGCACCGGCACCTCGCGCGCCACCCACCGCGCCCCGCAGGCCCGCCGGAATGTGGCGCTGGATCCGCGGGAGTCCATCCTGCCCGACAGCACGGCGACCATGGTGGACTACTGCTACGCCTGGGCCGGGATCTTCGACCGGAAAATGGCCGACGACGGACTGTTGCAGTTCCCGGACGGCCTCTTCACCGCCGAGGACCGGGCCTGGGCGTGGCGGCTGCACCTGCAGGCCGGCTCCTACGCCGTCGTCGACTCCCCCGGGATCCTGTACCGGCGGGGGCTGCCGACGTCGTTGACTTCGATCTACGATCGGCGGCAACTCGATTTCCTGCCCTCCTTCAGGCTCGTATTCGATGTGGTGGCCATGGACCCCGAGGCCGGACGGTTTTGGCCCAAGGCAGCCCGCATGTTCCTGGCGGTGCTGTCGCACCATCTGCGACGTTCGGCGTCCATGGGCCCGGACGTGCGCGGCGACCTCCACTCCGGCGCGCGCGAGGCGCTGCAGATGATCCCCGCCGACGTTCTCGGCGCTGCGTTGCACGGCGTCGACAACCGGCGGTTGAAGCTGCTGCTGCCGCTGGTGCCGCGGCAGCTGCGGAACGGGAGGGCGGCATGACACAACTGCTGCTCGCTTCGACTCTGTACCAGTGCCTCTCCCTGGCAGCGGCCGACGACGCCGGACTGCTTCCCGGCGACGCCGGCGAGGAGCGGATCCTGGTGCTGGCCAACAGCTCCCAGGTTCCCGAGGTCACCGGGCGGCTGCAGGACACCGCCGGCTTCGACCGGGTCGCCGCCCGCTTTGACCGGGTGCTGGATCTGGGAGACCTGATCTACCCGCGCCGGCCTCCACAGTTTGGCCCGCAGCACGAAGAACTGCGGATGTGGCAAACCCTGCTGCGCAGCCACTGGGACCTTGGAGATGAACCTGTCTCGCTGGTGCTCGATTCAGTGCACGTGAATCCGGGCATTGCCTTGTCCAGGATCTTCTCCGCCGCGCCGCTGGTGGTGCATTCCGACGGCCTGATGGTCTATGGGCCGACCCGCAAGGCGCTGGCACCAGAGATTGCCCAGCGACTGGACGGACTGCTGTACCTGGACCTGGTGCCTGGCCTGGCTCCGCAGCTGCTGCGCGAATACCAGCTGCCGGTGACGGCCATTCCCGCGGCGGCGCTGCGGACGGTGGTCACGCAGATGACTGAAACTCCTGACCCGGAACTGGATGCCGTGCTGGGCCGGGTGGCCGCTCCGCCGACGTCGGCCCTGATCCTCGGCCAGTACCTCACCGAGCTACGGCTGATCACCCGCGAAGAGGAGACTGAACTCCACTTCGACATGCTGCTCACCGCCGCCGAGCGCGGCATCAGCACCTGTATCTTCAAGCCGCATCCCTCGGCCGGCCGCGCCTCCACTCAAATCCTGGTGGACGAGGCGAACCGATTGGGGATGGACATGGTGGTGCTCGACCTGCCGGCCCCGGCCGAGGTCGTGATGGCCAAGGCCCGGCCGGACCTGGTGATCGGTGCCTTCTCCACCGCCATGGCCACCGCCCGCTACGTGTTCGATATCGATGCCGCGGCCATCGGGACGTCGCTGCTGCTCGAGCGGATCACCCCGTACGAGAACAGCAACCGGGTCCCGATCACCATCGTGGACGCGCTGCTGGTCCGTTCGCTGTGGGCCCCGGCCGGGCAGGGCGCCCCGTCCGGGCAACCGGACGGACAGCACCCGGCTCCGCTGCAGCAACTGGTCGACGCCGTCGCCTACTGCATGCAACCGGTCAACCTGGCCTCGCTGCGCGATCATGCCGTCGGGTTCCTGGACTCGGCCACAGAGACCGAGGTGACGCGCTACTTCAAGAGGCGCCGGCTGACCTCGCTGGACCTGCCCGGAGCACTGCCCGCCGGACGCCGCGCGCTGGCGCTGGCATCGCGGATACCGCCACGGGTGAGGGCCAAGGTGCCACGCAAGATGCGGGGGCTGAGCCGCCGGGCGCTCGCCGCCGTCGCGGAATGATGACCCCGCGGCCAGGCACCAGGTGCGAACCCGGGCGGGGGCTGGCGCGCCCGCGCTCCGGACACGCGGTGGTGTGGGCCGAATCGCCGCTGCAGCTGCTCAGCGCGGTCGAAGGGCACGGAGCCGGACTGTTTGGACGCCGGACGGTGATCCACCCGCGGTCCGGTTCGGTCGGTTTGTCCTCGACCCTGAGCTCGCTGATGAGCCAGGTCCCCGACGGGGTCAGCTTCACGCCGGGCGCCGCACGGATCCCGTCGCCGCGCACGCCGGGCATGGACCGGTGGGTGATCGGCGACGCATTCTCCGGGACCGCGCAACGCCAGTTGATGCTGCATCCGCCGGCCGGCGAAGTGGTGGTGCTCGACGACGGCCTGGCGACCAGGAGCCTGCTGGCGTCGCTGGCCAGTGAGCGCCCGGTTCCACTCGTGCGGCCGCGCGTGGTTCCGACGACGGCGCGACGCACCCTGGGACTGGCCACCTGGTTCACCTTGCGCCGGTTGATGCGCGCCGGCCGGCTGGTGGTCTTCACCGCGCTGCCGGTTGCCGATGATGTACGACGGCGTTTCGCGGACCTGGGCGGCCATCTCGAGTCCCACCGGTTCGAATGGCTGGATACGCAACCCGTTCCCGAAACCGTCTACGAACCGACAGTGCTCGTTGGCTCGGCGATGCCGGCGGACGGATTGATCGACGAGGCACCCTACGTCGACTGGGTGCATTCAATGACCGACGACGGTCCGGTGGCCTACTTCCCGCACCGCCGCGAGGAACCGGAGACCCTGGCGCGCATCGCGGCGCATCCGATGATCCGGATGAAGGAGCACACCGTTCCGGTGGAGATGCGGCTGCGGTCCTTGGCCCCCGGCCAGCGGGTGCATTGCCTGCCCTCGACAGTGCTGGCCTCCCTGGGGCTGATCCTCGCCCCGTCCGGAGTGCGGATCTTCGGGCATGCAGTCCCTGACCAGTGGTGGACGACGTCGACCCCCGACCGGGTGCGGCACCACCTGAGCAGCGCGTTGGATACCGTGGGAGGCTGAGATGGAACCCTTCCGGATTGCCGCCATCGCCGACAGCGATTCCTACCTGAAGTTTGCCTGCTCGACGCTGGAGACGATGCCCGGATGGGACCGGAGCGTGGCCATCCTGCGCTCTCCGCTGCGCCCCACCGTGGAGCAAATGTCCGCGGCAACTGCCGGCACCTTCCTCGCGGGCAGCCTGCCGCCCGTGCTGACCCCCTCGGCGCTGACCAGCACGCTGGCCGGCGCCGACGTCGTACTGTCCGCCGCCACCGGACCGGTCACCGAGGAGGTCTTCCTCGCGGCCTCCCGGCTGGAACACCGCCCCGCCCTGGTGTCCGCGCTACCCGGGGTCGCACTGCCGGCCACATCCAGGGCGCTGCAATACCGCGCCCTGGGGGATGCGTTCATCACGCACAGCCACTGTGAGTGTCGTGCCTTCAGCGCCATGGCCTCGGCCGAAGGGTTGGAGCAGACAATGCTGGTGTCCCGGCTCCCGTTCCTGAACTCGGCCACTATCCCGGAACCCGTGACCAGCGCCTTGCGCTCGGTCGTCTTCGCACCGCAGGCCAAAGTCCCCTCCGGCCGCGAGGAACGATCCTTGATCCTGCAGCGGCTCGCCGCACTCTCCCGCCGGCATCCGGAGCTGGACGTAGTGGTGAAACTGCGTGCCTGGGACGGCGAACCGCAGACCCACCTGGAACAGCTTCCCTATGACCGGATCTGGGCCTGGCTGATCAGCGAAGGTGCAGTCGCCGGGCACGAGTTGTCGTTCCGCACCGGACCGATGTCGCAGCTGCTGGTACCGGGCACGGCGCTGGTCACGGTCAGTTCGACGGCGGCGCTGGAGGCGGTCGACGCCGGCTTGCCGGTGCTGGTCCTGGAGGACTTTGGGGTCGCGGACGAGTTGCTCAACAGCGTCTTCACCGGCAGCGGGCTGCTCGGGTCCCTCGACGACCTGGGCCGCTGCGCCTTTGCCCATCCGGCCAAGCCGTGGCTGCGGGAGAACTACTTCCACCACCAGAACGTGGACCTGGCGCAGCTACTGGAAAGCTACGCCGTGCGCGCCCGCACCGGACGGCTCACGGCCCGCAACACCAGTGCGGCGAATGCACGGTATCTGCAGGGCCGCATCCGGCGCCGCCTGCGCACGGCGCTGCCCGATCCGTTGCTGCAGGTGGCCCGCCGGATCCGCAGCTCGGCGTAACCGCGGCGGCGGTTACGCCCGCGCGCGGGTGCCTCTTTCCCCTGCACGCATCCGCTCCGTACCCCAGTGGCGGTTACGCTCGCGCGCGGGTGCCTCAGTGCTTGAAGCGGCCCTTCCAGCCCCGCCAGAGACCGTGAAGCGGCTGGTGCCGGGTTTCGCCGGCGCGGCGCCGGCCGTCCCGCTCCGGAGCGGGCTCCATCCCCCGGCAATCAAGGAAAGCCTTGACTCCTGCCTCGGTGCTTAAACGTCCAAACGACGCGATTCCTGCCATGATGTTCCTCCATCTACTGTTCGGTTTATATGTGGTGAGGTGGTAAAGATGACCGCTGCGGCGATCACCGGGATCAGCGCCGCGGTGGCCGCGCTGAGCCAGGCGACCGCCACGGGCAAGGGGTGCCAGAACGTCAGCAGGCCGACGGCGACTGCCGGAGCTCCCGCACCGAGGTAGAACGCCAGGTACAGGGCGGCGTTGACGCCTCCACGGCTGTGTGCCGGAGTTGCCGCATCGACACTGGCCGTGGCGCTGCCGTAGGCGAACCCGTGCCCGATCCCGGCGGCGACAGCCGCGACGAGGGTCAGTGCCGTCGAGTTGCCGATGGTCAGTATCAGCATCACCAGGCTGCCCAGCAACGCGCCGAGACCGGCGAGCTGGGCCAGCCGCGAACTCAACCGCAGCACCAGGGGCTGGACCAGCATCGAGCAGGTCAACATCACGGCGACGATGCCGCCTGTCACCGCCGGATGCTCCGTCCCGGTGGCCCGGGTGATGATGGTCGGTATCGTCGCCAGGAACACCCCTGCCACCGTCCAGGCGATAAATCCGGTCGCGGCCGCGGAAGCAAACCGGTGGCGCATCGCATGTGGCACCTGCGGACGGGTCGGACGCCATTGCCGTAACCGTTGGGTGGGCGCCGCCGTCAGGGTGGACACGCGCCGCCACCCGATGGCGAGCAGACCCAGGTGAATGACGAACGGCAGCAGCCGCGGCCAAGGCAAATATTCCGCCAACGCACCGGCCGCGAATGGTCCTGCCGCTGTACCGCCAACAAACGCCATGGTGGCCAGCACTGACGCCCACAACCGCTGCCGTTCCGCCCTGCTCTCGATGATCAGGGCAGTCGCGGGACCAGTGGCTGCGCCCAATGCCAGCCCCTGCGCCGCCCGGCCGACCAGCAGCAGCGCAGGTCCGTCGGCGATCAGGAAGCAGACCGAGCCGATCGCGGCCAGCAACAGGCTGAGCCGAAGTATGGACCGCCGCCCGAGCACATCCGAGGCAGGCCCAAAGAGCAGCAGCGCCGGGGCGCTGACCAGCGCAAAGACCGCGTAGATCAGCACCATGGTCAGATCGGTGAAGCCAAAGGCCTGCTGGTACCCGGGATACAACGGGGTAGGCAGGTAGGCTCCGGCGGTCAGCACCAAAAGCAGATGCACGGCGATACGCGCTTCACGCTTGGAGCCGTGAAGCGTGGCGGGCCGGAACGGAGGCCGCGGGTGGGCAGCCGGGGAACTCTTAAGGTGCATGCTTCAAGCGTTACATCAACGAGACATGAAGAGAAGCAAACAGTATTGCACTATACCGTGTATTATTCTTTCATGATTGATCCAAAGCTGCGGGTGCTGCAAATGGTCGCCCACTACGGCACGGTCACCGCCGCGGCAGCCGCGTTGCACTACACGCCGTCGGCGGTTTCGCACCAGTTGCGCCAGCTGGCCGCCGAGCTCGGCGTGGACCTGCTCTCGCAGTACGGACGCGGAATCAGGCTGACCGCCGCTGCCAGGACTGTGCTGCGGCACGCCGATGTGTTGTATGCCCAGGTCGAGCGTGCGGAGGCCGAACTCATGGCCTCCGTCGACGAACCGGCGGGGTCGTTCACGGTGTGCGGATTCTCCACCGCCGCCACCCACCTGCTTCCCCCGGCCGCCGCATCGTTGCGGGACCGGTACCCTCATCTGAGCGTGCGCGTCATCGAAGCCGAGCCTTCCCGGGGTTTCGACCTGCTGCTTGCCGGCGATGCGGACCTGGCGCTGCTGACGGCGACCGGACAGACACCGCCGTCGTCGGACCAGCGCTTCGATCAGCGGCCGCTGCTTGACGACCCCCTGGACCTGGTGGTGCCCGAACAACATCATCTGGCCGCACGCTCCCGGGTCACCCTCGCCGACGCGGCCGACGAATCGTGGATTGTGGGACGGCCCGGAAGCGCCTATCACCACCTGGTGCTGACGGCCTGCCAGGCCGCCGGGTTTACACCCAACATCGCCCACTATGCCGACGAGTGGGACACCGGAACCGCGCTGGTGGCGCATCACTTCGGCATCATCCTGGTGCCCCGTCTCGCCCGGCTCCATGAAGAATGGCCGGTGGAGCGGGTCCGGCTCAGCGGCGAGCCTGCGCCCGCACGCCGGATCCTGGCAACGACCCGGCTCGGCGGCAGGGAACATCCGATGGTGGCGCACGCCCTGGACACCATCACCACCACGGCAGCCACCCTGCTCCCGCAACCCCAACCGGCCGAATAGGCAACGGCGCCGGCTCGGCCCCTGGACACCCCCAGCTTGGGGCTGCATCGCCACCCGTCCGCCGTCACAATTCGGTCAGCATTGCCGCGCGATATATCCTGTCGATACATCGGTACGTAACAATGGGGCGGAGCCTGGAGGCGGTGAAGCATGGGAAAGCGATCGGAGACCCTCGAATTTGCGGTGCTTGGCCTGCTCAGTGACACGCCACTGCACGGCTATGAACTGCGTAAACGGCTGAATCTTATGTTCGGACCGTTCCGTGCCCTCTCCTATGGAACGCTGTATCCATGCCTGCGCCGGCTCACCGGCGCCGGTTTGATCCGCGAGTACGGACTGGACCATACGGCAGCAGAATGCACCGGACGGCACCGGATCAGCTACATCCTGACCGACGACGGCGCCGCCCGGCTGGCGGCGAATCTTTCGGATACCGGCCCGGCGGCCTGGGATGATGACCAATTCGGCGTGCACTTCTCGTTCTTCTCCCGGATCGATCCGCAGACCAGGCTGCACATCCTGCAGGGCCGCCGCGCGCGGCTGACCGAACGGCTCGCCGTCGTCGACCAGTCGCTGGCCAAGCTGCAGCAACCGCGGGACCGGTACGCCGTCGTCCTGCAACAACACGGGCGGGATTCACTCGAGCGCGAGTTGGGCTGGCTGGACGAGCTCATCGGCGCTGAATCCGCCGCATCGACCACCACAACAATTACAAGGAGAACACGTGGGAACTAATCCAATTCGGGCAGCGATCGTCGGGGTGGGCAACTGCGCCGCGTCGCTGGTGCAAGGGGTCCATTACTACCGCGATGCCGCCGCGGACAGCAGCATTCCCGGCCTGATGCACGTCGAATTCGGTCCCTACCACGTCAATGATGTGAACTTTGTGGCTGCGTTCGACGTCGACGGCAAGAAAGTCGGGCTGGACCTGGCCGATGCGCTCACGGCCAGCGAGAACAACACCATCAAAATCGCAGATGTGCCGGCCACGGGGATAAACGTTCAACGCGGCCCGACCCTGGATGGGCTGGGACAGTACTACCGGGACACCATCACCGAGTCCGACGACGAGCCGGTGGATGTGGCGGCCGCTCTGCGTGAAGCCCGGGTCGACGTGGTGGTCTGCTACCTGCCGGTCGGGTCCGAGGATGCCGCGAAGTTCTACGCCCAGGCAGCCATCGACGCCGGAGCCGCCTTTGTCAATGCGCTGCCGGTTTTCATCGCCGGAACCAGGCAGTGGGCGGACAAGTTCACCGCGGCCGGCCTGCCCATTGTCGGCGACGACATTAAATCCCAGATCGGTGCCACCATCACCCACCGCGTGATGGCCCGGCTGTTCCAGGAGCGTGGCGTGGTGCTGGACCGGACGTATCAGCTCAACGTCGGCGGCAACATGGACTTCAAGAACATGCTCGAGCGTGAACGCTTGGAATCCAAGAAAACGTCCAAGACCCAGGCGGTCACTTCCAACACGACGGCCGAACTCGGCACCCGGAACGTGCACATCGGACCCAGCGACTACATCGAGTGGCTCGACGACCGGAAATGGGCCTACGTCCGACTGGAGGGGCGCAACTTCGGGGACGCGCCGGTCAACATGGAGTACAAGCTGGAGGTTTGGGATTCGCCCAACTCCGCCGGCGTCATCATCGATGCCATCCGGGCGGCGAAGATCGGGCTGGACCGCGGTATCGGCGGACCTTTGCTGTCCGCGTCCAGCTACTTCATGAAATCCCCGCCCGAGCAGTATCCCGAAGACGAGTCCCGTGCCAAGGTGGAGGACTTCATCAGCGGGACCGCCGACCAGTAGGCACCTGCGACCGGTCGCCGTGCTTCAGTGCATGGATTAACACCAAGGTGGGATTGGCGGCGTGGTTCCCGGCGTGTCGGCGACCGCCCCGCCGGGACGCGTGCCCGTTGGTGTTACTCCGTGCCGATTGAAGTGCGCAGCGAACGGCCCGCGCCGGACCGTCGTGCTCAATACGAGTGCCGCTGGGCCATCGTGGCCCGGACCAGGTCGACGTCGAACTCCTCGCCAAGCCACGCATACATGCTTCGCAGTGACTCCGGGTCGGAGGTGTAATCGTCGTAGTGGACCCGGAAGGCGTCCGGCCCGAGCAGGTCAGCGGCCGCAAGGTACCGGTTCTCGGCCGCGGCAATCCGCTCCAACGCGTCGGGTTCGTTGACCCACCACTTACTCTGGCTGACGGCCTCGTGGGAGCGGGTGTTGATCAGGAAGCGGGCCCCGGGGAACACGTTGCGGAGAAACTCGACGAAGTCGGGCAGCCCCTTTACCGGCCACCGGATCTCCTTGTATCCGACAACACGCGAGTCCGGCTCCGGCCGGATGAAGGTGTTCAGCGCCAGAGCCCGCATGCTCTCAAACGCCGCTTGGTCAGGATAGCCATCGATGCCGTACCACGGGTGGGTGACCGGAATCGGCTCGGCCCGCAGCCGGTCCTGCCGGTCCTTCACCGCACGGTTGTGGAATTTGTAGAGGTCGCCCATCAAGCCGCGGTTTTCACCGCGGATCACGTACCCCGGGATGGTGTTGAGGATGCCTTGCAGCAGCGTGGATCCGGATCTGCCGTAGGTCATCACGAATAAGTACTGCAACTCGTCCTGACCGGCGTCGGGTTGCCCGTGCCCGGCGGCGCCGGACCGCAGTTTCACCAGCTGCCGACCCAGCTGTTCAGCGACGCGCATTTTTCTCCACCTGCAAACGTGAGTAGTTGGTCAGCAAAAGGCTATCGTCCAGCACCGCCGGTTGAAGCGGCTATTTGCCGGCTTGGCCGGATTGTCGACCAATGTTCATTTGCCGTCCACCAGCTCGTCGTTAACCGGGTCGTTAAAGGCGGAAACCCGCGTCTGCGATTGTCCGCCGTCTTATCGTCAAGTGACGGGGACACCCAAACGCGGGTTTCGCTCGAATCAGCACTGAGCACCAATGTCAGTACCTCCTGATCGATGCCGGTTACGGCATTACTTGATGTACATGACGTGCTGCGGTGCTATGTAGCGTTCGGAAGTACTCCGGGCGTCCGGCAGTGCTCCAGGCAGCGGTTGGCCGTATTCGTCGCGGCGTATCCGCTTCCAATAGGAGCGCCGCTCACGGCTCTTCTTACCCATGCTGATCACCTCCTTGCGTGGTTTCGACGGGTGTTCCGCCCTCCGCAGCGACAGGTCCACTGCGGATAACGGCGGGGCTGGACAGAATGAATTCCGACGACGGCGGCACGGAACCGTCCGGCACCACGGGGGTGGGCGGATTGGACGGGGCCGGCCGCCCGGACGGGCCGGCAGACGCAGCCGGCGAATAGGCAGATGCAAGAATGCGCACGGGAGTTCCTCAATCAAAACGAAAGTGAGGCCTCCGCTGAAAATGCGGTGGATTTCCCTGCTGAAAACCGGCTAACGGCCGGAAGTGGAAGGAATCAGCGCGAACAGAATGCGGAGGCGGGGCTGGTTGATGCATAAGCAGTGCCAGGCGCTGCGAGCAGAACCGCGTGTGGCATAAACATGCCTGTCAGGCGAATCTCAAAATTATTCACAATCCCCACCTCCTTTGCGCTATCGAAACCGGTACTGGATTGGGTCTTCCCAATCGCACGCTAATAACCGTACCCCACGTCGGCTGCTCTTGCCTAGAATAAATGGAGAATTCCTCAACTAATTTTCGGTGCCGCCCGCTGACGACCGCTCCCGGCGCCCCTGGCTCCCGGTGCCCCGGCCTGCCGGACCCACCGGCGGCCTGCCATGGGCGCCCCGGCGGCCTGCCGCGCGAGCACCGGCGGTGAAACCGGTCAGGAGTGGCGACCATGGCCCCTGCAACCCGATCCCGATTGGGCACTATCTGTCCTATCCGCCGCAGTTGGACGATATCTGCCCACTCCAACCCACCATTTACGGCATTTCATGACCGCTCGTGGGATTGTCACACTCCAAATGGCACTTATTGGCCACTCGACCGCCCAACGCCGCTCACACTCCCCAGGCCAGCACCGCCGGGGTCTCCCGGTCCCAGCCCAAGGTGCACACCTTGCCCGTACCGAGCAGGAAGTGGTGCCCGCCGGCCGGTTCCAGGCTGAGCCACCGCGCGGTGAGCAGCCGCAGGAAATGGCTGTGTGCCACCAGCATGACGTTCCGGTGCCCGGAGGAGCGGACCCGGGCGATCACCGCATCCGCCCGTGCGGCGACCTGGCCGGCCGATTCACCGCCACGGGCACCGTGCGTCCAGATGGACCACCCCGGCTCCTTTTCGCGGATCTCGTCCGTTGTCAGCCCCTCGTAGTCGCCGTAGTCCCATTCCACAACGCGCGGCTCTTCCTCGGCCTGGTTGAGTCCGGCCAGTTCCGCCGTGCGCCAGGCGCGCTGCAGCGGTGAGGTCAGCACCAGGTCAAATGTGATGTGTTCCAGCCGCGACTTGATCCCGGCCGCGAGCGCCTCGCCCTCGGCTGTCAGTTCGACGTCGGTCAGTCCGGTATGCCTGCCCTCGCGCGCCCATTCCGTCTCCCCGTGGCGCAGCAGCCACAGTCGCGGGTTGTCCGATTTGTGGTTTTCGACGTCGCTGATCGGGTGCGTCACTGGGCCTCCGTGGGGCGGGTCATGGTGTGGATCATGGAGCGGATTCCGGTTGCTCTGCCCACCACTGACGAAGCCTGCGCTCTGCCTCCGCCGGTTCCAAGGGGCCGGATTCCATCCGTTCATTGAGCAGGAATTTGTAGGCCCGCCCGACGACGGGGCCCGGCTTGATGCCCAGCAGTTCCATGATTCGGCTGCCGTCCAGGTCGGGCCGGATTGCTTCCAGCTCCTCTTGCTGGCGCAACGCGGCAATCCGTTGCTCCAGATCGTCATAGGCGAAGGAGAGCCGCTCGGCCTTCCGCCGGTTCCGGGTGGTTACGTCGGACCTGGTGAGGCGGTGCAGCCGCTCCAGCTGATCCCCGGCATCGGTGACGTAGCGCCGGACGGCGGAATCGGTCCACCCGGCGTCGCCGTATCCATAAAAACGCATGTGCAGTTCCACCAGCAGGGACACCGCCTTGATGGTGTCATTGTCGAAGCGGAGCGCCTTCATCCGCTTCGCGGTCAGCTTCGCCCCGACCACCTCGTGGTGCCGGAAACTGACCGCTCCCGACGCCTCGAAGCGGCGGGTGGCGGGCTTGCCGACGTCGTGCATCAACGCAGCAAACCGCAGGATGAAATCAGGGGCGGGCACGGCACCGTCGTCGCCGGTTTCCAGTCCGGCCGCCTGCCGCAGCACCGTGAGCGAATGCTGGTAGACATCCTTATGGCGGTGGTGCTCGTCAATTTCGAGTTTCAGCGCCGGAACCTCGGGCAGCACATGGCCGGCCAGCCCGGACGAGACCAGCAGGTCGATGCCCGCTTCCGGTGCCACTCCGCACACCAGCTTGGTCAGCTCATCGCGCACCCGCTCGGCGGAGACAATGTCGATGCGGTCAGCCATCGCCGTCATCGCCTCGGCGACCTCCGGGGCCACATCAACCTGCAGTTGCGAGGCGAAGCGGGCCGCGCGCAGCATCCGCAGCGGATCATCCGAAAACGACGACGACGGCGTGCCGGGGGTGCGCAGCTGGCCGGTATGCAGATCCTTCACCCCTCCGGAAGGGTCCACCAGCTCCATGGACGGCAGCCGCAGCGCCATCGCGTTCATGGTGAAATCACGGCGCAGCAGATCATCTTCCAGTACCGTGCCGAACGCGACCTGCGGCTTGCGGGAGCCGGCGTCGTAGGCGTCCGCCCGGTAGGTGGTCACTTCCAGCGTGAGGCCCTGGCGGCGCAGGCCGATGGTGCCGAAGTCCCTGCCGATCTCCCAATAGGCGTCGGCCCACTTCCTGATGAGATGGACGATTTCGTCGGGCGTGGCGTCGGAGGTGAAGTCCAGATCGGGTGACATCCGTCCCAGAAACAAGTCGCGGACGGGGCCGCCGACCAGCGACAATTCGTGCCCGGCGGCGGTAAACAGCTCTGCCAGTTCGATAACGATCTTGGGAAGGGTCGATGTATCGATCAGCTGCGCCATAGTGCCTTAAATCCTGCCAGACTTTCTCCGGCCGTTCATCACCGGGTCTAAAGATCGTTAGAGTGGTCTGCATGGCCCACCCCGTCCCGAGAGCACCGAAACGTACCCCATTGACGGTGTCAATGGGCCGCGGTTCCATGCCTCCGGCACACACGGGCCTGCCCACTGTCGAGGAGATTTCCGCCGGCGGAGTCGTGGTTGACACCGCCGACCAGCGCCTCCATGTTGCGATTATTGCCCGGATCAACCGCGGCGGCCGACTCGAGTGGTGCCTGCCCAAGGGCCACCCCGAAAACGATGAGACAAACGAAGAAGCGGCCATCAGGGAGATTGAAGAAGAGACAGGGATTGCCGGTCGGATGCTCGCTCGACTGGGCACCGTCGACTATTGGTTCACCGTATCCGGCCACCGGGTGCATAAGACGGTTCACCATTTCCTGCTGACAGCCACCGGTGGTGAGCTCACCACAGAGAATGATCCCGATCACGAGGCCGTCGACGTCGCGTGGGTGCCGATCAAGGATCTGGCCAAGCGGCTGTCTTTTCCCAATGAGCGGCGTATTGCTGATGTGGCCCGCGAAGTGCTCCCCGGGCATGTCTGAGACGAACCACGGAGCGTCCGGAAGTATTTTGTTACCAAGCAGTGGGACGATATAGCTGATGACGGCGCAAGCAACTTCCACTGACTCTGAAGAGGAAAAACCGAATGCGGCCCGGTCCAGCGCGATCATGGCCGCCGGCACACTGGTCTCCCGGGGACTCGGTTTCGTCAAAACGATCCTGCTGTCCATCGCTTTGGGCGCCGCCACTGGCGTAGCGGACATTTTCGACATCGCCAACCAGATACCGAACATCATCTATTTGGCCGTGGCGGGCGGGATCTTCAATGCGGTGCTGGTGCCGCAGATCATCAGGGCCAGCAAACAACACGACCGCGGAACGGACTACGTCAGCAGGCTGTTGACTCTGATGGTGCTGGTGATGGTGCTGCTGGCCCTGGTGATCACGCTTTCCGCAGGCTGGATCATCCCGCTGCTGACTACGGACTTCAGCCAGGCGCAGCTGACTTTGGCTATTACCTTTGGCCTGTGGTGCCTGCCGCAGATCTTTTTCTACGGTTTGTATGCAGTGCTGGGCCAGATCCTGAACTCCTATGGCTCCTTTGGCCCCTACATGTGGGCGCCGGTGCTGAACAATGTGGTCGCTATCGGCGGACTGCTGCTGTTCATTGCCATGATGGGTGCCCAGCAAATGCAGGATGGACGGGCCGTCGCGCACACAGTGGAGAACTGGTCCACGACCCAAACCATCCTGGTGGCCGGTACGGCCACCCTCGGCATTGCCGTCCAGGCGCTGGTGCTTGCCTGGCCGGTGAAGCGCCTGCGGCTCGGGCTGAAGCCCCGGTTCGGCTGGCGCGGCATCGGGCTGGGCCGCGCGGCAAAGATTGCTGTCTGGACCCTTGGCACGATGATTGTCGGTAATGGCGCCTTCCTGATCTATACCAAGATCGGCACCATTGCCACCGGGGCCCGTGACAGCGTCGAGGGTGCAATCGCCGGTCCCTACTCCCTGACAGTTGCCACGCAGGTGTATCTGCTGCCCCACTCCATCGTGGTGCTGTCAGTGGCGACAGTGCTGTTCAACCGAATGTCCCATGCGGCGAGCAGCAACGACGACGACGCCATGCGCCATATCCTCTCGCGGGGCCTGCGCACGGTCGGGGTGGCGACTGTGTTCGGTGCCGTCGCGCTGTTGGTGCTGGCCGGTCCGTTGGGCATGTTATTCAGTGGCGGCCGGGCGCCGGCCGGCGCGCTGGTCGGCATCGTGCTGTCGTTCCTGGCCCTCGGACTTCCGTTCTTCAGCGCCAATTTCATGATGAACAGGGTTTTCTATTCCTTGGAAGATGCGCGCACGCCGTTCGTCATCCAGATGATACTGACGGCTATTGGGATTACATTGGCGGTGTGCGCGGCCTTTTTCCCGCCACAGTGGGTCATCTTCGCGCTCGCCGTCAGCTACACGCTGGGCAGCATGTCCGGGGTGATCGTTTCGCATCAGTTCCTCAAACGCCGGCTGGGCAATTACGACGGCGGCCACATCATCGATTCGCACATCCGGATGGCCTGTGCCGCATTGGTCTCCGGTGCTGCGGGGGTGCTCGTGCTGTGGGTCTGTGGCGGTTACGACCCGAATGGCTTCGCCTGGGGAGGCGGCGTTGGCCGGTACATGTCGATCCTGTCGGCCATCGCGGTGCTGGCCGTCGCCGGAACTGTCATGGCAGTGGTGTACCTACTGCTGTTGAAACTGTTCCGGGTCCACGAGTTGAAGGAATTCCTTCAACCACTGCTCGCGCGCCTTGGCCGCGGTGGCGCATCACGCTAGCAGGCAGCGGTTCAAAACCACCACAGCTGCCAGTGAGAAGAGGGCTCCCCGGCGACGTGCCAACACGGGTGATCGGGTCTGTGGCAGGTAAGATCTGTACAAATCTCCATTTTCAACCGTGCCCGCAGCGCACACTAACGACAGCCTAGTAGGGAGGGAACCGTGCCACAGCCCGTTGACGTTGGCTCCGTATTGGGCGGTCGCTACAAGGTCACGAAACATGTGACAACCTCTGCCGACGACGATTTGGTGCTGGACGGCGTGGACCAGGTCCTCAACCGGGGCGTCAGTATTCTGGTGGCCGGCTCCGACAATGCTGATCAGGTCGCGACCAGTGCCAGGGAGATCGCCACAGGCGAGCGTCCCGGCGACGTACAGGTGCTGGACCTGGGTGTAGCCGACAATCGCACCTATCTGATCACCAATGAAACGTCCGCGGCGGACCTTCTCGATCTGGTGGTGGCGGCCAATCCACCGTATGTGGAGCCGTTCCAAACGGACACGCTGGGCACGGAAATCTTTGGCCGGCCGCGCTCCACGGAGCCCGAACCGTATGACGACCGATACCAGCCGGCACAGTACGACGACCTGCAACGCAGTGAACCACCGCGGCCCCGCAATACCCGGGCCCCCCGTGGCACCGTGGTTCCACCACCGCCCACTGTGCCACCCAAAAGCGCAGGACAGCAGGGATCCGGCCGCGACACCGCCGCATCAGGTTCCGCCGGGGCGGCCGCAGGGTCGGGGGCAGCCGGTGCCGGAGCCGCATCCGGTGCGGAAGCGCAGCAAGGCGACCACACCGGGCGCAGCGCTCAGCAACACGAACCCAAAGTCACGCTCTGGGACAGCGAGGAGTACACACGCCAGGACGAGGAAGACGACCGGGCCGGCGCCGGTGCCGCAGGTGCGGGCGGCGCAGCCGCGGCCGGTGGGGTCGCGGCCGTCGGGGCCGGTGCAAGCGCAGCCAGTGGAGGCGGCGGAGCCAGCAACCTTGGCGCCGGCCGCCCGGCGTCGCGCTTCCCTGCAGCGGCCCGGGGTGCCGGCGTCGTCTATGCCAATGAAGAAGAGGAGAGCCGGAAGAAGCCTGCCTTCACCCGTTGGCTGGTGGGTGGTGTGTTGGCCATTCTTTTAGTTATCGCCGTGGTACTGGCGGTCGGGCAGTTGGGATCCATGTTTCAGCCGACCGCCTCGGACAATCCCGGGACAGAGCAGAACGCGCCGGTGGAGACTGGCGACCCACAAGCCGATAACGAGGCAGGTGAGTCCGGCGATGAGGCTTCCGGATCGCCCAGTCCCTCTCCCACCCCGAGCGAGGATGAGGGACCCGACCCCGTTGCGACGGATGTCACCCGACTGGTGCCGGACGCTCCGGATCTTGATGCCGGCAACGACGATTTGCTGCCGCAGACCATCGACGGCAATCCGGCCACATCCTGGAACAGCCTGCTCTACGCCAATGACACCTTCGGAGGATTCGCCTCGAATATGGCCCTCGTCGTCGAACTCGAAGAGCCTGCCCCGGTCACCGAAGTCCAGCTGCAGCAACTCAACGGATCGGGCGGAAGCTTCCAGATACTGCTCAATGACAGTCCTTCGCTTGAAGGAGCTGACCAGGTTGCCCAGGGCAGCTTCACGGCCCCGAGCATCACGTTGCCCATTGCGGAGGAGGAGGGCGAAGCGCCCAAGACTCAATACGTCATCATCAACTTCACCGAGCTGCCGGAGCTGGCCAACAGCAGCGGCCCCTACCCTTGGGGCATCAAGCTCGCCGAAATCAATATCAGCTAGGCGGACGCGTCGCAGCTGTGCCCAATGATGGAATATTCGCCGCCTACAGGCAGTTGTGCCGGTCAGATAGATCCACGACCGTCGTAGCCCAGCACCACAACGGTTGTAGTCCACCAAACAAGGAATGAGGTTCACTGCCAGTGAGCACCGAAACTGAACGTCCTGCGTCAGAGACAGGCCACGAGGACATCCACGACGTGATCATCGTCGGGTCGGGGCCTGCCGGCTACACTGCCGCTGTCTACACCTCCCGCGCTGCATTGAATCCGCTGATGTTTGCGAGCTCGGTCGAGGCAGGTGGCGAGTTGATGAACACCACGGACGTGGAGAACTACCCGGGGTTCCCGGAGGGCGTTATGGGCCCGGACCTCATGGAACACTTCGAGAAACAAGCCTCCCGGTTCGGGACCCGTATCGAATTTGAAGACGTCGCAGCACTCGAACTCTCCGGTGACATCAAAAAGGTCACCATTGCCTCTGGCGAGACGTATCAGGCCCGGACCATTATCCTCTCCACAGGCTCTGCCTACCGCGAGCTGGGACTAAAAGATGAGAAGCGGCTTTCCGGCCATGGCGTGAGCTGGTGTGCCACCTGCGATGGCTTCTTCTTCAAGGATCAAGACATCGCCGTCATCGGCGGGGGCGATTCGGCCATGGAAGAGGCACTCTTTCTGACCAAATTCGCCAAGTCGGTCACGATCGTTCACCGTCGCGACAGCCTGCGTGCCTCGAAGATCATGCAGGACCGGGCGTTCGGCAATCCGAAGATCAACTTCGTATGGAATTCTGAAGTGACCGGGATGTCCGGCGACGCAAAGGTCAGCGGCATAAGCCTGAAAAATAATCTCACTGGCGATGAGAGTGAACTCGCCGTCACCGGAGTGTTCGTGGCCATCGGCAACGACCCTCGGGTCGACCTGGTCAAGGGCCAGCTGGACCTCACCAGTGAAGGCACCATTGCGGTTCAGGCCCCCTCCTCCAAGACATCGCTGCCCGGTGTATTTGCCGCCGGCGATGTCGTCGACCCGACCTATCGGCAGGCAATCACGGCTGCCGGCACAGGATGCATAGCCGCCATCGACGTCGAACACTACCTTGCCAGCCTTCCCGGCGGCGCCCCCGGACAAACTGTTCCGGTTGAAGAAGCCGCAACCGTTTAACAGCATCCACACAGAATCGAGGCCAACCATGAGCAACGCAAAAGACGTGACTGAAGAGTCCTTCCAGACAGACGTACTGGAGGCCGGCAAACCGGTGATGGTCGACTTCTGGGCAGAGTGGTGCGGCCCATGCCGCCAGCTCTCACCCATACTCGACGAAATCGCCTCCGAACACTCCGAGAACATCGACGTTGTGAAGCTCAACGTCGATGACAGCCCTGGAATTGCGGCCAAGTACGGTATCACTTCCATACCGGCCGTTTACGTATTCAAGGACGGCGAAGTCGCAGCAACCGCGATCGGAGCCAAGCCCAAGCAGGTCCTCGAGCAGGAATTCGCCGAGTTCCTTCAGTAGCGGCCGACAGCCGCCACCCCTGACCCTTCTTTCCGGGCCAGGCCGATTACCAACAGCGCGGAGCGACGCCTTAGCGGCCGTTGCTCCGCGCTGATCTCATTCCGGCTGTACTGACGCCGACACATTTGAATCCACGGGAGCGGGCGCATGTGCACCACGGCCGACGGGGCATAGCCTCCTGCCCCGCACCAACCCTCCAGAGACACCCACATGGAAGCTTCATGCCCGAAGCACAGCGTCTCGTCAATTGTGTGGAGGAAACAAACCCTGCCGGTTGCCTCACGGTAATTGACGTACTCTGAACCGTCCGGCACAGCCGCCGACACCTACAAGCGGGACGGATGGTTTCACGTGGAACCCGTGAGCCCCCAGGCTACCTCATCCCCACGGACAAACAAGGCGGACTCCCGCCGACTCCGGCCGCCAATACACACCGTTGAAGTCGGTGCGCGTCAAGCAATCCCAGGATAGGTGACCGCTCCAAGCAATAGGCCCACCACAACATTGACCCGTTGTCCCTCGAGACACCGTTGGGTCAATATGACGTCCTATGCCGGTTCGACCCCACGACCCCTGGCATCCATTGGCCGAACAACCAAAAGATTCCCATTCCTCTCTGCACCAGGCGCGGTAAGGGCCCACCAATCCCGTTCCTCGAGATCCTCGAAATCGGAGCTTCTGCCTCGAGCGCATCTTCCAGGCGGAATGCAAGGCCGGCCGCCGTTTCACGTGGAACAGATTCGGGTCTCGCCAATCCACGCGCCGCCAGATGCGGGCAACATGGAGGGCCAACCCTTGGAAGGGAAGCTAAGACCCAGGGTCAGTGCGTTGCAGGACCGCAGCGTTGCCATCTGTTAGTGTCATCGGAAACCGCCAGAGAAGCTCGGGGCAGCGATAGCCCGACCAACCCACTGCCTCCCGCTGGTGGGCCAGGCGGCGTCCGCCGCTAGGGACGGGTCAAGTGTTCCACGTGAAACCCGCGCGCCAGTCTCCGGTTCGGGGGCGCCCGACAAGTCCTCCACCGGGCTCAAGTCTCCCGGCGAGAACGCTTTTGTTGGTACAGGTGCTGGCGCCCGTGGGCAGAAATGCACTCCTTGGGCACGCCCGGCCCTGCTCCCTGCAACGCTCCTCATCGAGAACCCGCGGCACGCCTCTGCCTGCACGACACTGGAATTCCTGCGGCCGCCCTGCCATAAACCTCCGGATCCGGACACTCCGGCGCCGGCCCCAGGGCAACATGGCGTCGTCATCACCACAAGCAGACCGCTTCTGACCCTGGGCGGAAGACGCGCCCGCGAAAGCCCCATTGTTTCACGTGGAACGGTGCGATACGCCGCCGGCGGTGCCCAACGAGCCACCGTACCCCACGGAATCCGTGCCGCAGCGTCCGGCGCCACCATCCTAAAAGCACGTTCTTGTCCTGGTCCGCGCGCACAACGCAGTCCGCGGCCCGCATCCTGCCCCGCCACAGGTCTGGAAAGAAGACTTCGATCGGTCCTGGACCAAAGAGTCTCCAGGTATAACCCGTTGCCTGACCACCTGTGTCACGACCGCGCTCCGAAACGCGGGCCATGGCGCTGCGCCCCTGGCGACAGCGAAGTCCAATTATCTCCGGACCAATGCCTCCCGCCACAAAAATGGGCCGGTTTCACGTGGAACCGGCCCATTTCGCGCTTTTGCTACTCACCATTCGGATTCAGAACGCCCATGATTCGGTTCAAGTCGTCCACACTCGCAAAGTCGATGGCCACCTTGCCTTTACGAGCACCCAAGGTGATCTTCACGCTCGTATCGAGTCGGTCCGAAAGCGCGGTGGCAAGATAGTCGAGGCGCTCATGGCGCGCACCTTGCTGCGGACGATTGCTCCGCACAGGGCGCTTCAAACCGTCAGTCATCGCCACAATTTCCTCGGTGGCGCGTACGGACAACCCTTCTGAGACGATTCGTTGTGCCAGCTTCTCCATCTCAGCCTGATCGGTGAGGCTGAGTAGGGCGCGAGCATGCCCGGCTGATAGCACGCCAGCCGCAACACGACGCTGGACGAGGGGAGGGAGCTTCATCAGCCGAAGCATATTGGACACTTGTGGACGGGAGCGCCCGATCCGGTCGGCGAGCTCATCATGAGTGCAACCGAAATCCTCGAGGAGCTGCTGGTAAGCAGCTGCCTCCTCCAATGGGTTCAACTCACTACGATGCAGATTCTCCAACAGCGCGTCACGCAGCAGATCGTCATCACTGGTCTCACGGATGATCGCAGGGATCGCATCCAGCCCGGCCTCTTTGGCGGCTCGCCAGCGGCGCTCACCCATGACCAGTTCAAATTCGACGTCGCCCTCTTCGGCGGAAGGCCTGACGACGATCGGCTGGAGCATGCCGACCTCACCGATCGAGTGCACCAACTCGGCCATTTCGTCCTCGTCGAAGACGTCACGAGGCTGTTTACGATTGGGGTGGATCGACTCGACCGGCACCTCCGCGAATCGAGCGCCTGGTACCTCGACCAGCGTTTCACGTGAAACGGCGGCATCATCCGTCCCGCCCCGGTCATCATCGCCCTCTTGGGTACTTGGTGCTTCCTCGGCCCTCCTGACGGACTCTGGAACCTCTTCGGAGCTCTCTGGCGCCTCATGCGCCTCCTCTCGTGCCGGCGGCGCGGATCCATTGGCAGAAGGCTCGGCCGTCGGCGAGGGCACTTCGTCCCGGGCCACTTGGCTAGCCTCCGGGAAGAACACGTCCACGGGACGTCCTGGCTTGGTCTTCTGGGGCTGAGAGGCTACCGGTTCACTTTCCGGCTGTGCCTCGTCCTCCTCTGGCACGCTCGGTATAAGCGCGCCTAAGCCTCGCCCAAGGCCCCTACGCTTTTCGGCCATGGATATTCCTCCCAATGATGCGCTGGCAGAAGCCAGCAGTTGCACGTGAAACACTCATATCAAGTGTAAGCGCGATGCGAGACTCGTCCCATCAATTGGGCGAGGGTGTCTTCTGCTCGGTAATTTCGGTCGCTGCCTCCAGATATGACAAGGCCCCGCTCGACGATGGGTCATACGTCATCACCGTCTGCTGATAGCTTGGAGCCTCGGAGATCCGGACAGAGCGCGGTACCAGAGCCCTGAGAACCTGCTCCGGGAAGTGCTCGCGAACCTCTGATGCCACCTGGGCGGCGAGATTCGTCCGACCATCGTACATCGTCAGCAAAATGGTCGAGACCACCAGATCCGCGTTCAAATGCTTCTGAATCATTTCGATGTTCTTCAACAATTGGCTCAGGCCTTCAAGCGCGTAGTACTCACACTGAATCGGGATGAGCACTTCGCTGGCGGCTACAAACGCATTCACCGTGAGCAGCCCAAGACTCGGCGGGCAATCGATGAGCACGTAATCGAGTCGCTCCTCACCCGCCTTCTTGCGGTCCTCCGCATAAACGTCGAGTGCCCGGCGCAACCGCTGCTCACGAGCCACCAACGAAACCAATTCAATCTCCGCCCCGGCCAGATCAATCGTTGCCGGTGCACACAGCAGCGATGGGATGTCCGCAGACGGTCTCACGACATCGGCTATGGGTGAATCGTTGATCAACACGTCATAGACGCTTTCGATCTCGGAATTGTGCTCCACACCCAGTGCAGTCGACGCGTTGCCCTGGGGATCAATATCCACCACCATGACGTTCAGTCCGGCCCCGGCCAGCGCAGCTGCGATGTTAACCGTAGTTGTAGTTTTGCCGACGCCGCCCTTCTGATTGCTGACCGTCAGTATCCTGGTGGATTCAGGCTTCGCCAGTGATTTGCCGGCAAGCTTCTCCCGGCGCCTGGTCTCACTGGCCAGTTCTTTCGCCAGGGGGGTTGATTCGTCCACGTCGTCGATAGTATTGGACACTTTTCCTTCGCCCTCTCGATGGGAATTGGAGATCACAGTACCGGCTGAATCGCCCGCACTCTCCACAGCCGCAGCAACGGCAGACGCACCTTGCGGCTCTGCCGCCGGCTCGTTATCGGTCCGATCTGTTTCACGTGAAACTATGCCGGTATTTGCCGGATCAACAAACGCTTCCGGTTGACTTTCGGCAGTTTGGGTTGAGAGTGAGGACCCGAGCGCATCAAGCGGAGGAATGCGCTTCAACGAGTCTTTGAACCTCACCGGCCAACACTCACTTTCTCGGGTGGGTAATACGTCCCCTCCAGCCTAACGGGTCATTTACGGCACGCCTTGCAATGACCTGCCAAACCCTGCCGAAGTTCGGGCGCTTGTGCTGGTATTGGTGCTCCTGCTAGCCGCCAACTACGATGCGGACCACAGTAGTCGGCTCCTCCAGCACATCCGCCCCCATGCTGACAATTGATGTGTCCCGTCCACCAAGACGGCGGATGGTCGACTGGGCTTTGGACAACTCCTCTGCGCCGCTGCGCCCCTTAATGGCCAGTATTTCGCCTTTTCCATGCACCAGGGGGATGGTGATGGGAGCCAGTTTAGCCAAGGCAGATACAGCACGCGCCGTCACTACGTCCGCCTCAACGGTATCGGTGACTTGCTCAGCCCGTCCGCGGACAATCCGCACATTGTCGAGCCCCAAGTCCGAACAGACCTCGTCCAACCAGTCGACGCGACGCTCCAGCGGCTCAATCAGAGTCAGGCAGAGATCAGGGCGGGCAATGGCCAGGGCCACGCCCGGAAGCCCCGCACCGCTGCCGACGTCGGCCACGCGGTTTCCCTCACCGATAAGCTCTTCTACAACAACACAATTGAGCACGTGCCGGTTCCATAACCTGGGAACTTCCCGGGGTCCAAGGAGCCCGCGTTCGATTCCGGTGGTGGCGAGGTGCCCGACGAATCGCTGAGCCAGACTGAAGCGTTCACCAAATAACCGGTGAGCGGCGTTCAACTCTGTCTCGGATATTTCGCTCATCATGGGTTCGGCACAGCGCCGCCCAGGCTGTCCGTGCGGCAATCCGATGGTCCGCTTATTCGGCAGGACCGGACACAACGATGTGCCTCTTTGAGCCTTCGCCCTCGGACTCACTGACAAATCCAAGATCGGCGACGACGTCGTGGACAATCTTCCGCTCGTAAGCACTCATCGGCTCCAACGCGTAATCCTCGCCTGACGCCTTCACACTGGCGACCGCGTCCTCAGCGAGTTTCGTCAGTGTCCCCTTGCGGCCTTCACGAAAGCCGGAGATATCCAACACCAAGCGCGAACGATTCTCAGTTGCGCTCAGTACAGAGAGCCGTGTCAACTCCTGGAGCGCTTCCAGAACTTCTCCATCCTGGCCGACCAGTTGCTGCAATGAGTTGTTATCATCGTCTTCGGAAACGATGGAAATGTACGTGCGCCCGTTGCGGACCTCGATGTCGATATCTCCATCCACATCTGCGATATCGAGCAGTTCCTCGAGGTAGTCAGCCGCAACATCGCCTTCTTCTTCAAGGCGGCCCGAAGCCGGCTCTGCCGATGTTTCCGCGGCAGCTTCGGTAGCTTCCTGTCCGTCAGTATCTTCTAAGCGCTCAGTCGTCATCGTTTCTTCCTATTCTTACGTACAGGTTGTTGACGCTGACCACGAGGGGCAGCGGGGGTTTCTACGGCTGCCTGGTCACTCTTTTCGCCGTCAACCGCCAGTCCCTTCCGCGCCCGGCGTTCCTCCCGGGCCTTGGCGGCAGGCGAACCCGGGGTGGGCATCCGGCGAATCACGAAGAACTGCTGTGCCATCGTCCACACGTTGGTGGTGGTCCAGTAGACCAGCACGCCGATGGGGAAGTTGATACCGCCAATGGCGAATACCAAAGGCAACAAGTACAGCATCATCTTCTGCTGCCGCATGAATGGGCTGGCCATCGCCTCTTCAGACATGTTCTTTGACATGATCTGCTTCTGCGTAATGAACTGCGAGGCCGTCATCGCGATAATCATCAACAACGACAGGATGACGACAGTTGCTTGACTATCGCCCCCGCCGCCCTGAACCAGAGAAGCGGACAGCGGCGCCCCGAAAATCTGCCCGGAGTCGAACTCTTGGACTTGCTGGCTGCTGAGCGCACCAACTGTGGTGCCCTCGTCAGCGGCTTGCGAGACGCCGTTTAGCAGCCTGAACAGGGAGAAGAAGAAGGGCATCTGGATCAACATCGGCAGACAGGCCGAGAATGGGTTGGTCCCGTGCTCCTTATACAGCGCCATCTGTTCCTGGGTCATAGCCTGGCGCGAGAGCTGGTCGGTCTTGCCCTTGTACTTCTTCTGCAGGGCCCGCAGCTCCGGCTGCAATGCCTGCATACCGCGTTGGGCCTTGATCTGCTTGACGAACACGGGGATCAAGGCCGCCCGGATCACCAGCACAAGACCAACGATGGAGAACGTCCATGCCCATCCTGATGCCGGGTTCATCCCCAGGAATGTAAAGGCCTCGTGGAAGCCGATCATGATGATCGACACTAGCCAGCTGAATGGCCACAGGATGGTGTCAATAAATTCGAACATGCTCTTCTACGCTCCTCAGGCCGCGCTGCGACCCTCTACATCCGAGGGAATCTCGGGGTGATTCAGCACAACTATCTCAGGGGCGTCCGCTGGGTCGTTCCACTGCTTCTTACCAGCTGGAACGTGATCCACGCCGCCGAGGTTCCATGGATGACACCGCCCGACTCTGCGCAGAGCCAGCCACGTGCCTTTCACCGCTCCGTGTACCGTAACCGCTTCCAGTGCGTAAGCCGAGCACGAAGGGAAGAAACGACAGACCTGCCCATAGGCAGGGGAGACGGCCTTGCGGTACAGCTTCACCATACTGATCAGGACCAGTTGCGGCAGCCGCCACACGAATATGCCGACCCGCTGATGGGCGGGAACGTCTGAAGAGCCCTGCTGGGTCATCGCTCCTGCCCTTTCTCCGTCCACACGGGGTTCACGGTGCCGATACGGCCCACGACCTTTGCCCACGCTCGCTGATAATCCTTGGCTAACTGCTGCCACGATGCGGCAGCCGCAGGCGGCAAGGCCCGGACAACTACGGAGACCCCTGCAGGATGCTCCGCAATCATCAGTCGGGCGAGTTCGCGCAACCTTCTCTTAACTAGGTTACGCGTAACTGCGTTTCCCACCGACTTCGATACGATAAACCCTGCCCGGGTGGCCTCACCCTGCGCTGTCAGGTCCGCATACAACACTAAGTTCCGGCACCCGAAACGGGTACCGGAACGAACTGTGCGGGAGAATTCGCCGGAGGTCCGCACTCGATTCCCGACTGGCAGCATAGGCGCTTCAGTCCCGCGTTATCTGCTCGCCATCTGGCTGCGAATCGACCTTAGGCGGACAGTTCGGCGCGGCCCTTGTTGCGGCGGGTGGCCAGGATGGCGCGCCCCGCACGAGTGCGCATCCGGGCACGGAAACCGTGTTTCCGGGCACGACGGCGGTTATTCGGCTGAAAAGTCCGCTTGCTCACGGTAATAACTCCAAGACGTCAAGGGTGTTCCTACCCATCCATACGGGTAGGAACGATGGTAAGTGTTTCGCGTCCACTCATCTTTCTTTGTCAACCAGTTCGTAGGTGAACTGGCCGAACAGCCGGGGCACTGCTGCCGCACGGCGGACAGATAGGACTACACAACGTTAGGCGAGTGCATGTATGGCAGTCAAACCGTACATTCGGAGGCAGTCGACTCCGGTCCCCCGTATGTGTGTGGAAAACCGGGGCGTGTCCCTGCCTGGGAAACACCTGTCACGTACACATCATTCGACGCTTTCCACAAGGCGGATCCCAGCTATGTTCTGAAACAGAGTTGATCTAGGCTATCCGGATGGATCATTTATCCACCGACTGTGTATAACTCTGTGGAGAGTGATTTTCCCATAGCACCAACATCCTGAAGGGGTCTTCCTGTGAGCACTGACGAATTAAACGACGTCGGCAGTTCATGGCGACAAGTAGTGCAGATCCTCAAGGAAGACGATCGTGTGTCTCCCCGGCACCGTGCGTTTGTGGTACTGGCCCAGCCCTTGGGGTTGATCGGCACCACGCTGTTGCTGGCGGTGCCCAACGAGCTGACGCGTGAAGTCATGCAGACTCAGTTGAAATCACAGTTGAACGAGGCACTGCGTTCGGTCTTTGTCGACGACATCTTGTGCGCATTTTCCATTGACGCCGACCTCACTCCGGTCCATGAAGAAGAGCCGGACGCTGTTCCCCGTCCGATGCCGGGCCCTTCCCCAGTGCCTGCTCCGGCCGACGCAGCAGGCCAGCCGGCCAGCGATCCCCAGGAGTTCGGGCGGCTGAACCCGAAATATGTGTTCGACTCGTTCGTGATCGGTTCGTCCAACCGCTTCGCCCATGCCGCCGCAGTCGCAGTCGCTGAGGCGCCTGCCAAGGCCTACAACCCGCTGTTCATTTATGGCGAATCGGGACTGGGCAAGACCCACCTGCTCCACGCCATCGGCCATTACGTCCGCCACCTCTACGACGGCGTGCGAGTCCGGTACGTCAATTCCGAAGAGTTCACCAACGAGTTCATTAACTCCATCCGGGACGACGAGGGCACCAGCTTCAAGTCGATCTATCGCAACGTCGATATTCTGCTGATCGATGACATCCAGTTCCTCTCCGGCAAGGAAGCCACTCAGGAAGAGTTCTTCCACACATTCAACGCACTGCACAACCACAACAAGCAAGTGGTCATCACTTCGGACCAACCACCGAAACAGCTTTCCGGGTTCGAAGACCGGATGCGTTCACGTTTTGAGTGGGGACTGCTCACTGACGTGCAGCCGCCGGAATTGGAAACCAGGATCGCCATTCTGCGTAAGAAGGCAGCGGGAGAAGGGCTTTCAGCACCGGATGATGTGCTCGAATACATCGCCTCGAAAATTTCCACCAACATCCGGGAACTTGAAGGTGCGCTCATCCGGGTTACCGCCTTTGCCAGCCTGAACCGGCAGGAGGTGGATGTTGCCTTGGCCGAGACCGTCCTCAAGGATCTGATCAGCGACGACGTCCGCGAAATCACAGCTGCCACGATCTTGGGGCAGACGGCTGCCTACTTCAAACTCAGTATGGATGAACTCTGCAGCAAGTCCCGTACCCGCACGCTGGTCACGGCCCGGCAGATCGCCATGTATCTGTGCCGGGAGCTGACGGACATGTCCTTGCCGAAGATCGGCCAGGAACTGGGCGGACGCGACCATACGACCGTGATCCATGCCGACCGGAAAATCCGGGAACTGATGGCAGAGCGCAGGGTGATCTACAACCAGGTGACTGAGCTGACGAATGCCATCAAACATCAGCAGCGCGAAGGATAGCCCTCCACCGCTTCCCCACATGGATCCGGCGCTGCCACGGAGGGCCGTTAACAGTTGTGGAAAACGTTGTGGACACGTTCGTGGACGAACGGGATTGCCATGGGGATAACTTGCCAGGTCTCTGTGGATCCGCTTAAAACCGCGGTTCTTTGTCCCCAAGCACCAACAACGGACATGCTGAACGGCCCACAATGTATCAACAAGCATGAACGGCACAGACAACGCGGTGGAAGCGGTTATCCACAGTTTCAACAGGACTTATTAACACTACGAATCTTAAAAAATTTGAAACTCGTTCAAATAACACCTGCCTATCCGACAGATCCCGTTCACCGATCTGTCACACCGGAAGGCATTGGTACGGTGCACGAACCCTCGTCCTGCCGCTAAGCTGTTCGGAGTAAACAACCGTCGGTCGATATTCCGCAATCAGGGGTACAGTTGGTGGCTGTCGGGAACCAACGGATCAGTAGTCCATCGTGAAAGGCGGCACGGTAGCGTGAAGTTCAGAGTCGAGCGGGATGTCCTGACCGAGGCCGTAACGTGGACCGCCCGATCCCTGTCACCTCGCCCACCCGTTCCGGTGCTCTCGGGACTGCTGCTTAAGGCATCCGAAGGGACCCTGAGCCTGGCCAGCTTCGATTACGAAATATCGGCCCGCCTGGAGATCCCGGCCGATATCGCTGAAGAAGGAACTATCCTCGTCTCCGGCCGGCTGCTGGCCGATATTTGCCGCAGCCTGCCGTCCGCCCCGGTCGAAGTTGAAACAGACGGTTCCAAGGTGACTTTGACCTGCCGCAGCAGCCGGTTCAATCTCGCCACGATGCCTGAGGCGGACTACCCGGAACTGCCGGCCCTGCCCGATGTCAGCGGTGTCGTCGATGGCGATGCTTTCGCCCAGGCCGTATCGCAGGTGATTATCGCTGCCAGCCGGGATGACACCCTGCCCATCCTGACCGGCGTACGGATGGAATTCGAAGACGACCTGATCACCATGCTGGCGACCGACAGGTATCGGTTGGCCATGCGTGAAGTCGCCTGGAAGCCTGCCACACCCGGCATTTCGACCTCGGCGCTGGTCAAGGCAAAGACGCTCAACGAAGTGGCCAAGTCGCTGGGCGGGGCAGGTGACTTGAACATCGCCCTGTCAGGAAACAGCGAATTGATCGGGTTCGAAAGCGGGGGCCGTCGCACCACCTCCTTGCTGGTGGACGGGGAATATCCCAAAATCCGGTCGCTCTTTCCCGACAACACCCCGATCCACGCCACCGTTGAGACAAGCACACTGGTGGAAGCCGTCCGCCGTGTGGCATTGGTCGCAGAGCGGAACACGCCAGTGCGGCTGGCATTCACCAATGGCCAATTGAGCCTCGACGCCGGCACCGGCGAGGATGCACAGGCTTCCGAAGCGATTGACGCGACGCTGACCGGCGAGGAAATCACCGTCGCCTTCAACCCGCATTACCTTAGCGAAGGCTTGAACGCTTTCGACAGCAAGTACGTTCGGTTTTCCTTCACCACCCCGCCGAAGCCTGCCGTGGTATCCGCCCAGGAAGACATCGATGGCGACGACGACGACAAGTACAGGTATCTGTTGATGCCGGTGCGGCTGCCTAATCAGTAACCGCGGTACGCAATCCCGGCTATTGTCGGCGGCGAATCGTTCCAGGAGGGTTGATCACGGTGCACATTGGCTTAGTCGGACTGGGCAAAATGGGTTTCAACATGCGTGCGCGCATGCGATCCAACGGCCTGGATGTCACCGGCTACGACCGTAATCAGGATCGAAGCGACGCGGCAAGCATCAAGGAGATGGCTGCTGCTCTGCCCTCACCGCGAACCGTGTGGGTCATGGTGCCGGCTGGTGAGGTCACTACCAGTTTGATTAGCGAAGTGGCAGCCGAACTATCGGCCGGGGACATCATTATCGACGGCGGCAATTCCAAGTTCACCGATGACACCAAACATCGGGACATGCTGGCGGAGCAGAACATCGCGTTCATCGACGTCGGCGTCTCCGGAGGCGTCTGGGGACGCGACGAAGGGTATGCGTTGATGGCCGGCGGCGAGGCCGATGATATCGAGGCTGCGATGCCTGTCTTCGATGCGTTGCGTCCCGATGGTGCGAGGGAACTGAGCTTTGTCCATGCAGGGAAAACGGGTGCCGGCCATTACGCCAAGATGGTGCATAACGGTATCGAGTATGGGCTAATGCAGTCTTTCGCCGAGGGCTATGAGATCTTGCAGTCCAAAGACATTATCGACGATGTGCACGGCACGTTCCGGGCGTGGCAGAACGGGACGGTGGTCCGTTCCTGGTTGCTGGATCTGCTGGTTAAGGCTCTCGAAGAAGATCCGGAATTATCCCGCACCTCCGGGTATGTGGAAGATTCAGGCGAAGGACGCTGGACGGTGGAGGAAGCTATTGAACATGGTATTCCGGCACCGGCCATCACAGCAGCGCTTTTCGCCCGGTTCTCTTCGCGGCAGGACGACGCTCCATCGATGAAGGCCATCGCCGCACTGCGCCACCAATTTGGCGGCCATGCGGTCCGGCCGGCCGACGAATAGTATGGTGCGGCACAAAACGGGTTCCGGTATGGCAGGGATTGTTTAGCAGGTGTACGCAGAATTCCTTTCGTTGACTGATTTCCGCAGCTACTCGCAGCTGGATATTGCGCTTGAGCCTGGTGCCACCGTCTTCGTTGGTCCGAACGGGTTGGGCAAGACCAACATCGTCGAGGCCTTGGGGTATTTGGCAACCATGTCGTCGCACCGCGTCAGCTCCGATGGACCATTGATCCGCTTCGGTCAGGAACGGGCCATGGTGCGTGCACGGCTGCGCCGTGGACAACAGGGCACCGCCGTCGAAATGGAAATCAACGCCGGTAAATCCAACCGGGCCCGGATCAACCGGGCCAACCCGGTCCGGGCCAGGGACGCATTGGGCATCTGCCGGACGGTGCTGTTTGCCCCGGAAGATCTGGCGCTGGTGAAGGGCGATCCATCCAGCCGGCGCCGGTTTCTCGACGATCTGCTGGTTTCGCTGGTGCCGCACCACTCGGCCACCCGCAGCGATTACGAGCGGGTGTTGAAACAACGCAACGCCTTGCTCAAGTCCGCCCGGGCCAGTGGAAAGTTCACCGATGCCCACCGGTCGACGCTGGATGTGTGGAACCAGCATATGGCCGTGGCCGGAGCCCGGCTGTTGCGTGCGCGGCTCGATCTGCTTCGGCAACTGGAACCGCACATTGCACGGGCATACAACGACCTCACCGATGGATCGAAGGCGGCCGGGGCCAGGTATCGTTCGAGCCTGCAGACAACGCTGAGCGACGACGGAAGTGCAGAGTCCGGAGTCGATGCCAATGCCGATGACTTATCCGCGCTGACTGTGGACGAACTGACATCACGATTCATGGATGCTTTCCAATCGCAGCAAGCCAAGGAGGTCGAACGCGGGCTCTCATTGGTGGGACCACATCGGGACGAGGTGGAACTGATGCTGGGCCCCGCCCCCGCCAAGGGGTACGCCTCCCACGGTGAAACGTGGTCCATGGCGCTGTCGCTGAGACTGGCCTCCTACTATGTTTTCCTAGCGGACGATGAGACTGCCGGAGCGGCACCGATCCTGATCCTCGACGACGTCTTCGCCGAGCTGGACACCCACCGCCGGCAGCGGCTGGCCGACATCGTAGCGACAGCCGAGCAGGTGTTGGTCACCGCGGCGGTGGCGGCCGACGTTCCGGATACCCTTCAGGGACGCCAGATCAAGGTGGCCGCCGGGTCGGTGAGCGTCGATGAATGACAAACCGGAGCAGGACCCCCCGGGAGGTTCCGGCGAAGGAAGCGAAGACATCGACGCGGCCAGCTCCGTGCTTAACCGGATGAGGGAGGCGGCACTTGCCCGCGGCGAACGCCGGTCGAAAGCCGGCCAGCCGCCCCCGCACCGGAAGGAACGGCGCCGCAACGGGCGCAGTCGCCAGGAAGGCGGCCGGGATCCGCAAGGCTTGAGTAACGTAGTCGACCGACTGGTCAAAGAACGTGGCTGGACAGCGCCGGTGGCAGTCGGCTCGGTCATGGCGCAATGGGACGCACTGGTGGGTCCCGAAATTGCAGCCCATTGCCGGCCGGACAGTTTTGCTGACACCACCGTGGCAGTGCGGTGCGACTCGACAGCCTGGGCCACGCAATTGCGACTGCTGAGTCCGAACCTGCTGGCCAAGTTCGATGCCGAACTGGGCCAAGGCGTCGTGACCCGCATTCACGTTATGGGCCCGGCCGCTCCGAGCTGGCGGAAAGGCAACCGGGCGGTGAATGGACGGGGCCCCAGAGACACCTACGGGTAGCCATTGTTGCGGCGCCCTTGGTCCAGACTTGTGGATAACTAATTAAAGCGATGCAACGGCTCATGGGGCCTCAGAGGGGCCCTGGCGTGTGTGGAATCTTTGCCACCGGTCTTCGAATCGCTCTAAACCGGCATTATTGGCCGCGCAGGGCAGGTTATGTGCCGTGGCGAGGCCCCGGACAAGGTAGAATAGAGAGAAGAAGTCACGGTGCGGCCTGTACAGCACCGGTGACTGTTTTGTGCCTCCAGCCTCTCAAATAGGAGTAGACAACGCCTGTGGCTAATGAAGACCCGGTTAACCCCGATCACCCAACTGATTCAGTTCCGACCGTAAATGGCTATGGTGCCGACGACATCACGGTATTGGAAGGCCTGGAAGCGGTTCGCAAACGGCCAGGCATGTACATTGGCTCCACTGGACCACGAGGACTGCACCACCTTGTGTACGAAGTTGTGGATAACTCTGTGGATGAGGCCCTGGCGGGATACTGCACTCACATTGAGGTGACTCTCCTCGAAGACGGCGGCGTCCGCGTGGTGGACAACGGCCGCGGTATCCCGGTGGAAATGCATCCCAGGGAAAACCGTCCCACCGTCCAGGTGGTGATGACCATGCTCCATGCCGGCGGTAAGTTCGGTGGCGGCGGCTATGCCGTCTCGGGCGGCCTGCACGGAGTGGGTATTTCCGTGGTTAACGCCCTCTCGAGTCGGGTTGATACCGTCGTCAAGCAGAAGGGTTTCACCTGGTATCAGCGGTTCAGCAACGGCGGGCACCCGGACGGCGACCAGATCAAGGGTGAGGCAACCGACGAGACTGGAACCTCCCAGACCTTTTATGCCGACACAGGAATATTTGAAACCACCGACTACGATTTCGAAACCCTGCGCGCCCGCTTCCAGCAGATGGCGTTCCTGAACAAGGGACTGACCATCTCGCTGACTGACGAGCGGACCATCGAAGACGATGGCGATGAACTGGCCGATGAAGAAGCCCAGGAACCGAAACACCGCCAGGTGGTGTACCGGTACGACAACGGCCTGCTCGACTATGTCACTTATCTGAATTCGTCGAAGAAGGTCGACGTCATCCACGAGGACGTCATCTCCTTCGAAACGGAGGATGGGGAACGCGAAATCGCGCTGGAAATGGCGATGCAGTGGACGACGGCGTATTCAGAGAGCGTCCACACTTACGCCAACACCATTAATACCCATGAGGGCGGCACCCACGAAGAAGGATTCCGCGCTGCCATGACCTCTCTGATCAACCGCTACGCACGGGACAAGAACCTGATCAGGGAAAAGGACGAAAACCTCACCGGTGACGACATCCGGGAAGGGCTGACCGCGGTCATCTCCGTCAAGCTGGGCGAGCCGCAGTTCGAGGGCCAGACCAAGACCAAGCTGGGAAACTCCGAGGCACGCACCTTTGTCCAGAAGGCAGTTCACGACTTGCTTGGTGATTGGCTGGATCGTAATCCCACTGCCGCCAGGGACGTCATTCGGAAATCCATCCAGGCCTCCCAGGCACGATTGGCGGCCCGCAAGGCCCGCGAGAATACGCGACGGAAAGGATTGCTGGAGTCAGGCGGGATGCCCGGCAAGCTCAAGGACTGCCAGTCCAAGGATCCGACCAAGTCGGAGATCTACATTGTTGAGGGTGACTCGGCCGGCGGCTCCGCCATGCGCGGCCGCGACCCCGAAACCCAGGCGATCCTCCCCCTGCGGGGAAAGATCCTCAACGTGGAACGGGCGCGGCTGGACAAGGCACTGGGCAACGCCGAGATCCAGGCCATGATTACCGCCTTCGGCGCCGGCATCGGAGAGGATTTCGACGTCGAGAAGGCCAGGTACCACAAGATCGTGCTGATGGCCGATGCCGACGTCGACGGCCAGCACATCACCACGCTGCTGCTTACATTACTCTTCCGGTATATGCGTCCGTTGGTGGAGCACGGCTACGTGTACCTTGCCCAACCGCCGCTGTACCGGATCAAGTGGTCCAACGCCCCGCACGACTACGTGTTCAGTGACCGTGAGCGGGATGCGGTGCTGCAGGATGGGCTCGCTGCCGGTCGTCGGATCCCCAAGGACAACGGAATCCAGCGGTACAAGGGCCTGGGCGAAATGGATTACACCGAACTGTGGGACACCACGATGGATCCCGACCACCGGACTCTGATGCAGGTCACGATGGACGATGCTGCGGCTGCCGACCAGATCTTCTCCGTACTGATGGGCGAAGACGTGGAGATGCGCCGCAACTTCATTCAACAGAATGCCAAGGACGTGCGCTTCCTCGACATCTAGGCCAAAAGTTTTGAGCTTCTGTAGGCGCTTTAA
This sequence comes from Arthrobacter castelli DSM 16402, assembly GCF_000430705.1. Classification (GTDB taxonomy): domain Bacteria; phylum Actinomycetota; class Actinomycetes; order Actinomycetales; family Micrococcaceae; genus Arthrobacter_C; species Arthrobacter_C castelli. The sequence continues at coordinate 106,037 of NZ_AUMN01000016.1, forward strand.
CGTTCAGAGTCTCCCCTCTCCCTCGCAAGCTCGGGAAGGGAACCCGGGCTCTTCTCTTAGAAGTTCGTTTGCGCCGGGAAGCTCAGGACGTTGGCCGGACGTGGACAAGCGATGTTGGCATTCGATGAGATTACGAACGGAACTGGGAAAGTATGAGCGACGAAACTCCTGAAAATCCTGCGGACGAGACGCCGGTGGAGGGCGAAGTGGTGGCCGGCGCGACAATGGTCGACCGTGTGGAACAGGTGGACCTGCAGCTCGAAATGCAGCGCTCCTATCTGGACTACGCCATGGCAGTCATCATTGGCCGTGCCTTGCCCGATGTCCGCGACGGCTTGAAGCCCGTGCACCGTCGGGTGCTGTATGCCATGTTCGACGGCGGCTACCGTCCGGACCGTTCCTTCAACAAGTGCGCCCGCGTCGTCGGCGAAGTGATGGGCCAGTACCACCCGCACGGGGACATGGCCATCTACGATGCGCTGGTGCGGCTCATCCAGGACTGGACCATGCGCTACCCGCTGGCGCTCGGCCAGGGCAACTTCGGCTCCCCGGGTAACGATTCCCCCGCGGCGCCGCGTTACACCGAGACCAAGATGGCGCAGCTGGCCATGGAAATGGTCCGGGACATCGACGAGGAGACCGTCGATTTCAAGGACAACTACGACGGCAAAAACCAGGAACCAACGATCCTGCCGTCGCGCTTTCCCAACCTGCTGGTCAACGGTTCGTCCGGTATCGCCGTCGGCATGGCCACTAATATCCCGCCCCACAACCTCCGCGAAGTGGCCGAGGGTGTGCAGTGGCTGCTGGCCCATCCTGAGGCCAGCAAAGAGGAATTGCTGGAGGCCCTGATCGTGAGGATCAAGGGGCCCGACTTCCCGACCGGCGCCCAAATCCTGGGCCACCGCGGCATTGAGGACGCGTACCGGACCGGCCGCGGCTCGATCACCATGCGTGCGGTGGTCAATGTGGAGGAGATCCAGGGCCGCACCTGTCTTGTTGTCACCGAACTGCCGTACCAGGCGAACCCGGACAACCTGGCTATCAAGATTGCCGAACTGGTCAAGGACGGCAAGGTCCAGGGCATTGCCGACCTGCGTGATGAAACGTCCGGACGGACCGGGCAGCGGCTGGTGATCGTCCTTAAGCGGGATGCGATTGCCAAGGTGGTGCTGAACAACCTCTATAAGCACACCCAGCTGCAGGAGAACTTCAGCGCGAACATGCTCGCCATTGTCGACGACGTGCCGCGCACGCTGAGTCTGGATGCCTTCATCCGGCATTGGGTCACCCACCAGTTGGATGTCATCGTGCGGCGTACCCGATACCGGCTGCGCAAGGCTGAAGAGGCTGCCCATATCCTGCGCGGGTACCTGAAGGCCTTGGACGCGCTCGATGACGTGATCAACTTGATCCGCAGGTCGCAGACCGTCGAGGACGCGCGGCATGGACTGATGGATCTGCTCTCCATCGATGAACAACAGGCCCAGGCAATTTTGGACCTGCAGCTGCGCCGGCTGGCCGCCTTGGAGCGCCAGAAGATCCAGGACCAGCACGACGAACTGGAACGCAAGATCATCAGCTACAAGGAGATCCTCGCCTCCGAGGAGATGCAGCGCGGCATCGTCAGCGACGAGCTCGCCGACCTCGTGGAGAAGCACGGCGATGACCGCCGCACCGAGATCATGCGCGGTTACGACAGCGACATGAGCATGGAGGACCTCATTCCCGAAGAGGAAATGGTGGTCACCATCACCCGCGGCGGCTACGTGAAGCGTACCCGCAGCGACAACTACCGTTCGCAGAATCGCGGCGGCAAGGGCATCCGCGGGGCACAGTTGCGCGGTGACGACGTCGTCGAGCATTTCTTCGTCACCACCACCCATCACTGGTTGTTGTTCTTCACCAACCTGGGGCGTGTGTACCGGGCGAAGGCATACGAGCTCATTGAGGCGGCGCGCGATGCCAAGGGACAGCATGTGGCTAACTTCCTGGCGTTCCAGCCGGATGAGGAAATCGCCCAGGTACTGGATCTGCGGGACTACAATCAGGCGCCGTATCTAGTGCTGGCCACCAAGAACGGGTTGATGAAGAAGACCCGGCTTGAAGACTACGACACCAATCGTTCGGCCGGCGTGATCGCCATCAATCTGCGCGAGAACGACGAACTGGTCTCCGCCCAGCTAGTGTTCGAAACTGACGACCTGATGCTGGTCTCCCGCAAGGGTCAGTCGCTGCGTTTCACGGCCACCAACGAAGCGCTGCGCCCGATGGGCCGGGCCACTTCGGGTGTGACCGGGATGAAGTTCCGGGAGCAGGACGAACTGCTCGCGGCGGAAGTGGTGACTGATGATTCCTTTGTCTTCACTGTCACCGAGGGCGGATACGCAAAGCGCACAGCTGTGGATCAGTACCGGCTGCAGGGCCGCGGCGGGCTCGGCATCAAGGTGGCCAACCTGGTTGAGGAGCGCGGCGGTCTCGCCGGCGCGCGGATCGTCCAGGAAGGCGATGAGGTGCTGGTGGTGATGAACGGCGGAAAGGTGGTGCGCTCCAGCGTTACCGGCGTACCCGCCAAGGGCCGGGACACCATGGGAGTGGTGTTTGCCAAACCGGACAAGAACGACAGGATCATCGCCGTCGCACGCAATAGTGAACGAAACCTGGCAGCTGTCGATGAAGATGCTGAGGATTCGGACGAACCTGCCGTTATCGGCGCGGATGAGCCTGCACCCACCCCCTCTGATGAAGTACCGTTGAATCCAAATCAGCAGGCCGAAGGCATTTCCCAGGATGAGGGAACTGCTGAGCCTGACACTAATGGAGGTACCGAGTGAGCACGACCAACTCCAACCAGCGGGGCACGTCCAGCCAGGCGCGTCGGCCCCAGCCCTCCAGCGCTCCAAAGTCCGGCGGACCTGCACAGCCGCAGCAGAGTGCGGCTGGAAACTCGCCCAACCGCTACGGTTCCTCCGGTTCCGGGTCCGGCGGGCAGCAACCTCCCGGATCCAAGCCCGGATTGGTCCGGCCCGCGCCGAAGGCCAAGGTACGCCGTGCACGGCTGCTCGTCAGCAAGGTCGATCCATGGTCGGTGCTGAAGCTGGCTTTCCTGCTTTCCGTGGCGTTGGGAATTGTCACAGTGGTCGCTTCGATCGTGCTGTGGACGGTATTGGACCTCACCGGCATTTTTGACCGCGTCAACGGACTGCTGGACTCGATTATGGGCTCCGAAGGCGGACAGCCATTCGACCTGAGGGAATTCGCTTCGCTGGGCCAGGTGGCCTCGTTCGCAACTATCATCGCCGTCGTCAATGTAGTGCTGTTGACCGCGCTGGCCATGCTCTCTGCCATTCTCTACAACATTTCCTCCACCCTGGTCGGGGGAATCGGAGTCACCCTGACAGACGACTGATTTGAGCAGGGCATGGCACCTAAGGTAATGTCGTGTCTTGGCCCGAGACGGCAGACGGGCGTATAGCTCAGACGGTTAGAGCGCTTTGCTGATAACGAAGAGGTCCCAGGTTCAAGTCCTGGTACGCCCACCAACTGCCACTGAGGAAGGTCAGGAGAACACCATGAAGAAGTTGTTTGTTGTGGCAACGGCAATCGCCGGTGTACTGGCCTATAAGAAGTGGCAGGATTCAGAAGCGGAGAAATCCGTCTGGAATCAGTCGACCGACAAGGTGGACTGAACACCGTGCATCTTTCCCGGCGATCGTGCCGGGAGTGGATGGACGGGCCCTCGGGGGCATGGCGCAATTGGTAGCGCACCTGCTTTGCAAGCAGGGGGTTAGGGGTTCGAGTCCCCTTGCCTCCACCGGGAAATGACCCGGCCGGCATCAGTGCCGGCCGGGTTTTTTATTGCCTGCCGATGAAAACGGGTAAGCGGCAAGAATGTGTGTGTCCAGCCGCCGACGTATCAGCAGGTTAAAAGCCAAGGGGCCTTCCGGATCATCCGGAAGGCCCCTTGGCATTGCTTCACAGCCGATTAGCTGGTGCTGCGGTTGCCATTCTGACTGTTGGCTTCAGCCTCCTTGGCGGCGGCCCGGGTTTCAGCCTGTGGTTCCTTGGAATCCTTCTTTGCTTCGTCCGACTTGTCCGCTGCGGATTCGCTTTTTGCAGCCGGGGTCTGCTCCGCGGTGGCCGTCGTTGCCGTCGTGCTTCCGGCACCCGTGCCGGTGGTTCCCGAAGTGGCGGCAGTGCTGCTGTCACGGAATGCCGGGCTGGTGGGCGCGGGTGTCTTCCACGGATCCTCAACAGGCTTGGAAGCGCGCCAAGCGGCCGCACCCGCCGCTGCAGCGGCAAACAGAATGCCAAGAACCAGCCAGACCTTACCGCCCGACTTCTTCTTGACTTTCAAATCCTTGGATGCCTGCTTGGCAGCCTTGGTGGCGGCCTTCTTCGCCTTGGCCACTGCCTTCTTGTCCCCGGTGACCCGGGTGACGAACGCATCGAACTGCGGGGACACCTCCGTGTCATCGAGCCGGCTGGCAAAGGAATCCGCTGCCGTGCTGAGCCGGTTGGACACCTGCGGAATATAATCGTCGACGACCCGGTCCCTGGCCTGATTGATAGCCGGCGTCGCCCGGTCCAATTGGGCCTGGATGCGCGGGGTGGCCTGATCGACGGCGCCCGAAATGCGAGGTGCCATGCGGTCAAGTCCGTCCTGGATCTTCGGAGTGACTGTTGCCACTCCGCCGGCGACCCCGTCGGCAGCGCGCCTCACACCTTCCTGCACCTTCGGTGAGGCAGACTCGATGCCGCGTTCAAGCCGGGGAACGGCCCAGTTCATTCCGGATTCGAATTTCGGCCCTGCCCAGTCCCGGGCTTGTGCGACTCCCGAGTAGACATTGTCTTGAAAGTCGCGGGTCTTGTGGTCAGTTTTCTTCACAGTTACCTCCCGAGGATGGTCTCTAACCTTGTGCTAAGCCTACGTGTTACGCCGGTGCTGCGCTATTCGTTGTTCCGGCGGCCATGGATTTTCACTCACCGCTAAACGGCACTGCCGCCGTGCCGCCGTCGTCGGGCGTCATGAAAGAATGGGCTCATGACTGCTATTCCCACCGCCAAAGCGACCTTCCATACCAATCTCGGCGATATCGTCGTAAACCTGTTCGGCAATCATGCGCCGAAGACGGTGAAGAACTTCGTGGATCTGGCCACGGGTGCCCGCACTTGGACCCACCCGGAGACCGGCGAGGAAACCAGCGCCCCGTTGTACGACGGCGTCATCTTCCACCGCATCATCAAAGACTTTATGATTCAAGGTGGCGACCCGCTCGGCCAGGGTGTTGGCGGGCCCGGCTACCAGTTCGACGACGAAATCAGCCCTGATCTCGATTTTACCGAACCGTACAAGCTGGCGATGGCCAACGCCGGAATCCAGATGGGCCGCGGCACCAACGGTTCACAATTCTTCATCACCACCACCGCGACCACGTGGCTCCAGGGCAAACACTCCATCTTCGGCGAGGTGGCTGACGACGAGTCGAAGGCTGTCGTGGACAAACTGAACAACGTTGAAACCGATGGTCGGGATAAGCCACGCCAGGACGTTGCCATCGAGACTGTCGACGTCGAACAACTCTAGTCGATTCCCCATACTGGCCCCCCGGCACCCGCCGGGGGGCGTTGACGGACCGCAGGGGAGGGTCCAACTGGCCCAGAGGAGCCAATACACGTGAGTTATGGAATGCAGGCCTCCGGCCCTTCGCAGGAGGTTCCAGTCTGTCCCCGTCACGAGGACAGAGTTTCGTATGTGCGCTGCCAACGCTGCGGCCGCCCGGTCTGTGGAGAATGCCAGCGGACGGCTTCCGTTGGCGTGCAATGCGTCGACTGCGTGAAGGAATCTTCGCGGACAGCCCCGTCGCACCGGACTGTGTACGGCGGGGCTGTCCGGCCGGGCAAACCGATCGTGACCTATTCGTTGATCGGGGCAAGCGTGGCAGTCTTCATACTGCAGTTCGTTGTCCCGGGGCTGACGCAGATGTTCGGCTATGCTCCCGTCTACACGCTGCTGGAGCCATGGCGCATGCTCACGGCCTCTTTCCTGCATTCGCAGAGCTTCTTCCTCCACATTGTCTTCAACATGTACATCCTGTGGTTGATAGGCCAGTCTCTTGAACCGCTGTTGGGAAGGACGCGGTTCCTCGCGCTCTATCTGATTTCAGCATTCGGCGGGTCCGTCGGCGTGCTGCTGCTTTCACCGGTGACGACTCTCGTCATTGGTGCTTCGGGTGCGGTATTTGGGCTGTTTGGTGCCTTGTTTGTTGTTCAACGGCAGCGTGGCGGCGATGTGCGCCAGTTGGTGATCCTGATTGCGATAAACGCCGTGCTGGGATTCGTCGTGGCCAATATTGCCTGGCAGGCGCATCTCGGCGGCCTCGTCGCCGGCGGATTGGCCGCTGCCGCCATCGCATACGCCCCCCGGGGCAAGCACCGCACATTGATCCAAGCCGCCGGCCTGACCGGCGTAGTGCTGATCCTGCTCGCCCTCGGAGCGGCACGTATCTGGATCTAGAGTCGGGCCGTTTCAGACCTGCTACGCGCCCGCTGCACTTGTGGACGAACCGCGATCTTCAAAGTTATCCACACGACTCATCCACAGTGGGGACAACTTACACACATGTAATTCCACAGGTGTGAATACCGCTCCTTCCCCTACGTGACAGGGTTGACCTACTTGTCCACACAATATTTCCCCACAGGTGTGGATAACTTTCGATTGATCGCCTGTGAACATTGTGGATAACTGTAGTGTAGGTTCCGCGTTAATCTGTCAATTTCCGGATTTCGTGTCAGCAGCGTGTCAATTTCCGCGTTTCATGTCAGCGGGGGCAATACTTGGTGCATGAGCCGGGCTGACCGTCTGGATGCGACTGCGAGGTACTTCTGCCGCGTTAGGGGAGAGGTCAGCGTCCCGTGGCTCGAAGCGGATGCGGCGACTATTCTGGATGCTTATCCGGTGCGCGTTCCCGATTCGCGTTCTGGGCAGAGCAACTATTCAGGGTTGTTCTGGTCCGCGACCATTGATGCCCACCTGGTGTACGAGTCTCTGTTGGAGCTCGATCGGTTATGGCTTGCTGATTTTGATCCGGATATCACGACTATTACCAGTCAGCCGCTGTGGATCGAAGGCATGGTATCGGGAAAGGTGCGGCGTCATGCGCCCGACTTTTTGTTGAAGTCGACGCAGCGTGGCCATGTCCTGGTGGATGTGAAACCGGCTAAGGCCGCGGCGCGGCCGGAAATCCGTGAGGTATTCGACTGGACGGGTGCATTGTGCGCGCGCAAGGGGTGGGCGTATGAGGTGTGGACCGGTGCTGATGTCTTCCTGTTGAGGAACGTTCGTTTCCTTGGTTCCGCCCGCCGCGCGGAATTGATCAGTCAATCTGCTGTGGTTGCACTCCTGGACCGTTTCACCCCTGGGACAACCATCAACGCGCTGATTAAGGAAACAGCGCGAACACACGACGAAGAACAGGTCAGATCTGCTCTGCTGCATTTGATGTGGAAGCAGCTCCTGAGCACCGACCTGCGGCGTCCGTTATCAGGTGAGACGGTCCTTGATGTTGGAGTGGGAGCAAATTATGTCGAGCATTGAAATCCGCGTTGGTGCCAATGTCTGGTTCGAAGGAGCGCTCTGGCAGGTGGACGAAGTCACCGGGCGGGGCGTACGGATCCGCAAGGGTGCGACCATGCGCGAGGTGGGCGTTGGTGCATTCTCAGAAGCAGCGGTTATCAACACTGAGGAATTGCCAGCTGAATCAGAGGATCCCCTGGGAATTCTCATTACTGCCTTGACTGACAAGCAGTTGGCAAAGCTCAAAGCGATGGAAGAGCCCTTGCTGTCTCTGCTCCAGGCAGAAGCTGAGGGAGGAGAAGCCTCGGCACGGGCACTGTATGCAGAAACGGCACGGAAGCTGGGCATCTCGGAGAGGACTCTATGGCGCCGGATGGCCGCCTATAAGACGTCAGGTATCGCAGGACTGGCCGATAGCAGAACAATGCAGAAGTACGATTCGCGTGTTGATCCGCGGTGGGATGCGGCGTGTGTGCAGGTTCTGGATGCGGCGGTGTATGCCTCGACGCCGACGAGGGATGCGGTGATCCGCCGGGTCAATGCCGAAGTGGCCCGGGTCCATGGTGAGGGCGTGGTTCCGGCGCCGGGGAAGACGGCGGCCTATCGGAGGCTTAATGAGTTGGCCAAGGGCAGGCATTCGTTTGGTTCGGGGCGGGGACGCCGATCGGTGGCTGAACGGCCAGAGGGCGTGTATGGGCGGTTGAATCCGTCGTATCCGGGCGAGTACGTGTTGTTGGATACGACGCCGTTGGATGTGTTCGCGATGGAACCGGTCACCGGACGGTGGGTGCCGACCGAGCTGACGGTGGCCATTGATTTGTTCAGCCGCTGCATCCTGGGCCTGCGGCTATCGCCCGTGTCGACGAAATCCGGCGATGTCGCCAATGTCCTGTTCCAGGTGGTGCGCCCACCGGCCGGTGACGATGCCGGGGATGGTTTTCCGTATCACGGTGTGCCGAAGAATGTTCTCGTCCCCGGCGGTGAAGAGGCCTTGGATCGGGGGTGTGTGCCGTCGACGGTGGTGGTCGATCACGGCAAGCAGTATGTGTCTGATCATGTGATTGGTGCCTGCGCCCGGCTGGGGATTAATGTGCAGCCGGCGATTCCGCATAAGCCGACGGACAAACCGGCAGTGGAGCGGTTCTTCAGGACACTGCGGGAATCGTTCCTGCAGCACCTGCCTGCCTATAAGGGCCCGGACGTCTATTCACGCGGCAAGGATATCGAGGATCAGGCGTACTTGTTGGTCACGGAGATGGAGCAGCTGATCCGCGAATGGGTCGGGACCGTCTATCACGGAACGAAGCACTCGAGCCTGCAACTGCCCGACCTGCCGGGGATGTTCTTCTCCCCGGCGGAGTTGTTCGATATCGGCCGGGCCCGCACCGGTGTGCTGCGGCTTCCCGCCCGGCCGGAATTGGCCTATGAGTTCCTGCAGGTGCACTGGCGGACCATCCAGCATTACGGGGTG